>NZ_JAFCMK010000027.1:0-1635 GCF_018129565.1 Bradyrhizobium sp. AUGA SZCCT0105 | reverse complement strand
GACATATCAACGCAGAGTACATGGGCAGAAATCAGTGACAGTCAACGTCCGCAAGGACCATCTGTCACCTCTGTTTTAATTAGACAGTCGGATTCCCTGAGTCCGTACCGGTTCCAGTACGGTTGTTTAGATGAGCGATCAGGATACTAGAACCGAGGTCCAAGCACACACCAGAAAGCGTCCGCAAGCAAGCACAATCACTAGTCCGCCATCAACCCGAAAGTATCAAGCAGACAGAACTGCGCCGGACAAGCATCAACCAACTGGCCAACCGTTCCAACCACTGGAGCCAATCCTTTTCCCGAAGTTACGGATCTCGTTTGCCGACTTCCCTTACCTACATTATTCTATCGACTAGAGGCTGTTCACCTTGGAGACCTAATGCGGATATCGGTACGATTGAGTGCAAATTAATAGCCTCCCTTGGTGTTTTAAGGGCCGTTCAAAGAGCACGAGACACCACAGAAACCGCGGTGCTTTTCGGAAACAACGTCCCCATCTCTGGCTGAACCAATTCCAGGGAGTCCGTTCCTTAACTAGAGAAGAAAACTCTAGCTCGGTCTTTGAGCGACTAACCAAGTTCGAATGCGTTACCGCGCTTGTGCTCCGAAGAACACAATCTTTGCATCTCAGTTAGGGAATATTAACCCTATTCCCTTTCGACAAGCGGGGACTAAAAGCAAGCTTTTCGCCACCGATGATACAAGGCGTTCGCCAGTACCTTAGGATCGACTGACCCACATCCAACTACTGTTCACGTGGAACCCTTCTCCACTTCAGTCTTCAAGGATCGAACTTGAATATTTGCTACTACCATTACGATCTGCACTGACGGAAGCTCCAGCCGAGCCTACGCTCATAGCCTTCAACGCAACCGCCACGACCTTCCTACTCGTTACGACCTGGCGCTAGACAACGCACATGTCGCAACGGCGGAGTATAGGTCTCTCGCTTAAGCGCCATCCATTTTCAGGGCTAGTTGATTCGGCAGGTGAGTTGTTACACACTCCTTAGCGGATACCGACTTCCATGGCCACCGTCCTGCTGTCAATATCAACCAACACCTTTTATGGGGTCTCATGAGCGAGAAGTTAGGCACCTTAACTCCACGTTTGGTTCATCCCACAGCGCCAGTTCTGCTTACCAAAAATGGCCCACTTGGACCTCGCATTCACGTTGACAGTTCACTAAAGAAACTGCAACTTCATATCCATTGAAAGTTTGAGAATAGGTTGAGGACATTACGTCCCCAAGGCCTCTAATCATTAGCTTTACCGAATATAACTGCCTGAGATCCAGCTATCCTGAGGGAAACTTCGGAAGGAACCAGCTACTAGATGGTTCGATTAGTCTTTCGCCCCTATACCCAAGTCTATCGATCGATTTGCACGTCAGAACCGATACGGACTTCCACCAGAGTTTCCTCTGGCTTCATCCTGCTCAGGCATAGTTCACCATCTTTCGGGTCGTTTGCCAACTGCTCAACCTCTGCACAGTCACAAGTGACACGCACAGGGCCGTGGTGCGCTGCACTCCGAAGAACACAGATCCCACGTCGGCCAATTCGAGACTGACCTTTACTTTCATTTCGCCGCAAGGTTTTAACACCCTTTGACTCGCAGTAGACAAGCACTC
>NZ_JAFCMK010000026.1:0-2919 GCF_018129565.1 Bradyrhizobium sp. AUGA SZCCT0105 | reverse complement strand
TGAAGATCGCCGTTGCCAAGGAAATCGATGCGTCCGAGCCGCGGGTTGCGGTTTCGCCCGATACCATCAAGAAGTTCAAGGCGCTGGGCGCCGAGGTCGCCGTTGAGCCGGGCGCGGGCGTCAAATCGGGGCTGCCCGATTCGGAGCTTGTCGCGGCCGGCGCCACCGTCAGCGCCGATGCGCTCAAGGATGCCGACATCATCATCAAGGTGAAGCGGCCCGAAGCCTCGGAGCTCGCGAAGTACAAGCGCGGCGCGCTGGTGATCGCGATCATGGATCCCTATGGCAACGAGGCCGCGCTGAAGGCGATGGCCGATGCCGGCGTGTCGGCGTTTGCGATGGAGCTGATGCCGCGCATCACCCGCGCCCAGGTGATGGACGTGCTGTCCTCGCAGGCCAACCTCGCCGGCTACCGCGCGGTGATCGAGGGCGCCGAAGCGTTTGGCCGGGCCTTCCCGATGATGATGACCGCGGCCGGCACCATTCCGGCCGCCAAAGTGTTCGTGATGGGGGTCGGCGTCGCCGGCCTGCAGGCGATCGCGACCGCGCGCCGGCTTGGGGCCGTCGTCACCGCGACCGACGTGCGTCCCGCCACCAAGGAGCAGGTGGAGAGCTTGGGCGCCAAATTCCTCGCCGTCGAGGACGAGGAGTTCAAGAACGCGCAGACCGCCGGCGGCTACGCCAAGGAGATGTCCAAGGAGTATCAGGCCAAGCAGGCCGCGCTGACCGCCGAGCACATCAAGAAGCAGGACATCGTGATCACCACCGCGCTGATCCCGGGCCGTCCGGCGCCGAAGCTCGTCAGCGGCGAGATGGTGAAGTCGATGAAGCCCGGCTCCGTGCTGGTCGATCTCGCGGTCGAGCGCGGCGGCAATGTCGAGGGCGCGAGGCCCGGCGAGGTGGTCGAGACCGACGGCATCAAGATCGTCGGCTACACCAACGTCGCCGGCCGCGTCGCCGCGTCGGCCTCGAGCCTCTACGCGCGCAACCTGTTCTCGTTCATCGAGACCATGGTCGACAAGGCCAGCAAGGCGCTCGCGGTCAATTGGGACGACGAGCTGGTGAAGGCCACCGCGCTGACCAGGGACGGCGCCGTCATCCATCCCAACTTCCAGCCGAAGTAAGGAGAGAAGCCATGGAGCATCTCGCGCAGGCCGTCGATCCGTTCGTGTTCCGGCTGTCGATCTTCGTTCTTGCCGTGTTCGTCGGCTACTTCGTGGTGTGGTCGGTGACCCCTGCGCTGCATACCCCGCTGATGAGCGTGACCAACGCGATCTCGTCGGTGATCGTGGTCGGCGCGCTGCTCGCGGTCGGCGTCGGCATGGTGTCGAGCGGTTCGGGCTGGGCCCGCGGCTTCGGCTTCGTGGCGCTGATCTTCGCCTGCGTGAACATCTTCGGCGGCTTCCTGGTCACCCAGCGCATGCTGGCGATGTACAAGAAGAAAGCCAAGTGAGCGGCGTGCACCTCGGGGTGACGAAGACAAAGGGGGACCTGAGATGAACGCCAATCTGGCTGCTGTTCTGTATCTCGTGGCGGGGGTGCTGTTCATCCTGTCGCTGCGCGGCCTGTCGAGCCCGGCATCGTCGCGCCAGGGCAATTTCTTCGGCATGATCGGCATGGCGATCGCGGTCGCCACCACGCTGGCGAGCCATCCGCCGGCCGACGGCGTCGCCTGGCTCCTGGTCATCGTCGCGATCGCGATCGGCGGCAGCATCGGCGCTGTCATCGCGCGCCGGGTGCCGATGACCTCGATGCCGGAGCTCGTCGCCGCGTTCCACTCGCTGGTCGGCATGGCCGCGGTGCTGGTCGCCGCCGGTGCGTTCTACGCGCCCGAAGCCTTCGACATCGGCACGCCCGGCAACATCCATCCGCAGAGCCTGGTCGAGATGTCGCTCGGCGTTGCGATCGGCGCCTTGACCTTCACCGGCTCGGTGATCGCGTTCCTGAAGCTGTCGGCCCGGATGAGCGGCGCGCCGATCATCCTGCCGTTCCGCCACGTCATCAACATCGTCCTCGCCCTGGCGCTGGTGTTCTTCATCGTCGGCCTGGTGATGAGCGGCAGCGCGCTCGACTTCTGGCTGATCACCATCATCGCGCTGGCGCTCGGCGTCTTGATGATCATCCCGATCGGCGGCGCCGACATGCCGGTCGTGATCTCGATGCTGAACTCGTACTCCGGCTGGGCCGCGGCCGGCATCGGCTTCACGCTCGGCAACTCGGCGCTGATCATCACCGGCGCGCTGGTCGGCTCGTCGGGTGCGATCCTGTCCTACATCATGTGCCACGCGATGAACCGCTCGTTCATCTCGGTGATCCTCGGCGGCTTCGGCGGCGAGACCGCGGCGGCTGGCGGCGGCTCCGGTGAGCAGAAGCCCGCCAAGCTCGGATCGGCTGACGATGCCGCCTTCATCATGAAGAACGCCTCCAAGGTCATCATCGTGCCCGGCTACGGCATGGCGGTGGCGCAGGCCCAGCACGCGCTGCGCGAGATGGGCGATATCCTGAAGAAGGAAGGCGTCGAGGTGAAGTACGCCATTCACCCGGTGGCGGGCCGCATGCCCGGCCACATGAACGTGCTGCTGGCCGAAGCCAACGTGCCCTATGACGAGGTGTTCGAGCTCGAGGACATCAACTCGGAGTTCGCCCAGGCTGACATCGCGTTCGTGATCGGCGCCAACGACGTCACCAACCCTGCCGCCGAAGAGGACAAGACCTCGCCGATCTACGGCATGCCGGTGCTGCAGGTCTGGAAGGCCGGCACCGTGATGTTCATCAAGCGCTCGCTGGCGTCGGGCTATGCCGGCATCGACAACCCGCTGTTCTACCGCGACAACACCATGATGCTGCTCGGCGACGCCAAGAAGGTCACCGAGAACATCGTCAAGGCGATGTAAGGCTGGCGGCCAATGGCGCTGAACC
>NZ_JAFCMK010000025.1:0-6586 GCF_018129565.1 Bradyrhizobium sp. AUGA SZCCT0105 | reverse complement strand
CGTTTTAGGTCAGTTGGCAACCGTCTTTCTGAAATGAAGCGGTTGATCCGATAGCGACATTTTCTGAAGGACACTTCTACAGTGTCCTGTTGTCGGATTTGCGACGCCCCGAGATGGGGCGCCGCATCCGAGCGGTGGCCGCATCAGCGCGACCAGACCAATGCGTAGCCGTCATCGACCGCGACGAGGTTGGCGTAGATCGGCGCCGGGAAGGACGGGTCGTCGAGCTTGACCGAGTGGTAGACGGTGTTGTTGTCCTTGGAGGTCCGCTGCCACGCGGCACCTATCTCGACATTACCGACCACCACGCGCAAGTTCGGAGCCTTCTCGTTCTCAGAGGGTTCGGCCGGAAGGAAGCGCGCCTTGAAATTGAGCGAGAGCGTCTTGATGGTGCCGGTGTATGAGCCGTCTTCGGCGCGGGTGAAGGTGCCAATCTGAGCCATAGTGATCTCCTGTTGCTGTTTCCAAGCCCGCGACCATCGCGGCCTTGATGGCGATCTTTGAGCGCCGCAACGACCGACCTGCAGCCTCTGGCCCGCAGCGTCAGCGGAGGATGGCGGGCTGAGCGATCTTGTTGCCTCGCGAGGAATGCCGCCGCTTGGCGGCAGGGGAAGAAGATCGCGAACGAGCCATTGCGGGTAAAGGTCGGCGAGCGCAGCGAGCGTATTGTGGCGCGTGATCCCCCAGAAAAAGGCCGGTATGGACGTGGGCTAAGCAACCCAACAGGAGAGCATTGCTCAAAGGCCCTCACTACCGCCGCGACGGCGACATCACCGCGGCAACAGTAGCGCGATCGAAGGTACGGCGGGTTGATCCCGCGACCCCGATCCAACGGAGAAGGCTCGATTGTTCGTGCAGATGGCGCCGTGATACCGCCGCTTCGGAGCGGATCCAAGGTAATGCTCGTGAATCCGCCGCGACGAGAACGGCACCCGCGACGCACGAGGTCATTCGCTCGACGTTCGCAGCACTGCGGGACCGCGCAGGACAACGATCTCCTTGGTCAAGTGGGCGCTGCGGCGCTCGGCCCTCTCGGCACGGCGTTCCGCCTCGATGGCGCGTTGGAGGAGGCCGGCATTCTCAGTGACGATCTGCCGGATCTGCTGCTGCATGTTGTCGATTACACCACGCTGTTCGACGAGTGTGTCGCCCATGGTGGTGATCCGATCAGGTACGCTTTGCCGTCGGCGGGCTCGGATGAGGGCGTCGAGGATGTCACGGTGATTGGCGTAGATGGCGTTGCGGCCGACGCCCGCCTCGCGCGCGAGCGCAGCGACGGTCAAACGTCGGATCGAAGCGGCGGGTTGTTCTGAGGATCCATTCGTCAATCGATCGAGCGCCGCGCGCAGCTTCTCCGCCGTGGCCTTTATGCGCCGATCATCCGGATTTGCGGTGGATCTCTTGGGCATGGCCTTCTCCTGCGGCGGAAAGATCGGACAGAATGCGTTGGCACTCGGCGATGCGCGTGTTGGCGAGCGCGAGGCTTGGATCGTCGAGGCGTCGATCGGCGATCAACGCCAGATTGCGGTCGAGGCGTGCCTGCCAGACCGGGCGATGACGCTCGGTGACGGCGAAGTTGGCGCAGCTTGCGCAGGTGCTCTGGGTGCGCCAGAGCGCGTTCGGACCACGATTGTCGCCCATGCAGGCGGCGGTCTCCACACGGTAGACGCAATACCCCCAATCGCAGACGCCGAGCCGCATGCCGCTGTCTTCGATCAGGAAATTGATGTAGGCGGCGAGCTCGCCGTCGCGCGTGCGGCCGCGGAAACGCGATCGCGAGGACAAACGGCGCCCGCCATTGCCGGCGAGGCGCGAGGCGGTGAGCAGCTCCTCGAGAGCGAAGCGCGTCTCTTCGAGGGTCTGTGCGTCCACGAGCTCGCTCAGATCAAAATCGGTACCGACATAGGCGCTGTCGGTCATGATGCGGGTCACATGCCCGAAGTGATGCTGGAGAGCGTGCAGGCCGGTGCGATCGCGCTTGCCGACGAAGCGGGCGAAAGTCTTGCGCCCCTGATGCGTGGTCAGGTGCCAGGGCGTGCCGTCACCCTGACAAGGCAGATCGATGAAGGGAGCGAACCTCCGGTTCAGCCGGATGATGAGAGACCAGCCGGTCGGGACCTCCGGCGGGCGGCGGTCGACGACGCCCCTGCCAGCGAGGGAGAGCCAGAGCTCCGATCGGCCTGTCTCAGCGCGAAATGGCTCCGACAGATGATGCAGGACCTCGACGGCGCGCAGGACGGGTGCCGGCGCCGGCCAGAGATGCGGCGTTCCGGCGTCAGTGCCGGCGGTCTTGAAGATCCGCCCGCGGAGATAGCTAAAGGATTCGGCGCCATCGGCGGATGGGCGCTCTTCGACGCAGTTCGCTTGAAGCGAGAGAATCTCTGACACGCGCGCGCCGACCAGATAGGAGATGGTGACGAAACACGCCTCCTGAATCCGGTTGATCAGCAGGCGCAACTCCCTTGTGCGGGTCAACGGAGGGTGCCAGGCGACCTCCTCGCCCTCGATCGTGGAAAAGCGGAACGAGGAGACGAGCGCACGGACGGCCTGGCGGTGGGCGAAAGGCGTTGGGCCAGGATCGTCCTTGCGAAACGGCACGACGCGGTCGCGCAGCGCGATGACGTCGGCGGCTGGTTGCCCGATCAGCCGGATCGCTGCCGAGATGAGCGCAACGGCGATGTCGTCCGGCGTGTGGGGCAAGCGCTGGATGGTCTGGCGGCCGAAGCCGGAGAACCGGCTAGCGCGCTCATCGGCGAAGGGATGCTCGCTCGGTGGGCAGGCCAGTCTGGCTCTTTGCTGGAAGAGGCCGATCAATAGATTGGCGTATGCCTGACGGGTGCCCGGTCGGAGCGGCATGCCTGCATGGCCGCGTCGCTCCGTGACGGATCGCATGAACTCTTTTGCCGTATCGGTGTCCAACTCGTCGAACCCGTGCATGCCCCGGCCCGCCATCCATCGGATCAGGAAGCGCAGCTGGACGGCCACTGTCACAAGCGATCTGGCCTGAGCTTGCCGGCGACCGACAGGAGGATCGACGCGAAGCGACCATAGGAAGGTGCGGGCATCCTCCAGCCACCGATGCCATCGCGGATCGGTGAAGCGACTGCCGTCCGGCAGCTCGAATGCCCAATCGACGCGAAATTGGTGACGACGCAGATCGGCCCGCGTATGGTCGAAATGCCATTGCGCATCGGTCCAGATCGATCGTGACGAAACGCGTTGCGCGGCATCGAAACGATGGAGCCGCTCTGATTGTGCCGGCATAGTCATTCCAACTCCGGGAGCAGCGGCATGCCGGTAGCGAGCTTGCGGGCGGGCTCGTGCATGTTCGCGGGGAAATCCGGGAGGATGTCCTGGGTGAGAATGCGCCACGACGGGGCATAGAGAAGGCTCCAGCGCTTCGGATCGAGCCGTTTACGAGCCTCTTCGAGCCGATCGACAGCGGCGAGGATGCGCGCCAGATGCCCGACATCGATCGGGACGACGAGGCCCGGACAAGCGAGGCAGCCGCCGAACTGCGGGCAGAGGCGATCGACGCCGTCTCGGCCGGGAGCGACAGGAGCCAGGCAGTCGTGCCCGAAAGGGGCGGTGGCGCGCAGCTTCCCGAAGGCCGGCGGAGGCGTGTCGCGCTCGGGGCCGAGCACCCAGTTGATCATCTGCTCTTGCAGGTGCGCGATCGTCTGGCGCTGGAGGCGGGTCGTCTCCTCGCTCTTGAGATAGGTCTCTGTTGTTGCGACGCTGGCATGGTTCAGGATCGATTGAGCGACGAGAACGTCTCCGCCCGACGCGCGGTAGTGCTCAGTCGCCACGCTTCCACGAAATAACGCCGGCGCAAAGTCTGCGATCGGCTCCCGCAGTTGGTCCGGATGGTCCGTGTTCCACGCGTCGATGCGTTGGTTGGCGCGCTCGATGAATCTGAGGATGGCACGCCTCAGAACGGTGTGTTCGATGACCCCGGTGCGGCTGCGAAGCGATCGGCGCGAATGCTCCTTATGGATGCTGCGCGTCAGGAAGAGTCGATCTTGCTCGCTTGGCGGTGCTGTGGCGATGATCGGTTCTGTCAGCGCCAGCATCATCTCGATCAGGTTGGGTGCGGCATACCGCCGACGGCGATCGAAGGACCGCCGCTGCGCTTTCTGAAGCCGCGCGCCCGTTTTGGGCTTGTTCCAGTCGACGATGACGCGGTGTTCGTCGAGCGGATGCGGCACAAGGCAATCCCGACGGATGTGGCGCAGCGGTTCGGGATTGGCCGCGGTCTGGATGGCGATGGCCAAGAAGAAAGGAACCAGCGTGTCGGTGGTGATATGGAAATACTGCGCCATGGTCCGAGCGCCGCCCCAGTACTGGACCAGCGTGCTGGACTTGATCCCGTGCGCCTCGAGGACAGTCGTGTCGGGCATGAGGCCGTCGTCGATCCGGCCGATGCGCCATATCCATCGGTCGAGCCCCTGGCCGCGCAAGGTCTTGGGCGGTAGCTCGGGGCGTCGGATAACCTCCTGCCCGTACTGAAACCGGGCCCAGGCCTCGTCGATCTCCTCGTAGCAGGCCCGCAGGATCGCCTTGACCTGATTCGAGGGAAGTCGTCGCCGAGGCTGTTGGCTCGCCCTCCGCCCCGGAAACGCATTCCAGGGGATCTCCAGGTCGTGCGCTATGCGCCCGCGTCGATTACGCCGACACCAGAAGAGCAAGGGACGCAGAAGGTCGAAGGCGATAGCGTGGGCCCCGCGTGGCGCTCGCGATGCCCCTTGCTTCTTCAGCCAGAGTACATAGCGGCCAAGTGCCGCGGTATCGAGATCACTCGCGGTCTCGATCATGCCGTCGTCAACGACGAAACAGGTGAAACGTCGGAGCGCCCTCCATGTCGTCTGGCGTGTTGCTGATTGCTGAGCGACGCAATGCGCGCGGAATGCCTCGACCAGGAGGTCACGCAGATCGACAGGCAGGCCGGCGAGCTGTCCGGAATCGAACCGCTGATCGGGGTTGCCCCAGGCATCGACGAAAATGATCGTGTCAGCCGGCGCTATCGAGTCCACCGCCGCCGTCTGCGTCGCCTCAGTTGCAAACCGGCGGTCGATCGGGGTCCGCTTACGAACGGCCATGAGGCACCAGTTCGCCATACAGATAGGCGAGGCTCTCAGCGAGTGTGTCCGCGTGAAGCTCAACACAGCGCAGATAGATCGCGGTCGACTGGATCGACGCATGACCAAGAAGGACCTGCACGATCTTGAGCGGGTTGAGGTCAGGCGTTGTCGCCGCCTGCTTTTGCAGGCGGACAAGCATCGCCATCGCAAAGGTGTGTCGCAGCCAATGCCCTGATCCGGCGAGCCCGGCAGCCCTGAATCCAGCGCCGAAGACCGCCGAGAGCCTTGCGCGTGTGATGGGATCGCCCTTGCTGTTGAGGAAGAGCGTCGCCGGCGACCGATAGCGCGGTCGAGCCGCGCGCAATCGCTTCACGAGCGCGGCGCGCTCCTCTCCGGCGTACCAGTGGGTTCGGTCGATTAGCCGCAACGGCGGATAGACGGTCCTTGGCCGGTCTCCCTTGGTGATGGTCAGCGGGATGCCGACCAGCGGATCTTCCTCGATGTCGAGATGGGCAACCTCCGGTACCTGTTGAAGCTTCAGGCCGCACAACTCCTTGCGGCGCATTCCGGTCGCCAGCGCCCATTCTGCGATCAGCCCATAGGGCGGATCGAGATGGTGGAACAGAGCCTGGAGCTGATCGACGCGCAGCGGGCGCGGCAGCCGCTCCGCTTCCGAAATTGTCAGGACATTCGCCGCTATGATAGGCCGACGGTGGTCAAGATGCGCCATCATGCCCTGGCGCGACGACCGGAGCGACACATCGACATAATCGAACGGCAGCGTGTCGATCAGACCGCGCCGATGCGCCCACAAATAGAAGCGGCACACTGACCGGACACGATCGTTCACGGTTGAACGGGCATAAGGGCGACCCGTATGGGGGCTCGGTGCCGCCAGCATCCTGTTGCGGTACCCAGCAATCGTTCCTTCGTCGGCAAGCCGCCAGTCGAGGCCGCTCTGCTCCAAGCTGTCGAACCAGTCATGCAGGTGCTCGCTGTAGGTCCGCAGCGTCTCCGTCGCATGCGAACGGCCGGGGATCGTGGCGAGCTCGAGCAAATAGCTGAAAGCCGGCTCGATGATCGACATCTGCGCGTCGAGTAAAATGGGAAACCCGGCTGGAATCCCTTCAACGCCGTCGGTCGCCCGCACGATCGAAACCATCCCGCCCTCCGGAGGCAACGCACCCGGAGGCGCAAAGAGAATCAACATCTCCACGTGCTTACCCAATCGATCGAACTAACAGATGACAACACCGTAACGAGAGATAAGCGGAGCGCCTTCGGCGCGAGTCTTCTTTAGATGCGAGGCGTTCCCCCTCGCGCTCCCCCCGTTCGCCACGTGGCAGGGGTGCAGGACTTCGCCTGCACCCAATGAAAAGTTTGTGGTGTCGCCGCCGCGTCAAGCGTTGTCCTCGCTTCGCTGCGGGAACGCTTGACCCGGACGTCTGCGTGCAAAACTCGCAACAGTCAGCGCGCTAAAGGACACCTTCTCGCGCGTAACCTAA
>NZ_JAFCMK010000024.1:0-7613 GCF_018129565.1 Bradyrhizobium sp. AUGA SZCCT0105 | reverse complement strand
CACGGCGTCAAGCGCCAAGGACCCAACGGCTTCCCGCCCACCCCATCATGACAGACTTCCAAGACACAGGGACCCATAACCACGAATGACTATCTTGCGCGACGCTGGAACAACGAGTCCCGCTCACAACAGCTGCTGCGGAGTATGGGTCCCGGCCTTCGCCTGGACCACGCCTGGAGGGCGCTGTGGCGTCGCGACTCAAGCACTGGCGCCTCTGGAATACTGGATCACCCGCATGCGCGGGTGATGACACCGCGTTGTTTGACGTCTTGAACTGCGATCCATCCTCATCGTCGTCCTGGCGAAAGCCAGGACCCATTACCCCAAAATGCGCATTGTTGTGCGACGCTCGAACGACGAGTCCCGCTCACAGCATCCGCTGCGGCGTATGGGTCCTGGCTTTCGCCAGGACGACGATGCGGAGATTCCCTACGTTGCCTTCGCCCGCATCGCCTCGGGCGTATCCGGCTGCGCGGAGGGATGCGCCTTGGCGAACGCCGGCAGCGCCATCGCGGTGTCGTGGATGCGCTTCACGGTCGGCCAGGGCGACAGGCTGATCTGCTGGTTGATCGCCGCGGTGACATGGCCGACCAGGCAGATATCGGCGAGGGTCGGCGCATCGCCGTGACAGAACTGGCCCGTTGCCTTGTGGCCGGCGAGGTGGCCCTCGAGCGCCGCCAGCGTCTCGACCGTCCAGTGCCGCCGCCACGCGTTCTGCTGGCTGTCGCGCAGATCGAGCTCGCGGTCGAGATAGCGGCGCACCCGTGGCGTCAGCAGCGGATGGCCCTCGCAGGCGACGATCAGCGCAAGCCCGCGCACCCGGGCGCGGCCGAGCGCATCGGACGGCAGCAGCGGCGGGCTCGGATAGGTCTCGTCGAGATAGTCGATGATCGCGAGCGACTGGAACAGCACCGTGCCATCCTCGGTCACCAGCGCCGGCAGCGCCATCTGCGGATTGATCTTGCGGTAGGCATCGGCGCGATGCGCGTCCGCATCGATGTCGACGAACACGACCTCCGCCGGCACGCCCTTCAGATTGAGCGCGATCCGCACCCGAAAGCTCGCCAGCGATCGCCAGAAGGAGAAGAACTGCATGGGGAAATTCTCACTGCGCCAAACGACGCGGCCCGTAGCCCGGATGAAGCGCAAGCGTAATCCGGGATCGGTCGTCGTTCCGTCGCAGTCTATCCCGGATTGCGCTTCGCTGCATCCGGGCTACGGCATCGCGGATGCCTACCCCGCACCCACCTTCTTCTTCCGCCAGGCGAGGTGCACCGCGCAGGTGCAGCCCTGCGGATGCGAGGCCAGTTCCCGAGACTCCTCATCGTTGGCGGGCGTCGCGGCGGGCGCGATCGCCTGGCCCTTGGCGCCGTCCTGCGATGGGATGTAGTTCAACACCGGCGCGAGCCAGCGCTCGACCTCGGCGACCGTCATGGCCTTGCGCGCGGCGTAGTCCTCGACCTGGTCGCGCTCGATCTTGCCGACGCCGAAATAGAAGCTTTCGGGGTGCGAGAAATACAGGCCCGAAACCGACGAGCCCGGCCACATCGCGTAGCTCTCGGTCAGCTTCACGCCGGACGTGTTCTCGGCATCGAGCAGCGCGAACAGCGTCCGCTTCTCGGTGTGGTCGGGCTGCGCCGGATAGCCGGGCGCGGGGCGGATACCGTCATATTTCTCGAGGATCAATTCGTCCGGCGACGAGGCCTCGCCGGGCGCATAGCCCCAGAACTCCTTGCGCACGCGCTGGTGCATGCGCTCGGCAAAGGCTTCCGCGAGACGATCGGCCAGCGCCTTGCACAGGATCGAGGAGTAATCGTCATTGGCGTTCTTGAAGCGGTCGGCGACCGCATCCTCGCCGATCCCCGCGGTGACGACGAAGCCACCGATATAGTCGGCCACGCCGGTCTCCTTTGGCGCGACGAAGTCGGACAGCGCGGCGTTGAAGCGGCCCTCGCGCTTCTCCAGCTGCTGGCGGAGCGTGTGGAAGGTCGCGATCTTCTCGCGTCGCGTCTCGTCGGCATAGACCTCGATGTCGTCACCGACCGCGTTCGCCGGCCAGAAGCCGATGGTGGCCCGCGCAGTGAACCACCTCTCCTTGATGATCGTGTCGAGCATCTTGCGCGCGTCGGCATAGAGCGAGCGCGCGACCTCGCCGACCTTGGGATCGTCGAGGATCGCCGGGAAGCGGCCGGTCAGCTCCCAGGTCTGGAAGAACGGCGTCCAGTCGATGTAATCGGCGAGCTCCGCGAGGTCGTAGGCGTCGAAACTCTTCAGCCCGAAGAAGGTCGGCTTCTTCGGCGGCACTGCCGCAAAGTCGATCGCGACCTTGTTGGCGCGGGCGACGTTCAGCTTCAGCCGCTTCTTGTCGGCCTGGGCGCGGAAATGCGCCGTCGAGATTTTTGCGTATTCGGCGCGCACCTCGGCGGCATAGGCCTGCTTCTTTTCGGCCGACAGCAGCGAGGAGGCGACGCCGACGGCGCGGCTCGCGTCATTGACATGCACGACCGGACCGCCCGGATAGTTCGGGTCGATTTTCACGGCGGTATGCACCCGGCTGGTGGTGGCGCCGCCGATCAGCAGCGGTACGTTCATGCCCAGCCGTTCAAGTTCGCCCGCAAGGAAGCTCATCTCGTCGAGCGAGGGCGTGATCAGGCCGGACAGGCCGATGATGTCGGCGCCCTCGGCCTTCGCGGTCTCGATGATCTTGTTGGCGGGCACCATGACGCCGAGGTCGATGACCTCGAAATTGTTGCACTGGAGCACGATGCCGACGATGTTCTTGCCGATGTCGTGGACGTCGCCCTTCACGGTCGCGAGCACGATCTTGCCCGCGGCGTTGCGGCCGCCGGTGATGCCATTGGCGAGGTTGCGCGCCTTCTCCTCCTCCATGAACGGCATCAGGTAGGCGACCGCCTGCTTCATCACGCGGGCCGACTTCACGACCTGCGGCAGGAACATTTTGCCGTCGCCGAAGAGGTCGCCGACCACGTTCATGCCGGCCATCAGCGGCCCCTCGATGACGTCGAGCGGACGGGACGTGTTCTGGCGGGCGGCCTCGGTGTCAGCCTCGATGAACTCGGTGATGCCGTGCACCAGCGCGTGCGACAGTCGCTTCTCGACCGGCCATTCGCGCCAGGCGAGATCCTGCTCCTTAGTCTGCTTCTCCTTGCCGCGGAATTTCTCGGCAAGCGCCAGCAGCCGCTCTGATGCGCCCGGATCGCGGTTGAGGATGACGTCCTCGCAGGTCTGGCGCAGCTCGGGGTCGATGTCGTCATAGACGATCATCTGCCCGGCATTGACGATGCCCATGTCCATGCCGGCATGGATGGCGTGATACAGGAACACCGAGTGCATCGCCTCGCGCACCGGCTCGTTGCCGCGGAACGAGAACGACAGGTTGGAGACGCCGCCGGAGATGTGCGCGCCGGGCAGGTTCTGCCGAATCCAGCGCGTCGCCTCGATGAAGTCGACGCCGTAATTGTTGTGCTCCTCGAGGCCGGTCGCGATCGCAAAAATATTCGGATCGAAGATGATGTCCTCGGGCGGGAAGTCGAGCCGGTTGACCAGCAAGTCGTAGGCGCGCTTGCAGATCTCGGTCTTGCGCGCGAACGTGTCGGCTTGCCCGGTCTCGTCGAACGCCATCACCACCACGGCGGCGCCGTGACGCTTGGCGACCGTCGCCTCGTGCAGGAACTTCTCCTCGCCTTCCTTCATCGAGATCGAGTTCACGATCGGCTTGCCCTGGATGCATTTCAGGCCGGCCTCGATGACGTGGAATTTCGAGGAGTCGACCATCACGGGCACCCGCGCGATGTCGGGCTCGGCGGCGACGAGGTTGAGGAACGTCACCATCGCCGCTTCGGAATCGAGCAGGCCCTCGTCCATGTTGACGTCGATGACCTGGGCGCCGTTCTCGACCTGGTCGCGCGCGACCTGAAGCGCGGCGGTGTAGTCGCCCGCGGTGATCAGCTTGCGGAAGCGCGCCGAACCGGTGACGTTGGTGCGCTCGCCGACGTTCACGAAGGGAATCGCGTCGGTCAGCGTGAACGGCTCGAGGCCCGAGAGCTTGAGCCGCGGTTCGATCTCGGGCACGACGCGCGGCTTGTGCGGAGCGACAGCCCTGGCGATCGCCGCGATATGGTCGGGCGTGGTGCCGCAGCAGCCGCCGACGATGTTGACGAGGCCGGCGGCGGCGAATTCGCCGATCAGCCGCGCCATGTAGTCCGGCGTCTCGTCATACTGGCCGAACTCGTTGGGCAGGCCGGCATTGGGGTAAGCGCAGACCAGCGTGTCGGCGACGCGGCCGATATCGGCGATGTGCGCGCGCAAATCCTCGGCGCCGAGTGCGCAGTTGAAGCCGATCGTGATCGGCTTGGCGTGCCGCACCGAATGCCAGAACGCCTCCGGCAACTGCCCGGAGAGCAGGCGGCCGGACTTGTCGGTGATGGTGCCGGAAATCATCACGGGCACGTCGATGCCGCGCTCCTCGATGAGCTCGGCGATCGCGTACAGCGCCGCCTTGGCGTTCAGCGTGTCGAAGATGGTCTCGACCAGCAGCAGGTCGGCGCCGCCGTCCAGCAGGCCCTTGGCCTGTTCGCCATAGGCCTTGCGCAGATCGTCGAAGGTCACCGCGCGATAGCCGGGATTGGAGACGTCGGGCGAGATCGAGGCGGTGCGGTTGGTCGGGCCAAGCGCTCCGGCGACGAAGCGCGGCTTGCCGTCCTCGGCGCTCACCCGCTCCGCGGCCGCACGCGCCAGCCGCGCGCCCTGCAGGTTGAGCTCATAGGCGAGGTCCGACATGTCGTAGTCGGCCTGCGCGATCGAGGTGGAAGAGAAGGTATTGGTCGCGACGATGTCGGCACCGGCACGCAGGTAGGCGGCGTGGATGTCCGTGATCGCCTCAGCCTGGGTCAGGATCAGGAGATCGTTGTTGCCCTTGATGTCGCGGTGGAAGTCCGCAAAGCGCGCGCCACGGAAGGCGGCTTCGTCGAACTGCAAGCCCTGGATCATCGTGCCCATGGCGCCGTCGAGCACCAGGATGCGCTCGCGGGCAGCCGCGAGCAAAGCGTTACGCTTGGGGGAAACGGGAACGGACATCGATTGCTTTCTGGTCAGGCAGCTTTTTGGGCACCGGTCGGCCGGATGCCGAGCAGGTGGCTGATCGCGAACACGAGGTCCGCGCGGTTCATGGTGTAGAAGTGGAAGGTGTCGACGCCGTGCTTGAAGAGCTTCTGCACCTGGCCGGCGGCGACGGTGGCGGCGACCAGCTTGCGGGTCTCGGCGTCGTTGTCGAGGCCCTCGAACTTCTCGGCGAGCCAATCCGGCACGCTGGTGCCGGCGCGGGTGACGAAATTGCGGGCCTGCTTGAAATTGTGCATCGGCATGATGCCCGGCACGATCGGAATCTCGATGCCGCGTGCGCGCACCCGGTCGACATAGCGATGGTAGAGGTCGTTGTCGAAGAACACCTGGGTGATCGCGCGCGTCGCTCCGGCGTCGACCTTGGCCTTCAGCGTGTCGATGTCCGTGTCGAAATCGGCGGCTTCCGGATGCTTCTCCGGATAGGCGGACACCGAGATCTCGATGTCGGCGTGGCGCTTCTTGATGGCGGCGACGAGCTCGGCGGAGCTCTGGTAGCCGTCCGGATGGGTGAAGTAGGGCGTGCCGATGCCGCCGGGCGGATCGCCGCGCAGCGCCACGATGTGGCGGACGCCGACCTCATGATAGCGGTCGACGATCTCGTCGATCTCACCGCGCGAAGCACTGACGCAGGTCAGATGCGCGGCCGGCAGCAGATCGGTCTCGCGGAGGATGCGGCTGATGGTGGAATGGGTGCGCTCGCGGGTCGAGCCGCCGGCGCCGTAGGTGACCGAGACGAAGTTCGGCGTCAGCGGTGCCAGGCGATTGATGGTCTCCCAGAGACTGCGCTCCATCTCCTCGGTCTTCGGCGGGAAGAACTCGAAGGAGATTTTCGGCACTTTCGGCGCGCGCTGCCCGTTCGGCAGGGAGGAAATGGTCTCGGTCATGATACGCAAGGGCTCCGCAACTGGAGGGCAGACGTCCGGCCTGGATATGGAGGCCTCAAGATAGGCGAAACCGGTGGGCCGAAACAGCCCATCGGATATGGGAAATTGCCCATTAAAGACGATGATGTGCTCAAAATGAGCGGTCGAGAACGAGTGGTGGGCTGCGCCATCAATTGGCGAACAATGGAATTAATTCATTGAATTATATGAATAAAAACATTATTCTGGAATCAGTTGGATGCCCGTATCTGCCGTGGGCAGAACTGCATGTTAACGAATCTTCGTGTTTCGTCCCAAGAGCTGCGATGACCCGCGCCGACTTTCCGGTGCGGGACTGGTCTGCGCGGCCGGCGTCTTTGTCGCCCCGTGGCGCCGCATTAGGTTGTCGGCCATGATCCCGCTCTCCGTCCTCGACCTGTCCGTCGTCACCACAGGCACCAGGCCCGCCGCTGCGCTCCGCAACAGCATCGACCTGGCGCGCCATGTCGATGGCCTCGGCTACGTCAGATACTGGCTCGCCGAACACCACAACCTCGCCTCGGTCGCGAGCCCGGCGCCCGATCTGATGATCGGGCAGATCGCGGCGGTGACGCAGCATATCCGCGTCGGCTCCGGTGGCGTGATGCTGCCCAACCACGCGCCCCTCGTGGTCGCCGAACGCTTCAAGATGCTGGAGGCGCTGTTTCCCGGCCGCATCGATCTCGGCCTCGGCCGTGCACCCGGCACCGATGGCGCCACCGCTTACGCGCTGCGCAGCCGGCTCGATCGCCGCGAGGGCGACGATTTCCTCGAGCGGCTGCATGAGCTGACACTTTGGGAGACGCGCGATTTTTCGGCCGGCCATCCCTACAACAATGTGGTGGCGATGCCGGACGATTCGCCGCTGCCGCCGATCTGGCTGCTCGGCTCGAGCGACTATTCCGCCGAACTCGCCGCGCAGGTCGGGATGGGCTTTGCGTTCGCGCACCATTTTGCAACTCACGACGCAATTGCGGCGATGACGAATTATCGCGCGCATTTCAACCCGTCGGGCTGGCGTGCGGCGCCGCAGTCGATCCTGGCGGTCGCGGCCGTTGCGGCGGAGACCGACGCGGAAGCCGAGCGGCTTGCGATGTCGATGGATCTCAACCGGCTGCGCCGCGATCGCGGCCAGTATCTGCCGCTGCCGAGCGTCGAGGAGGCAGAGGCCTATCCCTACACCGACGCCGAGCGCGCCTCGATCGCGCGCAACCGCGCACGCTTCTTCGTCGGCAGCCCCGCAACCGTGATGACGAAGCTAGAGCCGCTGATCGCGGCGAGCCAGGCGGATGAGCTGATGGTGATCACTGCGGTCTACGATCACGCGGCGCGGAAGAAGTCGTACAGCCTGCTTGCCGAAGCGTTCGGGCTCGCGAAAAAGGAAGCCGCATCATGATCGTCGTCCCAGCGAAAGCCGGGACCCATTACCACGAATGAAAGTTGTTACGCTTCGCTGGGGCCGCTATCGCTCCCACGACCCAAGCCGGTGGTTATGGGTCCCTGTGTCTTGGAAGTCTGTCATGATGGGGTGGGCGGGAAGCCGTTGGGTCCTTGGCGCTTGACGCCGTG
>NZ_JAFCMK010000023.1:0-23319 GCF_018129565.1 Bradyrhizobium sp. AUGA SZCCT0105 | reverse complement strand
GCTGCTCGGCGACGCCAAGAAGGTCACCGAGAACATCGTCAAGGCGATGTAAGGCTGGCGGCCAATGGCGCTGAACCCGTGCCAGGGCCTTGCGGTTGGCCAAGCCGGAAGCAGACGGCCTATGAAGCGCCGGATCCGACCGGGTCCCGCGGCGACAGCGTGCCGCCCAGGATGAGCTCGAGGGAAGGCCATGCCTCACCGGATGACGAGCAAATCCACATCAGCAAGGCCTGAGGCACCGGCATTCGACGCTCGCCGTGTTGCGGCTGACCCGCAGCCGCCGTCTTCGTCTGGACCGGGGAGCCGCCGCCATTGAAGTGAATGACGGGCATGCCGACGGAAATCGACGCGGCGATATCAATCCGCAAGGCGTCCTGGTTGCTGTGCATCGTTGTCGTCGTCCTCATCAAGAGCGAGCGAACCGGCGAATAGTCTATCGTCCTACACATCGTACTAAGTGATGAACGGCGGACAAGTTCAAAGTTTCGACGTCCTGTGCCTAAGATCGCAGCGTCGTCCGACAGCCCAGCGGTATGTCGGAGCGCCTAAAAAAAGCGGCCCGCTTCGGCAACGAAGCGGACCGCCACGGATTTGCGCAAGGGAAATACCGGCTGACTAGGGCCGCTCGAGCATCCCGCCGCCGAACAGCGTCGGGACGTAACGTGGTGCCTCAATCGCAGCCATGAAGCGATGTTTTGTCGCGACCGGATCGAGCGAGATCGGCGGTCGGACGACTTCGACGTCGGGCTCCGTCGCCAGAACCAGGACTCCGACGCCATCGCGCTTTTCGGCTGAGGCGATGCCGGCGGCAAGTGCGCTCGGCGCATTCAGGTTTTCGGCGTGCTTGATTCCCGAGGCGCGCGCCAGCTGTGCCAGATCGAGCGTCGCGTTGGTCAAGGCTTGGCCGCCCGAAGCTGCGTGAACGCCGTTCTGGATCAGGAGGATGGTGAGATTTGACGGGTTCATCGCGCCAATCGTGACGAGCGCGCCCATATGCATGAGCAGGGCGCCATCGCCCTCAACAGCAATGACGGGACGGTCCGGTTGAGCGAGCGCCAGGCCCAGCGCCAGCGGGAGTGTCAGTCCCATGGCGTCTTCGAAGTAGAAGTTCTCCGGCGCGTGATGCAGCGTTGCCCACAAATACGAAGCATTGCCGAGCGACGTCACGACGAGCGCGCGAGAAGGCAGACTGCCGGCAAGCGCCCTGTAGTGATCCGCCCGGGTCGGTCGTGCATTGGTCACCACTGGATATCCTCCCGACCCATGAGCAGGGCAAACGGACACGAAGCTTCTTCCGCATAGGTTGCGGCATGTTCGACCTGGGGACCGATCGGGCGGTATCGATCGGTGCAGGCATGGGCGAGGCCGATGCCGCGGAAGACCGGCTCCGTCGCTCGGCCCTTCGGCACATGATAGAAGACCGGATCATCGGGCGTGCCCCGATAGGACACCAGCATTAGAAGCGGAAATTGATAGCGCTGCGCGAGCGACACCATGCCCGCACCCATGCTGAGTACGCCGGCATTCTGTACAAGCAGGGCGGTGCGAACGCCACCGAGCCGGCTTCCACAAGCGATCGCAAGCGCCTCCTCTTCATGGGTTGCGCGCACCAGCGTCATGCCCGGCTGCCGGTCGATGCGAATAAGGATTTCGCCCAGCCAGCTGTCGGGGACAGAGACGACGGTGCCGAAACCAAGACGCTCGAGCGTATTGAGAACGGCAGACGGCCGATGGGCCTCTAAAGCTTCCGTCGATGTCGTCATCGACTGCCTCCGTGATTTCAACCAACGTGGCGCGCAGGCTAATCGCAAAAGGTACTATTGTCGATAAGACAAACCTATTGCAGGTCGACGAGGTGCCTGATAAAAGGTACTATTAAGCAGATGATAAGTTTAATTTCATGACCGAGGATTGCAGCTGGAGCCGGGCGCTGCATTCCCTCGCTGGAGGGAGACTGCAGCTATGCTTCGCCTTTGGTCTGTGTTGATCGCTGTTCTGATTGCTTTGCCGGCTCACGCGCAAGACAAGCTTGTTGTCAGTATCTGGGGCGGCAGTTGGCGCGATCTGGTGGCCGAGACGGTTGCCAGGAAATTCACCGCCGAAACCGGCGTCCCTGTCGAATTCATCACCGGCGGCACCATCGATCGACTGAACAAGGAAAAGCTCGCCAAGGGAAATCCCGAAAGCGACGTGACGTTCACGACGTCGCATGTCGGGTGGCTCTATGCCAATGACGGGTTGTTCGAGACGATCGATACATCGAAGATCCCGAATGCGAAGAACCTCGCGGACGAGGCGCGCATCAGTCCCTACCATCTCGGCGCCTGGGCCTATGTCTACACGATCGGCTACCGCCCCGATCTGATCAAGGACACCAAGTTCGAGAGCTGGAATGATCTCTGGAAGCCGGAACTGAAGGACAAGCTTGCCGCTCCGGATTTCGATCCCGGTCACATCATTGCGGTCGCTGCCATTCTTGCCGGCGCCGACCCGGCCCATTGGGAAAAAGGCGAGGAGAAGCTCAAGGCGCTCAAGCCGAACTTCAAGGCGTTCTACACCAACGATGCCAACAGCCAGCAACTGCTCGCGAGCGGCGAGACGCCGGTGCAGATCGTGCTTTCGATGAATGCCTACTACATGATCGGGCAGGGCATTCCGATCACGCTCGCGATGCCGAAAGAGGGCGCGGTACTGGGAATCGACACCGTCGCGGTCATGAAGGGGTCGAAGAAGGTCGATCTCGCATACAAGTTCATCAACGCGCTCTACGACCCCGATATCCAGGCCGAGATCTCGAAGCAGAAGAAGGGAAGCCCGGCAGTCCTGAACGCGAAGATCGATCCTGAAATCGCCAAGCTTCCGGGCGTCTTCACGTCGGCGGAGCAATGGAAGCAGCAGATCAACATCGACGCCAAGCTGCGCGCCAACAAGACGGCGGAATGGCGCAAATGGTTCGCCGAAAACATCATGAACTGATCCGTTGCCAGATCGGTCCCGCATCATGAAGCAGCAGCCATTTCTGCGCATTTTCACGGCGCCGGCGACGCTCTGTGCGATAGGGTTCCTCGCGGCGATGGTTGCGGTTCTGCAATACAGCCTCAGGGCCTACGTGCCGGGATCGCTCGACCCCGGCGGGTTCACGCTGGGGAATTTCGCCGACCTTCTGAAACCGCTTTACGCGCGCGTGTTTCTCGATACCGTCGTCGTGTGCGCGATGACCGCGGTCGTGACGCTGATCGTCGGATATCCGCTGGCCTATGCGCTTGTGCGCGTCGAACAGCCGATCCTCCGCTCCATTCTCCTCGTGATTGTCGTGACGCCGCTGTTTCTGGGCGAGGTCGTTCGCACTTATGCGTGGATCATCGTCCTGGGCAACAATGGTTTCATCAATTCCTTGCTGATGTCGCTCGGCCTTGTCGGCAAGCCGCTCCAGCTGATGTTCACGCCATTCGGCGTTGTGGTTGCTCTCGTGCATGTCACGCTGCCGGTCATGGTCATCATGTTGGCCGCCGGATTGTCCCATATCGACCGCGACTATTCCCGAGCGGCTGAAAGCCTGGGAGCCGGTCCTATTCGCGTGTTCCTGACCGTGACATTGCCGCTGTCCTTGCCCGGCGTGGTCGCCGGCACCACGACGGCATTCGCCTGGACGTTCTCGGCATTCGCCACGCCGCAGCTGATCGGTGGCGGCCGCGTCAATATGATCTCCAATCTGGTCTACCAGCTCGGATTTTCGAGCTTCAACTTTCCCTTCGCCGCGACATTGTGCGTGGCCGGGTTGGCTTTGACCGCCCTCGTGCTGGGACTGCTTCAGCTTGCTTCCCGGCCGCTTCAGAAGATCGAGGTGCATTGATGATCCCGCGCTCGACCTATCAGAGAGTGCTCGGCTGGGCCGGATTGTTGACGGTGCTCGTCATCATCGCTTTTCTTGTGCTGCCGGCGGTAGTCGTGACGATCGCCGCGTTCAACGACAAGCCGATCCTGTCGTTTCCGCCGCAGACCTGGTCGTGGCGATGGTTCGGTCGAGCCCTCGCCTACGAGGATTTCCGGCAAGGGTTCTTCAACGGCCTGATCGTCACCGCCTGGAGCTCGACGATCGCGCTCTGCGTTGGCGGCATGTTCGCGTTTGTCATCGACCGGTACAAGTTTCCGCTCAAGTCCGCCATCGAGGGAATCCTGATTTCGCCGCTGGTGATTCCGCACTTCACGGTAGGGCTCGGCTTTCTCATCCTCGCGGCGCAAGTCGGCCTGAGCCGCGGTTTTGCGGTCGTCGTGATCTGCCACGTTATCCTGGTGCTGCCGTTCGTGCTGCGCAGCGTGTATGTCTCGCTGAGGAATCTCGATCAGAGTTATGAACACGCTGCTGCGAGCCTCGGCGCCGGACCGCTTCGCGTCCTGACCACCGTCACCCTGCCGCTGCTGCTGCCCGGGCTCGTCAGCGGCTGGCTGTTCGCGGCGATCCTCTCGTTCAACGAGTTCACGGCCTCGCTGTTCGTGACTTCGCAGCGTACCCAGACGCTTCCTGTCGCGATGTACAATTATGTGCGCGAGTTCGCCGATCCGTCGATGGCGGCATTGTCGGTCATGTATATCGTCGGTACCGCCGCCTTGATCGCCTTTGCCAATGCGTTCCTCGGCCTCGGCAAGGTCCTCAATATTGAGCAGTCTCACTAGGGAGCACGGATCTTGAAGCCGTTGGCGAATGAAGGGGAACAAACGGCGGTCCATTTCGACGCCGTGGCCAAGCGATTTGACGATGTCGTGGCCCTGAACGCCGTTACGCTTGGCGTTGGCCGTAGCGAGTTCGTGACGCTGCTTGGTCCATCAGGATGCGGCAAGACCACGCTGCTCAAGCTGGCCGCGGGCTTTCTGGGCCCGGACGGCGGTTCGATCTCGATCGAAGGCAAGCGCGTGAATGACATTCCAACCTACCAGCGTGGCATCGGCATGATGTTTCAGAACTACGCGCTGTTTCCGCACATGAGTGTGGCGGAAAACGTCGCCTACGGCCTGAAGACGCGGCGGGTCCCCAGGGTTGAGCGGGACAAGCGCGTCGCCGAAGCGCTCGCGCTGGTCAAGCTGAAGGGCATGGAGAACCGCAAACCCCGGCAATTATCCGGCGGCCAGCAGCAGCGCGTTGCGCTTGCGCGCGCGCTCGTCATCAATCCGACCGTCTTGCTGCTCGATGAGCCGTTCTCGGCGCTGGACAAGAGCCTGCGGACCTCGATGCAGGTGGAGCTGCGGGAAATTCAGCGCAAGCTGGGTCTGACCACGATCTTCGTGACGCACGATCAAGGCGAGGCCTTGAGCATGTCCGATCGTGTGGCTGTCATGTCCGAAGGCCGTATCAGGCAACTCGGAAGCCCTGTTGACGTCTATCGCAGCCCGGCGGACCCGTTCGTGGCCGGCTTTGTCGGCGACAACAACAGGCTGCGTGGCCAGCTTGTGAGCGTGCAGGCCAAGCAAGCGACCGTCGCGCTTGGCGATGCGCTGGTGAATGTGTCGGGCGAGAGCCTGTCCGGGCTCGAGAAGTCCGCGGCGGTTGACCTGTTCGTCCGCCCCGAGCAGTTCAGTGTTGTGGCGCCCGAGGAGCCGTGCGCCATCAAGGGCAGCGTTGTTGCTCAGATCTACCAGGGTGGCCACGTCGACCTTCAGATCGAGTGCGCCGGGGAACGGCTGCTGGTGCGATCCCCGGGCGAGCAGGCCATTCTGCGCTGGCCAATGGGGGCGCCTGTCGGCATTGCCATTCAGACAGATCGGTGCTCGGCATTTCCGGCAGCCTGATCGCAATCGTCTTTCGCAGCGGTGTGCGGGTGAAGGAATCGAGCCTGCGGTATATTGTGGGGCTTGGTTTGGCGGCACCCATCTTGTTGTTTCCTGCGGCGTCGTTGGCACCGCCGTCACCTGGCATCTGTTCGTGCAGCCGTGGAGAGAATTCTTGAGTGAGCCCCAATCGATCACCGCAGCCGAGGCGATCAGCACGTACATCGAGGCCAAGGACCGAAACCTGCCTCAGCTCATGAAGCGTGCATTCGTGCAGGATTGTGAGCTCCAGATGCTGCTCCTGACCGACGCAATCTCTTTTCCCAGCTCCGCTCACGGATTGGAGAGCGTCACCGACGTTCTCGTACGAAACTTTGGATTGCAGTATGAGAATGTGCGCACCTTCTGCCTCTCGCGCCCTGAGTCCAATCGCCTTCCACAGTTTCAATGCGACTGGCTGGTGGGGATGTCAAACAAGTCCGACGGCGACGTTCGCGTCGGTTGCGGTGAGTACACCTGGGATTTTGATGCCGCCGGAGACGGTCGCGTCAAGCGGCTGCTCATCAAGATTGAGTTCATGTGTGTGCTGCCGGCTAGCTATCAGACGTCTGTCCTGCAATGGCTTTCGGCTATCCCCTATCCCTGGTCGTCATACAGTGAGGCGCGCGCAGGTTTGCCCTCGATCGACGCGTTGATGCCGATTGCTCAATTTCTTCGGCGCGAGGCGCGCAGCTGATTTCGGCAGTTGAGCTGGACCGCGGTCTATCGAATTGAGGCTTCGATGGCGAAGGCGCGCCCGACGTAGCCCAAGAGACGTCGCTCGCCACCTGCATACAGGCCGTTATGGGCGATGGCGGACGATGGTGTTGGCCACCGTCCGCCTGCGTCGTCACTGCGAGACCAACTCGCAGCCACCCTCGCCGAGCGGGCGGAAGGCTTGCTCGGCGGGAATCGTGGCAACGATGTCGTAGTAGTCCCATCGTCGGCTCGAGGCCGCCGGTGTCTTGACGCGCGCCAGGTACATGTCGTGCACGAACTGGCCGTCGGTGCGGATCGTGCCGCGAGCAAACGAATCGGCAACCGGCAATTCGCGTATCTTGGCTGCGACAGCGAGGCCATCGTCGGAATTTGCGGCCTGCACCGCACGCAAGTAGTGCCGTACGGCCGAATAGACGCCGGCCTGGGTCATGGTCGGCATCCGCCCAACCTTCTCGAAGAACTTGTCGGCCCACACCCGCGACTCGGCATCGCGGTCCCAGTAGTATGCAGTGACGAACTGCAGGTTCTGCGCGGCGGCAAGGCCCATCGCGTCGACGTCGGTAAGGAATACGGTCGGTGCCACCAATGCCTGCCCGCGGGTGATGCCGAACTCGGCCGCCTGCTTCACCGAGTTGGTCATGTCGGCGCCGGCGTTGGCCAGCGCGATCACCTTGGCGCCGGACGCCTGCGCCTGCAGCAGCACCGAGCTGAAGTCGGCGGTGTTGAGCGGGTGGCGTACCTCGCCGATCACCTTGCCGCCGCCGTTCTCGACCGCGCGACGCATGTCGGTCGCGAAGGCGTGACCGAACGAATAGTCCACCGTGATCAGGAACCAGCTGTCGAGCTTCTGCGCCGTGAGCGCCCGCGCGAGACCGTAGCCGTTGGTATAGCTCGTGTAGACCCACTGGAACGAGGTTCGGGTACAGGCCTTGCCGGTGAAGTCCGAGGAGGCCGACGCGTTCAGCACGATCTTGTTGCGTTCCTTGGCGAGAGCGGTCACCGCGAAACCCACGCCCGAATTGGAAATGTCGGCAACGGCATCGACTTTCTCCGTGTCGAACCAGCGCCGGACGATGCCAAGTCCGATGTCCGGCTTGTTCTGGTGATCGGCCGAGACGATCTCGACCGGCACGCCGCCGATCGCGTTGCCGAACTCCTCCGCCGCCATCTTCGCCGCGACGACCGAGCCTTCGCCGCCGAGGTCGGCATAGGCGCCGGAGCGGTCGTTGAGGACCCCGATGCGGATCACATTGTCGGACATCGCGGCGTGCGCGACGTGAATGTGCAGCAGCGTCGCGGTCATCGCCGCGCATAGGGCCCTGAGAGTGGTTGTCATGGTCGGGTGCTCCTCCGGAGGTCGTGTTGTTTGCTGTTCGGTTTTGTTGCGTGATACGCAATTCGCTTGTGCATCGGTGCGAAGAACCACTGGAAATTCCTGCGATTTCAACATCGGGCACGATAGAAATTGCTTGTAGAGCAATTTTTATTGACAAGGAAGCAAATTAAGGAGAGGGTCGGAGCAATGAAAACGCAGGACGAGACGCTGGCGAGGCTTGGAGCACGCATTCGCTCGCTGCGGGAAGAGCGTGGCATGAAGCTGAAGGATCTGGCCGACACCACCGGGCTGTCCGACGCCTTCGTGTCGCGCCTCGAGCGCGGGCAGGTGTCGAGCTCCGTTGCCAATCTGATCCAGATCGCGCAGGCGCTCGACATTGGCGTCAGCGAATTGTTCGCTGCGCCGCAGGACCAGTCGCGCAGCCACGTCACGCTGCATCGCCATGGCGACGATGGTGAAGACCAGAGCATCCCGAGCACCGGCTATCGCTGGCGATTGTTCGCGGGCGGCATGCCGAACGATGATCTGGAGGTGTTTCACCTCTCGTTCCCGCGCAAGAACCGGATGGACCTGATGGTGTCGCATCCGGGACAGGAATACTGCTACGTGATCAGCGGACGCATCCGCTTCCACGTCGGCGCCGAGGTGTTCGATCTCGTGCCCGGTGAAGGCATTTTCCTCAATTCCGAGCTGCCGCACCGCGCCGACAACATCAGCGAGGATGAAGCGCGCATCCTGATGGTGGTCGCGAAGTCGCCGCAGAAGGCCGAGCATTTCGACTGGTGGCGCGTGCCGAGCGCCGCCGCCCCGCCTCGATCACCCAAGAGCAAGCCCCAAGGAGACTGATCCATGCAGACCGCAACCGCGACCGGCAGGCACCTGCCGTATGAGGCGAAGCACATCGACGATGTGGGGTGGGAGACCATCCGCTGGCCTGGCGAGACCGGCAAGATGCTGTTCCACCCGCGGCCGGAGCGGCCGACCGAGCCGAACGCGGGCATCCTGCGGCTGGAGCCGGGCGCGCATCATCCGATCCACAATCACGAGTTCGCGCAGGTCTGGTATATCCTGAGCGGCGAATTCAGGATCGACGACAATCTCTACACGGCGGGCACGATGATCTTTCATCCGGACCCGCATTTCGAAGGCAAGTTCGAGACCGCGACCGGCGGCGATATCCTGATCGTGCAGTATCCCGGTCCGACCACCGGCGGGCGGCCGATCTATGCGGGGCGCTTCAACATGGAGCAGCGTCGCGACATCGCCGAAGAACGCACTGATCTCTGATCGGTCGACGCAACGGACGACCGGCCATGGCGCTGATCACCTATCTCACCACCATTCGCTTCGGCTTCGGCGAGGCGGACGCGCTCGGCGATGAGATCGCAGCGCTCGGCATCCGTCGGCCGATGCTCGTCACCGACCGCGGCATTGTCGCGGCCGGCCTGGCGGAGCGCGTGACCGCTCCGCTCGGCACTGCGCCTGTCGTGTTCGACGCGACGCCGCCGAATCCGACCGAGCGTGCGACGCTGCAGGCGCTCGCGTGCTATCGCGAGGCCGGATGCGACGGCCTCGTCGCGCTCGGCGGCGGCTCGCCGATCGATCTCGCCAAGGCGGTGGCGCTGCTCGCCACCCATGCCGGCCCGCTGGCGCGATATGCCGCAATCGATGGCGGTGTCGCGCGGATCACCGCCGCCGTCGCGCCGCTGATCGCGATTCCGACCACTGCCGGCACCGGTAGCGAGGTTGGTCGCGCGGCCCTCATCACGCTCGAGGACGGCCGCAAGGTTGGCCTGATCAGTCCGCATCTCATCCCGGCGCGGGCGATCTGCGATCCGCTGCTGACGCTCGGCCTCCCGCCGGCACTGACGGCCGCGACCGGCATGGACGCATTGTCGCATTGCGTCGAGACCTATCTGTCGCCGCGCTTCAATCCACCGGCGGATGCGATCGCCCTCGATGGCGCGTCGCGCATCGTCAGCGATCTCAAGCAGGCCGTGACGGAGGGCGATGACCGCGACGCCCGCGCCGAAGTGATGATGGGCGCGCTGCAGGGCGGCCTGTGCTTCCAGAAGGGCCTCGGCGCGGTGCACGGCTTGTCGCACGCGCTTGGCAGCCTCGCGTCGCCGAGCCTGCATCACGGCACACTCAATGCGGTGCTGATGCCTGCGGTGATGCGCTACAATGGTCCGGCGATCGCGGCCAAGCTGCCGCGGCTGAGGCTGGCGCTCGGTCTGCCCGAAGATGCCGACATTGCCACGTTCTTCGATGCGCTCAATGCCGAGCTCAATCTGCCGCGCGGCCTGCGCGCCATGGGTGTGCCGGCCTCGGTGCTGGACGACATGGCGGAGAAGGCGGCGAGGGATCATTCCACCGCCACCAATCCGCGTCCTGTCGATGCCGACGGCTACCGCGCCATTTTCCAGGCGGCCTGGGAGTGAGTTGACCGCAGCGAGATGATGCGGCGAGTGCGATGCCGAACGGCTCCATCGACGCAGCGCGCATGGGTCCCGGAGCCAGGGCTTTGATCTAATCAAGGCTTTGATTCGAATGGTGGGCCCGGCAGGACTCGAACCTGCAACCAGACCCCTATGAGCGGCGGGGTAACGATCGGCTTGGTTGATTTGGCTGCGCTTTGGTTGGAGTTTGATCGCGTTCGTTGCGTTTCGGTGAGCTCGCTTCTGGTGTGAAACTGGTGCGGCCATCGGCTGTCGAAATTGAAGGAGTTGGACATCTTCTGCGATCGGCATTGTGTCGATTTTGACGTTCGGATTTTCAAACCGCTCATCCGGGAAGATCGGGCTAGAAGGTCACGGTGACGACGATGGTGTCGGCGTAGGCTCCCGGAGGGGGCGAGGTTTGCGGTGGAACGCGCCCATAGACTGAAATGTTCTGATTCAACGCTGTTCCTGTGCCAAGCACGCAGGTATTGGCACCGGACGTGCAGGTTGTAGCGGATGTCGTACTTGTCCAGGCGCTGGTCCGGGCCGCGTCCGTATAGAGATTGTAATTGATGAAGCTGGAGCTTGCCTGCATGCGCCGTTGGCTGCCGCTTGCATGTAGTCCGTTGTCGAGGCCGATCGAGTACGGGGTCGTATTGGTGCACTTCACTGAAATCGTTCCAACGCCGTCAATATTCGACGTCAACAGCGAAGCGTTACCGAAGTTGAGTGGCGTGGTCGAAACAATGCAGTTTCCGGCGATTGTCGCCGTCCAGGGCGAGGAGCCCGCATTTGTCGTCGTTCCCGGGTTCGACGAACAATTTGGGCTTGTAAGAAGATAGGCCGCGTAGGCGACGACCGGAGATGTCGTACTCCAGACGTAGGTCCCGGGTATCGTTGCCTGCTGATTGGCGAGAAAGCGCCCATAGACGGTCAGAGTTTGTTGCGCGGGCCCGCCCAAAAGAGGAAGACTGAGATTGATGCTGACGCCACCGGAGCCGTACGCGGTGGTACCATATCCCCAGGATCCCCAGACCTGCGTGCGCGCGGAATCCGAGTAGAGCTCGTGTATTGCTGTATTCGCTCCACTTCCCAGCGATCGAACCGAGCTGCTGCTGTTGGGCGCCCCTTGGTTGAATTGCACACACGCATTGACCGTGCAGCCGAGCGTGCAGCCGCTGCATGTTACGGTAAATGTCGAGGTCGTATCGACGGCGCCACCCGCCAGGATGTCGACAGATCCGTAGTTGCCGGACGCCGAGGTAACGGAGCAGCTTTGGGCGTGGGCCGAAAACGATGCCGCGAATTGCAGGAGCAAGGCGAAGACCAAAGTTCGCTTTGAGCCGATGACCACGATTTCGATCTCACAATGCGCGTTGGTCGGAACAGATGGTCGGGGAGATTGATGTAGGAAGACACTATCTACGTATGAATGACTGCATCATCGGCACGCGACCCCAGGAATCCGGACCTGTTCGCCGGGCCTCGGAGTGAACGCAAACGTGGCGCGGCAGCGTGCGTCGGCAAATTCGATTTCGGCTTCGTTCATTGACGAGAGTCCCCTGATATAGGCCTGTCCGTCGTAGCCTACGACAAACTCTACTCCACCAGTCATATGGCCGACAGCCCCGGCCGGCAGAACGCGATTGTCAGGCCCGACAAAGGTAACCAGCGCAGCCGTCGTCTCTTTGCGGACGTCAAATCTGACGAGCATCCCGGCGCGATCGGCCGGAGCGACGATGTCATGCGTCGTTGCTGCTTCGTCGTCGACCGGAAGGTTCGTCGGGTCGATCGCAATCTTGTTCTTCTGGTAGGACCGGAGCGTCGGGATCAACAGCATGCCGCTGGAATTGGTGACACCGGCCCGGCGATTCTCGCTGAGGACCTCGACATCCGGCACGCCAGTCGTGACCACCGCGAAACTGTCGTCGATCCAGTTCGAAAGGAAAACACCGCCTCCCATGGTGGTGATCGAACCGCGCAATTCCAGTGATCCCACGCTGCCGGATCCCGCCTGGCTTGCGCCTGCCTGGATGGTGCCGTAGCTCGACCTGTAGGAAGCTGTTGCCTCCCGGTACCTCGATGAGCCTTCGGAATCGTGGACGCGCCAGCCGTAGCTGCCGGGCTCCGGCCCAAGCGACTTGACGGCATCAACGCTACCGGTTGTACCGCCCCGTCCGCTCGAGACCCCGGTCGTGATCGAAGCAGAGTCGCCAAAAGGGATGCTCAAACCGGCAAACATGCCGGTATTCCTCTTGGCACGGAAATCGTGGAAGACGGTGGCGAATATCGACGCATTGTAGGGCAACGAACGCGAGTATGAGGCCGTCACGATATTGGAACGATGGCGGGAGTCATCGCGCAGACCGACAAAGCTTGCACTCAGGCTGGCCCGGGGGTCGAACGGCATCGGAGCGCTGAAAGTGATGCGATCGAGCGCGACCGGCGCACGGGCGCTGCCATAGATGCCGGTCACATAGGCAAACGAGTTCGACAATGAAGCGATACTGCCGGGCAGGTAATTGAACAGACCGTTCAGATTTTGCAGGCCGCCGTTCAACGCCGCGATGTTTTGCAATCTTGCGGTCGCCGAGGCAAGGTCGTCATAGGTGCCAAAGGTGTGTTGCGAACTCGCCGAAATGCTCACGCCGAAGAGCCTCGTCTCATAGGAAGCGTAGCTCTGCAGACCGCGGTTCGTGCCGCTTCCGCTGCCAGCCAAGGCCACGGCGGCGACACCGATCGTCCCGGTCCTGAAGATACCACCGATGCCACCGTTGATGACGCCGGCTCCGCCTTCGACGTGCGCCTCTGCCGTCAAGCCGTCGTAGATACCTCGTCGCAGGGTTGCAGACCCGACCGGCGAGCCGACATAGACGTCACTGCTCGAGCCGTAGGACAGCCGCGGCACTCCGCCCTCCACCGACCAACTGCTCAGCCCCGGCGCAAGCAGGCTCGAGGTCGCATAAAACGGCGCCGACGTCTGGATTTCGTGACCTGCCGAATCCCGCACCACGAGTTGCGTCGTGCCGGCGCCGGAAATCAGCGGTACGTTGTTTACGCTGAAAGGGCCGGACGCGACGTCCTGAGAAAATGTCTTGATGTTGTTGACATAGACATCGACAGTTGACGGCACTGCCGCGCTACCGCCGATGGTCGCGAGCGGCGCGGTAATGAGATCGGGCCGCAGGGCAAAATCGCGCTGAGCCTGAAGGCCACCGATCCTGATCGGCCGCGACCAAGCCAGTCCACCGTTGATCGTATCCCCAGCAACGTAGCCGATCATCTGGTCCTGGTCGGAGTACTGGAAAGACGAATTCAGCCGTGTCGCCTGCGCAGGCTGCTGCGGACCAGTGCGGACGATCGCCGACTGTTCGGCGGTGCCGTAAGGCGAAAACGCCCGGGCATCCAGCAAAAGCGATGTGTAACCGAGCCCGATCAATCTCGGGGTAGCTGCGTTGCTGGTTGAACTCAACAGGTCATAATTCAGCACCGCGCCGGGATCGGCCCGCGCCTTTGGCCGGTTCCCGCTGGCGCCGCCTGCGTCAAAGAGCTGCGGCTTGCGTCCGGCTTCGTCGACGGCAATGAATATCCGCTGTGTTCTCTCCTCATATCGATACTTTAGGGTCGGGATATCATCCAGTGCGATGATCTCGCCCGGTCGATGCGGCGGGCCCGGTTGCAGGCCGAGGCTTTCCAGTTCCTCCACCGTTCCGCCGATACGACCGTCATCGAACCGGACGAATGATCCGATCGTTCGGGCGGGCATGGAGTTGATCACGACATCGAGTTGCAGATTTGTCTGGGCCTCCCCCGCGCGCGAACGCCCGGCACAGAGGACCATGCCGAGGAGTGCTAGGATGGACACAAGAGCGGAGCCTCTTCTACCGCCGAGTCGGCGACTCAATAACCGCATGAGTCTGGCCCTTGTCCGTTTCCGCCGTGACGGAGATGGATCCGCCAGATCCAAAGCCGCGAGGATATTTCGGCGTGGCCCAACTCATGGAGGAATGTCCGAGGACATAGCCGAGGAGACCGTTGCCAAAGGACAAGGTAGCTCCCGAAGAATCCCTAAGCCGCAGGTTTGCGATGCGTAGCCGCTCGTCGCCGGCATTGCTGGTCACGACGGTTAGTTGGCCAGCTTCAGTACGGAGCGCCCAGTTAACTTGTGGCCGACTGAACTCGCGGCTACGAAAAAATGCCGGGATCGACTGTCGTACCAAAAGATTGACGCTGCGACCCTGGCTGCCGCCCACTCGCGGCAATTGGTCGACGATGACACGATAGCTTTCTTCGCCATTGACCGGCTGTTTCGACACCCGCACAACCCGCACGACGTAGTCTGAATGAGGTGCCATCCTGACGGCCGGAGGTGATGCCACCACATCGGTTGTCGGTTCAAGACTCTCCTTGCCGTCGGACTGCGACCAGCGAAGCACGCGGGTCTGGACCTCGACGTCGGCATCTTCGTCATTGCGCAGCGTCAGGGAAGCCGCCGCCGCCGGCGCATTCAGTTCCAGGAGAACGGGTTCAACGCGAAGCGCGGTGGCATGGGCAACCTCCATGCATGCCAGGCTTACAGCAAACGCGGCCAGTAGAGTCGAATTTTGATGCATCGCGATGCCCAATCGATTTCGAAATCGTGCGCCAAGAAGGCGTTTCGTCGATACGCAGATGCAACGGAACAGCGGGCCGCTGCCGCGGCCCCTTCTTCAATAGGTGATGGTCATGACCACCGTGTCCGTGTAGGTACCGGTGTTCGGTGCGGTGCCGGTAGCGGGAACCGTACCGTAAATGTTGATCGTCTGCGCCGATCCGTTACCGGTGCCGAGAAAGCAGCCGTTCGTGGTCGTGCAGGTGGTGCTGCTGGTGGCCGTGGTCCAGGGGTTGGTATGAGCTGAATCAGTATAGAGATTGTAGTTGATAAAATTACCGGCATTCGTCATCCGCCGCTGGCTGCCGGACACATTTGCTCCGTTGTCCATGGCGATGGAGTAGGGGCTGCCATTGGTGCAGGTGACCGAGACGGTTGTGCTGCCCGACTGCAAGGTGGTCGCGAGCGTTGTTCCTGCCACGCTCCCAAAATTGAGCGTCGCAGCGTTGATTGTGCAAGACGCCGTGATGGTGATCTGAACGGTCAAATTTGCGGTCGATGTGCCGGCTTGGGCGGACGTTTGATAACCGGATGCCACGGCAACGAAGAGTGCGACCGCTCCCACTCGCGCAGCCTGCCGCATTCGTCGCTTCAGCAAAGGTCCACCGTCGTCGCGGATGCGAATCTTTCGACAAGGATCGAAAGCCCTGCAGGCCGCTTTCTTGGTCGGCCGGCAAACTTCTTCGGTATCGTCCAATGAATTCGTTTTCATCGCCAATTGTGCCGGACATGCAGGCCATCGTCGTGAACAAAAGAATCAAAATTGGGTAAACTTTGAATGAGCAAAAGCTTAACGAGGCCTGATCGAACTATCGACAGCTATGGCCCCATCAAAAACTATAATGGTCAGCAAAGTCGGCCGGCGGCTTCAGGGCCACACCGGCTCTGGCTGCGCTTGGGCTTAGTCTGGCGCCCTCTGAACTCATTGGTGGGCCCGGCAGGACTCGAACCTGCAACCAGACCGTTATGAGCGGCCGGCTCTAACCATTGAGCTACAGGCCCCGCCGCCTTGCGGGGCCGCGGGGTGCGGCCGGCAACGGTGCGGGCTCCGTTTACAGGGTGCGTGGGGTTTCGGCAATGCCGCCGCGAGGCCCCAGCGCCGCCGCACCATCGGCCGCTCAATCGACCGAGACGCCCGCGAACTCCACCACCTTGCGCCATTTCTCGGTCTCGTCTGCCACCAGTTTGCCGAATTCGGCCGGGGTCATCGGCTTCGGGATGCCGCCGACCTCGGCGAGGCGCGCCACCAGCTTGGGGTCCTTGAGGGCCTCGCCGACCGCCTTGTTGAGGGTCTCGACGACTTCCGGCGGCGTGCCCTTCGGCGCCGATATGCCGTAGAAGCCGACCGCCTCGAAGCCCGGCACGGTCTCGGCGATCGCCGGCACGTCGGGCACGCCCGGCCAGCGCTGCGGCGAGGTCACGCCGAGCGCGCGCACGCTGCCGCCGCGCGATTGCTCCAGCGCCGACGGCAGGTTGTCGAAGATCAGCTGCACCTTGTTGGAGATGATGTCGGGGAAGGCGATCGCGGATCCCCGATACGGCACGTGCTGCATGTCGCATTTGGTCATCGCCTTGAACAGCTCGGCCGACATGTGCACCGAGGTGCCGTTGCCGGACGAGGCGTAGGCGATCTTGCCCGGGTTGGCCTTGCAGTAGTCGATGAACTCCTGAACCGTCTTCACCGGCATCGCGTTCGAGACCACCAGCATGTTGGTGAGCTGCATGATGCTGGCGACCGGGGTGGTGTCGCGCAGGAAATCGTAGGGCAGCTTCTTGTAGAGCGAGGTCGAGATCGCGTTATTGGGTGCGACGAACAGCAACGTATAGCCGTCCGCCGGTGAGTTGATCGCAGCGGCGGCTGCGATGTTGCCGCCGGAGCCAGCGCGGTTCTCGACCACGAATTGCTGGCCGAGATGATCCGACAGCCACTGGCTCATGATGCGCGCCACGATGTCGACCGGGCCGCCGGCGGCGAAGCCGATCAGCCAGCGCACCGGACGGTTCGGATAGTCGGATGCGGAGGAGGGGCTAGCGGAGGCAAGGTAACAGATCAAACCAAGCAACGCGGCACGTGCGAACCGGAACATCGTCTCTCCCGTCATTTTCTTGTGACTGTTGCCCTCATGGTTTCATAAAACGCTGGCTTTGCCTACGACCCCGCCCGTGCGACGATAGTCGCGCTTATGCGCAATGCCTGAGGCTCGGGATGAAATTCGCTGTCATGATTTGCGCCGGCGCGCTGCTGCTCGCGGGCGACGCGACGGCGCAAGAGGGGAGCAAGACCATTTCCAAAACCACGATCAGTTTCGCCACGGCGACGCCGGGTGGCGGCTTTCCGCTCTATGGCAATGCCTTCGCCGAGGCGATGAACGCGGCCGATACGACGCTGTCGATCGAGCCGCGCAACACCAAGGGCTCCAACGAGAACATCCCGCTGCTCGAGGCGGGCAGCGTCGATATCGCAACCGTTGCCGGCGAGCCGTCCTACGAGGCCTTCATGGGCATCGGCCGGCCGAAGGCCACCAAGCTGAAAATCCTCACCGCGATGTATTCGAGCCCGGGCATGTTCGTGGTGCGTGCCGACAGTCCCTACAAGACGATCCAGGACCTGGTCGGCCAGTCCGTTGCGTTCGGCGCCAAGGGCTCGGGCCTGCCGATCCTGTCGCGCTACATCCTCGACGGCATCGGGCTGAGGCAGGACGAGGACTTCACGTCGATCTATCTCGATCGCGCCGGCGATGGCCCTGCGATGGTCGAGGACGGCCGTGCTGCGGCGCTGTGGGGCGCCGGCATCGGCTGGCCCGGTTTCAGCAAGATGGCCGAGAGCGCAAGCGGTGCGCGCTTCATCGCGCCGACCGCGGACGAGATTGCCCGCATCCGTGCCAAGCACACCTTCCTGAAGCCGCTGACGATTCCGGCCGGCAGCTACCCGAAGCAGACCGCGGCGATTTCCTCGGTCGGCTCCTGGAGCTACATCCTGGTGCGCGAGACGTTGCCCGAGGATGTCGCCTACCGGCTGGCGAAGACGCTGCACGGCGTCGAGGCTGATTTCTGCAAGAAGCTCGCGCAGGCTTGCGAGACCACGGCAGCGAACACCGTCGCTGCCGCGCCCGATATCAATCTGATCCACCCCGGCGTGCTGAAGTATTTCAGGGAGATCGGGGTAGCGAGATAGCGCGGCGAATGGTGAGTGGCGAATAGCGAATGACCGCATCTATTCGCTACTCCCTATTCGCCAATTGCCTATCTCATTTCTTCACCAACGAACACGCCGGGTCCGGCGGGCCGAACGCGTCCTCGCCCGAGATCTTGGCCAGGATCTTGTAGTAGTCCCACGGATACTTTGACTCGGCCGGGGTCTTGACCTGCACCAGCCAGAGATCGTGCACCATCAGATTGTCCTCGCGCAGTCTGCCGTTGCGGGCGAAGAAATCCTCGACCGGCTTCTCGCGCATCTTGGCCGCAACCTTGAGCGGATCGTCGGTGCCGCTTTCCTTGATCGCGTTCAGATAGGCGGTCACCGAGGAATAGACGCCGGCCTGCCACATCGTCGGCATCCGGTTCATCTTGGCGAAATAGCGCTTCGACCATTCCCGGGTCTTGTCGTCCATGTCCCAGTAGAAGGAGGTGGTCAGCAACAGGCCCTGCGCGGCCGACAGGCCGATCGAGTGGATGTCGGTGATCAGCGCCAGCAGCGCCGCCATCTGCTGCCCGCCGGCGAAGACACCGAACTCGGCCGCGGTCTTGATCTCGTTGGTGTTGTTGGGCGGTCCGCCGGCAATGCCGATGATCTTGGCCTTCGAGGCCTGCGCCTGCAGGATGAAGGACGACAGATCGGGCGTCGCAAACGGCGGCCGCACCGCGCCGAGCACCTTGCCGCCGTTCTTGGTCACGATCGCGGAGGCGTCCTTCTCCAGCGAATGGCCGAACGCATAGTCGTCGGTGATGAAGAACCAGCTGTCGCCGCCGCGCTTCACCACCTCCTGGGCGGTGCCGACCGCGAGCGCGCGGGTGTCGAACACCCACTGCATCGCATAGGGCGAGCAGAACTTGCCATGGAAGTCGGTCGCGCCGGTCGAATGCGTGATGAACAGCTTCTTCTTCTCGTTGGCGATGTTCTGCACCGCGAGCCCGACCGCCGACACCGGCACGTCGACGATCAGATCGACCTGATCGACGTCATACCAGCGCCGCGCGATGGTCGCGCCGATGTCCGGCTTGAGCTGGTGATCGCCGACGATCACCGTAACAGGCTTGCCGAGCACCTTGCCGCCGAAATCGTCGACCGCCATCTGCGCGGCGGTGACCGAGCCCTGTCCGGTCGGCGTCGAGGCCGGGCCGTTCATGTCGGTCAGCACGCCGATCTTGACGATGTCGTCGGATACCTGCGCCGATACGGCCGAGGAGGCCAGCAGCGCGGCTGCGAGCGTCCCGAACATGGCTAGTCTGGAGCCAATGCCGTTCCGATTGAATCGGAACGGCGCTCCTGATTTTTGTTTTGACGCGTTTTCTTCACGCGAACCGGTAACCACTTCGCTCGAAAACGCTCTGGTGGCGATCATTCTGTTTCCCTCCTGAACTGGCGCATTGGCCATTATGGTTGTGCCGGGCCTCCGGGACCCGGTCATATTGGTTTCTTTTGCAACTACTTTGGGGTCCGCGTCAACGCGCCATCGGTCTAATGGCGGTGCCCCGGCACGGCGCAAGCTGGTTTCTTTCGGGGCCGATTCAGTCCATAGCGGGCCATGATCACCGCCCAGCGCCTTCCGGCTTCGCTCACCCCGCTCGATGCGGCGCTGGCCGCCGTGCTGCGCGACCTCGCGCCGGTCCAGCCGATCGAGCTGCCGCCGGCCGATGCACTGCGCTGCATTGCGGCCGAGATGCCGGCCCTGCGCGCATACCCGTTGCACGATGTCGCCGTCAGCGACGGCTGGGCGATGCGCGCCAATGATCTGGTTGGCGCGTCGTCCTATGCGCCGCTGCCGCTGGCCGGACCGCCGGTCTGGGTCGCGGCCGGCGCAGCGATGCCCGACGGCACCGACTGCGTGGTCGATGCCGATGCCGTTGACACCTCCGGTCCGCTTCCGCAGGTGCTCGCCGAAGCCATCCCGGGGCAGGGCGTCCGGCGTGCCGGCAGCGACATTGCCGCCGGGCGCGCCGTGATCGCGGCCGGCGAGCCGCTGCTGCCGCGCGGTCTGCTGCTCGCGCGCGTCGCCGGACTGGAGCTGTTGCGCGTACGGCGGCCTCGGCTTCGCATCGTCAACATCTGCAATGGCCAGCTGACCGCGCAACTGGTCGCCGACACCGCGCGCCTCGCGGGCGTTGAGATCGATTATGCCGAGGCGGCGCCCGATGTGGGGGCGATTGCAAACGCGCTCGAGGCAGATGGTTGCGATCTCATCATCACGATCGGCGGCACCGGCGTTGGTCACACCGATGCGGCGGTGAATGCGCTGGCGGCACGTGGAGCGTTGGTCGCGCACGGCATTGCCCTGCAGCCCGGGCGCACCACGGCGGTCGGCCGGATCGGTGCGACGCCGGTCGTCGCCTTGCCGGGCGCGCCGGATCAGGCTTTCGCGGTCTGGTGGACGATTGCGCTTCCGGTGCTCGATCGCTTGTCGGGCCGGCGCCCGCGCAAATCGCTCGCCCTGCCGCTGGAACGCAAGATCGCCTCCGGCGTCGGTATTGCAGAGGTCGTGCTGCTGACGCGTCGGCAGGGTTCTCAGCATGGCTCTCAACAGGGTTTTTGGGCGGCGCTCGCGATCGGGGACCTGTCGCTTGATGCCATCGCGCGCGCCGAAGGCCTGCTGATTGTGCCCGGCGCTGCGGAGGGCTTCGCTGCGGGCACCGTCGTCGATGCCTATATGTTGCGGGAGTGAGTTCCCGAGATGACCAATATCTTCACGCCGAAACCCAACCCGTCCGTCGAGCAGGACCAGTTCCTGACCATCCTGTCGCGCGAGGAGGCGATCGCGCGCTTCGAGGCGGCGCTGTTCCCGCGCCAATTGCTGTCCGAGACGCGACGGCTCGCCGATGCGCTCGGCCGTGCGCTGGCGGAGATGTGGTGGCGCCGATCGACGTGCCGCCGTTCGATCGCTCCAATGTCGACGGCTTTGCGGTGCGCTCCGCCGATCTTGCGTCCGCCAGCGAAGCCACGCCGGTGCAACTCGCGCTGAACGACGAGATCATTTCGTGCGGCACCGCGCCGACCCGGCCGGTGCTGCCGGGCACCGCGACCGCGATTGCGACCGGCGGTCCGGTGCCGCGCGGCGCGGATGCGATCGTGATGGTCGAGCACACCCAGCCCGCCGGCCATGATGCGATCGAGGTCCGGCGCGCCGCGGCGCCCGGGCAGTTCGTGTCCTATGCCGGCTCCGACATCGCGCGCGGCGAGGCGCTGTTGCGCGCGGGAACGATGATCGGGGCGCGCGAGATCGGCATGCTCGCGGCCTGCGGTATTGCCGACGTTCAGGTGGTGCGCCGTCCGCGCGTTGCGATTCTCTCGACCGGCGACGAACTGGTGCAGCCGGGTGAGACGCTGCGGCCGGCCGCGATCTACGACACCAATGGTGCGATCGTCACCGCGGCAATTGCGGAGAACGGCGGCGACGCGGCGTTCCTTGGCGCGATCGCGGACAACGAGGCGATGCTCGAGGCCGCGATGCGCGAGGCGCTGGCGGAGAGCGACATGCTGGTGCTGTCGGGCGGCACCTCCAAGGGTGCGGGCGACGTCTCGCACCGGATCATCACAAGGCTCGGCAAGCCCGGCATCATCGCGCATGGCGTGGCGCTGAAGCCGGGCAAGCCGCTGTGCCTTGCGGTCTGCGACGGCAAGCCGGTGGTCATCCTGCCGGGCTTTCCGACCTCGGCGATGTTCACCTTCCATGACATGATCGTGCCGGTGCTGCGGCGGATGGCCGGCCTGCCGCCGCGCTCCGATGCCAGGGTGGCGGCGAAGGTGCCGGTGCGGATCGCCTCTGAACTCGGGCGTACCGAGTTCGTGATGGTGTCGCTGGTCGAAGGCACCGACGGCCTGATCGCCTATCCCGGCGGCAAGGGCTCGGGCGCGATCACTTCGTTCGCCCAGGCCGACGGCTTCCTGAAGATCGAGGCGCTGGCCGACCAGTTGCCGGCCGGCAGCGACGCCGAGGTGACGCTGTTCACGCCGCATGTGCGGGTGCCTGATCTCGTGATCGTCGGTAGCCATTGCAGCGGGCTCGATCTCGTCACCGCGCCGCTGGCGCATGCCGGCCTTGTGGTGCGTTCGATCGCAGTGGGCAGTCTCGGCGGACTCGCCGCCGCAAGGCGCGGCGAATGTGATCTCGCCCCGATCCATCTGTTCGACGACAAGACCGAGACGTACAACACGCCGTATCTGGCCGCCGGCCTCGAGCTCGTGCCGGGCTGGCGGCGCAAGCAGGGCATCGTGTTCCGCAAGGACGACACGCGCTTTGCCGGCCTGAGCGCAGAAGAGGCGGTGCGCGCCGCGCTCGCCGATCCCGCCTGCATCATGGTCAACCGCAACCAGGGCGCCGGCACGCGTATCCTGATCGACCGCTTGCTGGCAGGCCGCCGGCCCGACGGCTACTGGAATCAGCCACGCTCGCACAATGCGGTTGCGGCCGCGGTGGCGCAGCATCGCGCCGACTGGGGCATGACCATCGCGCCGGTCGCCCGTGCGTCCGGGCTCGGTTTCATTCCGCTTGCCGAAGAACACTACGACTTCGCGCTGGTGACGGCGCGCAAGCAGCGACCCGCGGTGCAGGCCTTTCTCGACGCGCTGGCATCGGACCAGGGCCGCGCCGCGTTGACGGCGGCGGGGTTCAGGCCGGCGTAGCGGCGATTGTTGGCGTCTGCATGGTAGATTCAAGAACGCCGCAGAAATCACCGCTGTCGTCCCGGCGAAGGCCGGGACCCATACGCCGCGGCCGGTGTAGTGAACGAGACTCGTTGTTACAACGTCGCGCAACAAGCAGCATTCGTGGTTATGGGTCCTGGCTTTCGCCAGGACGACAGAGAATGTGTGGCATTGCCCATCTCAATCGTCGTCCCTGCGAAAGCAGAGACCCATAACCACAGGGTCGTGTTGTTGAAGAGAGCTGTGGCCCCAGCGCGTGCAACAATTGAGATTTGGGGTAATGGGTCCCGGCCTTCGCCAGGACGACAGTGAATGTGTGGCATCGCCCACATCCTCAATCGTCGTCCCTGCGAAAGCAGGGACCATAACTACAGGGTTGTGTTGTTGAAGAGGGCTGTGGCCCCAGCGTCGCGCAACAACTGGCATTTGTGGTTATGGGTCCCTGTGTCTTGGAAGTCTGTCATGATGGGGTGGGCGGGAAGCCGTTGGGTCCTTGGCGCTTGACGCCGTG
>NZ_JAFCMK010000022.1:0-26759 GCF_018129565.1 Bradyrhizobium sp. AUGA SZCCT0105 | reverse complement strand
TGCGGTGCCAGAAGTGCCGCAAGGCCGGCAAGCGGCCGGCCGCCGAGCTGCTGCAGTTGTGGCAGCGCAGCCCGGTTGGAGGCGAGACGTGACCGGGCTGACACTCCGAGCGACAAAGAGCCGACTCGAGAGAAATGGAACATCCTCTACGGCGACGTCTGCGCGGGCTCGATTGGGCTGCGCGCCGGCGTCCCGAACCATGCCGATCAATGGGAATGGAGGTGCGGCTTCCATCCTGGTTGCGACAGGACGACCGGCGGCCCGGCCGGGACCTTTGAGCAGGCGCGCGCGGCATTCGAGGCCGAGTGGCAGCTGTTGCTGCCGACCCTGACCGAGGCAGACTTCCAGGCGTGGCAAGACCAACGCGACTGGACCAAGGGAAAGCAGGTGATGTGGGCTCGCGGCGAGAAACTACCTTCTCAACAGCCATCGTCGCTGATGCGCTGTCCCTGCGGCGCGATGTTTGATAGCCACCGGCCGGCCGAGAGCCACGTGCACCGCCAGCACATCTATGCCGCCCAAAAGAAAGATAGAATCCGCCGATGAAACTAAAGGAAGAGCGGCCGTGGGCCGACCCCGAGAAAGCTGCCCGCAGGATCATGGAGCACGCTCAGGCATTCGTGCCGATCCAGGACGGCAGGATCTACATCGAGAAGATCAACTATCCCTTCATCGACAAGGACGGCGCCTCGCCGGCCGAGTACGGCGCAGGTCTCAAATATTGTCTCGACCATGATTGGCTGGCCCGCCACGAGAGCGGCACCTACGTGAAGATCCTGCAGGCTGGAAGCGAGCTCTTCGCCCCATGAAAAAGGGGCCGCCTAACGCCAGCGGCCCCTCCCGGAAAAATGAAACCTGATCTTGATGAAATGGCCCGGTATCAGGAGGTTAGCGCGCTTTGCGTCCAATGCAGATTCCGTAAGAATACGGGATGCCGTTTTCGTGCTTGACGAAATCGAATCACCTTCTAACTGGGTTCCCTGTACTCCACCCGCGAGAATTGCAGGGAATTCTCTCTCGATGAAGGACATGCGCGCCCATTTGGAAAAGCTTCGGGTCGAGGCCTGAAAAGTGTGAATTGATCAGCAAGCTGGCGACCAACGCGACCAAGAAGGGCACTGTTCGCCAAGCTGGCCGCCCATCACCGGAATCTGGCTGATGAAGTCGAGCGCGCCCTGACCGAATCCAAGTCCGAGCCATAACAAGCCCGAACTGTGCTGGAACTGCCATTGTCCGGTATTATGGCGCAACGGCCACCAGCAGACCGCCATTAGCGTGAGGGCCGCGCGGCTCAAGAAGATTGGCCAGCTCGTTGCCCTGCACATGAATGCATGGCTTGCATCTCCAGGATTGAAGTCGCCGGCTTAGGTCAAGTGCCGCACTACCCAACGTTCGCCGCGCCCGTTGCGGTATTCCTGCTCGGGGCTGTGACGGAGACGGCGTGGCCCTGACGAAGCGCCAGAGAAGCCGCGGCGACCGCAGCCTCAAACGCTGCTTCAATCGTCTCGTAGGCGTTGTCGGCCTTCCCATCATGGCTAACTCGCCATTCCCCGCCGCGACCAATGATCTCGTAGGATGCCAGCGACATCGCGTTCTCCCTAATGGGTATTGGTTCGGTGCCATTTTTCGAGGTCGATCTCGGAATCGTTCCGTTGCTCCTTTTCCGGATTGCCCTCCCATGGCTTGTCCGTCTGTTTGTGTGAGGCCTTGTCCGACCCCTGCCGAGGATCGTCCTTGGGTTTTTCCTTGCTCATGTTCGCTCCTGTCAATGGGAAGCAAAAGCGTTAGCCTCAACGGGGTTCCTCGCGGTGGGAACGTTTCGGCGGTGGGCCGCTTGAATCCCGGTTCTGTGGCGTGGAGTAACTATGCGTAGGTCTAATTGGACACCGTCGATCGTCCCTAGCGATGATCAGCCCGTTTACCTCGTCGCCGACGACTTTGGTCGCATCGGTCGCGTCTGGCGAGAAGCCGACCTCGAGACCGCAGGACCTCGAGCGCGTCATCCATAAAGTGCTCGCCGGCGAATACTCAAATCCCATCCGGGTGGCAGCTTTCAACACGTCGAGCGCTGGTCGGAGGACGTGTGGGAGGACATTTGAATTAGCCCCGGTTCGTTCCCGCCGCCTCCGCGATCCGTTGATCTAGATCAAGGGACCTAATCCGATAAGAACGAACAACGAATTTGTGCGTAGTTTTAGCGCCATGGGCCTAATTCCTCGCCACGCGGGTGCCTGGGAAAAAGTGGCACGTTTTGGGCTGCGGATGGGCGGAACTAGCGTCGGCCTCGGCCCGCTCCTCGGCGTTGCATTAAGCTTTTTGCCGTGGCCTCATCGTGTACCGCCTCTTGGGGCCGCTCCTTGAGGCATGGAACGGCCCTTGGGCGAACATTGGCATGATAGTCCGGGAAAAAGCGGTAATTTTCTTTCCGATCGATTCACGTGCGCTAATTGACCAGACGCGAGCCTGATTTGATGACCCGCGTGACGGGTAAGGATTCGTTTGTCAAACTTTTTTAGACCCAGTCGTCGCTTTATTTCGGCGATCGGCGGTCGGTCAGCATAGGAAGCAGGCCCGGCGCGTTGCCCCTGGGGCGGTTCTTCTAGAAGGGGACCATGACTGACCAACAGATAACGAATGACGGCTTGGATTTACGTCGACACAAGCCGGACGGTCGGAGACAAAGACCATCTCAAGGTGTTTGATACGATCGAAGCTGCCGAAGCCTGACTCAAGGTGAACGGTTCCGAGGGAGTGGCGTTTGAGTACCCGGTTTTGGGACTTGTCCGATCGGCCGCAAGGACCAATTCCCGGCTCGATCGCCGCGGGACCGTGATCGCGCTTTTGATGGCGGCGATCGTCATCTTGGCAGCCGTACTTCTCATTGCCGCATGAGGCATTGTCGAGGAATGGTCTGCCCTGCACCGAGGCAGGGCTTGCCGGAACTGGGACCGGCGATCACGTAAGCGCCGCCTCCCGCTTTATTTGTCAACGCCCCTGAATTTGGAGGAGTGGGACACATACCTGCAGGATATCACCGCACGACCTTCGGCATATCGGTGACTGCGAGTTCGATAGCGCTCCCGCCCCGCCCCAACGAGGAGGAGAGCCATGCTTAAGCGCAATCGTTCCATACAATCCGTCCCCCTCAGTGAACGCCTGGACGACGAAGCGAAACGCCTTCGCAAAGAGGCAAAAGGCACTCAACCGGGCGCCGAGCGGAGCGGCTTCTGCGGAAGGCTCGGCAGGCCGAGGCCGCCCTGCAGATGGACCAATGGCTGGAACGGCCCAGCGATCGGAATGCGCCGACGACGAGGACGCCAAGAAACAGGCCGAGCAGCTCGCGACCGCAAGATCGCCAAGTTCGACCGGAAGCCAAAAAACAGTTTTAAATGAACGATTCGCGATATTCCACGTCTTAATATACGAGGATGATTGCAATGGATGAACGCAGCGACCACGACGAACTCCAACGGCGGTTGGAACAGGCGCGACGGGTAGCAAGAGCTCCGGTCGACCCTCTTACCAAAGAGCGTCTGGCAAACTTTATGCGCGATCTCGAAGAGCAATTGAAGTAGGCCGCCGCAGTTGGCGGATCCGATGAAGCACCCACGACAAATCGTCGGCTACGAGGGCAACTGGCGCGCCAAACTTATGCGCTGCTACGCATAGCAACCTTCTGCGCATCTCAACGTAATTCTCATGCTGGAGGATTGGAGTTTCCAGTTTGAGTGCCAGCGCCGCCAAGTCTTATGCAGCTTGGTCGCGCTGTGCGTTTAGGAGACAGACTTCCAAGAAGGCGAGACCCTCACCCCATCGGGCTCCCCCGCCGCGAGGTCTCGCTGCATCGTGATCAGCGGGAGCGCTCGCTACCATGCCCGGTTCAGAGCGTTTGGGTCCTCATTGACGAAATCACCTGCTGGCAATTGTGGGCGCGGTGGAACGAGGACATCGGAGCCCTGTTAGTTCACCAAACGTCTCGCGGGTGCCACAGGCGGTCGGGGCGTGGGGAGGTGCAGGAGCGCAGTGCAAGCCCTCGTTAAGCGTGATGTCCTGATTGTTGGGGCCGGCCTGGCCGGCTCGGCTGCAGCCACCGTACTGGCGCGGCGCGGCCTGACGGTCACCGTGATCGATCCTTACGCCGAATTCCCGCCGCTGTTCCGCGCCGAAAAAATCGAGCCAGACCAGGCCGCGCTGCTGCAGTCGCTGGGCTTGCTCGATAAGGTCAAGCAAAAGACCCGCATCATCAGCGAGATCATCCATGGCCGTGCCGGCCGCATGTTGCGGCGGCGGCCGATTGAGCAGTTCGGCATTTCCTACTGCGACATCGTCAACCAGGTACGGGCGCAGATTCCGGAGCAAGTCGAATTCCGGCTTGGACGGGTAGAAAAAATTACGCCCGATGAGAGTCGTCCCTGGGTCGAACTGGCTGACGGCAGCGTCTGCGTTGGCCGGCTGTTGATCCTTGCCAGCGGCATGAGCGGCCGGCTGCCGGACCAGTTAGGCATCGAAAAACGCATGGTCAAAGAAGAGCTGTCGATGGCCTTCGCCTTTATGCTGGAGCGCACCGACGGCCAGGCCTTCCCTTTCGATGCAGTCACCTACTACACCGGCACCCTGGCCGACAAAGTCGGTTACGTCACCCTATTCCGCATGGGTAATGCGATGCGTGCCAATATTTTTGCTTACTGGCCCGCCAAGGACGCCACCACCAAGGAATTGCTGCGCGAGCCCGCTACCGCCCTGCCGCGCTTGCTCCCCGGCCTGAATCAGCTAATTGGAAGCTATGCTGCGCAAGGCAAGATTGAACCGTTCAAGATCGATCTGTATCGCATGCAGCAGTGCGCGCGTGCCGGCATGGTATTGATCGGCGATGCTTATCAAAGTGTCTGCCCTTCTACCGGCATGGGCCTGAGCAAGGTGCTCACCGATGTGGACGTGCTATGCAATGAGTTCGTGCCGCGCTGGATGGCTGCCGGCAGCATTGCCACCTCTGATGTGGCGGCGTTTTATGCGCATCAGCGCAAAAACGCGGTAGATGATCGCGCGCTGCATCTGGCGCTGGCGGGACGCGACAGCGTGCTTGCGACATCCCTGCCCTGGCGTGTGCAGCGCCTGGTGCGCGCATGGCGCTTTGCGCACGGGGGATGAGCTGCGGCGCCCCCTGTGTAGTAATGGTTCGGTGGCCAACAACCCCGTCAGCGTAGGTGCATCATCGCGAATTGCGGGGGCGTGGATTCATGTACATATCCATTCTAATCGCATGCGTGGTGACACCACTCACCATCGAGCCGCGAGAGCAGCGATTGCCCCCGCGTGAACGCTTCGAGGATGGCGGGGTGCTGGGTTCGCACGAGCATCCAGCGCACCCACGGTTCAAACACGGCGCGCCGCGTGGCAAGCGGAGCAAGCAACGACGGATGCAGCACGCCGCACAGACTTGTGGCTCCCCGGGACCATGCGTCATGAGCGAGGCTGTCGAAAACAGGAGCAGTCCACTCGGGATCAGCAACTAACTGCAGGACCTCGCTCCGTCCTCCACCCTTGTTCGCGTAGTACATGTACCATCCGACCACAGCGCCCTTGGCATGCAGGCTGCTCAGCACGAGTTGCCCGTGCCTCTCCATCGACCTGGCGCGCTCGACCAGCCACTCGATCGAACCATCGGTCGCATCCGGACGCAGCAGATCCTTCCCCCGGAAACCTGCAATCAGTGATGCAAGTCCGGCACCGGACATGGGTGTGACCTGCAGAGCCGGCACACCGAACCTGTATGGACTTCGCGGGACGTGGCGAAGCATGGCATCCATGGCGTCAGCAGGCAGCAGACACACCGGGCGCAGAACCTTTGGCATCCGGTCCGTGACAAGCGAAGCAAGGCGACGCACCGGTCGCAGTGGCAATATCCAACGAACGCTCTGCGCCATGCTGACCGTCATCCCCAGGCGTTCATGCAACGGCCGGCTGCGCTCGCCGACTTCGTCCACGAACGCGAAATCCCGCGGCAACTCCAGATAAGCCCGAAACAGTGCGCCGCCCACTCCGCGCCCGCGGTGCGCGGGATGAACGACGAAGTTGGAATGCAGCGTTCCGGTGTAGGTTTGCCCGAGAAGCGTGAATCGACGTCCCGCAACGCCGATGAAGCCGACGACACTTCCTTCGTGCTCGTATACCAGCGGATCGTAACCTGGCAGGCGGGCCTGATTGTTCAGGAAAACCGTCTCGAGCTGGCGATACCGCTGCCGCAGCTGCGGCGTCATCGGTCGCGACGGAAAGAACACCCTGTTGTGCAGCTCGGCCACCTGGTCGATGTCCGAACCGGTGAGTGATCTCACGCCGCTCATTGAATTCCTCGATGGACCGATGTCGCCGTCATGAGATCCGCAAACTGTTTCCGGACTTCCAATGGTCGTTGCATCCCCTGCGAAACTCGGGGTCGAATTCCGAAGCTGATTCTATAGAACCTGGACGATGCCGAAGAGAACCATTTCCTTCAGCTTTGCGGGCGCCCAGGCGCGCAGGAATTGCGAGGTGCCCGACCGACCGAAGGGTAACCGAGGGACGCACTGAGGCTCAACCCAACCATGGTACAACCAAAGACGCGGGAAGAGCAGCAGCCGAAGGCCGAGAAACTCGAAACCGCCCGGAGGCTGCGGGGAAAAATCATCGGCGAAATCGCGGATGCGGTCATATGTGGTGCGGTCTGTTGTGACCGCGGCAAGCCGCCCCGCCCTTTCGAGCTGATACTCCAATTCTCGGCGTGTGGCTTTCTCCGTTGACATCTTCATCTACGAAGAGGCGGCGCGTGGCAGCGCAATAAGTACACTCCCCTTGAGCAATGTTGGCCTTCGATGCGATACACAATCCCTAGGCCCTCCCGATCATCGATGCAGGCAGATGATAAGGGAGTCGTGCCCCCGAAGCGCCACTCGACCTGCAAGGCGCTGACCAAGGAGCTGGCTCGCGCCCCGGCTGTCACTACGATGCTCGCCACGCGATCGGCTGAAAACCGCGCGGCCAGCGAGGCGCTGATCCGTGAGGTGACGGCCTCACCTGCCGGGGCTGGAACGAGAAGACATGGATCGATTACTGACGGCGATCGACGAACTCGACCGGCGTACCCTTGGATACCCTTTCGGCGACGCGCTCGGCGTCCCAGTTCGTGAGCCGGACACAGCCGTGCGATTCAGACTTGGAAACCTTTCCGGGGAACGGCGTGCCGTGGATTCCATAACCGTCTCCGGAAAGATTGATCCACATCGAGCCGACCGGATTGTTCGGGCCCGGCTTGATGATGAAAGGCTTTCGAGAATGCACGCCTTTGAAGTGATAGGCGGGATTATAGTGGTAGGTCGGATTGGCGTCGATCTCCGTGACCTTCAGCGTGCCGGTGGGAGACGGCTTCTCCTCGCTGCCGACGGTCGCCGGATAGAATCCGATCAGCGCGTTCGACTGGTCGAATAGCCTGACAACCTGTCGTTTCTTGTCGACTTCCACCTTAGCCGCCGTCTTAGAACGCTGGTCGGCACCGACGTCGATCACGACGATGGCTTCGCCGGCGCGATCGAAGTGTCGCCCCGGATTCAGAGCCGACAGCAGATTCTCGCTCATGTGAAATTTCTCGGCGAGCCCCTCACGTGCGCTGGTGTACGACAATTTCGGGATGTCCTTCATGTCCTCCATCTTCGCCGGAAGCTTTTTGAGGAACGGCCCTGCGACATCCCTGTCCGCAATTGTGTAATTCATGGTCACCGGACGACTGTCCGCGGCCAGCTTTCCCCAAACGTCCGCATTTACGACGTCTGAAATAGGCAGCCGCTCGGCCTCTTCGTAAGCGCGCAGCGCCTTTTTAGCGTTTTCGCCGAACCTGCCGTCGATCTCGCCCGGGGAGAAATGTGCTCGATCCAACAACACCTGCAGCCGGACTCCGGCCGGCGTCGGCTTGTCGTTTGACAGCGACTTTGTCGACGGCTCAGCAACATTTATCGCATCGGCCTTCATTTCGACGCCAAGAGAGGGGCCAGCGATCACCGAAACGACCAGCGCCGCCCAGTACATCGTTCGATTGAACCGCATTCCTTGCTTCCTTATCTCGCCGAAATCAATGCCGCACGGCCGGCCGCACCCGCGATGAGCCTGCGGTATACGGCTTCGTAATCTCGCGCCATCCGGCTCGCCGAGAACCTCTCTTCGAACCTGACGCGAACCTTTCGCCGGTCGAGGCGCGACAGTTCACGGATGGCCTGGACGGCCTCCTCCTTACTATCGACGATAAAGCCCGTCAGGCCGTCCTCGATCACTTCAGGTACCGAGCCTGATCCATAAGCGATCACCGGCGTTCCGCATGCCATCGCCTCGATCATTACCAAGCCGAAGGGCTCGGGCCAATCGATCGGAAATAGCAGTGCAGCGGCACCTGCGAGAAACGGCTGCTTCCCTACTTCGTCAACCTCACCGATGAGTTGGACTTTTTCACCGTCCACGTGAGGCTCGAGACGTTTCTTGAAGTAGCCGGTTTCGCCCCTCGGAATCTTGGCGGCTATCCGCAAAGGCATGCCCGCGGTGTGCGCGATCCAGATGGCGTCCTCAGGCCCCTTTTCCGCCGTCAGGCGCCCCAGAAAGGCGAGGTATGATCCTGATTCCGGCGAAGGGCAAAATTGACTGACCGGCAGACCGTGCTGGACGGTGGCGATCCAGTTCGCGTGCGGCAGCGGCTGGCGCTGCTGACCGGAGATCGAGACGAAAGGCGCGTCGCTGAATACACTGATGACCTCCGACAATCCAGGCAAGTCCAGCCGTCCGTGCATCGTGGTGAGGTACGGCACACCCAAGCGGCCGAGCAGCGGAAGCGGCAGCCAATCGATGTGAGAATGAATGACGTCGAAATGGGATGCACGTTTGGCGATGGACTCCAGCAGCACGGCGCAGGCAGCGTTCGGATCGACGCCCTTCCGTCCTAGCCGAAGCGCCCGAGGCCAGACCGGCTCTAGCGTTCCCTTTGTTTGAGAATCAGCGCTTGCGAACAGCGTGACGTCGTGCCCAAGCGCCACCAGTTCGTCGACCAGCCAGGCGACGACGCGTTCGGTGCCACCGTAGAGCTTCGGCGGGACACTTTCGGCCAATGGAGCAAGCTGTGCAATCCGCATTTCTGTCCCTTAGCCGAAAAGCGCACTCCGCGCCGAAATGACGGCCGCGGAGGCGGCATACGACGCGGCAAGCAACGTCCAATCTGGGCGGGAGATCCTGTAAGCCATCCGGCAGACCAGCGCCTCAATTCGCCTTAGCATTTCTCGCCTGAAAGCCGCCGTAGATAGGCGAATACCAAGGCCGGTCAACTCCTCGGAGTTACCACAATGCGCTTCCCACTTCCCTTGCAGCGGACGCTCAAGCAGGCAGAGACGATGATCCCCGTCGAGCACGCCCGGATGTGTGGCGCGGTAGACGGACCACGCGGTATCGATCGCCGTCCTCAGCAGCGGTACGTCGGTCATTCTCACGCTCCTGGCCTCGAAATCGTTCGACGCCAACTCGGCTTGATTGCGAAAGTTTCTACTTTTTCCCGAAGCGATCAACGGCGGCTACCCGTGACTGGAGATCAGATGCTGGTCAAGGCCGATGCCCTTTGCCTTGAGCGTGACCGGATGAAGATTGAAGCGAATCTGAGCGCCAAACCTACGTCGGCCCGTCCTCCAGTAGGCCGATTAGGAGCAAATCATCCCCCCGCAGGATATGACAGCGCTACGGCATCAGGCGCCTTGGATACTCGAGGAGGACGAACACGGCTTCCGGGTGATTGAGCCCACGGCTTCTTCATCTGCGGCATAGGAAATGATCACGCCGAAGCGAGTTGTGGAGGATGGGGCAACCTTTAGGAGGAAGCTCATGAGGAAATGTATCATTGCGCTGCTCGTTGCGGCCGTTGCGGCGGCCGGTGCGATGACGGTTGAACGCGCCAGCGCCCAAAACCAGAACAGTGAGGCCGACAAGGGCCTGAAAACACGCAATTCCGGTGAGTCCGGGTACGTAGGAGACCAGAATAATCCTGGAGCGGCCGCAACACCTCCGGGACGTCCGGGCGCAGCAACCAATTCGGCTGGAGTCAGCAACGCTCCGAGCGCGCAGAATTCCGGCACCGGCATAGCCGGCGCGCCAGGAACCAAGAACGGGCCTGCACCAGGCCAAGGCACCGTAGGCTCGAATCCTCAGAACGAGCACGTTCAGCAGCAGGATCCTTCGAACGTGAAAGGGTTGCCCGGTAACAAGAGCGGGCCCCCTGCAAAGCGTTAACGGCTGCGATGTTGCTAATCCAAGCGGGGGCTGCCCCGACGAGACCGGGGCGGCTTTCGTGCCATCAGGTGAACCTCCTCCGAACGAGTGGACGCCTGTAGTAGGTTCATTGAGCCGGAGGTGTCGAATAGAACGTCAACGTCGGTCGTTTACCGAAGAGTTTAAGCGCCAGGCCGTTGAACTGCTGGTGTCGAGTGGTCGCTCGATCACGTCGGTAGCCAAGGAACTCGGTCTGCGCGACCCGGTGCTGCGGCGCTGGGTTGACAAGCTCCGGCAAGAGCCGGCATCGGCGGCGTTGCGCCCCACCACGCAGGCGACGCCGATGTCGGCGGACCGGGCCTCGGAGATCGCCCGGTTACGCCAGGAGAACGAACGGCTGCGCATGGAGCGCGACATTTTAGAAAAAGTCGATCGCGATCTTTGCCGGAACCCGGACATGAGCCTCCGCTTCATCGAAGACCACCGCGACACCTATCCGATACGGCTGATGTGTGCCGTGCTCGAGGTCTCGCCGGCCGGCTATTACGCTTGGCGCGAGCGCCCGGTGAGCGCCCGTGCGGCCTCCAACTCCACGCTCCTGGCCAGATCCGGCAGGTCCATCGCGACAGCGGTCTGCGCTATGGCAGTCCACGGGTCCATGCCGCTCTGCAGACACAGGGACGTGGTGCCAGCCGCGGCCGGATCGAACGGCTGATGCGTCAACGCCGCCCCAGTCATCGGCGAAATTGTTCGGTAACATTTTCGATGAGGCAATGCGGGGGCAATTTTGCAGGCCGAATGACACATAAGCTGAGGTCGTCGAGGCGCCACGCTCTCCCGTCCTCTCCGTTCGCCCCTTACCGGCTCTGTAGTCGCAGTGCACAAGAGATGGCCGAATCGAAACGCGTTCGATAGATCGGATTGGCGGTAACAAGGCAATGGCGGCACGCGGGGCTGGAAAGGCTATCGACAGTCCGGCCGCCAAGGTCCGCGGGCGGCTTTTCTTCGGTTTCATCTCAGGCGGCGCGCGCCCTAGCCCGTTCTCACGCCTGACCACGACGTTCGCTACGTTCCCTCGTCGTTGCGCACGGTCGTCGGATTGCCGGAGCGGAACCGCAGCTGGTGCAACTACCGCCTTCGCAACCTCCCCTACTAAAGGCTTTTGGACCGGTTCGATTGCGGCTGGGATTCCATGATTTCCAGCACGGCGAGTGCCCTTCGTGGTGATCTTCAGCCCCGCTTCCCGGTCGACGAGACCCTGCGAGAAAATGTCGAGGTTTACGTTGCTCTACCGTTCGTTTTCTCTGACGACGTATGGCCGCCGCCGAGGCGGCGTAAGGCCTGAGCGCCAACGCCACGGTCATGCAGGCGAGCACGCCTGCGGAGTTCGTCGTTCCGCGGACTCGATGGGACTACTTGCCGCTGAGGGACAGGCTCATGCGGGTGACGACGTCGTCCCAGGCGTGCTCTTCTTCAGCGGGATAGTTGATCAGCACGCAATGGACCAGCCGCCCCGAAAAGTTGCAGCGGTCATACCAAACCTTGTCGCCGTTGTAGCTGGAAATCGCGAAGAAGCGTGGTGTTACTCGCCTGTACTGGATGCGGGAAGGCGGGTGCTTCTTCGCGAGAAAGGCGGCGGGTGAATCGTTCGCAAGGTTGGGCGCGGCCTGGATCGTGAGCGTGGCGCGGCCGTCTGCGGTTCGGAATTGTTGCCCGTACCCGTCGGGTCGGCCGGCTTCTTCCGTGAAGATCGAGGAAGGGAAATCCACCGAGGTGCCGGTCTTCGGAATGGTGTACTTGGTCCATCTCACCGGTTGCGCCGAGACCGTCGATGTCGCGGCAGCGAGTGCAAAGGCAAGAGCCATCAACTTCATTGCATATCCCTCCGGAACGCGTTCCGCTGAACCCGGTCCTACCCTTCCTTCAACGCCGACTTGACCTCACGTACCGGCCAGCTTTCGCCATCCGCGATCACGCGGACCTTTGCGTCTCCGCCGACCAGCACGTGAGAACTCAGATCATCGTCAGCCGGCATGACGACGATTTCCGTCTCGGGCTTCCAGTTCAGCGTCAGGTCGAGATCGCCAGGGAAGACCTGCCAGCGCGAGCCATCCTCGAGCTCGACGATGTGGCTCTCGGAGTGTGATCTAATCTTCATGGCGTGGCCCCCCCGATGGAGCCTGGGCGTTCGAATTGTTCGGCTTCTACTTGTTCGCTTCATGATGTCCGACCGCGCATCCCGCCGCAGCGCCAAGCTTGCCATGGCCCGCCATGTGGCCGGCGACACCGCCGACGATGGCGCCCTTGATGCATCCTTTGGCTTCCGCCGGTGGCGCCAAGGTGAGTACGGACAGGCAGGTGATGGCCAAGATTGTTTTCATGATCATTCTCCGAGTTGAGACGCTTCGGAGAATCAAGTCGTCTAGAGCATCGCAGTTCCGCTCGCACAACGGATGCTCGCGGAATACATGTTCGCAGGAGCCACGAGCGTCGCCCAGCTCCGCGCGCCTCTGTTCCAAGTCCCGCCAATTCGGCGCAGCTTGCCTGAGCATGCGCTTCACAGCCCTGGCGATGTCTGCCGGCTCGCAGGGCTTTTGTAGGAATAGGCTGCCGGACACCGGAGGCGCCGCCACGAGCGAAGCCGATCGCGTAAATCTCATCCGGGCCCTTTTGGCACCATGGTTCGGCTCCGCGAAACGCGCCGGGCCTGAGCGCTTTCCCTCAGCTCTCCAGCAGGGTATCGATCAGCTTCAGCAATTGCTGGTGCTCCGGGCCGCCGGTGCCGCTACGCAGGCATTGGCCGATCCGCACACGAGACATGCCCCCTGGGCTGATGTTGGGCTGGTACTTCACGACGGGCGTATTCGTCAGCGGGCCTCGCGTCAGCGACCAAACGTCACCAATGCTGCTTTCGTAGAGAACTCGTTCGCCATACCGACTAGTCGAACGGGGTAGATTCCGTTCCAGATTGCCCCAAGGCCGAGCATCGGTCTCGGGTACCGAGGACTTCGTCAGTCAGTCGTCGGCTGCTGCTCATCCGTGACGTGGTTGCGGTCGCGGTCACATTTGGCTCGCCGAACTGCTGGGCCGCCGCGGCATCACCCGCCGCAGCCGCGTCCCCCGATGGGTCGGAACCGGCTGAGCTTGCGCCGCTTTGGAAGCCTGCAGTTCGTTTCGATAGTCCCCTCGCCAGCTCTCGAAGCGCTCTCGGGACCGGTATTGCTGTTCCTGGTGCCTGCGCGAAGCGCTGCGCAACGGGCGATCTGCTCGATCAAGGAACTGCTTACTGCTCGGCATGGCTCATCTTTTCGATGCATTGCCATAATCCAATGCACCGCGCGCGATTTTGTTGCCGCAGCGGCAATCGAAACGCGAAGCATCCTAACGGCGAACTTCATCATCCATGAACCGGCTTGAAATCGCTGTTCTGCCGGCGGCGGCATGCTACGTTTCCAAGCGGCCTGCGCCGCGATCTCATCTGACAGGACTTGGCCAATGCCCATCCCGCCGGGGAAGGAGTCGGTATCGCCTCCCAGCCCAGCCACCGAGGTCACCAGGCAGGAGCTGCCGTATCGGCTGCGGCAGCAGTCCCTGCTGGGCGAATTCGGCCGCTCTGCGATGCAGACCCGCGACATCGGCCAAATCCTGCAGCGCGCGACCGAGCTCTGCGCCGAGGGCCTTGAAATACCATGTGCCAAGGTGCTGGAGTACATGCCTGACGACAAACGGCTGCTGGTGCGGGCCGGCGTCGGCTGGAGGCCGGGCACGATCGGCGAGGTGTCGCTCGGGATCGATATGGAATCCCCCGCCGGCTACGCCTTCCATACCGGCCAATTGGTACTTTCCAATCACTTGCAGGCGGAAACGCGATTCCGGACGCCCAAGCTGCTGTCGGATCACGGGATCAAGCGGGCGATCAACGTCCTGATCGCAAGGGGCGGCGAAGGCCATCTGCCCTTCGGCGTGCTTGAGGCCGACAGTCCGGATCCCGGACAGTTCGATCGCGCGGATGCGGATTTCCTGGCCGGCTTCGCGGGGTTGCTCGGCATCGCCATCGAGCGGCAACATGCCGACGCCGACCTCAAGGAGGCGCTCGATCACCAGGCCATGCTCACGCGCGAAATGAGCCACCGCGTCAAGAACAGCCTGGCTTCGGTTGTGGGTCTCCTCCACGTGCAGGGTCGCAACGCGGAGTCGGAAGATGTCCGGAATGCCCTGGAGGACGCAGCTGCGCGCATCACCACGATCGCCCAGGTTCACGACCATTTATGGCGCAGCACCAGGATCGGCTTTGTCGACATCGCCGACTTCGCGGGAGAGCTTTGCCGGAAGCTGCAGGAAACCGTGGCCCACAGGGTAAGTTGTGCTTTCGATTCTCTGATGATTTCAGCCGACAAGGCCATTCCGCTGGGCCTTCTGATCAACGAGATCGTGACGAACTCCGCCAAGCATGCTTACCCGAACGAATCGGGCGAGATCCGCGTTTCGGGCGCACGGCACGCCACCGGTTTGCGGGTGGAAGTATCAGATCAGGGTATCGGTCTGCCGAAGGATTTCGATATCGACCAACCTCGGGCGAGTCTCGGCTTCAAGGTGATCAAGAGCTTGATCGCCCAGCTTGAGGCACGCATTGCAGTGACGTCCAATTCGCCAAAAGGCGTCATGATCCATCTTGACGTGCCCTTGGACGAGAACACGCCTTGAGCCGCAGCGAACATCGAAGGGGAAGGCCTCCCCTCACAAGGGACAAAGCAGCGTTCCGACCGGGGCAACCCCGACATATCCCCCGGAAAACATCATGTACCGCCGTGGCTGCGCCGCTGATTGCCGACCAACCGGAAGCTCGGACAGCAACATTCAGAACGTTCGCATGGTCTGCAATGAAGAAGGTCGTTGCTGGCGCGAACGCGGCGAGCGGTGCGTCGTCATTCGCGACTCCTATGGCTAGGCCCTCGAGAGCGTTACATCGATCGTCCGGCCTTGAAGACCGCGGGGTATCGACTTCCGCGCTCCCAGGGTCAGCGGTGGCATCGGCACCGATCGCTCCTGAATCGAACGAAGCTATCAGCGGAAGGCCGTCGAGAATCCGCGGCCTTTTCTAACTGCTCGACTTTTGAGAACCGCATCGGGCTGAACGGACCAAGGCGGCTGAAGCCGCTCTTTGCGTGGATCGTCGGACCGGCTTAGCCCTCGATGATATCGACGAGCTCGTGGCGGACGAAGAATGACCGTGCACCAAGACGAAATCGCATCCGGACCTCCGGATAGATTTCCACGATGCGGTCAACACCGGATGATACGCTGGCCGGGACGGCTATGCCGATCGGGACGTTGAAGTCCACGTTGGTGACTTCGGGGATGAAGCCGGAGAAGGTCGAGGAAATGATCTGGGTAGGCTTTTCAGCGGGAGGCGCAGCGGTTGCTGTGGTGGCGGCGTTGCCGGTCGTCTTGCTGACTACAGCTTTTCTCGGCGCACCACTTGCACCGCGATTCAGATATAGGTGGTATTCGAGGAACTTTAGAAGGATGCCCTTGTTGTGTCGGTGGTCCCCGAACGCAGCGGGATCGCCAACCGCCACACGCAGCAGCATCACATGAACAACTTTCTTACGTCCCTGGCCGTATTCGGCCTTCTGGGAGCGGCAGTCATTGCCACGCCGGGCTTTGCTCCTCAGGTGGCGGCGGGCGAGACTTCCGTGTTGACGAAATCCGACCGGCTGGAAATTTCGGCGGTTGCGCGAAATTGCTCGCAGCACGTTTGGCCCCGCTTCGACGCGCAGTGTCTGCGCAGCAATGAAGCGATGGTTCCCAAAGTCTCGACAGTCACCGCCCGTCGCTAGGTGAAGCGGCATTTTCCGAGGGGACGAACTGGAAGACCTTCATGAGGAGCTCGAATGTCCAAAACGTCATTCGGATCGGTCCCGCCTATAGCACAACGTCTCGTTACGCTAATGGGCATTCGAACCAACGATTGAGGTACCAAAAATGAATATGTCGGGCGAAAGCCTCTTGATCATATTGTTCGTAGGTCTGGTCGCCGGCTGGTTGGCGGGTCAAATCGTACGAGGAACCGGTTTTGGGATCATTGGTGATTTGATTATCGGTATCCTAGGGGCCTTTGTCGGCAGTTGGTTGATGCCTCGGCTCGGCATCCATCTTGGCAACGGCATCATTATCGCGATCATGAACGCTACCATCGGCGCGATATTGCTGCTCTTCGTCGTGCGGATGGTCCGCGGTAGCAGTGGATGGGGCAGCAGATGGCGCGGTCGTCGATGGGGATGGTGATGCATCCCGGCGCGGCGGCAGCGGCACCATCCGGCGAGACGCAAGCAATGACGAGAACCGACTTTTGCGCCGGATCGCTGCCAGCATGAAGGATTTTTCGAATGCGTCGTTTGCGCCCGAAACGATCGCCATCATGAAAGCTGCCCTGGATACAGCGGTAGCTTCACTTCCCGATCCGGTCAGTTCTTCGCATGTCCAGGCGATAGCGGAGACGATCCTTCGAACCGCCAAGGACGGCGAGCGCGATCCCGTCATACTGCAGAGAATGGCATTGATCGAGCTTGGTATCTCAGCACGTTGATGCCCGCAGCGCTCCGGCTTCAGCCCGCTCATTTGTTGGCAGGCAGCAGCCGCAAGCCTCGGGCTCATCGAAGCACTCCTCCAGTCGAATTTCGCTGTATATTACAGTGCCGGCGGCGCGGCTACCGCTGGAGCGACGGCAGCGATGGCCGGCCTTGGTCCTGGTACATCGACGTCTGCGAGGCAGCACTCGATGCCGAACTCGCATTTCTCCGGTCAGGATAGTCGGACATCTCGCAACAGTGCCGTTAACCGAACTCTTTGCAGTCACCTTTCGGCAGCAAGAGCTGCCGTTCACAAATGGTACGCTAAGATAGCAAGCTATCCGACTGCTAGTGGCAGCGCCCTTGCCGCGCAGGAGTTAATCTGCAAATGGAGCTGAAACATCAGCCCACTTCTATCTGAACGCCCTTGCCGCCGTTGAGTAGACGTCTCAAATGGAAGCCCGTGAGGGGGTCATCGGCTTGCATTCCGACCAACGACGCGAAAGCCTGCACTGCCGAGATCTCGCCCGCCTCGAGTTTCGCGAAAGCCGCCGCATACTGCTCAGTGGCTGGTGCAGCGAACGCGCCCGGCAGTAGTGGCTCATGGGCGCGGAGGGGTTCACGCCGACCTCGCAGCAGGAGATCGCCGACCGGGCGGCCGCTAAAGCTATCAGCTGCGTTGGCGACCACAGCGCTGACGCAGATGCGCGTTCCCAATAGCTTGTTCGCACTCTCGAGCCGCGCGGCAATATTGATGGTGTCTCCGTAAGCGGTGTAGTCAAAAAAGCGGCTCCCGCCGAAATTTCCGACGAGCGCGGGCCCGGCGTGCGCGCCGATGCGGGTTGCGCCGAAGCTTACGCCCTTACTCTTCCATCGCCCGCGAAACTCCTGCGCCCAGCTGTCGAGGTCGAGGGCGCAGGCTACTGCGCGGGTGGCGTAATCGGGCTGATCACCGGGCGCATTGAATAACACCTGGATTGCGTCGCCGATCACCTTTGCCACAGTGCCCTCATGAGCAAATACGACGTCGGTCATGCCGCCCACATATTCGTTAAGTAGCTCGCTCAAGACTTCCGGCGCGGCGGCTTCCACCAGTGAGGTAAAGCCGGTGATGTCGGTGAAGATCGCGGCGACTTCCCGCCTGTGCACTTCCATGCCGCTTGCTCCGGCACTCGCCGCCAGGCGCTTGGCGATCTCGGGAGAGAAATAGCGGGCGAGCGAAGCATGGGCGCGCTCTGCCTCAAGCTGCCGACGCCGCGCCTCGCGCAACATCTCGACATGCCGGACTGTCTTGGCGATGGTCGCTTCCAGGTCGACAAAATCGATTGGCTTCGTCAGAAAGTCGAACGCTCCGCGATTCATTGCGGTGCGGATGTTGCTCATGTCGCCATATGCCGAAACGATGATGGTCGACTTCTTCACCTCGGCCTCCTGCAAGCTTTGCAGGAGCGACAATCCATCCATCCGTGGCATGTTGATGTCGGTTACCACCAGATCGATTTGCGGGTGCAGTTCGATCAGTTGGAGAGCTTCAATTCCATCACGAGCGAATAGAAAACTGACGGCCTCGTCGCGGATCTGCTTGCGGAATTTTTGCAAGACCAGTGTCTCGAGGTCTGGCTCATCATCAACCACGAGGATGGTCGAGCTCATGCCGCTTGATCGCTATAGAAAACGATCACGTCGCGGATACCCATCTCGCGCATCTCGCCGAAGGTAATCTTTTGCTGTGGGCGGGTGGCCATCAGGTTCCTTTGATCCATCTCAACGGTCCCTCATCTCGTCGCGAGATGATCCACCTATGACGCGCGACGACGAACCGCCACCTCCGCCGAAAACGAAGCCTGCGCCCAAGCTAAAGCGCAAGCGCAAGCGCAAGCGCAAGGTGTGGCAGATGGACGAGGCGCGGGCCAACATCGAAGAGTATATTGCCGACTTGCGGCAACTACTCAAGAAGCTCCAGCAGCGCTGGTGGCATTGAAGACCGCGTGCGGCCGGTCAGCGTTGCCCTCAGAAGCAGACATCGACGATGTCTGGGTGAATGTCGGCCAAGGGCCAACAGGCGACATGTTGATTTACATGTCCCAATTGCGCCGACGTTATCTTCTGGCCTACGTTGAGACTTCCTTCTGCTGGATTGGCTACCGGGTGGGCGATTTTCTAGAGATTGTCGGACTTTCAATCAGCGTTAGCTTGACGGCGACCGCCACAGCAACAGCCGTGAGCCTTCCCCTTGGAGCCGGGCTCGCGGTCTTTCCCTTTCGCTGGCGGCATCTTGTTGTCGTTTTGATCAACGCGTTTTTCGGACTGCCGCCAGTTGTTGTCGGCCTCGCCCTATACCTCGCGCTCTCGCGCTCCGGTGCGCTGGGTTCCCTCGCCCTGCTCTTCACGCCGACCGCTATGGTAATGGCACAGAGCGTCCTTGCAATCCCGGAGAATTTTCGTGCCCGCGTCGAGGAGGTCTCAAAGCTGCTCGATTCCACCAATCCCGATCTTTCAGCGTTCTTCGCCCATGGCGGCAAGCTGATCATGCGAGAGAACCTGGCCGATCTCGCGCAGAGCCCCCTGGCCGGTATCAACTATTTCCAGTCAGTCGTGGCCAAACTCGGTCAGACCACAGTCGATGCCTCTGCGCGTCTCTATCTTTCGCCTGGCTCGACCCACACCGGCAACGGCGCAACCGTGCCGGACGGCACCGCGATCCCAACCATGGTCGATTTGCTCGACCCGCTCGACCACTGGGCCGCCGACGGAATCGCGCCGGCCGACGCGCTGATCCAGACGGTGAAGGAAACCACGCCGCCCTTTGCTCTGAAGGCGTCCCGTCCGATGTGCCGCTACCCCGACTACCCACATTATGTCGGGGCCAATAGGAGCGTGGCAGAGAGTTACGACTGCAGAGAAACCGCACCGTGAGAAGCAGCAGGGCCGACGCGCGAGAAGCCTCCGGAGGCTTCTCGCCGATACATCAAAGGAAACCGATCGATAGCCAGGGCACGGCTGCGACGATCAGTGTGCCGATCAAAAGCGCGATCATGTAGCCCACGATCGGCTTCATGCCCTCGTCCGGGTTGATGCGGCTGATGGCGCAGGCCGCGTAGTAGCCGACGCCGAACGGTGGCGCGAACAGGCCGATGCCCATCGCGAGAACGACCACCATCGCGTAGTGGACATCGTGCACGCCGACCTGCCGCGCGATCGGGAACAGGAGCGGGCCGAACAAGACGATGGCCGGGATCCCTTCCAGAACACTGCCCAGGATCACGAAGGTCACGATCGTCACGGCCAGGAAGACAGGGACGCCGCCGGGAAGGCTGGTCATGAACTTTGCAAGAGAGGCAGAAAATCCAGACTGGGTCAGCGCCCAGGCCATGCCCGTCGCCGCACCGATGATGAGCAAAATCGCCCCCGACAGCGAGGCCGTCTCGACCAGCATCGGATAGATGCGGCGCCAGTCGAACTGCCGATAGATGAACAGACCCGCACAGGCTGAGTACAGGATGCCGATGGTCGAGACCTCCGTTGCCGTCGCAACGCCTTCGACGACGGCGGTCCGGATCACGAATGGCAGCGCGATGGCCGGTATCGCGATCACAAAGGCGCGGCCGATCTGCCGCCCCGTCGCCCGTTTGACGTGAGACAGGTCCTCGCGGCGGTATCGCCACCACACCACGGCCGCGAGCATGACCGCGAGCACCACGCCCGGAAGCAACCCGCCGGTGAACAGCGCCGAGATCGACACACCGGTCACCGAGCCGATCGTGATCAGAACGAGCGACGGAGGAATCGTCTCGGTCTGCGCCCCCGTCGCGGCCAGGAGCGCGACGAGATCGCCAGGCTTGGCGCCACGCTGCCGCATCTCGGGAAACAGCACCGGAGCTACCGCAGCCATGTCCGCCGCCTTGGAGCCGGAGATGCCGGAGACAAGATACATCGCCCCGACAAGAACGTAGTGCAGTCCGCCGCGGACATGACCGAGAAGGCTCGCCAGGAAGCTGACCATGGCACGCGCCATGCCCGTCATCTCGATCAGAAGGCCGAGAAAGACGAAGAGAGGCACGGCAAGCAGAATCAGGTGGCTCATGCCCTCGTCCATTCGTCCGATCATCACGACGTCGGGCGTGCTGGTTGTCAGGGCAAGATAGCCGACCGTGGCGAGGCCAAATGCAAACGCGATCGGCAGGGCCGCAAAGACCATCGCGCCGACCAAGAAAACGAAGAAGATCAGCAGGTTCAGATTGCCGAGCGGCTTCAAGACCGGCGCCAGCAGAACGAACGTCCCGATGATGCCTGCGACGATCGCGAGCGAAGCCAGCAAGCTGCGCAGGCTCGCGATGCGGATGAGCCGGAGGACGGCTGCGATCAGCATCAACCCGATGCCGATCGGCAGCGCCGCCGCACGCCAGGTGTTTACGATCTCGAGCGCCGGCGTCGTGACGAATGCCTCGTCGGCGGCGAATTCATAGGCCGGCCAAACGACGAGCGCGATGAACGCCAGAGATGCCGCGGCCGCGACGACATCCAGGAACGCACGAACTTCCGCACTGAGAACGCCGACGATTGCGGCCATTCGCATGTGCTCGCCGCGCTGGAACGCGATCACGGATCCGAACATGGCGAGCCAGAGAAAGAGAATCCCGGCGAGCTCGTCGGACCAGACGATCGGCGAGCGGAACACGTATCGGCTCACGATGCCCGCGGACAGCACGGCGATCTCCGCCATCACGAGCAATGCCGCCGGGACTGCGACGACGTGGCCCAGTAATGTGTTGGCCCGCACCACCCATCTGCGCGAGGTCGCCTGAGACGCGTCGGGTGTCAACCTGTCGTCGACATGCGGTGTATGAATCACGCTGGTCATGATAGCTGGCCAGCGGCTTTTTCTAGCTGCGACCATGCCTCCTCGCCAAACTTGCCCTTCCAGTCGGCGTAAAAACTGGTCTTGGACAGCGCTTCGCGGAAAGCGGTACGATCGACGTCGATGAACCTGAGCCCTTTGGTCGACAGATCGGCGCGCAGCGACTGGCTGAGCTTTGCGATGTCTGCCCGCTGATCGACCGCGGAGCGATCGAACTCGCGCGTTACGATCTCCTGCACGTCCTTCGGCAAGCGCTCGAAGGCGCGCTTGTTGCCCAGGATCCAATAGCCGTCCCAGACGTGCCCGGTCAGGCTGCACGTGCTCTGCACTTCGTAAAGACGCGCGGTCGCAATGATCGGCAACGGATTCTCCTGGCCGTCGACGACCTTGGTCTGCAACGCGGAATAGACCTCATTGAAGTTGATCGGCGTCGGCCCGGCGCCGAGCGCCTTGAAGAGCGAGGTGAGCAGCGGCGCAGGCGGAACGCGGATCTGGAAGTTCTTCAGATCATCCGGCGTCCGGACCTCGCGGCCCGACGAGGTGACCTGACGAAAGCCGTTGTCCCAGGCCTTCGACACCGCCATGATCGGCGTCTTGGCGATCTGCGCCCGGATGTAGGTGCCGAGGTCGCCGTCCATCGCCTTCCATACGCTGTCATAGTCGGCGAATGCGAAGCCGGTGTTCACGATGCCTGCGCTGGGTACCAGGGTTGCAAGGATCGAGGACGATTGGTTGAAGAACTCGACGCCGCCGCTGCGAACCTGGGTCAGAAGCTCGGTGTCGGAGCCGAGCTGGTTAGCCGGGAATAGCCTGATCTCCAGCCGACCGCTCGTCGCTTCGCGGATACGGTCGATCGCCTCTTGCGCCCGGATATTCACCGGATGCGTTGGATCCTGTCCGGTCGCAAACTTGTAGACGAACTCTGCGGCAGACGCCGGGCGGGTGAGAATCCCGCAGAGAGGAACGGCCGTGGCGGCCATCAACAACGAACGGCGGCTGATGCTTCCGGGCTTCGAGACAGTCATGTTTTCCTCCTAATCCTGCGTTGACGTGCTGGCGACTGCATTAGTCCGCGACGGCGTGCAGCTTTCCGGGTTCTTCGCTCGCCGGCTCTCGACCGCCGGCGTTCGGGCAAAAGCCATCGCTCGCCGCGCGAAACGCGGCGGGCAAAGCTCTTCGCTGAGGTTCGGCTGAGTTGGCGCTTAGCGCCGGTACACTAAAGCCACTGCTTGATCTGCCGTGCGACCTCTGCGGTGGAAATCCCGTAGCGGTCGTGCAGGGTCGGAAGTGCGCCGGCGTCAAGAAACTCGTCCGGCAATGCGATCTGGCGGAATGGCGGATGGACGCCTGAGCGCATCAGAAGTGCGGCAACCGCCTCGCCGAGACCGCCAATAGTTGTGTGGTTTTCGGCAACGACGACCAGGCGGACCGACTTGCCGGCTTCACGCAAGATCGTCTCAGTATCGAGCGGCTTGATGGTTGGAACATGCAGCACCGCAACATCGACGCTGTCGTCCTTCAAGGTTTGCGCGGCCTCGAGCGCACGCATGGTCATGATGCCGGATGAAATGACCAGGGCGTCCTTCCCGTCACGGATCAGCTTGGCCTTGCCGAGCTCGAATTTGTAGTCATATTCGTCCAGCACGACCGGCACCTGGCCGCGCAGCAGGCGCATGTAAACCGGCCCGTGATGCGCCGCGATCCCAGGGACCAACTGCTCGATTTCGTGGGCATCGCAGGGATCGATGACCGTCATGTTCGGCATGGCACGAAACAGCGCGAGGTCCTCCGCGGCTTGATGACTCGGTCCGTAGCCCGAGGTCAGGCCTGGCAGCGCGCAGACAATCTTCACGTTGCGGTCTTCCTCCGCAATGGTCTGGTGAATGAAATCGTAAGCCCGCCGAGACGCGAACACCGCGTAGGTTGTCGCGAATGGCATGAAACCTTCGGCGGCGAGGCCGGAGGCAGCGCCGAACAGAAGCTGCTCGGCCATGCCCATCTGGTAGTAACGGTCCGGAAATTCCTTCGCGAAGATGTGCAGATCGGTGTATTTGCCGAGATCGGCCGTCATGCCGACCACATCAGGACGGCTGCGTGCGAGCTCGACGAGCGCGTATCCAAAGGGCGCAGGCTTCGTCTTCTGTCCCTCGGCCGCGATTGATGCGATCATGGCGGAGGTGGTCAGGCGCGGCTTACCCGGCTGCGGTGCTGATCTGACGGTCTTCATGCCTGCCTCCCGGCTTCGAGCGCCGCAAGCGCGAGCTGCCATTCGTGCTGCTCGACGCGGATGAAATGGCTCTTCTCGCGCTGCTCGAGGAAAGGAACACCCTTCCCCATCAGCGTGTCGGCGACGATCATCCGCGGCTTGGGCTCGGGATGGGACTTGGCCGCGTCGAAGGCGGCAACCACGGCCTCGAGATCGTTGCCGTTGATGCGCTGCACGAACCAGCCGAAGGCCTGAAGCTTGTCGACCAGCGGCTCAAACGCCATGACCTGGGTCGAAGGACCGTCCGCCTGCTGATTGTTGACGTCGACGATGCCGATCAGATTGTCGAGCTTGTAGTGGCCTGCCGACTGGATGGCCTCCCAGACCGAGCCTTCGTCAAGCTCGCCATCGGAAAATAAGGTGTACACCCGCGCCCCGGATTTCTTGCGCTTGAGGCCGAGGCCCATGCCGACGGCGATGCTGAGTCCGAGGCCGAGAGAGCCGCCCGACATTTCCATTCCGGGTGTGTAGGAGGCCATGCCCGACATCGGCAGGCGGCTCTCGTCGCTGCCATAAGTTTCGAGTTCTTCCTCGGGGACAATCCCCGCCTCGATCAAGGCCGCATAGAGCGCGATGGCATAATGCCCGTTGGAGAGCAAAAAGCGGTCGCGCTCCTCCCAAGAGGGATCTTCTGGCCGATAGCGCATCGCATGAAAATAGGCCACGGCGAGAACGTCGGAGATGTCCAGCGCCTGTGCGATATAGCCCTGGCCCTGGACCTCACCCATGCGCAGGGCATTGCGGCGAATGTTGTAGGCGCGATCCGCCAGCTTGGGGGTATTCGTAAGGGTCTTGGTCGCGGTTTCCATCGATCTGACCTTATCTTCTGGCTCAGTGGATGAGCATGCCGCCGTTGACGTCGATCACGGCGCCGGTCACATAGGCGGAGAGGTCCGAGGCCAGGAAGGTGTAGATGCCGGCGACATCTTCCGCCGTTCCGAGACGATTGAGCGGAATGCCTTCCAGGATCTTCGCCCTCATCTCGTCGGTCAGCTTGCCCGCGGTGATATCGGTGCCGATCAGACCGGGCGTGACGCAGTTGACGCGAATGCCGTCCGGGCCAAACTCACGGGCCATCGCCTTGGCGAGACCAAGCACGCCGGCTTTCGCCGCGGAGTAGTGGGGGCCGCCAAAGATCCCACCGCCGCGCTGGGCCGAGACCGACGACATGCATGCGATCGATCCGGACTTCCGTGCGCGCATGTGCGGGATCACGGCTTGGGAGAGGAACAGGACACCCTTTAAATTGACATCCTGGATGCGATCCCAATCGGCCGCCGAAATCTCCAGGAACTTCACTGGCTGCGTGATGCCGGCATTGTTGATCAAAACATCGATGCCGCCAAAGGATTCGATCACGCGGGCCACCGCCTGCTCGCAGGACGCTTTGTCGGCGACGTCGCACCCTAGTCCGATATGGGAATTTCCAAGGGACGCCGCAGCATCCGCCGCAGCGCCTGCGTCGATATCGAGAATGGCGACCCGAGCGCCCTCGGCGGCGAACCGCCGAGCGGTGGCAAGCCCGATCCCGCGCGGCGAGGCCGCGCCCGAAATGATCGCCGTCTTACCGCTGAGCAGCATCAGTTCCTCCCACAAATTATTCTTCCTTGGCGCTTAGGAATGACCCGCGGAGGGCCAACGGACAAACGCGCAGTTGTCACGGATCGATGAATCTGGTTCACTTTTAGGATGCTGTCGAATATCCCCATATCGGCAATTCGCGCCTTTGAAGCGGCTGCCCGCACCGGCTCGTTTCGCGATGCGGCGAATGAGCTTCACCTGACGCCGAGTGCCGTCAGTCATGCCATCCGCAAGCTGGAGGGCACGCTTCGGACCGTTTTGTTCGAGCGTAGCGCACGATCCGTGCGGCTCACGCCGGCCGGTGAGAACCTGATGCGTCACACGGGAGCGGCATTCGATCAGCTCCGCCGTGGCCTCGAGGAAGTTGCCGCGCGCGGACCACAATTGGTGCGCGTCCATTCTGCGCCCAGCTTTGCTGCGCAATGGCTGGCGCCACGGCTTGCACAGTTTCTCGCTGCTTACCCGAAGCTCGAGGTTCGGCTGGCTGCAAGTACGGATTATGCGCGCTTCAGCAACGATGATTTCGATATCGACATCGTCTACGGTCCGCCGCGCGCGGAAGGTGTCGAAATTGTCCCTCTGCCGGAGGAGACGGTCACGCCGCTGTGCTCGCCCTCGCTCGCAAAATCGATCAGGAAGCCTGCCGATCTCCTCGATCAGACGCTCATCCGCTCCGACGTGAAGCGGGTGCAGTGGCATCAATGGTTCACCGCGAATGGGTTGGAAGCACCTGCGCTTCACGGCATGAGATTCGACCGGAGCTTTCTTGCGATTGCGACGGCTGCGGAGGGATTGGGCGTGGCCTTGGAATCAACGCTTCTGGCCGAACGCGAACTGGCGAGCGGGCGCTTGGTAGCTCCACTGGCAGGACGCGCTAACGATATCCGCTACATCGGTCATCGCCTGATCTACCCGCGCGCCAGCCGACAGAGATCGGCGGTACGAGCCTTTGCAGATTGGCTCGTGGCGCAACTCGGCGGCGAAGGTGCTCGTCTGTCGGACTGAGACGTAAGTCTGGTCGACCTTACCGAAAGCACCTGACTCACGCCTCAACGACTGCTTTGCGCCAATAGGGTCATCCCAACCGGTCAGCGCAAGGCGTTGTCCTGCCGATCTGAACGGCCCGACGGACCTCGCCGTGGAAATCGACGACGACACTCGGAGCCGACCAGTTTTCGGTTGAGGCGACTTGGCTTCTTCTATCGCATCCACCCTGGGC
>NZ_JAFCMK010000021.1:0-36513 GCF_018129565.1 Bradyrhizobium sp. AUGA SZCCT0105 | reverse complement strand
CTGCTCACGGTCCTCAATGCCATGATGCGAGACCGGAAGCCGTACCTGCAGACCAAACCAACATAACAGTTGCCGGCCTTCGCCGGGACGACGATTGTGGATGTAGGCCCTGCCACACGATCGGTGTCGTCCTGGCGAAGGCCAGGACCCATTACCCCAAATCTCAATTGTTGCACGACGCCGGGGCCACGATCCGCTCCATCACCGTTTGCGGTGGTTATGGGTCCTGGCTTTCGCCAGGACGGCGCGGGGAGGGGGCGCCTGGCATCACTATCCGCCGAATCCATTCATCTGCGGAACCCGCCAACCCCCTCCGCCGACGGCATTTCCCGCCTCCAAATTTCCCTTTGGTAACCTCGCCTTAACCATGATTAGCGTTTGGTTAGGGTCGGAATGCCGCGTGAAAAGCCCTCGTTTTGACATGTTGGCAGGGGAAGCAGGGCCCGGCTTTGGACGGCCCCCCATGCGACAGATGCAAGAGGCTTTCGCGCAGTTTCGCCGCGCCTGATGCGGCCGTGGAATCGGTGCCGATTGGCGGCCCGCCTGATGGGGACACTTGCGTTGAGAGGATATTGCCGATGAATCCCGCCGACGTGGCTCAGTCAACTCTGCCACTGGCATCGAGCGATGTGTCGCTGATCGCGCTGTTTTGGCAGGCCCATTGGGTCGTCAAATGCGTGATGTTGGGACTTTTGTCCTGCTCGGTGTGGGTCTGGGCGATCGCGATCGACAAGATCCTGCTCTATGCCCGCACCAAGCGGGCGATGGACAAGTTCGAGCAGGCGTTCTGGTCCGGCCAGTCGATCGAGGAACTCTACCGGGCGCTCTCGGCCAAGCCGACCCAGTCGATGGCGGCCTGTTTCGTGGCGGCGATGCGGGAGTGGAAGCGCTCCTTCGAGAGCCAGTCCCGGTCCTTTGCCGGCCTGCAGGCCCGGATCGAGAAGGTCATGAACGTCTCGATCGCCCGGGAAGTGGAGCGGCTGGAACGGCGGCTGCTGGTGCTGGCGACCGTCGGCTCGGCGGGCCCCTTTGTCGGCCTGTTCGGCACCGTCTGGGGCATCATGTCGAGCTTCCAGTCGATCGCGGCCTCGAAAAACACCTCTTTGGCGGTGGTGGCGCCCGGTATCGCGGAAGCGCTGTTTGCCACCGCAATCGGCCTGATTGCCGCAATTCCGGCGACTATTTTCTACAATAAGTTCACCTCGGAGGTGAACCGGCAGGCCGCGCGCCTGGAGGGGTTCGCCGACGAGTTCTCCGCCATCCTGTCGCGTCAGATCGACGAGCGGGGCTAGAGCATGATCCGGAAAAGTGGAGACCGGTTTTCCGAAAGGATCATGCTCAAACAAAGAACTGAACTTATGATGGTCACTGTTGTGAGCGCACGATCATGGCGATGAGCATGGCAGGGTCCGGCGGCAGTGGCAGACGCCGCCGCGGGCGCAAGCCGGTCATGGCCGAGATCAACGTCACGCCGATGGTCGACGTGATGCTGGTGCTGCTGATCATCTTCATGGTCGCGGCGCCGCTGATGACGTCGAACATCGACATCGACCTGCCGGTCGCGAGCGGCGGCAAGTCGATCTCGTCGAACCAGCCGCCGCTGACGCTGTCGGTGAAGCGCACCGGTGGCGGCTGCAACTCGAATGTCGAACTCTATCTCGGCGACGCGCCGGTCACGGCCGCCGACTTTCCGGCCAAGATCAAGGCGATCGGAGACGCCCGGTCGGATGCTGAAAAGGTGGTCTATCTGCGGGGCGACAAGGATGTCTGTTACACGGATATGATGAAATTGCTCGGGGAGGTCCGGGCCGCGGGATTCAAGGCGAATATCGTCATCATCCCGGAAGGTGGATAGGGCCAATGTGCGGCAAGGCACGGGGAGCCTGATTTGAAGGTCAAGGTCGACAAGACTCTGGCGGCATCGATTGTCCTGCACGTCCTCGTGATCGGGTGGGGCCTCGTGTCGTTTTCGACCAGGGCGTACGTGATGCCTGAAGAGGATACTGTTGCCGTCGACGTGATCTCGCCCGACCAGCTCTCCCATGTCATGGCCGGCCTGAAGGACGGCAAGAAGGAAAATCCCAAGCCGCTGGTCGAGAAGGTCGCTGAGGCCAAGCCGATGGATGATGCCGTCGGCAAGATCGATGACAAGAAGCCGCCGGTCGTGACCGACACCGCGCCGGCGCCGACGCCGAAGGTGGAGAAGCCGGAAGACAAGAAGCCGGATCCGCCGAAGAAGGTCGAGAACAAGCCGGAGAATAAGCCAAAGCAAGAGCCGAAGCCGGTCGAGAAGAAGCCCGATCCGGTGAAGCCCGACCCGATCGCGGAAGCGATCAAGAAGGAAGAAAAGAAGCCGCCGCCGAAGCCGGTCCAGCAGGCCGCCAAGCCGCCGCCGGAGCAGAAGCCGAAGGATCGCGTGTTCGACCAGAGCAAGATCGCAGCGCTGCTCGACAAGCGCGACCCGACACGGGCCGCGGCGACCGGCGATGCGCTCAATGCCAACGCTGCGCTCGGCACGGCGAAGGGCAAGGCCGCCGACAATTCCGCGACCTGGGGCGCGATGTTCAAGCAGCAGGTCGAGCGCTGCTGGAAGAAGCCCTATGGCGGCATCGAGGCGATGCAGACCGAGGCCGTATTCGAGATCAAGCTGAAGCGGGATGGCACGCTTGAAGCCGCGCCGGTGCCGGAAGGCACGCCGGCAACGCCCTATTTGCGCGTCTATCAGGAGAGCGCGCTGCGGGCAATCATCGAATGCCAGCCGTATCGACTGCCGGCGGCCTTCTTCGAGGAATGGAAGTATTTCGCGCCGGTGTTCACGGAACGGAAGACCTGAGGACAACCGCGTCGCCTGGCCAACGGCAAGCAAAGTTACCGACAATGACCAACACGAATGATTTGCGGACCATGAAATTTCGCCTCGACCGTCGACAGATGATCTCCGGAATCGCCGCTCTCGGCGCGCTTGCCGGAAGCCGGAGCGCTTTCGGGCAGGCTGGCCCGAAGCGAATCCCGATTCCAGAAGGCGAGTTTGCGCCGGTGCCGATCGCGATCCCGAACTTCGCCGCCGGCACGCCCGGCGACGCCGAAGTCGGCGTCGGGGTCACGCAGGTGATCACCAACAACCTGAAGCGCAGCGGCTTGTTCGCGCCGATCGATCAGGCCGCCTATCTCGAGAAGCAGATCAACATCGACGCGGCGCCGAACTTCAACAACTGGAAGAGCATCAACGCGCAGGCGCTGGTGACCGGCCGCATGACACGCCAGGGCAACGGGCGCGTGAAGGCGGAATTCCGCCTTTGGGACGTCAACACCGGCCAGCAGCTCGCCGGCCAGCAGTACGACACCTCGGCCGAATACTGGCGGCGGATCGCGCACATCATCTCCGACCAGATCTACGAGCGCATGACCGGCGAGAAGGGCTATTTCGATACCCGCATCGTGTTCGTCGACGAGAGCGGTGCTGCGGATCGCCGCGTCAAGCGCCTCGCGCTGATGGACCAGGACGGCGCCAATGTGCGCTATCTGACCCGCGGCTCGGATCTCGTGCTGACGCCGCGCTTCTCGCCGTCGACGCAGGAAATCACCTATATGGAGTTCGGGCAGGGCGACCCGCGCGTCTATCTGCTCAACATCGAGACCGGCCAGCGCGAGATCGTCGGCAACTTCCCGGGCATGTCGTTCTCGCCGCGCTTCTCGCCCGACGGCCAGCGCGTCATCATGAGCCTGCAGCAGGGCGGCAACTCCAACCTGTTCGTGATGGATCTGCGCTCGAAGTCGATGACGCGGCTGACCGACACGCCGGCGATCGACACCTCGCCGTCTTACGCGCCCGACGGCACGCGGCTCTGCTTCGAGTCCGATCGCGGCGGCAAGCCGCAGATCTACGTGATGCCGGCAACCGGCGGTGCGGCCCAGCGCATCTCGTTCGGCGACGGCACCTATTCGACGCCGGTGTGGTCGCCGCGAGGCGACTACATCGCCTTCACCAAGCAGGGTGGCGGGCAGTTCGCGATCGGCATCATGAAGCCGGACGGCTCCGGCGAGCGCATCCTGACCTCGGGCTTCCACAATGAAGGCCCGACCTTTGCGCCGAACGGGCGCGTCGTGATGTTCTTCCGCGATCCCGGCGGCAACAGCGGTCCGTCGCTGTTCACCATCGACGTCTCCGGGCGCAACGAATTGCGGGTGCCGACCCCCGGTTTTGCCTCCGATCCCGCCTGGTCGCCGCTGTTGTCGTGAGGCCCGCGCAGAGCTGCTCCGGGGAACTCCGGAGCGGTCGGCACTTCTTACCTAGCGCACTGAAACTTATGCCGAATTTCGGTTGTCAATGGGTCGTGGCAACGACTCGCTAACGATGTTCCCTCAGAAAGACTTCACCTGCGACCAGTAAGAGTGCGAGCTGAAAAGGACGCGCGCTCTCACAATGCAGTTTGCAAGTCAGACGGGAGAACCGGACCAGTCGATGTCGCCGACGATCTCGGCGGCGCTGGTCGATTCCCTGTTCATGAACCCCGCGCCCATGATCTTCGGCGCCTTCGGCCCCGCCATCGCGGGCGCCGTGATTGCGTTCGTCACCGGCAATCTGCTGTCCTGGTTGTGTGTGCCGCTGTTCATCGTGGTGGGTCTGGCGCGCGCGCTGCAGATGTACCGCTATCAGCAGCGCAATTCCGGTCTCACCGTCGAAGAGTCCGTGACGTGGGAAAAGCGCTACCGGATCGGCAGCCTCGCCTACGGCATCACGCTCGGCCTCTGGGGCGCAGCCGTGCTGCTCACGACCAGCGATGCCGCCGCGCACATGCTTTGCGTGACCACGGTGGTCGCCTACACCTCGGCGGGGGTAGGGCGGACCTTCGGCCGGCCGCAAATCTTCCACCAGCATCTGTTGATGTCGATCGGTCCCCTGATCGCGGCGCTGATGTATGTCGGCGGTCCCTATCACATCGCCCTTGCGCTGCTCAGCCTGGTGTTCTTCAGCGCCATCCGGCACCTCACCTCCAGCCTGCAGCGCATCTACGTCAACGCCTGGATCGCCAAGGAGCGCGAGGCGGCGCTGGCGGGCCAGTTCGATACCGCCCTGAACAACATGCCGCACGGCCTGTGCATGTTCCGCGGCGACGGACGCCTTGCGGTGATGAACCACCGCTTCATCGAGATGATGCAGCTGTCCGACGATTTCGTGCAGCGCGGCGCCAGCGCGACCGACATCTGCAATGCCTGCGTGCTGTCCGGCGCGATCTCGGCCGCGGCCGCACAACAGATTCTCTACGAGATCGAGAGCTCGCAGCGCGGCGACATCGTCACCAGCGACCCCGATCCGGCCCAGAACCGTTCGCTGGACTGGACGTTCCAGCCGATGGCAGGCGGCGGCACGGTCTTGCTGGTCGAGGACATCACCGAGCGCAAGGACGCCGAGGCCAGGATCAGCCATCTCGCGCGCTACGACGAGCTGACCGCGCTGCCCAACCGCGTCAATTTCCGCGACGAGATCGGCCGGCTGCTGGCCATGCAGCACGGTGACCATCGCTCCGCGTTGCTGTTCGTCGACCTCGACCAGTTCAAGCAGGTCAACGATACGCTCGGCCATCCCTGCGGCGACCAGCTGCTCTGCGCGGTCGCCGAACGGCTGCGCGAGATGCTGCGTCCGGAGGATTTTGTTGCCCGGTTCGGCGGCGACGAGTTCGTCGTGTTCCAGCAGAACATCCATTCGCATGAGGACGCCGCCGCGCTGGCGCGGCGCATCGTCGACCGCCTCAGCGAGCGCTACAAGATCGACAACCATCTGGTCGAGATCGGCGCCAGCGTCGGCATCGCGATGACCGCGCCCGGCGTCGGTGCCGACACGCTGCTGAAGAACGCCGACATGGCGCTCTACCGTGCCAAGGCCGACGGCCGCGGCACCTTCTGCTTCTTCCGCGACGAGATGGCCCAGACTGTCGAGGCCCGCCGCATCCTCGAGCTCGATCTGCGCAAGGCGCTCGCCAACGAGGAATTCGAGCTGTTCTACCAGCCGCTGATCAACCTGAAGTCCGGCAAGGTCTCGACCTGCGAGGCGCTGCTGCGCTGGAACCATCCGGTGCGCGGCACGGTCTCACCGGTCGACATCATTCCGGTCGCCGAGGACATGGGCCTGATCGTCGATCTCGGCCGCTGGATCCTGCGCAAGGCCTGCATGGAATGCATGAAGTGGCCGGAAGCGGTCAGCGTCGCGGTCAACTTCTCGCCGCAGCAGTTCCATCAGCGCGACGTGCTGAGCGAGGTCCGCTACGCGCTCGAGGTCTCCGGTCTGCCGGCGCAGCGCCTCGAAATCGAGATCACCGAATCCTCGCTGCTGCACAACACCGAGCTGACCCACGACGTGCTGTCGCAACTGCGCTCGCTCGGCGTGCGGATCTCGCTGGATGATTTCGGCACCGGCTACTCGTCGCTCAGCTATCTGCACAATTTCCCGCTGCAGAAGGTCAAGATCGACCGCTCCTTCCTCGAAGGCATCGACAGCGACCGGCCGCTGACCTTGCTGCGCGGCGTGGCGCGGCTGTCCGCGGACCTCGGCATGTCGGTCGTGGTCGAGGGGATCGAGACCAACGAGCAGCTCGAACTGATCAGCGCCGACGGCGCTGTGACCGAAGCACAGGGATACCTGTTCAGCCGGCCGGTTCCCGCCGTCCGCATCCGCCAGCTGCTCAATGCCTCGCACGGCCGACGGGCCGACGACCAGCTGCACGTGGTTCCCTCGCGCTCGATCGCTTGATCTAGCGCAATTTCCTCAATCGATAGTTGTGGGAGCCTTCGACCGCTCGAAATGCACCCTTGCGGTCAGAGGTTAACTGTATTGCCTCGATTGCTTTGACGAAAATTAAGAAGCTGTTAATCTTTTGGCTCGCGCGTTGAAGTTGTTGGGTTGTTGAGGGGATTACCACATGAGGTCCGCGGCCGAAGCCATCAAGCCCGCGACAGGAAGGCTTGCGGACCCTCTCGATCAAGTCGACTACCGTCTCGCTCAGACCCCCGAACAGAAAGACGAAATCTACCGGCTGCGTTACCGTGCCTATCTGCGCGAAGGCGCGATCCGGCCCTCGGCGGACGAGCGCGTCGTCGATCAGTTTGACGATGCGCCGAACGCCTGGGTGTTCGGCGTCTATCTGCAAGGCGAGCTCTGCAGCTCGATCCGCATCACCGTGGCGACACCGGAGTGGCGCTCCTCGCCGACGCTCGACGTATTCGGCGATGTGCTGCTGCCGAAACTCGATCAGGGTCTGGTCTTCATCGATTCGACACGCTTCGTCGCGGACCCCGACAAGGCGCGGAACAATCCGGAACTGCCCTATGTCACGGTGCGGCTCGGCTCGACCGCGGGCGTGCATTTCAACGCCGATTACGGCCTGGCGCCGGTCCGGCCCGAGCACATGGCGTTCTACCGGCGTGTGTTCCTGCACGAGACCTGGTCGGAGCCGCGGCTCTACCCGGGGCTCGTGAAGCCGGTCGGGTTAATGGCGTCGCATCTGCCGACCGTGCGGGAACGTGTGCTCGCCCGCTATCCGTTCCTGCGCTCGAGCGCCTTCGAGCGGCGGATGCTGTTTGAGCGGGAAGGCCAGTTGCAGCCCGACGGTATCGTCCGGCCGTTCGAGCGCGCCTCGATCGTGCCGAATCCCTGAGCAAACCGGCGTTCTGATCAATCTGACATCGATCGACTGTTGCGCGCGGGCTAAATTGTCCTGCAAAGGCGGCCGGTTCCCGCGAACCTTGCCTTCCCTTCACCATCGCGCCACATTTGCCACCCATTAACCATCGGGGGCGCTTTTCGCCATTGCCTGGCATTTGATCGGGTTGAGCAAGGTCTCGTCAAGGTTGACGGAACGTTCGCTTAACCATCGCCCTGTAGACCCAATGGACAGTACGAAGAGCGTGAGCGTGGAGGCTCCGGAATGAAACATCAGATGCGTATCCTCCAGGGTATGAAGCTGGCTGCGGTTCTGGCGGTGGCGTTGTCGATGGGTGCCTGCGCCAACAAGAACCCGCTGGACGCCAATGGCGCGATTGGGGGCGCCGCGACCCCGGGCAGCCAGCAGGATTTCGTGGTCAACGTCGGCGACCGTGTGTTCTTTGAGAGTGATCAGACCGATCTCAGCCCGCAGGCGACAGCGACCCTCGACAAGCAGGCTCAGTGGCTGCAGACCTACAACCGTTATTCCTTCACCATCGAAGGTCATGCCGACGAGCGCGGCACGCGCGAATACAACATCGCGCTCGGTGCGCGGCGTGCCCAGTCGGTTCGCGCCTATCTCGCTTCGCGCGGCATCGATCCGAGCCGCATGCGCACCATCTCCTACGGCAAGGAGCGCCCGGTCGCGGTCTGTAACGACATCTCGTGCTGGTCGCAGAACCGCCGCGCCGTTACCGTGCTGAACGCCAGCTCCTGACGCGATCCTGGACGAGTTTTCCAAGCCGGCGCCTTCGGGCGCCGGTTTTGTTTTGGCCGCGTGAGAGCCTGACCCGGCTTCATCAAGATGAACGAAGCTGCGTGCAATTGGCCGCTTGCTTGTTCCACCGTCCGTACTAAACCGATATCCGCGACGCTGTCCCGGATTTGAACTGCAAGTCACAATTCTGGCGTACTCCGTCCCTCAAAGTCGCGCGCTTTTCACGTCGATCTCGTCGTCAGGGCAAAATGTCATCCAGGCTTCATTTTCTTTCCTCCGCCGCGGCGATCGCGGCGTTGTTCGCCGTTTCCGCACCAGCGTTTGCCCAATCCGACGATTCCGATGCCGAGATGCGGATCGAGCGGCTGGAGAATCAGCTGCGGCAGCTGACCGGGCAGAACGAGGAACTGCAGTACCGCAACCGCCAGCTCGAGGAGCGCCTGCGCCAGCTCGGCGGCCAGCCGCCCGGCCCGAATGGGCAGCCTCCGGCGGCACAGCCCGGTGTCGCGGCGGTGCCGCCGGCGCAGCAGGGGTACCCGCAGGCGCAGCCCGGCTACGCCCAGCCGCAGCAGGGGTATGGGCAGCCGCAGCAAGGAAACGGCCGGCAGCCGCAGGGCGGCTATGACCAGCAGCAGATCGCGGCGCCCGCCCCGATCGTGCAGGAGCCGGCGCCGGCGGCAGCTCCCGGCCGCCGCGGCCGCGGCGATGCCTTCGATCCGACCCAGAATCCGAATGCCCCCGGCGCTCCGCGCGTGCTCGGCGGCCAGATGCCGATGCAGAGCGATGCGGCGGTCGGCGCGCCCGGCGGCCGCGGAGCGGGCGAGCCGCTCGAACTCGGCAACACCAGCCCGCAGCGGGCGCCCGGCGCGAGCGCGGCCCTGACCACATTGCCGCCGTCGGCGACGCCGAAGGACGAGTTCGACCTCGGCATCGGCTACATGCAGCGCAAGGACTATGCGCTCGCCGAAGAGACGATGAAGAACTTCGCCACCAAGTATCCGAGCGATCCTTTGGTGGCGGATTCGCAGTACTGGCTCGGCGAAAGCTATTTCCAGCGCCAGCAATACCGCGATGCTGCGGAAACCTTCCTCGGTGTGACCACCAAGTTCGACAAGTCTGCGAAAGCGCCCGACGCTCTGCTGCGGCTCGGCCAGTCGCTGGCGGCGCTGAAGGAAAAGGAAGCCGCCTGCGCCGCATTCGGCGAGATCACGCGGAAGTACCCGCGCGCGTCCGGCGGGGTCAAAGCGGCGGTTGACCGCGAGCAGAAGCGCGTGAAGTGCTAAACCAGCCGGGGGAGGCCGCTTCCGGCCTTTCCGCGACCTGCTGGTTCTGTGATGTCCAACGACCAATCCGCCATCCCGGCAAGCGACGCCAAGCGCCTGTTCGCAGGCCTGGCGCGCGCGCCGGCGATCGTGCTGGCGGTGTCGGGCGGTCCCGATTCAGTGGCGCTGATGTGGCTGGCCGCGCGCTGGCGCCGCGCGCTGGCGCAGGGACCGCGGCTGGTGGCGGTCACCGTCGATCACGGTCTGCGTGCTGAAGCGGCCCGCGAGGCCCGCGATGTCAAACGGCTGGCGCGAAGCCTCGACCTGCCGCATCACACCTTGCGCTGGAGCGGGCCCAAGCCCAGTACCGGTCTGCCGGCAGCCGCGCGTGAGGCGCGCTATGGCCTGCTCGCGCAAGCCGCGCGCAAGCACGGCGCGACGCATATCCTGACCGCGCACACCCGTGACGACCAGGCCGAGACGCTGTTGATGCGGATGCTGCGTGGCAGTGGCGTCGCGGGCCTCTCGGCGATGGCGCGCGAGACCGAGCGCGACGGCGTCATGCTGACGCGGCCGTTGCTCGATATCTCGAAGGCGCAGTTGGTCGCAACGCTGAAGAAGGCGCGCATCGGTTTTGCCGACGATCCGACCAACCGCGATCCGTCCTTCACGCGGCCGCGGCTGCGCGCGCTGATGCCGCTGCTGGCGGAGGAGGGCGGCGACGCGCGGAACCTGGCACGGCTCGCGGCGCGGATCGCGCGCGCCAACGCCGCGCTGGAGGTGCTGGTCGACGGCGCCGAGCGCTATCTTGCGTTGAAAAGCGAGGATAACCTCGACGCGGCGCTGTTCGCGGTGATGCCGGAGGAGATCCGCCTCCGTCTGCTCAAGCGCGCCATCGATCGCACCGGACATGAGGGGCCGGCCGAACTCGGCAAGGTCGAAACCCTGCTCGCCGCGGTCGATGAGGTCGTCAATCAGCCCTTGGGAAAGCGCGAATCCAAGCTGAAACAGACGCTTGCCGGAGCGGTGATCAGCGTCGCCTCCGGCCGCATCAGGATTGGTCCGGCGCCGCCTCGCCGGGCCCGTTCCCGCTGAGCCGGGTTCGATTGTTTCAAGCGCTGTCATAATCCGCCAAGGTGGCTTAACCACCCCGGAAAAACACCGGATTCTGCGTCATTTTTTGACCGGGAATTGGGCTAGGATGCGGTAAATAGTCGTGCGTGGTTCCCTTGGCATCGACCCCAGCGGCACCTAGATTGTAGGGCATCGACGGGATGGATTCCCTGGGGATTCCCACAGAGCCTGCCCAAGGATTAGAGAGAGGCCGCGATCCGCGCGACCACGAAGGAAGACCATGAACGCCAATCTGCGGAATTTCGCCCTCTGGGTCATCATTGTCCTGCTGTTGCTGGCGTTGTTCACGCTTTTCCAGAATCCTGGCCAGCGCTCGTCGTCCTCGGATATCTCGTTCTCGCAGCTTCTCACTGAAGTCGATCAGGGCCATGTCCGCGACGTCGTGATTCAGGGGCCCGAGATTCACGGTACCTTCAACAACGGTACCAGCTTCCAGACTTACGCGCCGAGCGATCCGTCGCTCGTGAAGCGGCTCTATGACGCCAAGGTGCAGATCACCGCGAAGGCGCCCGGCGACAACGTGCCGTGGTTCGTCTCGCTGCTCGTCTCCTGGTTGCCGTTCATCGCGCTGATCGGCGTCTGGATCTTCCTGTCGCGGCAGATGCAGGGCGGCGCCGGCAAGGCGATGGGCTTTGGCAAGTCGCGCGCCAAGATGCTGACCGAGGCGCATGGCCGCGTCACTTTCGAGGACGTCGCGGGCGTCGACGAGGCCAAGCAGGATCTGCAGGAGATCGTCGAATTCCTCCGCGACCCCGGCAAGTTCCAGCGGCTCGGCGGACGCATTCCGCGCGGCGTGCTGCTGGTCGGCCCTCCCGGCACCGGTAAGACGCTGATCGCGCGCGCGGTGGCGGGTGAAGCCAATGTGCCGTTCTTCACGATCTCCGGTTCTGACTTCGTCGAAATGTTCGTCGGCGTCGGTGCGAGCCGTGTCCGCGACATGTTCGAGCAGGCCAAGAAGAACGCGCCCTGCATCATCTTCATCGACGAAATCGACGCGGTCGGCCGTCATCGCGGCGCCGGCCTCGGCGGCGGCAATGACGAGCGCGAGCAGACGCTGAACCAGTTGCTGGTCGAGATGGACGGCTTCGAGGCCAATGAAGGCGTGATCCTGATCGCGGCAACCAACCGTCCCGACGTGCTCGATCCCGCGCTGCTGCGTCCGGGCCGCTTCGACCGCCAGGTCGTGGTGCCGAATCCGGATGTCGTCGGCCGCGAGCAGATCCTCAAGGTTCACGTCCGCAAGGTGCCGCTGGCGCCGGATATCAACCTCAAGACCATCGCGCGCGGCACCCCGGGCTTCTCGGGCGCCGACCTGATGAACCTCGTCAACGAGGCTGCGCTGACCGCCGCCCGCCGCAACAAGCGGATGGTGACGCAGGCCGAGTTCGAAGAGGCCAAGGACAAGGTGATGATGGGCGCCGAGCGCAAGTCGCTCGTCATGACCGAGGAAGAGAAGTTGCTGACCGCCTATCACGAGGGCGGCCATGCCATCGTCGGCCTCAACGTCGTCGCGACCGATCCGATCCACAAGGCGACCATCATTCCGCGCGGCCGTGCGCTGGGCATGGTGATGCAGTTGCCGGAGCGCGACAAGCTGTCGATGTCGCTGGAGCAGATGACCTCGCGCCTCGCCATCATGATGGGTGGCCGTGTCGCGGAAGAGCTGATCTTCGGCCGCGAAAAGGTGACCTCGGGCGCCGCCTCCGACATCGAGCAGGCGACCCGCTTGGCCCGCATGATGGTGACGCGCTGGGGCCTCTCGGAAGAGCTCGGCACCGTCTCCTATGGCGAGAACCAGGACGAGGTGTTCCTGGGCATGTCGGTCTCGCGCACCCAGAATGCGTCGGAGGCGACGGTCCAGAAGATCGACTCCGAGATCAAGCGCTTGGTCGAGGAAGGCTACAAGGAAGCGACCCGGATCCTGACCGAGAAGCACGGCGACCTCGAAGCCCTGGCCAAGGGCCTGCTCGAGTTCGAGACACTGACCGGCGACGAGATCATCGACCTGCTGAAGGGCAAGAAGCCCAACCGCGAGTCCGTGCTCGAGCCGTCGACGCCGCGCGCCTCCGCCGTGCCGCCGGCCGGCAAGTCGCGCCCGCGTCCCGATCCGGACACCGGCATGGAGCCGCAGCCGCAGGCGTAAGCTTCGCCCGCCATGGCCGGCACGTCCGGCAAACCGATTGTGCAAAAGCTCGGCTTCAAGCCGGGCTTTTGTATTTTTGTCGACGGGTTGTCCGTTCCCTATGGCGACATCGTCGGCGAACTGCCTGCTGATGTACGGATCGCGAAGACCGCGCGGGCGCCGCTCGATGCCGTGCATCTGTTCGCCGCCGAGGCCAGGGGGCTGGCCGCCAAGCTGCAGCGTTACCGCGAGGCGATCGCACCTCGCGGCATGATCTGGGTGTCGTGGCCGAAGAAGAGCTCAGGCGTCGCGACCGACCTTGATGACAGGGCGGTGCGCGAGATCGGGCTCGCGTCCGGCCTGGTCGACATCAAGGTCTGCGCCGTCGATGCGGTGTGGTCGGGGCTGAAATTCGTGATCCCGGTCAAAGAGCGCGGCAAGCGCTGAGATCGCCGCGGCGAATAGGCTTGGCCTCCGTTGGGGCGCGTCAAGGTCAACACCTCGCCGGCCGACCATGTGCCGGTCGACCAGATGCAGCTGATGCGCTTCAACGGCAAGACCTGGGATCGCTTCGGCGAGCTCCAGACGGGGAATTGAGGTCGGAGATCGATCGCGGCGCTTGATTCCACGCTCCGTCATCCTGAGGAGCCGCGAAGTGGCGTCTCGAAGGATGAATCGGCCACAGTGTGGCCGTGCATCCTTCGAGGCTCGCTCCGCTCGCACCTCAGGATGACGGGATAAGCTGTGCGCGGTTCCTAACGGGGCAATTGCGCAGGCTAGTTCGATCCCTCAGTCGCCGGCGGTGCGCGAGCATCATCCGATCGCACATGGATGACGGCGATGTCGTCTCTATAGAGCCGCTTCCAGCCCTTGAGGTGGTCCAGCGCGTTTCCGGCCGGAGAGTCTGAGCTCAGCAGCGTGGCGTCGATCCGGTATTTGTCGAGCAGGTCCAGCAGCTTGCCGACGTCGCGGGCATCGAGCGCGGCGTAATAGTCGAGCACGAATTGCTCGCCGTAGAGCTCGGCGCGGCCGTCGATGAACACCTTCATGTCGCGGCTCACCATGTAGCCGCCGAACGGCGCGGTGCTGAACACGCGCTGCGCCTTGTGTTGCTGGAGGACGTCGACCGCGGCAACCGGCGAGAACACCGGCAGGAATTTGAACTCGTGCTGCGCGACGAACATCGTCGTCGTCACCCACGCTCCGATCACCATCGCGATAGTAGCCAGGATCGTGACGACGGGGACGGCGCGTCCTTCCTCGAAGCGGGCGGCGCGGACGCCTGTCATTCCCCATTGTTCGGCGATCGGCTTGGCGAGCACCAGCGGCGCGATGAACGCGAACACCTCGATGTTACGGATATGGCTCAGCGCCATCCAGATCAGCCCGAGCAGCAACAGGATCCGCGGCACCGACAGGGTCAGCCCGCGATAGCACATGACGCCGATCAGGCCGAGCAGCGTGGCCTCGAAGAAGCTGGGCTTGCTGAAATCCGCGGGCAGCCATTCGCCGATCATCGACAGCAGCTTGCCGAGGCTGAGGATCTTGGTCGCACCCAGCAGGCTATTCCAGCCATAGGGCGTCACGCAGCTCGCGGCCAGCGCAGCGACGCCGAACAATCCCCATCGCACGATGAGTTGACGGCGGCGGCTCGGCTCCGCGCTCCACACCGCCTCCAGTCCGATCGGCCCGATCAGCGCCAGGCCGAGCACGAAGCCGCCATGCAGATTGGCCCACAGCGCCATCAGCGGCAGCAGCCACCATGACGGATGGGTGCGGCGATCCGCGGCCGACATCAGGCCGCCGATGAACGCCAGCAGCACCGGCAGCGCGAGCACATGCGGCCGCGCGAAGAAGTGGATCGTCGACAGCAGCAGCGCCAGCGCCGCGATCAGGAGTGCACGCGCCGGATCGAAATACGGGCTCAACAGATGCAGGAAGATCGCGACCGACGCGCCGATCGCGATCGACGTCAGGATCACCGGCCCGGCCCAATCGCCGCCGTATACGAGGGCGTACGCCACCTGCGACAGCCACGAGCTCGAGATCCAGGGCTCGCCGAAACGGGTGAACGAGAACACGTCTGATGTAGGCATTGCGCCATGTTCGAGGATCCACTGTCCGACCTTGATCTGCCACTCCGTGTCGGAATCGCGCAGCAGGATTTCACCGGCGGAGAGATAGAACAGATAGGCGCCCACGGCGGCGCACAGCGGCAGCAGTCCTCGCACCGCGCTACGGCTGCTCACGCTGCTGGTGATGGAGAGTGACATGCGCTTTCTTGGTTCGGCCGGGGACATCGAGGCAACGCCACACGTGGCGTCGGGCGCACTCGACCACGGCTTCCGATAAATTCGGGTAAATGCGACCGCGATGTCGTGGGTCCGCGCGAGATCGGATGTCTCGATTTCGAGCAATCATCTTGGCGCGCGATTTACCATCGGAAGCCCGATCCGGACCTGAGTGCCGTCGGCACCTGGCGCTGCCGTCGGCCGGAGGGCCCGCCAGTTCGGAGGTGGCGTGCGGCCGTCGCAAAATCCTTACAATTCCAGCTTGTCATTCAGTCTGAATAGTTGTTCACTTCTTCAGGCGGTTGCGGGATCAATCGTTCAAAACATTGAAGATGCGTGTGTTCTGCCGGTGGGCGCCGGCCAGGGCACACGGTGGGGGACGGAATGCCATGGTCTACCGGCGAACTCATCAGGTCGTGAAGCGGCTGGCTGCCCGGCGCAGCGCCATCCTGTCGGCTGCGCGCGACGCGGCGGCGGCGGGCGGCATGGCCGCGGTCCAGATCGCACCCGTCGCGGTGCGGGCCAATGTCGCGGCCGGCACCGTCTATCGCTATTTCCCGTCGAAGGCCGAGCTGATCTCGGAATTGATCACCGAAGTCTCGCGTGACGAATTGTCCGCGATCCGGCGCGCCGCAGAGGCCGCGCCCGGACCGTCATCGGCGCTGGCGGCCGCGGTGACGACGATTGCGGTCCACGTGCTGTCGCAGCGCAAGCTGGCCTGGGGCATCCTGGCCGAGCCGGTCGATGTCGACGTCACCGCCTCGCGCCTCGCCAGCCGCCGCGATATTTCCGGCGAGCTTGCCATGCGCATCGATGCCGCCGTACGCGCCGGACATCTACCGGCGCAGGACACGGGGCTGGCCGCCACCGCCTTGCTCGGCGCGCTGCACGAAGCGCTGGTCGGCCCGCTGGCGCCGGCCAATCTCGACGATCCGATCAAGCTGCGCGATGCAGTGCAGACCGTGACGCTGCTCGCGCTGCGCGCGGTCGGTGTGATGGACGCGCGTGCCCGTGGCCTTGTGGTGCAGGCGACGACCCCGGCAAAGGCGCTGGTCGGGGCCTGAGATCGCGACTGCGCGGCGAACACTTCCGTCGCATTGGCGTTGTAGGTTGAGGCTGGGTTCAACCAATCTCACGGAGCAACGCATGACGACGACCCACGGTTCGGCCAAATGGCAGGGCGGCATCAAGGACGGCAAAGGCGCGATCTCGACCAAGAGCGGCGCGCTCTCGGACTACCCCTATGGCTTCGCCAGCCGCTTCGAGGGCAAGCCCGGCTCGAACCCCGAAGAGCTGATCGGCGCGGCGCATGCCGCCTGCTTCACGATGGCGCTGTCGCTGATCCTGGGCGAGGCCAAGCTGACGGCCGAGCACATGGAGACCAAGGCCGACGTGACCCTGGAGAAGGTCGCCGACGGCTTTGCCATCACCGCCGTGCACCTGACGCTATCGGCGAAGATCCCGGGCGCCGATAACGCAACGTTCCAGGAATTGGCCGCCAAGGCCAAGGCCGGATGTCCGGTGTCGAAGCTGCTCAACACCAAGATCACGCTCGACGCGGTGTTGCAGGGCTGATTGCGGCGCGACGGGTTAGAGCGCTTTCGAGCGAAGCGGGCACCGGTTCGCATGAAGAAAACCCGTTAAAACGAGAATCTACAGCTGCGCGTCGCCGTTCGGTCCGACCGAGGCGATGCGCAGCATATTGGTGGTGCCGGGCGCGCGGAGCGGCACGCCGGCGACGATGATGACGCGCTGGCCGGCCTTGGCAAAGCCGTCCCGGAATGCAATCGAGCCGGCGCGTTCAACCATGTCGTCGAGATCGTGCGCGTCCTCGGCCACCACGCAATGCACGCCCCACACCACTGACAGCTTGCGCCCGGTGACGAGGTTCGGCGTAATCGCGACCACCGGCACCTTGGGCCGCTCGCGCGCCACGCGGATCGCGGTCGAACCGGATGACGTCCAGCAGATGATCGCCGACAGATCGAGCGTCTCGGCGATCTGCCGCGCGGCGTCGGCAATGGCATCGCCCACCGTCGCCTCGGGATCGACGCGCTGTGCGTTGATCATGCTGCGATAGGTCGGATCGCGCTCCACCTCCTCGCCGATCCGGTTCATGGTCGAGACCGCTTCGATCGGGAATTTGCCGGCGGCGGATTCCGCCGACAGCATGATGGCGTCGGCGCCCTCGTAGACGGCGGTGGCGACGTCGGAGACCTCGGCGCGCGTCGGCACCGGCGCCTGGATCATCGATTCCAGCATCTGGGTTGCGACCACCACCGGCCGGCCGGCGCGCCGCGCCATCCGGATCATCTGCTTCTGCAGGCTCGGCACCCGCTCCAGCGGCAGCTCGACGCCGAGATCGCCGCGCGCCACCATCAGCGCGTCCGCCACCTCGATGATGTCGGCGAGGCGGTCGATCGCCTGCGGCTTCTCGATCTTGGCCATCACCGCGGCACGGCCGCGGATCATCTTCTTGGCCTCGATCACGTCCTCGGCACGCTGCACGAAGGACAGCGCGACCCAGTCGATCCCTTCCGGCAGCGCGGCTTCCAGATCGGCGCGGTCCTTGGGGGTCATCGCGGAGACCGGCAGGTCGGTGTCGGGCAGGCTGACACCCTTGCGGTCCGACATCTTGCCGCCGATCACGACGCGCGTGACCGCGCGGTTGGGCGAGGTTTCCTCGGCGATCAGCCGCACCTTGCCGTCGTCGAGCAACAGCGCGTGGCCGGGGCGGAGCGCGGCGAGGATCTCCGGATGCGGAAGCTGGACGCGGCTGTTGTCGCCCGGCGTCTTGTCGGAATCCAGAATGAAGCTCTGGCCGTTCTTGAGCTGGGTCGACCCTTCCGCGAAGGCGCCGACCCGCAGCTTCGGCCCTTGCAGGTCGACCAGGATGCCGATCGGCCGGCCGTAGCTCGATTCGACATTGCGGATGGTCTTGACCAGCTCCCGCATCTTGTCATGCGGGGTATGGCTCATGTTGATGCGGAACACGTCGGCACCCGCCTCGAACAGCTTGCGGATCATCGCGCTGTCTGAGGAGGCCGGGCCGAGCGTTGCAAGGATCTTGATTCGGCGCAGTCGTCTCATTGTTTGTTTCCGGGTGGTGCGGCTGGCGGCAGACCCGACGCGCCCGGAGGCGCTGCGCCCGGCGGCGGGTTGGGCAGGCCCGGCATCGCCCCGGGGCTTCCCGGAGCCACGCCGCCCGGCATTCCCGGTACTTTCTGCGGCTGTTGTTCGTTGGCTTCGGTCAACTGGACGGTCCATGCACGCTGCTCGCCGGTGTCGACCTCGAAGAAGCCGGTGCGGTCAAAACCCCGCGCCAGGCAGTTCTCGGTGCCCTTGATGGTGAATTCCTTGTCGCGCGAGCACATGAAGGCCTGGCCGGACCATTCGCCGCCGCGATCGTAGTCGAGAGCGTAGATGTAGTAGTAGCGCGCCACAAGATTGCCGCGCAGCAGGGTCTCGCAGGTCCGCGACGACACATTCCACCAGCCTTCCGTGGTCCAGCCCTCGGCGTCCTTGTAGCCGAGCGCGATCCCGACCCGGCTCGACGTGTTGTTGCAGAGCCGGAAATCGGCGGCCGCCGGGCTCGTCCACAGGCATGCCGCGACAAGCGCCAGCACCACCGGCAGGATGCCGGCCAGGATCAGGCGGGTGATGCGGGGAGCTGAGGCGAGAGAATCTGTTGGGCTCATGCGGCGAAGCTATATCAAATCATTGTCGATTTCGCGTGCCCGGCAGGCACTGTCAACGGGCGGGCGCCCGTCCCCACACGCTGCGGGACCGTGGCCAATGTGGCCGGACAGATCCGTATTGCGCGTCGATATGGCAAAATCTGTGACAATTCCCACCTGATATCAATATGGTGAGCGCATCACACCGGGATCACGATCATGAGCATTGACGACAAAACCAGAACAGAACTCGAGGCCGCGGTGTTCCGGCGCCTCGTCGATCATCTGCGCAACCGGACCGATGTGCAGAACATCGACCTGATGAACCTTGCCGGCTTCTGCCGCAATTGCCTGTCCAACTGGATGAAGGAAGAGGCCGACGCCAAGGGCCTTGCGGTGAGCAAGGACGAGAGCCGCGAGGCGGTCTACGGCATGCCCTATGAGGAGTGGAAGGCGAAGTTTCAGGGCGGCGCGACGCCGGAGCAGCTCGCGGCGATGAAGAAGGCCCAAAGCGGGCACTAATTCCCGATTGATGTGACGCCAGTTCCGTGGCCATCAGCATCTCCTGTGGGCGCGCTGTGGATGAGCGCGATGTTTCCTTGACGGGACGTGCTCCAAAATCGAGGGTCGCCCGCAACAAGCGGTGCGCGTGGCGCGTATTCGCGCGACATTTCATTGCCATTTCAGGAGTACGCGATGGCCACCACGTCTGCCGCCGTTCAGGATGAACCCGCAACGCGATTTGCCAAGGACCAGCTCAAATCCATCATCGAGCGCATCGAGCGGCTGGAAGAGGAAAAGAAGACCATCTCGGACGATATCCGCGACGTCTATGCCGAGGCCAAGGGCAACGGCTTCGACGTCAAGGCGCTGCGCACCATCGTGCGCCTGCGCAAGCAGGATGCCAACGAGCGCCAGGAGCAGGAAACCATCCTGGAGACCTATATGCAGGCGCTCGGGATGCTCTGAGGCGGCAGGCGGGCCGGTCTGGCGTCGCCAAGGCGGCCCGGCCGAGGTAACTCGCCCAATCCTCTCGGCGAGGCTTGGGTGAAATCCCGGGATTTGCTACACTGCCGGTGAGGTAACCGGGCAGAGCGTTCAAATGGACGTGCCAGGACCAGAGCGTCGGCTCGCTGCGGTCCTCGCCGCCGACATGGTCGGCTTTAGCCGCCTGATGGAGGCTGACGAGACGGGCACCCTTGCGCGCCTCAAGACCCATCGGATCGAGCTGATCGATCCGGCCATCAGCAAAAATCGCGGCCGCATCATCAAGACCACCGGCGACGGCCTGCTGGTCGAATTCCACAGCGTCGTCGATGCGGTGTTGTGCGCGGCCGAGGTCCAGCGCCGGATGGCCAAACGCAACACCGACGTCGCGCCGGCGCGGTGGATGCAGTTTCGCATCGGCATCAATCTCGGCGATGTGATCGTGGACGGTGCCGACATCTTCGGCGACGGCGTCAATGTCGCCTCGCGCCTCGAGGTGTTGGCCGAGCCCGGCGGCATCTGCATTTCCGGCGCAGTCCGCGATCAGGTCGGCGATCGCCTGGAAGATCTGAGCTTCGAGGATCTCGGCGACCAGACCGTCAAGAACATCGCGCGACCGATCCGGGTGTTCCGCGTCCATCTCGAATCGGGCGCCAGATCCGCTACTGACCATCCGAGCGCGGCGGCCGCCCCTGTCGTCGCCAAGAAGCCCTCGATCGCCGTGCTGCCGCTCGTCAATATGAGCGGCGATCCCGAGCAGGAATTCTTCGCCGACGGCCTCACCGAGGACATCATCACCGAGCTGTCGCGCTTCCACGATCTGCTCGTGATCTCGCGCAACTCGACCTTCGTGTACAAGGGCAAGGCGGTGAAGGTGCAGGACGTCGCGAAGGAATTCGCGGTCGACTATGTGCTGGAAGGCAGCGTGCGCAAGGCGGGCGGCCGGATCCGCGTCACCGTGCAGCTGATCGACGCCGAGGCCGACCGGCACGTCTGGGCCGAACGCTACGACCGCGAGCTCGCCGACATCTTCGCGATCCAGGACGAGATGACGCGCGCGATCGTGTCGACCTTGCCGGGGCGTGTCGAGGCCGCCGCCCATGACCGCGTCAAGCGCAAGCCGACCGACAACATGGCGGCCTATGAGTGCGTGCTCGCCGCCAAGGTGCTGCATCATCGCTCGGCGCGCGACGACAATGCGGAGGCGCAGCGTTTGCTCGAGCGGGCCATCGTGCTCGATCCCAACTACGCCCATGCGCACGCCTGGCGGGCCTGCGTGCTCGGGCAGACCTGGGTCTACAATTGGTGCGACGACCGCGACGCGACCTTCGCGCAGGTGGCGGCCGAGCTCGAGATCGCGCTCAAGCTCGACGACAACGACAGCGACGTGCACCGGATCCTCGCCGCGCTGAACCTCAACCGCGACGACCACGACAAGGCGGCCTTCCACCAGGAGCGCGCGCTCGCGCTCAATCCCAACTACGACCTCGTCGTCGTGCAGCAGGGCGAGCTCCTGACCTGGCTCGGGCGGCCGGAGGAGGGCATCGACTGGATCAAGCTGGCGATGCGCCTCAATCCGTTCCATCCGGAGCGGTTCTGGAGTCATCTCGGCCGCGCCTGCTATTGCGCCGAGAAATACGCCGACGCGGCCGAGGCGTTCTCGCGGATCACGCGGCCCGACCACACCCATCACGCCTTCCTCGCTGCGACGTTGGCGCAGATGGGCAACGCGGTGGCGGCTTCAGCCCATGCCACCGAAGTGCTGAAGCGTGAGCCGACCTTCTCGGTCGCCGCTCACCTGGCAACCCAGCACTACAAGCGCGCGCCCGACCGGGCGCGCTATGAGGCCGGCCTGCTCAAGGCAGGGCTGCCGGCCTGATCCTCAGGATCGCGCGGCGCGATCGTCGGCGTTTGCAGTGCAGCTCTACCCCTCTCTCGCTACGCCAACTCATGAACGAGCTTCATGATTGTTGAAAGCGTTTCGCTTGTTGTGCGCGGCGTTCGCGGGTTGAAGTCAGCCACCAGGCATCGTTGGGAATCATGCGTGGCCGCGCCGGCACGTTCAGGCTGACGCGGCGAAAATCTGTCGTGTCTGCGCGGTACGACAACAAGGAATGCTGCAATGAATAGGTTTGGCTTAAGCACTCTCGCCGCGCTGCCGTTGGTCGGCCTGGCAAGCGGCGCGCAGGCAGCGTGCAGCGCGATTAGTCCGACGACGAACGATCAGGTGATCACTTGCACCGCGAATCCCGATGGCAGGCCTGACACGACCGGCATCGAGGATCTTGACGGCAAGACCGGGGTAACGGTCAACATCAACGCGGGCGCGCAGATCCTCGACACTTCGGCTGGGCTGCTTCGCATCCAACCCAGCAGTTCCAATTGGAAGATCAACAACCGGGGAACGCTCAATGAAATTGGGAGTGTGGGGAGCAACACAACAGTCGACAACGGCGGCAAGATCGTCGCCGGAGAGGGGGGAGTGGCGGTCGAGCTGTTGAATGGCGGCAGCGTCAGCAACGCGAGCGGCGGCAGCATTCAGGGGGGCGTTGGAGTCATCATCGGCGGCGGAGCAGGTGCGTTGACCAACGCCGGCGCGATTGCAGCCAACGTCGGAGCAGCCGTGATATTGGACAGCGGAACGGTGACGAATTCTGCCGGAGGCAGGATTTCCGGGACTGGAGCTGGTGGCGTCGGCGTCGTGCTGGGGTCGGGTACGCTCGACAACAACGCCAACGCCAAGATTTCCGGAACAGCGACCGGCGCTCTGGTCGATGCCGGCACGATCAACAATGCCGGCACCATCACGTCCGATCGCGTGGCGGTGCAGACGCACGGTGGAACGTTGAACAACCTGACGGGCGGGATGATCTCGGGTGCCGCGGCTGGCGTTGTTGTCAATCTGCCTCCGCAGATACAGTCGCGGATCCGCAGCAGCGTGCTATCTCAACCACCCGTGCCGGCGGTCGTCAATGCGGCAGGCGCAACCATTTCGGGTGCGATAGGTGTCTTTTTCGCTGAAGCGGGCACCGTGACCAATGCCGGAACGATCACGGCGACCGGGCGGGCGATTGATTTCGGCAAGGCCGGCGGCGCTGATTCGACGGTCGTCAACTACGGACGCATCGTCGGCGACGTGCAAATGAGTGACGGCAATGCGACACTGGCGATTGCAACCGGATCGACGATTGCGGGCGGGGTGAGTGCCGGGGGTGACGACGGCAGTCGAAAGAAAGAGCTGCAACTGATCGGCGGCGGGGCCGACACCTATGACGGGTCGTTCACCGGGTTCAAGGCGCTGACGGTCAATGCGCAAGGCGGCGTCTGGACGCTCGCCGGCAACAAGATACAGACCTATGTGAATGGCACCACGATCAACGCCGGTTCACTGCTCGTGAACACAACGCTGGCCTCGCAGGTCACGGTGAATCAGGGCGGCGCGCTGGGCGGCAATGGCACCGTGATCGGGAACGTCATGTTCAATCCCGGGTCGATCTACCGGATCAACCTCAACGGCAATCAGGCCGACCGATTGACAATTGGAGGTAACGCAGCTCTCGGCGGCGGCACACTCAACGCCACTATAGCCACGAGCGGCATCATCGTAGGGCAGAACTACACGGTACTAACGGCAAACAGTCTGAGCGGAAAGTTTGCTGCCGAGACGATGAACGTCAGTAGCGCCTTCCTGTCGTCGGCGCTCGTCTATGACGCGCATGACGTGTTTCTGCGCTTCGACCGCAATAGCCTCAGCTTTGCCGGCATTGGCCAAACCAGCAATCAGGCGGCGGTCGGACGGGCTTTCGATCGGATCCCCCTGACGACTGCCAGTCCCGTCTTCAATGCGGTGTTGTTCGGCTCTGCGGCCGAGGCCCGCAGCGCCTTCGACAGGATCTCCGGCGAGGGCCTTGCCGGCGCGCAGAATGCGGCGTTCCGCGCCAGCTCGCTGTTTACCTCGTCGGTCGACGACCAGGCGAGCGCCTGGCGCGCCGGCCGGGACGGTGGCGGCAATGCCATTGTGGTGGATCGTGATGGCGCGCTCGGCTACGCGGCGGAGGGCGCCTATGCCAGCGCCGGGCCCTTCACCAAGGCGCCTGCGACGGCGCGGTTCGACCGCACCTGGCGGGTGTGGGGATCGGCGTTCGGCGGCAGCAGCACCCTGCAAGGCGATGCTGGCCTCGGCACTGCGGCGCAGAGGGACAGCCTGTTCGGCGGCAACATCGGTCTCGACTATCAGGTGTGGCCGAACTGGCTGGTCGGCGTCGCATTCGGCGGCAGTGAGGGCAATTTCACCGTCGACAGCCGCACAACCAGCGGCAAGGTCGACGGCGTTCATGGCGCCATCTACAGCACGCTGACGCTGGGGCAGCTCTATCTGAGCAACGCCACCACGGTGTCGTCGTTTAGCAACAAGACCACACGGGTCATCGGCAATATCGGTGGACTTGCCGGCGAGACCGAGCGCGGCAATTTCAATTCATGGCAGTTGCGCTCGCGCTTCGAGGTCGGGCACGATTTCGCCATTGCCGGAGCGCGCGTCACGCCGTTCGCAGCGTTTGAGATCGCGCAGCTCTACAGCGACGGCTTCGCGGAGAGCAGCCAGACTGCCGGCGGTGCGCCCGGCGTGCTCGGGCTCGCGGTCTCGCGGCAGACCACCACGTCGGCGCCGCTGTTCGCGGGGGTGCGCGGGGAGCGCCGCATCGAGCTTGCCAACGGCATGGCGCTGACGCCGCAGGCGAGCATGGCCTGGGTGCACGAGTTCGCGCCGACGCGCAATCTCGACGGCACACTGGTGTCGCTGCCGGGCGCAAGCTTTATCGTCGACGGGGCGCGGCCGGCCAGCGATGCAGCGCAAGTCAGCGTCGGCGCGCAGCTCGACGTCACCCGCAACGCCGCGCTGTTCGCAAATTTCGAGGGCGAGTTCTCCAGCGTGACCCAGGCCTATGCCGGCAAGGGCGGCATCAGAATGGCCTGGTAATCGCGTCGATCGCCGGTTCGGCACACCACGGCGAAGAATCGGATCGCGGGCCGGCGACCGCAAGCCTCCCCGCGCCATCGTTCAACGAGACTGGAACCCATCACCATGATTCATCTGAAAAGGTCGCCGGTTCGGCGCCTCGTGCGAAGGCTTGTGATCGCGACGTGCATGGCCATGGCGCTGGCTGAGGCGTCGCTGTCGCCGGCGTTGAGCGCAGGTGTGGCGGCGGATCATTCCACGACGGTCCACAAGAGCATCGATGTTGACGGGCTGAAAATCTACTACCGCGAGGCCGGCCCGAATTTGGCACCAACGATCCTGCTGTTACACGGCTTCCCGTCGTCATCGCGGATGTTCGAAACGCTGATTCCGCTGCTTGCGGATCGGTACCATATCGTTGCACCGGACTATCCAGGTTTTGGTCACTCGGACGCGCCGCCGCCGGACGAATTCGACTATACATTCGACAATATCGCGCATGTCATGAACCGGCTGACCGAGGTGCTGGGATTGCATCGGTATGCGCTCTACGTCGCCGATTATGGCGGCCCGGTGGGCTTTCGACTTGCGATTGCACATCCTGAGCGGATAGCCGCGCTTATCATTCAGAATGCGGTCGCGCACGATGACGGCCTCGACGACAAGCTATGGGCGCCGCGTCGCGCATTCTGGGCGGATCGGGCGACGTATGCGGTGCGGGTGCGTCAGGGGCTGATTTCTCCCGACGCGACGCGAGCCCGGCATATCGGAAATTCGCCGCATCCCGAGCGGTACAGCCCGGATCTCTGGGAGGACGAGCTTGCCTTTCTGAATCGGCCGGGCATGGCGCAGATCCAGCTCGAGTTGTTCTATGACTACCGCACCAATGTCGCCGCCTATCCGATATGGCAGGCGTATCTCCGCGAGAACAGGCCGCCGGTGCTGGTCACCTGGGGCAAGTACGATCCCAACTTTTCGGTGCGGGAGGTCGAGGCGTTGAGCCGCGATGTTCCCGATGCGGAGGTGCATATCGTCGATGGAGGCCACTTTGCCCTGGACGAAGCGGTCGATGAGATAGCTGCGTTGATTCACGGTTTTCTCTCGAAGGTGCTGGCGCAGTAGGCGGGCGACGAGATCCGATGGCGCAATGGTCGACGGTGGGGCGATACGAGGCGGGCGCTGGTTCGTCGTCGACAGCCCGAACGATGACAGGGACGACCACAGCCGGATGTCCGGATCTCACCGCGCATCATTCCAGCAGCATGTGAGGTACCAGGTGACTCCGCGGACATGGCCGAATGAGCTTCGTCGGATTCTGGATACGGTCGCTCGACTGGCAGCGGCGTGGAATGAGGGTGATGAAGCCGGCTACGCGTCCCATTTCACGGATGACGCGAACTACATTGCGGCCAGCGGCGAGCGTTACAGAGGCAAGGCGCAGATCAGGACGGGCTATGGCTGGTTGTTCACCACGAGCCTCCGCGGAAGCCGGATCTCGTTGGAAATCGAGAGCATACGATCGTGGTCCCCGGTGATCGCGCTTGTCACGCTCCGCGTCAGGCTCGAAACGCCCGACGACACGGTTCATGGCCCGCACGCGTTGATCCGTTCCTCGCTCTTGATGTTTCTCGCCACGGACGGCTGGCGCGTAGCGGCGCTGCATGGCACGCGCATCGCCGATCGCCGCTGCGGGTCTCGGCGACCACCATCGATGTGGACAAGGATCAGTTCGCCATAGCGCCCGCGGGCGAGGGCGTTACTCAGCCGTCAGGACGGTGTTCTCGGTTCGCGACGTCTTCTGCGGGATCGCCTGCACCGCATCCCGCAGCCAATGCGTGAGGGCCTTGATCTTGGGATCGGCGCCGGCCTCGATACGATGCACCAGCCAGAAGCTCAGTTCGCTGCTTGCGGGCGGGTCGATCGCGGCGATCAACGTCGTTCCAAAACCGGGATGACTGCGCACCAGCGGATCCATGGTCAGCACCGCACCGACACCGTGCTGGGCGGCCTCCAGCGCTATCGGAAGACTGTCGAGGGTGACATCAAGCCCGGCGTCGTGATCCTCGATCGATAGACCGTGGATGGCGAACCAGTCCGGCCAGGCGCTCGGGAAGAAGGCGTTGTGAATGAGAGGGAGCCGCAAAAGATCGGCTGGAGCCGTGACCGGATGGGCCTCAAGGAACGACGGGCTCGCCGCCGGCAGGCCGCGCACGGTGAGCAATCGGGTCTTGGTCAAACCCGGCCATGGTCCTCGCCCGATGCGGATGCCGGCGTCGACCTGCTCGATGTTGAAGTCGACCATCCGTGCGGTGACCTCGAGGCGGAGATCGTAGTGCGGCCAGCGGCGGGCAAAATCCCGTAGATGCGGCACCAGCACGGTTTGTGAAAACAGCGCAGATGCGCTCAACCGAATCTGGCGCGTCTGCGCATCGGTGGCGAGGTCATCGAGGCCGCGGTTGATGGCGGCAAGACCACGGCGAACCTGGTGGGCGAAACGCTCTCCGGCAGGTGTGAGGCGTACCGAACGGCCGACCCGGCTGAACAGTCGCTCGCCAAGCTGTGCCTCCAGGCTACCGAGTTGATGGCTGATCGCCGATGCTGTTAGGCCGAGCTCTTCGGCAGCGCGCCGGAAGCTCAGGAGGCGGGCGGCGGCCTCGAAGGCGAGCAGGGCGGAGGTCGGAGGAATGCGGACGCGGGAGGCAGGGATCCGCAGCGCTGAATGATTGTCATGCATGGTGAAGCCAGTTCACGTGCCATTCGCTTGGGCGTCGGCCGCTGTCGTAGCGTCACAATCGCGCCAGGCTGGGATATAGCTCGTTCCCCCACGCGCCCATCCATCACGTTTTCGAACGTTTTCTTGATGATGATGGCGTTTGCGCGGTGATTGGGTCGTTGCTGCGGCTCAAGCACGGAAACCAGACCGTAACCTTCAGCTGCCCGGGCGTTACGCCCGTGCAGCCGCGCGCAATGTCGGCGTTGGCAAGCGTTCTGAAGCAGAACCACTCAGCGCAGCGAGGCGGTGCGCAGCACGAAGGACTGGGTGGTCAGGAGGGTGGTGGCCGAGCCCGAGAAGCGATCGCAGGTCATGCCCATCATCGGATCTTCCGAGAAGGTCATAGCGACGGCGGCTTGCGGCTTCACGAAATGCTGCCGCATCATGTTCATGTCGGTGTCGCCGAGCACGGTGGTCAGCATGCCGCTGCTCGCGCTGGGCGCCAGCATCACGACGCGCATCCAGATGTCGTTGCCCTTGGCGGCCGAGATCCGCGCCGACGTCGTGATCACGCCCTGGCCAGGGATGCCCTTCGCAACGACGGTGTTGATTTCAGTGGCCGGCGCCGCCGCATTGCGCACCGGGCGCACATTGCGCGGGATCGGCGCAGACGCAGCGACGATGTTGGCGCGATCGACCGGCGAGGACGCAGCCGGCGCATAAGCGAGCGCCTTGTTGAAGCTGTCGGTCGTGCTGGCGGTGGTCTGCGGATCCGAGCCGCCGACCGCCTCACGCGCCTTCAGCGCGGCGATCTGCGCGGCCGAAGCCTGCTTCGGCGCCGCGGACTCGTCACCCCAGAAGCCGCGGGCATTGATGATGTCGGCGGGCGATTGCGGCGCGCTGTTCTCGGCCGTCTGCACCACCTGCACCACTGGCTTCGCTTTCGGCATCGGCACGAGCTGCGCGTCGGCGGCGGCGAGCTGGATGGCGGCGGCGAATTGCTGCGGCTTGGCGCGCGGCAGCGGAACGGGGTCGGCGGATTTCGCAGGGGCCGCAGCCGCAACCACGGTGGCAGCGGCAGGCTTGTCGTTCACGGCGGCCGCGCCTTCGTCTTCATCGTCGCCCGACTTGCCGCCACCGAACAGCTTCGCGAACAGGGTCGGCTTGCTGATAACAGCAGCATCGTCGCCATTGCCGCGGCGTTCGATGTCGGCCTTGGCGAGTTCATAGCCCTTCAGCGGCGTGCCGTCGGTCGGGACGTGGACGGTGCGGCCATCCGGGAACACCCGGACCAGCTGCTCGCGGGTCATCCGCGGCCAGTGGCGAATGCCGCCGGTGTCGAGATGCACGAACGGTGAGCCCGAGGTCGGATAGAAGCCGACGCCGCCGCGCTGCAGGCGGAGGCCGGCGAAGCGGATCTGCTCCAGCGGCACGCCCGGGATGAAGAAATCCATCGCATGCCCCAGCATGTGCTGGCTGTGGCGCGCAACGCCCGAGGAGCGGCGGCGGAGCATGGCGTTGGTGGCAGGGGCGCGGTAGGCGGAGATGATCTGGATCGCCTGCTTGCCGCCGACGTCGCTGTAGACTTCCCAGAGAATGTCGAACAAATGACGGTCCATCACCGTCTCATCCTGGGAGCGCCAGTCGCGCAGGAAGTGATTGAGCTGCTTCAGCGCGGCTTCGTCGTAGCGGCCATCGCGCTTGAAGGTGATGGTGAGGTCTTCGCCCGAATGGGTGTGGTGGAAGGAGAGGGTGCGGGTCTGGTTCAGCGCAGTCGCATCGTGCACCGAACCCGCGCCCGCCAACAGCAATAGCGCGGTCAGGCCGACTTGGTATCCGGCCTTAGGCAGCGACAGCGGTTTGTAGCGGCGTGCGAAAACAGCCAGCACTATGAGCCCACCCAGTCGACGAGCGTTCGGTCGGCATCCTCGCAGACCCCCTGCGGAAGACGGTGAACGCTTTCTTAAAGCGGGAGGGTTAACCGAGGTTTACCGACCCGCCCCCAAGTTGGGCTCAACTAACTGGGGGAGTGTGGCAAAAGATAGCCCTGTTCCCCGGACCCCACGGGAAATGGTTAACGTAAACGATCTCGCTTTTTGAGCGAGATCGTTGATTTTACTTCAATATTTATCCCAATCGGGCGGAGAGGCAGATTAGCGGGTGATAACCCGGCGCTGCTGCTGGGCCTGGCCGCGGCGGACCGGCTGCGGCTCCGGCTGGCCGAATCCACCGAACAGGCGCTCGAAGAAGTTCGGTCCGGAGGAGCCAAAGCCGCTGTTGTCGCCGGCGACGTTGACGCCAGGCGGCAGGCTGCTGCTCGGCGGCCGCGCGTAGCTCGGCTGGGCGTGCGCCACGACCGTTTCGAGATCCTTGCCGCGGTTGTTCTTGAGCAGCGACAGCATGGCGGCGTCGCGGCCGTAGATGTCCCTGCGGATTTGCAGCTTGCCGGCGTCGTCCACGAACGCGGTCTGGTAGGTGATGTTGACCGGGATCGGCGTCGGGAATTTCAGATCGACTTCGCTCGAGCCGTACATGCTGCGGATCCGCTCCGGCGTGTAGTGCTGGTTCGGTTCGGTGATGTTGAGCAGCACGGACGCGTACTGATCCGGATTCTGCACGCGCATGCAGCCGTGGCTGAAGGCGCGCTCATCCTTCGCAAACAAATACTTGTCCGGCGTGTCGTGCTGATAGACCAGGAACTTGTTCGGGAAGTTGAAGCGGATGCGACCGAGCGCGTTGGCTTCACCGGGCGGCTGCGAGACGTGGATCGAGCCGTCGCGGTTGCGCTCGAGCTTGAGGCCCATGCGCTGCAGCACCGTCGGATCCTGCTGCAGGGCCGGCAGATACTCGTTGTAGATGATCGATGGCGGCACGTTCCAGGTCGGGTTGACCGTGATGTACTTCATCGTTTCGGTCAGAAGCGGCGTGGCGTGCTGGCCGGGCTTGCCGGTGACGACGCGCGTGGTCCAGACCTGCGCGCCGTTCTGCATCACCTTCAGCGTATAGTCGGGGATGTTGAGGATCACATAGGCGTTGCCGACATTGGCGGCGCCGAGCTGCCGCGGCAGCCAGCGCCAGCGCTCCATGTTGACGAGCACGGTGTCGATCTGACGGTCGCGCTTCGGATTGTTCAGCGCCTTCACCGTGCGCTCGTCGAGCACGCCGGTCGCCTTGAGGTCGACGCTGCTCTGGAATTTCTCCACGGCCCGCGCCACCGTCGCGTCATACTTGGTGCTGTCGGCATCCTCGGTGATGCCGAGCTTGTTGCGCAGATCCGGCACGCGCGGATCGTCCATCTCGACCGCGGCCTGCTTCTTGCGCGCGGGAACGTATTTCAACGCGGGGCCGTCGGCGATCGTGATCACCGGGCCGTCGCCCTGGCCACGCAGCTCGGCGAGCTTCTTCTTCAGCTCCTTGTAGAGCTTCTGCGGTGGGTTGTAGCCGTCGAGCGCGGCAGAGGCGTCCTTGGCCGAGGTCACATTCGCGAACACTTCGGCCGGATCAATCGGGTGCTCCGGATAGAGGATGTCCGCCGACACCTGCGACCAGTGCATGCGGCCGCTCTGGGCCTGGCGCGCATAGTCCAGCATGCTGGCCGCGAGCTTCAGCTCGGCGTCTGCCAGCGTATCGGGCGTCGTCGCAGCAGTGAAATCCGGCACCGGATAGTCTGATGCATCGAGACCGTCGGCGGCCGCATCCTTCAGGCGGGCGATGACGCCCTTGCCGGCATCGGTCAGCTTGCCGGCCTTGGTGAAGACGGGTGCATATTCGCGGGCCGAATAGAACTTCTCGGCGGCTGCGCGTTCGTTCTTGCGATCGAAGGTGCGCAGCGACTTGCTGGCGAGCAGCTCGCGCAGCTTGTCGGCGACCGGCTGATCCTCGGCGGCAACGTTGCTCGCAGCCTTCGCCGGTTCGGTCGCGGGAGCTGCCGCCGTCGCGGGAGCCGGAGCTGCGGCAGGCGCCGTTGCGGTTGCAGGGGCGGGTGCGGCCGGCGCGACCGCGGTATCGGTCTTCGGTGCATCGGCGGGCTTGGTCGCCGGCGAGGTGACGACATCGGCGGGCTTCGGCTCGACGGCCTTGTTGGCGGTCGCGCTCGGTTCTGCCGGCTTTGCATCGACAGGCTTGGCATCGACGGGCTTGGCTTCGGTGGCCTGCACCTCGGCGGGCTTCACGTCCGCCGGCTTGGCTGCGTCGGGCAGCGCGGCGGTGGTGTCGGCCTTGAAATCGCTTGCGGTGGGCGGCGGCACATTGGCCGGTTCGGGGCGCGGGATCGCGGCGTCGATCGCCAGTTCCGAGGCGCTGGAGCGAGGCGTGTCCTGCGCGAAGGCCGAGCTCGCGGACACCGTGAGGAAGGTCGCCGCGACGGCCATCAATACGCGGTCAAATCCTCGACGGTTGTTCGAACGGTCACGCATTTTCGCACCCCCTGGGTGGAACTGCCCCTCAGATTCTGGAACAGTTCAAATCGGTATTCGGTTTCATAGCTTGCGCGAAAGCGCCGGCTTCTCAAACGACTCGTATGCCTGCACGCAATTGACGCAGACGATACATTTGCCCCTCTTGTGCAGCCAGCGCCTTGCGGGGCAACTCACGACAAACTGACCTCGAAGCGGCTGATTTCGCTCGGGCCGTGCGTTTTTGCCACGCGGCACAGCCTTTGTCTGTCACCGACGGGACACGGTTCAAAAGGTTCCCTGGTATGGCCCTGTCGGCCTCGGGTTTAGGTGGCGTCGCTTGTGCGCGTGCCGGCCGCGGCTTCGTCGAGCTTGCGGTAGAGGGTCGAGCGGCCGATCTTGAGGCGACGCGCGACCTCCGACATCTGTCCGCGATAATGCGAAATCGCGAACCGGATGATCTCGTTCTCGAGATCTTCTAGCGGACGCACTTCGCCCGCGGCGTTGAGTATCGAGAGGCCGCCCGCCGTCGGCAGGGCAGCGGTGACAGGTATTTCATTACCGGAGATCATGGCGGGTGCCGTGGACGGCGACACCACCAGCGGCTCGCCCTGGAGCATTTTGCCGTCCGGCACCGGATGGGTCGTTCCTTGCGGGAAGTCGGCGAGCCCGAGCTGGTCGCCGTCGCTCATCACCACGGCGCGATACACCGTGTTCTCGAGCTGGCGGATGTTGCCCGGCCAATCGAGCTGCGCCAGATGCGCCATCGCATCGCCGCTGATTCCGGTGATGTTGCGGTTCTCCTCGGCGCAGAACCGCGCCAGGAAATGCCGCAGCAGATGCGGGATGTCTTCGCGCCGCTGTCGCAGCGCCGGAATGGTCAGCGGCAGCACGTGCAGACGATAGAACAGGTCCTCGCGGAACTGGCCGGCCTTCACGAGATCGAGCAGCTTGCGGTTGGTCGCCGAGATGATGCGGACATCGACCTTGACCGGCTTGCGGCCGCCGACCGCCTCGACGGTGCCTTCCTGCAGCGCGCGCAGCAGTTTCACCTGCGTTGCCAGCGGCAATTCGCCGACCTCGTCGAGGAACAGCGTGCCGCCATGGGCCTCGACGAACTTGCCCTGGTGGCGCTCGGTGGCGCCGGTGAAGGCGCCCTTCTCGTGGCCGAACAGGATCGATTCGACGAGATTGTCCGGGATCGCGCCGCAGTTCACCGCGACGAACGGCTTGGCCTTGCGCTCGCTGCTGCCGTGGATGGCGCGCGCGAACAGTTCCTTGCCGACGCCGGACTCGCCCTCGATCAGCACCGGGATGGTCGAGGATGCGGCCTTCTGTGCCGTGCGCAGCACGCCGGCCATCGCCTCGCTGCGGGTGATGATGTCGGAGAAGGTCAGCCGGCCCTCGCGGCTGTGGCGGATGCGCTGCAATTCGCCCTTCAGCGCCGATGCGTTGAGGGCGTTGCGCAGGCAGACCTGCAGCCGTTCGAAGCCGACCGGCTTGACGACGAAATCCTGGGCACCGGCGCGCATCGCCGACACCACATTGTCGATGCCGCCATGCGCGGTCTGCACGATGACCGGGACGTTCAAACCAGCTTCACGAATTTTTGCGAGGACTCCGAGACCGTCGAGGCCCGGCATCACGAGGTCGAGCACGACTGCATCGATCGCCTGCGTCTCGGATGCGGTCAGGGCCGCTATCGCGGCGTCGCCACTGTCCACGACGAGGGGCTCATAGCCGCACTTCTGCACCATGTTTTCAACCAAACGACGCTGTACGGCGTCATCATCGGCGATCAAAATGGTGGCAGCCATGGTTTTCCCCGCACGCTACGTTTATCTGTCTCGAATCGGGGCAATGTCGCCGATGCCGATTAACGCACTCTTAAACCTTGCAAACCCGCTTTCATTCCGCCGCCGCCGACATCTTTCCGACTGAAGTAAGGTTACGAACAAGATGACCTCGCGCTCCAAAACTGCCTCCCCCAAGTCTGCTCCCGGCAAGTCTGCTCCCAGCAAGCCTGCTCTCAGCAAGTCTGCACCCAGCAAGTCTGCACCCAGCAAGGCCGCGCTCCGCAAGGAAGCCGCGCTGCGCAAGACGGCCGCGCAACGCAAACCGGCCGCAGCCGGCCCGGCGGCGAAACAGGCGGCCGGCAAGACCGGCAAGCTTCCGGAATGGAATCTGGCAGATCTCTACTCCGGTATCGACGCGCCGGAAGTCGCACGCGATTTGCAGAAAATGGATGCAGATTGCGTCGCGTTTGAGACCGACTACAAGGGCAAGCTTGCCGAAAATACCGGCAAGGAAGGCGGCGGAAAGTGGCTGGCCGGGGCGATCAGGCGCTATGAGGCGATCGACGATCTGGCTGGCCGTCTCGGCTCTTATGCCGGCCTGGTCCATGCCGGCGACAGCGTCGATCCGGCGATCTCGAAATTCTACGGCGACGTCTCCGAGCGGCTGACGGCCGCCTCGGTGCATCTCCTGTTCTTCTCGCTCGAGCTCAATCGGGTTGACGATGATGTGATCGAGCGCGCGATGGCCGAACCCACGCTCGGCCACTACCGGCCGTGGATCGAGGATCTGCGCAAGGACAAGCCGTACCAGCTCGAGGATCGCGTCGAGCAGCTCTTCCACGAAAAGGCGCAGAGCGGCTACGCGGCCTGGAACCGGCTGTTCGACCAGACCATCTCCGGCCTGCGCTTCAAGGTCGCGGGCAAGGAGCTCGCGATCGAGCCGACGCTGAACCTGTTGCAGGACAAGGCCGGCGACAAGCGCAAGTCGGCCGCGCAGGCGCTCGCCAAGACCTTCAGGGACAATGAGCGCACCTTCGCGCTGATCACCAACACGCTGGCCAAGGACAAGGAAATCTCCGACCGCTGGAGGGGCTTCCAGGATATCGCGGATTCTCGCCATCTCAACAACCGGGTCGAGCGCGAGGTGGTCGATGCGCTGGTCGCCTCCGTGCGCGCGGCCTATCCGAAGCTGTCGCACCGCTACTACGCGTTGAAGGCCGGTTGGTTCAAAAAGAAGAAGCTGCCGCACTGGGACCGCAACGCGCCGCTGCCGTTCGCGGCGACCGGCACGATCGCCTGGCCCGAGGCGCGCAACATGGTGCTGTCGGCCTATAACGGCTTTTCGCCCAAGATGGCCGAGATCGCGGAGCGCTTCTTCAGCGATCGCTGGATCGATGCGCCGGTGCGTCCGGGCAAGGCGCCCGGTGCTTTCTCGCATCCGACCACGCCGTCGGCGCACCCCTATGTGCTGATGAATTATCAGGGCAAGCCGCGCGACGTGATGACGCTGGCGCATGAGCTCGGCCATGGCGTCCATCAGGTGCTGGCAGCGAAGAACGGCGCGCTGATGGCGCCGACGCCGTTGACGCTGGCGGAAACCGCGAGCGTGTTCGGCGAGATGCTGACCTTCAAGCGGCTGTTGTCGCAGACCAGGAACGCCAAGCAGCGCCAGGCGCTGCTCGCGGGCAAGGTCGAGGACATGATCAACACCGTGGTGCGGCAGATCGCGTTCTACTCATTCGAGCGTGCGGTTCATACCGAGCGCAAGAATGGCGAGCTCACCGCCGAGCGGATCGGCGAGCTGTGGCTCAGCGTGCAGGGCGAGAGCCTCGGGCCCGCGATCGAGATCAAGCCGGGCTACGAGACGTTCTGGATGTACATCCCGCACTTCATCCACTCGCCGTTCTACGTCTACGCCTATGCGTTCGGCGATTGCCTGGTGAACTCGCTCTATGCGGTCTACGAGCACGCATCCGACGGTTTCGCCGAGCGCTATCTCGACATGCTCGCCGCCGGCGGCACCAAGCATTACTCCGAGCTGCTGCGGCCGTTCGGGCTCGACGCCAAGGACCCGAAATTCTGGGACGGCGGCCTGTCCGTCATCGCCGGCATGATCGACGAACTGGAGACGATGGGCTGATGACCATCGGCCTGCCGGCTGGCTCGGGTCAGATTCGCGCAGCGTTTTTTGCGCCTCGCGGCATGATCGTTCCGTGACGCCCGCGTTTGGGAGATCAATCCTGCCCGAGGGGCGGCCGCGGGGCCGTCGCTCGAGGGGTGAATCGGGGACGATTTGCGGTTCAAATCGCCCGATCGGGACCACGCCGTTGCCCTGCCAACCTGTTTGCGGTAATGGCTCGCAGAACGCGAATTTCTGACTGGGGACAGCGATGGCAGACCATAGCGAAGTGGCCTATACGACCGCCGACGGCAACGATTACGTGGCGCATGAGCAGACCTATGAAGGGTTTATCGTGCTGGTCAAATACGGCACCATCAGCGTCGCCATCCTCCTCGCTCTGATGGCCTATTTCCTGGTCTGATCCCTGATCGGCTAGCGGCATCGCCGTCCCGCGGCGGTGCCGGAATTCCTGTCGAAACCCGGATGGAAAAACCGGGTATCCAATCTGGCGAAAATAACGCTAGTTTGAAGACGCGTGCGCCGCTCGCGCCGCCGGAGGGCCCATGAAGATCGCCGTTGCCAAGGAAATCGATGCGTCCGAGCCGCGGGTTGCGGTTTCGCCCGATACCATCAAGAAGTTC
>NZ_JAFCMK010000020.1:0-49282 GCF_018129565.1 Bradyrhizobium sp. AUGA SZCCT0105 | reverse complement strand
CGTCCAGGCCACCAACGCCGAGATCGATGTTTCGGCGGCGAACCTGTCGCAGGTGAGCTACGTGTTCGGCCCCGGCGGTTCGACGCCCGATACGCTCTGGGTGAGGGCCAATGACGGTATCTTGTGGGGCGCCTGGCAGAGCTTCACGGCGTCGCCGGGTCCCGACACGGCTCCGGTGGTGACGGCACCGAACGTAACCGCCAATCACGGGCAGTTCTCGGTTCTCGCCTCGAGCCTGTTCTCGGTCAGCGATGCCGAGCACGACACGATCACCCAATACGCGCTCTGGGACACGCAAGGTAACGGACATTGGGCCATCAACGGCGCCGTGCAGGCCACCAACGCCGAGATCGACGTTTCGGCGGCGAACCTGTCGCAGGTGAGCTACGTGTTCGGCCCCGGCGGTTCGACGCCCGATACGCTCTGGGTGAGGGCCAATGACGGCAGCCTGTGGGGCGCCTGGCAGAGCTTCACGGCAACACCGGGCCCCGACACGGCCCCGGTGGTGACGGCACCGAACGTGGCCGCGGTTCACGGGCAGACGTCGGCGCTCGCCTCGAGCTTGTTCTCGGTCAGCGATGCCGAGCACGACACGATCACCCAATACGCGCTCTGGGACACGCAAGGTAACGGACATTGGGCCATCAACGGCGTCGTGCAGGCCACCAACGCCGAGATCGACGTTTCCGCGGCGAACCTGTCGCAGGTGAGCTACGTGTTCGGCCCGACCGGCTCGACGCCCGATACGCTCTGGGTGAAGGCCAATGACGGCAGCATGTGGAGCGCCTGGAAGAGCTTCACGGCAACACCGGGGCCCGACCACCTTCCGGTCGTTTCGGCCTCGAACGTGGTGACGGTCTCCGGGCAGACGTTCGCCGCATCGAGCCTGTTCAGCGCCACGGACGCCGACGGCGATACCATCACGAAATATGCGCTGTGGGATTCCAACTCGAACGGGCACTGGAGCATCAACGGCACATCGCAGCCCGTGAATACCGAGATCGACATCACTGCGGCGCAACTTTCCCAGACGACCTATCAGGCCGGCTCGGGCACGGATCAACTCTGGATCCGGGCCAATGACGGCATTGCGTGGGGAGCCTGGCAGCCCTTCAACGTGACGGGCGAGAGCGCCACCAATGCCACCATCGCATCGGGCAGCACCCTGGAATTGACCGGAACGTCGAATGCCACCGTGGCGTTCCAGGGTTCGACGGGGACGCTCAAGCTGGACAATTCCGCGAGCTTTGCGGGCACCGTCGCCGGGATGACCGGTTCGGACGCGATCGATTTCGCGAACATCAATTTCGCGAACGTTCACACTCCGAGCTTCAGCGGAGACTCAACGCACGGAACGCTCACGGTGACGGACGGCACCGTCACGGCGAGCATTGCGCTGCTGGGCAACTACATGGCCTCGACCTTCACGACCTCAAGTGATGGCCATGGTGGGACCCTGGTTGTCGATCCGCCGGCGATGCAGGTCAGCCAGCTTGCGCAGCCACAGCATGCGTGAGGCTTGAGGATGAGGCATGCGGAGCCGCCCAGACAAGGCGGCTTCGCCTGCCGGCGATACCCGCGCAGCGATTGCAGCAACTGACAAGCGGCATAGAGCTTGTTTACGACGCCGCGCGCTCCGGCTTCTCGAACAATCGTCCCAGCAGCGACATCGCGGAATCGCCAGGCAGCAGCGTTGCGATGCTGACGGCGGGCTCGGCCCTGCTGTCGCGGCGGCCGTTCTGGGTGTGGCGCATCACGCTCGCCAATCGCCGCGTGATCGCCTGCGCGTTGCGCAGGTCGGTCCCGGCGAACGCCACGACCAGCGACCGGTCATCATGCACGGCGCCGAAATCGGCCTGGCGCATCAGCCGGCTGATGATCCGCGCGCCGTCGAATTGCGCGCGCGGCTGCGTATTGTCGAAGGTGAAACGCGCCACCGAGAGCGCGCCGCCGCGCTCGGCGGTCTGGTAGACGGCGGTCGCGAAGTCGCGCTCGAACGCGGCCTTGGTGAGCAGACCGGTGCGGGGATCGATCAGGCCCTTGGCGTCGATCGCCTTCAACATGCGGCCGAGCCGCGCCTCGAAGGCATGCTGCCGGATCATCGGCAACACCATGTCGCCGACGCGTGTCGGCCCGGCCGTGACGATCTCGAGGTTGGGCAGCTCGTAACGCGGCGTCAGCTCGCCGGAGGCGACGATCACGGGCAACGGACGGAAGCGAACATCCTCGGTCAGCACCGTCAGGAACGCATCCATCACGCGCGGGGTGAAGCCCTCGGCCAGCACGATACCGTCGATGTCGCGGTTGGAGAGATGTTTTGCGGCCGCCTCGATACTTAGCGCACCGACCACGCCGGCGCGTTCGCCGAGCGCGACCGACAGGGCCGGGTAGGCGCCGCCGCGGCCGATCAGGAGCGCGGTGGCCTCTCCGACCGGATCGATATCGGACATAGCGATCGGCGCCGGCGGCGTCAGGCGGCGCATCACGGTCGCATGCAGGGCGCGAACGCGTAAGGACGCGTTGAGCCGGGCGACCAGGCGATCCGGCATGCCTTTGTGCTGGAAGAACGCGATGACGGTGTCGGGCAGGGTGGTCGCGGGATCGACCGCGATCAGCGGCAGATAGGGCGCGCGGGCGGCGGCGCGCTTGGCCAGGCCCGACAGGGTGACGAAGTCGACGCCCTCGGCGGCCGCGATGATTGCGGCCGGCTTGACCTGCTCGATGGCGCGTCCGACCTCGCTCCAGTTGGTGACCACGACCGGAAACAGTTTCGTCTCATCGAGGACCGCGGCAAACGGCGGCTTTGCCGACGCCGATACGATGAGGACCGGACCTTGTTGAGACATTCGAACGCTCGAAACCAATGCACAGATCAGCAAACGGTTACGATGTTAGTTGGCATGGCTTAATGCGGCGTCAACACAATGCTAAGACTAACGCAATGATAAGACTTTAAGGCATTCCAGTGCCGCTGCGGTCGCGAAATGCTTCGATCATCAACGGGTTAAGCCCAAGTTCTGTCAGGGCGTCGCGGGCTCGCGCATTGTCCTGAGCCCGTCCGGCCAGCCGGTGGCCGCTCAGGCGGTCGGGCAGTGCCGTCAACAATGCGCCCTGGCCGAGCCGGCGCGACCACTCCTGCAACTCCCCGGCAAGGAAGCGGTAGCCGCCGACCGTCATGACCCCTGACGGCGGGGCGGTGATGTTGACGGCGCCGGTCGCGCGGTCGACCCGCGCAGCATATTCGGTGTCGACGTAATCACGCGGCGGCGGCGCAATCAGACTGTCGCCCGGGGGCGGTGGCGGCGCATAGGCCGCGACCGGTACCATGGGCCCGCGCAGGCCGAGCGTACCCTTCGGGGTCAGCAGGATTTCGCCGGCGATCGATGCGCCGGGAGCCTCACGCGGCGCGCCGTGCGGGCCGGGCTTGATCGGGGCCGGCGATCCATCCTCGGCGTTGCGGCGGGCGCCGAACAGCCCGGCCTCGCCGAACAGATAGACGTCGGTCATGGTCACCCGCTGCGAGGTCCAGTGCGCACTGGAGGCAACCTGCTCCGGCGTCCGCCAGAGGCCGATCGCGTTGCGCAGGGTGGGCAGGCGCTCCGACAGGCCGCACTCGTCGAGCCGCAGCGCGAGCTGCGCCGGCGCAATCAGCGTGTCGCAGCCGTGATCGTTGAACTGGGCTTCGAACGCTTCCTCGTCGAACGGGTGATGCATGACGAGCGTTCCGCCCGACAGCAGCCAGGTCACCAGCGACGAACAGATGCCGGCAAACGACATCGGCGCGAATGCCGACATGATGGTCGCGCCCTGTGCCAGGTCGCTCTCCAGCGACATCGCGAGCCCGCCGGCGATCAGGCCGAAATGCGCGCGCGGCACCGGACGAAAGCCCTCGCTGGTGACGTCGAAGGAGATCAGCGCCGCCTTGCGGCCGTCCTGGATCATCGGGCGCGAGGTCCGGGAGTCCTGCAGGATCGCGTCATCGAGCGACGCCATGCCTTCGGGCAGATCGGTGCCGAAGCCGCAGACATGGCGGATCGAAAAGGCTTCCGCCGCGGCGTTCATGGCGATGTCCGCATAGGAGACGCCGTCGATCTTGCCGCAGGTGACGATCGCCCGCGCCGCGGTGCGGTTGAGGACGGACGTCAGCTCGGCTTGCCGCCACAATAGCGGCAGCGGCGCCACCACCAGGCCGACACGATAGGCGGCGAGCACGGTCAGGGCGAATTCGATCGTCGAGGGAAGCTGAACCGCGATCACCGTATTGGCCGGCAATCCGCTCTCGACGAAGTGGGCGGCGATCGCCGAGATCGCGCGGTCGGCCTGAGCATAGGTCAGGCGCTTGCGGGTCTGTCCGGTGACGCGCTGCTTGTTGATCGGGTCGACCAGCGCCAGCGCCTCGGGTTGCCGCGCCAAGCTGCGCTTGAACAGCGTATCGAGCGTGGGCGAGGTGATCGACTGGTTCACAGGTTCAACGTCGGTTGCATCGCTTCGATCAGATCGGACCATGCCGCGTCGGGTCGCAGTTCACTTGGATTGCGCGCCGGGCTTCTGCCACCAGGTCTCCGGCAGGTAGCCCGTCAACGCCGTGGCCGAAGGTCGTTCTATCCGATTCCAGCGCGCGATCCATTGCTCTCCCAAGTTAAATAGGGGGATAGCGTAGAAGCCGGACATCAGGGCCCGGTCCAGCGCCCGCACCGCCGAGACGAAGGCCGGCCGCTCCCGCGCCGCGAGCAGCGCGGCGATCATGGCGTCGATGGCCGGATCCTTGGCGCCCATGTAGTTGCGGGTGCCCGGCACGTCGGCGGCCTGGCTGCCCCAGTAGAACCACTGCTCGTTGCCCGGCGACAGCGACTGGTCCCAGCGAATGGGGATCATGTCGAAATCATAGGCGACCCGGCGCTGCTCGAACTGCACCGCGTCGACCACCCGGACCGCGGCGTCGATGCCGGCCCGCTTCAGGTCGCGCTGATAGGCGAGGGCGATCCGCTCATGCTCGCGTGTCGTCACCAGAATCTCGATCCGGAGCGGCGTCCCGGTCGAGCGCTGCTTCAACACCGTGCCGTCGAGCGCGTAGCCCGCTTCCGACAGCAGCGCGAGCGCGTTGCGCAGAACGGTGCGGTCGCGGCCTGAGCCGTCGGTGTCGGGGAGGCGATAGCGGCCCTCGAGAATGTCGGGCACAATATGCGACAGATACGGCTTGAGCAGATCGCGCTCGCGGTCATCGGCCGGGCGGCCATAGGCCGACAAATCCGAGCCGGCGAAATAGCCGCCGGCACGCGAATAGAGTCCAAAATAGTAATTGCGGTTGATCCAATCGAAATCGAACAGCATCAGCAGCGCCTGGCGCACCCTGACGTCGGCAAACTTCGGCCGCCTGGTGTTGAACACCAGAAATTCGGATGGATCGGGCGTGCCGATCTTGATGGTGTCGCGGAGCACGTCGCCGTTGTTAGCGGCGGGGAAGTCGTAGCCGTCATGCCAGCGGAGCGGCTCGGGCTCGGTCCTGAAGTCATAGAGGCCGCGCTTGAACGCCTCGAACTGGCCGTTGGCGTCGCGGTAGTAATCGAGCCTGATCTCGTCGAAATTCCAGAGGCCGCGGTTCACCGGCAGGTCGCGCCCCCAGTAATCCGGATTGCGGGTGAAGGTCACGCTGCTGCCGGGCTTGACCGCCGTCACGCGGTACGGGCCGGAGCCGATCGGCGGCGCCAATGTGGTCTCCTCGAACTTGGAGACGTCGGTGGCGTGGCGCGGCAGGATCGGCATCAGGCCGAGGATCAGCGGCAATTCGCGGTCCGCAACGCCGCCAAAATCGAACCGCACCGTGAGCGGGTCGAGCACCTCGGCCTTTGCGACTTTCGAATAATACTGGTGATGCAGCGGACGGCCGTGATCGCGCAGCAGCTCGAGCGAGAACACGACATCGTCCGCCGTGACCTCGTGCCCGTCGGAGAAGCGCGCGCGAGGATCGAGATGGAATGTCACATAGCTTCTGGCATCGTCGGTCTCGACGCTGCGGGCGAGCAGGCCGTACAGCGTGAAGGGCTCGTCATTGTTCCGCACCAACAGGCTTTCGTAGACATAGCCGCGCTCGTAGGCGTAGCCCCGGAGCTGCTGCACGGCGAGACCCCTGACAATCAGCGGATTGAGGCTGTCGAAGGTGCCCTCCCGGGGGCTCAGGACCAGACGGCCGCCCTTGGGAGCGTCAGGATTGGCGTAGGGCAGGTGAGTAAAGTCGGCAGGCAGCGCGGGCGCGCCATGCATCGCGATGGCGTGGCTCTCGGTGGCGGCCGCAGGGTCAAGCGCGCTCGTCAGGAATGCCGGGATGGATGCCAGCACAAGCCAGACGACGGCCAATGCGGCGCGCCAACCGTGCCCGGGAACACGTGCGTGAGGCGCCCGATTTGATTCGCGAAACGTCACGCCTGGAGGTTTATCACAGGGCGCTGAAACTCGCCGTCACATGGGCGCAAATGCGCTTGTCGGCATTGATCTTTCCGCGCGCCGCTGTATTGAAGGCGTGCAATTGGAGGGCGGGAACGCCTGTCACGTATCCGCCTCAATTGACTAGGAGACAGCCGCCCAAACGGCTATGTGTCGGCGCCTGCAGCGGTTTCGGGCGCTGCCGTTCAGAAAGGGTTTTCCGCAATGAATTTCCGTATCTTGGCCGCCCCGGTCCGGCCGCATGGGCGAATTGTTGCCCTGATGGCGGCGACGGCATTCTCTGCAGCGCTCCTGGTTCCTGCCGCTTGGGCCCAGCAGCCGGCAGCGCCGGCGCCTGCGGCACCGAAGGCAGCGCCCAAGGCGGCACCGAAGGCAGCTCCGAAGGCGCCGGCGCCGGCAGCCCAGCCGGCGCCCCAGGCACAGGCACCGGCCGCAGGTCAGGCGCCCGCCGCGGCCGCCCAGCAGCCGCCCCAGGATCAGCAGATCCAGCTGATCTACGCCCCCTGGACCAAGTTCTGCCTGAAGGGTCAGGAAGCCAACGCCAAGCAGGTTTGCTTCACCGGCAAGGACGGCCGCATCGAGTCGGGCCAGCCGGTGATCGCCGCCGTGATCATCGAGCCGGAAGGCGAGCCGAAGAAGATCCTGCGCGTCACGCTGCCGCTCGGCATGCAGCTCGTTCACGGCACCCGCATCATCGTCGACGGCAACCCGCCGCAGCAGGCGCCCTATGTGATCTGCTTCCAGAACGGTTGCATGTCCGACTATGAAGCAACCCCCGAGCTGATCGCCAACATGAAGAAGGGCCAGAACCTCGTGGTCCAGGCGATCAATTCGAACGGCGCGCCGCTGACGCTGCCGCTGCCGCTCAACACCGAATTCGCCAAAGCCTATGACGGCCCGCCGACCGATCCGAAGGTGTTCGAGGAAAACTCGAAGAAGCTGCAGGAAGAGTTGCAGAAGCGCGCCGAAGAGCAGCGCAAGAAGCTCGAAGGCGCGGGCGGTGCCGCTGCGCCGGCTCCGGCCAATCCGGCAGCCAAGTAACAACGTCGATCACGCGTTCAAGAAAGCGCGAGATCGTCGCAAGCAAAAGGCGCCCGCAAGGGCGCCTTTTTTGTCATGCGAAACAGACTGGCTGATGGCAGCCTGCCGCGCTGGTGATCGCGCCGATCGTGTGCGATGGTCGCTCAAGGCAAATCGATCGCGCCAAGCCGCATCGTCGTTGCCTTGTCCGGACAAGTCCGGCGTCGAAGCCCAATCATAAATCCGTCACGGGAGGCCAGACGAAAGCGCGGGCAGCGCGCCTTCGATGCGCAAATGCGCGCGTGGTTCTGTGCGAACCCTGGCCGCTGTGCCGAAGCCTGATGGCGCGATGCGACTGGACTTTGCCTGGGGTCGCAAGCCCGTCCGCCGTTCGCAATCATGGAAGTCTCCCAATGTCCCAGCGAGTTAACACGCAGCGGCGGGAACCGCTTTCCCGGCCTTCGGAGCCGCCGACCGGGCGTGCTTCGGTCGATGCCGGCGGGCGCCTGAACCAGGACAACGTCCCCGGTGCCTTTCATCCGGGCATCGTTCATCTCGCGCTGGCGATGGGCGGGTTCGCGATCGGCATCGCCGAATTCGCGACCATGAGCCTGCTGCCGTTCTTCGCCCACGATCTGCACATCAGTGAGCCCCAGGCCGGCCACGCGATCAGCGCCTACGCGCTCGGCGTCGTGGTGGGCGCACCTGTCATCGCCGTGCTGTCGGCGCGCATGGCGCGGCGGACGCTGCTGATCGCGCTGATGGGCTTCTTTGCGCTGATGAACGGCTTCTCCGGGCTCGCGCCCGACTACCACACCATGCTGGTGCTGCGCTTCCTCGCCGGGCTGCCGCACGGTGCCTATTTCGGCATCGCCATGCTGGTCGCGGCCTCGCTGGTCCCGATCGACAAGCGCACGGCGGCGGTCGGCCGCGTGCTGCTCGGCCTCACCATTGCGACGACGATCGGCGTGCCGCTCGCCAACGGCGTGGGGCAGGCGATCGGCTGGCGCTGGGCCTTCGCGATCGTTGCCGGCCTCGCGCTCCTGACCGCCATCCTGGTCCTGATCTTCGCCCCGCGTGACGTCGCCGACAGCAAGGCGAGCCCGTTGCGTGAACTCTCGGCGCTCGGGCGCAAGCATGTCTGGCTGACGCTTGCGATCGGCGCCATCGGTTTCGGCGGCCTGTTCTCGGTCTACACTTATCTGGCGTCGACCATGCTGGCGGTGACGCACACGTCGCCCGCGCTGGTGCCCGTCACGCTATGCGTGTTCGGCGCCGGCCTCACCGCTGGCAACATCATCGTGCCGCGCTTTGCCGACCGCGCGCTGATGGCAACCGCGGGCGGGCTGCTGCTGTGGTCGGCCGCGACCTTGGCGTTGTATCCGCTGGCGGCGGCTAATTTCTGGACGCTGAGCGCCGACGTCTTCCTGATCGGGCTGGGCGGAGCACTTGCCACCGTGTTGCAGACCCGGCTGATGGATGTCGCGGGCGAGGCGCAGAGCCTCGCCGCGGCGCTCAACCATTCCGCCTTCAACGTCGCCAATGCGCTGGGACCGTGGCTCGGCGGAATGGCCGTCGCAGCCGGCTACGGCTGGACCTCGACCGGTCTCGTCGGCGCCGGACTGGCGCTGGCGGGTTTTGCGGTCTGGGCGATTGCCGCGGCGCTGGCTGCGCGTGAGGGGGTATGAGCGGGCTGGAGGCAACGCCGTCGCGTCCGTCGCCGGACAGGTGTCGCGCGTCAGTTCAGCGACGGGTTGCGCGGACGGTAGCCGCCCGATTTGTCCTTCACGAAGATCTCAGCCACCTGCGAGTGACGGATCGGTTCGCCCGAATCGTCGGGCAGCAGGTTCTGCTCGGACACATAGGCGACGTACTCGGTCTCCGAGTTTTCCGCGAGCAGGTGATAGAACGGCTGGTCCTTGTGCGGCCGCATGTCCTCGGGGATCGACAGCCACCATTCCTCGGTGTTGTTGAACTCCGGGTCGATATCAAAAATCACGCCCCGGAAGGAGAACACCCGGTGACGGACGATCTGCCCGATCTGAAACTTGGCGGTGCGCGCTTTGATCATGGTTCGTCGATAGACCAACATTGTGGCCGATGCTAGGGGCTAGGCCTCGAATTAACCCCCGGTTTACCGATTCTAGCCGCACCAAAACGACCCGAAATCCCGCCGAGAAACTACTTTCAGAATGATCGATATCCTCAATCTGGCGTTGCCGTATTTCGGCTTGATCTTCATCGGCTACGCGTGCGGAAAAGCCAAGGGTTTGCCCGAGAGCGGGCTCGCCTGGATGAATTTCTTCCTGCTTTACGTTTCGTTGCCGGCGCTGCTGTTCGGGATCATGTCGAAGACGCCGTTCGCCGAGCTGAACAACCCGCCATTCCTGATCGCCACCACGCTCGGAACCGTGATCGCGTTCTTCCTCGCGATGGTCGCAGGCAGACTGATCGGCGGGCTGTCGCTGCGCGAGGCGACGCTCGCGGGCCTGTCGGGCGCCTACGGCAATATCGGCTATATGGGGCCTGGGCTGGCGCTCGCCGTGCTCGGCGCCAAGGCGGCGGCGCCGACCGCGCTGATCTTCTGCTGCGACAGCATCTTCCTGTTCTCGATCGTGCCGCTCCTGATCGAGCTCACCGACCGCGACCATCCCTCGCTGCTGCACGCGTTCGGCGTGGTGCTGCGGCAGATCGTGCAGAACCCGTTGATCATGTCGGCGGTGTTCGGCGCGCTGGTGGCCGCGTTTCACATCCCGATCCCGGTCGCGCTCGACCGGACCATCCAGTTCCTCGAGAACGCCGCCGCTCCGACGGCGCTGTTCGTGCTCGGTATCACCGTGGCGCTGCGGCCGTTCGAGCGGGTGCCGTGGGAGGTGCCGGGCGTAGTCGCGATCAAGCTTCTGATCCATCCGCTGCTGGCCTTCGGACTGATGCTGCTGTTCGGTCCGTTCGCGCAGCCCTGGGCTGCGACCGCGGTGCTGATGGCCTCGCTGCCGCCGGCACTCAACGTGTTCGTGATCGCGCGCCAGAACGACACCTGGATCGAGCCGGCATCGGTCGCGGTGCTGATCGGCACCTTCGCCTCTGTTGTCACGCTGACCAGCGTGATGTGGTTCATCCAGAGCGGACGGCTGGTATTTCCCTAAGACAAGTAGGGGCTACCGCCGCCATGACGGCGCGAGGCCTTCGCGCATCGCCAGCCGCCGCAGCGGGCCGAACGCGCCGAGCAGATGCAGACCCGCGGCACGCGCCGTCTGCACACCGAGGAAATCGCTGAGCAACGACCGGTTGGCGATGTCGATCGCCCAGGTCCGGCTGGCGACATCCGGACGCCGCGCCGCCTGGTAGCGCGACAGCACATGTGGCGCGCCAGGATCCTCGCCGCGGCCGATTGCCTGGCCTGTGATCTCGGCAATATCGGCGGCATCGCGCAGTCCCATGTTGAGCCCCTGCGCGCCGATCGGCGGCAGCACATGGGCGGATTCGCCGACCAGCGCGATCCGGTCCTTGGCGAGCTGCCGGGGCCGCTCGATGGCGAGCGGAAACACGTGACGGCCGCCCTGAACCTCGACGCGGCCGAGAATCGAATGCGACTGCCGCTCGGCCGCTTCAGACAATTCGCCATCGCCAAGGGCCTTCAGCCGTTCGGCCTCCTTGGGCGCCGAGACCCAGACTACGCTGCTGCGGTTGCCGCTGAGCGGCACGAACACGCAGGGGCCGTGCTCGGTGTGAAACTCGGTCGAGATGTTCCGGTGCGGCCGGCTGTGGGTGATGTTGAAGGTGAGGGCGGATTGGCCGAGCTCGCGGCTGACCACCTCGATGCCGGCGGCCTCGCGCGAGAGTGAATTGCGTCCGTCGGCGCCGACCACGAGCCGGGCCGATAACGTCTGGCCCTGCCGCGTCACCACGGTGACCGCGGTATCATCCGGTTGCACCGAGGCGGCCTCGTCGTCGAACCGCGTCAGCACGGCCATCTCGCCGGCACGCTCCTCGAGTGCTGCGACCAGCGAGCGATTGTCGATGTTGAAGCCGAACTGCTCGCGGCCGATCTCGTCGGAGGAGAACCGCACCTCCGGCGCGCGGATCAGGCGGCCGGTGTCGTCGACGAGGCGCATGGTCTTGAGCGCGGCAGCCTTGTCGCTGCAGCGCCGCCAGACGTCGAGCCGCTCCAGGATCTCGGTCGAGGCGCCGAGCAGCGCGGTGGTCCGGTTGTCGGCATAGGGCGCGCGGCGCGCTAACAGCGCGGTACGCGCGCCGGCGTCGGCGAGGGCAATCGCAGCCGTCAATCCGGCCGGACCGCCGCCTATTACGATAACGTCATAATCCTGCGAGCTGTCGGTCATATCAGCACATTTGACATGCTTGGCCCGATTTTCAAGCCATCAGTAACCACCAAGAGTTTCCAACGATCTGCGCGGCGGAACGCCGCAAGACTGCATATGCAAAGGTGGCCGATTCCTGATAGCACTTCGGCCGATGGAGCACTCGAGCCAGCCGGATGCGTTGCCAGAACGGATGCGGACCGCCGCATTCTCCGTTCATATCTTCACGGCGCTCGGCGCCGGGGTCGCGCTGCTGGCGATGCTGGAGGCGGTTCGCGAGCACTGGGCCAACATGTTCGCCTGGCTCGGGGTCGCACTGATCATCGACGGGATCGACGGCCCGCTGGCGCGCCGGCTCGACGTGGTGCGGCTGCAGCCGAACTGGTCGGGCGAGGTTCTCGACCTGGTGGTTGATTTCGTCACCTACGTGTTCGTGCCGGCCTATGCGATCACCGCGAGCGGCATGCTGCTGCCGCTGGCTGCGCCGGTCCTCGGCATCGGTATCGTGGTTTCCAGCGCGCTGTATTTCGCCGACCGCCGCATGAAGGCCGACGACAACCATTTCCGCGGCTTCCCGGCGCTGTGGAATGCGGCGGCGTTCTACCTGTTCCTGCTGCATTTGCCGCCGGTGCTGTCGACGATCGTGGTCGCGCTGCTGATTGCGCTGACCTTTGCGCCGTTCCATGTGCTGCACCCGTTCCGCGTGGTGCGGCTGCGCTGGCTCACACTGTGGCTGCTCGGCGCCTGGGCGCTGCTCGGCATGTACACGCTTGCCAACGATTTCGTGGTCGGAGCCCCGATCACCTTCGGTCTCTGCGCCATCGCCGTCTACATCGTCGGCAGCGACACCTTGATCCGCCGGATGAAAGCCTTCAGAGCATGATGCAATTGATCACCAGCCCCGAGGCCTGGGCGGCGCTGTTGACCCTGACCGCACTCGAGATCGTGCTCGGCATCGACAACGTCATCTTCCTGTCGGTGCTGGTCTCGCGGATTCCGCAGCCGCAGGCCAACCGCGCGCGGCAGATCGGCCTGCTGCTGGCGCTGGTGTTCCGCATCATCCTGCTCAGCGTCCTGGTCTGGCTGATCGGGCTGACGCAGCCTGTGATCACCATCGAGAGTGTCGCGCTGTCGTGGCGCGATATCATCCTGATCGGCGGCGGCCTGTTCCTGATCGCCAAGGCAACCCACGAGATCCACGGCGAGGTCGAGGCGCGTGACGCCGAGGAGAATAGCAAGCCGAGCCCCAACGCGTTCTTCTGGGTGATCGTGCAGATCATCATCATCGATCTGGTGTTCTCGCTGGATTCGATCATCACCGCGATCGGCATGGCGCAGGACATCGAGATCATGATCGCGGCGGTCGTGATCGCCTGCGCGATCATGTACATCTCGTCGGGACCGGTGGCGCGGTTTGTCGCGGAGCATCCGACCACCAAGATGCTGGCGCTGGCGTTCCTGGTGCTGATCGGCGTGGCGCTGGTGGCCGACGGATTCAAATTCCACATTCCGCGCGGCTACATCTACTTCGCGATCGCATTCTCGGCGGCGGTCGAGATGTTCAACGTGCTGGCCAGGCGCAACCGCAAGAAGCCGGCGCACTAACCCCGGTTCCAGGCCGCTTGGTTGACAAGCCGGCGCCGATGGCATTCGCTCGTTTGACGTTGAGATCTGAGGGAGCGACGACATGACCAAGGCTGTGCGGGTGCACAAGGTGGGGGGCCCTGAGGTCCTGACCTATGAGGATGTCGAGGTGGGGGCGCCGGGGACCGGCGAGGTCCGCATCCGCCAGCATGCGGTCGGGCTGAACTTCATCGACGTCTATTTCCGCACCGGCCTCTACAAGGCGCCCGGCCTGCCGTTCATCGCCGGCAATGAGGCCGCGGGCGAGGTCGTGGCCGTCGGTCCGGGGGTGACCAATTTCCACCCCGGCGATCGCGTCGCCTACTACTACAACCTCGGCGGCTACGCTTCAGAGCGCGTCATCCCGGCCGACAAGCTGGTCAAGTTGCCCGACCACATCACGTATGAGCAGGGCGCCGTGCTGATGCTCAAGGGGCTCACGGTGTGGTACCTCCTGCACAAGACCTTCAAGGTCGAGCAGGGCCATCGGGTGCTGATCCACGCCGCAGCCGGCGGCATCGGGCTGCTTGCCTGCCAGTGGGCGCATGCGCTCGGTGCGCACGTCATCGGCACCGTCGGCTCGAAGGCGAAGGCCGATATCGCGCTCGCCAATGGCTGCGACCACGTCATCCTCTACAACGAGGAAAACTTCGTCGAGCGCGTCAAGCAGATCAGCCGCGGCGAGCTCTGCGACGTCGTCTATGACGGCGTCGGCAAGACCACGTTCCCGGGATCGCTGTCGTGCCTCAGGCCACGCGGCCTGTTCGTCTCCTTCGGCAACGCCTCCGGGCCGGTGCCGCCGTTCCCGCTCGCCGAGCTCAACAACCACGGTTCGCTGTTCGCGACGCGGCCGAAGCTCAACGACTATGTCGGCACCCGCAAGGAGCTGCTCGAAGGCGCCGACACGCTGTTCGCGGCCGTGATCAACGGCAAGCTGCACGTGCCGATCAACCACGCCTATGCGCTCAAGGACGTCGCCAAGGCGCATATCGATCTGGAGAGCCGGGCGACCACGGGCGCGGCGATTCTGCGGCCGTAGGTCCACGTCGTTCCGGGGCGATGCGCGAGCATCGAACCCGGAACCTCGAGATACCCCGGTGCGCAAGTGCGCACCTGAGGTTCACGCTTCGCGTGCCCCGGAATGACGGAATGGACGGTTACGCCACGCGCCGCGCCGCACCGACCTTCGTCAGCACGCCATCCAGACAATCGATCATCGCCGATATCTCCTCCCGCGTGACGTTGAGCGCCGGCATGAAGCGCAGCGTGTCCGGCTGCGGCGAGTTCACCAGCACGCCGGCCGCGAACGCCTCGGCGACGACGGCGGCGCCGATCGGCATCTTGAGATCGAGCGCGAGCAGGAGGCCGCGGCCTCTGATCTCGCCGAGCCCGTGACGCGCCGACAGCCGCTGCAATTCGCGCTCGAGCAGCAGACCGGCATCGACGACCGATTTCAAGAAATCGGGCTGGGCGATCTTGTCGAGCACGACAAGCCCCGCGGCGCACATCAGAGGGTTGCCGTTGAAGGTGCCGCCCTGATCGCCGTGATCGAAGCAGGAGGCATGCTCGGTCGCGAGCAGCGCTGCGAGCGGCACGCCGCCGCCGATGCCCTTGCCGAGCGTCATGATGTCGGGCGCGATTCCGGCGTGCTCATAGCCGAACAGCTTTCCGGTCCGGCCGATGCCGGTCTGGATCTCGTCGACAATCAGCAGCAGGCCACGCTGCTGGGTCAGCGCCCGCAGCTCCTGCAGAAATCGATCCGTCGCGGGCCACACGCCGGCCTCGCCCTGGATCGGCTCCAGCATCACCGCCACCGTCGATGGCGAAATCAACTTCCGCACCGACTCGATGTCGTTCAGCTTGGCCTTTCGGAATCCCGAGACCTTTGGCTCGAACAACGGCTCGAACGCCTTCTTGCCCGACGCCGACATGGTCGCGAGCGTCCGGCCGTGGAAGCCGCCTTCGAAGGTGATGATCTCGTGCGCGCCACCCTTGTACTTGGCGCCGAATTTGCGCGCGAGCTTGATCGCGCCCTCATTGGCCTCGGCGCCGGAATTGGCGAAGAACACCTGATCGAAGCAACTGTTGTCGACCAGCATCTTCGCCAGCTTCAGGCTCTGCTCGTTGTAGAATGCCGGGCTCGGCGTCAATAGCCGCCTGGCCTGCGCGGCCAGCGCATCGGCCACGATGACCGGCGAGTGGCCGAGCGGATTCACGGCCCAACCCTGCACGAAATCGAGATAGCGGTTGCGGTTGGCGTCCCACAAATACGAGCCTGCGCCGCGCACGAACACGACCTCGGGGCGAGCGGTGATGTCCATCAGCGCATCGAACGGATGGGTAGCGTTGGTCATGTCGATCTCCTCTGGGGTCGGTGTGGGGATTAAGGGCAGGCCGAAAAGCAAGAAGGCCGCGCCTTGGGGGCGCGGCCTTCTCGAAAACCTTGGCTGATTTAACTAATCAGCGGTGGCGTCGGACACGGCGCAGCCCAGCATCGTCGCGGGTGCGACGACGGTTGATGGCGCGGCGGTGGGTCCGGTTCAGCTTCATGGCGCAGGGCCATACAGCCGAAGGGTAGGAGATGTCAAGCGGGAGGTGATATCGCACGCAAGCTGCTCGTGGAGCGTGATACGCTGCGACGAGGCAATCCTGGAGGTGACGCCGTGATCAAGCTGCTGATCGAACGAGATCTTCCGGCCGATTTCGAAGTGACCGATGACGCGCAGGCGGCGCGTCATGCGCGGATTGCGCTGGACGCCATCATCGCGACGCAGGGCAGGATGCACTGGCTTTGCACCTACGCGACCGACGACCGCAAGCTGTTCGGCCTCGTCGTGGTCGAGAGCGAGGAGGTCATCGATGTCTATGTGCGCAATGCAGGCATCGCCAGCTCGGTCCGCATCCATCGCGTGCTTCGAACGCTGGATCCCGCGCTCGCCGCTCCGCCGACTGCGAGTTAGGCACGTTCAGAATCCTGCGACGCTGCCGTGCAGGTCGTATTCATCGGCGCGCTCGATCTTCGCGGTGACGATCTCGCCGACCTTGAGCGGGCGGCGGCTGGTGAGATAGACGGCGCCGTCGATCTCGGGCGCGTCGGCCTTTGACCGGCCCTTGGCGACCGTCGGGCCGACCTCGTCGATGATCACCTGCTGGCGGGTGCCGACCTTGCGCTTCAGGCGCCTTGTCGAAATCTTCTGCTGCCGCGCCATCAGCGCATTCCAGCGCTCCTGCTTGACCTCGTCGGGTACGGCATTGCCGATGGCATTCGATGCGGCGCCGGCAACCGGCTCGTATTTGAAGCAGCCGAGGCGGTCGATCTCCGCTTCATCCAGCCAGTCGAGCAGATAGGCGAAATCGGAATCGGTCTCGCCGGGGAAGCCGACGATGAAGGTCGAGCGCAGCGTCAATTCGGGGCATTGCTCGCGCCACTTCTGGATCCGCGCCAGCGTCTTCTCCTGGGCGGCCGGGCGCTTCATCGCGCGCAGCACGTCGGGGCTCGCATGCTGGAACGGGATGTCGAGATAGGGCAGCACCTTGCCCTCGGTCATCAGGCCGATCACCTCGTCGACATGCGGGTAGGGGTAGACATATTGCAGCCGCACCCAGGCGCCGAACTCGCCGAGCTCCTTGGCGAGATCAAAGAACTTCGCACGCACGCTGCGATCCTGCCACTGGCTCTCGGCGTATTTCAGATCGACGCCATAGGCCGAGGTGTCCTGCGAGATCACAAGCAATTCCTTGACGCCGGCCTTCACCAGCTTCTCGGCCTCGCGCAGCACGTCATTGGCCGAGCGCGACACCAGATCGCCGCGCAGCTTCGGGATGATGCAGAAGCTGCAACGGTTGTTGCAGCCTTCGGATATCTTCAGATAGGCGTAGTGGCGCGGCGTCAGCTTGACGCCCTGCGGCGGCACCAGGTCGAAATGCGGGTTGTGCGCCGGCGGCAGCGCGCGGTGCACGGCGTCCAGCACGCTCTCATATTGCTGCGGTCCGGTGATCGAGAGCACGCCGGGATAGGCGCTCTCGATCTGCTCGGGCTCGGCGCCCATGCAGCCGGTGACGATGACCTTGCCGTTCTCAGCCATGGCCTCGCCGATCGCCGCCAGCGATTCCTGCTTGGCGCTGTCGAGGAAGCCGCAGGTGTTGACGATGACGATATCGGCGCCATCATGCTTGCGCGCGAGCTCATAGCCCTCCGCGCGCAGCCGGGTGATGATGCGCTCGGAATCGACCAGCGCCTTGGGGCACCCCAAGGACACAAAGCTCACTTTCGGCGTGGCGGCCTCTTGCATATCTTCTCAAATCTGCCTGATTGATGGGCAGGAGCTAGTCCCAATTGCCGAGAATTACAACCCTTTCCGCTCCTCCCCGGCGTGATATGGATGGTTCTTGCCGGGCTTTAAGAGTGGTCGATGAGCGCTGAATCGTCTCCAAAGATCGTCATAGTCGACGAGAGCCCGATCCGTGCGGCCATCCTGGAGGAGGGACTGCGGGAGGCCGGCTATACGGACGTGGTCCACATCAGCGAGATGCAGAGCCTGCTCGCGCGGATCTATGCGCTCGACCCCGAGATCATCGTCATCGACCTCGAGAACCCCAGCCGCGACGTGCTGGAACAAATGTTCCAGGTCAGCCGTGCCGTCCGCCGCCCGATCGCGATGTTCGTCGACCAGAGCGACGCAGCTTCGATCCAGGCCTCGGTCGAAGCCGGCGTCTCCGCCTACATCGTCGACGGCCTCAAGAAGGAGCGGATGAAGCCGATCCTCGATCTCTGCGTCTCCCGCTTCAATGCCTTCGCCAAGTTGCAGGACGAGCTCGACCGTACCAAGCATGCGCTGGAGGAGCGCAAGGTGATCGATCGCGCCAAGGGCATCCTGATGAAGGTGAAGGGGCTGACCGAGGAGGAGGCCTACGTGCTGATGCGCTCGACCGCGATGCGCGAGAAGAAGAAGATCGGGGAGATCGCGCAATCGATCCTGACGGCGTCGGAGCTCTTGAAATGACCGCACCCCTGCACATCGGATTCATTCCGCTGGTTGACGCTGCCGCCCTGATCGTCGCGACCGACAAGGGATTTGCCGCGGCCGAAGGCCTCGACGTCACGCTGGTGCGCGAAGTGTCGTGGTCGAACGTCCGCGACAAGCTCAATATCGGCCTGTTCGACGCGGCTCATCTGCTGGCGCCGGTGGCCATCGCCTCGAGCCTCGGGCTCGGCCACGTCAAGGTGCCGATCGCAGCACCCTTCAATCTCGGGCTCAACGGCAACGCCATCACGGTATCGCCGGCGCTGCACGCGGCGCTGCTGGAGGAGATCGACGGCGACCGCTTCGATCCGATGGCGACCTCGCGCGCGCTTGCCCGCGTCGTGGCGAAGCGGCGCAAGAGCGGGGCCGAGCCGTTGACGTTCGGCATGACCTTCCCGTTCTCGACCCACAATTATCAACTGCGGTTCTGGATGGCCGCCGGCGGCGTCGATCCCGACGAGGACGTCCAGCTCGTGGTGCTGCCGCCGCCCTACATGGTCGACAGTCTCGCCAACGGCCATGTCGACGCGTTCTGTGTCGGCGCGCCCTGGAATTCGATCGCGGTCGATCTCGGTGTCGGCCACATCCTGCACTTCGTCTCGGACATCCTGCTCAGCGCGGTGGAGAAGGTGCTGGCGGTGCGCCAGAGCTGGTCGGAGAAGAACGCCGACGTCGTGGCCGCGCTGGTGCGCGCGCATCTGCGCGCCGCGGAGTTCATCGAGCAGCCGGAAAACCGGCCCGAGGTCGCGCGCATCCTGGCGCAGCCCGAGCGGCTCGGCGTCGACGCCAGCGTCATCCAGCGCACGCTCGACGGCCGGCTGAAGATCTTGCCCGACGGCACCATGCGCGAAAGCAGTCGCTATTTGCTGGTCGGGCGCGAGGCAGCAGCGCGGCCGGACCCGGGGCAGGCGGCCTGGCTCTACGCGCAGATGGTTCGCTGGGGCCAGACGCCGTACCGGCCGGAGGCGCTGAAGGCTGCCATGGCCGTGTTCAGGCCGGACCTCTACGACGCCGCATCCGGGCGCCCGGCTGGCACCTCCAACGCCATCGGTGCGTTCGCCGGTCCGCCGTTCGATCCGAACGACGTTCCCGGCCATCTGGCGGCCTTCAAGATCGGGCGCTGGAAGCCCTGAGCGCGGTGCAGCGGCCGCGCCTCAGCTATCCACCTCCGGCTACTTTGCATGGGGTTGTTTTCGAGATTTTCGGCTATTGCGGGACCGGCGCGGGTTCCCGACGCCTCGAATTGCAACGAATAAGATTCTCGGGCGAGCGCACGGGAAAGAATTTTCCTCTCGGAACCGTGTTCCCGAAGGCGGCGGCATCGCTATTTCTACCGCCCGCTTGAATCCGGGCGCGAACGCTATTCCATATGGCCGAGAATGGGGCGTTGGAGATCGACCATGCGCGAGCTATCGGCGGAAGCCCGCCTGCACTTTTACGCGCGACAAATTTCGAGGAAGTCCGGGTCCGGAGTTCACACTGCGGCGCTCTACAGCGCGTTCGCGGTGATCGCGGCGATTGTGTTCGGCACGCTGTCCGTCCACCCGTTCTGAGCTAACAAGAGAATTGAAAAGCCGCCGTCTGATGGCCTCAGGCGGCGGCTTTTGTTTGCGAACTTGCAGGGTGCGTTAGCCGAAGGCGTAACCCGCCACCTTCGTACCGCGAGAAGGTGGGTTACGCTTCGCTAACCCAGCCTACGCAACGTCATCAGTAGCCGTAACCGTATCCGTACCCACCGCCGCCGCAGGTGTTGCAGGTCGGCTGGACCGGCGCGTAGTAGGAATAGCCCGGCGAGACCATCTGGGTGCGCTCTTGCGTCGCGTATTGCGGCGCGATGCGCTCATAGGCGACGCCTTCGGGCGCGACCATCACGGTCTTCGGCACCATCACGGTACGATACTGCGCCGGCGTGCGATGCGCGATGACGCGGCCCGGCGACACCATCACGGTCTCCTGCACGGTGCGATACTGCGGCGGCACGGTCTGCACCTGATAGCAGGTCGTGCAGGGCTGGGGCGGCGGCGTATAGCAGTTGTAGCAGCCGGCGGAGGCTGCGCTGGTGAAGGCGGCCGTGGCCACCGCAGCAATTGCGAGGGAGAGGCTGGTGCGGAACATGCTTTCGTACCCAATTTCCTGAGAGGACAATCAAAGGCTCGGAAGCTGCACCTAGCAATCAAACGGCAAGTTTGGGTTTAAGAAGACTCTTAACGGAATCTAAAAGGGTCGGCGCGACGGCCGACCCTTGGCAGTCGACGTGTTTGCGGCTCAGGGCGCGGTCTTGAACGGCGCGACCGTGATGCCGGCCTTGCTCAGCGCCTCGCGCAAGCCGCGCGCGATCTCGACGGCACCATGCGTGTCGCCATGGATGCAGACGGTATCGGTCTGCATCTTGATCACCTTGCCGGTGACCGAGACGACCGCGCCATCCTGCACCATCCGCACCACGCGCTCGGCGATCGCCTTGGGATCGTGCAGCACTGCGCCGGGCTTCTTGCGCGACACCAGATTGCCGTCGTCCTCATAGGCGCGGTCGGCAAACACTTCATGCGCCATCCGCAGATTGGCGGCTTCACCGGCGCGCACCAGCTTCGAGTTGGCGAGCACCACGAAGATGAGATTGCGGTCGACCGCCTTGATCGCATTGGCGATCGCCCGTGCGGTCATGTCGTCCTCACAGGCGACGTTGGATATGGCGCCGTGTGCCTTCACATGGGTGACCTTGTGGCCGGCCGCGGTCGCGATCGCCTGCAGGGCGCCGATCTGATAGGCGATCAGGTTCTCGATCTCGGAGGATGTCAGCCCCGGCATCGGGCGGCGGCCAAAGCCATGCAGGTCGCGATAGCCGGGATGGGCGCCGACGCTGACGCCGCGCGCCTTCGCGAGCTCGACGGTCTTGCGCATGATGTCGGCATCGCCGGCATGGAAGCCACAGGCGACGTTGACCGAGGTCGCAAGCTCGATCATCGCGGCATCATTGCCCATTTCCCAGGGGCCAAAACTTTCGCCGAGATCGCAATTGAGGTCGATGGTTGCAGTCATGACGATCGATCCGTTTGTTGTTCGTATTTGATTCAGGGTAGCGCAACTTGCCAGGTCGACACATCCACGGCGCTGACGGCCTGACCCGCGACATTCGCATCCCGCAGCGCCTCGATGTTGAGACCGAAATCGTCGATGCCGCGGAGGCGATCGGACAGGGAATGCAGCAGCGCATGGAACTTGATCGCCTCGGCCTGCGCTTCCGCCATCGTGACGGACTTGAAGCGGAACGGCCGGCCGGCGGAGGTCTGCGCGAAGCGGCCAAGATCGGCCGTGATCACGGTCGCGATCTTCGGATAACCACCGCTGGTGCCGCGGTCCGGCATCAGCACGATCGGCTGGCCGTTGCCGGGCACCTGGATGCTGCCGTTAACGGTGCCGTCGGAGACGATGTTGTGGCCGTCGCGGTGCTTGATGACAGCCCCTTCGAGCCGGTAGCCCATGCGGTCGCTGGTGGCCGAGATCTTCCACTCGCTGTCGAGGAACAGCTGCTTGTTTTCCTCGGTGAACTCGTCGTCCTGCGGGCCGAACACGATGCGGATCGGCGCATCGGTAGCGGCCGGCAATTCGATGCGGCGCTCGGCGGCTCCGCTCGCAGCTTTCGTCTTCAACTCGTCGCCGCTTTGCAGCGGCCGCGGGTAGGGGCTGCCGAGCCCGGCCCGGGCGTTGACGGCGAGGCTGCCGAACATCGGCTCGCCTTCGATGCCGTGCTCGATCGCGAGATAGCTGAACGAGCCGCCGCGCGCAAAGCCGAGAGTGAGCGTCTCACCGTCGGCGAGCGTTGCCGAACTGTCGAAGGCAACCGGCCGGCCACCGATCTCCGCATTGCGCGACGCGCCGGCGAGCCCGATGCGGACGGCGCCGCCGCGCGCGGTGAAGGTGGCGCCGAATGGACCGATTTCGACCGCAGCGGCGAACGGCTCATTGCCGACCAACGTATTGGCGGCCGCCAGCGAAAGCCGGTCCATCGCGCCGCTCGGCGTCAGGCCGTAGCGCTGCGAGCCCGGGCGTCCGCCGTCCTGCACCGAGCTTGCCGGGCCGATCGAGGTGACGACGAGCTTGCTCATGGCGTCACCAGTTCTGCGACGAACGCGCCAGCCTCGGCGGCACGATCCTGTTCGGCAAAGGTCTTGGCATCCACTGCCGTGAAGCTGACGGCATCGCCCGGCTCCAGCAGGAAGGTCGGATCGCGATGCAATTGGTAGGTTCGCACCGGGGTGCGGCCGAGCAGGTGCCAGCCGCTCGGGCCGGCCAGGCACTGCACGCCGGTCTGGATGCCACCGATCGAGATGGTGCCGGCAGGGGTCACGAGCCGCGGCTCCTTGCGCCTCGGGATATGCAAGAACGTGTCCAGCCCGCTGAGATAGGACCAGCCGGGCGTGAAGCCGATCATGGCGACGCGATAGTCGCCGGCGGCGTGGCGCGCGACGATGTCATCGGGCGTGGTCTGGAGTGCCTTCGCCACATCCTCGAGATCGATGCCGTGCTCGCCGCCATAGGTGATCGGGATCCGCCAGCGCCGCGTTCCGGCCTCAGACGGCGGTGCCTTGGCGGCGCGCGCAAGCAGCTGCTCGCCGAGCGCATCGAAGGTGATCTGCCCGGGATCGTAATGCACCAGCAGCGACCGGTAGGTCGGCACGGTTTCCGTGATGCCGGCGATCGGCTCGGCTGCTATCACGCGGTCGAGCGCGAGCACCCGCCGGTTGGCGGCGTCATCGATGGTGCGGCTGAATTCCACCGTGATGGCGCTGTCGCCACTCGGCAAAAGGCGGGGAGGACTTAAGGGTTCGGCCATCGGCTCAAGCAGATTGGGTCGGCCATCAAGCTAGCGTGTTTCGATTCAAAACGGAATTCGCTTCGTGCAAAATGATGCAGCAACTTCAATAAATTAATCGGCATGCCGGCGATAAATTCAGGTGATCGCAGCTTTTTCGCGCAGCCCTTGACGCAGGGCTTTCGCCCGGCAACATGCGCCGGTCTTTTCCTCCCATCGGAGCAAGCTTTCCAGATGTCACTGTCCGCCGAAGCGATCGCGACGCTGTCGCACGTGTCCACCGCCACCATCACCACGGTCCTGCTCAAGAAAGGCCTGCGCAACATCTGGATGCGCGGCACCAAGCCCTTAAAGCCCGGGCAGAAGCGGTTGGTCGGACCGGCCTTCACGCTGCGCTTCGTGCCGGCCCGCGAGGACCTGGCGACGCCGGAATCCTGGTCGTCGCCGATCTCGACCCGTACCGCGATCGAGGCGATGCCGGCGGGCTGCATTGCCGTGGTCGATGCCATGGGCATCACCGATGCCGGCATTTTCGGCGACATCCTCTGCGCGCGCATGGTCAAGCGCGGGGTGACGGCGCTGATCACCGATGGCGTGGTGCGTGACCTCGAAGGCGTGCTCGGCACCGGCCTGCCGGTGTGGTGCGACGGCTACGCCGCGCCGCCGTCGGTTGCGGGCCTGACCTTCGTCGGCTGGGGCGAACCGATCGGCTGCGGCGGCGTTGCCGTGTTTCCGAACGACGTGGTGGTGGCCGACCAGGACGGCGCGGTGCTGATCCCGCAGGCGTTCCTTGACCAGGTGCTGGCCGAGGGACCCGAGCAGGAACGGATGGAAGCCTGGATCGTCAACGAGGTGAACAATGGCGCCCAGCTGCCCGGCCTGTATCCGATGAATGCCGAGACCAAGGCGCGCTACGCCGCGACCAAGAAATAACGTCAAGAGAGGGAGGTAACCCCATGGATATCCACGTTTCCGGCTCGCGGCCGACCCGCCGCGCGCCGAAGGAGAACTTCACCGGCAGCGTGCTGCAGGACCCGATCAACATGGCGCCGGCGCCGGCCCGGCTGAATGCCTCGCGCGTGTCGTTCGAGCCCGGTGCGCGCACCGCCTGGCACACCCATCCGCTCGGGCAGACGCTATACGTGATCTCAGGCATCGGCCGCGTGCAGGCCAAGGGCGGGCCGATCAGGGAAATCCGCCCCGGCGATGTCGTCTGGATCCCGCCGAACGAGAAGCACTGGCACGGCGCTTCGCCCGACAACAGCATGACCCACATCGCCATGCAGGAGGCGCTCGACGGCGTGTTCTCGACCTGGATGGAGCACGTCACCGACGAGGAATATAACGGCAAGCTAGGCTGACGCGCTGCTGCGAGCCAACGGAAAAGCCCCGCGCATTGCGGGGCTTTTTTGTTGCTCGTTTGCCGTAGCCCGGATGGAGCGAAGCGCAATCCGGGGGCGGTCTCTCCCGCGGTGAAAATCCCGGATTTCGCTTTGCTCCATCCGGGCTACATGGTCCGCGTCAATTCACCCGCGTCCAGGTCTGGCCGCCGCAGAACATGCCGCCGAACGCGCAGCCCTGGACACGTAGCGTGTCGGGGCTCTTCAGCGCGATGGTGGAATCGTAGGTGCTGCCGCTGTTCGGATCGAAGATGCGGCCGCTCCATTTGTCCTTGCCCGGCTTCATGTTGATCAGAACCTGCTCGCCGTTGGCGTTCGATGTCTTGTCTACCGAGTAACCGCAGAGATTGGCGCCGCATTGCTCGATACGGACCTTGCCCTCCTTCTCTTCGGTCAACCAGACGCCGAGCGGCGAGTTGGCTTGTTGCACGGGGTTCGCTGCCGGCTTGGGTGCAGGCGATACGGCGCCGACCGTCGGGGCCGGCTTTGCCGCCGGCGTCGCGCTTTGCTGCACAATTGGCGGTGGCGGCGGTGTGGTCGCTGCCGTAGCCGGAGCTGGCCCAACGCTCGTGTTTGCGGGCTCTGTCGTTGCAGCTGGGGACGCTGGCGCCGTGGCCTGATCGACTGCGGCCGGAGAGGGTGATGCAGCGGCCGCGGGCGGCGTGGCGGCCATGGACGGAGAATCCGTTTTGGCGTCCTTCGGCGCCGTCTCGCGCTTCTGCTCGGCGTCCTTGTGCTTGGCGCGCTTGGTGCTGCGGCCGGTATTGTCATAGACGCCGGGGATCGAAACCGTTCCGCGATCGGGATCGATCCGAATGGTGCGGCCGCCGTAATCGAACGTATATTGCGCCTGCGCTGTCGCCGTGCTGGCCAGCACGAGCGTGGCGATCGCCAGAAGCTTTCTCATCTCGACCTCCAGTGCAGGGAATCCCGTTCGCGAGGCTATTTGGTGGCCGCCTCGCTGAACGTGCCCCAAATCACGGTCAGAACATGAGTCGTGTCCTCGCGCCCCAGGTTCAAATCACCGGATTGCGATCTGGTTTCAGGCCGTGCGCATCAATTTGCGGCACGCGAGCAGCAAAAACTTGACGCAGGCTATTCGAACCACGCGGCATAGACCTTCGCGTAGCTGCCGTCTTCGCGCGCGATGTGGAGCCACTGGTCGACGAACGCCTTCAACGCGACGTCGCGCTGCATCCAGTAGGCCTTTTCCGCGAAGTCGAACGGCTTGTCGGGATGCACGGCGCAGAGCACGCCGGGATGCAGCTTCTGCTGGTAGCGCGTCTCGGACGCGTCGGTCATCATCAGGTCGGCATCACCCTTGGCGATCTCGTCGAAGATTTTGGTGTTGTCGTTGAAGACACGAATGTCGGCGGCCTTCACGTTGGCGCGCGCGAAGCGCTCGTTGGTGCCGCCGGGATTGACGATGACACGGGTGCCGGGCTTGTCGATCTCGGCGATCGTCTCAAACTTGCCCTTGTCGGCGCAGCGTGCGATCGGCGTCTTGCCTTCGCGCATGATCGGTGTCGAGAACAGGCCCTTCTTCTGCCGGTCGAAGGTGATGGAGACACCGCCCATCGCGATGTCGAAATTGTCGGCCTCGAAATCCTTCATCATCTGCGGCCACGATGTCGGCACGAACTCGACCTTGACGCCGAGCGCCTTGCCGAGCGATTGCGCCATGTCGACGTCGAAGCCGCGAAACGCCTTCGTCTCCTTGTCGAGCGCGGTGAAGGGCAGATAGTCGCCGGTCATGCCGACGCGCAGCGTGCCGCGCTTGACGATCTCATCGAGCCGGGACGGCGCCGGCTGCGCTTGCGCGGCAGAAATGAGCAAAGCGAGAGCGAGGCCGGCCAGCGCGCGAAACATCAGACTTCTCCGTCAATTCCGATGACATGTCGTTGCGGAGCATTTAGACCAGATGGGACGATCAGGCCAGCACAGCGGGCGCAACAGTGACCATCTCGCTCCATGAAGCATCCGTCGGCGTCTATGTGCCGTATCTGCGCAATCTTTCCGCGCTGCTGGATCATGCCGAAGCCCACGCCGGGGCGCGCAAGATCGATCCGGCCGTCCTGCTCGAGATGCGGCTTTCCCCGAACATGTACAGCCTTCGCCAGCAGGTCGGGGAGGCGAACCGGCATGTCGTCCTGAGCTGCGCGCTGCTTGCGGGGTGCGCGCCGCCGGTCTTCGCCGAGACGGCGCCCGGCATCGCCGGGCTGAAGGCCCAGATCGCGGCCACGATTGATTTTGCACAGGGCCTGCCGCGGGAGGTGATCGACGCCGCCTGCGACAGGGACGTCGTATTCACGTTCCGGAGCGGCGCGACCAGAACCTTCACCGGCAAGTCCCTGATCCTGACCTTCAGCGTCCCACAGTTCTTCTTCCATGTCGCGACGGCGTACGACATCCTGCGCCATGCCGGCGTCGATCTCGCGAAGAAGGACTTTCTGGGACCACCGAGGTCAAGCTAGGCCTCGTGGCGGTCCTTGCTTGCCTGAAGGGCGGCCGCCGTGCGGCTGACGATCTCGTGCTTGAAATGCTCGAAGCGCCGCCGCGCTTCGGCCTCGCGATCGTCGACGAATTTGATCGCGGCGTCCCTGTCCATCGGGCCGTTGACCAGCGGGGTCGATCCTTCGCCGACGGTCTCGTCGACATAGTATTGGGCGCCGTCCTCGCGCACCGTCCAGCGAAACCGCAGCGCGGCCATCGGGCCTGGTCCGGACTTGGAATAGCCATTGGCCTCGATCGGCTGAGGCGGCGGGATCGGCTCTGGCTCCGGCACGCTCGGCTCGGGTTCGCTTGGCTCGGTCTCACTCGGCTCAGACTGTTCGACCAGGAGCTCGGACTCCTCGATCGACGCAGGCTCAACCGTCGTCGGCTCGGCAGTCGCGGTGTCCATCGACTCCGTCTTGATGGACACGGCCTCGACGGTAACGACCTCGATGGATGTTGGCAGGGGCGGTGGCATCGCTATCGAGACCGGCGGCTCCTCGGCAGGCTCAGGTGCGTTGTCCGCCGCTTTGTCGGACGACTTGGTGTCAGACGGCTTGGACTTCTCGGGAGGCGTCGTCGTCTGATCGAGAATGCTCGCGATTGCGGCGAGCGCATTGTCGGTCGGGTCACTCACGGTTCGGTCTCCCAGGCATGACGCCGGCGGAATCGTGCCGACGCCCTTCCTATCTACCTGATTGGACTGCCCTTTGTCGCGTCCGATTGAGCTAGGCGCAAACCGGCGGACGCCGGTCCTTCCAGGGACGAGCCTGTTCGAGCTGGCCGGCCAGGCGGAAAAGCAGCCCTTCCTCGCCAAGCTTGGCCGCGAACATCATGCCGAGCGGCAGACCGGCCTTGTTCCAGGCCAGCGGCACCGACATCGCCGGCTGCCCGGACATGTTGAACATCGAGGTGCCAGGCATGTAGCGGCGCAGCACCGGCGCGATGTGGGTCAGGTCCTCGGACATCGTGTTCAGCTCGCCAATGCGTAGCGGCGGTGCGCACAGCGTCGGGCTGAGGAAGATGTCGCAGCCCTCGAAAAAGGTCGCAAGCCCGCGCGAGATTTGGAACGCCGCAAGCTGCGCGGCGACGTAGTCGGCGGGGGTCATCTTGACCGAGTTCTGGCCGCTGGCGAGCGTCAGCCGCTCGACATCGTCCGAGGTCAGCGTGCGCCCGACGCGCTGTTCGAGCAGGCGGATGGTCAGCGCCGTGTTGCCGCCGACGATTGTTGTCATGACCGCGGCGGGATCGGCGGCAAGCGGCGGCGCGCGCTCCTCGACATGATGGCCGAGGCCCGCGAGCAGCTTGGCGATGTCGCGGACCGCCGCGGCAATTTCGCGATCGATCGCATCGCCATAGGGCGACTTGTCGATGAAGCTGATGCGCAGATGGCCGGGGTCGCGGCCGACCTCCTGCGAAAACGGCCGCTCCGGCGGCGGCGCGACATAGAGGCTCGACGGCTCCGGGCCATGGATCGCATCCATCATGACCGCGCTGTCGCGGACGCTGATGCTCAGCACATGGCCGACGGAGAAGCCGCCCCAGCCTTCGCCGCGATCGGGACCGCAGGGGTTGCGGGCGCGCGTCGGCTTCATGCCGAACACGCCGGAGGCAGAGGCGGGGATCCGGATCGAGCCGCCGCCGTCGCTGGCATGCGCCACGGGCAGGATGCGCGCAGCGACCGCAGCCCCCGCGCCGCCGGACGAGCCGCCGGAGGAATGGTCGAGATTCCAGGGATTGCGGGTCGGGCCGAACAGGCGCGATTCCGTCGTCGGCATCAGGCCGAACTCCGGGCTCGCACTCTTGCCGAAGATCGCAAGTCCGGCATCGAGGAAGCGCTGGGTCAGCGTACCGTTGTGATCGGCGACGAAGTCCTTCAGCAGGCTGGCGCCCGACGTGGTGCGGGTGCCCTCGAGCAGATCGAGATCCTTGAGCAGGAATGGCACGCCGGTGAAGGGGCCATCAGGCAACCCCTTGGCGATCTGGCGCTCGGCGTAGTCGTAGTGCTTGACGACGACCGCGTTGATCTTCGGATCGATGGCCGCGGTGCGCGCAATCGCCTCGTCGAGCAGTTCCTTTGGCGTGACGTCCTTCTTGCGGACGAGCTCGGCGAGACCGACCGCATCGTAGTTGCCGAATTCCTTGAAAGCCATGTGCATGCTCCGCATCGCCGGGCCGACCTCGCGGGATCGGCCGCGGCGCCAGCGAGAAAGGCTGAAAGCTCAGCCGAGGACGTCCTGATTGATCACGTTCTGGCGCAGCGGATTGCCGTCCAGCACGCTCAGGATATTTCGCGCGGTCTGCTCGCTCATGCGATCGACAGCCTCGACGGTCACGCCTGCGACGTGCGGTGCCATGATCACATTTGGCAAAGCGTGCAGGGGCTGGCCGACCGGCGGCGGCTCGACCTCGAACACGTCGAGGCCGGCGCCGGCGAGCTTGCCCGACACCAGCGCGTCGTGCAGCGCCTTCTCGTCCACGATGCCGCCGCGCGCGGTGTTGATGAGATAGGCGGTCGGCTTCATCAACCTGATCCGCGTGGCGTTGAACAGGCCAACGGTCTCGGGCGACTTCGGGCAATGGATCGTGACGAAATCCGCCCGCGGCAGCGCCGCTTCGAGGCTCGGCACCGCCTCACAGCCGGCCGCGGTGATCTCGCCGGCCGCCTTGTAGGGATCGTACACCAGCACGTTCATTTCCATCGCGAGGCAGCGCTTGGCGGTGCGGGTGCCGATGCGGCCGAAGCCGACGATCAGGACCGTCTTGCCGTACAGGTCGAACGGCAGCACGCCGAGGCGGCTCGCCCAGGTGCCGTCCTTGACCATCGCGTGCATCTCGTTCGCGCGCTTGGCCAGCGTCAGCATCATGAACAAGGCCTGCTCGGCGACCGACGGTGAGTTCGCGGTGCCTGCGACCATCAGCGGCACCTTGCGGCGCGACAATGCCGGCACGTCGACCGCGTCATAACCGACGCCGATCCGGGTCACCACCAGCATGCCCTTGGAGGCCTCCAGCTCCGCCTCGCCGAAGCGGGTCGCGCCGAGCGCCACGCCATGGACCGGCGCATGCTGCTCCAGCATCGCCTGGAAGTCCTTGGCCGAGATCAGGTTGGGAAATTCGACGAGTTCTACATCATCCCGTTCATTGAGGAGGGCCCGTGCCCCCGGCGACAAAGTCTGGGTGATGAAAATCTTCTTCTTGTTGGTAGCCATTTCCTGCCCTTGAGGTTTCCTGTGCGCCGTCAAAGCACGGCGCCGGTCACCTCGTTTAGCAAATGCATATTGTTGAGGTCCACAGCCAATCGGAGCGGGCTGCCATCCTGCGCGCCGGCATTGGGATTGACCCGGCCGCAGAGCTGGGAGCCCTCGAGCGTGAAGTAGACCAGCGTCTCCATGCCCATCGGCTCGGTGACGTCGAGCACTGCGTCGAACGGCTCGATACCGGGCTCGGCATGCGGCCGCGCCTCCATGACGTGCTCAGGCCGCAGACCCAGCAGCAGCTTGTCGGTGCGGGAGAGGCCCTGGTAGCGGGCGGCGCGCGCCGGCGGCAGCGGGAAGGAGAGGCGGTCGGTCAGCCGCACGTTGAGCTTGCCGCCGACGTCCTCGAGCCGGCACGGCACGAAATTCATCGCGGGCGAGCCGATGAAGCTTGCGACGAACCGGGTCGCCGGCTTGTGATAGAGTTCGTTGGGCGTGCCGATCTGCTCGATCCTGCCGTGGTTCATCACCACCACGCGGTCGGCCAGCGTCATCGCCTCGACCTGGTCGTGGGTGACGTAGACGGTCGTGGTGCGGACCTTCTGGTGCACCTTCTTGATCTCGATCCGCATCTGCACGCGCAGCTTGGCGTCGAGGTTGGACAGCGGCTCGTCGAACAGGAACACCTTCGGGTTGCGCACGATCGCGCGTCCCATCGCGACGCGCTGGCGCTGGCCGCCGGAGAGCTGCTTCGGCTTGCGGTCGATCAGGTCGGTGATGTCGAGCATCCTGGCGGCTTCCGTGACCCGGCTCTTGATCTCGGCCTTGGGGTAGTGCTTCAGCCGCAGCCCGAATGACATGTTCTCGGCGACCGTCATGTGCGGATACAGCGCGTAGTTCTGGAACACCATCGCGATGTCGCGGTCCTTCGGCGGCACATCGTTGACGACATCGCCGCCGATCATGATATCGCCGTCCGAGATGTCCTCGAGGCCGGCGATCATCCGCAGCGTGGTCGACTTGCCGCAGCCGCTCGGCCCGACCAGCACCACGAACTCATGGTCGGCGATATCGAGGTCGATGCCGCGCACCGCCTCGACCTCGTCGTAACGCTTCACCACCTTGCGCAAACTGACGTCGGCCATGAATCCTACCCTTATCCTACCTTTGTCGCGTTCAGCCCTTTGTCGCACCGGCGGTCAGGCCGGCAATGTAGTAGTCCATCAGGAAGGCGTAGATGATCAGCGGCGGCGCGGCGCCGAGCAGGGCGCCGGTCATGATCTGTCCCCAGTTGAAGACATCGCCCTTGATCAGGGTCGTGATGATGCCGACCGGCAGCACGAGCTGGTCGGTCGAGGTGGTGAACACCAGGGGATAGAGGAACTGGGCCCAGGAGACGGTGAAGGCAAAGATCGTCGCCGCGATCAGGCCGGGCAGCGCGACAGGGATGAAGATCCGGGTCAGCGTCTGGAACCAGCTCGCGCCGTCGATGATCGCGGCCTCGTCGAGCTCCTTCGGGATCGAGGCGAAATAGCCGATCATGATCCAGGTGCAGAACGGCACGGTGAGCGTCGGATAGATGAACAGCAGCACGTACCAGCGATTGATGAGCTGAACGCCGGTCCAGTCGCCGATCACGGCGAACATCTTGAACAGCGGGATGAACAGCAGGCTGTCCGGAATGAGATAGGTCAGGAATACACCGGTCGCGAGCGTCGCCGAACCCCAGAACTTCATCCGCGCCAGCGCAAAGGCCGCGGGCACGCTGATCAGCATCGTGATGGTGACCACGATGATCGAGACCCAGGCCGAATTCCAGAAGAAGCGCAGGAACTGGTTCGAGGTCAGGAGCTGAATGTAGTTCTCGAGTGTCGGGTGGTACACCCACCACGGATTGGTCGCTGCCGAGATCTCCGCGCTGCCCTTCAGCGAGGTGATCAGCATGTAGAGCGGTGGCACCAGCGAGAAGATCGCAAACAGCGTCAGGAAGAAATAGGACCAGCGCAGCGCCCAGGTCCGGTCGCGGCTCATGCTGCCGTATTTGATCTTGCGGGTTGGTCCGGACTTGTCGATCGTCACCGTGCTCATCAGGATTCATTCCCGCGTTTGTTGATGTCGCGCAGGATGAAGATCGCCGCGACCGCGAGGATCGGCACCATGAACAGCGAGACGCTGGCGCCGAGGGGAATGTCGCTGCCCTCGATGCCGACGCGGAACGCCCATGTCGCGAAGATGTGGGTGTGGTCGAGGGGGCCGCCCGCGGTCAGGATACGCACGATGTCGAAATTGGCGAAGGTCACGATCAGCGAGAACAGCGTGGTGATCGCGATGATGTTGCGCATCATCGGCAGGGTCACGTACCAGATGCGCTGCCACCAATTGGCGCCGTCGATCGCGGCCGCCTCATAGAGCTGCTCGGGTACCGATTTCAACGCCGCCAGATACATGATCATGAAAAACGGCGCGCCGTACCAGACGTTGACCAGGATCACCGAGAAACGCGCCCACATGGCGTCGCCGGTCCACGGGATCGGCCCGATGCCGAAGTACGCAAGCGTGTAATTGAAGGCGCTGTAGGACGGATCGAACAGCCACAGCCAGGCCAGCGTGCTCATGGCCGGCGGGATCACCCATGGCACCAGCAGCATGCCGCGCCATTTGCGCTGCTTGTTAGCCGGCACGTTGTGCACGAAATGCGCGACGATGAAGCCGATCAGCGCTTTGAACACCACCGCCGAGATCGCGAAAATGCAGGATTGCTTGACCACCAGCCAGAAGGTCTCGCGCTTGAACAGGAACTCGAAATTGCCCAGGCCGACGAACTTGGTCATCGCCTTGTTCAGCGTCGCCAGATGCAGCGAGTAGATGGCCGGATAGATCACCAGCACGCCGATCAGGAGGATCAACGGCAGCGCCATCAGGAACGCGGACATCGACTTGCGCCGCAGCGCGTTGCGCAGACCGGTGCGCCGTCGCCCTGCCGGGGCTGCGGCTGTACGGTTGGATTGGAATGCGACGTCAACCATAACGCAGGTCCCTCGCGCGGGTTGGTTGCACGGCTCGCCGGTTCGGCGGCCGGGATGTGAAGACGAGACCCCGCGCGGCCGGCACTACGGACGGTCGCGCGAAAGCTCGCTCGTCGTCAGCTTCGCATGAAGCCTTCGCACTCGCCCTCGGCCCAGGCGAGGGTCTTCTCCATGCCTTCACCCTGGAAGTAGCGCAGGCACATCTTGGTCAGGGTGGCCTGGAAGTAGATCTGCTGCGCGACCTTGGGCGGGGCAGGCGAGGCCGCCATCGACAGCGTCTGGTGCTTGAAGGGGTTCGGGTAGTGGAAGAGCGTGCCCTTGGGCGGCCCTACCTCTTCCCAGACCTTCAACGTCGTGAGCTTTTCGTAGGCCGGCAGGTCGTAGCCGCCGCTCGCGACCACCATCTTCTCGATCGATGCCGGTTGCGACAGGTGAGACAGCAGGCTCTTGGCGGCCTCCTTGTTCTTGGAGAACGACCAGATCGACCAGAAGAACGGCAGGTAGGGCGCGAAGCGTCCCTTGGGTCCGGCCGGGAAGCCGTGGGTCCAGCATTGCTCCGCGACTTGCGGGGCATCGCGCTTGGCGACCGCCCATGCGCTCGGCGGGTTCATGATCATCGCGCCCTTGCCGGCGACCAGCCACTTGTTGTTGGAGGCATCGTCCCATGCGGAGACATCGGGCGGCAGGAAGGCGAGCAGCTTCTTGTAGTACTCGAGCGACTGGCGCACCGCATCGGTCTTGACGGTCAGGTTGCCCTTGGCGTCGACCAGTTGCGCTCCGAACGAGTGGAAGATCGCGCCCGCGGTGTCGACACTGTCGCTGGTTTCGCCGAGACCGATGCCGAACGGGAACCCGGCCTTGTGGCAGGCTTCGGCCGCCTTGAGGAACGTATCGAGCGTCCAGTTGTCCGCCTTCGGCGGGCTTCCGGCCGGATACATCTCCTGGACGTCGATATTGGCGTATTTCTTCATCAGGTCGATGCGCGAGCAGGGGCCCTTGATCTGGCTGCCGACGCTGGCGGGAACACCGAGCCATTTGCCGTCGGCCTGGCCGAGATATTTCACCGTGCCGTTGACGTCGCCGTTCAGCTTGAGGAGCGGGTCCATGATGTCATTGACCGGCTCGAGCAGCTCGGCATTGGCCTGTGGCCACCAGGTCGGCATCTGGAAGATATCGTGACCGGATTTCGCCTGCGCTTCGGCGGCGATGGTCACGATGTTCTTGTTGCCCTGGCTGGTGATGTAGTCGAGCTGGACCTCGACCTTTTCCTTGGCGGCCCATTCATTGACGAGCTCGGTGGAGGCACTGTTCGCACCCGGCACCCAGTGATCCCAGAAGCCCATCGAGAGCTTTCCGGCTGCGTAGGCGCCACGTACGTAGGGGGCTGTAATGAGCGCCGCCGATGACAGCGCTGTCGCTGCAACGAATTCTCGGCGCGAAAGCTTCTTCCGTGACATGGCATTCCCTCCCTGGTAGCCGACGGACAAAAGACTTTTTGAATCCCGCTGTTGTTTTTGTGCGTCGCGTTCGCGCGACGTCGCGGGATTTCATTCACACTGATCAGAACAGAATTGCCGGCTGCTGTCGAGAAACGAGATGCCTATGCCAAGTAGTACTAACGTTGTGGTCAAATCGCAGGCAGTGTCATCAGCATCACTACAGTTGCCCCGTGGTTTGCCGTGCTTGCGGTGATCATGCTGCGACGCACGCGGAGGTTGGCACAGCGATGCTCGCGGACGGTGCGCGGTTGAGCCGCAGGTTTCCGGCCACACCTGACCGAGCCATGTTCCGTCATGTTGATGCCCGGCGCGACCGATGGACTTGCCGAAGCCGGAAACGATAAACTCCGGATTCGTCGAACCTGCCCGCCGCGTCAGTCCAAGCCACCATCGATCACGGAGACCCGATCATGCTCATCCCGGTAGCGAAGCTGCGAGCGCAGTGGAGATTGTGCGCCGCGGTTGGGGCCGCCGCCGTCACGCTGCTTGCAGTGCCTCATATGGTCGATGCGCAGATCGTGCAGGGCGTCGAAAACGGCGCGCGCGAAGGCAACAAGGCCGCCGGACCGGTTGGCGGAGTTCTCGGCGGAGCAATCGGCGGCGTCGTCGGGGTGGTAACCGGCGTGACCGGGGTCTTGACCGGTACCAATGCCGGAAACGGAAAGAACGCCCAGCCTCCGGCGTCCAGCGACAAGCAGGGCGCCAAGGCCGCCAAATCGGCCAAGGCCGCCGCCAAGGACAAGGGCGCGAAGCAAGCGCCGACCGTGCTGACCCAGGCCGGGGCGCCGCAGCTCACGGCCGAACAGATCGTCGCCAACAGCGACGCCAACATCGACCGGATCAAGAAGGAGCTCAACCTGACGCCGGAGCAGGAGAAGAATTGGGCCGGCTTCAACAGTGCGATGCACTATCTCGGTCACAATGGCGCCGACCGCCTCAACCTGCGCATTGCACGGGCGCAGCGCGATCCGCCTGATGACATCATCGAGCAGATGCGCAACGAGGCCCAGTTCCTCAATGACCGCGCCGTCGATCAGCGCGGCGTCGCCGACGCCGCCGAGCCGCTCTATGCGAGCCTCGACGACAAGCAGAAACAAATCTTCATCAACGAAATGGTCCGGCTCAGCCACGAGCGCGGGCTCGATTAGCGCCATTTCCGACGGCGAAGTGGGGACGAATAGCCGGGCCACCAAGCCCTGGGGTAGGTTAAAGGCGCAGCACCCGGCTATTCTGCCGCAGCGGCGCGGCCCGGTTAATTCGTCATTCAATGTTGAAGAAAAACGGACCGGATCACGCCCGAGTGATGGCCGAGTCAGGGCCTTGTCGGGAACCACTTTGCTGAGATGAAAGTTTGGCCGGCACATGCGCCGGCCAATTGTTGAGCAACGGAATAATCCGGCGAAGACCGGTTCAGCTCTTCGGGAAGTTCAGCTCCACGCCGACGCCGTCGGGATCGTAGAGGAAGATCTGGGTGTCGCCGGTGCGCGGCACGATCTGCTCACGGAAGCTGACGTTCTTCGCCTGCAGGCGCTTGCGCACGGCATCGACGTCGGTGGCGGCGAAGGCAATATGATCGAGCCGCCCGGTGTCTTCATATTTCTTCTCGGTGCCGCGCACCACGATGCCGTCGCGCGGTTTGCGAGTGCCCATTAAATGGACAGTGGCCTGGCCGCCGGAATAGAGCCAGTAGCCGGGGAAATCGAGCGGCGGACGATCGCCATTCTCGAGCCCGAGCACATCGCAATAGAACGCCTTGGTCTTCTCCAGGTCCTGCGGTTCGATCGTGAAATGCTGTAGTCCACCCAGTGGCATGGTTCTTCTCCCTGAGAAATCGGGTTAAACGAAGCTGAGGTCGGCATCGACGCCCAGCATCCAGGCGCCGACGGTCTCGAAATGGCTGAAGCGGCCCTGCAGTTGCTGGGTCACGGTGTGGATGTCGCGGAAGCGCCGCTCCAGCGGATGGCCGTCGAAGATCGCGGTGGCGCCGGCCGTGTTGTAGGCGAAGTCGACGGCTTCCCGTGCCTTGTGGATGGCATGCGTTGCCGCCATCCGGATCGTCATGCGCTGCGCGACCGTAATGCTGTGCCCGGCAACCAGGTCATGCCAGATATCCGCCATCGACTGCAGCAGGAAGGCGCGGGCGGCGCGCAGATTGACCTCGGCCTGCGCGAGGCCGGATTGCACCACGGCATTGTCGCGCAGCGTCTTCTTCATGCCGCGCGGCACCTTGTTGCGGGCGACGTCGATGAAATCGTCCAGCGCGGTACGGGCGATGCCGCAGGCAACCCCGGCGAAGCCGACCTGATAACAGGTGTGGTTACTCATCCGGTACAGCGGACCATTCTCGCGGCATTCGCGATCGAACTCGCGGGTGATCGAATGGTCCGCGCGGACGAAGACGTCGTTGAGCGCGAACTGGTCGCTGGCGGTGCCGCGCAGCCCGACCGTGCTCCAGATGTCGGTCCATTCGACGTCTTCGGTCCGCACCAGCATGGTGCGCTCGACCTGCTCGCCATTGGCGTCGCGGCGCGGCGAGCCGTCGGCGGCATAGACCGGGCAGTGGGCGCCGAGCCAGGTGGCGTGCCGTCCGCCTGATGCAAACGACCAGACCCCGGTGACGCGGTAGCCGCCTTCGCACTCGACCGCCTTGACCTTCGGGCCGGGTCCCCAGGCCAGCACAGCGCGCGGATCGGCAAACACCTCCTGCGCGACCGGCAGGTCGAGATAGGCCGCCGACATCGCACAGCCGCCGGCCTGGCTCAGGCACCACGCCGTCGAGGCATCGGCCTTGGCGATGGTTTCGATGACATGGAAGAAGGTGACGGGATCGGTCTCGACCCCCTCCGTCGAGCGCGGCAACAGCAGGCGGAACAGCCGCGCCTCATGCAGCCGGTCGAGCAGATCGAGCGGCAGGCGGCGGGTCGTCTCGATCTCGTCGGAGGCGGCTGCAACCGCGTCCCTGACCGCCTCGGCGCGGGCGATCACGTCGCGATCGCCGGCAAGATCGGCAGAAGGTGCGTTCATGTTCACCTCCCTCAGGCGCGCCGGATGGTTGCGGAGGCCGCGACGTCGGCCGTCGCGTTGAGCTCCTTGTCGATCTGTTCGATCGACTTGCCCCGGGTCTCGAGCCCGAAGAACAAATAGACGGCGCCGGCCATCAGGAACCAGCAGCCGAGATAGACGAAGGCGGTCGGGATCTGGGTCAGCGGCACATCCGGCTTGAGATAGTTGTTCGAGCCGACGATCAGGGCAAGCCCGACTGGTCCGATGATCTTGCCGATGCCGCCGAAGCCATAGGCCGATCCCATGCCCGTGGTGCGCAGATGCGACGGCCAGACCTCCGCGGCATAGGGGCCGACGATCGCAAAGCCGCCGTCGGCGAAGAAGAACGCGGCGCCGAGCAGCAGCCAGAACGCCGAGATGCCGAACAGCGTCGCGTCGTAGTGATAGCCGGCAATGATGGTCAGCGCGCCGGCGCCGAAGCCGAGCAGGCCGCCGGCGATGCGCCGTCCCAGCAGTTCCGAGAAGTAGGAGAACGAGATGCGTCCGAGGAAGCCGGTGATGCTGAGCAGGATCATCATTTTGGCGGCCTCCTGCGGCGAAACCTTCAGGAGCAGCACGAACAGCGCGGGCGCCCACAGCGTGATGCCGTAGACGCCGGTCTGCGCGCCGGCATTGCCGAGCCAGGAGACGATCAGGCTGCGCGGATATTTGAACAGATCGAACCAGCTTGTCTTGACGATTGGGCCGGCGTCGGCCGCGCTCGGTAACGGCAGCTCCGATGGTGGCACCTGCAGCGCCCAGGCCAGCGACTTGCGGGCTTCGTCATAGCGTCCCTGCCGGCACAGCCAGCGCGGCGACTCCGGAACCCAGAGCCGGACCAGCAGCACCAGGACAGCGGGCAGCACGCCGATCGCAAACAGCAGCCGCCACTGATCGGTGCCCATGATCGCGCCCAGAACCGCGCCGAGGCCGACGCCGAGCGGGATCACGCAGGTCACGAGCCCGCCGACCCAGCCGCGCTTATGCGAGGGCATGAACTCCTGCACCAGCGGCAGGTCGACACAGTAAAGTCCGCCGACGCCGGTGCCGACGAAGAAGCGCAGGATCGCCAGATAGACCCAGCCATTGTCGGGCGTGAAATAGAGCAGGCCGGTCGCGATCGAGAAGTTCAGGACGGTGCCGACGAAGACGATGCGGCGCCCGACCTGGTCGGCGAGCCAGCCCCACAGATAGGCGCCGAGGATGGCGCCGATGCCGGAACTCATCAGCACGGTGGCCGATTGGCCAAAGGTGAGTTTCCACGGCCCGATCAGGAACGCGAGCACAAAGCCGATCAGGAAGTAGTCGAAGAATTCCAGCGCATCGCCGATGATGGCCGCCGCGAGGATCTTGATCTGGTTGCCGGTCAGAGTCGTCCGGCGATCGAGAATCTCGAACATGGCGCGTCTCCCCATGGCGCCTGTTCGTTGTTGTTGGGAGCGTGCGTCGCGCCAGCGCATCGCCCATACGGTGAGGCTATCCTCGCGCTGTCGCGAACGGCAAGCCCGCACCGACGCGGGGCTCATCTGCACGGGCGCGATAAGCGATTTGGCCTACTGCTGCGCACAAATCGTGGTGCGAAAGCCTGATGCGGGCCGCGGGACCCGTTGACTCCTGCAATGCCGATCGCCCACGTTTGCGTGAAGAAAGTTTAGGGGGCAGGCCGGGTGGACGAAAAGCGCAAGCATCCGCGAACCGAGGTCAATGAACCCGGCTATGTCTCGTCGGGCGGCTCGGTCATGCATTGCACGATCGTGAACATGTCGCCGGAAGGGGCGGCCATCGAGGTCGAGAATCCAGCCTTCGTCCCGCACAGATTCCGCTTGGTGATGGCCCGGGACGCCTCGGTCGTCTATGACTGCCAGGTGATCTGGAGCAAGAAGACGCGGATTGGAGTGAGTTTCGTGACGGCCGCCTGAGTGCGACAATCTCCAGGGAACGCCGTGACCGACCGTGCCAGGTGGGGCGGGTCTGGTTGCTGGAACAGCAGGTGAGGCGCCGATGACTCCGGAACCCGCAACAATCTGCCTCGGCTGCTGGCAAAACCTGCATATGCCGATCCCGTTGCGCGGTCCCTTGTCGGCGCCATTCCGCCTGTTCGGTGTCCGGCCGAGCCGTATGAATCCGAACACCTGCACGATCTGCGAGATGGCCTTCTCGAAGATCATGAAGGCGCGCGCCGTGACCATCGACGCCACCCTCCTGTTCGCCGATTTGCGCGGCTACACCACGCTGACGCAGACCATCGCGCCGGCCGGGCTGACATCGCTGCTCGATGCGTTCTACGACGACTGCGCCGCCGCGATCTGGCGCTATGACGGCATTCTCAACAAGACGATCGGCGATGCCGTGTTCGCGATCTTCAATTTTCCGGTGCGGCGGGAGGATCATGCCGTGCAGGCCCTGCTGGCGGCGCGCGAGATCCAGCGCCGTTTCCAGGATAGGCACGATGCCCTGGTGCGGGCGATCGGCGCCGGCGACATCGAGCTCGGCATCGGGATCGGGATGGACAGCGGTGACACCAATTTCGGAGAGTTCGGCCAGACCCATCGCGACCTGACCGCGGTCGGCACGGTCGTCAATCGCGCGGCACGCGCCCAGGCGATGGCAAAATCCGGCGAGATCCTGGTCACGACGGCCGTGCGCGACCGAACCCGCGACATGATCACCTCGGCCGGTTCCGATTATACGCTGAAGGGCTTCGACCAGCCGGTGACGCTGTTTTCTGCCTGAATTGACGCGTCGCAAAAAAAACGGCTCCAGCGTGCCATAGCGCGCCGAAGCCGTCGGGATGGTCGTTTGCCGATTACGAACGTCGCCTCAACGCCGGACCGGCGGCTTCGTTCCCGCCCACGTGAAATCCTTTTGAACCGGGTCAGCGCCACATGCCGCGCATCCGGGCGCCGATATCGATCGGCGGCGCCCGGCTGGCGGAGGAGGCCTGCGCGGCCGCGGCGCGCGGCCATGTAGTCCGCTCGAACATTGGCAGCAGCCGTTCCGGGATGAAGCGGGTACGCGAGGCGTACATGTGGCGGTCACCCTTTGCGGCCTGGCCATGGACGAAAAAGCGCTGCGGCAGCAGCAGATGCAGATCGTCCTTGGCGCGGGTCATGGCGACATAGAGCAGGCGGCGCTCCTCCTCGAGCTCGGCTGAAGTGCCGGCGCCGAGATCGGAGGGCATGCAGCCGTCGACGACGTTGAGCACGTAGACGGATTTCCATTCCTGCCCCTTGGCGGAGTGAATGGTCGACAGGATCAAATAATCCTCATCGAGCAGCGGCACACCGGCCTGGTCGCTGGTCGCGTCGGGCGGATCGAGCGTGAGTTCGGTGAGGAAGCGTTCGCGCGACGGATAGCCGGCAGCGATCTGCTCGAGCTGAATGAGGTCGGCGCGGCGGACCTCGCTGTCCTCGTGGATCCGATCGAGATGCGGCTCGTACCAGAGGCGCGCGCGTTCGATGTCGACCGGCCATTCCGAGTAGCGGAGGTTCTCGATCGCCTCGACGAACAGCCGCCAGTCGGCGCCGGCGCGTGGCGGCGCAGGCAGCGCCACGAGCGCCGCGATCGGATCGGGGGCTTCTGCCATGCGGTCGAGCACGCGCTGCGCCGAAGCCGGCCCGACACCGGGCAACAGATGCAGGATGCGAAAGCCGGCGACCCGGTCGCGCGGATTGGCGGTGAAGCGCAGCAGCGCCAGCATGTCCTTCACGTGCGCGGCGTCGAGGAATTTGAGGCCGCCGAATTTCACGAAGGGAATGTTGCGGCGGGTCAGCTCGACCTCCAGCGGACCGCTGTGCGAGGAGGTGCGGAACAACACCGCCTGATGCTTCAACAGCGCGCCTTCCTCACGGTTGGCCAGCACCTGCTCGACGATGTAACGGGCTTGATCGGCTTCGTCGCGGATCGTGACGAGCAGCGGCTTGCGGGTCGAGGTCCGGTCGGTCCACAGGTTCTTGGTGAAGCGTTCCTTGGCGAGCGAGATCACGCCATTGGCGGCCGCCAGGATCGGCTGCGTCGAGCGATAGTTGCGGTCGAGCGTGACGATCTCGGCGGCCGGGCTGAACTGGCTCGGGAAGTCGAGGATGTTGCGCACGGTGGCGGCGCGGAACGAGTAGATCGACTGTGCGTCGTCGCCGACGACGGTGAGCCCGCGTCCCGCCGGTTTGAGCGCGAGCAGGATAGAGGACTGCAGGCGGTTGGTGTCCTGATATTCGTCGACCATCACATGGTCGAAGCGGCCGCCGATCTCCTCGGCCAGGGCCGCATCGGTCACCATCTGCGCCCAGTAGAGCAGCAGGTCGTCGTAATCGAGCACGTTCTGCCGCTGCTTGGCTTCGACATAGGCCGCGAACAATTGCTTCAACTCGCTGGCCCAGCCGGAGCACCACGGGAAGAACTGGCCCAGCACGGCCTCGATCGGCATCTCCGCGTTGACGCAGCGTGAATAGATTGCAAGGCATGTGCCTTTGGTGGGAAACCGGCTTTCGGTGCGGGAGAAACCGAGATCGTGGCGGACCAGGTTCATCAGGTCGGCGGAGTCCTCACGGTCATGGATCGTGAAGGCCGGGTCGAGCGCGATGCGTTCGGCGAATTCCCGGAGCAGTCGTGCGCCGATGCCGTGGAACGTGCCGGCCCAATTCAGCGCATCGGTCATGATCGAGGCGCGATCGCCGAGCACGCGCCGCGCGATGCGTTCGACGCGGCCGGCCATCTCGGCGGCTGCGCGTCGCGAAAAGGTCATCAACAGGATGCGGCGCGGATCGGCGCCCGCGACGATCAGATGTGCGACGCGATGGGCGAGTGTATTGGTCTTGCCGGAGCCCGCGCCCGCGATCACCAGCAACGGGGCGCCGACGATGCCATCCTTGCCGACCCCGTGCTCGACGGCGCGGCGCTGCTCGGAATTGAGCGCATCGAGATAGGCTGTGTTGGCAAGATCAGGCACGAATCACCCCCACGAAACGCTAACAGACATTGCGATTCCGTGGAGCCGGCGCACCTCCATGGGAGCAGAGAAATTAGATTGACATTAACGCGCCGCGGAGCACAACCGCGCCATGGCTGATGTTTCCAAATCCGACACGCCGCTGAAGGCGACATTCAGAGTGCGGCTGAACGGCGAGACGGTGACGCTCGCGACCGTCGGTCAGGCCTACCGCTTCATCAGCAATCTCAGCGCCGTCGAATGGATGGAGTTCCGCTCGCTGCATGACGACGCGCTGGTCGCGCTGGAGCGCGCGGCCGGTAACGCCATGCTGACGGTGCAGGCAACCTCCGCGCTGCGGATGCTGTTCGTCCGCGCCAAATTGCTCTGAAAAGAAATGGGCCGCCTTGGCCCTCCGCGGCGGCCCGAGAGTGCGGCCGAAGCGCATTGCGCACCCGGCCGTCGCGTGTACCGCCGTTACCTTGTTTGCGGCCATAACGAACGGGCCTTACGAAAGGCGCGCCGATTCGGCTGTAGCTGCAACACCACAATCAGTGGCCGACGTCGTCGACGAGGCGGTCATACACAAGGGCAGAGCGCAGGTTCATTGTTGCGATCCTCAGATAGCTGGGCTCGCGCATCGCGTTGTTAAACATCATGATCGCCGTCTTCCAGTACCCGCGCTCGCGCTGATCAATGTTCAGCGCTGACAGGTAGTCCGCCGCGTCGCCAACGGTCGCGAGCGTTCGCCCGTCTTTCAGCGTGATCGGGAACGCAAGCGGCGACCGCTTCTCCAGCTCTAGCACGAAAGGCTCCCCCAAAAGGCAAACAGCAATAGCAGAACAGACCTAGCTGCGCCGCTATATCAAAGCCTTAAGGGAGTGTCCGGGTTGGGCAGTTCAGAAGGAATCCGCCAGTGCGATCTCCGCCCGGAGGGCATCGATGCGCCGTTCGGCTTCCTCCGATGTCAGGTCGCGTGCGTACTGGTTCGGCTGATAGGCCTCCTCGGCCAAGGTCCGCAACCGTAGCGCTTGGGCACGCGACATCAGCCCGCCCAGCCGCTCCGCAACCCCGCCAAATCTTACCGCTGCCATGCTCATCGCTCACCTCACTTGCCGGATCGTGACTTGACAATATGTTCTATTTTTGTTCTAACAAGCCATGGACAACAAGATCAATGAAATTCGTCGCAAGATCAGCACTTTGCGGGCTGAGATGACCTTGGTCGAGGCGTCGATCCGGGATCAGGTCAACCGCGATCTGGATTGCAGCGAAGCGTCATACCGGCTGATGGCAATGCGCGCCGAAGTGACCGAGCTCATCGGCCGGTGGAAGGCCGCCGGCGGCGGCGAGCGCCTCCCCACGGTGCGGGAGCGGCTGAGCCGAAGCTTTGCGGATCGTGCCGTCGCGACCGGCAAGCCGGCACCCGACAAATCGGACAAAGGCAAGCTCAGGCCGGGCCAGAGCAACGCCAGGGTTTGACCGGTCCTCCCGAGCGGGAGGGCGCGTCACACACCGGCGCGAGTCCGAATCTGGTTTCGAGGCGGGAACCCTAGCCGCGGGTGGGCATTTTCTTGTGGTGAGAGCAAACACCATAGCATCGCCCAGCGCCATGATCGCCGATCCGACCGCGCCACCGCGGGCATCGATGAATGACGATCGCAGCCCGTTGCTGACGCTGATCTCCTGCATCAGCTGCATCAGGACGATGCGGCTTGAGAGCAGCTCTCCGGGCAGCGAGGGCAGGGACATCCTTCAATATCGCTGCGAACAATGCAGCCGCATCGAACGGGTGCAATTGGTGCGGCGAACCTGGCCAGCGGACCGTTAGCCCTCGATTTGAAGATTATGACCGCGCTCTCGCCTTCCTGGGCAGATCTTCATTTGCCGGGAGATCGTCCGACACGCTTACGGAGCGTTGCCCCGTCAGCTTCGAGAGTTCGCGGCTGAGGTCTTGAATGCGGTACGGCTTGCGCAGAACCGGAAAGTCGGACCGCACGTTGCGCGCACTCTCGCTGTAACCCGTCGTCAGCAGGATCGGCAGCTCGGGCCTCCTGTCGCGGATCGTGCGCGCCAGCTTCAGCCCATCCATCTTGCCGGGCATCACGATGTCGCTGAACACCACGTCGACCCCGTTGGTCTCGATTTCCGATAAGGCAGCCTCTGCGTTCGAAGCCCAGCGCACGGTGTAGCCGAGCTGTTCGAGCAGGCCCGTGCTCGCATCGGCGACCGCCGGATTGTCCTCGATCAGCAGGACCGTTGCGGAGCCGCGCACGCTGTCGCCCGCGGTCGTACCCGTTGCGGCCTCGGTCCCGCGCGGGAGGTAGATGCTGACCGTGGTGCCCTTGCCAAGCATGCTTGCAATCTCGATCCGGCCGTCCGCCTGGTGGGCGAAGCCGTGGACCTGGGACAGTCCGAGGCCGGTCCCTTTGCCGACCGGCTTGGTGGTGAAGAACGGGTCGAAGACCTTGCTCAGCACATCCTGGGGGATGCCTTCGCCGGTATCGGCTACGCTGACGGCCACCTCGGTGGTTGCGGGTACGTTTCGGGCCGAGACCGTCAGCGTGCCGCCACTAGCCATCGCGTCCCGCCCATTGACGACAAGGTTGATCAGCGCGGTCTCGAATTCGTTCGAGTCGACGAAGATCGGCCAGAGATCCGGCTGGATCTCCAAGTTCAGCTTGATCGCGCTGCCGAGCGCGCTGCTCAGCACCTCGCGCACCGCGGTGATCCTGTCGGCGACATCGATGGTCTGCGGGTTGACGCTCTGGCGGCGCGCGAAGGTGAGCAGCTGGCTGGTCAGGGATGCGGCGCGGTCGGATGCGGTTTCGATCGCGCTCAGGGCAAGCTGGCCGCGCTCGCTCGTCACCTCGCGCTTGATCCGGTGCAGGTTTCCCGAAATGATCATCAGCAGGTTGTTGAAGTCGTGCGCAACGCCGCCGGTCAATTGGCCCAGCGCATCCATCTTCTGCGATTCCGCGAGCTGTCGCTGCACCAGTTCGAGCTTCTGCTGCGCCTCACGCCGCTCGGAAATGTCCCGCGTGATCTTGGCAAAGCCGACCAGACTGCCGTCGCTGTCGCGGATCGGATCGATCACGACGCTGGCCCAGAAGAACGAGCCGTCCTTGCGGACTCGCCAGCCATCCTCCTCGTAGTGCCCGGTCTCTTCCGCGATCTTGAGCGCGCGGGCCGGCTTGCCCGCGGCTTGGTCGGCCGGCGTGTAGAACCGCGCGAAGCTCTGGCCGATGATTTCGCTTGGCGAATAGCCCTTGATGCGCTCGCCGCCGGCGTTCCAGTTGGCGACGATGCCGGCCGGCGTCAGCATGTACAGCGCGTAGTCGGTGACGTTGCTCACTAGTAGGCGGAACTGGCTTTCGCTGGCGTCGAGATCCGCGCGCGCCTGTTGGCGCTCGGTCACGTCGCGGGTGACCATCGCATAGCCGATCAGCTTGCGCTTCTCGTAGATCGGATCGATGACGACAGAGGCGTAGAATTGCGAGCCATCCTTGCGGATGTACCAGCCCTCGGCCACGGCGTGCTTTTCCTTCCGCGCCATCCGCAACGCCATCGCGGGAAGGCCCGATGCACGATCCTCCTCAGGGTAGAAGACCGAGAAGTGCTTGCCGAGGATCGTCTTGGCCGGATAGCCGGTGATGCGCTCGGCGCCCTTATTCCAGTTGATCACCCGTCCATCGGGGGCGAGCGTGCAAATCGCATAGTCAATCGCCCCTCCGGCCAACAGGCGGAAGCTGCGTTCGCTTTCGAGAATGCCCCGCTTGAGCTCGTCTGACTTTTTAACCATCACCAATCCTGCCAACGCCGGGAACGTTCCGGGGAGGCCAATGTTCCAATGCGATCAAATGCGCCGATCGGGCCCAAGCAATATGAACGGCTTACGCTACTGCGCAAAAAGTTCCAATGCGCATGGGAACTTTTGGTTCCATCGACGATTAAGCCCCTCGGTTTGCGTCACAAATCGCGGTTTTGGCGTTTTCCCGCTTGAATAGATCAAGGGCAGTCATTCTTATGGTCACACTGGCTTCTCCGAGTCCCTGGATTCGTGGCCAGCGCGTAGGGGAAATTACATGACCGATCTCGGTTCGCCGCCTCGTCCCCGTGCTGATACACGCCGCGCCCAATCATCGAACGGAAGCCTCGATTCCTCACACGATCTGCTGCAATCGCTGCAGGCGATGCGCGGCGGCGACTTCTCGGTTCGGATGCGTGGCGACTATCTCGGTATCGATGGCAAGATCGCCGACGCCTTCAACGAAATCGCAGCCGCCAACGAGCGCATGGCGCAGCAATTGGCGCGCGTCGGACAGGTCGTCGGCCGTGAGGGACAGACCCGCCAGCGCGTCAATTTCGGCCTTGCCAGCGGCGCTTGGGCCGACATGGAAAGCTCGGTCAACACCCTGATCGACGATTTGCTTTGGCCGACCCGCGAAGTCACCCGCGCGGTTGCCGCGGTGGCGCAGGGCGACCTGCTGCAGACCGTGCAACTCGACGTCGAGGGCAGGCCGCTGCGCGGCGAATTCCTGCAGTCGGCGAACATCGTCAACACGATGATCAAGCAGCTCTCTGTGTTCACCTCGGAGGTCACGCGCGTGGCCCGCGAAGTCGGCACCGAGGGCAAGCTCGGCGGCCAGGCCCAGGTGCCGGAGGTGACCGGCGTCTGGAAGGACCTGACCGAGAGCGTCAACTCGATGGCCAACAACCTGACCGGCCAGGTCCGCAACATCGCAGAGGTGACGATCGCGGTCGCCAACGGCGACTTGTCCAAGAAGATCACGGTCGACGTCCGCGGCGAGATCCTGCAGCTGAAGGAAGCCATCAACACGATGGTCGATCAGCTGCGGTCATTCGCTTCCGAAGTGACGCGCGTGGCGCGCGAGGTCGGCACCGACGGCAAGCTCGGCGGCCAGGCGATCGTGCCCGGCGTCGCCGGCACCTGGAAGGACCTTACCGACTCGGTGAACGCGATGTGCGGCAACCTGACCGCTCAGGTCCGCAACATCGCCAACGTGACCACGGCCGTGGCGCGCGGTGACCTGTCACGCAAGATCACGGTCGATGTCAGCGGCGAGATTCTCGAGCTGAAGGACACCATCAACACGATGGTGGACCAGCTCAATTCGTTTGCCTCGGAAGTGACGCGCGTGGCGCGCGAAGTCGGTACCGAAGGCAAGCTCGGCGGCCAGGCCCAGGTGCCCGGCGTCGCCGGCACCTGGAAGGATTTGACCGACAACGTCAACTTCATGGCGTCGAACCTGACCGCCCAGGTCCGCAACATCGCCGACGTCGCGACCGCGATCGCCGGTGGCGACCTGTCGAAGAAGATCACGGTGAACGTATCGGGCGAGATCCTTCAGCTGAAGGAAACGCTCAACACGATGGTCGACCAGCTCAACGCGTTTGCGTCGGAAGTGACGCGGGTGGCGCGCGAGGTCGGCACCGAAGGCAAGCTCGGCGGCCAGGCCAACGTGCTCGGCGTCGCCGGCACCTGGAAGGATCTGACCGACAACGTCAACTTCATGGCGTCGAACCTGACCGCGCAGGTCCGCAATATCGCAGGGGTCACCACCGCGGTCGCCAATGGTGACCTGTCGAAGAAGATCACGGTCGACGTGCGCGGTGAAATCCTCGAGCTGAAGGACACCATCAACACGATGGTGGACCAGCTCAACGCCTTCGCCGGCGAGGTGACGCGCGTGGCGCGCGAGGTCGGCACCGAAGGCAAGCTCGGCGGCCAGGCCGAGGTGCGCGGCGTCGCCGGCACCTGGAAGGATTTGACCGACAGCGTCAACTCGATGGCCTCGAACCTGACGGCACAGGTCCGCAACATCGCCGAGGTCGCGACCGCGGTGGCGAAGGGCGACCTGTCGAAGAAGATCACCGTGAACGTGTCGGGCGAAATCCTTCAGCTGAAGGAAACGCTCAACACGATGGTCGACCAGCTCAACGCCTTCGCTGGCGAGGTGACGCGCGTTGCGCGCGAGGTCGGCACCGACGGCAAGCTCGGCGGCCAGGCCGAGGTGCCCGGCGTCGCCGGCACCTGGAAGGATTTGACCGACAGCGTCAACTCGATGGCCGGCAACCTCACGGCGCAGGTTCGTAACATCGCCGAGGTCGCGACCGCGATCGCCGGCGGTGACCTGTCGCGCAAGATCACGGTCGACGTGCGCGGCGAGATCCTTCAGCTGAAGGAAACGCTGAACACGATGGTCGACCAGCTCAACCGCTTCGCGGGCGAGGTGACGCGCGTGGCGCGCGAGGTCGGCACCGACGGCAGCCTCGGCGGCCAGGCTAACGTGCCCGGCGTCGCCGGCACCTGGAAGGATCTGACCGACAGCGTCAACTCGATGGCCGGCAACCTCACGGCGCAGGTCCGCAACATCGCCGAAGTGACGACCGCCGTGGCGCGCGGCGACCTGTCGCGCAAGATCACGGTCGACGTG
>NZ_JAFCMK010000002.1:0-1435738 GCF_018129565.1 Bradyrhizobium sp. AUGA SZCCT0105 | reverse complement strand
GGCGCCTTCCGCGGCAAGCGCAAGATTGCGGGCGGCCGAAAGCGCGTTCGTGACGCCCTTTATATGGCGGCCCTCAATGCAGTTCGCAGAGCCGATCCGTTCAAGGCTTTCTATGCACGACTGCGACAGGCCGGAAAACCAGCCAAACTCGCCCTCATCGCCGTCGCCAGGAAGCTGCTCACGGTCCTCAATGCCATGATGCGAGACCGGAAGCCGTACCTGCAGACCAAACCAACATAACAGTTGCCGGGTCAAGCCCGGGACGACACTGAATTTGTTGCACGGCCTGTGAGTCAAACATTCGCATTCTCGCGACATGATCTGCCCGAGCTTTGCTCTTCGTTTCCGCCCTCTCTTGAAGAGGGCGCAGGGAAAGCCGGGTGCCGATCGCACCCATGGGCCCCGTGCAAAAGGTAGAAAGCACGGGGGTAGGACCACAGGTGTAACCGGAGCAATCCGGCTTTCCCTGCGCGATGGGTTACGGCTTACTTCGTGCTCTCCCCGGCGAGACTGGGCTTGCTTGTCACCGCCTTCGCAAAACGCTTGCGCATCTTGCGAGAGGACACCTGCCGCTAGGGCGTCAGGACCACACGACTTCGCCGTCCGCGTCACATGCTTTCGTCTCCGGCATGATCGGCGTCCACCGCATCTCACCGCAACACCCGTGACGATGCGCAGCGCCCCTCGATCGGGTGAGACGGGCAATTCATACACTGAGTTTGTTTTCTGATAAAGCGAAATATTTTTGCGCGCGCGGATTGACAGGTTTTTGCTGAGTTGCCCGTCGGGTTGTTTTGCCGCAGGTCTCGGTGCGACCGGATCCGGCTCAGTGCCGCATGGCCGTCTCGACGAACTCCAGCACGGAGCGCGGGACCTCATCGTATTCGACGAAGCGGCGCCGCAGCTCGTCGGCAATATCGGTCGTGACGTCGCGCGACCATCCTTCGTTGGTATTGAAGGCCACGATGCGGACCGGATGGCTGTAATGGTCATCCAGCAGGCGGCGGATCAGCGTTTTCCGGTCGCTGCCTTCTTCATCGGTTTCGCACCAGGCGCGGCCAAGCCGTCCAAAATCGTTCAGCACCAGATAGGTGTCGTGGTCGATTTGGTGCGGCACGATCGAAGGCGAGCGAGGCATGGCTGGTGCTCCGGCGCTGCACATTATCGTGTTCCGGTCGCCCCGTGCATTGGAAACTTCGAGGTATATCCGCTGGATAGTCGGATGGCGCCTGATGTGAGACGAAGGTGCAATGGTTCTTTTGGAGCAAAGCGTGCGGTCGTTGGTTATCTTCCGTCACCGACATGAGCCCTGTCGAAGGCGTCGGTAACTGAGCTACCAATGGGGCTCCCACCCGCTCAGGGAGCGGTGCGATGTTAAGAAGGCTTCGCTTTAGGAACACGACGTTGGAAGAGGTGCTGTCGGTCGAGACGCAGCGCCCGCGAAAGCGGTTCCGGGTGCGTGGCCAGCCCCCGAGAGAGAGCCGACCGGTAAGGCTTGCCAAGCCCGGGCGACCTGTCGGTCAACGGACCGACTGATCCTGCAGGATAACGAGCCCACGCGGGGTGAGCCCCGGGCGGCGGCCCGTGAACTGGTTCGGGGATATCGCGACTGTGGCCTGATCGCGTTCGCGCTGCTGTGGGCGCAGCTGCTCCAGGAGTTTCCGAAGGCGGTCCTCCAGGAGGTTGCCCGATCACTCGCGCAGCTTGCGGTCCAGAAAGCCGACATAGGAATTATCCGGATCCAGTTTGACGGCCAGGCGAAGCGCGGCACGGGCGGCGGACTTGTCGCCCTCAGCCGTGGCTTGGTGCTCATCCAGAATCGCATTGGCCACTGTACGCGCGGTGTCGAGACGGGCCTCGTCGATGGATTTGTCGGCAAGATAAGTCTCCACGGGCTCGCGGAGGCGCTTCAGTTCGTCCACGCTGACCGAACTCAGCGGATACCAGTTGTAATATTCGAGACGCGGCCGATCATCCGTGAGACTCGGCACATCCCTGACAAAGGCCACGAGCTTTTCATCAGCGGCGATGAACGTCGCCAGGAAATCCTCGGGCGAGCGCAGCCCGTTTGCTGTCAGGTCTTCAGCCACCCCCGGTTTGGACATGCGCGTGGCGAGCACGCGAGGATCGATTTTCAGCGGTTCATCGGAGGCGATGGCCACGCCTTCCATTCTGGACGGCAACCACAGGGAGACGTGCTTGAACTGGCCCATCATCGCCTTGAGGATCATCTTCGGAAGAATGCCGCGGTTGAAATCCAGCGGCACCCATTGCGCGAGAACGCCGCCGGGGCGCATCTTCTGCTTTGCGAGCGCATAGAATTCCTCTGTGTAGAGGTTGATGACGCCGGCGTCATGGGGCGGCGGGGGCTCGAGGGTGATGACGTCGAATGTCTCGCTTGTCCCCAGCAGGAAATGGCGTCCGTCCGCGACGATCTGATGGACCTTGGGGTTTTGATAGAACTGCTTGTTGATCGGCACGAAGCGGGGCGCAAACTCGAAAACCGTCGAGGCCAGATCGACCGCATCGATGGATTGTAACTCCTGATGGGTGCTGACCGCACCCACGGTGGTGCCGGTCCCGATGCAGATCACGACCGCCGTTTCAACCGGGCCCGGGTGCAGCAGAATGGGATAGTGCCCCATCGCGGCCATGTAGCGTCGGCCCTCGGGACGGTTGTTGGCATAGCTCTTCGAATTCACCACCAATTGCTGATAGGTGCCCGCTGCCTTCTCGCGATACTCGACCACCGCAAATGTTGCTTGTTTGGTTTCGCGCAGCTCGAGGACATTGCCGCCTTCGATCGAGGTCAGGACCCGTTCAAGATAGTGCGGGGTGAAGAGGAGGAGCGCTACGGCGATGATGCTTGCGGCGACCGCCCCTTGCCGCCACAGGCTGCTTTCTTTCAGAAGATCCGATTGCGATATGGTCGTCGCGACAAAGAGCAGGACATTCAGAACAATCAGGGCGGTGAGCGCCCCCTGGCTCCCCAGATAGGGGATCAGAAGAAACCCTGCCGCCAGGGAGCCCACCACGCCGCCGATCGTGTTCAAGGCGTAGAGCGTGCCGATTCGACGGCCCAGCGCGCTCATCTGCATCACCGTCAGTTCGCTGGCCAGCGGAAAGCTGACGCCGATCAGCGTGGTCGGCAGCAATAGGGCGACGGCACAGATCAGGAAGAATGAAACATCACCTCCCAAGAGCTCCTGCGCCGGAACTGGAACCAGGCCCGATACGATGGGAGACAGCACGGCTTCCACGGTGCGCGCCTTGCCGAGGATTCCGACGGTCAGCGTGGCCGCAACCGCGATGAGCAGCTGTGTGACCGCGAAGTATCGCAGCAGTTGATCCTTGCGGGGTGCGAGCAGCCTCGCGCAGATCAGGGCGCCGATCACCAGGCCCAGCAGGTAAACACCGAGCATGCCGGAGAAGGCGTAAACGCTCGAGGTGCTGACATTGGTCAGGAAGCGGAACCAGACGACTTCATAAGCGATGGAGACGAAGCCGGAGCACGCGAAGATCGCGATGAGGATAGACGTGCCGCGATGCCCCGGCCCGGCGGTTTGCGCCGGCGCTTCCGCCGTGACCGGCGACAGCGGGCTTGCGCCGCGCGCAACGAGCAGGGCGAAGCCGCCGACGCAGACATACAGGCCTGCTGCGACCAGGCTCGATCCGGTGATCCCCCAGAGGCCCATCAGGACAAAGCCGACAGCCAGGGTGCCGATCGCGGCGCCCAGGGTGTTGAACCCGTAGAGCAGGCCGATGCGATTGGCGAGGTCGGTTTGCGTGCGGGTCAGGAACTTCACGAGGAAGGGCAGGGTCGCGCCCATCAGCATCGTCGGCAGCGACAGGATGGCGAGCGACAGCGCGACCATGAGCGGCAACCGGAATGGGGACTCCAGGTCCAGCATGGGCGACAGCCAGCCCACCCATGTCGACCAGTGCGACAGGAACGCGGTCACCGCCAGGGAAACGACCGCGAGCGCGAGTTCGAGAAAGCCGTAGATTTTCAGGGGGCGGCTGACGGTGTCGGCGATCCGGCCCCCGAAAGCGCTGCCCAGGGAGAGACCGAAGAAGAAGCTCGCCACCGTTACGCTGACGGAGACGGTCGCGCTTCCCAGCACGAATTGCAGTTGCTTGAACCAGAGGACCTGGAGGATCAGGGATGCCGCGCCGGATGCCAGAAAGATCGCCGTGACCAGAACCCTGTTCTTCAGGCTTATGGCGTCTCGAACACCATCACGATTGGGCACTGGACAGGCCTCCCATTGATCGGGAGAACTGGTACGGCAAATGCCGTTAATATTGCCCTTATGGGGCCGCCCGGTCGCGCTCGCGCCGCCGTGGGCGCAGCTGCTCCAGGGGTTTCCGAAGGCGATCCCCTTGGGGGCCTGATCGATCGCCATCCGCCGGCGGGGCTGGCATGACATTGCGCCAAGGCTGATATAAGCAGCACTGGACGTTATATGTCTGCGGAGATTGCGTATGAAAGTGATAGGCCTCGCGGGCTGGAGCGGAGCCGGCAAGACCACGCTGCTGTCGCGGGTGATCCCCTATCTGCTGGGCCGGGCCTTGCGCGTCTCCGTGATCAAGCACGCCCATCACGAATTCGATGTCGACATTCCCGGCAAGGACTCCTGGGTGCACCGGCAGGCGGGCGCGACCGAGGTGCTGGTGTCCTCGACGCGGCGCTGGGCGCTGATGCACGAGCTGCGCGGCGCCAGCGAGCCGCGGCTGCCGGAACTGCTCGCCAAGATGGCGCAGGTCGATCTGGTCGTGGTCGAGGGCTTCAAGCGTGAGCCGGTCAACAAGATCGAGGTGTATCGCGCCGCCAACGGCAAGCCGCTGCTATTCCCCGACGACCCGCGCGTGGTCGGGATCGCCAGCGACGTTGCGGTCGAAACCAGGCTGCCGGTCGCGCATCTCGACGACATCGAGGACGTCGCCGAATTGATGCTGCGATCCGCTATTCCGGTCGACGATGTGCTCGCTTCGGCCGCGGCTGAAAGCTGACAGGGTGAGAAGGTGCCGCCGTTGACGATGTATGACGGCTTCGCCATGGTCGAACCATGACCACGATAAAGCTCGATCTCACCGGCCTGAAATGCCCGCTGCCCGCGCTGAAGACGCGCAAGGCCCTGAAGAGCGTGACGGCGGGAGATTTCCTCGAAGTGCACTGCACCGATCCGCTTTCGGTGATCGATATCCCGGCGCTCATCCAGGAGACCGGCGACAGGGTCGAGATCACCGAACGAAGCGACGCCCGGATCGTTTTCCTGATCGAGAAGGCCAATGGATCGATAGATAATTCAAATGGTGCAGCGCCGCGTACGCGCTAGATCCGGCTTGATATCTACCTTTTGCCAATCGACACCTATTTTCCATTCTGCGCGAATTGATAATCTCCGCTGGATTGCGGAGATTGAGCTGTGCCCGGATCGGGGCACATCGGCGGACGACGGCCGGCCTGCGTCCAGATCAGGGACGGCACGGCTGGGCATATCCGGTCGTATTGGGGGTTAGCATTTGCGAAATGCGCGTGGTTGGTCCCGGCGCATCGAGGAAATGTGCGGAGCAGCCGCCTGACGCTGGCCGCAAAGGGCTGAGACCGGGCTGAGACGGGATCGAAGACGCAGACGCGCCCGACAACGGCCGCTGCAGGGGAGGAGTCAATGACCACAGTGAGCAGCGCCGCGCGCGTATCCGCGGCAGGCGCAGGTTTCCTCGACAAGGAACACACGATCGCGACCGCCGGCTTCAACCGGTGGCTGGTGCCGCCGGCGGCACTGTGCATCCATCTGTGCATCGGCATGGCCTATGGCTTCTCGGTGTTCTGGCTGCCGCTGTCGCGCGCGATCGGGCTGACCGCGCCGAAGGCGTGCCCCGATATCTCGCTGGTGCAGGAATTGTTCACGACGACTTGCGACTGGAAGGTCGCGAGCTTGGGGTGGATGTACACGTTGTTCTTCGTCGTGCTCGGCGTCTCGGCTGCGGTGTGGGGCGGCTGGCTCGAGAAGGTCGGGCCGCGCAAGGCCGGCTTCGTCGCCGCGCTGTGCTGGTGCGGCGGCCTCGTGCTCGGCGCGATCGGCATCATCACCCATCAGCTGTGGCTGATGTGGCTCGGCTCCGGCGTGATCGGCGGCGTCGGCCTCGGCCTTGGCTACATCTCGCCGGTGTCGACGCTGGTGAAATGGTTCCCGGATCGCCGCGGCATGGCGACCGGCATGGCGATCATGGGTTTTGGCGGCGGTGCGATGATCGGCGCGCCGCTCGCCGACAAGCTGATGAACTACTTCAAGACCCCGACCTCGGTCGGCGCCTGGGAGACCTTCCTCACCATGGGCGCGATCTATTTCGTGTTCATGATGATCGGTGCGTTCCGCTATCGCCTGCCGCCGTCCGGCTGGCAGCCGGACGGCTGGACGCCGCCGGCCAAATCCAACGCGATGATCTCGACCAAGAACGTTCACCTCGACAACGCGCACAAGACGCCGCAATTCTGGCTGATCTGGGGGGTGCTGTGCTTGAACGTGTCGGCGGGCATCGGCGTGATCGGCATGGCCTCGCCGATGCTGCAGGAGATCTTCGCCGGCAAGCTGATCGGGCTGCCCAGTGTCGGATTCAATGCGCTCGACGCATCGCAGAAGGCGCAGATCGCGGCGATCGCCGCCGGCTTTGCCGGCCTGTTGTCGCTGTTCAACATCGGCGGTCGTTTCTTCTGGGCCTCGCTGTCGGACAAGATCGGCCGCAAGAACACTTATTACACGTTCTTCGTGCTCGGCATCGTGCTCTATGCGCTGGCGCCGACCTTCGCCGCGATGGGCTCGAAGCTGTTGTTCGTGCTCGGACTCGGCATCATCCTGTCGATGTATGGCGGCGGCTTCGCCACCGTGCCGGCCTATCTGGCCGACATGTTCGGCACCCAGTTCGTCGGCGCGATCCATGGCCGTCTGCTGACGGCGTGGTCGACCGCCGGCATCATCGGTCCCGTCGTGGTGAACTACCTTCGCGAATTCCAGCTCGCCGCCGGCGTGCCGCGCGACCAGCTCTACAACACCACGATGTACATCCTGTGCGGCATGCTGATCGCCGGCTTCATCTGCAACTATCTGATCAAGCCGGTCGATCCGAAATGGCACATGAGCGACGCCGAGGTGGCGAAGCTGCAGGCGGCGACGGCGACCGGCGGCAACGGCGCGACCGGATCGTTCGGCATCGGCAAGGGCGGTCTGGACGGCAGGGCGGCGCTGTTCTGGCTGTTCGTCGGCGTTCCGCTGGCCTGGGGCATCTACATGACGCTGCTCAGCGCGGTCAAAATCCTCTGATCGCGACCATCATCGCCGCGGGCCGCCGATTCCCGGCGCCCGCGGCATTCGCTCTATTCCTTGAACAGAAATCGGATTGGGGGATTTCAATGTTTCGCACCCGGATTTGCCTTGCCGCCGCGCTGCTCGCCCTGGGACTGCATGCCGCGTCAGCCCAGACCGCGGCGCCGACCGCGCCGGCACCGGCCGCCACCACCACCACCACGGCCAAGCCGTCGAAGATCAAGCTGACGATGGAGAAGCTAAAGGCGATGAAGGAGCAGTGGCGCGCCAACAAGCCCAAGCTCAAGGCTTGCCGCAAAGAGGTGAAGCAGAAGGGACTGACCGGCGACGACCGCTGGTTCTATATCTCGGACTGCATGGCCAAGACCTGAGCCCGCATATGTACGTAACCCGTCATTGCGAGGAGCGATAGCGACGAAGCAATCCATTGCTCCGCGCATGCGGCGAAATGGATTGCTTCGCTGCGCTCGCAATGACGTGGTTGGGCTGTGTCAGCCCATCTTGCACGGAGCAAAGGGGCGTGACAGCGGTCGCTGCACGCCCCTTTTTCTATTGAGACGCAATCACTCCGCCGCGGCGGGTGTCGCCTTGGCGGGCTCCAGCGCGGCCGCAATTGCCTCGTCGACACGTTCGAGCCAGATGAACTCGAGCTTGGCGCGGGCGCCGGCGGGGATGTCGTCGTAGTCGCGCTTATTGCGCGCCGGCAGCATCACCCGCGTCAGGCCCGCGGCCGCGGCGGCGACCACCTTCTCCTTGATGCCGCCGACCGGTAGCACGAGGCCGCGCAGCGAGATCTCGCCGGTCATCGCGGTGTCGCTGCGCACGGTGCGATCGGTCAGCAGCGAGGTGAGGGCGGTGAACATCGCAACACCTGCGCTCGGGCCGTCCTTTGGCGTCGCGCCGGCGGGAACGTGGACGTGGATGTCGCTCTTCTCGAACACGGCGGGGTCGATGCCGAGCTGGGAGGCGCGGCTCTTCACCAGCGTCAGTGCGGCCTGCACGCTCTCGCGCATCACGTCGCCGAGCTGTCCGGTGATCATCAGTGCGCCGCGGCCCGGGGTGCGCGAGGCCTCGATGAACAGGATATCGCCGCCGACCGGCGTCCAGGCAAGCCCGGTGGCAACGCCGGGGATGCTGGTGCGCATCGCGATCTCGTTCTCGAACCTGGGCTGGCCGAGCAGCGAGACGATGTCTTTCGGTGCGATCGTGACGTGGCTGGTGCTGCCTTCGGCGATCTGCACCGCGACGTTGCGCAGCACTTTGCCGATCTCGCGCTCCAGATTGCGGACGCCGGCCTCGCGGGTGTAGCTCTTGATGATCAGCCGCAGCGCGTCCGGATCGATCTCGACCTGGTCGGCCTTGATCCCGTTGGCCTCGAGCTGGCGGCGCACCAGATAGCGCTTGGCGATCTCGAGCTTTTCGTCCTCGGTGTAGCCGGGGAGGCTGATCAGCTCCATGCGGTCGAGCAGCGGTCCCGGAACGCCGTCGAGCATGTTGGCGGTGGCGATGAAGACGACGCGCGAGAGGTCGAACGGCACGCCGAGGTAATTGTCGCGGAAGGTGCCGTTCTGCTCGGGGTCGAGCACTTCGAGCATCGCGGCCGACGGATCGCCCTGGATGCCGCGGCCCATCTTGTCGATCTCGTCCAGCATCATCACGCAATTGCGCGCGCCGGCCTTCTTGATGGCCTGGATGATGTTGCCGGGCAGCGCGCCGATATAGGTGCGGCGATGGCCGCGGATCTCGGCCTCGTCATGCACGCCGCCAAGGCTGACACGAACGAACGGCCGCGACATCGCGCGTGCGATCGATTGCCCGAGCGAGGTCTTGCCGACGCCGGGCGGCCCGAGGAAGCACAGGATCGGCGCCTTGCCGCCGGGCGCGAGCTTGCGCACCGCGAGATACTCGATGATGCGGCTCTTGATCTTCTCCAGGCCATAATGGTCCTGGTCGAGGATCTTGCGCGCCTCGGCGATGTCGATCGGCTTCTCCTCCGGAAGGCTCCAGGGCAGGTCGATCAGCCAGTCGAGATAGCTGCGCACCATGCCGGACTCGGCCGCGGCCTCCGGCATCCGCTCGTAGCGGCGCAATTCCTTCTGCGCCTGGCTCTCGGCCTCCGGCGGCATCTTGGCTTCGGCGATCGCCTTGGTCAGCTCGGCAACCTCGGCGGCCTTGCCGTCGCCTTCGCCGAGCTGGCGCTGGATGGTCGCCATCTGCTCGCGCAGGATCGCCTCGCGCTGCCGCTCGTCGAATACGGCCTTGGTCTTCTGCCCGATCTCCTGGCTCAGCCTGAGCACCTCGATACGCTCGGCGAGATGCCGCGAGACCTTGTCCATCCGCGCCACGAGGTCGACGGTCTCGAGAATGTCCTGCTTCTCCGCGGGTTTGATGTCCATGTAAGAGGTCGCAAGATCGGCGAGCGTCGCAGGCGACGTCGTGCCCTGCAGCGCGGCGATCAATTCGGGCGGCGTCTGCGGCAGCAATTGCGCGGCCTCCAGCGCCTGGCGCTGCAGATTGAGGAAGCGCGCCTCGATCTCGGGCGAGGTCGTGGTCGGCTCGGGGATCTGCAGCACGCGCGCCGCCAGGAACGGCGTGCCGGGCAGATAGTCGAGCACGCGCATGCGCTGCACGCCCTGGCAGACCAGATGGTGGCTGTCGTCGGCGCCGGTGATGTAGCGCACGATGTTGGCGACGGTGCCGACCCGGTACAGCCCGTCGGGGCCGGGATCGTTGGCCTCGGGATCACGCTGCAGCAGGATGCCGATCGGCCGCTGCTCGCGCACCGCCTGCTGGGCGGCGGCAATCGAGGTTGCGCGCGCGATCGTGATCGGAATGATGACGTCCGGAAACAGCACGGTGTTGCGCACCGGGACGATGATCGTTGCGTCGCTCGGGATCGGCGCCGAGCTCGCCGGATTTGAAACGTCTGTTGCAGCCATGTCGAAATCCCTCAGCTCGATTTTCCGAGCCGCAGGCCGACGCAGCCATGCGCGGCAAAGCGGCTGATGGTGTAGCGGCCGGTCGGCAGCGTGATGCGGCGCTCGAAGCGGCCCTGCGGCAGCTCGAGGCGCAGGATGCGGGCGTTGCGGAGTTCAGCGGGCAGGATGCGGCGGCCGGAGATCACCAGCGTGCCGCCGTCGAGCGCGGCCTCGACCTCTTCGGGATCGACCCCCGGCAGCGCGACCAGGATCAGGATTTCCTCCTCGGTCTCGATCACGTCCATCGGCGGTTCCCAGCTCGGCTCGCTGCCCTCCCCGCGCGGGTGCAAATTGAGGAAGCTCTGGTGCAACCGCTCGGCGCGGGCGAGCGCCTCGATCGCATCCGTCAGCATCCAGTTGACCTGATCCTTGGGCCGCATGGGCACTCTCCACGTCGCATTGGGAGGCGACGTTACCGGTCTTGCCGCCGACGGTAAACCGGCTTCGGGCGGGGTCGTTCGAGGGAAAAATTGTCCAAATTGTTGGCGATTTGCACGTGCTCGCGCTGCGCCGCTGTGCTTTGCCCAGATCAGACTGGCTCGATGTTCGGATCGCCGCCTACAGCCAGCCGGAACGCCGGAATCGCCAGAACAGCCCGCCGCATACGACCAGCATCAGGCCCATCACGACGAAATAGCTGTACTCCCATTGCAGCTCCGGTATGTACTTGAAATTCATACCGTAGATGCCGGCGACGGCGGTCGGCACCGCAACGATCGCAAGCCATGAGGCGAGCTTCTTGGAGATCGCCGTTTCCTGCGCCTGACCGACAAGCAGGCTTGCTTCAAATGCAAAGGCAAGCACCTCGCGCAGCGAGTCGATCCGTTCCTGGATCGTGCGGACATGGTCCGTGACGTCGCGGAACAGCGGGCGCATCGTGACGCGCACCATCGGCAGATCGTCGCGCTCCAGCCTGCGGCAGACCTCCACCAGCGGTCCAATCGCGTTGCGCAGCCGCAGCAGATCCCGCCGCAGCAAATAGAGCCGCTCGATCTGCGCCCGCGTCATTGCGCTCGCCAGCACCTCCGCCTCCATCGCCTCGACCTCGTCCTGGATCGTCTCGAGCACCGGCGAGTAGTTGTCGACGATGAAATCGAGAATGGCATAGAGGATGTAGTCCTCGCCCCGGGCAAGCGCGCGCGGGCAACTCTCGCAGCGCTCCCTGACCGGCGTGTAGGACGTCGAGGCGCCGTGTCGGACCGAGACGATGTATCCCTCGCCGACGAACAGATGCGTCTCGCCGAACGCGATACTTTCGCCGTCGAGCTGCGCTGTGCGGGCCACGATGAACAGCGCATCGCCGTATTGCTCGATCTTCGGCCGCTGATGCGCGTGATCCGCATCTTCGATGGCGAGGTCATGCAGCTGGAATTGCCGCTGCAAGCTACTGAGTATTGCCATATCGGGTTCGTGCAGGCCGATCCACACGACGTGATCCGGCTTGTTGCGCCAGTCCGCCGCTTCATCGATCGCGATATTGGCAACGCGCCGTCCCTCGACGTAGACGCCTGCCGCGATGACGCCATCGGAGGGGACGGGTCCGGCGGTTGCGACAGTTGGCGATACGAGGTTCATGGCCTCCACCCTCGACGCGGTTATCGGATCCGCTTGACGGCAATTCGTGATCAAAAAGGCTAGCACCGAATGGGCGCTGGTCAACACGCGCGGGTCCGTCCTGTTCCGACGGTCCGGGGGCGCCCCCTCACAGCAGGCGGCGCGGCCGGTCTTTATGCGGCGCCTATGCCGCACCGCGGCGGGTCCTCTCGAATTCCTACGGCCGTCCCAGCATGCTTGGCCTGACGCGGTGCGCTCGCGCGCCGCCAACAGGAAGGTGGGACATGACCTTGCTCCATTACCACGATGCCCGGCCGCATGGTTCGGCCGGTGCTGCGCCCTTGGCGCTGCGGCGGACCATCCGGCGGATTGGCCTTGCTTTCAGAACCATCCACCGCGCCATCGCCGCCGCCAAGATCCATCGGCTGCGCAACGAGCTGCTGCTGCATCGCGGCCATGAAGACTGGGCGCGCAGCCATCTCCATATCGGCATGCTCGGCGGCGATGCCGAGAAATATCCCCGGGCGCCGGTCGTGCTCGGCGAGAAGTGGGATTACTGAGATGCGAGCAGCTTCATTCATCGCTGCCCTGCTGCGCCGCGTCGCGGAAGGGATGCTGAAATTCCTCGCCTGGATCGGCGAGGAGCCGATCAGCGGCTACCGGCCCGAGGCGCATTACATGCGCGGCCCGGGTCCGGCGTGGCGGGCCAAGCATCACGGGCACTAGCAAACCGGATTACGTCGTTCCACCTCGCGGCGTCAGGTAATCGAGCAGGTTCATCGGGAGCGGGAAGACCACGGTCGATGAGCGTTCGCCGGCGATATCATGCAGCGCCGCGAAATAGCGGAGCTGCATCGCCTGCGGCTCCTGGGCGAGGATCCGGCCGGCCTCGACCAGCTTCTCGGCAGCCTGCTGCTCGCCCATCGCATTGATCACCTTGGCGCGCCGCAGCCGTTCCGCCTCGGCCTGCTTGGCGATCGCCCGCACCATGGTTTCGTTGAGATCGATATCCTTGATCTCGACCGCGGTGACCTTGATGCCCCAGACGTCGGTCTGCTTGTCGAGGGTCTCCTGGATATCGGCGTTCAACTTGTCGCGTTCCGCCAGCATCTCGTCGAGCTCGTGCTTGCCGAGCACCGAGCGCAGCGTGGTCTGGGCAAGCTGGCTGGTCGCAGCCATGTAGTCGCCGACCTTGATGATGGCGCGCTCGGGATCGACGATGCGGAAGTAGAGCACGGCGTTGACCTTGACCGAGACGTTGTCGCGGGAAATCACGTCCTGCGGCGGCACCACCTGCACCATCACCCTGAGGTCGACCTTCACGATCTGCTGCACCACCGGAATCAGGATGATGAGCCCCGGGCCCTTCACCCCGGTGAAGCGGCCGAGCGTGAAGATGACGCCGCGCTCGTATTCGCGCAGGACGCGCACGGCCTGGGTCAGGAAGATGATGACAAGCAGTACGACCGCCGCATAGGTGAAATAATCAAGCATCATGCTGTACCTCCTTCGCCGGCGGAAGCCGGCGCACGCCGTACCACCAGCGTCAAATCGACGATGTTGGCCACCTCGACCGTCTCTCCAGCCTTGAACGCCTCAGTGCCGCGCGCCTGCCAGCGTTCGCCGTTGGTGAAGACGTGACCTGATGTCTCGGACCAGTCGAGAACCTCGGCCGGTAGCCCGCGCATGGCTTGCGCACCTGTCCGGAACGGACCGTTGCGCGCGCGGCGCAGCGCCCCGAGCACGACCAGAATGAGGCCTGCGAACATCGCCGCGACGATGCCGATGAGCGGCCATGACAGGTGGTATCCGGGCGCCTCGATCCGAAACAGCATGGCGGCTCCCAGCACAAAGGCGACGATGCCTCCGAGGCCGATCACGACGGTCGGGTTGAAGGCTTCGATCGCGAGCAGCGCCATCCCGACCAGCATCAAGGCGAAGCCGGCGTAGTTGATCGGCAGCATGTTCAGCGCGTAGAGCCCGAGGAGCAGGCAGATCGTGCCGACAACTCCGGGCGCCACGGCGCCGGGAGACATGAATTCGAAGATCAGGCCGTAGATGCCGACCATCAGGAGAACGAATGCGATGTTGGGGTCGGTGATCACAGCAAGCACGCGCGAGATCCAGTTGGGATCGATGGCTTCGATCACGGCATCCTTCGTCGCCAGCCGTTGTGTCTTGCCGCCGGCAAGCTCCACCGTCCGGCCGTCGACCTGCCTGAGCAGGTCGGCCGGATCATGCGCGGTGAACTCGATGACATGGGCCTGCAGCGCGGCGTTGGCGGAGAGGGTGGCGGCATCGCGGACCGCCCTCTCGGCCCAGTCGGCATTGCGGCCGCGCAGTTCGGCGAGGCTGCGGATGAAGGCAACGGCATCGTTCGTCACCTTCGCCGTCATGGTATCCTTGGTCGTGGACGGGTTGCCGCCGTCCTTCTGGTCCTTGCCGTCCTTGTCCGGGGTGCTGCCCGGCAGACCCGGCATCGGGCCGCCGATCTGCACCGGCGTCGCGGCGCCGATATTGGTACCGGGCGCCATGGCTGCGAGATGGGTCGCATAGAGAATGTAGGTCCCGGCGCTCGCGGCATGGGCGCCGGAGGGGGCAACATAGCCGACGACAGGAACGGGCGAGGCCAGCACGTCGGTGATGATCTCGCGCATGCTGGTGCTGAGACCGCCCGGCGTATTCAGGCGCAGAATGACGATCTCGGCGTGCCGCTCTGCCGCCTTCGCCAGGCCGTCCTTGACGTAGCTGGCCGATGCCGGCCCGATCGCTCCGTCGATTGAAATGGTCAGGGCAAGACGGTTGTTGTCCGTGGCCGTACCGGGACCAATGGAAACAACCAGAGCGACCACGGCGATCGCCACAACGAGAGCCGCCTTGAAGGTCTGCACGGCAAGCACTCCCTTGCCGTGGATATGGGGCGCCGTTCCGGAACCTCAATATGGCGCGGTGTCACGGACGCGGTGGGCTGATTCCATTGTGCGTTGCGATGGCCTGCGTGGTGGCACGCTCAGTGCGCGACGGCCAGATATTCGTCGGCGATTTCGGTCATCGCCTGTGCGATCTCGGCCTTCGCCGGTCCGTTGAGCTGAACGATCGGCAGCCGCGTCGCGGGCTGCATGAACCCCAACAGTGCCAGTGCGAATTTCAGGGCGGCGGGATGCTCGCGCTCCAGCAGCGTCGCGAGCGGCACCAGCCGCTGATGCAGCTCGCGCGCCTGATACAACCGGCCCTCACGCAGATGCCGGGTCACCGCCACGCACAAATCGGGCGCGACGTTCGAGACCGACGAGATGCAGCCATCACCGCCGGCGGCCATATAGGCGAGCGACATGGTGTCGTCGCCGGTCAGCATCCGGAATGTCGCCGGCAGGCGTGGACGCAGGCGCCTGAGGCGGGCGACATCGCTGCTGCCATCTCGCAGTCCGATGATACGCGGCGATGCTGCGAGCTCAACCAGCGTCTCATCCGCGAGGCCTTTCACGGTCCGCGCGGGAATGTCGTGCAGGATCACGGGCAGTGTCGTGGCGGCGGCGACGGCGCGGAAATGCGCCGCCATACCCCGCGGCATCGGCTTGTTGTAATAGGGCACGACCGACATGATGGCGTCGGCGCCGGCCGCTTCCGCTGCGCGCGTGAACGTGACGGCACGATCCGTCGCGTTCGATCCGGCGCCTGCGATGATGCGGACCCGCTTGCGCGCGGCACGGGCCGCGATGTGAACCAGCTGCACGCGCTCTGCAGGCTCCAGCGTCGAGCTTTCACCCGCGGTCTCGCCGACCACCAGCGCCGAAGCGCCGGCCGCGATCTGACGCTCGCACAGCCGGCCGAACGCCTCGGTGTCGATCTCGTCCCGGTGGTTGAAGGGGGTTGGAAGGTCGGGGATGAAGCCCGACAGCCATGCCGCCGAATCCGCCTTCGCAACCGTCTTCGCAATGACTTTCGCAGTCATGGGGGCGGCTCAGGCCACGCGGCTGGCGGGGAGGGGCACGGTCTCGCCGCGCATATCGAGCTCGAGCTCACGCGACAGTTCGACGATCATTTCGGGGTGCTGGCCGTTCTCGAACAGCGCATATTTGACAGCCTGGGTGCGGTTGACGAACAGGCCGCCATAGAGGCCGTTCTGCTGCTGGGCGACCCACTGGCCGCGGTGGTTGCGGCCGATGAAGACAATGGTGGACACAGCGCTACACGAGGGAGGTTCGACGAGTTTCACGATTGTAGTCCTTCAGGTGGAAGTCACGCGTTCAATGTCTGTGTTGCCGGATATGAAATCGAGCGCGAGCGATGGATGACTTCATAGGAGCGGCATAGGATTTGAGGGGTGGGCTTAGATGTGCTGGACGATGCCGGTCCCGAGTGCGCACAGCGCGACATAGGCGGTCATCTCGTCCCAGTGATTGAGATTTGCCGCGAACGGCATCTCGCGCTTGACCAATCCGGCCAGCGCACAGATCAGTGCCGACATCCAGAGCAGCGTGACGAGGCCCCTGCCGAAGCCTGCGCCGGCGAACACGGCAAAGCCGATCATGATGGCAAGCCGGAAACCGAACCGGACCATCACCTGGACCGACTGCAGCTGCTGCGGCAGTTGTTTTGCGTTCACGATGGCGCCGCCATCAGCCGATATTGTCGACGAACAAAGGCTCGTAGAGTGAGCTGATGCCGCGACGGACGGTGGGCACGCTGGTGCGGTTCTCGGGGGCCGCGATCCGCTGCGCCTCGACGAAGGCGCTGAGGATCGCAAGCGCGAGATCCGCATGGTGGGCCTCGATCGATTGGTCGAGCCAGTCGGGCAGCTCGCGTTCGCGCGACAATGCGCAGTACCACTCGCCCTCGTCATAGACCAGGCGGCGGATCTGCCACTGCGGCAGTTCGAGATCGAGCAGCGCGATCGCGGCGTCGGTCCATGCGCCGGACCGGATCAGGTGCTCGATACGGGAGGTCTTGCCGCTCTGCCCGGCCGAGGGAAAGCGCCGGCAGGTCTGGCTGATGATGTCGGCCATGAATTCGGCGGTGACAGTATAGGCATCGCGCAGCCGTTCGCCGAGGTCGGTGGAGGTGGGTTGGGATAGCACGGACATGGCGTCATCTCGTCTTGCGCGCGGCTCAAGGCATTGGCCGCAGGCCCAAAATGGCCTGATGGCCATTTGAAAACGAGATGAGGCGAGGGGCGGAGATATAGGGATTCCATAAAGATCATGCGTCGTCCCGGCGAAGGCCGGGACCCATAGCCACCGAATTTGGTTGTGAGATCACGCTGGGTCCCCAGCCATCGCAAAACTTCGCCCTGTGGTTATGGGTCCCGGCCTTCGCCGGGACGACGGCGGAGAGTGTTGGCGGCACTGAGGCCTTTATAGGATTCCTATAACGTCCTTATGCGTCACATCTCGAAAACCTATGCCCCGGATGGCACCTCACGGTCATCCGGCGCGGAGCGCTTATACGGTCGTCCCGCGCCCCTCGGATGCATAGGAGTCTCTCATGATGGACATTCTCATGGCGGCGCTCGCGATCGGCTTCTTCGCCGCCGGCATCGGCTACGCCTACGCCTGCGAACGGCTTTAAGGGAGGCGGCGATGATCTTCGATTACTCGCTCGCCGGCCTCGTCTCGCTCGGCCTGCTGTTCTACCTCACCTACGCACTGCTGCGGCCCGAACGCTTCTAGGCGGCCCGCGATGTCAGCGCTTTGCACAATTCTGTTGGCCGACGCGGTGCTGACCGGGCTGTTGCTCGGCGTGTTCGCGTCGCTGCTGCGCTTCGCACCCATTCGAAAGGTTTGACGCAATGACCGTCATCGGTTGGATTCAAATTATTCTGTTCTGCGCGATCGTGGTCGCGCTGGTCAAACCGCTCGGCTGGTACATGACCCGCGTGTTCAATGGCGAGCGCACCTTCCTCTCACCCGTGCTGCGCCCCGTCGAGCGCGGCATCTACTGGGTCGGCGGCGTCGACGAGCGGCGCGAGCAGCACTGGCTGACCTATACGGTCGCCATGCTGCTGTTCCATGTCGGCGGCTTCGCTCTCATCTACGGCCTGATGCGGCTGCAGGCGGTGCTGCCGTTCAACCCGGCCGGCCAGACCGCGGTTGCGGAGGATCTCTCCTTCAACACCGCGATCTCCTTCATCACCAACACCAACTGGCAGAACTACGGCGGCGAGAGCACGCTGTCCTATCTGGTCCAGATGCTCGGCCTGACCCACCAGAACTTCCTGTCGGCGGCGACCGGCATCGCGCTGGCGATGGCGCTGATCCGCGGCTTCACCCGTTCGTCGATGCGCACGGTCGGCAATTTCTGGGTCGACGTCACGCGCTGCACGCTCTACGTCCTGCTGCCGATCTGCATCGTCTATGCGCTGTTCCTGGTCTGGCAGGGCATGCCGCAGACCCTCGGCGCCTATGTCGACGCCACCACGCTGGAGGGCGGCAAGCAGACCATCGCGCTCGGGCCGGTGGCCTCGCAGGTTGCGATCAAGATGCTCGGCACCAATGGCGGCGGCTTCTTCAACGCCAACGCCGCGCATCCGTTCGAGAATCCGACCGCGTTGTCGAACCTGGTGCAGATGATCTCGATCTTCGCGCTCGGCGCTGCGATGACCAACGTGTTCGGCCGCATGGTCGGCAACGAGCGCCAGGGCTGGGCGATCTTCGCCGTGATGGGCATCCTGTTCGTCGCCGGCGTCACCGTCACCTACTGGGCGGAAGCCAACGGCACCTCCGCGCTGCAGGCGCTGGGTCTCTCCGGTGGCAACATGGAGGGCAAGGAGGTCCGCTTCGGCATCGTCGCGTCCTCGCTGTTCGCCGTCGTCACCACCGCCGCCTCCTGCGGCGCGGTCAACGCCATGCATGACAGCTTCACCGCGCTCGGCGGCATGATCCCGCTGATCAATATGCAGCTCGGCGAAGTCATCATCGGCGGCGTCGGCGCCGGCTTCTACGGCATGCTGCTGTTCGTCGTGCTGGCGATCTTCGTCGCCGGCCTGATGGTCGGCCGCACGCCGGAATATGTCGGCAAGAAGATCGAGGCGCGCGAGGTCAAGATGGCGATGCTCGCGATCCTGGTGCTGCCGCTGATGTATCTCGGCTGGACCGCGGTCGGCGTCGTGCTGCCGTCGGCGGTGGCCTCGATGGCCAATGCCGGCCCGCACGGCTTCACCGAGGTGCTCTATGCCTTTACCTCGGCGACCGGCAACAACGGCTCGGCGTTCGCGGGCCTCACCGGCAACACCCTGTTCTACAACCTCACGCTCGCCTCGGCGATGTTCGTCGGCCGATTCTTCATGATCGTGCCGGCAATGGCGATCGCGGGATCGCTGGTCGAGAAGAAGTCGATCCCGGCCTCGGCGGGCACCTTCCCGACTACGGGCGGGCTGTTCGTCGGCCTCGTCATCGGCGTGATCCTGATCATCGGCGGTCTGACCTTCTTCCCGGCGCTCGCGCTCGGGCCGATCGTCGAGCACCTCGCCATGAACGCCAACACCCTGTTCTGATCGAATACGTCCGGAGTGAAATCCATGGAAACCATGAAACTGCAGAAACAGGTGACGGCGTCGACCATGCTCGACCCGAAAATCCTGGTGCCGGCGATCTGGTCGGCCTTCGTCAAGCTCGATCCACGGCTGATGATGAAGAACCCCGTGATGTTCGTGGTGGAGGTGGTGGCCGCATTGACCACAATCATCTTCGTACGCGACCTCGTCACCGGCGGCGCCAACCTCGGCTTCACCTTCCAGATCATCCTCTGGCTCTGGTTCACGGTGCTGTTCGCCAACTTCGCCGAAGCCGTCGCCGAAGGTCGCGGCAAGGCGCAGGCGGAATCGCTGAAGAAGACCCGCACCGAGAGCCAGGCCAAGCTGCTGACCGGCACCGACCGGACCTATCGCATGGTGCCCGGTACCTCGCTGAAGGTCGGCGACATCGTGCTGGTCGAGGCCGGCGACAACATTCCGTCCGACGGCGAGGTGATCGAAGGCGTCGCCTCGGTCAACGAAGCTGCGATCACGGGTGAGTCCGCGCCTGTTATCCGCGAGTCCGGCGGCGACCGTTCGGCGGTCACCGGCGGCACCCAGGTGCTGTCCGACTGGATCCGCGTCCGCATCACCGCGGCGCAGGGCTCGACCTTCATCGACCGCATGATCAGACTGGTGGAGGGCGCCGAGCGGCAGAAGACGCCGAACGAGATCGCGCTCAACATCCTGCTGGCGGGCCTCACCATCATCTTCGTGTTCGCGACGGTGACGATCCCGAGCTATGCGGCCTATGCCGGCGGCTCGATCTCGGTCGTGGTGCTGGTGGCGCTGTTCGTCACGCTGATCCCGACCACGATCGGCGCGCTGTTGTCGGCGATCGGCATCGCCGGCATGGACCGCCTGGTGCGCTTCAACGTGCTGGCGATGTCCGGCCGCGCGGTGGAGGCCGCCGGCGACGTCGATACGCTGCTGCTGGACAAGACCGGCACCATCACGCTCGGCAACCGCCAGGCGGCCGCGTTCCGTCCGATCCGTGGCGTCTCCGAGCAGGACCTCGCCGACGCGGCCCAGCTCGCCTCGCTGGCCGACGAAACGCCGGAGGGCCGCTCGATCGTGGTGCTCGCCAAGGAGAAGTACGGCATCCGTGGCCGCGACATGCACGAGCTTGCCGCGACCTTCGTGCCGTTCACCGCGCAGACCCGCATGAGCGGCATCGATGCCGGCACCTCGTCGGTCCGCAAGGGTGCGGTCGACGCCATTCTCGCCTATGTCGACGGCGGCTCGCCCCGCACCGTCGCCTCGGGCAACACCGTCCGTGCGGTCGCGGCGACCATGGGCGCCGAGGCGCGCGAGATCCAGTCGATTGCCGATGAGATCGCCAAGGCCGGCGGCACGCCGCTGGCGGTCGCCAAGGACGGCAAGCTGCTCGGCGTCGTGCATCTGAAGGACATCGTCAAGGGCGGCATCCGCGAGCGCTTTGCCGAGCTGCGCCGCATGGGCATCCGCACCGTGATGATCACCGGCGACAATCCGATGACCGCGGCCGCGATCGCGGCCGAGGCTGGCGTCGACGACTTCCTGGCGCAGGCAACCCCCGAGGACAAGCTCAAGCTGATCCGCGACGAGCAGTCCAAGGGCAAGCTGGTCGCGATGTGCGGCGACGGCACCAACGACGCGCCGGCGCTCGCGCAGGCCGATGTCGGCGTCGCTATGAACACCGGCACCCAGGCGGCCCGCGAGGCCGGCAACATGGTCGACCTCGACTCCAACCCGACCAAGCTGATCGAGGTGGTCGAGATCGGCAAGCAGCTCCTGATGACCCGCGGTGCGCTGACCACGTTCTCGATCGCCAACGACGTCGCAAAATACTTTGCGATCATCCCGGCGATGTTCCTGGCGTTCTATCCGCAACTTCAGGTGCTGAACGTCATGCACCTGGCGAGCCCGCAGAGCGCGATCCTGTCGGCGATCATCTTCAACGCGCTGATCATCATCGCGCTGATTCCCCTGGCGCTGAAGGGCGTCAAGTATCGCGCGGTCGGTGCCGGCGCGCTGCTCAGCCGCAACCTGATGATCTATGGCTTAGGTGGCATCATCATCCCGTTCATCGGCATCAAGGCGATCGACCTCATCGTCGCCGCCCTGGGCCTTGCGTAACCACAACCGTCATTGCGAGGAGCGAAGCGACGAAGCAATCCATCGATCCCCGTGCTGAACCGTGGATTGCTTCGCTTCGCTCGCAATGACGAAGCAGACTGAGGAGACCGACAATGCTTAGAGAAATCCGTCCCGCCATCCTCGTGCTGGTCCTGCTGACCGCGATCACGGGCCTTGCCTATCCGCTCGCCATGACGGCGATCGCCGGCGTCATCTTTCCGAAGCAGGCGCAAGGCAGCCTGATCGAGAAAGACGGCAAGGTGATCGGCTCCGCCCTGATCGGGCAGGAGTTCAAGGAGGATAAATACTTCCACGGCCGGCCGTCGGCGACGGTCGCGCCCGATCCGAACGATTCGACGAAGACCGTGCCGGCGCCCTACAACGCGGCCAATTCCGGTGGCTCCAACCTCGGCCCGACCAGCAAGGCGCTGAACGACCGGGTCAAGGAGGATGTCGAGAAGCTGAAGGCGGAGAATCCGACCGCCAGCGTGCCGGTCGATCTCGTCACCACCTCGGCCAGCGGCCTCGATCCCGACATCTCGCCGGACGCCGCGCTGTTCCAGGTGCCGCGGGTGGCGAAGGCGCGCAGCATGTCGGAGGACGCGGTGCGCGAGCTGGTGACGCAGAACACGCAGGGCCGTTTCGCCGGCATTGTCGGTGAGCCCCGCGTTAACGTTCTTGCGCTCAACCTGGCGCTCGACGCGGCAAAGGCAAAATAGGGGAGTAGGCCCGCTCTCGCAGGATGACTATATTGCGGTATGGCCAATCAGCGTGACCCCCATAAACGACCCTCGCCGGATGCGCTGCTGGAGGCGGCGCGCCGGGAGACCGATCGATCGGGGCGGCTGAAGATCTTCATCGGCGCAGCTCCCGGCGTCGGCAAGACCTACGAGATGTTGCAGAGCGCCCACGCCCGCCTCAAGGCGGGCGTCGACGTCGTGGTCGGCGTCGTCGAAACCCACGGGCGGGTGGAGACCGAGGCGCTGCTCAGGGGTCTTGAGGTGATACCGCGGAAGCGGCTGGCCTATCGCGACCAGACGCTCGAGGAGATGGACCTCGACGCCCTGATCGCGCGGCGGCCGCAGCTCGCACTGGTCGACGAGCTCGCCCACACCAATGCGCCGGGCAGCCGGCATCCCAAGCGCTATCTCGATGTCGAGGAGCTGCTGTCGCACGGCATCGACGTCTACACCGCGATCAACATCCAGCACATCGAGAGCCTCAACGACGTCGTCGCGCAGATCACCCATGTGCGGGTGCGGGAGACCGTGCCCGACTCGGTGGTCGATCGCGCCGATGCGATCGAGCTGATCGACCTCACGCCAGACGACCTGATCCAGCGGCTGAAGGAGGGCAAGGTCTATGTGCCCAAGCAGGCCGAACGCGCGCTGGAGCACTATTTCTCGCCTGGCAATCTGACCGCGCTGCGCGAGCTGGCGCTGCGCCGTACCGCCGAGCGGGTCGACGAGCAGCTGCTCACCCACATGCAGGCCAATGCCATCCAGGGGCCTTGGGCGGCGGGCGAGCGCATCCTGGTGTGCCTGAGCGAGGATCCGCGCGCGGCCGGGCTCGTGCGCTACACCAAGCGCCTGGCCGACCGGCTGCATGCGCAATGGACCGCCGTCAGCATCGAGACGCGGCGTAGCCTGCAGCTGAACGACGAGCAGCGCGATCGGCTTTCCGACACCATGCGGCTCGCGGAATCGCTCGGCGGCGAGGCGCTGACCCTTCCCGGCGTCGGCCGCCGCATCGCCGACGACGTCATCAATTTCGCCCAGGCCAACAACGTCACCCAGATCATCATCGGCAAGTCGAGCCGCTCGCGCTGGTTCGAGCTGACCCACGGCTCGGTGGTGCACGATCTGGTGCGCCGCGCCGGCAATATCAGCGTCAACGTGATCGCCGGCGACGAGCTGCCGGTCGGCAAGGCGGCGGTGCAGACCGCGCAGCGCCAGGAGCCGTTCAACCCGCGGCCCTATCTGATGGCGCTGCTGCTGACAGCCATCGGGCTTGGCGCGGCCAAGCTGATCCAGCCGTTCTTCGGCATCGAGAATGTCGACCTCGTCTTCATCACCGCGGTGGTCGGTGCGGCGGCGCGCTACGGCCTGTGGCCGTCGCTGCTGGCCAGCGTTGCGGCGTCGCTGTGCTACAATTTCTTCTTCCTGCCGCCGGTCTATACTTTCACCATCACCGATCCGACCAATGTCGCGGCGTTCTTCTTCTTCATGCTTATCGCGCTCTTGGTCTCCAACGTCGCGGCGCGGGTGCGCGTCCAGGCCGACACCGCGATCGGCCGCGTCCGCACCACCGAGTCGCTCTATGCCTTCAGCCGCAAGCTCGCCGGCACCGCGACGCTCGACGACGTGCTGTGGGCGACTGCCTACCAGATCGCCCTGATGCTGAAGGTGCGTGTGGTGCTGTTGCTGCCGGAGGGCGGGATGCTGACCGTCAAGAGCGGCTATCCGCCGGAAGACCAGCTCGATCAGGCCGATCTCGCCGCCGCCAACTGGGCGTGGGGCAACGATCGCCCGGCCGGCCGCGGCTCGGACACGCTGCCGGGCGGCAAGCGATTGTTCCTGCCGATGCGCACCGGCCGCGGCCCGATCGGCGTGATCGGCATCGACGACGACCGCACCGGGCCGCTGTTGACACCAGACCAGCGCCGACTGCTCGACGCGCTGGTCGACCAGGGGGCGCTCGCGATCGAGCGCGTGCTGCTGGTCGAGGACTTGGATCGCGTCAAGCGCACGGTCGAGTCCGACCGGCTGCGCGGCGCGCTCCTGACCTCGATCTCGCACGATCTCAAGACGCCGCTGGCCTCGGTGCTCGGCTCGGCCTCGGCGCTGCGCGATCTCGGCGCCAGCCTGAGCGATGCCCAGAAGCATGATCTGCTTGCGACCGTGATCGACGAGTCGGAGCGGCTCAATCGCTTCATCGCCAATCTGCTCGACATGACCAAGCTGGAATCCGGCGCGATCGTGCCCAACACGGCGCGGCACGATGTCGGCGAGATCGTCGGCAGCGCGCTGCGCCGTGCCGCCAAGATCCTGGTGCATCACCGGGTGTCGCTCGAGCTCGCCGCCGACTTGCCGATGCTGGAGCTCGACGCCGTGCTGTTCGAGCAGGTGCTGTTCAACCTGCTCGACAACGCCGCCAAATACGCTCCCTCGGACACCACGATCTCGATCCGCGGCGCGCGCGACCGCGACACCATCGCGCTGCAGATCCTCGATGAAGGCAACGGCATTCCGGCCGCCGAGCTTGATAGCGTGTTCGACAAGTTCTATCGCGCCGAGAAGGGCGACCATGTCCGCCCCGGCACCGGCCTCGGCCTTGCGATCTCGCGCGGTTTCGTCGAGGCGATGCGCGGCACGATCGCGGCGGCCAACCGCTCCGACCGGAGCGGCGCCGTCATCACCATCCGCCTGCCGATCCCGGCCGACACCAACGCGCTGGACACTGCTGCATGAACGCGACGCCGATCAAAGTCCTGGTCATCGACGACGAGCCGCCGATCCGCAAGCTCTTACGGATGGGACTGAGCACGCAGGGCTACGACATCCTCGAGGCCTCCAACGGCAGAATCGCGCTGGAGATGCTGGGCGAGGGGCCGGCACTGATCATCCTCGATCTCGGATTGCCCGACATCCAGGGCCACGACTTGCTGCGCATGATCCGCGGCCGCAACGAGAGCGTGCCGATCGTGGTGCTGTCGAGCCGCGGCGACGAGGCCGGCAAGGTGCAGGCGCTCGATCTCGGCGCCGACGATTACCTGACCAAGCCGTTTGGCATGGACGAATTGCTGGCGCGGCTGCGCGCGGCGCTGCGCCACCAGCTGCAGGTGCAGGGCGAGCGGCCGGTGTTCCGCTCCGGTGATCTCTCGGTCGACCTGGTGCGCCGGATCGTCAAGGTCGGCGACAGAGAGATCAAGCTGTCACCGAAGGAATACGATCTCTTGCGGGTGCTGGTGCAGCACGCCGGCAAGGTGCTGACGCATCGCTTCCTCTTGAAGGAATTGTGGGACGAATTGACCGACGCGCAATATCTGCGCGTCTATGTGCGCCAGCTCCGCCAAAAGATCGAGGCCGACCCCGAGCGTCCGCAATTCGTGCTGACCGAGACCGGCATCGGCTATCGGCTACGCGCGGCGGATTAGGCGTTGTCATGCCCCGCTTCAAGCGGGGCATCCAGTACGCCGCGGCCTCTCTGCTCAATCGCTACGGTTTCTGGGATACTGGGTCGCCCGGTCGAGCCGGGCGACGACACCGTCGGAACTTTCGTCTCCATCGAGGCTTGGTTTCCCTTATTGGGAGAGAAGCCATGGCAAGAAAATACTCGCGGAAGGCATCAAGCGATGTCGAGCGTGTGATGAAGAAGCGCAAGGCCGGCACGCTGCGCAGCGGCCGCTCCAAGAAAAAGGTGAAGAGCCGCAAGCAGGCGATCGCGATCGGTCTGTCAGAGGCCCGCGCCAAGGGGCGGAAGGTACCGAAGAAGAAGACTGCGAAGAAGCGCAAGACAGCCAAGAAGCGAAAGAGCTCAAAGAAGAAGTAGGGCTAAACTGCCTCCGTTCGTCATGGCCGGGCTTGACCCGGCCATCCACGTCTTTCTGGCCAAGTAGATGGATGCCCGGGTCGAGCCCGGGCATGACCAGCGCATCGATTCAACCCGCCTTGCGCGACCGCGCGCTCGACCGGTGCGCCTTCTTTGCGGTACGGCGGTGCGAGGCCGGGCGCCGTGCGGCGGGGCCCGACCGCCGTGCGCCACCTTTTCGGTCCTTCAGGCTCTGCGTCAGCGCATCCATCAGGTTTACTACGTTGCTCGGCTTCTCCTCGCGCACGGCCGCCTTGATCGGCTTGCCGGCGGCCTTGCGGCGGACCAGCGCCTTCAGCGCGGTCTCATATTCGTCCTTGAATTTCGACGGATCAAAATGCGCTGCCTTGCTGTTGAGGATGTGGCCGGCGAGCTCGACCATGTCCTTGGTCACCTTCGGGCTCTTGATGTCGTCGAAATAGTCGCCGGCATCGCGCACCTCGTAAGGATAGCGCAGGGTGGTGCCGAGCATGCCCTTGTCGAGCGGTTCGATCGCGATCACGTGCTCGCGGTTGGTCAGCACGATCCGTGCCAGCGCGACGCGGTCCTGGTCCCTCATGGCGTCGCGGATCACCGCGAACGCGTCGACGCCGGCCTTGCCGTCCGGCCTGATGTAATAGGGCTGGTCGAGATAGCGCTTGTCGATCTCGTCCTCGGGCAAAAAACTGTCGATGTCGATGGTGTGGTTGCCTTCGATCTGGACCGCCTCGAGCTCGTCCTTCTCGATCTCGACATATTTGCCCTTGGTGACCTCGTAGCCGCGGCCCTTCTGGTCGCCCTCGACGACGTCGCCGGTCTCGGTATCGACCATCTGCTGCTTCAGCCGGTTGCCGGTCTCCCGGTTGATCATGTGGAAGCGGGTCTTCTCGACCGTGGTCGAGGCCGGGTAAAGCGCCACGGGGCACGACACCAGCGAGAGTTTAAGTGTGCCTTTCCAGTAGGCGCGGGGGGCGGCCATGATCGTCTCCAAACAGCTTGAGTTTGGAACTTGAACGGATACCGTAGGTTTTGGTTCCTGATGGCCGCACGGTTGCGGCGGCCGTGGTTTGCGCCGAGGCCTGGACGTGTCGCTGAGAAATCTCACCACCTATCGCAAGAAGCGCGACTTCGAGAAGACCAATGAGCCGTCGGGCGACGTCAAGGTGGCGCCCGGCAAGCAGCGGCGCTTCGTCATCCAGAAGCACGACGCGACGCGGCTGCATTATGATTTCAGGCTGGAGTTCGACGGCGTCTTCAAGTCCTGGGCGGTGACGCGTGGACCCTCGCTCGATCCGCATGACAAGCGGCTCGCGGTCGAGGTCGAGGATCATCCGCTCGACTATGGCGACTTCGAAGGCACCATTCCGGAAGACCAGTATGGCGGCGGCACGGTGCAGCTCTGGGATCGCGGCACCTGGGAATCCGACGATCCCGAGCGCGGCTTCAGGAAGGGCGACCTGAAATTCACCCTGCACGGCGACAAGCTGCACGGCAGCTGGGTGCTGGTGCGGATGAAGAACGACCGCCTTGGCGGCAAGCGCACCAACTGGCTGTTGATCAAGCACCGCGACGAATACGCCGTGGATACCAATGGCGAAGCGGTGCTCGACGAGGACCGCTCGGTCGCCTCCGGCCGTTCGATGGCAGAGATCGCGGCTGGCAAGGGCCGGGCGCCGAAGCCGTTCATGCTGGCGAAGGGCAACGGCAAGGCCAAAGCGGATGCGGTCTGGCAGTCCAATCACGGCATGGCCGCGGATGCGCGCGCCAGGACCAAGGCGCCGGCGCCCCAAGAAAAATTGAAAGCGCAATTGAAGGCGAGGCCGAAGGCGCAACCGAAGCAAGTGGCGGAGATGCCGGACTTCGTTTCGCCGGAGCTCTGCGCCGCGGTCGAGAGCCCGCCCAATGGCGCCGGCTGGTGCCACGAGATCAAGTTCGACGGCTACCGCGTGCAGCTTCGCGTCGAGGACGGCGAGGCCTTGGTGAAGACCCGCAAGGGGCTCGACTGGACCGACAAGTTCGGCGCGATCGTGAAGGAGGCCGGCAAGTTGCCGGATGCCCTGATCGACGGCGAGATCGTGGCGCTCGACGAGAACGGCATTCCGCATTTTTCGACGCTGCAGGCCGCGCTGTCCGACGGCAAGACCGACCAGCTGATCTTCTACGCTTTCGATCTGCTGTTTGCCGGCTCCGAGGATCTCCGGCCGCTGCCGCTCAGCGAGCGCAAGGCGCGGCTGAAGGCGCTGTTGGCCGCGCGCAAAAGCAGGCTCATCCGCTATGTCGAGCATTTCGTGGAGCGTGGCGACGCCGTGCTGGATTCCGCGCGCAAGCTCGGGCTGGAAGGCATCGTCTCCAAGCGGCTCGACGGTGCCTATCGCTCCGGCCGCTCCGACGACTGGACCAAGGCGAAAATCCGCGCCGGCCATGAGGTGGTGATCGGCGGCTGGAAGACCACCAACGGCAAATTCCGCTCGCTGATGGCGGGCGTCTATCGCGGCGACCATCTGGAGTTTGTCGGCATCGTCGGCACCGGCTTCGGCCAGGACACGGTCCGCCGCATCATGCCGGCGCTGAAGGCGGCGGCATCAGACACCAGCCCGTTCGGCGGCAAGGATGCGCCGAAGAAGACCCGCGATGTGCACTGGCTGAAGCCGGAGCTCGTCGCCGAGATCGAGTTCGCCGGCTGGACCGACGCCGGCAATATCCGCCAGGCGGCGTTCAAGGGCCTGCGCCAGGACAAGCCGGCGCATGAGGTCGAGGCCGAGCGGCCGGTCGTAACCAGAGTGGTGAAGCCGATGGCGAAAGCAAAATCCGGCGAGGTCATGGGCGTCGCCATCTCGCACCCGGACAAGGCCTTGTGGCCCGATGCCGGCGACGGCGCGCCGGTGACCAAGCTCGACCTCGCCAGCTATTTCGAGGCGGTCGGCGCATGGATGATCGGCTACCTCAAGGGCCGGCCATGCTCGATCGTGCGCGCGCCTGACGGCATCAAGGGCGAGACCTTCTTCCAGCGCCACGCGATGGCCGGCACGTCGAAGCTCCTCAAGCTCGCCAAGGTCTCCGGCGACCGCAAACCCTATCTGCAGATCGACCAGGTCGAAGGCCTCGCGGCGGTCGCGCAACTCGGCGGCCTCGAGCTGCATCCCTGGAATTGCGCGCCCGATGCCTATGACACACCGGGCCGCCTGGTGTTCGATCTCGATCCCGCGCCCGACGTCGCATTCTCCGACGTGGTCGACGCCGCCAAGGACATGCGCCAGCGGCTCACCGCGGTCGGTCTCGAGAGCTTCTGCAAGACCACCGGCGGCAAGGGCCTTCACGTCGTGGCTCCGCTGCTCGCAGGCGCCAGGGACAAGGTGACATGGAAGGAGGCCAAGGCGTTCGCGCAAGGCATCTGCCAGTGGATGGCGCAGGATGACCCCGAGCGCTATCTGATCAACATGTCGAAGGCCAAGCGCACCGGAAAGATCTTCCTCGATTATCTGCGCAACGACCGGCTCTCGACCGCGGTTGCGGTGCTGTCGCCGCGGGCGCGTCCGGGCGCGACGGTGTCGATGCCGCTGACCTGGGCTCAGGTGCGCGGCGACCTCGATCCGAAGAAATATACGGTGCGGTCGGTGCCGGCGCTGCTCGCCAAGAGCAAGGCGTGGGACGGCTATGAGGATGCGGCCTCGTCGATCAAGGCGGCGATGAAGAAGCTCGCGGCCGAGTAGCAAACGTTTAGGCAAGCTTGTGCCGCTGGCTTAGTCGTCATACTCCGCGAAAGCGGGGTATCCAGTACGCTGCGGCTCATCGGTTCAATCGCCACCGTCTCTGGAATAATGGATCACCCGCTTTCGCGGGTGATGATAGTTGTTGATGCGGATCGTGCGCAACATCCGCGCAGGCTACAGGCGTCCGAGCAGAAGCAGGATCAGCAGAATCACGATCACGAGGCCGAGACCGCCGCCGCCATAATAGCCTGTGCCGTAGAACGGTCCGCCGCCGATGCCGCTGAAGCCGCCAAGCAGCGCGATGACCAGAATAATCAGAATGATCGTTCCAAGTGACATTGAGTCTCTCCTCAGCCCGTGGGCCCATTAATCTCTGCCCTTCGGGAAAGGAAACACGTGGGAACTACGAAGGTTCCGGATTCGGCGGTGCTATAAACCTGTGTGGTCCTTCCGTTTGCGCTGGAACACAATTACATCAGGGGAATCCATGGAGGAGTGCACCGCGATGTCGGCTCCGCTGATCGTCTCGATTCCCCACAGCCTCGGCCGCGACGAGGCCATGCGACGGCTGAAGACGGGCCTGTCGCGCGCAGCGGCGAACGTGCCTGTGATGAGCGTCGACGAAGAGCGCTGGGAGAATAACCGCATGAGCTTCCGCGTCCGCGCGCTGGGACAGGTCGCGGCCGGACATCTCGATGTCGAGGATACCCATGTCCGCCTGGAGGTGACGCTGCCGTGGCTGCTGCAACGCTTTGCCGAGGTCGCGCAGGCGGCCATTCAGAAGAGCGGGCAGTTGCTGCTGACCAAGCGCTGACGCGCGGCGCTAGCCGTGCGCGCGCGGACGCCTTGAAGCTTGCTTGGGGCCAGCTACGGCTCTCGCCTTCAGCACCGCGACCGGCAGCCTCGCGAACAGCGCCGAGAGCTGAATCCTGCTGTCGCCGCCCGGGAGCGCGTATCCAGTCAGGTCGATCTCGCCCTCAAATGCTTCGGGGCGTGGCCAGCTGCGCCCGCCCTGTGTGAACGGGGCAAATGATTTCGCCGCCGCGACGATGACCGCCTCGCGACCGTGGCGCCGCGCGAAGGCGATGACATGATCGCGATGCGGGCCGCGGACCGCGAGCGGCTGGTAGTCGCCGCTGCTGAATACCTCGGGCAGCTCGTTGCGCAGCCGCAGCAGTTGCCGCGTCCAGGCGAACTTCAGGCGGCCGTCGCGCCAGTCCTGCGCCAGCGCGTCCCAGTCCGGCGTCTCCAGCGCCGCGAGCATGCCCGCGCGTGCGGTAAAATCGACCGGACGGCGGTTGTCCGGATCGACAAGCGAAAGATCCCAGCTTTCGGTGCCCTGGTAGAAATCCGGCACCCCCGGCATCGTCGCCTTCAGCGTGATCTGGCTCAGCGAGTTCAGCGCGCCGATCAGCGCGGTGCGCTCTGCCAGTGTCTCCAGCGCATCGAGGAATTCAGGCGAGGCCTTGCGATCGAGGATCCGCGCGATGAAGGTCTTCACACCCGCCTCGTAGGCTTCGTGCGGATTGAGCCAGCTGGTCTCCTGCTTGCCCTCGCGCGCGGCCTTCAGGGCATAGGCCTGGATGCGCCCGACCAGCGATGCGTCGTCCGGGTCCCAGGCGCCGAGCAGGGCCTGATACAGCATGTATTCGAACGTTGCCGACGGGGCGCGCATCTCGCCGTCAAGCACCAGATGCGGCGCGTTGAGCACCTTCCAGCGCGCTACCGCGCTGGTCCATTCGCCGGGGATCTCCGCAAGCGCCATGATCCGGGCGCGGGCATCCTCGCCGCGCTTGGTGTCGTGGGTCGCGGTCGCCGTCATGCCGTGCGGCCATTCGCGGGCGCGGGCCTGCATCATGGCGTGGAAGGTCTCGGGCGCAATCGCACTCGCCGCCGGATCGCCGCCGACCTCGTTGAGCGCGAGCAGGCGGTGGTAGCGATAGAAGGTGGTGTCCTCCAGCGATTTCGCCATCATCGGCCCGGTGAATTGCTGCACCTTCAGCGCGAAGCGCCGGATCCGTGGCGCACCGTGCGGCGGCCGGCCGGGCTTCAGGAGGTCCATGGTCAGGGCATCGCGCAGGAAGTCGAAGATGCCTTCGTCGGCGGCGAACCAGTCGGCGCGGGCGCGCTCGATGGTCGCGCTGATCAGCGCGCGGTCATGCGCGTTCGGGCCGGAGACGGTAAGATAGGTGCGATAGACCGGGAAGTGCAGCACATAGAGCTCGAGCGCCTGCCGCAGGCTGTCGGCGGAGAAGTCGCGGGTCGAATAGTGTCCGCTGGCGATACGCGCGAGCAGCCGCGCCAGCACGGTGAATTCGCTGGTCAGCAAGGTCTCCAGCACGCGGCGCTTGGCCGCGCGCAGCACCGGCGTCAAATTCGGCGACTGGTTGCTGATCTGGCGCCAGATCTCGTTGAGCGGATCGAGGCCGCCGCCATCGACCAGCGCCTGGCTGATCGTGTTCATCCATTCATAGCCGGTGGTGCCATGGACGCCGCTGAATTTCGTTAGCCTTTCGTCCTCGCCGAGGATCTTCTCGACCACCATGTAGATCGGCTTGGCCTTGGCGCCCTGCGCGGAGCGGATCAGGCGGTGCAGGCGCTGGAAGTATTGGGCGGGGTCGCGCAGGCCGTCGATATGGTCGAGTCGCAGGCCTTGCAGCCGGTCTTCCGCAATCAGCCGCTTCACGAGACTGTGGCTCGCCTCGAAGGTGGCGGCGTCCTCGACCCTGAGGCCGGCCAGGGTGTTGACGTCGAAGAAGCGGCGATAGTTGATGTCGCTTGAGGCAAGCCGCCAGTGGCCGAGCTTGTAGTGCTGACGCTCCAGAAGGTGATGCAGCGCCAGTGTCCGGGTCGGCCGGTCCTCACTGGTGCGATAGGCATCGAGCCCGCGCGCGATGATTTCGGCACTGCCCTCGATCGCCTTGATCGCCGCCTTCAGGGCCGGCGCTTCCTTGCGGTTGGGGTGACGCAGCCCGCGATACCTGGCGGCGAGTTCGAGCATCGCGCGCCCGGCCGGACTGTCTTCGGCGCCGGCCTCGCGGACGGTGGTCCGCAGCACCTCACCATAGCGCTCCGGCGCGATCGGCAGGCGGTGCTCGAAATACCAGGCGGAAAAGCTGCCTTCGCTCGCGTCATAGCGCAGCTCGATCTCGCCGCGCTCCAGCGCCTGGCCATAGGATGTGCCGAGGATCGGCAGCAGCACGCCGCCGCGCGCGCGATAGGGCAGGAGGTCCCAGTCGATGTCGAAGGAAATCGCGTGGGGCGATACCGGTCCCCATTCCAGCACGTCGAGCCACCACGGATTGTCGGCAAAGTGCACGCCGACATGGTTCGGCACGAAATCCAGGATCAGGCCGAGGTCATGGCGCTTCAAGGCGTCGCTGAGCCGTGCAAAGCCTTCTTCGCCGCCGAGCTCCGGGTTGAACTTGGTGTGGTCGACGACGTCATAGCCATGGGTCGATCCCTTGCGCGCCTTCATGAAGGGCGAGGTATAGACATGGCTGATGCCGAGTGCCTTCAGATATGGCGCCACGGCGGCGGCGGCATCGAAGTCGAAATCGGCAGTGAGTTGCAGTCGGTAGGTTGCGATCGGGATCGCCGGAGGCATTGTGCTATCCGATGTGCCAGCGCACCGCCCAGCCGGGGAGGTCGCTCGACAACGCGCCGCCCCAGATCGCAGTTCCCTTCGGTTCCGCTGCGCCGGTGATATCCCGATCCGACAAATTGGCGGTGAGCCACAGCGTGCGGCCGTCACCCATTCGCCAATGCGCGGTCAAGAGATCGCCCGTGACGCGGTCGCCGCCGAAGCGTACCCCGATGAGCCGCGGCGTGATCTCGCGCCGGCGCACGGCGAGCAGGTCGCGCACCAGCGCGAGCCGCGCGCGGGCGGGATCGTGGCCAAGCGCCGCCCAGTCAAGCACGGCCGATCGTACCGTCGCCTCGGCAAGTGGGTCGGGAATGTCGTCGCCGTACTTGGCATAGGCCCAGGCGAATTCCTTGCGCCGGCCGGCACGGACGGCGTTGGCGAGGCCGCCCTTGAAATCGCAGAAGAACGGGAAGGGCGTCGTTGCGCCCCATTCCTCGCCCATGAACAGCATCGGCGTGGTCGGCGCGATCAATGTGACTGCGAGCGCCGCCTCGATCGCCTCCGGCTTTGCGATGCTTTCGAGCCGATCGCCCAGCGGCCGGTTGCCGATCTGGTCGTGGTTCTGCAGGAAGTTGATGAAGCAGGTCGGTGACAGCGCGCCGCTCGGCTCGCCGCGGGCCTTGCCGCCCCAGAACGCCGAGACTTCGCCCTGGTAGATGTAGCCGGACGACAGCGCGCGCGCGAGGTCCTGCTTCGGCGCGCGGTAGTCGCCATAATAACCCTGCGTCTCTCCGGTCAGCAGCACGTGCCAGGCGTGATGATAATCGTCGTTCCACTGGCCGCGGAATTTGCCGTGCGGCGGGTCTTCGGCGGCATCGAGCAGGCTCGCAATGTTGTCGCCGTTTTCGAGCACGAGGTTGATGTGCCGGCCGGTCTCCGTGGCGAGCTTGCCGGCAGCCTTGCTGAAGTCATGGAGAATGGAGATTTCGCCGGCTTCGACGATGGTGTTGACCGCGTCGAAGCGCAGCCCGTCGAAGCGATAGTCGCGCAGCCAGCTGACGACGCTGCCGATCGTAAACGCGCGCACCTCGGGTACGCGATAGTCGATCGCGCTGCCCCACGGCGTATGCGCGTCGCTGAAGAAGGAGGGCGCATAGCGGCCGAGATAATTCCCCTCGGGCCCGAAATGGTTGTAGACCACGTCGAGCATCACCATCAGCCCGCGCAGATGCGCTTCGTCGATCAGGGTCTTGAGGTCCTCGGGACGGCCGTAGGCGCTGTCGGGCGCATACCAGAGCACGCCGTCATAGCCCCAGTTGCGCTTGCCTGCGAAATCCGCCAGCGGCATCAGTTCGAGCGCGGTGATGCCGGTTGCCACCAGATGATCGAGCTTGTCGATCATGGCGCGGTAGGTCCCCTCCGGCGTGAAGGTGCCGACATGAGCCTCGAGAATGACGGCCTCATGCCAGGGACGGCTGCGCCACCCGGTCGCGCGCCATTTGAAGGCCGAGTGATCGATCACCTCGCTCGGGCCGAACACGTCGTCCGGCTGGAACGCGGAGGCCGGGTCGGGCACGTCGACGTCGTCATCGATGCGGAATTTGTAACGCGTGCCGGCGCGCGCGCCTGCGATCTCGGCGACGTACCAGCCGGCGACATCGCGCGCGAGCGCGTGCGGCTTGTCGAGCAGGAGGTCGACGCGCTTGGCTGCCGGCGCCCAGAGCCGGAAGCGCGCGCCATCAGCGGTAAGTTCGGGTCCGAAGTGCCGCGCACTGCTCATGCGGAGCCTGCGAATGCCAGCACCGAACGAGGCGGTGCCGTGGTGTCGGCGCCGGCTGCAAATAGCTCGGCCGTTTGTTCTGCCTTGGTCGTGTTCAAGATCTGCTGCCAGCTCCTGTATTCCGCCATCCGCGGCATCCTGAACACGATCTCCTGCGGCGCGGCATTGAGCACGATAAAGATCGGCGCCTGGCCTTGTTCCATCGGTCCCAGCACGTAGGCGAGGAACCGGCTTTCCGGGAATTTCCAGTCGGACTCCTTCATTTCCTCCGCTGATGGCGTCAGCCAGATCACACCATAGCTGCCGTCGGCGCGGCGGCCGTCGAGCCAGCTCTGGCAGCGGATCTGGCCGAAGCGCTGGCGGAGCGCGGTGAGGTGACCGATGAAGGCGATGGCGTCGTCGTCCGTGCCGAGATTCTCCCAGCCGATCCAGCCGGTCTCATTGTCCTGGCAATAGGCGTTGTTGTTGCCGGCTTGGGTGTTGGCGACCTCGTCGCCGGCAAGGATCAGCGGCGTGCCCTGTGCGAGCAGCAGGCAGGCCAGCGCGTTCTTCCTGAGCTGGCGGCGCAGCGCGATGATGGCAGGATCATCGGTCGGGCCTTCATGGCCGCAATTGTTGCTGTGGTTGTCGTTGGAGCCGTCGCGATTGTCCTCGCCATTGGCCTCGTTGTGCTTCTCGTTGTAGCTGAAGAGATCGGCGAGCGTGAAGCCGTCATGCACCGTGATGTGGTTGACGCTGGCGCGGGTCGCGCGGTTGTCGTGGTGAAACAGGTCCGAGGACGCGGTCATACGGCCGGATATGTCGCCGATCAGGCTGCCTTCGCCGCTCCAGTAGCGCCGCATCGCGCTGCGATAGCGGTCGTTCCACTCCGACCATTGCGACGGAAACGCGCCGACCTGGTAGCCGCCGAGACCGAGATCCCAGGGCTCGGCGATCATCTTCACGGTCGCCAGCACCGGGTCCTGGCGGATCGCCGTGAGGAAGGGATGGTTGCGATCGAACCCGTTGGGTCCGCGCGCCAGGGTCGTGGCGAGGTCGAAGCGGAAGCCGTCGACATGGCAGACTTCGACCCAGTAGCGCAGCGAGTCCATCACCATCTGCAGCACGCGCGGATGGGTGAGGTTGACCGAGCTGCCGCAGCCGGTGAAGTCGTCATAGAAGCGCGGATTCTCGCGATTCAGCCAGTAGTAGGAGGCATTGTCGATGCCGCGGAAGCTCAGCGTCGGGCCCATATGGTTGCCCTCGGCGGTGTGGTTGTAGACGACGTCGAGCAGCACCTCGATGCCGGCATCGTGCAGCCGCGCCACCGTGGTGCGGAACGAGTCCAGCGCATTGTCCTGGGCGTAGCGCACCTCCGGCGCGAAGAAGGCGATGGTGTTGTAGCCCCAGTAATTCGACAGCTTCTTCTCGACCAGGACACGGTCGTCGATCAGGCCGTGGATCGGCAACAGCTCGATGGTGGTGACGCCGAGCCGCTTGAGGTGGTCGATCATCGCCGGCGACGACAGGCCGCCATAGGTGCCGCGCAGGTTCGGCGGCACGTCCTCGCGCTTCTGGGTCAGGCCCTTGACGTGGGCCTCGTAGATGATGGTGTCTTGCCAGGGAATGTGCGGCCGGATCTCGCGGCGGCCCCAGTTGAAGGTCTCGTCGACCACCACGGCCTTCGGCATGCCGCGGGCATTGTCGCGCCGGTCGAAGGAGAGATCCTCGCGCGCGCTGCCGGTGCGATAGGCGAAATGCGCATCGCTCCACACCAGCCGGCCGGCAAGTCGCTTGGCGTAGGGATCGAGCAGCAGCTTGTTGGCATTGAAGCGGTGGCCGCGCTCCGGTGCGTAGGGCCCGTAGACGCGATAGCCGTAAAGCTGGCCCGGCGAGACGTCGTTGAGGTAGCAGTGCCAGACATCCTCGGTGCGCTCCGGCATCTCGATCCGCTCGAGCTCGCGGCGGCCCTGGCCATCGAACAGGCACAACTCCACCTTCTCCGCATTCGCCGAGAACAGCGCAAAATTGGTGCCTCTGCCGTCCCAGCTTGCACCGAGCCGTGCGGACGTACCCCCGGTCAGTCGCATCAATCAGCTTTCCGGTACGAGGAAGATCGCTGCCAGCGGCGGAATGGTGAGGCTCAGCTCGGGCGTGGCGCCCTCCGAGGCGCGGACCTCGCCGATATTGCCGACATTGGTGCCGCCGTAATGGGAGGAGTCCGAGTTGAACACCTCGTGCCACTTGCCCGCGAACGGCACCCGGACGCGATAGTTGCGATAGACGTTGGGCGAGAAGTTGAGGACCACGAGGCAGCGGGCCCGCGCATCGTTGCCCTTGCGGATCCAGCCGAACACGTTGTTGCCGGCGTCGTCGGTGATGACCCATTCGAAGCCGGCCTGGTCGCAGTCGAGCTCGTGCAGCGCCGGCAGCGCGCGATAGAGCCGGTTGAGGTCGCGGACCAGGTTCTGGATGCCGCTATGCCTCGGCTGTTGCAGCAAATGCCAATCGATCGAGTGGTCGTGATTCCATTCGCGCTCCTGGCCGAACTCGCAGCCCATGAACATCAGCTTCTTGCCGGGATGCCCGAACATGAAGCTGTAATAGGCGCGCAGATTGGCGAAGCGCTGCCAGTCGTCGCCGGGCATGCGGCCGAGGATCGAGCGCTTGCCGTGCACGACCTCGTCGTGGGACAGCGGCAGGATGAAGTTCTCCGAGAAGGCGTAGTGCAGGCCGAACAGGATGTCGCCGTGATGGAATTTGCGGTGGATGGGATCCTTGCTGATATATTTCAGCGTGTCGTGCATCCAGCCCATGTTCCACTTGTAGCCGAAGCCGAGCCCGCCATATTCGACCGGCCGCGACACCTGCGGCCACGCGGTGGATTCCTCCGCCGCCGTCATCGCCTGCGGGAAGTGCGCGTAGAGTTCGGTGTTGAAGCGGCGCAGGAAATCGATCGCCTCGATGTTCTCCCGGCCGCCATATTTGTTCGGAATCCAGCCGCCGGCGGGACGGCTGTAGTCGAGATAAAGCATCGAGGCGACGGCATCGACGCGCAGCCCGTCGATGCCGTAGCGATCGAGCCAGAACAGCGCGTTCGACACCAGGAAGTTGGTGACCTCGGTGCGCCCGTAATTGTAGATCAGCGTGCCCCAGTCGAGGTGACGGCCCTGCAACGGATTGGCGTGCTCGTAGAGCGCGGTGCCGTCGAAATTGCCGAGACCGTGCGGATCGTCGGGGAAATGCCCGGGGACCCAGTCGAGCAGCACGGCAAGCCCGGCGCCGTGGCAGGCGTCGATCAGCGCGGCGAAATCGTCGGGCGAGCCGAAACGGCTGGTCGGGGCGAACATGCCGGTCGGCTGATAGCCCCAGGAGCCGTCGAACGGATGCTCGGTGATGGGCAGGAATTCGATATGGGTAAAGCCCATATCGCTGGCATAGGCGGGAAGCTGCTCCGCCATCTCGCGATAGGTCAGCCACTCATTGCGGCCCTTGCGGCGCCACGATCCGAGATGAACCTCGTAGATCGACATCGGCGAGCTCAGGGCGTTGACGCGATCGGGCGCCGGGCGCGGATGCGGGATCTTGCGCTCGTCGATCACGATCGAGGCGGTCTTCGGACGCACCTCGGCGGCGAATGCCAGCGGATCGGACTTCAGCGGCAAATGCTGGCCGTTGCGCCCGATGATCTCGAACTTGTAGTGATCGCCGACGCGTGCGCGCGGGATGAACAGCTCCCAATAGCCCGGGCCGCGCACCCGCATCGGATGCCGCCGTCCGTCCCAGAAATTGAAGTCGCCGACGACGCTGACCCGCCGCGCATTGGGCGCCAGCACCACGAAGCCGATGCCGTCGACGCCGTCGAGCGTCATCGGATGGGCGCCGAGCGTGTCGTAGACGCGCAGATGCGTCCCCTCGCCGAGCAGATAGAGGTCGAAATCGCTCAGGATCGGCGGAAAGCGGTAGGCATCCTCCAGTTCGACGACGTTGTCGCCGAAGCGGGCGCGGAGCTGGTAGCGCGTCGAGCCGTTCGGCAAGGGACCCGCGAACAGGCCGGCGTCATGGATTTTGGCCAGCGGCGCCGCCTCGCCATGCTCGCCGATCGCCTCGACATTGGAGGCATCAGGCAGGAAGGCGCGCACGACATTGCGATCCCCCTCGGCGTGAAGTCCGAGGTAGTGGAAGGGATCGGAATGGCGGCCCTCGATGATGGCATAGGCCTCGGCGGGCAATTTATTCATGCAACCTCATGCGGCTGTTGGGCCAGGAGTCTCAACAGGCCAGTCAGTGGGACGCGGAGCCAATCCGGCCGATTGGCCAGCTCATACTCGATCTCGTAGAAGGCTTTCTCAAGCAGGAAAAAGTTGAGCAGGCGATCGGCCGCCCTGGCGTCGGCGGGCCACAGCCGCTGGCCGGCCGTGGTCTCGCGATAGGCCGCGAGCAGGGCATCCGCGGCCTGGTCGCGCCATTCGGCCAAAGCGAGGCTCAGCCTGCCGCTCTCGTCGGGGGCGACCTTGAGGGCCCGTTCCAGCGCGACGGTCGCCGCATAATCGATCGAGCGGATCAGGCCGGCGACGTCGCGCGCCGGCGGCGCTCTGCGCCGCCGCTCTGCGATGGTGCGGCCCGGTCCGCCGTCGAAATCGATGATGAAGACGTCGTCCTTGACGACCAGCAACTGGCCGAGATGCAAATCGCCATGATGGCGGATGCTGAACCCGTCGGTCTCGCGCGGCAGCAGCGCCTTCAGCCGCTCCGGCAGCATGTCGTGCTGGGCTTGCAACTGATCGGCCAGCAGCCGGTCGGCCTCTTTCAGGGAGCCGCGCCGCTGCTTCAGCGTGTCGAACACGCGTTCGGCGCGGGCCATGATCTCGTCGCTCCAGCGCTGCAGGTCTTCGGGCCTGGTCGGTTCGGGCGCGAAATCCGGCAGGTCGCGGTTGCTGGCGAGCGCGATGTGCAGCTCGGCGAGGCGCTTTCCGCTGTGCGACAGGTGGCGCAGATAAGTCGCATGATCACCGTTCTCATCGGGATTTTCGCTCGCCGCCAACAGGCGCTGCCGCTCGACGAGGCGATCGAGGTGGGCAGCGGCCACGGTCCAGAGGTCGCCCTGGTTGACCACCATGGCGTGCAGCACCGCGATCGCGCTGCGATTGTCACCCTCCACCAGTTCCGATGTGCCGAGCAATGCGGGTGTGTTGGGGAAATTGACTACTTCGGTGAGGAAGCGGCCCATCTCGATCTCCGGATTGATGCCGACCTCGAGCTTCCGGTAGATCTTGGTGACATACTCATTGTCGACCAGCGCGGTCGAATGCGGCTGATCGTTCTCGAAGACACGGATCCGCTCCGGCTGCCGCACCGGGCGGTCGGAGAAGCGGCTGGTCGGCCGGAATTCGAGCTTCAGGCCCTGCTCGCCCTCGTCGACGGTGAGATTCTCCCTGAGATTGCGCAGGAACAGGCCGGTGAAGATCTGGTCGGTTGAGACATCGAGCAGCGTGCCCTCGCGCGCGCCCTGACGGATCGCGGCAAAGGCGCGCGGGTTGTAGCGCTCGCGGTCGAAGCGCACCCATTCGATCTGCATCGGCAGCACGTAGCGGCTGGTGGCGCCGCGCTCCGTGGTTTCGAAGAAGATCAGCCAGGGCCGGTTATCGCCGATGTCGCAGAACGGGACCGCGGACACCAGCGTCGGTTGGATCGCCTTCGGGGAATGCTCCGGGTACCAGCGCGAGCGGGCGAGATGGCCGGGCAGCACGTCATGCTCGAACACGCCGCGCTCCCGCGCCAGCGACGTCCAGGTCGAACCGAGCGGCACGACCAGCGTCTCGAACTCCGGCACCGCCCGCGGCTTCACCGGCTCGGACTTGTCGCGCTCCTGCAGCTGGAACCAGTAGAAGCCGTAAGGCGCCAGCGTGATCATGTAGGGCAGCTCGCCGATCGCCGGGAAGCGCGTGCGTCCGAGCATCTCGAGCGGAATGCGGTCCTTGAAGGCGGAAAGATCGAGCTCAGTCGCCTGCGCCGAGCGCGACAGATTCGCGACGCACAGGATCGCCTCGCCCTGATACTGCCGGACATAGGCGAGCACCGAGCGGTTCTCCGGGCGGATGAAGGTCATGGTGCCGCGCCCGAAGGCGAGCGTCGACTTGCGCACCGCGATCAGCCGTTTGGTCGCCGACAGCAGCGACGAGAGGCTGCGCGACTGCGCCTCGACATTGACGGCCTCATAGCCGTAGACCGGATCCATGATCATCGGCGCGTAGAGCCGCGCCGGGTCGGCGCGCGAGAAGCCGCCGTTGCGGTCCGGCGACCACTGCATCGGCGTCCGCACGCCGTTGCGGTCGCCGAGATAGATGTTGTCGCCCATGCCGATCTCGTCGCCGTAATAGATGATCGGCGTGCCCGGGAACGACAGCAAGAGCGAGTTCATCAGCTCGATCTTGCGCCGGTCATTGTCCATCAGCGGCGCAAGGCGGCGGCGGATGCCGACATTGATGCGGGCGCGCGGGTCGTTGGCGTAGGTCGACCACAGATAGTCGCGCTCGACGTCGGTGACCATCTCCAGGGTCAGCTCGTCGTGATTGCGCAGGAACAGCGCCCACTGGGCGGCTGCCGGAATGTCGGGCGTCTGCCTGAGGATGTCGGTGATCGGAAAGCGGTCTTCCTGGGCGATCGCCATGTAGATGCGCGGCATCAGCGGGAAGTGATAGGCCATGTGGCATTCGTCGCCATGGCCGAAATATTCCTGCACGTCCTCCGGCCATTGATTGGCCTCGGCCAGCAGGATCTTGCCCTTGGCATAGGCGTCGAGCTCCTGGCGCAGCCGCTTGATGATGGCATGCGTCTCCGGCAGGTTCTCGTTGTTGGTGCCGTCGCGCTCGCAAAGATAGGGAATGGCGTCGAGCCGGAAGCCGTCGACGCCGGTGTCGAGCCAGCGCTTCATCACCTGCACGATGGCACGCACCACGCGGGGATTGTCGAAGTTCAAGTCCGGCTGGTGCGAGAAGAAGCGGTGCCAGTAGAACTGGCCGGCTTCCGGATCCCAGGTCCAGTTCGACTTTTCCGTGTCGGTGAAGATGATCCTCGTATCGAGGTATTTCTGGTCGGTGTCGCTCCAGACGTACCAGCTGCGCGCGCTCGAATTTGGCGGGCTGCGGCGCGCGCGCTTGAACCAGGCGTGCTGGTCCGAGGTGTGGTTGATGACGAGCTCGGTGATGACGCGCAAGCCGCGCTTCTTGGCCTCCTGGATGAAGCGCTTGAAGTCCTTCATCGTCCCGAAATCGGGATTGATGTCGCCATAGTCGCCGATGTCGTAGCCGTCGTCGCGGCCGGGCGAGGGATAGAACGGCAACAGCCACAGCGCGGTGACGCCGAGCTCCTGCAGATAGCCGAGTTTATCCGTCAGGCCTGCGAAGTCGCCGATGCCGTCATTGTTGCTGTCGGCGAACGCCTTGACGTGCAGCTGGTAGATGATGGCGTCCTTGTACCACAGCTGGTCCGCGGTCTCGGTCGCGACCTTCTCCTGGCTATTGACGGAGGAGAATACGTTCATGACGGCTCCTTCAGGCGACACAGCGCAACAGCAACGCGGGATCGCGCGCAGGATCCAGACGCAGGCGGATGCCTCCCCATTCGAGCGCATGACGCTCGCCGGTGACGAGGTCTTCCACGGCCGTGACGGGGCGCCGGGCATCGCCAAGGCCGACCGTGACGTCGCCGAGCGGAAGCCAGACGTCGCGGGGCTCGGACGATAACGCAATCGCGGCCGCGATCACATTGCCCTGATCGGCCGCCGCCTTGACGAAGCCGATCACGCCGCCGTCATCGACATTGATAAAGCGCAGATTGGCGAATTGTTGCAGGGCTGGATTGCCGCGCCTGATTTGGTTGAGGGCCGCGACATAGGGCTTGATGTTCCCGGCCTGATCCCAGTCGCGAACCCTGATTTCGTATTTCTCGGAGTTGAGATACTCCTCGCGGCCGGGCACCGGCGTGTGCTCGAGCAATTCGAAGCCGCTGGTGATGCCGTAGTTGCTTGAAAGCGTCGCGGCCAGCGCGAGACGCGACTTGAACATCCAGGATTCGCCGCTTTGCAGGTGGAAGGGCAGGATGTCAGGTGTGTTGACGAATAAATTCGGCCGAAAGAAGTCGCGATCGGGATAGGATATCAACTCGCCGAGATACTGTTCGAGCTCGGAACGCTGCGTGCGCCAGGTGAAGTAAGTGTAGGACTGCGTGAAGCCGAGCTTGGCGAGACCCTTCATCAGTTTCGGCCGCGCGAACGCCTCCGAAAGGAACAGCACGTCCGGATCGCTGTCCTGCACCTCGCGGATCAGCCATTCCCAGAATGCCAGCGGCTTGGTGTGCGGATTGTCGACCCGGAAGATATTCACGCCCTGTTCGACCCAGAACAGCACGACATCGCGCAGCGCGCGCCATAGCGCGGCTGCGTCCTTGGATCCGAAATCCGGATTGACGACATCGTCCCAGCGCTGCGGCGGATGTTCGGCCGTGCGCATCGATCCGTCCGGACGCCGCTTGAACCACTCCGGATGCGCCGTCAGCCAGGGATGATCGGGCGAGCATTGCACGGCGAAATCGAGCGCCACCTCGAGGCCATGGGCCTGGCATGCCGCCACGAAAGCGCGGAAGTCGTCGAGCGTGCCGAGCTCCGGATGCACGGCATCGTGGCCACCCTCGGCCGCACCGATCGCATAGGGGCTGCCGGGATCGCCTGGCTGCGCGATGGCGGCATTGTTGCGGCCCTTGCGATGGGTCCGCCCGATCGGGTGGATGGGCGCCAGCAGCACGACGTCGAAGCCCATCGCCGCGATATCGGGCAGCCGCGCGATGCATTCGTTGAAGGTCGCGTGCACGCCGGGTGTCTTGCCCTGGCTGCGCGGAAACATCTGGTACCAGGCGCCGCTGCGCGCCCGCGGCCGGTCCGCGGTGAGGGGATAGAGCTGCGATCGCACCAGGTCGCGGCGAAACTGGCTGGCGGCCATCGCCTCACGCAATTCGGGTGCGAGCAGCGCGCCGGGCTCGCCGGTTTGCAGAAAGATTTCGCACTGCCTGATGATGATTGCGGCTGCGGCCGGGCCACCGGCCTGCGCCCGGGTCAGCATGCCCGCGCCTTCGACGGCATCCAGCGTGTGGTCGCCGCCGTCCCGCTGCTTCTGCTCAAAGCGATGCCGCCAGCTGGCGAATTCGTCGGTCCAGGCCTCGATCGCGAAGCTGTAGCGGCCGGGCCGGTCGGGCACGAAGGCGCCGCCCCAGCGGTCGTCGCTGTGCGGCGTCATCGGCGCGTGTTGCCATTCGCCGTCGCCCTCATGCCGCCACACCAATGCCGCTGCGATCACATCATGTCCGTCACGATAGATGTCGGCCCACACCTCGACAGCTTCGCCCGCGATGCGCTTGACCGCAAAGCGGCCGCCATCAACCGACGGATAGACATCGGTAATATGAAAAGTGCTGTGGGCACTCTCGACAGGCCGGGCGGTTTTGTTCACGGTGATGCCGCCATTGAATAGGCAAATGAAGTCCCGGCGCCGGGAAGGAGGCACGCCAGACCCATATAGAAAGCCGCTCGCCGGGCAATGGTTCCCGGTGGGAACGCCGGATAGGGTAGAGCGTTGAACATCAACTATCCCTTTCCCGTATCTGTACAATTTAGCAACGATCCCAATACCGTTGCGAGCAAGCAGCGTGCCGAATGGACCTTTACGCCAAAGCCCAGACCCTGGGAATCCAGACCGAGTATATCGATGGTAGCGGTCACCGCCGTGTGACAACCCCCGAGGCGCTGACGGCGATCCTCGCGGCGCTGCCGCCCCAGACGCCGCGTCGGATGATCGCCGATCCCGTGGTCGTCAGAGGCGGCCATGGCGGACAGACGCAGCTCTCCGAGACGGCCCGGCTTCCGGTGCAATGGAAGCTCACCAACGGCACTGCGGTGCTCGCGCAAGGCGAGGCGCATGAGCGGAGTGTGATGTTGCCGTCGGGCCTGCCCGAGGGCGTGCACCGGTTGCAGCTCAAGGACGCATCGGGCAGCGAGGAGCTGCCGCTTCTGGTGGCGGCGGACGGCGCATTCGGCGGCGCGTTCGACCGCTGCTGGGTGATCGCGGTCCAGCTCTATGGCGTGCGGTCGGCGCGCAACTGGGGCATCGGCGACTTCACCGATCTGCAGGGCCTGCTCGAATTCGCCCATCGGCTCGGCGCCGACGGCATCGGGCTCAATCCGCTGCATGCGCTGTTCGACGATCGGCCTGGCGATTGCAGCCCATACTCGCCGAACAGCCGGCTGTTCCTCAACGCGCTCTATGTGGACGTCGCGAAGATTCCCGAATTCTGCGCCGATGCCGAAACGCAAGCCGCGCTGGCGCAGCTCCGCAGCCGTGACATGGTCGATTATGTCGGTGTCGCGGCGCTGAAATGGCCCGCGCTGCGCGCGGCCTTCGCGGCATTCAAGGCCAATCCCGGCCTCGGCCGCTGGCAGGATTTCGAGGCCTATCGCAAGGAGCAGGGCGTGCTGCTGTCGCGCTTCGCCTGCTTCGAGGTGATGCGGCACAAATTCAACACGCCGTGGTGGGAATGGCCGGACGAATGGCGGCAGCCCAACGATACGGCGTGCGCGAAATTGCGCCGGGCGCGCGACACCGCCACTGAGGTCGAATTCGTGGAATTCGTGCAATGGACCGCGGACCGGCAGCTCGGCGCCTGCCAGGCGCTCGCACACAAGCTCGGCATGCGGGTCGGGCTCTATCTCGACGTCGCCGTCGGCGTGCAGTCGGATGGCTTCGACGCGTGGAATGAGCAGACCGCGATCTCGCGTCATCTCGGCGTCGGCGCGCCGCCGGACCCGCTCAACACCGCGGGTCAGGACTGGGGGCTTGCCGGCTTCAACGCCGCGGGCCTCGAGCAGCGTTCGTTCGAGCCGTTCAGGCAGATGCTGCGCGCCTCGATGCACCATGCCGGCGCGATCAGGCTCGACCACGCCTTCGGGCTGAAGCGGCTCTATCTGGTCCCGCGCGGCTTCGGCCCGGCCAATGGCGCCTATGTGCTGATGCCGTTCGAGGCGCTGCTGGCGGCGACCGCGCAGGAGAGCGTTGCGAGCCGCTGCGTCGTGATCGGCGAGGACCTCGGCACCGTGCCTCCGGGCTTTCGCGAGCAGATGAACGGCTGGGGCATCTGGTCGTATCTTGTGATGATGTTCGAGACCGACGACCAGGGCGTGTTCCGCAACGCCGACTACTATCTGCCGAATGCGCTGGTGACGTTCAACACCCACGATCTCTCGACCTATGCCGGCTGGCGCTCGTTCAGCGACCTCAAGACCAAGCGCGCGCTCGGGATCGATCCCGGTGAGACCGACCAGGGGCGCTGGGATGCGCTCGGCCATCTCGACGACGTGCTGCGCCGGCACGATATCCACCACAATGATTTCTATTCGGTGGTGAACTTCATGGCACGGACGCGGTCGCGGATGATGGCGGTCTCGATGGAGGATTTGCTTGGCATTGTCGAGCAGCCGAACATCCCCGGCACCGTCTACGAGCATCCGAACTGGAAACGGCGGCTGCCGGTCTCGATCGAGCATCTCGCGTCGGCGATCGACATCGACGCGCTCAAGCGTGCAACCCGCGAGCGGTCGCACGCCTGACAACGCGGAGCACGGCGGTGGCCTCTCGAATCGAAGACTATGGGCTGATCGGCGATTGCGAAACCGCAGCGCTGGTCGGTCGCGACGGCTCGATCGACTGGCTGTGCTGGCCGGCGTTCGATTCCGACGCCTGCTTCGCGGCGCTGCTCGGCACGTCGCGCAATGGCCGCTGGCTGCTGGCGCCCGCTGGCGAGATCAAGCGGATCTCCCGCCGCTATTGGGACGATACGCTGATCCTGGAGACTCGGTTCGAGACCGAGGACGGCGTGGTCGCGCTGATCGACTTCATGCCGCCGCGCGGCAATGCCTCCGACGTGGTCCGCCTGGTTCGCGGCATCAGCGGCCGCGTCAAGATGCACATGGAGCTGGTGATCCGCTTCGGCTTCGGCGTCGATGTTCCCTGGGTGAAGAAGAACCCGGACGGCGAGGGGCTGCTGGCGATCAGCGGACAGGACATGACCCTGCTGCGCACGCCAGTGAAGACATCGGGCAAGGACCTGACCACGATCGCCGATTTCGAGATCGGCGAGGGCGACACCGTGCCCTTTGTCCTGACCTACGGAGCGTCGTATCAGCCGGTGCCGGAGCCGATCGATCCCGAGGCCGCGCTGAAGGATACCGAGGACTATTGGAAGGAATGGTGCAGCCGTTCGACCTATGACGGCAGCTATCAGCGCAGCCTCGTGATGCGCTCGCTGATCACGCTGAAGGCACTGACCTTCAGGCCGACCGGCGGCATCGTCGCGGCCCCGACCACGTCGTTGCCGGAAAAGCTCGGCGGCGCGCGCAACTGGGATTACCGGTTCTGCTGGCTGCGCGACGCCACCTTCACGCTGCTGGCACTGATGAATTCGGGCTACACCGAGGAAGCGGCCGCCTGGCACAACTGGCTGCTGCGGGCCGCGGCCGGTGCTCCTGCCGACATGCAGATCATGTACGGCATCCTGGGGCAGCGGCGCCTCCTGGAATGGGAAGCCGGCTGGCTGCCCGGCTATGAGGGGGCGCAACCGGTCCGCGTCGGCAATGCCGCACATGCGCAGCTGCAACTCGACGTCTACGGCGAGTTGATCGACGCCTTCCACCAGTCCCGCATGGCCAAGCTGAAGCTCGATGATGAGAGCTGGTCGCTCGAATGCACCGTCGTCAGTCATCTCGCCGATGTCTGGGACCAGCCGGATCACGGCATCTGGGAGCGCCGCGGCACGCCCAGACACTACGTGTTCTCCAAGGTGATGTGCTGGGTCGCCTTCGACCGCGCCATCAAGAGCGCGGAGCGGTTCGGCTTCAAGGGGCCACTGGTCAAATGGCGGGTGCTGCGCGAGGCCATCCATCGCGATGTCTGCCGGCAGGGCTTCGATCCCGATCTCAACAGCTTCGTCGAGAGCTACGGGTCAAAGCTGCTCGACGCCAGCCTGCTGCTGCTGCCGTCGGTAGGCTTCCTGCCGCCGTCCGATCCGCGCATTCGCGGCACGATCGCTGCGGTCGAGCGGCACATGATCCGCGACGGATTCGTGCTGCGGCACGATCCGCGCGAGGTGTCTGACGAAATCCAGCCGATCGAGGGCGCGTTCCTGGCCTGCAGCCTCTGGCTCGCCGACGCCCATGTGCTGGCGGGAGATCTCGACAAGGCGCAAACCATGTTCGACCGCGTCGTCGCGGTCGCCAACGATCTCGGGCTGCTGGCGGAGGAGTTCGACTCCGGCGCCGGCCGGCAGACCGGCAACTTTCCGCAGGCACTGACCCATATCGCGCTGATCAACACGGCGCACAATCTCAGCGCCGCCAAGGCCGACGCCGAGAAGCCGGCGGTGCAGCGGTCGACCTGATCGCGGTCTAGCGGCCCATCGTCAGCACCGTCTCCATCGCGCGCGCGAAACCGTCGTGCTCGTTGGTTTCGGTGACATGCGTGGCGCGCGCCTTTACGTCATCGCTGGCATTGCCCATCGCGAACGAGACGCCGCTTTTCGCGAACATCGGCAGATCGTTCTGCATGTCGCCGATCGTAGCGACATTTTCGAGCGATATGCCGAGGCGTCTCGCGATGTCCTCGACGAAGGTGCCCTTGTCGTGGCCGGGCGGGGTGACGTCGAGATAGTAGGTCTGCGAGCGGACCGCGGTCGCATCATTGCCGACCATCTGCTGCATCTCCGCCTCGCAGCGCTGCAGCAGGGGCGCATCCGAGCTCGCGCCGACGATCTTGCAGGCCTGGTCGAGATAGGGCGTGAAATCGCCGACGATGGTCGGATCATGCTTGATCGCGCGCTTTTCGTGCGCGTTGTACTCGCCGTCGGGATTGCGGGTCAGCCAGCGGTCGTTGGTGAACAGCCAGATATCGATGCCGCGCTCGCGGAGCAGGTCGATGCTGCGTTTGGCGACGGCGGCCGGGATCAAATGCTGCTCGATCGGCTTCAGTTGCGGATCGACGATCGAAGAGCCGTTGAAGGCGCCGATCGGCAGCGTGATCGCGAGCGGCGCGACCAGGAAACCCATCCCGATCGTCGGCCGGCTGGAGACGATGGTGAAGCCGATACCGGCCTCGTGCAGCCTGCGCACCGCGGTCATGGCGTCGTCGGTCAAGGTCTTGTCCTTGGTGAGCAGCGTGCCGTCGACATCAGATACGACAAGGGCGATGCGGGTCATGGGCGGTCCAGCTTCAGTTGACTGACAATGTCTTCGATGATGGTGTCGACCGAACGGTCGATCGCAACCGTGATCGGGCGTTCGTCCGGCGTCGGCGGCTCCAGCGTCTTGAACTGGCTGGCGAGCAGGCCCGGCGGCATGAAATGGTCCTTGCGCGCGGCCAGCCGTGTCGCGATCAGCTCCTCTGTGCCGTCGAGGAAGACGATGCGGATGTCGTCGCGGCCATGCACCAGGACGTCGCGATAGGCGCGCTTCAGCGCGGAGCAGGCGATGACGGCCCGTTCGCGGACGCCGCAGGTGCGGTCGATCTCATTGGCGATGGCGCGCAGCCAGGGCCAGCGATCCTCGTCGGTGAGCGGCTGGCCGGAATGCATCTTCGCGACATTGCTCGGCGGATGAAAGCTGTCGCCGTCCTCGAAGCGCCAGCCGATCCTGATCGCCAAGCGGTCGGCGATGGTGCTCTTGCCCGAGCCGGAGACGCCCATCACGACCAGTGCGCAGGGGTTTTGCCCGTCACCCAAGAAGGTCACCCAAGAAAATCATTTACGCAAGTCCCCCGGCAGCGCGGCCTGATCGATCAGCCAGACGGTTTCGCCCAGCGATCGCGCGCGGTTTGCCGGCAGGTTCTCGCCTGCGAACAGGCGCGTCAAGATCGCGCGCTTGTTTTCGCCCGCGACCTCGAACAGCATCTCGCGGCAGGAGGCGAGGGCAGGCAGGGTCAAGGAGACCCGCGGCACGAACGGCTCGACATTGGCCTTGGGCACCCCGACCACCCAGCGCTGGGTTTCCTCGACCGCGGGGAAGCCGGGAAACAGCGAGGCGGTGTGGCCATCGGGCCCGATGCCCATCAGCACGAGGTCGAACAGCGGCCGCTTCGGATCGAGCTGTTCGGCGCCGTAGAAGGCCATCAGCTCGTTCTCGTACAGCGCCGCACTGACGTCGGGATCCCTGAGATCGGCGGTGTCGGTTGCGATCGGATGGACATTCGCGGCCGGGGCGCAGCGGTCGAGGAAGGCCTGGCGCGCCATGCTCATATTGTGCAGTGGGTCCTTGCGCGGCACCAGGCGCTCATCGCCGATGAACCAGTCGATGCGATCCCACGGAATCCTCCGACGATAGTCTGGCGTCGCCAGCAGCTGGTAGAGCGCCTTGGGGCTGGAGCCGCCGGTGAGGCACACCGCGACCCGGCCGCTGTTCTGGTCGATCCTGGCGATCAACCGTTCGGCGGCGGTCTGCGCCAGTGCGGCCGGATCGGCGACCGTGATGATCGTGCGCTCGCCGCTCGTGGTCATGGTCAGCTGAGCTTCCGCCAGCTGCGGCCGTCGCGCGTCAATAGCGCGTTGGCCGCCTCCGGGCCTTCGCTGCCGGCCTTGTACGGCTGCAAACCACGCCCGCCGGCAGTCTTCCAGGCATCGAGGAAGGGCTGCACCGCCTGCCATCCGGCCTCGACGCTGTCGGCGCGCTGGAACAGCAGATTGTCGCCGATCATGCAGTCGTAGATCAGAGTCTCGTAGCCGGTCGACGGCTCGGCCTTGAAGTAGTCCTTGTAGCGGAACTTCATCTCGACGCCGTCGATGTTGATGGCCGGGCCAGGCACCTTGGTGTTGAACTGCAGCTCGATGCCTTCGGTCGGCTCGGTCGAGATGACCAGGTAGTTCTGCGACAGGCGGTCGACCGCGGTATCGCGGAACATTGCGAACGGCGCCTGTTTGAACTTGATCGCGATCTCGGTGCGCTTGGTGGTGAGTGCCTTGCCGGTGCGCAGGTAGAACGGCACGCCGGCCCAGCGCCAATTGTCGATGGTCAGCTTCAGCGCGGCATAGGTCTCGGTCGAGCTGTCGGGCTTGACGTCCGGTGTCTTGAGATAGTCCTCGATCTCGGTGTCACCGATCCGGCCGCCGCGATATTGGCCGCGCACCGAGTTGGACAGCGCCTCCTGCGCACTCTGGATCTGGATCGCGCTCAGCACCTCGGCCTTTTCCGAGCGCACCGCATGGGCGTCGAAGCGCGCCGGCGGCTCCATCGTCACCAGCGACAGCAGCTGGAACAGATGGTTCGGCACCATGTCGCGCAGCGCGCCGGTGGCGTCATAGAAGCTGCCGCGATGGCCGACGCCGAGCTTCTCGTCGACGGTGATCTGGATGTGGTCGATATGGTTGCGATTCCAGATCGGCTCGAACATGCCGTTGGCAAAGCGCAGCACCAGGATGTTCTGGACGGTTTCCTTGCCGAGGTAATGGTCGATCCGGTAGATCTGATGCTCATCCATCAGCTTCAGCAGCGCGGCATTCAGCGCCCTGGCCGACGCCAGATCGGTGCCGAACGGCTTTTCGATGATCAGCCGCCGCCAGGCGCCGTTCTCCTCCAGCATGCCGGTGCGTCCGAGTTGCTCGCTGATCGGCAGGAAGGCGTTCGGGGGGGTCGCGAGATAGAACAGCCGGTTGCCGCCGGTGCCGCGCGCCGTCTCGAGCTTGTCGAGCCGTTCGTTCATGGCATCGAACGAAGCGGGATCTCTCGGATCGGCTTCGATCGAGGTGACGCATTCGAACAGCCGCTTCGCGATCGCCTCGTCCACTGGACGGGTCGCGAACTTGCGCAGCCCCTGCAGCAGGCTGTCGGTCAGCTGCTCGCTCGACATGCCCTTGCGGACGATGCCGACGACGCAGAACTTTTCCGGCAGGAGATTGCCGGCGGCGAGATTGTAGAGCGCCGGGACGACCAGCCGGTGTGTCAGATCACCGGTGGCGCCGAAGATGATGAAGGAGCAAGGATCGGGTTTCTTCTGCACGTGACCTTCCGCGGTTCGTTTTAAGCCTTCTTCGGCGGCTCCTTGTGGCCGCCAAACCCTGCGCGCATCGCCGACAGGATCTTCTCGGCGAAGGTGTGATCCTTGCGCGAACGGAAGCGGGTGTAGAGCGCCGCCGTCAGCACCTCGGCCGGCACCGCCTCATCGACCGCGGCATTGACGGTCCAGCGGCCTTCGCCGGAATCCTCGACAAAGCCGGAGTAATTGTCGAGCGTGTGGTTCTGCGCCAGCGCCGACGCCGTGAGGTCGAGCAGCCAGGACGGGATCACGCTGCCGCGCCGCCAGACTTCGGCGATGTCGGCGATGTCGAGATCGAAGCGATGGTCGGGCGGCAGCGCCTCGATGTTGGCGTTCTTCAGGATGTCGAAGCCTTCGGCATAGGCCTGCATCAGGCCGTATTCGATGCCGTTGTGGATCATCTTGACGAAATGCCCCGCGCCGATCGGACCGGCGTGGATGTAGCCCTGTTCGATGCGCGGATCGCGACCGTCGCGGCCGGAGGTGCGCGGGATGTCGCCGATGCCGGGCGCCAGCGTCTTGAAGATCGGGTCGAGCCGGTCGACGACGGGTTTGTCGCCGCCGATCATCATGCAGTAGCCGCGCTCGATGCCCCAGATGCCGCCGCTGGTGCCGACATCGACATAATGCAGCCCACGCTCCCTGAGCGCCTTGCCGCGGCGGACGTCGTCCTGCCAGAAGGTGTTGCCGCCGTCGATGATGACGTCGCCGGGTTGCATCAGCTTCGACAGCGCCTCGATGGTGGCTTCGGTGATCTTGCCGGCCGGCAGCATCACCCAGGCGGTGCGTGGCGCCTCCAGCTTGAGGACGAAATCCTCCAGCGACGAGGAGCCGGTGGCATTGTCGGCGACGAGTGCCGCGACCGCCTTCGGATCCTTGTCGTAGACCACGGTGGTGTGACCCTGGGTCATCAGGCGGCGGACGATGTTGCCGCCCATCCGCCCGAGGCCGATCATGCCGAGTTGCATCCTGGCCTCCGTCAGTTCAGTGCGGCCGAGATCGCGGCATCGAGTGCCGCAAGCCCGGAGGTGAGGTCGCCCTTGAGATGCACGCGCAGCGCCCGCCTGCCGCGCTCGGTGAGCACGTCGAAATCGCCGCGCGCCTGCGCCGCCTTGATCACGCCGAAGGTCGCTTTCTGGCCGGGCACGGTCAGGTCCTTGCTGTCGTCGGTCGTCACCTGCAGGAACACGCCGCTGTCGGGCCCGCCCTTGTAGGCCTGTCCGGTCGAATGCAGGAAGCGCGGGCCGAATTCGGCGCAGGTCGCAAGGTGTTTCGCATCGCGCACCTTCAGCCGCATCGCCTGCATGGCATCGATGGTGTCGCCGTCGCGCTCGATATAGGCGAGCAGGGCGACATAGTCGCCGCGGTCGGAGCGCGAGAGGTGGGCCTTGATCCAGGAATCGAGGTCGCCATTGGCGCCGGCCTTGCGCAGCTCCTCGGCGTTCTGCGCGTCGGTGTAGAGCTCGACGCCATCCGCCGACACCACCGGCCGCTCGGCCGGCAGCGATCCGGTCTTCTCGAACGCCGCCGTCAGCTCGCGCGTCTTGATCTTGGCAGCCTCGACGTCGGGCTGGTTGAACGGGTTGATGCCGAGGATGGAGCCTGCCACCGCGGTCGCGATCTCGAAGCGGAAGAACTCCTGGCCGATATGGTCGATCGACTTCATCACGATCCGGACCACGGGATGGCCGGCGGCCTCGAGCGCGGCGAGCTTGGCCTCATGCGCGGCGTCGTGCTCGCCCTCGGTGCGCAGGTCGATGAAGAAGCGGTCGTTGCCGTAGACCGCGGCGTCGCCGATGGTCTCGCCCTCGATCGGGATCAGGCCCTTGCCGTCCTTGCCGGTCGATTCCGCGATCAGCTGCTCGGCCCAGGCGCCGAAATCGGCGACCTCGGGCGAGGCGAAGATCGTCACCTTGTCGCGGCCTTCGAGCCCGGCGATGCCCATCGCCAGCCCGAGCTGGACGCCCGGGTTTTCCTGCGGCGGCACGTCGGCGCCGCACGAGCGCACCATGGCTAGCGTATGGCCGAGCAGGCTGCGGACGTCGATGCCCGCGGCCGCCGCCGGCACCAGGCCGAACGGCGACAGCACGGAATAGCGGCCGCCGATTGCAGGGTCGCCGTAGAAGATGCGGGCAAAGCCTTGCTTGATCGCGACCTTCTGCAGCGACGAACCGGGATCGGTCACCGCGATGAAACGATGGCCGGCCTTGTCCTTGCCGATCGCCTTGGCCACCCGGTCGAAGAAATAGTCCTTCATCACGTTCGGCTCGGTGGTGCCGCCGGATTTGGAGGAGACGATGAACAGCGTCTTTGCGATGTCGACATACTCCTCCATCGCGCGCACCTGGGCCGGATCAGTGGAATCGAGCACGTGCAGCCGCGGGAAGCCGGACTTGTGCGGGAAGGTCTGGGCCAGCACCTCCGGCCCGAGGCTCGATCCGCCCATGCCGAGCACGACGGCGTCGGTGAAGTTCTGGCCCTTCACGCGCTTGGCGAAATCCTCATAGTCGGCGACGTCGGCGGTTGCAGCGCTGGTCAGCCAGCCCAGCCATTTGTCCTCGTCATCGCCGGTCCAGACCGACTTGTCCTTGTGCCAGAGCCTTCGGATCTTGGCCGATACGCGCCATTCCTCGGTGCTTTTCTCGACCGCCTTCTCGATACCGGCGCCGAGCGCCAGCTTCTGATGGTCGATGCCGCCGCCGAGCGAGGTCGCGCGCTTGTGGGCGACCGCGCCGTACAGCTTGTCGGCCGCGTCGGCGAACAGCTTGACGCCGTCCTTGACCAACTCCTCGGTGATCGCATCGAGCGAGATGCCGGACTTCTCCAGCTCGTCCAGCACGTGGCGGGCGTCCTCGACATTCTCCTCGAGGCTGTCGCGGACCTTGCCGTGGTCGCGGAAGGCATCGAGGGTTGCCGGCGGCACGGTGTTGACGGTGTCGGGGCCGATCAGCTCCTCGACATAGAGCACGTCGCTGTAGTCCTTGTTCTTGGTGCCGGTCGAAGCCCACAGCAGCCGCTGCGGCTTGGCGCCCTTGGCCGTGAGCTTGTCCCAGCGCGGGCCGGAGAACAGGCGCTTGTAGTCCTGGTAGGCGAGCTTTGCATTGGCGATCGCGACCTTGCCCTTCAAGGCCGCGAGCCGCTCCTTCTCGGACGGGTCGTTGGCGCGTGCGATCTTCTCGTCGAGCTGCTTGTCGACGGCAGAGTCGATGCGGCTGACGAAGAAGCTGGCGACGCTTGCCACATAGGAGGGATCGCCGCCCTTGGCGACGTACTTCTCCAGGCCCTTGAGATAGGCTTCCGCGACCTGGCGATAGACCTTCTGCGAGAACAGCAGCGTGATGTTGATGCTGATGCCTTCGCCGATCAGGTACTCGACCGCCGGCAGGCCCTCCGGCGTCGCCGGCACCTTGACCATCAGGTTCTTGCGGTGGACGTCCTTCCAGAGCCGCTCGGCCTCCGCGATCGTGCCCTTGGTGTCCATCGCCAGATAGGGCGACACTTCGAGGCTGACGAAGCCGTCGCCGCCATGGCTCTGGTCGTAGACCGGGCGCAGCACGTCGGCGGCGTGCTGGATGTCCTCGACCGCGAGGTGTTCGAACAGGTCGGCGACCGAGCGGTCGCCCTTCTTGAGGGCCTTGCCGATCGCCCCGTCATACTCGTCCGAGCTGCCGATCGCCTTCTCGAAGATCGAGGGGTTGGACGTCACGCCTTTGACGCCGTCGGTCTCGATCAGCCGCTTCAGGTCGCCCTTGGCGACGAAGCCGCGGGCAAGGAAGTCGAGCCAGACGGCCTGGCGGTGATTTTCGAGTGCTTTGACGGGGTTCATGGGTGCCTGTTCTCGTTCGATCGAGGGTCGATTTTTGGGTTCCCGGGCAGCTTTCGGGGGCGGAGGCGGATTGTCAACATGACTGGGGGCCCGGGCGGAATATCAGCATTCCCAAGGGATAACGCCATTCACAACAGTTCGATCCCCTCGGACGCCGGTGCGAGCAGACCCTGATCTCGGCACATTTTTATGACGCGTTGCGGGCGCGCGGCCGCGCGTCAGGGCCGCAGGTAGAGGTAGCCCTGGGATTGCAGCTCGGCGAGGCGGACCACACCGCCGCGCTCGGCGGCGACGAAGCCCGGGAGCAGGTCGGCGAGGGTGATGTTCTGCGATTTCATGGTGTTGCCGCAGGCGACGAGTTCAATTCCGTCCGTCGTGAGCTGCCGGACATGCCTCGTCAGGTCGGGATTGGCCGCCGCCGAACGAAACGCCTTCAGCGCCTGGCCGTGCACCACGAGTGCGATCGTCACATTGCCGGGGCCGCCGACGCCGTCGAGATGGTTCTGGATGTTGCCGATCACGAAATTGACCTTGCCGAGGTCGTCGAGGTGATAGACCACCTTCAGCTTTCCCGGTGGTGGGGTCTCAGTGGCGGCGTTCGCCCGTGGCGCTGTAAAGGCAGCGCCGATCGCCGAGAGGGTGCCCCACAGGATGCTGCGTCGGTGCATGGCGTCCCTCGCGCAATGATTGTCGACCGGCGCAAAGCCTATCACTTGTGCCGGAGCGCAGCGAGTTCCTTGCGGTCGGTCACAAGTTCGGCGCATTCGCCCAAGTCTGCGCGATCGACGCGGAAGATCTTGTCGTCGGCGCCGGCGAGCAGCGCTTCGCCGGCGTCGTCGTCGCGATTCCACACCACGATGCGGCCAAGGCGGGCGATCGCGGATTTGTCGTCTTTCGACAACGCCACGGTGATACCGCCGCCCTCACAATCCACGCTGCATTCGAAGCGTATCTCCTGTCCGGATTCGGTCGCGATCGCGTGGTTGCAGTAGCCGCTGGAGTCGAAATTGCCGGGGCGGTGGCGGTAAGCGACGCCGAGCCGGAACGAGTAGTTGGTGGTCTTGTTCTCCGGCGCATCCTCGGCGGCGACGAGCAGCTTCATCGCGCTGACCTTCTGCTTCGGATGCTGTGCCAGATGATTTGCATCGTACCCCCGTACGAAGCAGGCATAGGCTTTCGCGCCGGGCGGGCCTGCGAACATCCTGTTGTCGAAGGCGGCCGCCCTGGCTTTGTCGACGCCTTCCTGCGCCTCGACGGTTAACGCCGCGCCGGCGCAGGCTGCGGCGGCAAGTGCGACAACAAGGAGTGCCTGCTTCATGACCGCCTCGGGAATAGCCCGCGCCTCCAAGGTGTCATCTTTACAGCGCGGCAATGGTGCCGCGTGGAACTGCGCGGGCTCGTTGCCTTAGTCGCGGCGACAAGGAGGCACGTTCAACCTCGTCTGACAGTTTGTTCATGCGAGTCTGTGACGTACACATCTTGACGCCAAGGCAGGACAGCCACACCTTTTCAGGGAGCCCAACGTTCATCGCCGGACGGGGAAGTTGCCCCGCTCGGATGTCCGCTTCGAAGGCCTGGGCCCCGGTAAACCACGGATGTGGCGAGGGGGTTACAGACACCAAAAACAAGGGGATATTGATGAACCATTAAGCTTCCTGCCTGTTGATAAGGCAGAGGCTGCACGCGCCGTGCATTGCCGAAATGAGTCGGTCGAGTGTCCAATGGACCCAGCGTGCCGACGCTGATTCGATCCTAGGACGCTCTGGTTGCGACTCGTGTCAGTCGTGCGGCGATACATATCGTGGAGAGAGGGATCATGTACAACGATTCTTTGTTCAACGCCTTCGCAAGGTCGTTTGAAGCGCGAAGCCAGACCGACATGTCGATGGCCGAGTATTTGGAGTCGTGTCGAAGTGATCCGATGCGATACGCCAATGCGGCCGAGCGGTTATTAGCGGCAATCGGTGAGCCCCAGATGATCGACACGGCCAAGGACCCACGCCTTGGCCGTATCTTTTTGAACCGTACGATCAGATCGTATCCGGCCTTCGCCGGCTTCTTCGGCATGGAGGACACGATCGAACGCCTGGTCGGCTTCTTCCGCCACGCCGCACAGGGCCTCGAAGAGCGCAAGCAAATCCTCTATCTGCTCGGACCGGTCGGTGGCGGCAAGTCGTCGCTCGCTGAGCGCATCAAGGCGCTGATGGAAATTCATCCGATTTACGTGCTGAAGGCGGGTGACGAGCTGTCGCCGGTGTTCGAGAGCCCGCTCGGGTTGTTCGACCCCGAGCAGCTCGGGCCGATGATCGAGGAGAAGTACGGCATTCCGCGCCGCCGGCTGAGCGGGTTGATGTCGCCCTGGGCCTACAAGCGGCTCGAGGCCTTCGGCGGCGACATCTCGCAATTCCGCGTCGCGCGCATCCAGCCCTCCCGGCTGCGCCAGATCGCGGTCGCCAAGACCGAGCCCGGTGACGAGAACAACCAGGACATCTCCTCGCTGGTCGGCAAGGTCGACATCCGCAAGCTCGAGACCTACGCCCAGAACGACCCGGACGCCTACAGCTATTCCGGCGGCCTCAACCGCGCCAACCAGGGCGTGCTCGAGTTCGTCGAGATGTTCAAGGCGCCGATCAAGATGCTGCACCCGCTGCTGACGGCGACCCAGGAGGGCAACTACATCGGCACCGAGAACATCGGTGCGATCCCGTTCACCGGCATCATCCTCGCCCACTCGAACGAAGCCGAGTGGCAGAGCTTCAAGACCAACAAGAACAACGAGGCCTTCATCGACCGCATCTGCGTCATCAAGGTCCCGTACTGCCTGCGGGTCACCGAGGAGCAGAAGATCTACGAGAAGCTGATCCAGACCTCCGAGCTTGCCGCCGCGCCGTGCGCGCCGGCCACGCTGGAAACGCTGGCCCGCTTCTCGGTGATGTCGCGGCTGCGCAAGCACGAGAACTCGACGCTGTTCGGCAAGATGCGGGTCTATGACGGCGAGAGCCTGAAGGAATCCGATCCGAAGGCGCGCAGCGTGCAGGAATACAAGGACGCTGCCGGCGTCGACGAGGGCATGGACGGCGTCTCCACCCGCTTTGCCTTCAAGGTGCTGGCCTCGACCTTCAATCACGACACCACCGAGGTCGGCGCCGATGCTGTGCATCTGATGTATGTGCTGGAGATGGCGATCCGCCGCGAGCAGCTGCCTGACGAGGTCGAGAAGCGCTATCTCGAATTCATCAAGGCCGACCTCGCACCGCGCTATGCCGAGTTCATCGGCAACGAGATCCAGAAGGCCTATCTGGAATCCTACTCCGACTACGGCCAGAACCTGTTCGACCGCTATGTCGACTATGCCGACGCCTGGATCGAGGATCAGGACTTCAAGGATCCCGACACCGGCCAGCTGATGAACCGTGAGCTTTTGAATCAAGAGCTGACCAAGATCGAGAAGCCGGCCGGCATCGCCAACCCGAAGGATTTCCGCAACGAGGTCGTCAAGTTCTCGCTGCGCTCGCGGGCGCACAACAACGGCAAGAACCCGAGCTGGACCTCCTACGAAAAGGTTCGCGACGTGATCGAAAAGCGGATATTCTCGCAGGTCGAGGATCTGCTTCCGGTCATCTCGTTCGGCTCCAAGAAGGACGGCGAGACCGAGAAGAAGCACGGCGAGTTCGTCGAGCGGATGGTGGAGCGCGGTTACACCGAGCGCCAGGTCCGCCGGCTCGTCGAGTGGTACATGCGGGTGAAGCAGGCCGGCTAGTGCACGATCCGGAGAGCCGGCAGCGGCTTTCCGTCTCGTTCCGTCCCGTCCAATAAAAATGCGATGCGACTGTCATGATCGCATCCGGCGTGAGGCAGATGCAACGTGGTCATGCATATCGTCGATCGGCGGCTGAACCCGGGTAGCAAGAGCCTGGAGAACCGTCAGCGCTTCCTGCGGCGCGCCAAGGCGCTGGTGCAGGGGGCCGTCAAGAAGTCGTCGCAGGACCGGGACATCAAGGACGTCCTGGAGGGCGGCGAGGTGACCATCCCGCTGGACGGCATGGATGAGCCGCGGTTCCGGCGCGAGGGCGGCACGCGTGACATGGTGCTGCCCGGCAACAAGAAGTTCGTCGAGGGCGACTGGCTGCAGCGCCCGAACCAGAGCGGCGCCAAGGGCTCGGGCGCGGGTGAGGGCGACAGCGAGGACGCCTTCCGCTTCGTGCTCAGCCGCGAGGAGTTCGTCGACCTCTTCCTCGACGACCTCGAATTGCCTGATCTCGCCAAGCGCAAGCTCGCGGAAACCGAGAGCGAGGGCATCCGGCGCGCAGGCTATGCGACCTCCGGCTCGCCCGCCAACATCTCGATCAGCCGCACGGTGAGCCGGGCGCTGGCGCGACGCGTGGCGCTGCGCCGGCCGCGCAAGGACGAGGTCGAGGCGCTCGAGGCCGAGCTTGCAGAATGCGACGACGAGACGCGGCGTCGCGAACTGCTGGCGCTGCTCGAAGCGCTGAAGGCCAAGGTCAAGCGGATCCCGTTCATCGATCCGATCGACATCCGCTATCGCCGCTTCGAGACGGTGCCGAAGCCGGTGGCGCAGGCCGTGATGTTCTGCCTGATGGACGTCTCGGGCTCGATGTCCGAGCACATGAAGGATCTGGCGAAGCGGTTCTACATGCTGCTCTACGTCTTCCTGAAGCGGCGCTACAAGCATGTCGAGATCGTGTTCATCCGGCACACCGACCGCGCCGAGGAGGTGGACGAGGATACGTTCTTCCATGGACCGGCGTCCGGCGGCACGCTGGTGTCGAGCGCGCTGGTTGCGATGCACGACATCGTTCGAACCCGCTTCCGTCCCGCCGACTGGAACATCTACGCCGCGCAGGCCTCGGACGGCGACAACATGACCTCCGACAGCGGGGTGACCGGGCATCTCCTGACCGACAAGATCCTGCCGGTCTGCCAGTTCTTCGCCTATCTCGAGGTCGGTGAGGCCGCCAACTACACCTTCGACATGCCGGACTCCTCGCTCTGGACGCTCTATGAGCGGCTGCGCAACGAGGGCCAGCCACTGTCGATGCGCAAGGTGAGCGAGCGCGGCGAGATCTTCCCGGTGTTCCAGGACCTGTTCAAGCGCCGCACCAGTCAGGAAAGGGTATAGTTTAATGGGGTCTTCCGGCGAACTGCTGTTCGATGGTGCCGACTGGGATTTCCCGACGCTGCAGCGAATTCACGACGCCTGCGAGGAGGTCGCGCGCAAGGAACTCGGGCTCGACGTGTATCCCAACCAGATCGAGGTGATCACCGCCGAGCAGATGCTCGACGCCTATTCGTCGGTCGGGATGCCGCTGTTCTACAAGCACTGGTCGTTCGGCAAGCAGTTCGCCTTCCAGGAAGCGTCCTATCGCAAGGGTCTGATGGGCCTCGCCTATGAGATCGTGATCAATTCCTCGCCGTGCATCTCCTACTTGATGGAGGAGAATACGGCGACGATGCAGACGCTGGTGATCGCGCACGCGGCGTTCGGGCACAATCACTTCTTCAAGAACAACTATCTGTTCAAGCAGTGGACTGACGCCGAAGGCATCCTCGATTATCTCGAATTCGCCAAGGGCTACATCGCGGTCTGCGAGGATCGTCATGGCCGCGAGACGGTGGAGCGGACGCTCGATGCCGCCCATGCGCTGATGTCGCATGGCGTCGACCGCTATCCCGGAAAGAAGACGCTCGACCTGCGTGCCGAGGAGAAGCGCGCCGGTGAGCGCCGGCAGCACGAGGAAGCCGTGTTCAACGATCTGTGGCGGACGGTGCCGAACACCAAGGCCAAGAGCAAGGCTACACTCAGCGCCGAGCGACGCCACGCCCTGCTCGGTCTGCCGCAGGAGAACATCCTCTACTTCCTCGAGAAGACCGCGCCGCGCCTGCAAGGCTGGCAGCGCGAGCTCATTCGCATCGTGCGTCACATCGCGCAGTACTTCTACCCGCAGGGCCAGACCAAGGTGATGAACGAGGGCACCGCGACCTACGTCCATTACCGCATCATGAACCGGCTGCATCAGCAGGGCCGGATCACCGACGGCAATTTCCTCGAATTCCTGCAGTCGCACACCAATGTGGTGTTTCAGCCCGAGTTCGACGATCGCCGCTATTCCGGCTTCAATCCATACGCGCTCGGCTTTGCCATGATGCAGGACATCGAGCGGATCGTGAAGAATCCGGAGGACGAGGACCGCGCCTGGTTCCCCGACATCGCCGGCAAGGGCGACGTCGAGGGCGTGCTGCGCGAGATCTGGAGCAACTACCGCGACGAGAGCTTCATCAACCAGTTCCTCAGCCCGGCGCTGATCCGGCGCTTCCGCATGTTCCATCTGCACGACGACCCCGCCGAAAGCCAGGGCATCAAGGTCGATGCGATCCATGACGAGCGCGGCTACCGGCGGGTGCGCCGCGAGCTGGCGCGGCAATACGATGTCGGCTTCGTCGACGCCAATATCGAGGTCGTGGATGTCGATCTCGACGGCGATCGTCGCCTGATGCTGCGTCACACCACCGTGAAGGGCGCGCAGCTCAACGAGACCGACACGCGGCGCGTGCTGCAGCATCTCGCCGACCTGTGGACCTACGACGTGGCACTCACCGAACTCGACGGCGCCGACAAGGTGCTGAAGGAGTACGTCGTCAGCCCGCGCGCGGCTGCGGTCGCTGCCTGAGGCGTGCGCTCACGCAGCGATCAGCGCGCGGTGACCGCCGCGCGGAACGCGAGTCTTGCTTGGTGAACCCTCGTGTCCACCGAAGGCTCGCATCATGAACATCCCGGCAACATTCCGATATTGAACGCGCACCATGTTCCACGCGCGAACGTGATTGCCGGCATGCGGAAACCTCATTGCAGTCTTCTTGGCGATTGCCTGCGCGGGCGCGATTGATAATGTGCGCCGCGTCAAGAAAACCAAGAAAAGGATACGCTCTTGTCAACTCGCTCCCGCCTGGCGGGCTTTCTCGCCTTCACCGCGCTCACAGCCTCGTCGATCTCGCCGTCCGTTGCAGCCGATTCCGCGATCAGAATAGGAAACACCGCGCCCTATAGCGGCCCGGCGTCTGCCTACGGCACGATCGCACGCGCCGAAGCTGCGTATTTCCAGATGCTCAACGATCAGGGCGGCATCAACGGCCGCAAGATCGATTTCGAGAGTCTCGACGACGCTTATTCGCCGTCGAAGACGGTCGAGCAGACCCGCAAGCTGGTCGAGCAGGACGAGGTGCTCGCGATCTTCAGCGCGGTCGGCACCGCGCCCAACATCTCGGTGCAGAAATATCTGAACATCAAGCACGTGCCTCAGCTGTTCGTGTCCTCAGGCGCGACACGCTGGAACGATCCGAAGCAGTTCCCGTGGACGGTCGGTTTCAATCCAACCTACGAGCTCGAAGGCCGGCTCTATGCAAAGTACATCCTGAAGACCAAGCCGGACGCGAAGATCGCGGTTATCACGCCGAACGAAGACGCCGGCAAGGACTATCTCAGGGGCTTCAAGGACGGGCTTGGCGAGCAAGTCGGCCAGATCGTTGCGGAGACCACCTACCTCACGACCGATCCGACCATCGATTCCCAGATGGTGACGATGCGCGAGTCCGGTGCCGACGTGTTCTTCGCCGAAGCGACGCCGAAATTCGCCGCGCAAGCGCTGCGCAAGGCGGCGAGCATGGGCTGGAAGCCGCTCACCATCCTGCCGACCGTCTCCAACTCGGTCTCCGCAGTGCTCGAGCCGGCCGGGCTCGAGAACGTCATCGGTGTCGTGACCGGGCTCTATCTGAAGGACCCGACCGATCCGCGCTGGGCCGACGATCCGGCGCAGCAGGAGTTCTCGGCCTGGATGAAGAAATATCAGCCGAATGCGAGCCCGGGCGACCTCTTCAACGTGCAGGGCTACACCGTCGCGCAGGTCATGACGGCGGTGCTGAAGAACTGCAACGGCGACTATAGCCGCGACAACATCATCAAGCAGGCGACCAATCTGAATCCGCTCGAACTGCCGATGCTGCTGCCGGGCATCAAGGTGCAGACCGAGCCCGACAATGTGACGCCGGTCCGCCAGATCCAGATGGCGCGGTTCGACGGCAAGTCGTGGGCGCTGTTCGGCGACGTCTTGAACGACAAGTAGCCGTCACCAACTCCGTTGTCGTCCCTGCCTAGTGCGCAATTGCGCACTAGGCAGGGACGATACCGAGTTTGTCGCACATCCTTGCCACGTCATCGTGACGGTGAGAATGTGTGCTCAGCGCAGGCTGGCGTTGATCTTGTCCAGCACGGCTGAGCCGGGGCACAGCGCCTGTTCGTCAAGCGTGTTGAGCGGCGTCTCGACGGTGTCGAGATGGGTGTGCAGATCATCGGCATCCGGATCGACGTAAAGGAGCCCGGTGACGATCTGGCCCTTGGCCGCATGCTTCTGCAGGAAGGTCTGTGCTCCGAGCCGATCGTGCGGATCGTAGTCGGCGTCGAGCTTGCGCAGCGCGAGCCGCGAGCCGTCATGCTGCTCGACCACCTGCACGGTGCCGGGCGCGTAGTCGACGCTGATCGGTTCGCGGCCGACCAGCACGTCGAGGCGGTTCACCGCGTCGTTGTGCTCACGGACATAGTCGAAGCTCTTGGTCGAGCCGGCGTGGTTGTTGAAGGCGATGCAGGGGCTGATCACGTCGATGAAGGACGCGCCCTTGTGGCGGATCGCAGCGGCAATCAAGGGAACCAATTGCGTCTTGTCGCCGGAGAAGCTGCGCGCCACGAAGGTGGCCCCTAACTGCAGCGCGATCGCGACCAGGTCGATCGCATTGTCGGTGTTGGTGACGCCCTTCTTGGACTTCGAGCCGCGGTCGGCGGTGGCCGAGAACTGGCCCTTGGTCAGGCCGTACACGCCGTTGTTCTCGACGATATAGGTCATGTTGACGGCGCGCCGGATCGAATGCGCGAACTGGCCGAAGCCGATCGAGGCCGAATCGCCGTCGCCGGAGACGCCGAGATAGATCAGGTCGCGGTTGGCGAGGTTGGCGCCGGTCAGCACCGACGGCATGCGGCCGTGCACCGAGTTGAAGCCGTGCGAATTGCCGAGGAAATAGTCCGGCGTCTTCGACGAGCAGCCGATGCCGGAAATCTTCGCCACCCGGTGCGGCTCGATCGAGAGCTCGTAGCAGGCTTCGATGATCGAGGCGGTGATCGAATCGTGGCCGCAGCCGGCGCACAGGGTCGAGATCTTCCCCTCGTAGTCGCGATGGGTATAGCCCAGCTCGTTCTTCTTCAGGCCGGGATGATGAAACTTCGGCTTTGCAATGTAGGTCATGACGACACCTGCGCTCCCCGCCACGTCATGGCCGGGCTTGTCCCGGCCATCCACGTCTTGGCCAGGAGAAAGAAAGTCGTGGATGCCCGGGACAAGCCCGGGCATGACGCCGGAGAGATCAGATGATCGATCATGTCACGGCCTTGCGGAGAGGGGTCACCTTGAGATGATCCTGGTGGTCGCCGATCGAGTTGGCGATGAAGCGAGCGGTGATCGGCGTGCCGTCATAGTGCAGGATCGGCACCAGCCGCACCGGGTCGATGCCGTTCTCGTTGACGATCAGCTGACGGAGCTGCGCGTCGCGGTTCTGCTCGACCACGTAGACGAAGTCGTGATCGGCGATGAAACTCGCGACGCTGGAGTGGAACGGGAAGGCGCGGATGCGCATGCGGTCGAGCTGATGGCCGCGCGCCTCCAGGATTCCGATCGCCTCGTCCATCGCGGGCGAGGTCGAGCCGAAATAGAGCACGCCATACTTGGTCGGCTTCGCCGCATTGGCCTGCAGCGGCCGCGGCACCATGTCCTGCGCGGTCTCGAACTTGCGCACCAGGCGCTGCATGTTATCGGCGTAGACGGCGCCTTCCTCGGAATAGCGCGCGTAGCGGTCACGCGATGTGCCGCGGGTGAAGTAGGAGCCCTTGGTCGGATGCGTACCGGGATAGGTGCGATACGGGATTCCGTCGCCGTCGACGTCGAGATAGCGGCCGAAGTCGCGGCCTTCCTCGAGCATCTCCGCCGTCATCACCTTGCCGCGGTCGTATTGCTTGGCATCGTCCCACTTCAGCGGGCGGCACAGCCGGTGATTCATCCCGATGTCGAGATCGAGCATCAGGAAGATCGTGGTCTGCAGCCGCTCGGCGAGATCGAAGGCGGCGGCGGCGAACTCGAACGCCTCCGCCGGATCTTCCGGGAACAGCAGCACATGCTTGGTGTCGCCATGCGAGGCATAGGCGCAGGCGATCACGTCGCATTGCTGGGTGCGGGTCGGCATGCCGGTCGAGGGACCGGCGCGCTGGATGTTCATGATCACGGCCGGGATCTCGGCGAAGTAGGACAGGCCGATGAACTCGGTCATCAGCGAGATGCCCGGACCCGAGGTCGCGGTGAAGGCCCGCGCGCCGTTCCAGGACGCGCCGATCACGATGCCGATCGAGGCCAATTCGTCCTCGCCCTGCACGATGGCGTATTTCGCCTTGCCGGTCTCCGGATCGTGACGATACTTCTTGCAGTGGCTGGTGAAGGCTTCCGCCACCGACGATGACGGCGTGATCGGATACCAGGCGCACACGGTGGCGCCGCCATAGACGGCGCCGAGCGCGGCGGCGCTGTTGCCTTCCACGAAGATGCGGTCGCCGACCTTGTCGGACTTCTTCACCCGGAGCCCGATCGGGCATTTCAGGTTCTGCAGCGCCCAGTCGCGGCCGAGATGCAGCGCGTGGACGTTGGAGGAGAGCAGCTTCTCCTTGCCCTTGTACTGCTCGCCGATCAGCTGCTCGACCAGCTTGGGGTCGAGATCGAGCAGCGCGCAGAGTGCGCCAAGATAGATGATGTTCTTGAACAGCTGGCGCTGCCGCGGGTCGGTATAAGTCGAATTGGTGATCGCGGTCAGCGGCACGCCGATAACCGTGATGTCCTCGCGGAATTTCGACGTCGGCATCGGCTTGGTCGAATCGTAGAACAGGTAGCCGCCGGGCTCGATCGAGGCGACGTCCTTGTCCCAGGTCTGCGGGTTCATCGCCACCATCATGTCGACGCCGCCGCGGGCGCCGAGATGGCCGTCCTCGGTGACGCGCACTTCATACCAGGTGGGCAGCCCCTGGATGTTGGACGGGAAGATGTTGCGCGGCGACACCGGCACGCCGTGGCGCAGAATCGAGCGCGCGAACAGTTCGTTGGCGGAGGCCGAGCCCGAACCGTTGACGTTGGCGAAGCGGACGACGAAGTCGTTTACGCTGCTGATCGGGCTTTGGACTGACATGTTGATCCCGCTTGAACCATATCGATGAGGTACTTCTGCATGTCCCAGGCGCCGGTCGGGCAGCGCTCGGCACACAGCCCGCAATGCAGGCAGACATCTTCGTCTTTCACCATGACGCGGCCGGTCTTCAGGTCGCCGGAGACGTAGAGCGCCTGGTCGTGATGCGGCGAGGGGGCCTTCAGGCGCTGCCGCACGTCATCTTCCTCACCGTTCTCGGTGAAGGTGATGCAGTCCATCGGGCAGATGTCGACGCAGGCGTCGCATTCGATGCAGAGCGGCGTGGAGAATACCGTCTGCACGTCGCAATTCAGGCAGCGCTGCGCTTCGCCGAGCGCGAGCTTGAGGTCGTAACCGAGCTCGACTTCGGCGCGGATGTCCTTCAGCGCGATCACCTTGTCGCGATGCGGCACCTTGAAGCGCTTGTCGGCGGAGATGTCGTTGTCGTAGCTCCACTCGTGGATGCCCATCTTCTGCGAGGAGATCTGCACCTCGGGCAGCGGGCGCTCGGTGATGTCCTCGCCGGACAGCATCCGGTGGATCGACAGCGCGGCATCATGGCCGTGCGCCACCGCCCAGATGATGTTCTTCGGCCCGAACGCCGCGTCGCCGCCGAAGAACACCTTCGGATTGGTCGAGACGAACGTCTTTGGGTCGACCTTCGGCATGTGCCACTTGTCGAATTCGATGCCGCAATCGGCTTCGATCCAGGGGAACGCATTCTCCTGGCCGACCGCAACCAGCACATCGTCGCAGGACACGGTCTCGTCCGGCTCGCCCGAGGGCACCAGATTACGCCGGCCCTTGGCGTCGTATTCGGCCTTCACCTTCTGGAAGGTGACGCCAATCAGCTTGCCGGCCACATGCTTGAATGCCACCGGCACCATGTAGTTGAGGATCGGGATGTCCTCGTGCAGCGCGTCTTCCTTCTCCCACGGCGAGGCCTTCATTTCCTCGAAGCCGGAGCGGACGATCACCTTGACGCTCTCGCCGCCGAGGCGGCGCGCGGTGCGGCAGCAATCCATCGCGGTGTTGCCGCCGCCGAGCACGATGACGCGACGGCCGATCTTGTCGACATGGCCGAACGACACGTTGGACAGCCACTCGATGCCGATATGGATGTTGGCGGCGGCCTCCTTGCGGCCGGGAATATCGAGCTCGCGGCCGCGCGGCGCGCCGCTTCCGACGAAGATCGCGTCGTAATTCTCGGAGAGCAGCTGCTTCAGGCTGTCGACGCGCTGGCCGCCCTTGAACTCGACGCCGAGGTTGAGGATGTAATCGGTCTCCTCGTCGATCACGTTGTCGGGCAGGCGGAATTTTGGAATCTGGCTGCGCATCATGCCGCCGGCCTTGGGATCGCCGTCGAACACGGTGCAGTGATAACCGAGCGGGACGAGATCGCGCGCCACGGTCAGTGAGGCGGGGCCGCCGCCGACCAGCGCGATGCGCTTGCCGTTCTTTGGCCCCGGCTTCGGCAGCCGGTGCTTGATGTCGTCCTTGAAGTCGGCGGCGACGCGCTTCAGGCGGCAGATCGCGACCGGAGTGTCCTCGACCCGCCCGCGGCGGCACGCCGGCTCGCATGGACGGTCACAGGTACGTCCGAGAATCCCGGGGAACACATTGGACTGCCAATTGATCATGTAGGCGTCGCTGTAACGCCCCTCAGCAATCAACCGGATGTACTCGGGAACGGGGGTGTGTGCGGGACAAGCCCATTGGCAATCGACTACTTTATGAAAGTAATCCGGCGCCGAGATATCAGTCGGTTTCATTCCTACCTTTGACCCGCGCGAAAAATGCCTGCCCGCGCGGCCTTATCGTTGACGACGAACGCTCACGTGGCGTTGTTCTGGTTTTTGAATTGGATCATAGGCTTATCTTATTAGAGCCGTTCCAGAGAACGCAAAGGCTAAATTGTCCGATCATCAGCTTTCGCGCGGCTGATGCGCGTGTAGCGTTAATCTCGTTTGCGTTATGTGGCGGTGCAGCATGGTCTGCACCGCATACCGTTCGTGTTTGAGCATGATCTCCACGCAAGCGGTGCGCGTTTGCGTCAACCGCGCGGAAGATCGCTCTTCTCGACATCCCACAACAGCCGGTAGACGCCGCTGGTGACCACCAGCGGCTTCAAGGCTGCGTTGCCGGTGATGCCTGCCGCGGCTGCGGGGACCGCGCCGGCATAGGTGGCGTCGATCAGCACGAACCAGTCGCCGGCACCGGGATCGGCTTTCCCGGCGTCCGGCGTGAGCGGTTTCGACAGCACGGGGTCGTTCTCGAGCAGATGCATCGAAATGATGCCGTCGCGCGCGGCTGGATCGAATTGCTCCCGCAATGCAGCGCGGAGTTTGTCCGCCCCCTCGGCCGGCGGGCGCAGGCGGATGATGCCGAGGGCTGCGCCTCGGCCGACGCCGCGGCTGATCGTGATGCGCGCGACGCCGCGGATCATGTTCTGGAAGCGCGCGATGTTGGCCTTCGACCAGTCGGTCTGGTTGGCGAGCGCCGTGCGGTAGGCGGGGCTTTCGAGCACCTCGAAGGTCGCGGTCGAGTAGAGGCTGAGATATTTCGGCTTGCCGTCATGGGCGACGTAGCGGCGGGCCTCCAGGAATCCGTCGATCGCGACCCGTTCTTCGAGATGCTCGCGATCGTACCAGCGGTTGAATTCAGCTTCGTGTAAGCTGTCGATATCCATCGAGGTCAGCAGCATGCCTTGTCCGGCGATTGGCATCGAGTGCTCCTTTTTTGCCTGTTTTATCTGCGTAATATCGCCTGATAGCGTGCGCCCGGGAAGCCGATTCCGGGGTGCCCGCGACCGTGCAGACCAAGGATTGCCACAATTGCCGCAATCCTGTTCAGCGCGCATTCACGGAAGTAGCCTTTCCATCCGTAACGCCAACTCTCGAGAAGAAAAGGGACGACCACTATGACGCGCATTCTGTGGGCATTGATCGTCGGTCTGGTGTCGCTCTCGTCACTTCCCGTCCATGCGCAGGATCAGGAGAAACGTCTCGCGCTCGTGGTCGGCAATGGCGCCTATCAGGCCGGCGCGTTGCAGACCGCCGCAAACGACGCCGGATTGATCGCGCAGACATTGCAGGCCGCAGGCTTCGACGTGGTCGGAGCGCGCGATCTCGATAGCGAGACGCTGCGCAAGTCGTTCCGCGATTTCATCCAGAAGGTACAGGACGCGGGGCCAAATGCCGTGGCCTTCGTCTACCTTGCCGGCTACGGCGTGCAGCTGACCGGCGAGAACTACTTCGTGCCGGTCGACGCCAAGATTGCCCGCGACACCGACATCCCGGTCGAGGCGATCCGCATCTCCGATTACAGCCATCAACTCTCGGCATTGCCGATCAAGGCCGGCGTGATCGTGCTCGATGCGGCGCGCAGCAATCCCTTCGCCAAGGACGGCCAGCCGCTGGCCGGCGGCCTTGCGCTGGTCGATCCGGATCCGAAGCTCTTGATCGCCTTCAATTCGGCGCCCGGCACCATCGCTCCTGACGGTGCGCCGCCTTACGGGCCCTACGCGCAAGCGCTGGCGGAAATGATTCGCGCCGGCGGCCTGACCTTGCCCGAGGTGTTCGATCGCGTTCGCCTGCGCGTCAACGAGATGACCAAGGGTGCCGAGATCCCGTGGAATGCCCAGAAGGTCGACGCGCCGTTCATGTTCTTCGAGCGCAAGCCGGACGCACCGCCGCAGCAGGTCGATGCCGGACTGCGCACCAGGCCGATCCGCGATTTCCCGGCGCACGACGCCTATGCCGCCGCGCTGGAGCGCGACACGCTGCAAGGCTACGAGGATTATCTGCAGGCCTATCCGACCGATCCGCTGGCCAGGCGCGTGCGCGCGATCGTGGCGGCGCGGCGCGAGGCCATCACCTGGCGGCGCACCTACAACGCCGACACGCCCGATGCGTATTGGTCGTATCTGCGGCGTTATCCGCGCGGGCCGCATGCCTATGACGCCCGGCGCCGGCTCGCTTATCTGTCGGCCGCGCTGGAGCCGCCGCCGCAGTTCACGGCGCTCGACTATGACGTGCCGCCGCCGCCGCCCGACGAGGTCGTCTATGTCGACCGCCCGGTGCTCTACTATAGCGATCCGGTGTTCGACTTCGCGCCGCCCCCGCCGCCGCCGGTATTCTTCCTGCCGCCGCCGCCGCCCGACTTCGTCGTGCTGCCGCCCCCGCCGCCGCCGATCGGCCTGTTCGTGCTGCCGACGCCGTTCTTCGTGGCGATGCCGGCCTATGTCGCCGCACCGGCCTACGTCGTGCCGCCGCAGAACAACATCGTGTTCAACAACATTCACAACACGACGGTCATCAACACGGTGATCAACAATCCCAACCCGACGCCGGCGCAGCTCCATGCGGCCGGGGTGACGGCGGCAATGGGCGGCGCACCGGTCACGGCGGCCCCGCAACTGCCGGCCGCGGCGGTGCAGCGCGCCAATCTGGCACAGCCGGGCGGTCCGCAAGGCGTGACCCCGGCACACGGTGCGGCCATGGGAGCGCCGGGCGCTGCGCCGAACGCAGCCGCCGCGCCGAACGCGATGGGTGCGCCGGGCGCACCGGGTGCGCCGGGTGCGCATACTTTGCCGGGCGCGAAGAATGGACCGCCGCTGCCGCAGTCGGCGACCGCGCCGGCCAATCCCGCGCAGCAGCATGGCGCCGTGCAGCCGGGCACCGCGCAGCCTGGTGCCGCGCAGACTGGTGCCGCGCAGACCGGTGCAAAGCCGAACGCGGTGACACCAGGCAAGCCGGCGACAGCCATGGCGCCTGCCAATGCGCAGCCGGCTCCCCCGGCCAAGCCTGGCGCTGCCCCGGTGGCCAACGCGCCGGCCTCGCCCACGACCGCCGGCAAGCCCGGAAGGCAGCAACCGCTTTCGCATGCCGCGACCGCGCCGACCGCGAACGTGAAGCCCGCGACGGCGCCGTCGCCAGTGAACCGCACGCCGCCGGTACGGCAGACGCCGGCGGCGCGTTCGGCACCTGCGCATGCCGCGGTGTCGCCGGCACCGGTCTCCCGGCCTGCGCCGGCGCGTGTCGCTGCTCCGCCCCGCGCGGCTCCCCCGCCACCCCGCGCCGCAGCCGTTGCGCCGCATCCGGCGCCGGCTCCGCGCGCCGCGCCGCCGCCACCACCACGGCCGGCTGTGCAGGCGCAACGCGCAGCGCCGCCGCCGCCGCGGCCGGCACCGCCGCCAAGGCCCGCCGCAGCGCCGGCATGCCCTCCCGGCAAATGCAAACACTGAGGGCATGACACCATGAGCCGGGCAGGTCAGCCTTCATGAGCATCACGGCCACACTCGGATCGCGGACAGCCGCGAAACTGATGATCGGTACGATCGCGGGGCTGGTGGCGTTCCACCAGCCGGCGTGGGCGGCCGAACTCGCAGCGCAGGACATCGCGCTGCTCGACCGCCTGACCTGGGGCGTCAGCGCCTCGAGCGCGGCGCATCTGCGCGAGATCGGCACCGAACGCTGGCTGCAGGAGCAGCTGCATCCGGCCAACACCGCATTGCCGGCCGCCGTCCAGAAGCAGATCGCGGCGATGCCGGACGTGCATCGCTTCCCGTTCGACATTGCCGCCTCGTTCGACCAGCAGGGAAAATCCGCCAACCAGGTCGCCGATCCGGAGCAGCGCAAGGCGGCGCAACAGGTCTATCAGCAAGCCATGAACGACCGCGCCAGGCAGGCCGCGGCCCGCACCATCCTGCACGCGCTCTACGCGCCGGATCAATTGCGCGAACGCCTGACCTGGTTCTGGTTCAACCACTTCAACGTCCACCAGTACAAGTCCAACATCCGGGTGCTGGTCGGCGACTATGAGGATCGCGCGATCCGCGCCAATGCGCTCGGCAAGTTCCGCAACCTGCTGTCGGCGACGCTGCATCATCCCGTGATGCTGCGCTATCTCGACAATGCCGATAACGCGGCCGGCCACCTCAACGAGAACTACGCACGCGAGATCATGGAGCTGCACACCATGGGCGTCGGCACCGGCTACACCCAGGCCGATGTCGAGGCGCTGGCGCGGATCCTCACCGGCGTCGGCATCGACTTCAAGTCGGAGGACCCAAAGCTGAAGCCCGAGCAGCAATCCCAGCTGGTCCGCGAGGGCGCCTTCGAGTTCAATCCGGCGCGCCACGATTTCGGCGACAAGACCTTCCTCGGCCATCAGATCAAGGGCCGCGGTCTTGCCGAGGTCGATGAGGCCCTCGACATCCTGTGCCGTCATCCCGCGACCGCCACGCACGTCGCAAGGCAGCTCGCGACCTATTTTGTGTCGGACAATCCGCCGGCCGCACTGGTGCAGCAGATGGCGCAGACCTTCCAGAAGACCGACGGCGATATCGCGGCCGTGATGTCGACGCTGGTTCATGCGCCGGAGTTTGCCGCGAGCCTGAAGGGCGGCGCCAAGTTCAAGGACCCGATGCTCTACGTGATGTCGTCGGTGCGGCTCGCCTACGACAGCAAGGTCGTCCTCAACACGCTGCCGATCCAGGGCTGGCTCAACCGCCTGTCCGAGGGCCTGTTCAATCACGAGACGCCCGACGGCTATTCGATGCTGTCGGCGGCCTGGAACGGTCCCGGGCAGATGATGCTGCGTTTCGAGATCGCGCGCGCGATCGGCTCGGGATCGGCCGGCCTGTTCAAGCCAAACGAGCCCAACGCCGTCGACCAGCCGGCGTTTCCGCTGGTGATGAACGGGCTCTACTTCAGCAACATCAAGCAGACGCTGAGCCCGACCACGCTCGCCGCGCTCGACCAGGCCGTCTCGCCGCAGGACTGGAATACGCTGTTTCTGTCGTCACCCGAGTTCATGCACTGAAAGGGAGGTTCGCCAATGGACCGCCGTGAACTGATCAAGGCCTTCGCCGCTTCTGCTTCGCTCACCCTTGCCGGCCGGGTCTGGGCCGCGCCCGCGACCGACGCGCGCCTGCTCGTGGTGTTCCTGCGCGGCGCCTACGACGCCGCCAATGTGGTGGTGCCCGTCGGCAGCGAGTTCTACTACGCTTCGCGCCCGACGCTTGCGGTCGCCCGGCCCGACGCCGGCAATCCCAATGCGGCGCTGGCGCTCGACGCCGGATGGGGGCTGCATCCGGCGCTGCGCGACTCGATCTATCCGCTGTGGGCCAAGCGCGAGATCGCGTTCGTCCCGTTTGCCGGCACCAGCGACGATCTCTCGCGCAGCCATTTCGAGACCCAGGACACGATCGAGCTCGGGCAGGCGGTCGGCGGCAGCCGCGACTACCGATCCGGCTTCATGAGTCGGCTCGCGACCGAGCTGACGCGGGTGAAGCCGATCTCCTTCACCGACCAATTGCCGCTGATCTTCCGTGGCCAGAACCAGATCCCGAACATCGGCATCGCCAGCGTCAGCAAGCCGGGTGTCGACGACCGCCAGGCGCGGCTGATCAGGGAGATGTATGCGAAGGGCGATCTTGCCAATTCGGTTTCGGAAGGCTTTCGGGTCCGCGACGACGTCTACAAATCGGTCTCCGAGGAGATGATGGCGGCCAACCGCGGCGCCGTGTCGCCGCGCGGCTTCGAGCTGTCGGCGCGGCGGATCGGCCGCCTGATGCGCGAGCAGTTCAACCTCGGCTTCGTCGACGTCGGCGGCTGGGACACCCACGTCAACCAGGGCGCGGCGACCGGCTATCTCGCCGACCGTCTCGGCGAACTGGGCAGGGGCCTCGCCGGCTTCTCGGAAGAGATCGGCCCGGCGATGTGGCGCGACACCGTCGTGGTCGTGATCTCCGAGTTCGGCCGCACCTTCCGCGAGAACGGCGACCGCGGCACCGATCACGGCCATGGCAGCGTCTACTGGGTGATGGGCGGCGGCATCAATGGCGGCCGCATGGCCGGCGAGCAGGTCCAGGTCGCACAGGCGACGCTGTTCCAGAACCGCGATTTTCCGGTTCTGACCGACTACAAGGCGTTCTTCGCCGGCCTGATCCAGCATGTCTACGGCCTGCAGCAGGCCAGCCTCGAGCGCATCTTCACCGGCATCAAGCCGAAGGACCTGAATTTGGTTTGAAGAGCACTGCCAAAATATCGAAAACAACCCCATGCAAAGTAGCGGTCGGTTGCCGGTGTGTTCAGCATGGCAACTTGACGGGTTGCGGCAGTACTCGGTCGAGATAGCGCAAAGTCGCCTGTCGCGCGCATAGAGGCCGCCCGGCGCGTCATGCCCGGACGAATTCCGACATCTGACGGCTCTCCCGGCAGGGCCGTCATTGAGCCTGTGAACGACACGGCGATGTGAACGGCCCCACGCCCGCTGCCGAAACAAGCGACTTGACTTAGGAGCATATGCACCTATCTTAGCCTATGTAAGAGCATATGCTCTCAAATGGACAAAGGAGCGTCGTCATGAGCGAAGCAACTATTCTGGTCAGCGGTGCGACTGGGCGGACCGGGGGTGCGGCCGTCGACGAATTGCTCAAAATGGGCAAGAAGGTGCGCGCCTACGTGCGCTCGGATGGCGAGCGTGCGGCAGCGCTGAGGCAGCGCGGCGTTGATATCTCCGTCGGCGATTTCACGGACATCGACGCTATTCGCGCGGCCATGGAGGGCATCCAGTCCGCCTATTTCCTCCATCCGATCGCACCGGGAATCATCAGCGCGGCCGCCTATTTTGCCCAGGCAGCGAGAGAGGCCGGCGTCAGCGCGATCGTCAACATGTCGCAGATTTCGGCGCGCCGGGAATCGGCGAGCCACGCGGCGCAGGATCATTGGGTTTCAGAACGAGTGTTCGACCGGTCAGGCGTTGCGACAACGCATCTTCGCCCGACGTTTTTTGCCGATTGGCTGGTTTACCCGCATTTCGGAAAAGAAATCTGGGCGAAAAAGAAGATCGAATTTCCGTTTGAGAACGGCCGCCACGCGCCGATCGCCAGCGACGATCAGGGGCGTGTCATTGCCCACCTCCTAGCCAAGCCGCAAGGCCATGAGGGCAAGATCTATCCGCTGCACGGACCTGTGGAGATGAACCACACCGAAATCGCCGCCGAGATGAGCGAAGTGCTCGCCGCCAGGATCGACTACGCGCCGACCTCGATCGAGGTGTTCAAGGACAAGATGGAGAAGCTCTACAAGTTCCCTCCGTTCCTGGTACAGCACTTGGTCGAAGTCGCCAAGAATTATCGCGACGGCATTTTCTCGGGCACCAACGATGCCGTCGAGAAGATCACGGGAACACCACCGCTCTCGATCCAGCAGTTTATCGCGCAGAACCGCGCCGTGTTCGCCTGAACATGACCAAAGCCAGCATGAGTTTGAGAAATGTCCCATCCCCAAACCGAGCGCCATCCGTTTCTGGACGATCTGACTGCTGACGCGCAGCTGCTCAGCTCCGTCCTGCGCGGTCCCGTCACGGGACGCGACGCCATCCGACGCGTCGTCGATGCCGTCGGCACCTTCTACGTGTCGCAAACACCGACCTTCGTGCAGGATGTCGGCTCGCGGCTTGTTCTCGAATACGAAGCCACGCTTACCAGCGGAGAGAAGCTGAGCGCAGCCGTGATCGTCGAGCACAATCCCGACGGATCGGTACCGCGCGTCAGTGTGCGGATGAGTCCGCTTGGCGCAGTGCTGTCCCTTGCCGCCGGCCTGCGCGAGCGGCTGTCGAAGCAACTGCCGGAAACTCTCGTTATCTAAACCAAAGAGGCTAGCAGCGCGAACAGCCTTTGACGAAATTGGAAAGGTAGACCGTCATGGATATCAAGAACGCAACCGTCTTCATCACTGGAGCCAATCGCGGCCTAGGCCTAGCCTTTGCACGTGAGGCACGTCGCCGCGGTGCCGCGAAAGTCTATGCGGGCATGCGCAAGACAGACGGCTTCAACGAGCCCGGCATCATCCCGGTCAAGATCGACGTCACCGATCCGACCTCAATCTCGGCTGCCGCCAAGTTGGCGGCCGATACGACGGTACTGATCAACAACGCCGGAGTTGCTGCTCTGATCGACGGGCCGCTGTCGACCGACGTCGTGGCGCAATCCGCCCGCATGTTCGATACCAACTATTATGGCGTCGTGCGCGTCACGCAGGCCTTCGAACCGATCCTGTCGACGAAGCCGAACGCCGCCATCGTCAACGTGCTCTCAGACATCGTGTGGCTGCCGCGGCCGATCTTGACGCCCTATGCCGCGTCAAAGGCGGCGGCCTGGAGCTACACCAACCAGCTTCGCTTTCATCTGCGCGAACGCGGCGTTCAGGTTCTCGGCCTGCATGTCGGGTTCGTGGACACCGACCTGACCAACGGCATTGACGTGCCGAAGGCGAGCCCCGAGGACGTGGTGCGCCAGACCTACGACGCCCTCGCCGCCGGCAAGAGCGAGGTGATGGCCGACAAAGGAACGGCGGTGCTGAAGAGCACGCTTGCGGCCGAGGAGCCCGGCTACATCACCCCGCCGCAAGGGTTTTGAGAGCATCGGCTGCGCCCGCGCCGCGCCTGTATTCGCGGCGCGGGCCGCGATGGAAACGAGAACAACAAGGAGTGTTGCCGTGAACAAGCCTCTGGGAGTCGATCAATGCAACTGCGCCGCCATGAGGAAGGCCAACCGGCAGATCTCGCGCTTCTATGACGCTCACCTCGAACCGTTTGGCCTGCGCATCACGCAGTTCCTCACCCTGGCGGCGCTGAACGAACTCGGCAGCGCCGCCGTCAACGCGCTCGCCGAGCAGCTCGACATCGAACGGACCGCCATGGGCAAGATGGTCGGCTTCCTGGAACGTGACGGCCTCGTTCGGATCCGGTCCTCGCCCACCGATGGACGAAGCCGCCTCATCGAGCTGACTGATGCCGGCCGCCGTCTTCACGACAAGGCCGCTCCGCTTTGGCAGCGTGCCCAGCGGGAGTTCGAGCAGCTGAACGGGGCGAAAAATGTCGCCGTGCTGCGAAAGGCCCTGCGCGACATGGTCGTCGGTAGCATCAAGCCGAGCTCATCGGAGGATTGAGCGCCGCCATTCGATCGAGAGCGCGCGGCTGCGATGCGTCGCCGGCACGAGGAAGGCCATACCGATTATTCGGCGGGCATCTTCACATCTTTAATCCTGATTGGACAGACGAAGCGGCAAACGACCTTGTACGACAAATCCAAAAGACCCCGGACGGACAGGTTGAACTCCTGTCGTCTTCACAGTCCGATTAGCCCGCCTTGCGGGCGCTCCAGTTTATGAGTACGCGCCCTGATCATTGTTTTGCCGCGAGATCCGCGATCGCCTTCATCACCGCGTTGCGGATGCCGGGATCGTAGAGGATGTGGCCGGCGCCATCGATGATGCGGACCTCGCTGCCCGGCCAGCGCGCGGCGAGCGCGTGCGAGGTCGCGGGCGGGCACAGCAGATCGTAGCGGCCCTGCACCAGGATGCCGGGAATGCCGGCGAGCTTGCCGGCCTCATCAATCAGCTGGTTGGGCCGCATGAAGCAATTGTTGGCGAAGTAATGGGCCTCCATGAACGGCGTCGAGGGCAGGGCGCCTGCTGTCTTCGTCAGGTCGAGCCGCGTCTGCTTCGGCGTGTGCTCCGACAGCGTGCGTTCGGTGTCGTGCCAGGCGCGTGCGGCCGGCGCATGCACGGCCATATCAGGATCGAGGATGCGGCGGTAATAGGCCGCAAGCGGCGCCGCACGCTCGTTCTCGGGCAGGAAGTTGAGGAAGTCCTCGGAGAGGCCGGGATAGAAGCGCGGCAAAGCGCGCTGGAAAACGTCTTCCAGCTCTTCGCTGGTGCCGAGAAACGTCGCGCGCAGTGCGAGCCCGCTGACCCGCTCGGGATGCGCCTGCGCATAGGCCAGCGCCAGCGTCGCTCCCCAGGAGCCGCCGACCACCATCCAGCGCGCGAAGCCGAAGCGTTCGCGGATCTTCTCCATGTCGGCGATCAAATGCTGCGTCGTGTTGTGGTCGCGGCTGCCCTTCGGCCGGCTGCGGCCGCAGCCGCGCTGGTCGAACAGCACGGCGTGAAAGCGCTCGGGATCGAACAGCCGGCGATGATCCGGCTGGCAGCCGCTGCCCGGGCCACCATGCAGATAGACCGCGGGGATGCCGCCTTCGCGTCCGACGCTCTCGACATGGAGGTCGTGGCCGTCGCCCACATCGAGCCATTCCGACGTCAGCGGAGCAAACGGATCGGCGCGCCTGGCAGCCTTGCCGGCATCGGCATCAGGCGCCATGAGGTTTGTCCTGGGGTTCGTCCGTCTCCAGCGTGCCGCCGGCGAAGTTGCGGTAGAGGAAGCGGTTCTGCGTGCCGGCGGATTCCCGCTCGGCCTGCTTGAAAATCTCCTCATGCCGCGGCGACAGCGCGCAGGCCGGGTCGGTGTTGCCGGCATCGCCGGTCAGCGCAAACGCCTGGCAGCGACAGCCGCCGTAGTCGATCTCGCGGAACTCGCAGCTCTTGCAGGGCTCCGGCATCCAGCCCGTGCCGCGATAGCGGTTGAAGGCCTCCGAGTTCTGCCAGATCCAGGCGATCGAATGGTTCGAGCGCACCGACTCGAATTCGAGCCCCGTGATGCTCTCGGCGGCATGGCACGGCAGCACCTTGCCGGCCGGCGAGATGTTGAAGAACTGGCGGCCCCAGCCGCCCATGCATTTCTTCGGCCGCAGCGCGTAGTAGTCCGGCACCACGTAGTCGATCGCGAGCGTGCCCTTCAGGCGCACTTGCGCTTCCTCGACGATCCGGCTGGTCTCCTCGATCTGCGCGATCGTCGGCATCAGCGCGGCGCGGTTCTTCAGCGCCCAGCCGTAATACTGCACGTTGGCGACTTCGAGCCGGTCGGCGTCGAGGTCGACCGCCATCTGGATGATGTCGGAGAGCTGATGCAGGTTCTGCCGGTGCATCACCGCATTCACCGTGAGCGGCATGTCAAGCTCGCGCGTCCATTTCGCGACTTCGAGCTTCTTGCGGTGCGCGTCCTTGAGGCCCGCAACGCGATCGGCAACCATGGGTTCATTGCCCTGGAAGCTGATCTGCACATGGCTGAGGCCGGCATCGGCCAGCGCCGACAGCTTGTCCCTGGTCAGCAGCACCGCCGAGGTGATCAGGTTGGAATACAGCCCGACATCGGTCGCGTGCCGCACCAGCTCGACGATGTCCTTGCGCGCGGTCGGCTCGCCGCCGGAGAAATGGATCTGCAGCACACCGAGCTCGGCAAGCTCGCTCAGCACCTTCTTCCATTCCTCGGTGGTGAGCTCGGTCGAGCCACGGTCGAGCTCGACCGGATTCGAGCAATACGGGCATTGCAACGGACAGCGGTGGGTGATCTCGAGCAGCACCGCGAGCGGGATGCCGTAGGTCTCGGCCGCCGAGCGCGTTTGCTCGAGCACCGCGAGCCCGTCGGTCGGGCCTGCTGTCGTTGTCTTGTTACCGGCGAGCGTATCACTCATGCTGTGCTCTCGCGCGCTTCGGTGAGAAAGCCCTTGTCGGCCAGATCCTGCAACATCGCGATCACGTCGGTCGCGATCGCCTCGCGCGGCGCGGCGTATTTTTCCGCGAGCTGGTCCACCATCTGGGCGACACTGCGCACGCCGTCGCAGAGCTGCAGCACCTCGACCGCGATTTCATCGGGCGCCAGCACGCGCTCCGGCGCCAGGATCACCCAGACCTGCCGCGTCTCGTCGAATTTCAGCTTGGTATGGCGCGGCAGTTTCGGCCGGCTGGTCTCGCTGACGCTGATGTTGCGGCTGGCCATGAGTTGTCTCTAACCTGTCTTCGGCACGAAGGCGCCGGGCGGAATATGGCCTTCGACATAGGCGTGATAGAGCGCGTCGAGCTGCACCCACAGCACGTTGGTCTTGAAGATCAGCGCGTTGCAGACCGCCTCGCGCTCGGCGGTCGTCTTCGCATGCTGCTTGACGTAGTCGAGCGCGAATCCTGCGTCGCGCGGCGCCTGGGTCAGGCGGCGGCTGAAATAGCTCATGATGTCGGGATTGACGAAGTCGTAGTGCTTCAGCATCCCCGAGATGCGCTCCTCGTGCAGGTTCGGCGCGAACAATTCGGTGAGCGAGGAGGCGATCGCCTCCAGCGGCGTGCGGTCGCGGCAGAAATGCACATAGGCTTCCACGGCAAAGCGCGTCGCCGGCAAGATGCCTTCGGTGGACTCGACATAGGCGGAGTCGAGGCCGAGGCCTTCGGTCAGCTTCAGCCAGCGCTCGATGCCGCCCTCATTGCCGATATCGCCGTCATGATCCTCGATGCGATGGCGCCACTCGACCCGCGTCATGCGGTCGCGGAAGCGTGTCATCACCATCGCGTCCTTCAGCGGGATCGTGCTCTGGTAGTAGTAACGGTTCAGTGCCCAGGCCTGGACCTGACCCTTGTTGAGCTTGCCGCCGTGCAGCAGACGGTGGAACGGGTGCAGGCTGTGATAGCGCGTTGCGCCGATCGTGCGCAGCACAGATTCCATCGCCTCGGCGCTATCGAGCGTGATGCCCTTGCCGATCGAGAGCGCGGTCATTCCAGAGCTAGGCACGACATTCACAGCACAATCTCCGTTCCGTCGGCGGGAATCTGCCAACCCGCCTGTTCGGCCGCCTTGCGTTCGGCCGAAGTCCCAAGCAGCGCCGGGTTGGAGTTGTTGATATGCAAAAACACTTTTCGTCCGATGTCGAGCCCGGCGAGGCTCGCGATCGCACCCTGATCGCCCGACATCGCGATATGTCCCATGCCCTGGCCGGTCTTGTTGCCGAGGCCCGCCGCGATCAGCTCGTCGTCGCGCCACACCGTGCCGTCGAAGAACACCAGAGGCGCGCCCTTGAGCCGTGACTTCAGGTCGTCGGTCACCCGGGCGCAGGCGGCCAGGAAGTAGAAGTATTTGCCGCTGCGCTTGTCCGCAATACGCAGGCCGAGTGTATCGCCGACGCCGTCGGCACCCGCCGGATGCGCCTTGCCCTCGAGATACCAGGCGCCCTTGCCGGGAACCTCGAACGGCAGCACCTCGAGCCCGGACGGCGATCCGTCGGGCAGGGCCGGCTCGAAGGCCTGGTCGACCGCGATCGGCCGGCGGGCGACGTTCTTTTCGCTCAGCACGTTGAAGATGCTGTTCGCGCGCAGGATCGCCAGCACCCGCTCATGGGCGTAGATCGCGAACGGCGAGCCTTCGCGCATCGACAACAGCCCGGCGACGGCATCGATCTCGCTATTGGTGAGGATGACGCCCGCGATCGGGCTGTGGCGCAGGGCGCCGTGCTTCGGATGTAGCTGCGGCGTCGCGATCAGCTGCTGACGAAGATCCGGGGAAGCGTTGACCAGGAACCAGTGCGCGCCATCGCCGCTGACGGCAATCGAGGCCTGCGTGCTCTGCAATTCGGGACGGTCGCTTCGCGCCGTCCTGCAGACGGCACAGCCGCAGTTCCACTGCGGAACGCCGCCACCCGCCGCGGCACCCAGGACGACGACACGAAGCATGATCCGTCCCCTGGAGACGTTAACTCGGACCCATCAACTCGGCCCAACAACCTGGACCCAGAAACGTTACGAGGTGGACCCCGGCTTTGGAACACACCCCCAACGTTCGGGAGCGCGTTACGCCCGGATGTCCACCTGCGCTAAAACGCTAAACGTGTATAGGGCGCTGCCGCTTACTTGCGGGTGGCGCACATATACATGTTGATTTCCATGCCGACCGACACTTCGACGATCTTCGGTGCTTTCCAGGCCATTAGGCTCTCCTTGTTGCAACCGGACGAACTTTCCGCCCTGGAGGTTAAACTACTGCGGTTCGAAAAGTTCGCCACTTAAATTTTTCGCAAGCGGCCGTGCGGAAGCGCATGCTGCACTGCGGGAAGCAAATCCGACCCACTCACAAATTTGTGCGCGCATTTCCCGTCAAAACCCGGTGGGATCAGACCTTTTTCCTGTTGTTCGCCACACGGTGAATGGTGATCTTGGACTATGAGACAGGAGCCATTCGATCCTCCGAAGGTCCTGATGACGATTCTGTGCTTCCCCGTGACGGGAAGCGACTAACCGAGCCGAGTTCTGCCGATGCCACGCTATTTCTTCAACACCCGTATCGGCGACGAGCTGATCTCCGATCCCGATGGTGAAATCCTGCGGGATCCGGATCGTGCATGGGAGATGGCGCGGGCGATGATTCGCGAACTGCTCAAGACCGAGGGTGCCGACGGCGCGCTGCTCAGCGCGGTGATCGAGGTGACCGACGACGAGGGCGAGATCGTGCTGGAGTTTCCGTTCACGGAGGCCATTCTCGATCGCCCTGATCATTCGATGACAAGGCACTGAGAGACACCGACACCGAGGCACACCGACACGATCGCGTGGCCACAACCATGCGTTGGCCGATGTCAGCATGTTTCCGATTGCAATTGTCCGGACAAATTCGCAAGACTATGAACGGAAAGCCGAATAGCGCCGGTCGACGTTAATGGCGCAGTCAACAACGGCTTCCACCCAGGGGAGACCATCATGAAAAAACACTCGTTCGCTCCGCGCAGCCTGCTGCTCGCGGGGGCCATGCTGGGAGCGTTCACGCTCTCCGCTGCGGCGCAACAGCCGGCGGCCGCGCCCGCCGCAGGTGCCGCGCCGGCCGCCCAGCCGCTGCCGCCGGGCTCGCCCATGATCGGGCGTCCGGACAATGAAGCCGCCGCCAAGCTCGCGCCGGTGGCGCCGCCGCCGCTGCCGTCCGCGCCCGACAAGCTGCCGCTCGCCAAGCTCAAGGTGCCGGCCGGCTTCAATGTCGAGGTCTATGCCGCCGGCATGGCCAATGCGCGTTCGTTGGCGCTCGGCGACAAGGGCACCGTGTTCGTCGGCAGCCGGCTTGTCGACAAGGTCTATGCGATCGTCAACAAGGACGGCAAACGCTCGGTCAAGGTGATCGCCTCCGGCCTCTACCGTCCGAACGGCGTCGCCTTCAAGGATGGCACGCTCTACATCGCCGAGCTCTCGAAGGTCTCCAAGATCGACAAGATCGAGGACAATCTGGACAACCCGCCGAAGCCGACCGTCATCTACGACAAGCTGCCGAAGGACGAGGCGCATGGCTGGAAGTTCATCGCCATCGGTCCCGACAACAAGCTCTATGTCCCGGTCGGCCAGCCCGGCAACAACGTGCTGCATGACGCCGACCATGGCCAGATCCGCCGCATGAATCTCGACGGCTCCGGCGCCGAGGTCTACGCGCTCGGCGTGCGCAACTCGGTCGGCTTCGACTGGAATCCCGAGACCAAGCAGATGTACTTCACCGACAACGGCCGCGACTGGCTGTCGGAGACCGTGCCGGAAGACGAGCTCAACCGCGTCACCAAGGCGGGCGAGGATTTCGGCGCGCCTTACTGCTACCAGGGCAACATCATCGACCAGGAGCTCGGCTGGGGCAAGAACTGCAAGGACTACACCGCGCCGGTCGGCCTGATGGGTCCGCATACCGCCTCGCTCGGCATGCGCTTCTACACCGGAAGCCAGTTCCCGAAGGCCTACAAGAACGCGATCTTCGTCGCGCGTCACGGCTCCTGGAACAAGTCGCAGAAGCAGGGCGGTGACGTCGTCGTCGTCAAGCTGAACAAGGACGGCACCGTGAAGTCGGTCGAGCCGTTCATGACCGGCTTCCTCGAGGACAACAAGTATGTCGGCCGTCCGGTCGACGTGATGCTGCTGAAGGACGGCTCGCTGCTCGTCTCCGACGACTGGAACGGCGCGGTCTATCGCATCAGCTACGGCAAGCCGAAGGTCGCCAACCAGTAAGCTGATGTAGCTCAGTCACCGTCATTGCGAGCGAAGCGAAGCAATCCAGTCTGCCCCTTGCGGCGATATGGATTGCTTCGTCCCTTCGCTCCTCGCAATGACGCTACATGCCAGGAGAGGCCAATGCACAAAACAATCATCGCAGTCCTGGCGCTGGCCGCTCTCAGCTTCTCCGCAAACGCCGAGACCATCCAGGAGCGCACCGTCGCGTGCTTTGCCTGCCATGGCGAGCATGGCACGTCGGAAACCGAGAACACGCCTTCGCTCGGCGGCCAGCAGGCGCCCTATGCGCTGATCCAGCTGTTCATGTTTCGCGAGAAGCTCAGGATATTCGACCCGATGAACGAGATGGCGAAGTCGATGACCGACGACGATCTGCGCATCTTCTCGGATTTCATCGCCACCTTGCCGAAGCCTGTGCCGCCCGCTGATGCCGGCGATTCGGCGCGGATGGCGCGCGGGCAGGCGCTGGCGCAGCAGAACCGCTGCAACAGCTGCCACAACACCGATTTTTCCGGCAAGGACAATGTCCCCCGGATCGCCAACCAGCGCGAGGACTACCTCGCCAAGACGCTGGCCGAATACAAGGACAACAGCCGCCACGGCTACGACGCCACCATGGCGGACGTGATGCAGACGGTCACCAAGGAGCAGATCGGCGACCTTGCCTATTACATCGCGCATGTCCGCTGAAACATCAGGCGGCGGGCCGCTGGCCTTGGCTTGCGTGCGGCGCTAAAACGCCTGCGTCATACGGAGTGTCTCATGCAGGATATTTGGCGTCTGTCGGCGGCTGAACTCGCCTCCCTCATCAAATCCAAGAAGGTGTCAGCGAAAGAAGCGGCCGAGGCCGGGCTCGCCCGGCTCGACGCGGTCAACCCCAAGATCAACGCGGTGGTCGATCACCGGCCGGACGACGTGCTGGCGCAGGCCGCCAAGATCGATGCGGCAATTGCGCGCGGTGAGGCGGTCGGGCCGCTTGCCGGCGTGCCTGTTACCATCAAGGTCAATGTCGACCAGGAGGGCTACGCCACCACCAACGGGCTGAAGGCGCAGCGCGACCTGATCGCCAAGGTCGATAATCCGGTGGTCGCCAATCTGCGCAAGGCCGGCGCGGTGCTGCTCGGCCGCACCAATTGTCCAGCGGTTTCGTACCGCTGGTTCACCACCAATCTCATTCACGGCGACACCAAGAACCCGCGCGATCCCGGCATCACGCCGGGCGGCTCGTCGGGCGGCGCGGGCTCGGCGGTCGCCGCCGGCATCGGCCACATTGCGCATGGCACCGATATCGCGGGCTCGGTCCGCTATCCGGCCTATGCCTGCGGCGTGCACGGCCTGCGGCCGAGCATGGGCCGCATCCCCGCCTTCAACGCGGCCTTGCCGGAGCGCCCGATCGGCCCGCAGATCAGCGCGGTGTCGGGCCCGCTGGCGCGCACCGTCAACGATCTGCGCATCTCGCTCGCCGCGATGTCGGCGCCGGACTATCGCGATCCCTGGTACGCGCCGGTGCCGCTCGAGGGGCCGCCGCGCGAGAAGCGCGTTGCGATGTGCCTCAATCCCGATGGCCTCAACCCGGTGCCGGAGGTGGTCGCCGCGGTGGCCGACGCCGGCAAGCGCTTGCGCGACGCCGGCTGGATTGTCGAGGAGATCGCCGACACGCCCTCCCTGCGCGAGGCGGCCGAGATCCAGACCCGGCTCTGGCTCGGCGACGGCTACGAGGCCCAGCTCGCGTTCGCGGAACGCGAGGGCGATCCCGGCGCGCTGGCCTGCCTGCGCGGCGTCCGCTCAAAAGTGCATCCGTTCGACCTGTCGCAGGCGCTGACCCGCCGCGCGACCTTGACCCGCGAATGGTTTGCCTTCCTCGACAAATATCCGGTGCTGCTGATGCCGGTCTCCGGCGAGCTGCCGTTCCCCGATCATCTCGACCGCAAGGACGAGGCGTCGTTCGCGCGGGTGTGGCACGCGCAGCTGCCGCAGATTGCGATCCCCTTCATGGGGCTTCCCGGGCTCGTCGTCTCCACCGGCCTCGTCGGGCGGATTCCGGTTGGTGTGCAACTGGTCGCTGGCCGCTACCGCGAGGATCTCTGTCTTGCCGCGGGTGAAGCGGTGGAAGCCGGCGGCGCGCCGTCGTCGCCAATCGATCCGGTGATTTAAAATGGCAACCGTCTACGATTTCACCGCCACGTCGCTCACAGGCGACGAGGTGCCGTTGCAGCGGTTCGAGGGGCAGGTGCTGCTGATCGTGAACACGGCGAGCGCCTGCGGGTTCACGCCGCAATACAAGGGCCTGCAGGAGCTGCACGCCGGCCTCTCGCCGCGCGGCTTTGCCGTGCTCGGCTTTCCCTGCAACCAGTTCGGCGCGCAGGAGCCGGGCGATGCCAAACAGATCGCCGCGTTCTGCGAGACCAACTACGCCGTGACGTTTCCGATGTTCGCCAAGATCGACGTCAATGGCTCAGCTGCGCATCCATTGTACGAGCATCTGAAACGTGAGAAGTCGGGCCTGCTCGGGCCGGCGATCAAATGGAACTTCACCAAGTTCCTGGTGGATCGCTCCGGCAAGGTCGTGGCGCGCCATGCGCCGACCGCCCGGCCCGAAGGATTGAAGAAGGAAATCGAGGCGCTGCTATGAGCGACGACACCAACGACCAATTTCCCGACCGCCTCTCGGTCGATCCGAACAGCCCTTACTACAACGCGGAGATTCTTTCGCGTGATGTCGGCATCCGGTTCAAGGGTACCGAGAAGACCAATGTCGAGGAGTACTGCATCAGCGAAGGCTGGGTGCGGGTCACCGCCGGCAATGCCAAAGACCGCTACGGCAATCCGCTGACCATCAAGGTGCACGGACCGGTCGAGCCGTATTTCCGGGACAAGAAGTAGAGCTTGTCATTCCGGGGCACGCGAAGCGTGAACCCGGAATCTCGAGATTCCCCGATGCGCAATTGCGCATCTGAGGTTCGATGCTTTGCATCGCCCCGGAATGACGTGCCTAACAAACTGCGAAAGCGATTCCCATGTCCGTCCGCATCGTCGACGTCCGCGAGGTGACAAAGCCGATCTCCTCGCCGATCCGCAACGCCTATATCGACTTCACCAAGATGACGACGAGCCTGGTCGCCGTGGTCACCGATGTGGTGCGCGACGGCAGGCAGGTGGTCGGCTACGGCTTCAATTCCAACGGCCGTTACGGGCAGGGCGGTCTGATCCGCGAGCGCTTTGCGCCGCGGCTGCTCGAGGCCGATCCGAAATCGCTGCTCGATAGCTCCGGCGACAACCTTGATCCGGACAAGGTTTGGTCGACGCTGATGTCGAACGAGAAGCCGGGCGGCCATGGCGAGCGTTCGGTCGCGGTCGGCACCATCGACATGGCGGTGTGGGACGCGGTGGCGAAGATCGCCGGCAAGCCGCTGTTCCGGCTGCTTGCCGAACGTCACGGGCTATCAGCCAATCCGCGCGTCTTCGTCTATGCCGCCGGCGGCTATTACTATCCGGGCAAGGACCTCGGCGCGTTGCGCAAGGAGATGCGCGGCTATCTCGACCGCGGCTACAACGTCGTGAAGATGAAGATCGGCGGCGCGCCGCTCGCTGAGGATCGCGAGCGCATCGAGGCGGTGCTGAAGGAAATCGGCCGCGACGCGCAGCTCGCGGTCGACGCCAACGGCCGCTTCAATCTGGAGACCGCGATCGCCTATGCCAAGATGCTGCGGGAGTATCCGCTGTTCTGGTACGAGGAGGCCGGCGATCCACTCGATTATGCTTTGCAGGCCGCGCTCGCCGAGTTCTATCCGGGCCCGATGGCGACCGGCGAGAACCTGTTCAGCCACCAGGACGCACGCAACCTGATCCGCTACGGCGGCATGCGGCCGGACCGCGACTGGCTGCAATTCGACTGCGCGCTGTCCTACGGGCTCTGCGAATATCAGCGGACGCTCGCGGTGCTGAAGACCCATGGCTGGTCGCCGAGCCGCTGCATCCCGCATGGCGGCCACCAGATGTCGCTCAACATCGCGGCTGGCCTCGGCCTTGGCGGCAATGAGAGCTATCCCGACCTGTTTCAGCCCTACGGCGGGTTCCCGGACCGCGTGCGCGTCGAGAATGGCCACATCGTCATGCCCGATCTCCCCGGCATCGGCTTCGAGGGCAAATCCGACCTCTATACGGAAATGAAGGCGCTGGCGGCGTAGCCAGTAGCCATCCGGCCAGCCCGGCAGGCTTGAGTCCGCTTACAAACCAAATTGAGCGTCGCTCAATAAAGAGTTGAACGTTGCTCACGTTCCAATATACTCATCCAGGAGAGACGCCTCTTTCCGGGTCACCGGGGGAGGCGCCGGAACCGGCCATGAGGATAGCCGCATGCCATATTCAGCGAAAAATCTCCGGGACGCCGCCGATGCCGGGGTGATCAGCGCCGCTGATCTGGACCGGTTACTCGCCTTCCTGGCGAGCCATGACGGGCAGGGCGCGGCTGATGACGCAAGCCCGGCGGCCAGGTTCGATGCCGCCCATGTGCTCTGGTACGCCGGCGCGCTGATCGTCATCGGCGCCATGGGCCTGTTCTCGACCCTGGCGTTCACCCAAATGGGCGGCCGGGCGCTGACGGCCTGCGCGATCGCCTACGCCACCGCTTTCGCGGTGGCTGGTCACCACCTCTGGTACGGCAGGGATCTGCGGGTTCCCGGCGGCCTGCTGATTGCGATCGCGGTCTCGATGGCGCCGCTTGCGGTCTACGGCATCCAGGACGAGCTCGGCTGGTGGGGCAAGTTCGGCAAGCCCGGAACCGTGCAGGATTTCTACATCTGGGTGAAGGGCAGCTGGATCTTCATGGAGGTCGCAACCGTTGCCGCCGGAATCGTCGCGCTGCGCTACTTCCGCTTCGCCTTCATCGTCGCGATCATCGCGTTCGCGCTGTGGTTCATGTCGATGGATCTGGCGCCATGGTTCAGCGGCACGAATCATGCCGACTTCGAGACGCGGCGCCGCGTGTCGGTGTGGTTCGGATTGGCCGTCCTCGCGGTGGCCTGGATCGTCGACTATCGCAGCCGCAATGGTGACTTTGCGTTCTGGCTGCATCTGTTCGGCCTGATGGCGTTCTGGGGCGGCATTACCGCGTCCGAAGGGTCAACCGAACTCTCGAAGGCGGTTTATTGCCTGCTCAACGTCGGTCTCGTCGCGGTTGCCGTGATCCTGATGCGGCGCGCCTATGCGGTGTTCGGCGCGTTCGGCATCTGCATTTATCTCGGACATCTCGCCGACGTCGTCTTCAAGGACTCGCTGTGGTTTCCGTTCTCGCTGTCGCTGATCGGAATTGCCGTGATCGCCGCAGGCCTGCTCTACCATCGCAACGAGCGTGCGATCGCCGCCTGGCTCGAGGCGCATCTGCCGGCGGGGCTGCGTCCGCGGTCTGCCACCGCGTGACGGCGTCCTCACCGCTTCGCCGATGGCGAAGTTCCGAGACGCCGTCATTGCGAGGAGCCAACGGGTCGCGCGAACGCGCGCCCGATGACAGGCTCCGCGACGAAGCAATCCATCCATCGCGTACGTCGATGGGTGGATTGCTTCGCTTCGCTCGCAATGACGGATAACTACGACAGCCGCATGTCGAGCAGCCGCCGGCCTTCGCCCTTCAAGAGCTTCTTCACCGCGCTCGAGGCGATCACCTCGCCATTGTTGGCGTAGGCCTCGTGGTTCTTCTCGATGTCGTCGAGGCGGTAGAGGTAGTTGACCATGACGCCGGCGGATTCGCGCAGGCCCTTGGGCGAGAGGTCGCCGAGCCAGTTGATCCGCTCCAGCCGTGCGCCATTGCCGAGATGGAAGCGCGCGACCGAATCGATCTGCCGTCCCTTCGGCGTTCGTGCCTTCAGGAAGTAATAGGCGGCGAGCGGCTCCAGCACGGCGCGCAACTGCGTGGCGAGCTCGGCATTCTCGAACCAGTCGGGCTTGCCGAGGCTTTCCAGGAGCTGACGGTCCTCATCGGTGAGCGGCACGTCATCGGCTTGCTTCACCCACTGCATGAAGCCCGGCACCGGCGACAGCGTCACGAAATTGTCGAGCCTGGGCAATTCGCGGCGCAATTCCTCGACCACCTGCTTGATCAGGAAGCTGCCGAACGAGATGCCGCCGAGCCCGCGCTGGGTGTTGGAGATCGAATAGAACACCGCAGTGCGGGCGCGCTCGACCGGCACCGGCTCGCGCTCTTCCGCAAGCAGCGGCGCGATCGCACCCGGGATGGCTTCGGTCAGCGCGACCTCGACGAAGATCAGCGGCTCGTCGGCCAGCGCCGGGTGGAAGAAGGCGTAGCAGCGGCGATCAATGGGATCGATGCGGCGGCGCAGATCGTCCCAGTCGCGGATCTCGTGCACGGCCTCATAGCGGATGATCTTCTCCAGAATATTGGCCGGCGACGACCAGTCTATCCTGCGCAGCACGAGGAATCCCCTGTTGAACCAGGACGAGAGCAGATGCACCACGTCGCGGTCGAGCGCGGCGAGGTCCTTGTTGCCCTTCATCAATGAAAGCAGATCCGAGCGGATCGACACCAGCTCGCCGGTGCCGCCCGGCGCACGGTTGAGCCGGCGAATCAATTCCTGGCGGCGCGGCTCGGAGGCGAAATGCAGGTCGCTGGCGTCGCCGCCATTGGCCTTGTCATCCGCCTTGGCGCGCCAGCTCTCGATCGCCTGCGCCAGTCTGGCGTGATCGGGGCCGAAATCGCGGGCCAGCGTCTGGAAGAACGACAGGCGGCCGGCGGCATCGAGGTGGTGGTAGCGGTCGAGCACTTCGCGCGCCATCGCGGTGCCGGAGGCCTCGCCCCGGCCGGACAGCAGCGCCTCGCACAATTCCAGAAGTTCGGACGCATCCTGCTTGTCGTCGGCCGGGCTGGCGCGGCCGAGCAGGACGCGGCCGCGTTCGGAAATCGTCGAGAGCAGGTCGGAGAAGAAGGCGTTGGCCATGTGCGGGTCGTATCCAGCGGGTCGTATTCAGTGAAGCCAGACCTTACACGGGATTTAAGGTCGGGAGGACTGCAATCAAGCGCTAGGATCGTACGGAAATATGTCGCAACGCGACAACGGTATAATTCGTCATCGCTACGGGTGGTGACAAACCCCGTTCACGTTTTCTCGGCGAACGCGGTCGGTGTCTTGCCGGTGACCTGACGGAACGCATGGGAAAATGCCGGCACGCTGGCATAGCCGAGGTCGGAGGCGACCTGCTTGACCGAAATATTCGCGCTGGTCGACAGGCGTTCGATCGCGGCGGCGATGCGGGCGCGCTGGCACCAGCTCTTGAAGGACAGTTGCGTCTCCGCCGAGAACAATCGCGACAGCGTCCGCGCCGAGGTGCCGACCGTGCGCGCCAGCGCATCGATCTCATGGTCCTTGGTCGGATCGGCCAGCACGATGTCGGCGGCGCGGCGGCAGCGCGGCTCCTGCGGCAGCGGGATGAAGGTTGCGGAATCCTCGGCCTGGTGCAGTTCCAGCATCACGAGCCTGATCAGGAGGTCGGTGCGCTCGCGTCCGCATGCGGCGTCGAACAGCGCAAGGATCGCCTGGTGCACCAGCGGCGACACCCGCACCACGAATTCATGGCCGAGGCTGTCGCTGCGCGCTTTGCGGGCGAGCCAGGCCCGGTCGAAATACAGCGTGCGCATCTCGATATCGGCGAGCACGTCGATCGCGTGCGGGAGCAGAGCAGGGACCCACACCGCGCGGTCCGGCGGCACCAGCCAGCGGCCCTTCGGCGTGGTCACCTGCATGGTGCCGCTGGCGGCATAGACCAGTTGCGCCTCGCGGTGCATGTGCGGGTCGAGGCGGACGCCCTTTTGGTAGCTGCGCGCGACCATGTGCACCCCGTCGCCGGTGACGCGCCGGTCCTTGTGGAGGGCTCTTATTGGCGGCTCAGCGATAGTCATTGGCGACATCCCGTCAGAACAAGGACCTATAACCTATTTTCGAGCAATTGAAGAATCGCGTGAGAGACGTGCCAGTGAAAGATCTGCCCATGAGCAGCCCCACCAACAGTCCAAGCCGGGTGATCAGCTTCGTCAACGCCGGCCATTTCATCGATCACTACGCGATGCTGATTTTCGCGGCCGCCGTCATCATCATGGGCCCGGCGCTCGGCATGGCCTATTCGGAACTGCTGCCCTATGCGACGCCGGGCTTCATCGCCTTCGGTGCCGGTTCGCTGATCACGGGCTGGCTCGGCGATCGCTGGAGCCGGCGCCACATGATGGTGATCTTCTTCGTCGGCATCGGCCTGTCGATGATCTCGGTCGGCTTCGTGCAGACGCCGCTGCAGCTCGGCGCCGCGCTGCTTGCGATCGGCATCTTCGCCTCGATCTACCATCCGGTCGGTACCGCGATGATCGTGTCCTATGCCGAGAAGCTCGGCGCCCAGATGGGGATCAACGGCGTCTGGGGCAATCTCGGCGTCGCCTCCTCGGCGCTGGTCACCGGCGTGATCGGCCAGTATCTCGGCTGGCGCTGGGCCTTCATCGTGCCCGGCACGGTCACCGTACTGGTCGGCATCGCCTTCGCGATGACGGTGGTGCATGAGGACCGCAAGGGCTCCCGGCAGGCCGCAGCCCAGGTGCGGGTCGCCAAGGAGGACATGTGGCGCGTGGTGCTGTCGCTGCTGATCGTGGTGATCGCGATCTCGACCACCTTCAACGCGGTCACGGTGGCGCTGCCGAAGCTGTTCGCCGAGCGGCTCGCCGATCTGACCAGGAGCCCGGCGCTGCTCGGCGTGATCGCGGCCGGGGTCTATGTGTTCGGCGCGATGACGCAGTACACGATCGGCAAGCTGCTCGACAGGCATTCGCTGAAGACGGTGGCGCTGCCGCTGTCGTTCATGCTGGCGCCGTTCCTCTATCTGGCGGCGAGCCTGTCCAACCTGCCGCTGATCGTGGTCTCGATCGGGATCGTGATGGGGGCGTTCGGCCAGGTCACGGTGAACGATGCCATGGTCGGCAAGTACACGACCGAGGAATGGCGCTCGCGCGCCTATGCGGTGCGCTACTTCGTCGGCTTCACCGCCGCGGGCGCCTCCGTCGGCCTGGTGGCCTGGCTGTACGACCAGGGCGGCTTCTCGATGATGCTGCGCGCTTTCGCGGCACTGTGCCTGCTGGCGATTGCGGCTGCGATCATTCTGCCGCGCGAGATCCGGACGCCCGCCACGCAGGCGGGGTGATGTCCTGACGGTTTGCCGCGCCATTTCGGCTTGAAATAGGCCACCGCGCCCATCCGCCCCCAGCGGATGGCGCTTTTTCGCGCATCGCACAATTGTATCCATAAACTTTGTCCAGACCCGGCGGTGTGGTACGCTCCACACGGGCCTTCGGGCCCAAGGCGCCGGTTGCGCCGATCACTGCCATTTGTGGTTCGTGGAGCAGCCGAGGCCATGGGCGAAATTCGCGACTTCAAATCCGGCAAGCCGGGCAAGCCACCGCCCGGCGACGCGATGCCGCGCCGCCTTGCCGCGATCGTCGCGGGCGATATCGCCGGCTACAGCCGCCTGATGCAGCTCGACGAAGAGGGCACCCACAACCGCGTCAAGCGGATCGAGCGCGATCTGGTCGAGCCCACCATTGCCGAGCACCACGGCAAGCTGGTCAAGACCACCGGCGACGGCTTCATCGCGATGTTCGACAGTCCGGTCGAGGCCGTCCGTTGCAGCATCGTGATTCAGCAAAACATGATCGGCCGCAACGCGGCGATCGCGCGAGATCGCTGGATCGAGTACCGGATCGGCGTCAATCTCGGCGACGTCATCATCGAGGCTGACGATATTTTTGGCGACGGCGTCAATGTGGCCTCGCGCCTTGAAGGGATTGCAGCGCCCGGTGAAGTCTTCATCTCCGGCGGCATCTACGAGCAGATCAAGCACAAGATGGTCTGCGGATACGAATCGCTCGGCGACAAGAAGGTCAAGAACATCACTGATCCGGTCCGGGTCTATCGCGTGCTGCCGGACGCCGCCGCATACCAAAGAACGCGCCGGCGCCGTGAGTCCATCCTGCTCACGCTGCTCGGACTGGCGATCGCAATCATCGCCGGGGGTGCGCTCTGGTACATGCTCGCGCAGCCGCGCGGCAAGTTGACCGACGTGGCGCGGGCGCCTTCCGCGCCGACGGCATCGCCTGCCGTTCAGCCGCCGGCAGCAACCGCGGCTCCCGCTCAGCCTCCAGGCCAGGCTTCAAGTCCGATCCCAGGTGCCGCGCCGGCACAGCAAGCGACACCGCAAGCCGCACCCTCGCCGAGTCCTGCGGTGACCGTGCCGGAGCCCGAAATGGTCTCGCTGCAAGGCGGCAGCTTCTCGATGGGAAGCAATGACGACCCTTCAGAGCGTCCGATCCGAAAGGTGACGGTCAAGCCGTTCGCGATGGGCAAATATCCGGTCACCGTGCGGGAATGGAATGCCTGCGCGGCGGCCAAGGCGTGTGGCTTCACAGCCAGTGGCAAAGACGACGTTCCCGTCACCAACGTGAGCTGGAGCGACGCGAAACAGTATGTGGCGTGGCTCGCCGAGGGGACGAAGAAGGCTTACCGGCTTCCGAGCGAGGCCGAATGGGAATATGCGGCGCGGGGCGGGACGCAATCGAGATACTGGTGGGGCGACCAGATGCAATCGGGCAACGCCGGTTGCAAGGATTGCGGCGGCGACGCTGCCGCCGAACAGCCGGTCAGGGTCGGCAGCCTCAAGCCGAATCCGTTCGGTCTTTACGACATGGGCGGCAGTGTCGATCAGTGGGTCGAGGATTGCTGGCACAGGAACTACCAGGGCGCTCCGGCCGACGGTGCGGTGTGGTCCGGCGGCGACTGCGGGTCCCATGTCATTCGTTCCGGCTCCTGGAAGAATGACGCACGCTATGTTCGTCCAGCCAATCGCGACAATTACGACACCAATGTTCGCTACCCGACCCACGGTTTCCGGGTCGCACTGTCTCCCTGAGAGATCGTCCGCAATCGCCGGATTTGGAGGGGTTATGAAAAGTGCAGGCTTGATCGTGCTCGCTGCGGCACTGACATTGCTCGCCAGTCCGGCCACCGCGCAAAACAAACCGGCGGGGAAAGACACCAAGCTGTATTTCATCTGGCCGCACGACGGAACCAGGCTCAAAAGCCCGTTCTGGTGCCGCTTCGGGCTGCGCAACATGGGCGTCACCCATGCCGGCGACGAATATCCGAACAGTGGCCATCACCATCTTCTGATCGATGTGGATGAGCCGTTGAATCCGAACGAGCCGATCCCGTCGGACAAGTCTCACCAGCACTTCGGTGCGGGCCAGACCGAGACCCAGCTCGATCTGGCGCCCGGCAAGCATACCTTGCAGCTAGTGCTGGGCGACGCCAAGCACTATCCATTCAACCCGCCGGTCGTCTCCGAAAAAATCACCATCCGGGTCAAATAGGCCGATACGGATAGCTCCCTTGCGCGACCGCCGCTTGCGCAAGGCGGCCTCGTGCGGTTTGTTGCGCGCCGCCGGGCGCTAGACCCGGCGTGGAGGGCGTCCGATGCTGTCGCGACTGCTGCGTTTGGCTGGCCTCGTTCTGGGAGTGATTGTCATGGCCACATCCGCCAATGCCGACGCCTTGAAGGACCAGATCGCGCCGACCGGAAAGCTCCGGGTCGCGATTGCGATCAGCCCGGCGGGCGGCGCGTTCTGGTCGACCCGGACCGAGAACGGCTATGCCGGCGTTCCCGTCGATCTCGGCAAGGAGATGGCGGTGCAGCTCGGCGTTCCCGTCGAGTATGTCGTGCATCAGAATTCCGGCCAGATCACTGATGCGGCGTCGAGCAACAGCTGGGACATCACGTTCCTGCCCAAGGATCCCGAGCGTGAGACCAGGATGACGTTCGGGCCGATCTACGAGGTTGCCGACGCCACCTATATCGTCAAGCCGGGTTCGGCGATCGCAAATTTTGCGGCGCTGGACCAGGACGGCGTCAAGGTCGCTGCCGTCAACGCCACCACCACGATGCGCGGCGCGATCGCGCATCTCAAGCACGCCAAGGTCACGGGCTATCAGACCTATGACGAGATCTTCAATCTGCTGAAGAGCGGCGAGATCGACGCGTTCGCGTTGTCGCGCGATCAGCTCAATGCGATGACCAAAAAGATTCCGGGCACCCGCGTGCTGGACGAGACCTTCAAGCAGACCGTCACCGCGGTTGCGGTGCCGCTCAACCATCCGCTGGCCGCGGCGTTCGCCACCAGGTTCATGACCGATGCGATCGCCAACGGCACGCTGCGCAAGGCCTATGACAATAACGGGCTGAAGGGCTCCCCGGTCCGCACCGAGGTGAAGTAGCGGCGCGTACCGACTCTATCCCCGTCACCCTGACTTCTCCCCGTCACCCTGAGGAGCGCGTAGCGCGTCTCGAAGGATGCACGGCCCGGCTGGTGGCCGTCGATCCTTCGAGGCTCGCTCCGCTCGCACCTCAGGATGACGGGGATGGAGAGGCGCACATCCTCTGGGTGACATCTGTGCACGCTGCACAATTCGGCGCCATCGCGCCGGTCTGCCGTTCCGCGGATCATCTAACTCATTGTACCAACAGTAATTTTTTGGTCGCGGCCATGGCCCCCGGTTGGCACATCCATTGCTTTTAGTAGCACCAGTCAATGACGACTGCCGTCCTCCGGATTGCCGAAGCCAATGCAGGCCGAGGTGAGGGGATCAAGGCGCCCCGCCGGGGCGCCGCGAGCAATCGTTGCACCCCCCAAACTCACTCCCCGGACGGACGAGCAATTCAATCAACCCGCGTCGCTTCCGGCAGGCAGCCGGCGCGGCCGAATTGCGCAAGGGGACTTTACGAAATGGCTTATCTCGCACCGTCCGAATTCGTCACCAAGATGGTGGACGCCGGCGAATCCAAGATCTTCATGTCGACACGCGACACCGTGATCCGCGCCTACATGGCCGGCGCCATCCTCGCGCTCGCAGCCTGGTTTGCCGTGACGATCAACGTCAACACGGGTCAGCCGCTCGTCGGCGCATTGCTGTTTCCGGTCGGCTTCGTGATGCTCTATCTGCTGGGCTTCGACCTGCTGACGGGCGTGTTCGTTCTCTCGCCGCTCGCGCTGCTCGACAAGCGCCCCGGCGTCACGCTCGGCGGCGTGCTGCGCAACTGGGGCCTCGTCTTCGTCGGCAATTTTGCCGGCGCGCTCACGGTGGCGTTCATGATGGCGTTCGTGACGACGTTCGGCTTCACGCAGGAGCCCGACAAGGTCGGCATGACCATCGGAAACGTCGGCGAGGCACGAACGCTGGGTTATGCAGCGCATGGCGCGGCGGGCATGGCCACTCTCTTCATCCGCGGCATGCTCTGCAACTGGATGGTTTCCACCGGCGTCGTCGGCGCCATGATCTCCACGACCGTGCCCGGCAAGGTCATCGCGATGTGGATGCCGATCCTGGTGTTCTTCTACATGGTGTTCGAGCATTCGGTCGTGAACATGTTCCTGTTCCCGTCGGGACTGATGCTCCATGCCAAGTTCTCGATCATGGACTACCTGATCTGGAACGAAATCCCGACCGTGCTGGGCAACCTCGCCGGTGGTCTCGCCTTCACCGGGCTCACGCTCTACACGACGCATGTGAAGACGGCGCCAAAGCGCCAGCGCCTCGCGGCTTGATCCTGGCCGGCTTATGGGGCTCTCCTGTCACAGAGGGCCCCATTCGCACTGGGACGGTCGATGCCGCGTGCGCTGACAATATCGGTCGGGCAATTCTCTGATCAGGGCCGCAAGGACACCAATCAGGATTTCCACGGCGTGCTGATCCCCGACGAGCCGCTGCTCGGCTTGAAGGGCATCGCCGTGGTGCTTGCCGACGGCATCTCCTCGAGCAGCGTCAGCCGCATCGCCGCGGAGTCCGCGGTCAAGAGCTTCCTGACTGATTATTATTGCACCTCGGAATCCTGGTCGGTGAAGACCTCGGCGCAGCGGGTGCTGGAGGCGACCAATTCCTGGCTCCACGCCCAGACCAGGCGCAGCCAGAACCCCTACGACAAGGACAAGGGTTACGTCTGCACACTCAGCGCCCTGGTCATCCGATCGACCACGGCGCATCTGTTCCATGTCGGTGACAGCAGGATCTACCGCGTCGCGGGCAACAGCCTCGAGCAACTGACCAACGACCACCGCGTCGTGCTGTCGTCGCAGCAGAGCTATCTCGGCCGCGCGCTCGGCGTGAACCCGCAGCTCGAGATCGACTACCAGAATCTGCGGCTGGAGCGGGGCGATACCTTCCTGCTGGTTACCGACGGCATCTACGAGCACGTCCCCGCGCGGCAGCTGGCGAAGACGATCAGGGATGGCGCTGCCGATCTCGATGCTGCCGCGAAATCGATCGTCGCGCAGGCCTATGAGAACGGCAGCCCGGACAATCTCACCGCGCAGATCATCCGGATCGACGAATTGCCCGACGGCGACGCCAGCGAGGTGTTCGGCCAGCCCACCGAGCTGCCGCTGCCGCCGCTGCTCGATGCAAGGATGCTGTTCGACGGCTACCGCATCGTCCGCGAGCTGCATGCCTCGCACCGCAGCCACATCTATCTCGCGGTCGACGAGGAGAGCGGTACGACGGTCACGATCAAGATCCCCTCGATCGACCTGCGCGACGATGGCGCCTATCTGAAACGCTTCATGCTGGAGGAGTGGGTCGCCCGGCGGATCGATAGCCCGCACGTGCTGAAGCCGTTTCTGCCGCAGCGCAAGCGCAACTTCCTCTATGTTGCGATGGAGTACATCGACGGCCAGACCCTGACGCAGTGGATGATCGACAATCCGGTTCCCGCACTGGAGAAGGTGCGCGACATCACCGAGCAAATCGCAAAAGGGCTGCGGGCATTCCACCGCAAGGAGATGCTGCATCAGGACGTCAGGCCCGACAACATCATGATCGACAGGACCGGAACGGTGAAGATCATCGATTTCGGCTCGACGCGGATCTCGGGCGTTGCCGATGCGGCGCCGGCTGATGTCGAGGACATTCTGGGCACCCAGCAATACACCGCGCCGGAGTATTTCCTGGGCGAGGGCGGCACCGCGCGTTCCGACCTGTTCTCGCTCGGCGTCGTGACCTATCAGATGCTGACCGGCCGCTTGCCCTACGGCGCGCAGATCGCGCGCGCCCGCACGCGGTCTGACTTCAACCGGCTGGTCTACCGTCCGGCTGCGCATGGCGGCCGCGAGATTCCAAGCTGGGTCGACGGCACGCTGGAGCGCGCGGTACATGCCAATCCGCTCAAACGCTACGACACCTTCTCGGAGTTCTTGTTCGACTTGCGCAATCCCAACGCAAGATATCTGACGACGTCATCGACGCCGCTGATCGAGCGCAACCCGGTGCTGTTCTGGAAGTCGACCACGCTGCTGCTGGCGCTTGTCCTGGTGGCGCTGCTCGCCTACGGTGCGCATCATTTGCGGTAGGGATTCAACTTCGCCACCAACCCCGTCATCCTGAGGCGCTCGCGGAGCGAGCCTCGAAGGATGAATCGGCCCCGCTGGTGGCCGTGCATCCTTCGAGGCTCGCCCAGCGGCGCAAGTGCGCCGCAAGGCTCGCACCTCAGGATGACGGGGAGGGCGCGGGATGACGGGGATAGGCCAGCACCTGCGGTTCAACGCCTCGCTAATGCGTCGCGCCAGCGGCAATCGGGTCCAGCCCGCTCTTGACCAGCGCGTCGCGCGCATCCGGTGAGGCGAGGAAGCTGATCAGCGCCTTGCCTTCGTCGGGCTCCTTCGAAGCGGTCGCGATGCCGGCGGAGAACACCGTGATCTTCTGCAACGGCTCCGGCAAGGGACCTATGATGTCGATGCCGGCGACCGGCTTCAGCTCGGAGATCTGCTGCAAGCCGATCTCGGCCTCGCCCTTGGCGACGATCTCGCCGACCGGGGTTGCCGGGATCATCCGCGCCTTGTCCTTCATCTGATCGGCGATGCCGAGTTTCTGGAACATCTCGGTCGAGACATAGACGCCGCTGGCGCTGTCGGAATAGGCGACCGATTTCGCCGCCAGCAGCGCCTGCTTGACTGAATCGGCCGAGCTGATGTCCGGCCTCGGTGCGCCTGCCTTGACCGCAATGCCGATCGGCGACTTCACGAGGTCGACGCGGCTGTCGGCCACCACCTTGCCCTGCTTGACCAGGTCCCCCAGCGCATAGCCGACCATGATCAGCACGTCGGCCGGCTCGCCGCGCTCCAGCCGCACCGGAATGGCGTTGGTCGTGGTGCCCATCGACGGCCCGAAGGCGGTCACCACCTTGTGCCCGGTCTTGCGCTCGAACTCCGGCACCAGCGCCTTGTAGGCCGCGGTCAGCCCGCCCGAGATCATGACGTGGACTTCGGCGGCGGATGCAGCTGACGTGAGGGCGAGGGCGCCGATGACGGCGAGCGTGAGGGTGCGGAAGGTGGCGCGCATGGAGTTTCTCCCTGGACGATTCTTGGGAAACAGGTCGTCGTGGCGGGGGAGATTACTGCTGGAGGGGATGCGTGACTAGCCGCCGCTCGTCATTGCGAGCGAAGCGAAGCAATCCATCGTGCCGCTTGTGCGGAGGCATGGATTGCTTCGTCGCGTTGCTCCTCGCAATAACGGGGAGGGTGTCGTCGCGCCGTCACGAATTCACATGCACGAAATCGCGCAGCAGCGGGTAGATCTCGTTGTTCCAGCGCTTGCCGGAGAACACGCCGTAGTGGCCGACGCCGGCCTGCATGTGGTGCACCTTGCGATAGGTGCGCACGCCGGTGCAGAGGTCCTGGGCGGCAAGCGTCTGCCCGATCGAGCAGATGTCGTCCTTCTCGCCTTCCACCGTCATCAGGCCCATGCGCCGGATCGCCGCCGGGTTCACCGGGCGGCCGCGATGCATCAGCATGCCCTGCGGCAGCAGATGTTCCTGGAACACATCGCGCACCGTCTCGATATAGAATTCCGCCGGCAGATCCATCACCGCGAAATACTCGTCGTAGAAGGTCTTGATCACCTCGGCCTTGGCGGTCTCGCCTTTGGCGAGATGGTCGGCGAGATCGATGTGCTGCTTGATGTGGCGCTCGAGGTTCATCGAGACGAACGCCGTCAGCTGCACGAAGCCGGGATAGACCTGACGCAGCGCGCCCTTGCACTGCATCGGCACGTAGTTGATCAGATTGTCCTCGAACCATTTGATCGGCTTGCTCTTGGCGAATTCGTTCACCTTGGTCGGCAGGATCCTTGTGTCGATCGGTCCGGCCATCAGGGTCAGCGATGCCGGCCGCGCCGGATGATTGTCTTCGGACATCACCGCGGCAGCCGCCAGCGCCGACACCGAAGGCTGGCAGATCGCCACCATATGCGCGCGCGGGCCGAGCTGGCCGAGGAAGTCGATCAGATGGTCGGTGTAGTCCTCGAGCCCGAAGCGGCCCTCCTGGCGCGGGATGTCGCGCGGATTGTGCCAATCGGTGATGTAGACGTCGTGGTCCTGCAGCAGCGTCTTCACGGTGCCGCGCAGCAGCGTGGCAAAATGGCCGGACATCGGCGCCACCAGCAAGAGCCGCGGCTGCTCCGGGCCGTCCACCTTCCGGAAATGCAGCAGCGAGCCGAACGGCGTCGCGTAGGCGACCTCCTCGGTCACCTGGTATTCCCGGTTGCCGGCGGACACGCTGCCGATGGCGTAGTCGGGACGGGCGTAGGTCAGGGTGGAGCGCGAGATCAGCTCCAGCGCCGCCGCGAGTCGGCCGTACACCCGGTCGGCGGCGCCCTGCGGCACCAGATTGAGGTATTTCAGCGCCGCTGCAGCCCCGGTCCGCCATGGCGCCGTGAGGTCCATGTGGTTCTGATAGGCTTGGTACATCATTGACATCATACGCATCCGCCCCTGGCCCGGCTGGATATGCAATATCGACGCCAGAGAGGGGGCGGGCTGCCCGGCAAATTGGCACGTGGCTTGCTGCAAAAATGAACGGCTTCGGGGCGCGGCGGTTGGACCGGCGCGCGGTCACCGGGGGGCTAAGGACTCGTTCAGGCGTGAGGATCCGATATGGCGAAAGCGACACTCACCATCAGCAGCAAGAACTATTCGTCCTGGTCGCTGCGCGGTTGGCTGCTGGTGAAATTCGCCGGGCTGGAATTCGAGGAGGTGGTCACTGCGCCCGATGACGCCTCGGCGCGGGCCGAACTGCTGCTGCTGTCGTCATCGATCCTGGTGCCCTGCCTGCGCCACGAGGGCGCAACCGTCTGGGATACGCTGGCGATCGGCGAGTATCTCAACGAGATCATGCCGCAGGCCGGGCTATTGCCGGACGACCGGATCCAGCGCGCGCATTGCCGCTCGATCTCGGGCGAAATCCATTCCGGCTTCACCACGCTGCGGTCGTCGCTGCCGGTCAATCTCAAGGGGCATTTTCCCGGCTTCAAGATCTGGTCGCGGGCGCAGGCCGACATCGACCGTGTCTGCACCATCTGGCGCGACTGCCTCGGCCTATCAGGCGGACCGTTCCTGTTCGGCGAACGCCGCACCATGGCGGACGCGATGTATGCCCCCGTCGTGACCCGCTTCATGACCTATGACGTCAAGCTCGGCCCCGTTCTCGCGGCGTATGCCGGCACCATCTTGGCGATGCCCGAGATGCAGGAATGGATCGAGGCGGCGAAGGCCGAGCCGGCCGACGTCGAGGAGCTCGAGGTCGAATATTAGGCAGCGCGCGCCGGGCCTGCCGGCGCCGGCGGCTCAAGCTCCGGGCAGGCCTTGCTCAATGGACGTGCCGTCGGCATCGGGCATCGGCGCCGCGCGGCGATCGGGCGCAGCCCGCACCGAACGCAAATTCAGGCTTTGCTCCAAGTGCTTCCGCTGCGACGGCGGTGCGTGGCGAGACCGATCGCCGCAGCACAACCGGGCTGGCAAGGATTTCGCATAGCAACAAGCGAGCTGTGACCGCGACGATGCGACGCTGCCGAAAATTTGGACGCTGAGCCGGCGCCGCGATCTCGCGAACACGAGAACCGTGGAGGCTTGAAATGAACCAGCACGCCGCCGTCAGCAAATTCTCCCACGTCAAACCCGGTGACACCGAGTTCAAGGGCGGAGGTCTGCGCGACTTCTTCCTGTATCGCGATCTCGGCATCGCCGATGCCACCGGCGGGCAGGTGATCTGCCATCTGGTCAAGGCCAATCCCGACCTGCCGCCGGAAGAGGGCACCGGCTGGCACAAGCATCTGTGCGATTTTCAGATCGTCATCATGACCAAGGGCTGGGCGCGCTTCATGTACGAGGACAAGGAGACGCTGGTCGAGGCCGGCGACGTGATCCATCAGCGGCCCGGCATCACCCACTATCTGTTCGATTACTCGAAGGACATGGAATACCTCGAGATCGTCAGCCCCGCCGATTTCAAGACCGTGGATGTGCCGCCGGCAACCGAGACGGTGCCGCCGGTGACGCCGTGGAAATGATCGCGAGGAGGGACCGCAAATGTCGTCCGCGGAGGAATTAACCTTTGTCGTCGGCCGCTGGCTGCGGCCGATCGTCATGCTTCTGTATGTGGTGCGCCGCCTCGGGCTGATGACCACATCTAGCCGTGAACAACGGAGTACGTTGCTCGATCAGTGATTCGGACGCGGTTCGTTCCATCCGCGTTCCAAATCTTAAAACGCCTCGCGTGCGCGTCGCGTTTTGAAACAGCGCGCGTCAATGCGCCGCTCAGGCCATGCCCGCCTGCTTCACGCGTGGCATCCGCCAGGCGATGACGTTGACCTCCAGCGCGCCGCCGGTCGTGTCATTGCGCCACTGGCCGTCGATGAATCGGCAGGCGAACGGCAGCTGATACGTGCCGCTGTGATCCTCACAAAGCACTTCCACGCGTTGTTCCGGCGAAGGTTCGCCATTGCCGTCGAATTGCGCCAGCCGTTTTTCGCGCGTAGCCATACGATCTGTCTCCACTGCCCAAGGTCGAGCCAAAAGGGGTCGAACCAAACTAGTTCCGAAGGCCCCCGTCCCCACGAGTAGTCCCGGTAATGGGTCAAGCACACCGCTCGAATGCGGTTTCAGTGTGGTATGTCTGCCTGGCTTTCTGCGTCGCGAGCACAAAACTGTGAATGACGCATGTGATTGGGGATGCCGATGATCGCGCGCTTCGTTCTTGCCTTGCTCGTGCCGCTTGCACTCGGCTTCGTCGGAACCGCGCATGCGCAGGACGTTCCCGGCATTGAGATATGCACCGTCGAGAAAACGATGGAGCGGCGGACCAGCTGCCTGCAGAGCAATGTCGATTTCCTGCAGAAGACGATCGGCAAGCTCACATCGGATCACCAGCAGAAGCTCGACGCCGCCAACCGGCAGGTCGAAAGCCTGAAGAGCACAATTGCGGGCTTGCAGAAGCTCGTCACTGATTTGCAGGCGGCGCAGGTCAAGCTGACCGAAGACCTGAAGAAGAAAGCCGACGCGCCGCCGGCGAAGGATGCGCCGCCTGTGGCGAAGGACGGGACGAAGTAGCAAATCGTCATTGCGAGGAGCGAAGCGACGAAGCAATCCATCTCCTCGTGTGTGGATCGATGGATTGCTTCGCTTCGCTCGCAATGACGGGAAGCGCGCCGCGCCCTCACGCCACCCGATACGTCTCCATCACATCGCGATCCGGCTCGTAGCCGAGCCCGGGGCCCTGCGGCACGGCGACATGGCCGCTGGCGTCGACGTCGATGCGGTCGCCCCACAAGCAGGCGGGGCGCTTCATGAAGAACACTTCGATCAGGCCTTCGTCGCGGATCGTCATCAGATGCAGCGTGGCGAGGAAGCCCGGTCCGAAATAGGGCGAATGCGGAATCACCTGGACGCCGAACTCGTCGGCGAGCACGGCCACGCGCAAAAATTCGGTGACGCCGCCGACCTTGATCACCGACGGCTGCGCGTGGCTGACCGCGCCCGCGGTCATCATCTGGCGGAACTGATGCACGGTGCAGGCATTCTCGCCGGCGGCGATATCGAGCCGGCCTTCTCTCCGCACCTCCGCCAGCGTCGCAAAATCCTCCGGCGGCCAGACCGGCTCCTCCAGGAACATCGGCGCCGCCTGCTTGCAGTCGCGGGCGAACTGGACCGCCGCCGGTCCATCCAGCGGGCAATTCATGTCGACCATCAGCGGTACGCCGGGGCCGATCGCTTCGCGCGCCGCAGCAACTGCCGGCACGGTGGTCTCGTGCAGCTTGATCGCGGCGTAACCGAGCTTGATCGCCTTCTTGCATTCGGCGGCGATGTGCGTCGGATTGCCGATCCGCATCAGGCTCGCATAGGCCGGAATCGTGCTGCGCTTGGCGCCGCCGATCAATTGATGCAGCGGCACGCCTTTCACCTTGCCGGCGAGATCCCACAGCGCGATGTCGAGCGCCGAGATCGCAAACATCGTGATGCCGTAGCGGCCGAACAGATGCAAATTGCGCTGGATCTGCTCCATCGCGGCCGGAATGCTGGCCGCGTCGGGCACCTCGAGGCCGCGGGCCTGCGGCGCGATCATCTCGGCCACCGCCATGCAACTCGTCTTTGGGCAGACATAGGCGAAAGCATCGCCCCAGCCGGTCAGGCCGGCATCGGTCGAAACCTCGACCAGCACCATGTCGAGCGCCGAGATCGCGGACGCGCCCTGGCGGAAGCTTGCAGGGCCAGCGTCATAGGGAATGCGGATATGGTGGGCGCGGACGTCGGTGATCTTCATTGTTGTTGTCCTTCCGATCGCAGGATGTCGCTGGATGTCCCTGGAGCTCGTGAGGGCCGGATGCGGCAGCCTGGACGGTGTTGCTTCGGCTCGTCTGGGTTCCAGCCATCGCAGCTCTTGCTGGTGGCAAGTCTTGTTTGTGGCAAGTGTTGCTCGTGACAAGTCTTGCTCGTGAATCGTGTCGAAGACGTGGATGCCCGGCGTGGCGCCGGGCATCACGAACTCCGAAACTGTGGAGAAGGCTGCTACGAACTCTTCTCGCCGCTCATGACGGGGCCGAACCGCTCCCAGCTCTCGCCCTTGAAGCGCATCATCTGCAACTGCTCGATCGGTGCATAGTCGTCCGGTCCGGTCTTGATCTTGGTGCCGGGCAGATAGATGCCGATCTCGAAGTTGAGGCTCGCCGCCTGCTTCATCAGGTTCTCGCGGGTGAGGTTGTCGCCGCATTGCCGCAACACCTGCTCGAGCCCCTTGGCGACGCCGTAGCCGAACACGGTCGAGGCGTCGTTCTGGTCGCCCTCGGGATACCACTTGGTCATGAAAGCGCGCCACTCGTTCATGGCCGGATCGTTCTTCCACTCGTGATCCGCGGGATCCTTCAGATACTGGGTCGACAGGATGTCCTGGCTCGCCTCATAACCGGCCGGCTTCATCACGCCGCCGATCGAGACGGAGACGTTGGTCAGGAACTGGACCGGATGCCAATCGAGCTCGGCGGCCTTCTTGATCGCCTGCGCCGCGAATTTCGGCGTCGCGATGTTGACGAAGATGTCGGGGTTGGCGCCCTTGATCTGCACGATCTGCGAATCCACCGTCGGCGACGTGGTCTCGTAGGAGGATTCGACGACGATCAGTTTCTTGGCCGCATCGCCGAGCCCCTCATGCAGGCCGATCAGATAATCCTTGCCGAAATCGTCGTTCTGGTAGAGCACGCCGATGGTCTTGCCGGGATATTTCTGCAGGATGTATTTGGCATAGATGCGCGCCTCGACCTGGTAGCTCGGCTGCCAGCCCATGGTCCACGGGAAATTCTTCGGATCGTTCCACTTGGCGGCGCCGGTGGAGACGAACAGCTGCGGCACCTTCTTGGCGTTCATGTATTTCTGGATCGCGGTGTTGCCCGGCGTGCCCAGCGGATTGAAGATCAAGAGCACCTCGTCGCTCTCGACCAGCTTGCGGGCCTGCTCGACCATCTTCGGCGGGCTGTAGCCGTCGTCGTAGGAGACGAAATTGATCTTGCGGCCATTGATGCCGCCCTCGCTGTTGAGCTTGTTGAAATAGGCCGCCTCCGTCTTGCCGATCGTGGCGTAGGCGGATGCTGGGCCCGAATAGGGCATGATGTTGCCGACCTTGATCTCGGTGTCGGTCGCACCCGGATCGTATTTCTTCTGGGCGTTGGCTGCGCTGGCGACGGCGATCGTCAAAAGCCCCGCAAGCGCCGCAGACTTGACGCAGTTGACATAGCTCAGGCGGTGGTGGTGCATCATTGTCCTCCCTGACATGCTGGCCGCGGCTCGTGCAGTCTTGATTTTCGGGCAGCTTGGTGAGCCGTCGGATCGATGCAATTGCGAGTATGCACGATTGCAGCGGTGTTGCCAGCGACGGCTTTGCGGTAAAATTTCGCAGAGCGGAATCACAGTTTCGCCGCTGCGAAGCAAGGATTGTCAAACGCGGCGCGTTGCAGCCATGCATGATGTCTGGGCTTTGCAGGAAGGCCGTCGTCCATGAATCCAGCCCAGAAGGCGCTCTGGTACATCGAAAGCCACCTGCGCACGTCGCTGACGCTCGATGATATCGCGGTCGTCGCCGGGGTCTCGCGCTTCCATCTGGTGCGGGCGTTCGCGGAGGCGACCGGGTTTTCGGTGATGCGCTATGTGCGGGCGCGGCGATTGAGCGAGGCCGCGCGCGAGCTCGCGGCCGGTGCACCCGACATTCTCACGCTCGCGCTGGATGCGGATTACGGCTCCCACGAGGCATTCACCCGCGCGTTTCGCGACCATTTCGGCGTTACGCCGGAGACGGTACGCGCGACGACGTGCCTGACCAAGCTCAAGCTCCAGGAGCCGATCACCATGATCTCGACCGCTCTCGATCATCTCGATCCGCCGCGCATCGCGACCGGCAAGGCCTTTCTCGTCGCCGGCGTCGGCGAGCGCTACAACCACGCCAATGACAGCACGGCCGGCATCCCGAACCAGTGGCATGGCTTCCACCAGCAAGGCGCGCACATTCCCCGCCAGGTCGGTGACGTTGCCTATGGTGTCTGCTGCAACGGCGACGATGCCGGCAATTTCGACTACATCGCAGGTGTCGAGGTCGCCGATTTCTCCGACCTGCCGCGCGAGTTCGCGCGCGTCCGGATCCCGGCGCAGAAATACGTGGTGTTCACCCATGCCGACCACATCTCGACCATTCGCCGCACCGTCAACACGATCTGGAATCGCTGGCTGCCGCAATCCGGAATGAAGGTCGCGGACGCGCCGAACTTCGAGCGCTACGACGAGAAGTTCGACAAGAACAGCGGCAACGGCGGGCTCGAGATCTGGGTGCCGGTGGAGGAGTAGCGGCCGGTGTGGTGGTTGCGCGGGAGGCGAGACGTGCGGGAGACCTTTCAGATGAACGTCGACAGATACGAAACACCGGTTGCCATGAGCGATCCGGGGCGTCACGCCGCTCTGTTCGAGGGCTTGCCGCGGGGCGCCAGCGCGCTTGCGGCGACCGTGCAGGGTCTGCTGATCCATCAGCACATCGCCCCGGCCTATGGAGTTGCGCTCGGCGGCGACCGGCAAGCGCAAGCGCAGGTCCGCGCCGTCGAGACGATGCTGGATGAAATCGTGACGCGCGATGCGCGGCCGCTTGCGGTGGCGCGTGCCGTCAACGAACGGCAGGTCGGTGTCTGCAGGCACTTCACGCTGCTTCATGTGGCGATGTTGCGCACGCAGGGCATTCCGGCGCGTGCCCGTTGCGGGTTCGGAGCCTATTTCGAAGCAGGAAAATACCTCGACCATTGGGTGACCGAGTACTGGAACGAAGACAGGAAATGCTGGGTATTGTTCGATTCCCAGATCGACGATCGCCAGCGTGAGCTGTTCGGGATCGGGTTCGATGCGGCCGATGTGCCGCGAGACCAGTTCCTGGTCGCCGGCGATGCCTGGTCGCTCTGCCGCGGTGGCAGCCGTGGTCCCTGCGCCTTCGGCATCCTCGACATGCACGGACTTTGGTTCATTGCGGGCAATCTTGTCCGTGACATCTGCGCGCTGAACAATCGCGAGATGTTGCCGTGGGACGTTTGGGGCGCCATGCGCATGCAGGACAGCGAACTCGATCTCGCCTTCTTCGACCGGCTGGCAATCGTCAGTCGTGAGCCCGATGCTCACGTCGATGAGCTCAAGGCGCTTGATCGCGATGAGCGGGTGCGTATTCCCGGAGCGGTGTTCAACGCCGTGCTCGACTGCGTGCAGGAGTTGTAGCTGAAGGTCGCGGAGGCGCTGGGCTTCGAGCCGGGCAAATCATGTCGCGAGAATGCGAAGCTGCGTCCTCATCCTCAGCTGTCATCGCCCGGCTCGACCGGGCGATCCAGTACGCCGCGGCCCCTCGGCTCAAGCATTGGCGTCTCTGGAATACTGGATCACCCGCATGCGCGGGTGATGACACCGAGCATGCTGTTTGACAGGTTGAATCGAGAACCATCCTCAGCGTCGTCCTGGCGAAAGCCAGGACCCATTACCCCAAATGGCAATCGTTGCGCGACGCTGGGGCTACGATCTTCTTCACAATCAAATTCGGTGGCTATGGGTCCTGGCCTTCGCCAGGACGACGACGTTTGCGACGGGCAGCGCGCCACACACGCGATGTCGTCCCGGGCAAGCGAAGCGCGACCCGGACCCATAACCACGAACGCCAATTAGTTTGCAAAGCTGGGGCCACGGCGCGCTTTAACAACGCAGCCCAGTGGTTATGGGTCCCTGCTTTCGCAGGGACGACGGTTGTGGGTGAGGCGCTACTCAGTGCGATCTTGCGAGGCAGAACGCCACGACCTGTTCCAGCGCCGTCTTCATCGGCGAGGACGGGAACAGCGCCAGCGCGTCGACCGCCATTGCGCCGTAGTGCTGGGCGCGGCTGATGGTATCTTCCAGCGCGCGGTGCTTGGTCATCAGCCCGATCGCGTGATCGAGATCGGCCGCTCCGATCTCGCCGCGCTCCAGTGCGCGGATCCAGAACTGGCGCTCGGTGTCGTTGCCGCGGCGGAAGGCGAGCACCACCGGGAGCGTGATCTTGCCCTCGCGGAAATCGTCGCCGACATTCTTGCCGAGTTTTGCGGATTTGCCGCCATAGTCGAGCACGTCGTCGACGAGCTGGAACGCGATGCCGAGATTCATGCCGACCGAGCGGCAGGCGGTCTGCTCGGCCTTCGGGCGGTTGGCGATCACCGGGCCGACCTCGCAGGCGGCGGCGAACAGCTCCGCGGTCTTGCCGCGGACTACGGCGAGATACTCGTCCTCGGTGGTCGCGGTGTTCTTGGCGGCGGCGAGCTGCATCACCTCGCCCTCGGCGATGGTGGCGGCGGCCGCGGAGAGAATGTCGAGCGCGCGCAGCGAGCCGACCTCGACCATCATCCGGAACGCCTGGCCGAGCAGGAAGTCGCCGACCAGCACGCTGGCCTCGTTGCCCCACAGCATCCGCGCGGACAATTTGCCGCGGCGCAGCTCGCTCTCGTCGACCACGTCGTCGTGCAGCAGGGTGGCGGTGTGCATGAACTCGACCGCGGCGGCGAGCTTGATATGGCCGTCGCCTGTGTAGTCGGCGAGCTGGGCCATCGCCAGGGTCAGCATCGGGCGCAACCGCTTGCCGCCGGAGGAGATCAAATGATTGGCGACCTCGGGGATCATGGTGACCTCGGAGCCGGTCCGCGAGAGGATGGTCGCGTTGACGCGCTCCATGTCAGCGGCGACAAGTCCCACCAGCCCGTCGATCGAAGCATTGGACGGGCTTTCGAAGGGTACAATAACCGCCACGCTGGTCTCCAATTTTGCCGAATTCGCACTATCCTCAGCTATAACAATAGAAACTGCGCGGTGCAGCGGCAAGGCCACGAAGTTGTTGACATGTGACGCTTTGGCCGCACAGCCGGGCGGAGAGGAGAGTGGATTTTGCGGGAATTGGTACGGACCAATGACGTGGTGCTGGTCTCCGCCGTCGGCGCGCTGCTCGACAGCGCTAACATCCATCATCTGGTGCTGGACCAGAACATGAGCATCATCGAGGGCTCGCTCGGCGTGCTGCCGCGGCGGATCCTGGTGCACGAGGACGACAACCACGAGGCCCGCCAGCTCCTGACCGATGCCGGCCTGGGCCACGAATTGCGGGCCGATGAGTAGAGCGTTTTCAAGCGAAGTGGGCCCCGGTTCGCGTGAAGAAAACGCGTCAAAAAACGAGTCTCCGGCCGCTGAAATCACCGAAGACGGATTCCTCGGCGGGCAATTGCGGCTGCGGCAGCCCCGCAGCGGCCATCGCGCCGGCCATGACGCGATCCTGCTGGCCGCGGCGACGCCGGCCCGATCAGGCGATCGGGTCGTCGATCTCGGCTCCGGCGTCGGCGCCGCCGGGCTCGCGGTGGCACGGCGGGTCAGCGGGATCGATCTGGTTCTGGTCGAAATCGACCCTGCATTGGCCGAGCTAGCCCGGAATAACGCCAGCGCCAACGAGATCATGGCCAAGGTGATCGTGCTCGATGTCGAGGCCGGCGCCTCCGCCTTCGATGATTTGGGCCTCACGCCCGACAGCGCCGACGTCGTGCTGATGAACCCGCCGTTCAACGATCCCTCAAGGCACCGCGCCTCGCCGGACGGTGTGCGGCAGCGCGCCCATGTCGCGACCGCGACCACGCTCGCCGGCTGGGTTCACGTGGCGCGGCGGATCCTCAGGTCGAACGGGCAGCTTGCGCTGATCTGGCGGGCCGATGGGATTGCCGAGGTGCTGGCTGCGCTCGACCGCGGCTTTGGCAGCCTCGAGATCCTTCCGGTTCATGGCGAGGTGACCTCGCCGGCGATCCGAATCCTGGTGCGGGCCACCAAGGGCGGCCGGGCGCCGACGCGGCTGCATGCCGCGCTGTTGCTCAATGAAGAGTCAGGTGTGCCCAATAAATGGGTGCAGGAGATCTTGGCTGGGAAAGGGGAATTGCCGCTGGCGCGGCGCTGACGGGCAGGGATGCTGCCCGCGTCGTACTGGCACTAAATCACTGCGGGGCCGTTTCCGACTGGCGTTCAGGCCTGGATGTGAAGTGGATCGCGGTCAGAAGTGTACCGATCAGCAAAATCAGCAGGTAGATCTTCATGGCTCCCTCTCCGCCCGCGCGTTGCAACCCCAATGACAAAATGCAAAACGCGTTCCACGAAATCCAATGACACTGGCGTGATAAAAAGTGGTTAATTCGAGGTAACTGCATGAGTGAACAAATTAGTGATCGCCAAGGGCATTCTGGAGGACGTTCGGGATGGCTCGATCGCGCGCAGGGAATGCTCCCGGCGCGATTCAGGCGCGGCATGGCTGTCGTGCCGGTGGTGCGGCTGTCAGGCGTGATCGGCGCGGTGACGCCGCTGCGGCCCGGCATGACGCTCGCCGGCGTCGCCAAGATGCTGGAGCGCGCCTTTGGCACTCGGAATGCCAAGGCGGTGGCGCTGGTGATCAATTCGCCGGGCGGCTCGCCGGTGCAGTCGCGGCAGATCTATCTGCGCATCCGGCAACTGGCCGCCGAGAAGAAGCTGCCGGTGCTGGTGTTCGTCGAGGACGTCGCGGCCTCCGGCGGCTACATGATCGCCTGCGCCGGCGACGAGATCTATTGCGATCCGTCCTCGATCCTGGGTTCGATCGGCGTGGTCGGCGGCAGCTTCGGCCTCGAGGGATTGATCAAGAAGATCGGGGTCGAGCGGCGGCTCTATACGGCCGGCAGCCACAAGGCGATGCTCGATCCGTTCCTTCCTGAAAACCCCGACGACGTCGCCCGGCTGAAGTCGATCCAGCGCGAGATCCATGCGATCTTCATCGCGCTGGTGAAGCAGAGCCGCGGCAGCCGCCTGAAGGGGCCTGACGACGAGTTGTTCACCGGCGAATACTGGGCCGGCGAGACCGCGATCGGGCTCGGGCTTGCCGATGGCATCGGCGACCTGCGCGCGACGCTGCGGGCCCGCTATGGCGAGAAGGTGCTGACGCCGGTGATCGCGCCCGCAAGCGGCATGCTGTCCGGCCTGCTCGGCCGGCGGGCGCCCGGAGCGGGCTCGATGGCGGCGCTGGACGGGCTCGCAAGCTTGCCGGACGACCTGATCTCGGCGGTCGAAACCAGGGCGATTTGGGCCAGATTCGGGCTCTGAACACGGGGATTTGAGCGCGCCATTTTGCCCCAAAAGCGCGATTGCGGCGCAGGCCGCCTTGCGCGAGAATACCTTCCATTGGGGGCCTGACTGACGTGAACGACAAGGATCGACCGATGCCGCCGCTGATTGCATTCGCAGGCGTCCTGGGTGGCCTGGCCGTGGTCCGCTGGGCATACAAGACGGCCGTCCGGATCAACCAGGAACTGGAAGAGGCGCGATTGTCCCGCGTGGCCGAGACCACGCGTGCGAGCGAAATCAAGACCCTGCGCCGCGACCCCGTGACCGGGGCCTATCGTCCGGGCTAGGGCTTGGATCTCCCTCGCCCCGCGCTTGCGGGGAGAGGGCTGGGGTGAGGGGCTGTTTCCGCGAACTCGAAAGACGAGAGTGTGCGGAGAGTCCCCCTCACCCGAAATCCGCGCGTTGCGCGGATTTCGACCTCTCCCCGCAAGCGGGGCGAGGTGGCAGAAACATCCCCCATCGCCTTGATTCCATTGGCCGCCGCCGATACGGTCCCGCGCGCTTCAAAACCCCCTCGCGAGACCTGTACTGACGATGGACGCCCTGCCTGACCACATGCGCCCGGAACGTTCGTTCCAGGGCTTCATCCTGGCTCTCCAGCGATTCTGGGCCGAGCAGGGTTGCGTCATCCTGCAGCCCTACGACATGGAAATGGGCGCCGGCACCTTCCATCCCGCGACCACGCTGCGCGCGCTTGGGCCAAAGCCGTGGAACGCGGCCTATGTGCAGCCCTCGCGGCGGCCCAAGGACGGCCGCTATGGCGAAAATCCCAACCGCCTGCAGCACTACTACCAGTTCCAGGTGATCATGAAGCCGTCGCCGCCGAACCTTCAGGAATTGTACCTGAAGTCGCTGGCCGCGATCGGCATCGACGCCGCCGTCCATGACATCCGCTTCGTCGAGGACGACTGGGAGAGCCCGACCTTGGGCGCCTGGGGCTTGGGGTGGGAATGCTGGTGCGACGGCATGGAAGTCTCGCAGTTCACCTACTTCCAGCAGGTCGCCGGCGTCGAATGCGCGCCGGTGGCGGGCGAGCTCACCTACGGGCTCGAGCGGCTTGCGATGTATGTGCAGGGCGTCGACCGTGTCTACGACCTCAACTTCAACGGCCGCGAGGGCGCCGAGAAGGTCACCTATGGCGACGTCTTCCTGCAAGCCGAGCAGGAATATTCGCGGCACAATTTTGAATACGCCGACACCGCGATGCTGTTCGAGCAGTTCAGGATGGCGGAAGAGGCCTGCCGCAAATATCTCGCCGCCGGCTGGCGCGAGGGAAGCAATTCGAAGGAACATCTGATGGCCTTGCCGGCCTACGACCAGTGCATCAAGGCGAGCCACGTGTTCAACCTGCTCGACGCCCGCGGGGTCATCTCGGTGACGGAGCGGCAGAGCTATATCGGTCGCGTGCGCGATCTGGCGAAGGCCTGCGGCGAGGCATGGATCCACACTGAAACGGGCAGGGCGGTCTGATGCCCGATCTTCTCCTCGAACTGTTCTCCGAAGAAATCCCCGCGCGCATGCAGGCCAAGGCGGCGGACGATCTGCGCCGCATGGTGACCGACAAGCTCGTCGCCGAGGGCCTCGTCTATGAGGGCGCCAAGGCGTTCGCGACCCCGCGGCGGCTGGCGCTGACCGTGCACGGCATTCCCGCGCGCCAGCCCGATTTGAAGACCGAACGTCGCGGCCCGAAGATGGGCGCCCCGGATGCGGCGGTGCAGGGCTTTCTGAAAGCGACTGGTCTCAAGTCGCTGGATGAAGCGAAGATCCAGAAAGATGCGAAGGGCGATTTCTACATCGCGCTGATCGAAAAGCCCGGTCGGGCTGCGATCGACGTGATCGCGGAGATGATTCCGGTGATCATCCGCACCTTCCCCTGGCCGAAATCGATGCGCTGGGGCGCGCGCTCGGCCAAGTCAGGCTCGCTCACCTGGGTGCGGCCGCTGCACGCCATCACCGCGACCTTCGGTCTGGAGACCGAGGAGCCCGATATCGTCAAGTTCTCGGTCGACGGCATCAAGGCCGGGCAGACCACCTATGGCCACCGCTTCATGGCGCCGGGTGCGATCAGCGTGCGCCGCTTCGAGGACTACGAGGCCAAGCTGAAGGCCGCCAAGGTGATCCTCGATCCGCAGGCGCGCAAGGACATCATCCTCGAGGACGCCAAGGAGCTGGCGTTCGCGCAGGGCCTCGAACTGGTCGAGGACCAGGTGCTGCTCGACGAGGTCTCCGGCCTCGTCGAATGGCCGGTCGTGATGATGGGATCGTTCGAGAAGGAATTCTTGTCGATCCCGGATGAAGTGATCCGCGCCACCATCCGCAACAACCAGAAGTGCTTTGTGGTCAAGGACCCCAAGACGGCGAAGCTGACCAACAAATTCGTGCTTACCGCCAACATCGAGGCGCCCGACGGCGGCAAGACCATCGTCGCCGGCAATGAGCGCGTGATCCGCCCGCGGCTGAGTGACGCAAAGTTCTTCTACGAGACCGATCTCAAGACCAGGCTGGAAGACCGGCTGCCGAAGTTCGAGCAGATCGTGTTCCATGAGAAGCTCGGCACCCAGGCTGAACGGATCAAGCGGATCGAACGGCTCGCCGCCGAGATCGCGCCGCTGGTCGGCGCCGATGTCGAGAAGACGAAACGCGCCGCGCGACTGGCGAAGGCGGATTTGTTGACGGAGGTCGTCGGCGAATTCCCCGAACTGCAGGGCCTGATGGGCAAGTACTACGCGCTGGCGCAGGGCGAGGATGCGGCAGTTGCGGCTGCAAGCGAAGAGCACTGGAAGCCCCAGGGACCGACCGATCGCGTGCCGGCTGATCCAGTGAGTATCGCGGTCGCACTGGCGGACAAGCTTGACACGCTGGTGGGTTTTTGGGTCATCGACGAGAAGCCGACTGGGTCGAAGGATCCTTATGCGCTGCGCCGTGCTGCATTGGGCGCGATCAGGATTCTGCTGGAGCACAATATCCGTGCTCCGTTGACGTCGGATCTGGAAGCGTCGCTTGCGCTACACTTCATGCGGGGCGACGGGCGCCCAGTCGCGGACATTCTGAAAGAGGTAGAAGGAAGGGTCGTTGCCATCGTCAATGACTTGCTCGCCTTCTTCGCCGATCGTCTGAAGGTCCAGCTCCGTGACCAGGGCGCGCGTCACGATCTCGTCGACGCCGTGTTCTCGCTCGGCGGCCAGGACGATCTCTTGCTCGTCGTCCGCCGTGTCGAGGCGCTCGGCAAATTCCTCGACAGCGACGACGGCAAGAACCTGCTCGCGGGCACCAAGCGCGCCAGCAACATCCTCGCCATCGAGGAAAAGAAGGACAAGCGTACGTTTGATGGCGCGCCCGACGCCGCGCTCTACAGGCTCGACGAAGAGAAGACGCTGGCTGCGGCGATCGACCAGGTGAAGGCCGAGGCCTCTGCCGCGGTTGCAAAAGAAGACTTCGCCGGTGCGATGAGCGCGATGGCCAAGTTGCGTCCGGCGGTCGATGCGTTCTTCGACAAGGTCAAGGTCAACGACGACGACCCGCAGGTGCGCGAGAACCGGCTAAGACTGCTCAACGAGATCCGCGCCGCGACGCGCGCGGTGGCGGATTTCTCCAAAATCGAGGGCTGACCGATGGACCGCGCAACGCTCGCCGCTTACGACAAGGATGCGGCGGCGTTTGCGCAGGACTGGCACGAGCAGCCGGCACCTCGCGATCTGCAGGAGATCGTCGGGCAATTCTTCATCAAGGGCGGCACGACCGCCGATATCGGCTGCGGCAGCGGCCGCGAGGTGGCCTGGCTCAATGCCAACGGCTTTCCGGCCGAGGGCTTCGATGCCTCCGAGGGTCTGCTTAGCGAAGCTCGCACCCGCTATCCGGCGCTGCGCTTTGTGCGCGCCGAATTGCCCGCGCTGTCCGGCATCGCCGCCAAGAGCTTCGATAATGTGCTCTGCGAGACCGTGATCATGCATCTCGATCACGCGCTGATCGTGCCGTCGGTGCGCCGCATGTTCGAACTCGTGAAGCCCGGCGGCATCTTCTATCTGAGCTGGCGCGTCACCGCCGGCGACGATGCGCGCGATGCGCATGGCCGGCTCTATGCAGCGTTCGATACCGCGCTGGTGCGGACCGAGCTGGCGGCGGCCGAACTGTTGCTCGATGCGGAAGTCGTCAGCGCCTCGTCCGGCAAGGTCATTCACCGTATCGTGGCGCGGAAGCGCGCCTGATCGGGCCCTCAGAAATATTTCGAAACAATTTGCAATTTATTAACCATGCCCTGCGAGGGTCCTGGCGAGTCAACGATTTCTTAAGAGATCGCCCCTCGCGCCAATGCAGGGACCTCCCCGATGACCTCGATCGGCACCACGCCCAATCCCTACGCCCAATATGGCTCGGCCTATGCGCGGGCCGCCGCGACGCCCTCGCTGGCGGCGACATTGTCGGGCGACGGCACCGCCGGCGACCTGTCGGCGCCCGCGACATCTGGCGCTGCAACCAACCTCACGCTGTCGGACGCCGCCCGCGCGCAGCTCGCCAAGGCGCCGCCGCCGGATTTTGCGACCGTCACCAATGATGCGCGCGTCACGCTCGACCGGCTCTACACGGTGGCGGGGGTGAAGAAGCCGATCGTCGACGGCAAGACCACGATCGATCTCTCGACACTTGATCGCCGCTCGCTGTTTGCGATCTCGACCAACAATGGCGGCAAGTTCACGCCGGACGAGCAGGCGGTCGCCGCCACCGAACTGAAGCAGCGCTTCGACAAGGCCTTGGCGCCGTCGCTTGCGACCACCCGCCTGACCGGCGACTACAGCGTCAGCTACAAGTCGGCGCTCGACTATCTCGACGGTGCCAGCGATGAGGAAAAGGCAACCGCCACCTGGGCCAACCAGCGCGCCGCGGTGCTGAAGGGCTATCAGGCGACGCAACAGGATCCGAACAAGGCGCCGGCGGGAATTTCAGGCGACCCGATCGCGGCGGCGCTGGCGGGGACCACGTCGCCCACGACGGGCAAGCCACGTGACTTCGGCAGCGTGGCGAGCGATGCGCGCGCCTTCCTAGATCGGCAGAAGAGCGAGGCGGCGAAGAGCGGCAAGGAACTGGTGTACGATTCCCGCCGCAAGACCGGGCAGCTCGCCGACCTGTCCTCGCTCGACAATCGCTCGCTGTCGGCGATCTCGCTGAACCAGGACAAGAAGTTTTCGGGCGAGGAGATCTTCGCGGCCAAGCAGGAACTCAACACGCGGACCCGCCTTGCCGTGCTCGACGCGCTGAAGCAGAGCCAGTCCGCCGGCGATCCCCGTCAGTTCAGCCTCGGCATCCTCAAGCAATATTCCTCGATGAGCGCGGAGGAACGCCAGGCGGCCAACTGGACGCAGGATTTCCAGGACGCCGCGATCAAGAGCTACAAGTCGACCTCGACGCTGCTCTCGATCCTGAAATCGTAGATCGGGACGACATCAGAATTGATCACGTGACAACAGAAGAGCCCCGCCCGGAGGGGAGGCCGGGCGGGGCTTTCTGGTCCGGTCGAACTGCGCGCACATCCGCTTGCGCGGCGCCCGGACTGTTCGTTCAGGCGATCGTGCTGAGTTGAGCTACTCGACGACCTGAACGATCCGCCGCGAACGCGGCTCGACCAGAACGGTCTCGCCATTCACGACGGTGTAGCGATAGGGCGTCGCGCCGAACCGTTGCGGCACGTCGTAATAAGTTACGCCGGCATCCGGCAGCACGGTGCCGACCACGACGCGATCCGGAACGGAGTAGTTCGGCACGCGCTCGCGCACGATGTATTCGCGGAATGCCGGGCGCTGCTCGACCGCAATGCCTTCGTCATCCTCGACTGCAACCGGCGGGCCACCGCGGACAACGCCGACGGTCTGGGCCTGTGCGGCAACAGCCGGCACCGTGATCGCAGCAGCAACCGCTGCAACGGCAAGTATTCTGTTTCGCATGGCTCGCTCCATTCTTTTGACGCGCGCGCCGACCTTCGCCGATGCGCACGGCGAGCCAATGCATCTGGTGTGGTGATGTTCCGGAAAAACCGCTGCCACATACGCGGCATTTTGGAGCAATTTTCGTGAGTTGCGGGAACTCTCAGGCCGTGACGGACGTCTTGATGTGGAAACCCCCGCAGCGGATAAACTGCCGCTCGATTCGCTCCTCCAAAAACCGCCGGAGAAACACTTCAATGGTCATCACCGCTGGGCATTTGCCGCACATTGTCGCTCTGATTGCAGGCATCCTGATCCTGATCATGCCGCGGCTGCTCAACTACATCGTCGCGATCTACCTGATCTTCGTCGGGCTCGTCGGGATGGGCCTGCTGCGCTGGCTGCACCTGTAGCGGGAAAGCGGGGTTTCGCGGCTTGCGCGGAACCCCCCAAAATGGTGTAAGGCGCGCATCTTCGACCCCTCTTTTCGGATTGTTGTCTGACATGGCCAAAGCCGTCGCGAAGTCCAAGAAAACTGCCGAGAAAACCGCAGCGAAATCAAAGTCTTCGGCACCGCCCCGGAAGGCCGCGCCGGCGCGCAAGGCGCTGAAGAAGAGCGCCCCGAAGCCGGCGCCGAAGCCCGCCGCCAAATCGACTGTGAAGCCGGCTGCAAAGCCCGCTAGCAAGGCGCCGGTAAAGGCCGTCACCGCTGCGAAAAAGGCGGCTCCGCCAGCGATCAAGGCCGGCAAGTGGGTCTATACGTTCGGCGACGGCAAGGCCGAGGGCCAAGCGACCTTGCGCAATCTGCTCGGCGGCAAGGGCGCCAACCTCGCGGAAATGGCCAATCTCGGCCTTCCGGTGCCTCCGGGCTTCACCCTCCCGACCTCGGTCTGCACCTATTTCTACGATCACGACAAGACCTATCCGAAGGAACTGAAAGCACAGGTCGAGAAGGCGCTCGACTATGTCGGCAAGCTGACCGGCAAGACCTTCGGTGACGCCAAGAACCCGCTGCTGGTCTCGGTCCGCTCGGGCGCACGCGCCTCGATGCCGGGCATGATGGACACCGTGCTCAATCTCGGCCTCAACGACCGCACGGTCGAAGCGCTTGCCGAGCTCTCTGGCGACCGCCGCTTCGCCTATGACAGCTATCGCCGCTTCATCACGATGTATTCGGACGTGGTGCTCGGCTTCGAGCATCATCATTTCGAGGACATCCTCGACACCTTCAAGGACGGCCAGGGCTACACGCTCGACACCGACCTCACCGGCGACGACTGGGTCGAGCTGGTCGGCAAGTACAAGGAGGCGGTCGCCAAGGAGACCGGCCACGACTTCCCGCAGGATCCGCACGACCAGCTGTGGGGCGCGATTGGTGCCGTGTTCTCATCCTGGATGAACGCGCGCGCGGTGACCTACCGCAAGCTGCACGACATCCCGGAATCCTGGGGTACCGCGGTCAACGTGCAGGCGATGGTGTTCGGCAATATGGGCGAGACGTCGGCGACCGGCGTCGCCTTCACCCGCAACCCCTCGACCGGCGAGAGCAAGCTGTACGGCGAGTTCCTGATCAACGCGCAGGGCGAGGACGTCGTCGCCGGCATCCGCACCCCGCAGGACATCACCGAAGAGGCGCGCCAGGAATCCGGCTCCGACAAGCTGTCGATGGAAGCCGCGATGCCGCACGCGTTCAAGGAGCTGACGCGGATCTACACGCTGCTCGAGAAGCACTACCGCGACATGCAGGACATGGAGTTCACGGTCGAGCAGGGCAAACTGTGGATGCTGCAGACCCGCGGCGGCAAGCGCACCGCGAAGGCGGCGCTGCGCATCGCGGTCGAACTCGCCAATGAAGGCCTGATCTCGCGCAAGGACGCGGTGACGCGGATCGATCCGGCCTCGCTGGACCAGCTGCTGCACCCGACCATCGATCCCGCCGCCAAGCGCGACGTGATCGCGACCGGCCTGCCGGCGTCGCCTGGCGCTGCCTCGGGCGAGATCGTGTTCTCGTCGGACGAAGCCGCCAAGCTGCAGGCCGACGGCCGTAAGGTGATTTTGGTCCGCATCGAGACCAGCCCGGAAGACATCCACGGCATGCACGCCGCGGAAGGCATCCTGACCACCCGCGGCGGCATGACGTCGCATGCTGCGGTGGTCGCGCGCGGCATGGGCAAGCCCTGCGTCTCCGGCTGCGGCACCATTCGTGTCGACTACGGCCGCGGCACCATGAGCATCGGCTCGCGCACCTTCAAGACCGGCGACGTCATCACCATCGACGGCTCGGTCGGGCAGGTGCTGGCCGGCCGCATGCCGATGATCGAGCCGGAGCTGTCCGGCGAGTTCGGCACGCTGATGGGCTGGGCCGACGAGGTCCGCAAGCTCGGCGTCCGCGTCAACGGCGACACGCCCGACGATGCGCGCACCGCGGTGAAGTTCGGCGCCGAAGGCATCGGCCTCTGCCGCACCGAGCACATGTTCTTCGAGGAGACCCGCATCCGCACCGTGCGCGAGATGATCCTCTCCGAGGACGAGCAGTCGCGCCGCGCCGCGCTGTCGAAGCTGCTGCCGATGCAGCGTGCCGACTTCGTCGAGCTGTTCGAGATCATGAAGGGCCTGCCCGTCACGATCCGCTTGCTCGATCCGCCGCTGCACGAGTTCCTGCCGCACACCCAGGCCGAGATCGAGGAAGTGGCGCGCGCCATGAACACCGATCCGCGCAAGCTCGCCGACCGCGCCCGCGAACTGTCCGAGTTCAACCCGATGCTCGGCTTCCGCGGCTGCCGTCTCGCGATCGCCTATCCTGAAATCGCCGAGATGCAGGCCCGCGCGATCTTCGAGGCGGCGGTCGAAGCCGGCAAGCGCACCGGCAAGCCTGTTGGACTCGAGGTGATGGTGCCGCTGATCGCGACCAAGGCCGAGTTCGATCTGGTCAAGGCGCGGATCGATGCCATGGCCAACGCGGTGATGAAGGAAACCGGCGTCAAGCTGACCTACCAGGTCGGCACCATGATCGAGCTGCCGCGCGCCTGCCTGATGGCGGGCCAGGTGGCGGAGACCGCGGAGTTCTTCTCCTTCGGCACCAACGACCTGACGCAGACCACCTACGGCATCAGCCGCGACGACGCCGCGAGCTTCCTTGGCACTTATGTCGCCAAGGGCATTCTCGAGATCGATCCGTTCATCTCGGTCGATCGCGACGGCGTCGGCGAGCTGGTCAGGATCGGCGTGACGCGGGGCCGCAAGACACGGCCGAACCTCAAGGTCGGCATCTGCGGCGAGCATGGCGGCGATCCCGCCTCGGTCGCGTTCTGCCACGAGGTCGGACTCGATTACGTCTCGTGCTCGCCCTATCGCGTGCCGATCGCGCGTCTCGCCGCAGCGCAGGCCGCGCTCGGCAAGGAGATCGCCAGCCAGGCGTGAGCGATCAAACAGTCCAGAGAGTGCAATGGCCGGGACCAAGTCCCGGCCATTTTTGTTTGTTGAGGCACTTGGTAAGCACCGTCATTGCGAGGAGCGATAGCGACGAAGCAATCCATCGACCCGCATGTGCGGTGAGATGGATTGCTTCGCTTCGCCGCAATGACGGTGCGTTGCCGGTCACCGCCTGCAACACTTTGTTCACCATCTTCGTTGATCGGATGTTTACGACTTTCATGCGCCGCGCATTTACCAAGACGCGTGATGCGACGCGCGTCGCACGTGCGATCGCTTGAGTGTAACGCGCGTGCAACGCCGATTAACTCCGCGGCAACCTAAACAAGTTAGCAACGAGAAAGGTCGAATTGCGCGGATGTACCGCGTTCGATTGCACTCAGTAAGCGTTGCGTGAGCGTACGATGTTTGTGTCGCGTAACCAGCCGAAGGGCGCACGTCTTGCGCTCTTCGGTCTCGGTCTTGGCATCTTCGCACTGATGCCGACCGAGCTCGGATATCAGGATATTGCGTCGCTTCTGGCCCGGCAGCCCGGCGTTGCCGAGCGCTGGCAGAAGCGCGTCTTCGCCTCCGCGGTCGGTTCCATCCAGGTCGCGACCTACAGTTTCGGCCGTCCGATCGGAACATCGGCGCCACAGGATCCGCAAATCCTGCTCGCACGGCTGGACAGTCCGAGCGCCGACATCACCGGCACGGTGACACGCAATCCGATCACAGCAACGCCGCCGCGCTACCAGGCATCTGATTTTCCCAAGGTCGATCGCACCCTGAAGGGCGATCGTCTCGTCGTCGGGCGGCCTGACCAGGTCGATCCTGCACAGCCCGCCAACACGGCTCCGGCGAACGAGGATCCCGCGATATCGAATTCGTCGGTCAAGGGGATGAAGACTGCGACCGCGCCGGCCGACAACGCGCCGCTCGATCCCGAATTGCAGGAGGCGCTGCGTGCGCCGCCACTGCCGCAATATGTGAAGCCGTCGCCGCAGCAATACGACGTGTCGATGTCGCTCGAGGCCAGTCCGCTCGACGATCTGAAGCCTGTGCCCGCGAAGCCTGCTGCTGCGCCGCCTGTCGATGCAACGCATGCGCGCGATCCGTTTGCATTCAAGACCGCCAGCCTGTTCTTCGGCTCGTCGCTCGGCACGCCCGAGAATCTCGAGCGCTGGCAGCCCGGCGAGGCGCCGGTGGTCGTTGTGCCGGCAGCGCAGCCCGATCCCGACCTGAAGGTGATGGCGTCACTGCCGGTCGATGCCGACGGCCCGGTCAAGGCCGGCGAGATGGGCGAGAGCATCGCGCCGAAAGGCGAGGTCAACGCCGACGACCAGCACACCAAGACGCCGGCGGAACGGCTCGGCCTGTTCGACGAGAAATCGCGCGCCAAGTCGGAGAAGTGCCTTGCCGAGGCGGTCTATTTCGAAGCGCGCGGCGAAGCGGTGCGGGGCCAGATCGCGGTCGCCCAGGTGGTGCTGAACCGCGCCTTCTCCGGCAAATATCCGGAGACGGTGTGCGGCGTGGTCTACCAGAACAAGAACCGCCACTATGCCTGCCAGTTCACCTTCGCCTGCGACAACATCCCGGACGTCGTCCGCGAGCCCGACATGTGGGACCGCGCCAAGAAGATCTCGAAGGCGATCCTCGACGGCAAATTGTGGCTGCCGGAAGTCGATCGCTCGACCCACTACCACGCCTATTGGGTGCGGCCGTCCTGGGTCAGTGAAATGAAGAAGACGTACAAGTTCGGCGTCCACACCTTCTATCGGCCGCGCGCCTGGGGCGATGGCAGCGATGCGCCGAGCTGGGGCAACCCGGCCGAGACCGCCAAGATATCGGCGCAACTCGCCGAAGCCGCCCAGAGCTCGGCCGAGCAGGCCAGCGCCAAGCGGTAGCGCCTCCAGCCTTCCACTCCAGGGTCGCCATGCCCCGGAATGACGCTCGTCATCCTCTCGGATTCTGCAGAGCTGCCTTGCGAGCGAATATTTTTCTCCGCCGCCTCTTGGGGTTTTCATGCAGATGCATTAACTCCCGGTAATGTTCGCGGGGCGGTTCCCCCGCAGCAGTTGCGGGGGAAGACAACATGGCGGTTACCACCGGGGATCTTCGACCGACGTCCGGCACCTGGCGCACGCCGCTCGTCATCATCGTCTGCGGCTGCGCGATCGCGCTGCTGAGTTTCGGCCCGCGCTCCAGCCTCGGCTTTTTCGTGCAGCCGATGGGCCGTGAATTCGCCTGGGGCCGCGACGTGTTCGGCCTTGCCATCGCGCTGCAGAACCTGTTGTGGGGTCTCGGCCAGCCGATCGCAGGCGCGATTGCCGATCGCTTCGGCCTGCTGCGCGTCATGGTCGTCGGCGCCTTGCTGTACGCCGCCGGCCTGCTGCTGATGCGTTACTCGACCACCTCATTGTCGCTCGACATCAGCGCCGGCGTGCTGATCGGCTTCGGCCTGTCGGGCTCGTCGTTCAATCTGGTGCTGGCGGCGTTCAGCAAGCTGTTGCCGCCGGAGAAGCGCGGCATCGCGCTCGGCGCCGGCACCGCCGCCGGTTCGTTCGGCCAGTTCCTGTTCGCGCCGTTCGGCGTTGCGATGATCGACAATTTCGGCTGGCAGACCGCGCTCGTCGTGTTCAGCGCGCTGATGCTGTTGATCGTGCCGCTCTCGCTCGCGCTTGTGACGCCGCCCGCCGAGGCCGGCAAGGTGCCGGCCGCCGACCAGCAGTCGTTCAAGACCGCGCTCGCCGAAGCCTTCGGCCATCGCTCCTATGTGCTGCTGGTGCTCGGTTTCTTCACCTGCGGCTTCCAGCTCGCCTTCATCACCATCCATCTGCCGGCCTATCTGGCCGACCGCGGCATTCCGGCGACCACCGGCGGCTGGGTGGTTGCGGCGATCGGCCTGTTCAACATCGTGGGCTCGCTCAGCGTCGGCTGGCTGCAGAACTTCTTTCCGAAGCGCTATTTGCTCTCGGTGATCTACTTCTCGCGCGCGCTGGCGACCGTCGCCTTCATTTCGTTCCCCGTGACGCCGTTCTCGGCCATTGCCTTCGGCGCGGTCTCGGGGCTGCTGTGGCTGTCGAGCGTGCCGCCGACCTCGGCGCTGGTCGCGCTGATGTTCGGCACCCGCTGGTTCTCCACCCTCTACGGCTTCGCCTTCGTCAGCCATCAGGTGGGCGGCTTCCTCGGGGTCTGGCTCGGCGGCGTCGTGTTCGAGCAGTATGGTTCCTACACGCCGATCTGGTGGCTGTCGGTGCTGTTCGGCGTGCTGTCGGCGCTGATCAACCTGCCGATCGTCGAGGCGCCCGTCGCACGCCCGGTTGCGCAGCCCGCCTGATGGGTTAAACACTCCCCGAAACCAGAATTACGGGGAGTGCTCATCGTGGCAACGTTCAAGGCAATCAGGATCGACAAGGCGGACAAGGGTACCACCGCCGCACTGACCCAATTCGACGACGCGGAATTGATGGACGGCGACGTCACCGTCCGCGTCGAATGGTCGACGCTGAACTACAAGGACGGCCTGGCGCTGACCGGCAAGGCGCCGGTGGTGCGCCGTTTCCCAATGATCGCCGGCATCGATTTCGCGGGCACGGTCGAGCAATCCAGCCATCCCGACTGGAAGGCGGGCGACAAGGTCGTCTGCAACGGCTGGGGCATGGGCGAGACCCATCTCGGCGCCTATGCGGAAAAGGCCCGCGTCAAGGGCGACTGGCTGGTGCGGTTGCCGGACGGGATTTCGGCCCGTGACGCGATGGCGGTCGGCACCGCCGGCTATACCGCGATGCTCTCGGTGCTGGCGCTCGAGAAGCACGGTCTCACGCCGAAGAGCGGCCCGGTGGTGGTGACGGGTGCCGCCGGCGGCGTCGGCTCGGTCGCGATCGCCGTGCTCTCGAAGCTCGGCTATCACGTCATCGCCTCGACCGGGCGGATGTCGGAGGCCGACTATCTCAAAGGTCTCGGTGCCACAGAGGTGATCGACCGCGCCGAACTGTCGGGTGCCCCCAAGGCGCTTGCGAAGGAGCGCTGGGCCGGCGGCGTCGACAGCGTCGGGTCGACCACGCTCGCCAATCTGCTTTCGATGACCAGGTATGGCGGTGCCATCGCAGCCTGCGGCCTGGCGGCCGGCATGGACCTTCCGTCGTCGGTCGCGCCCTTCATTTTGCGGGGTGTGTGCCTTCTCGGCATCGATTCCGTGATGTGCCCGATCGAGCTCCGCAGGATCGCCTGGCGCCGTCTTGCCAGCGATCTGGATAAGGCGAAACTGGCTGATATCACTCATGAAATCGCCTTGGACGAAGTCATGGGGTATGGCGCGAAAATCCTCGATGGCCAGGTCCGCGGCCGCATCGTGGTAAAAATAGTCTGAGGACGTTCAGACTTTACCAACCAAGCTGCTCCAATGTTGCCACGGTTGGTATGGTAAGCAGCGGGTAAAGAGACTTGCAGCATGATCCCGGGGGGCCGGGTTTCCTCGCGCAGACGTCGAGAAGCGTTGGTGCGGGGATCATGCTCAACAAGGAGCGGGTGCCCGCGCTCGTAAGTGGAGTAGCTCATGCTTGCGCGTTTGGTGTTGGGGGCCGTCACGGCCGGAGCAATGGTCGTGCCGGCATTCGCAGGCATGATGAACGCCGATGAGGCCCGCAAATTCGTCGCCGGCAAGGTGTTCGCCTTCACCTGTTTCGACGGCACCCGCGGCGCCGGCCGTATCCTCGACGATCTCGGGGCCACAGGCTCGATCCAGTTCTCCGGCTCCGGACCGATCCGCCACGTGCGGCTGCCCGGCAATACGCTGCAAATCCGCGGTCAGAGCGTGTGCGCGTCGCTGAAGGGCATTCCGTTCGAACCGTGCTTCAATCTCGACAAGCAGGACGACCGCACGTTTCGCGGCTCGGTCTCCGGCATGGGCTTCGCCTACTGCGATTTCCATCACCAGGGCGGGCAGCAGATGCTGATGGCACGTGCGGTGGCGCGTCCGCGTTCACTGCACCCGCGCACCCGATCCGCGGATGCCTCGCCGACCGAAGTGTCGCGCGTTGAGACGCCGCAGGTCGAAAGGGCGAAGCTCGAGCCGGTCAAGGCCGAGCCCGCCAAGGTCGAGAGCGCGCCGGAATTGCGCCGCTCCACTGACTAACGTTTCATCTGCGCGCTAGCGGGAATAGCTGCCGAGCCGTAGTCATACGGATGGCGGTCGCCACGCGTTGATAGCTACTCAATAGCCTAGCGTTCGCCGACAGGCGGGATGACGAGGACACCGATTTGAGTAGTCATATGGCGCAGTATTTTTTCCGTATCAGTGACGGCGATTACGCTGGTGCGTCCGACCACGCGACGGAGTTCGAGAGCCGTGACGTGGCCTGGGCCGAGATGACCAAGGTCTGCGGTAATTTCCTTGGCAGCATTTCGCGCAACATGAAGCAAGACAGCGAATGGCACATGGAGCTGCTCGACGAGAGCCGCAAGCCCGTGTTCAGGATTCGGCTGGTTGCCGAATCCGTCGACTGAGGCTTTTCGCCGTTCAGGACAACAAGCTTCAAGCCCCAGCCTGCGGGACCGGCGGAGCGGCCCGCCTGCGGAACAGGATCCGCTGATACAGCCAGCCGATCGCGACCAGCACAATGCCAAGGCACATGAACGACAGCGCCCGGTAGACACCCGTGAGCGTCGACATGTCGACGAGGAACGCCTTCAGGATCGTAAGCCCGATCACCGCGGCGGAGGCGAGCCGCGCCCGCTGCGAGTTGACGACGATGCCGATGCCGAGCAGCGCGACGCCGAACATCAGCCACGCGATCGAATAGGTGTATTGCTCCGCACCCGTGGTCTCGCCGCGCGTCAGCACCGGTCCATGATAGAGCCTGCGAATTTCGAACGTGACGTAAGCGAGCGCAAGCACCAGCGCGCCGGCGGCAATCGTGTTGGCGTAGCTTGCGGGACGATGCCCCGCCACCGCATAGGACAACAGTAGCGCCAGCACGGCCGGCAATGCGTAGCCGAGCAGCAGCAGATTGATGAAGCTGCCGCCGACGTCCTGCCACCACAGCATCGGGTTGTCCAGTCCTAGCAGCCCGAACAGGCTGGCAAGCCCGGCGAACGCGGTCAGCAGCACCGCGCCGACATTGTGGACGATGCTGCCGCTGCGCAGCCGCAGCCGCTCCAGCCCGATCGCCATCGCGAGCGTCACGCCGACCTGCAACGCGACCTCGGTCAGTCCGGCGCTGTCGCGATAGACGTCGCCGCTATTGACCGAATGACGGATCTCCATGAAGGCGAGCAGCACCGTGAACAGGATCGCAGCGGATTCGACCATGCGCAGCGGGATGTCGTCGCCGTTGCGGCGTAGGAAATGACTTCCCGCCCAGAATGACAGCGCCGGGACGCCATAGCCCCACAGCAGCCAGTTGAAGATCGGCGTGGTGCCGACGGCATCGCCGGCGATCCGCGGCTCGTAGCCGATCCGCAGCACCACGATGCCGGCCAGGATCGCGGCGAGCCAGCGCAGGAACGGGATCGGCCGCTGCACCGACAGCCACGCCGTGCCCATCGACACCAGCGCCAGCGCGATGGTGAGCCAGCCCTTGTCGAGCCCGAAGGTCAGCGCCAGCGCCAGCGAGGCGAGGGCGCCGGTCGCCGACAGCGCGATCGAGGGCGACAGCTCCGGCCGCTCGCCGCGCCGGGTCAGTGCTTCGGTCGCGGCCGCGTAGGCGGCTGCGAGCAGCACGGCGAGGATTGCGAACGGGATCGAGCGATCGAGATGCGCGATGCGTGCATAGAGAGCGACCAGCAACGCAACCGGCGTGAACACGGCCGCCGCGGCCCAGGTCACCGTGATCTTCGTGGTGGCAAAACGCAGTTGCGCCAGGAAGCCGGCGATGCCGAAGGCGGCCGCGAATAGCGCCGCGGTGACGAGATGCAGCGAGACCGAGCCGTCGGTCGCGGACGGGCCGATGCCCGGGATCGCACCGCCAGGCAGCACCAGCATGTCGACGTTGCGGCGGACGGCCCATTCGCCGAACACGATGAAAACGAACGCCGACGCGGCGGCGATCGCGCCGGCAGCGGCGGGCGCGCGCCAGGCCACGACAAGGCTGGCGGCCGTCAGCAGCGCAAAGCCGATCATCGCGCTGTCGGCATGCGCGCTGTTGAGCACGATCAGCATCGCGCCAAACAGATAGGCCGCGAGCGAGCCAGATGAGATCGGTTCGATCTCCTCGCCATCGCCGTCGGGGCCGAACATGAAACCGCAGACCACGAGCAGCGCCGCCAGCACGAAGCCCGCGATCACGTGGAAGACGTGGGGCGCGATCATCTCCGGCTCGCATTGCAGGCACGGGAAGGTCCACAATAGCGCGAATGCAATCGTCGTGACCGCAAGCCAGCGCCACAGCCGGATCCGGGCGAGGGCGAACGCCGCCGCAGTGACGATGGCAAGATAGATGTAGAGCGACCAGAAGTCGGGCTTGTCGGATGAGACCAGGATCGGCGTGACGAAGGCGCCGACGATGCCGAGCCCGGCCAGCGCAGGTCCGTGCAGCAGCGCGGCCGCGAGCGTGCCGAGCGCGACCATGCCGAGCAGGATGAAGGCGGTTGCCGGCGCCAGGAAATCATAGAGCGCATAGGCGGCGTAGACCGTGGCGAACGCCACCGCGGTGCCGGCGGCGGTGAGGATCGCCGGAATGTTGGCGACCGGCAGTGCCGCGATGCTGGAGATGCTTTCCTTGCGCCGCGTCCATTCGCCGGCGCCGAGCAGCGCCAGCGCGAACAGCCCTCCAAGCATCGTGCGCACGCCGGGGCCGAGCAGCCCGGCCTCGATCGAATAGCGCACCATGAAGAAGCCGCCGAGCGCGAGCGTCAAGCCGCCGATCCACACCACCCAGCGCGTGCCGAGCGTTTCCTCGAAGCCGGGCGCCGGGGGCGGCGGGACAGGCGGTTCTGGCAGTGGCGGCGGGGCGGCCGCGTCCGCGGCTGCCTCTGCATGCACATCCGGTTCGCTCGCCGCTGCCTCTGGGAGCGGCGGCGGCGCGATGGGAGGCGCCGCCGGTAGCGTCTGTTCGAACGCCTCGAGCGGCGCCAGCGGCGGCGGCACGGCCGTCCGCGCGGCGGACACGCTCGCGGCCTCGACCGCATCCAGCCGGCGCTGCAGCACCGCAATCTGGCCCAGCGCCTTGCGCGCAAAGATGATCGCGACAATGGCGATAACGAGCGTGAGGAAATCGAACGGCGAATCGAACATTGGGCCTCCGGCGGGACGCGCCGGACCATCGGCCAGCCGGCCGCCCGTCGCAACCTAGTAGTGCAGTTGAGAGGACTTGAAGTTCAAGCGGCGGCGCGTGGCCAGTCGCGTTAGTCCAGATCGATGTGGAAGGGCCGGCCTTCGACGCTCATGCTGCCGGGGCCCATCGCATCGAGTGCGCGCAGCATCCGGCCCTCGCGCCCCAGCGCCTTGTCGGCGAGGCTGACGATCAGCCGGTTGGGCGCCGCGATCGGCGAGGCCTCGCGGATCTGCCGGGCGATGGACATTTCGTCGCGGTGCGGATTGAGCGCGCAGACGGTGGCGAATGCGCTCGCGGTCGAACGGCTGATGCCAGCGTAGCAATGCACCACCATCGGCGCGCGGCGATCCCAGCCGCGCACGAAGCTCAGCACTCGCTCGATATGCGTCTCGTTGGGTGCAACGAACCCGTCCATCTGTTCGACGATGTCGTCCATCGACACCTTCAGATGGTTGGCCGGAAGCACGGAGGGCGGCCGCTGCACCTGGTCGACATTGGCCATCACGGTCAGCACGTGGCTGGCGCCGGTGGCACGAACCGTGTCGGAGAGCGCGGCAAGCGAGCAAACGTGAAGCATGATGGTCCTTGGTTATCGGTGCGCCCGAGTATAACGGCTGCTCCCGGGCGGGCAAAGCCGGTGGCGCGATGCCGGCGCTGCGTTTTGCGGCGCAACCGGCAGCGCCCTTGGTGCTGTCACACCTGCTGCACGTGCAATGCGTTGAAGCGTTCGAGGAACTGCTTTTCGGCCCTCGCGGCGGTCCATGGCGTCAGATAGTCGCGCTCGGTCGCCTCGGGCAATTCCGGATCGCGGCCGAACAGCCGCCTGGCTTCGGCCTGCGAAAATCCCGCCAGATGCGTCGCCTCGAGATACGCGGCGCCGCGATCGGCGGCCTTGATCTGCTGGGTGATCTCGTCTGCCAGCACGGCGGGCAGGCCGAAGCGGATATGGATCGCCGCCAGCAGCCGCTTCTCCACCGCTTTGTATTCACCGGCAAGCACGGCCTTGAACGGCGAGATCATGTCGCCGATGACATATTCCGGCGCGTCGTGCAGCAGTGCCGCGAGACGATGGCCGATATCGACGCGCGGCGTCTGCTGACGCATCACGGCCTCGACCAGCAGCGTGTGCTGCGCCACCGAGAAAATGTGCGCGCCAGAGGTCTGGCCATTCCAGCGCGCGACCCGCGCCAGTCCGTGCGCGATGTCGACGATCTCGATATCGAGCGGCGACGGGTCGAGCAGATCCAGCCGGCGTCCCGACAACATCCGCTGCCAGGCGCGGGTGGTCTCCGTCGATCGGCGCGCAGTCATTTCTTCTTGAGCCGCGGTGTGCGGAGCTTGCCGCTGCAGGCCTCGTGGCAGAAGCAGGTCACGAGATGATCGTTGACCATGCCGGTTGCCTGCATGAAGGCATAGACGATGGTGGGGCCGACGAATTTGAAACCGCGCGCGCCGAGCTCCTTGGAGACCTTGATCGAGACCGGCGTCGAGGCCGGCACGCTCGCGGTGGTCTTGAACTGATTGACCTTCGGCTTGCCGTCGACGAAGTCCCACAGGAATTTCGAGAAGCCGGGGCCTTTCTCCATGATTTCGAGATACGACTTGGCGCTCGCCACCGTGCCTTCGATCTTGGCGCGGTTGCGGACGATGCCGGCGTCGTTCATCAGCGCATGCACCTTCTTGTCGGTGTAGCGCGCGATCTTCTCGGGCTGGAAATCGTCGAAGGCTTTGCGGAAATTGTCGCGCTTGCGCAGGATCGTGATCCAGGACAGGCCGGCCTGGAAGCCGTCGAGGATCAGCTTTTCATAGAGCGCGCGGTCGTCATATTCCGGCACGCCCCATTCATTGTCGTGATAGGCGACGTAGAACGCGTCCTCGCCCGGCCACGGGCAGCGCGTCTTGCCGTCGGGATGCAGTTGCGCAGTCCGGCTCATGCGACGGTCTTCTTGGGTGTGGTGCGGACAGCATCAGGTTCGGCGAGATGAAGCGCGAGCCCGCCTGCGGTCAGCGGCAGGCCGGCGTCCAGCGCATCGGCGACGCGGTCGATGCGCACCAGCGCAAGGCCCAGCTCGCCGGCGGTCGAGCCCATGGTGCCGACCTGCTTGTCGCCGGCCTGGATCGTCGCGCCAGTCTCGGGGGCGGCGCCGTCGAGAATGATCTTCACCGTGCGGGTGCGCGCCGTGCCGCGATGCTGCATGCGTGACACCACCTCCTGGCCGACATAGCAGCCCTTGTCGAAATCGACGCCGTGGAGGCGGTCCATATTGGTCTCGTGCGGGAAGGCGTCGCCATAGATGAAGTCGAGCCCGCCGCGCGGCACGCCGGTTGCGATCCGATGCGCCTCATAGGCGCTGGAATCGACGAGATCGGCACCGATCAGCTCGGAAAGTTTCTGCTTCAGATCTTCCGGGATCAGGACGCGCCAGCCGAGCGCCGGGTTGCGCGGATCGGCGAAAGCGAGATCGGGGATCGCCGCCGGCTCGCCATCCCAGGCGGCCAGCACGCCGAGGCTGTCGGAGAGGTTCTCGACCACGACCTTGGCGCGCAGCTTGTAGAAGCCGAGCTTGTCGGCAAGCCCCTTGGCGAGCGCGCCCGGCGCGTCGATCAGGAAGCCGCCGCCATGGCCTGTGGGTATCTCGGTGATCAGGAAGTCGACGATGATCTTGCCCTGCGGCGTCAGCAACGCGCCGAACCGGGCCTGTCCCGGGGCCAACTGCTCGACATCGGTCGTGATGAGGCCGTTGAGGAAGTTGCGGGCGTCCTCGCCAGAGACTTTGATCACGCCCCGATCTGGAAGAAACGCTGCTTTCATTCGCAAAATTGGCTCTTTTTCCAAGTTCCTTGGGAAACGCGCGGCGCGCGGATATCCCCAGCCAAGCTAAGGCGCTACAGTGCACCGAACAAGGCCCGCGCGACACCCGAAAGCGGGCGCCGAGGACCGATGAATCAGCATTTCGACACCATTCTAAAATCCGGCACCGTGGTCAATCAGGACGGCGAGGGCGTGCGCGATATCGGCGTCACGAATGGCCGCATCGCCGCGATCGGCTCGCTCGCCCAGGCCGCGGCCGGCGAGGTGATCGACTGCAAGGGGCTGCACATCCTGCCCGGCGTGATGGACACCCAGGTGCATTTCCGCGAGCCCGGACTGACGCAGAAGGAAGACCTCGAGACCGGCTCGCGCAGCGCCGTGATGGGCGGGGTCACCGCCGTGTTCGAGATGCCGAACACCAATCCGCTGACGGTCACGGAGGAGGCGTTCACCGACAAGATCAAGCGCGGTCACCACCGCATGCATTGCGACTTCGCGTTCTTCATCGGCGGCACCCGCGAGAACGTGCAGGACCTGCCGGAGCTCGAGCGCGCGCCGGGCTGCGCCGGCGTCAAGGTGTTCATCGGCTCCTCCACCGGTGCGCTCTTGGTCGAGGACGACGAGAGCCTGCAGCGGATCTTTCAGGTGATCCGGCGCCGCGCCGCATTCCATGCCGAGGACGAGTATCGCCTGAACGAGCGCAAGCCGCTGCGGATCGAGGGCGATCCGCGCTCGCATCCGGTGTGGCGCGACGAGACCGCGGCGCTGATGGCGACCGAGCGGCTGGTCAATCTCGCGCGCGAGACCGGCAAGCGCATCCATGTGCTTCACATCTCGACCAAGGAAGAGATTCTGTATCTGCGCGACCACAAGGATGTTGCGTCCTGCGAGGCGACGCCGCACCACCTCACCATGGCGGCGCCGGAGTGCTACGAGCGGCTCGGCACGCTGGCGCAGATGAACCCGCCGGTGCGATCGGCCGATCACCGCGCCGGCATCTGGTACGGCATCGAGCAGGGCATCATCGACGTGCTCGGTTCGGACCACGCGCCGCATACGCTGGAGGAGAAGGCCAAGACCTATCCGGCCTCGCCGTCGGGCATGACCGGCGTGCAGACGCTGGTGCCCTTGATGCTCGATCACGTCAACGCGGGTCGGTTGTCGCTACAGCGGTTCGTCGATCTCACCAGCGCCGGGCCGGCGCGGCTGTTCAACATGGCCTGCAAGGGCCGCATCGCGGCGGGCTATGATGCCGACTTCACCGTGGTCGATCTGAAGCGCAGCGAGACCATCACCAACAAATGGATTGCCTCGCGCGCGGCCTGGACGCCCTATGACCGCGTGCGGGTGCAGGGCTGGCCGGTCGGCACCTTCGTGCGCGGCAAGCGGGTGATGTGGCAGGGAGAGGTCACGACGCCGTCGACGGGCGAGCCGGTCCGGTTCCTCGAGACGCTGAAGGCCTAGCGCATCAAATGCGCTAGATTCTTGTTTGACGCGTTTTCTTGACGCGAACCGGTGCCCACTTCGCTCGAAAGCGCTTTGCGGGATTACTGCCGGGCCAATGCCAGCGAGAATTCGCCGTTGCGCACGCGCGCGGCGAGGCCCTCGGCGAACTTCGCCACCGCGTCCTCGCCATAGGTGCCGACGAGCTCAGCGAGCGCTGCGAACAGGCTCGCCTGCGCCAGGCAGTCGCCATCGACGCCGTCGTGACGCGCTTCCGCCCAGGCCTCGTTCAGGTAGCCCAGCGCCGCCTGCTTCTGCTCGTGATCGGGACGGGGGTCTTGGTGATGGGGAAAGGACGCTGGATGGCGCATGAAACTCTGCAAAATGAATGCGCGCGGTCCGAGGAGCGAACCACTGCGACGCGCGAGATTTATCACGCATGCGGGTACCGCCTAGCCCACATCTTTCGAAAAGGTTAACGCCCGTCACGGCATTTAAAGGGGAATTCCGGATAGCGCCGCCGCGATCAGCCAAATGAGCTGTGGATATGGTCCAGCACGGCGCGCGGCGAGGCGCACAGATGGCTGGCGCCGGCCTCGATCAGTTCCTCCGGCGTGCCGTAGCCATAGGTGACGCCGATCGCGCGGATGCCGTTGCGATTCGCTCCGACAACGTCGTGACTGCGGTCGCCGATCATCAGGGCCTTGCCCGGGTCGGCCCCGGTCTGCGCCAGTGCATAGGCCAGCAGGTCGACCTTGTTGACCCGGGTTCCGTCGAGCTCGGAGCCGAACACGTGGTCGAAATACCGGCTGAGGCCGAAATGCGCGACGATCCGCGTCGCGAACGCATGCGGCTTCGAGGTCGCAACGTAGATGCGTCCCGGCGCCTGCCGCAGCTCCGCCAGCACGTCAGCGATATCGGGATAGACGCTGTTCTCGAACAGCCCGACATCGCCGAACCGCTCGCGGTAGAGCTCGACGGCGCGGTCGGCGAGCTCCTCGCCGCCAAGCAGCATCGCAAAGCTCGCCCGCAGCGGCGGCCCGATGCACCAGGTCAGTTCGTCCTGCGTGGGAACCGGGCGGCCGAGCTTGCCCAGCGCATACTGGATCGAGCCGGTGATGCCGGGCTTCGGGTCGGTCAGGGTGCCGTCGAGGTCGAAGAAGATCGCGCGGTCAGTTGGCATAGCGGGCCGTCAGGTCGCGCGAGATCTTCGAGCCTTCCTCGATGTAGCGGCGGATCGCCACCGAGGCTGCGGGGGTGCAGGTCCGGTAGGTTTGCTGGAAGCCGTTGTAGCCGCGGTTGAAGCCCGCGACCATGCGGGCGCGGCGGTCGCCGGAGGGGGTTTCGGCGTCGATCAGCGCCTGCATCTCGTTGCGCCATTTGGCGCCCTCGTTGGAGCCGCAGATGCCGCGCAGGTAGTGCAGGGCGCCGAGGATCTCGGCGAGCCGCTGCAGGTCGCCGTCGAACGGCGCAGCCGCGTCCTGCGCGCGGGCGGGCGTCGCGAGGCATGCCGACATCAGGATCACAACGGCGAGAAAGGCTCTGATCATCAGGGGTTCCGGGATCGCCGTGGTATGCCCCCTCAATGCGCCCGAGGCAAGGCGGCAAGGCTTCAATACCGTCCCCGAACAGGCCTCAAACCAGCCGCCGGGCGGCCGCAATGACCTCATGGAGACCGCCGGTGACCTTGAGGTTGCCGATCTCCTCCGGCGCCAGCCATTTGAAATCGTCGTGCTCGTCGTTCAGCACGGGGTCGCGGGAGGCCCAGCGCGCCGCGAACGTCATGATCACATAGTGCCCGGTGCCGGGCCCGGTCGGCAGCACCTCGCGCCAGCCGGCCAGCCCCAGGATCTCGACCCTGAGGCCAGTCTCCTCGTCGATCTCCCGGTGCAGGGCGGTGTGCAGCGTTTCGCCGAATTCGACCCGGCCGCCGGGCAGCGAATAGAAGCCCTTGCCGGGCGAGCGGGCGCGGCGCACCAGCAGCACCTTGCCGTCGCGGAAAATCACGCCGGAGACGGCGAGCTGCGGGCGGATCGGAGGTTCGGGAGAGCTCAAGACGACAACCAGTTTTGACAACCATCATGCCCGATAAATCAGGCGCCCGCCATGATGCTCTCGACATCGGCCTCGGCGGCGCCGTTGATGACACCGGCGGTCTGCATCACCAGCGGCTTGACCCAGACGATGGCCTGCTCGGCGAGCGCGACCCGGCTCCTGTCCTGATGCAATTGCCGCATAGCGGCGCCGACCTCGGTCAGGATACTGGTCATGCTGGCGGTGAGCTGGTCGAATTCGGCCCGGATTCGGGCGTCCGCGGTCTCATAGGCCTCGATCGCGAGGTCGCGCGCCTTGAAGTTGGACGCGGTGAAATGCTCGGCATAGGACAGTGGCTGCCATTCCAGGAAATCGCTGGCGCATTCCGGCAAGTCCGGCACCATCTCGAGCAGCATGATGGCTTCGTTGAAGTGATTGAGGTAGTCGGTCGCAAGCCCGGTGCGGGGATTGATGTTGGCGGCGCGCAACAGCGCCGCCCGCGCCTCGTCGGGGTACGTCGGTCGCGGGGAAGAGCCCGCTATGGCGGCCGTTGAGGTCATTGGTCGCAGTCTTTAACGGTCCAAGTTAAGGCGGAATAAACGGATACCACCCTGGACAGGATATGTGCGGACGCTTTGTCATTACCTCACCGCCGGCGGCCTTGCGAGAGATGTTCGGCTACATCGAGCAGCCGAATTTTCCGCCGCGGTATAATGTTGCGCCGACCCAGCCGATCCCGGTCGTGCTGCTGCAAAATGGCGGCCGGCATTTTCAATTGATGCGCTGGGGCCTGATCCCGTCCTGGGTCAAGGATCCCCGCACGTTCTCGCTGCTCATCAACGCCCGCTCCGAGACGGTGCGGGAGAAGCCGGCCTTCAAGAACGCGATCAAGCGGCGCCGCGCACTGATCCCGGCCGACGGCTATTACGAATGGCAGGACGCCGGTGGCCGCAAGCGGCCGTTCTTCATCCATCGCCGCGACGGCCATCCGCTCGCTTTCGCCGCGCTGGCCGAGACCTGGATGGGGCCGAACGGCGAGGAGCAGGACACGGTCGCGATCGTCACTGCGCCTGCGAGCCCCGACCTCGCGCAACTGCATCACCGCGTGCCCGTCACGATCAAGCCCGAGCAATTCGCGCGCTGGCTCGACTGCCTGCCTAACGATGTCGACGACGTGATGCCGATGCTGAAGGGACCCGATGTCGGCGAGTTCGCCTGGCACCAGGTGACGATGCGCGTCAATGCCGTCGCCAACGATGACGCGCAACTGCTGCTGCCGATGACCGCGGAAGAGATCGCCGCCGAAGACGCGCCGGCCCTGAAGAAGGCGGCAGTGCGCAAGGCGCCGGTGCGCGAGGACGACGGGCAGGGGTCGTTGTTCTAGGGGCTGACTGAACACGCGCGGTGCAGCGTGGATTTGTGCCTAGCTCTCTCCACATCGTCGTCCTGGCGAAAGCCAGGACCCATAACCACCGAATTTAATTGTGAACGGGAACGCGGCCCCAGCCTCGCGCAGCAATCGAGATTTGGGGTAATGGGTCCCGGCCTTCGCCGGGACGACACTGAATGTGTTGCGCGGCCCAGATTCAATCAGCTTGTCTTGTCGCAGGCGGGCGCTCTCTCTATTCGTCCTCTACTCGTCATTCCCCGGTTCGCAATTGCGCATCGGGGAATGACGAAAAGAGCCATCACCCCTTCACGGACGCCACGCCCTCGATCTCGATCAGCATCTTCGGATTGGGCAGCGCCACCACGACGCAGGTAGTGCGCGCGGGGTAGGGTGCAGGGCCGAACGCGCCGGCATACAGAACGTTCATCGTCGCGACGTCGCTGGCGCGGGTCAGCAGCACGTTGACCTTGACCAGATCGCGCATCGTCGCGCCGGCCTCGGTCAGCACGCGCCGGAAATTGGTGACGACATTGGCGAACTGCGCCTCGAAGCCGTCGGGCAGCTCGCGGTTGGCGTCGAAGCCGGGAATGCCTGAGATGAACAGGAGATCGCCGACGCGGGCGCCGAACGAGAGCGGCGGCGCCGTGACGCCGGGCGGAGGAGGGAAGTGCTTGATTGCCGTGTTTTCTGTCATTGGGTCACCCGTCTGCGCGAGATGGAAGGGAAGCGGTTTCGACGGCGCTCGGCGCCAGCGTACGCCGCCGCCAGAGATTCTTGCCGAAGAGATTCTGGCCGATCATGCCTGCCAGCATCGCGACGACGAACACCACGATCGGCAGCGAAAGACCGGCAAGGTTGACCAGCGCGGGCCCAGGGCAGATGCCGGCGAGGCCCCAGCCGATGCCGAACAGGATTGCGCCACCAACGAGCGGCGCGTCGATGTCGTTGCGGTCGGGCCAGAGGAAGCGCGCCGAGAAGGCAGGCGCGGTGCGCCGCCGCGCGATCGCAAAGCCGGATGCCGCGACCGCAACCGCACCCGCCATCACGAAGGCAAGCGTCGCATCCCACGCGCCGAACAGATCGAGGAAGCCGAGCACTTTCTGCGGATCGGTCATGCCCGAGATCAGAAGGCCCGCGCCGAAGATCAGGCCACAGAGGAAGCTTGCGAGAAGGCGCATCGCTAACCCCCGATCCCGTGCCTGACGATGGCAACGGTGACGATCGCCGCCGTCATGAAGATGAACGTGGCGGCAATCGAGCGCCCGGACAGCCGCGCGAAGCCGCAGACGCCGTGGCCCGAGGTGCAGCCATTGCCCATCCTTGTACCGAACCCGACCAGAACGCCCGCGATCGCGATCACCACAAGGCTCCCATTCATCGCAGGCCGCGGCAGCGGCGCGCCGAATAGCGCCGCAATCAAGGGCGCCGCGATCAGCCCCGCGATGAACGCGATGCGCCAGGCGCGGTCGGCAGTGCGGTCGGCGGTATCGGGCTGGAGCAGGCCGCCGACGATGCCGGTGACGCCGGCGATCCGCCCGGTCAGCAGCATCAGCAGCGCCGCGGCCAGGCCGATCAGCGCGCCGCCGAGAAGGCCGGAAAGTGGGGTGAAATCGTGCATCGGTGCGGGTCCCTGTTGCGCAAACTCCTCAGCGATGGCGCAAAGCGGTGGCAGCGCATGCGCCAATGGTCGCGCGACTACATGGGCGATGATAGACTCCGCAATAACAGGAACAAGCGCAATCCCGCGTGTTTTGCCGGCATTTCGACGTGCCGCCGCCCGATTGGATTGCCAGCGATTCGCTTCACTTCGTCCGGAGAACCCCCCATGAGATTGTCATCCGCCGCCCGCGCCGTGCTGTTTGCGCTGGCGCTGCTCACCGGATCGTCCGCTGCACTGGCCGACGAGGGCGCGGTGACGCTCGTCATCTTCAAGGGCGGCTGGTTCTTCGGCGGCTCCGCCGGCAAAGGCGTCCTGACCTTCCACGGCCAGACCTACGGGCTCACCGCCGGCGGGCTGGACTACGGCCTCGTGTTCGGCGGCTCCCAGACCACGTTGCAGGGGCGGGTGCGCAACATCCGCCGCGCCCAGGATATCGCCGGCGTCTATGCCGCGGCGGGCATGGGCGTTGCGCTCGGCGCCGGCGTGCGCGGCATCCTCTTGACCAACCAGAACGGCGCGGTGCTCGAACTCAGCGGCAAGCAGATCGGGCTGATGGCCAATGTCGACCTCAGCGGGCTTGCGATCACATTGAAGGAATAAGGGGCGCGGTGCGTAGGGTGGGTTAGCCGAAGGCGTAACCCACCGACTTATATCCGCGATTGAAGATGGCGGGTTACGCTGCGCTAACCCGCCCTACGATTCTGCGATCCTCTCGGCGAGCTCGCGCCACGGCTGCAACGTCCAGTGCCCGGACGCCGCACCCGATGGCGACGGCAATACGAACACATCAGGAAAGCCGCTCGTGGCCGGCTGCCGCCCGAGCGCAAGCGCGCTGGTCGGCTTGCCGTAAAACAGGCTCGCCGCCTTCTTGCTGGTGAAAGCGATGGTCTTCGGCCGAACCATCTCGATCTTCGTCCTGAAGTCCGCGACATCGAACGAGCCCCGCGCGATCTCGTGATCCATCCCGGCGCCGGTCTTGGAGAGATCGGTGAAGCCGATGCCGAGTTCGAGCAATGCGGTGAACTCGTCCGGCCGATAAAGCCGTGGCGTGATGCCGGCCTCATGCAGCGCACGCCAGAACCGGTTGCCGGGATGCGCGTAGTAATGCCCGACGGCGGCCGAGCGCGTGCTGGCCGCGGTGCCGACGAACACCAGCCGCAGGTTGGCGCGGAGCTGGTCGGGGAGGCGGTGGGGATTGTTATCGGGCATCGCGGAAGGAGGGAGCAGAGCAGCGGGGCGATCCTGCCTACACGAAATCGTCTTTCGGCAGGCCAAGCTTCTCGACCAGGCTGTTCAGGACAGGCAGCTGTCCCTTGGTAACCTTCCTGAACGCCTCCTTCAATGTAAACCAGCCCGCGCGGTCCGCCTCGGGGAATTCCGCGAGGCGGCCGGATCGTGGCGGCCACTCCATCGCGAACGTGTTGCTCTTGAACGCTGCGAGGTCGAACTCGCCTTCGAACGCCCATGCGCTGACATGCTTGCCGCTCGGTTGCTTGAACACGCCGAGCTCGATGAAGGTGCCGACTGGCCGCTGTCCCGTCTCCTCCTCGAATTCGCGTTTCGCGGCGCTCAGGGGAATTTCGCCCTCTTCATAGAGACCCTTCGGGATCGACCATGCCCCATCATCCTTCTTCGTCCAGAACGGCCCGCCCGGATGCACCAGCAGCACTTCCGCGCTGCCGCGTCTGCGGCGAAACATCAGCAAACCGGCGCTGCGCTGGGGCATGATCAATTCCGAAGATGTACGGCTGCGCGCTAGCGCACCGGCTCCTTCACCTCGTTTTCCGCCGCCACCCCTTGCGCCGGCCCGCTCGAACGCACCATCAGGAACGCTCCCGAGAACGCCGTGCCACGGATGCTCCAGCGGCCGTCGATCTCCGTCGCGTCGGCATTGACAGCGCCTTCATAGTGCACCGTGTCATAGCCGTAGCCTCGCGGCTCGTAGCGCTTGACGAACGACACCGCGCTGCCGGAGCGGTGACCTGCGAGTGAGGCATTGTGGGTGCTGAGCGGGCAGCCCGGCGCCATGCACGGCTCGGTCACGCTGCCGCCGAGCGCGCCGCCGGCGTCGATCAGCGTCGCCAGGAACGTGACCATGCCGCCTGGCTGAACATAGCTGCCGTCCCAGACGCCGGTGAGATTGTCGGTCATGGTAGCCTTAGCTGCGTAGCCCGCATGAGCGTAGCGACATGCGGGGCGCTCGCAAACCCGGATGTCGCTTCGCTCATCCGGGCTACGATGTGGCGTTCGCAGCGCCTCAACGCAAGTCGCGCCCGCTCGCGCGCAGTTGCCTGCACCAGCAAAAGGGTCTGTAATCCCATCCAACAGATCAAGAAGAATTTTGGGAGCGGACATGACGGGAGAGCCGAAAACCCATTTCGAGGTGATCGTGGTCGGCGCCGGCGTCGCCGGCATCTACCAGATCAAGCGGCTCGCCGATCTCGGCATCGACGCCACCGTGCTCGAAGCCGCGCCCGATCTCGGCGGCACCTGGTACTGGAACCGCTATCCGGGCTGTCGTTTCGACTCGGAGAGCTACACCTACGGCTTCTCGTTCTCGCGCGAGCTGCTCGACGAGTGGCACTGGAAGGAGCGCTTCTCCGCCCAGCCCGAGAATCTGCGCTACCTCAACTACGTCGCCGACAAATTCGACCTGCGCAAATACATGCAGTTCAACTGCAAGGTCGAGGCGATGCAGTTCGACGAAACGCGCGATCTCTGGCAGCTCAAGCTCAGCGACGGTCGCGAGCTGACCTGCCGCTTCGTCGTGCTTGGGATCGGCCTGCTCTCGGCGCCGACCATGCCGCGCGTGCCTGGCATCGATGACTTCAAGGGCCGCTCTTTCCATACTTACTATTGGCCGCACGAGCCCGTCGATCTCACGGGCAAGAAGGTCGCCGTGATCGGCACCGGCGCGACCGGCATTCAGGTGATCGGCGAGATTGCCGACAAGGTCGGCGAGCTCACCGTGTTCCAGCGCCGGCCGAACTGGAGCGCGCCGCTCAACAACTCTGTGATCTCGGAAGCCGAGATGGCCGACATCCGCGCGCGCTATGACGAGATCTTCGCCGCCTGCGCACTGACACCGGGCAGTTTCGTGCATGGCCCCGACAAGCGCGGCTTCTACGAGGTGAGCCGCGACGAGCGGCTGGCATTGTGGGACAAGCTCTACGATGAGCCTGGCTTCGGCATCTGGCTCGCGAACTTTCGCGAGATCTTCATGGATGAAGCCGCCAATGCGGAGCTCTCCGAATATATCGCCGGTCGTATCCGCCGCCGCGTGAAGAATCAGAAGGTCGCCGAAAAGCTGATCCCGCGCGATCACGGCTTCGGCGTGCAGCGGCTGCCGCTGGAGACCCGGTATTTCGAGGCCTACAATCGCGACAATGTGCATCTCGTCGACCTCAGCGAGACGCCGCTGGTGCGCGTCACCGAGACCGGCCTGCGCACCACGGCGCGCGACTACGAGTTCGACATCATCGTCTACGCCACCGGCTTCGATGCCATCACGGGCGCCTACGATCTGATCGACATCACCGGCATCGGCGGCGCGAAGCTATCGGACAAATGGAAGCAGGCGCCGTCGACCTTCCTCGGCATGCTCGTGCACGGCTTCCCGAATTTGCTGATGCCGACCGGCCCGCAAAGCGCCTCCGCCTCGACCAACTTTCCGCGCGGCATCGAGAACGGCGTCAACTGGTGCACCAACCTGCTGCAATACATGTGGGACCGAGGCCTGACCCGCGCCGATGCCACCTTGGAGGCACAGCAGCGCTGGACCGCGCATGTCGCCAAAATGTACGAGATCATGCTGATGCGCAAAGCCAAGTCGTGGTTCACCGGCTACAACTCCAACGTCGCCGGCCACGAGGAGGGCACCGTCCGCTACTTCGTCTACAACGGCGGTACGCCGAAGTTCTTGGGGATCATCAACGGTGTGGCGGCGGAGGGGTATCGGGAGATTGAGTTTGGGGCGGGGGCGGGCGGTGATGTGCGGGCCGCGGCCGTCAGTACCTCAGTATGGAAGTCGCGCGATCTGTGCCGTCAATTCCCGTCCTAAATTCTCTGTCGCAGCCGCGATATATACCTTTCTAATCTCTCATGTACGGATCAAATGAAGCGGGCCGATGCTATTTTTTCCCAGAAACCGAGAAGAGAGGAAATTTGCCGGGAATGTTCTTAATATCTTCGATCGTTCCGGCATCAACGGTTTCGAAGTGCTCTTTGATTCGTGCTTGTGTTGAGGCAGAGATCAAAATCTGCCCTTTTGTAGATCTCGATTCAATTCTGGCAGCTAAGTTTACGTCGGGGCCCAGTGCGGTGTATTGATCTCGCGATACAGGACCTACATTTCCGACCAATACATCGCCAGTGTGTATGCCGCATCCGAGGCCGATGTCGATCTTTTCAGCCGTATATAGGGTCCATTCAGCCGTCCACTTCTTGCACAAGACATCAAAGCGCTGCCGAAAATCAAGGGCTGCTTCTACGGCGTTTATTGCATCCTCTCGTCCTTTGTCTTCCCGATGCTGTAAGGCGCCGAATAGGCCCATCACGCCATCACCGATATATTTATCGAGTACACCGTGCCGGTCAAAAATCACGTTTGCCGCTGCTTCAAAATACTCTTTAAGAAAATCTGCAATAAGCGCGGGATGCCCCTTTAGACTGTCGCAAAGCTTGGAGAAGCCTCTCACGTCCCAGAAGCAGATTGTTACAGTGTCCCTGCGAAGCTCAAGTAGTTCAGGATTCTGTTCGAGTACGCCAAAAACGCGAGGATCGAAATACCTTTTCATGAATGTCAGCCGCTTCTCGTCGGCGATTTGCCGAGCCGTTAGCTGACGAAAACGCAATGCGGCCTGCGTCTTCACGATGATTTCTTCAGCCGCAATAACTCCCGGTGTATTCTTCTGCACGCAATCGAATGCTCCGAGCTCGAAGGCTTTGTAGCGATCAAGATGCTTCTCGAATGCAGTGATCAGGATCACCATTACGAAGGGATCGCGCGCCTTCGCGTTGCGAAGCACCTCCATTCCGCTTTGATCCGTGGCCATCACTAAATCAGTGATGACCACATCGATCGAATTGCCTCCTAGGACTTCCGTGGCTTCATGCTCATTGGCCGCCGTGAGAATGATCCAATCTGGATTCCTATCACCTACTTCCCTCTTCAGGGCATTTAGGTTTTGCGGCTCATCATCGACTATGAGGATGCTAGGCATGTGGTTTGCTTCCCTACTTGCCGGCCGCTTGCGGCAAAAAGATTTCGAAGTTAGCCCCTTGACCGGTGGCGCCGACCTCGCGGATAGCGCCGCCGTGTGCCTCGATCAGCCGTTGGACAAGCGCCAAGCCCAATCCTGTACCATGCGGGTAAGTACTGTAAAATGGCGCGAAAATCTCATCCTTCTTTTCGGTCGGAATGCCCTCTCCGTTGTCTTCAAAACGGATGCGTACGTACTTCTTTGTGACATCCAAGGTCACGGGAAGATCATCTTTCTGCGATAACTCTAAGCGGATTCGGATCTGTTTGTCAGGCTTCTGCAACCAATGAAGTGCGTTCGCGAAGAGTTCGTCAAAACACTCGGCCATCCGAACTGGATCGGCCTCGATCGATCGGTTTTTTATTTCGGAGGCGATGTCGACCTTGACGCCATTTGCGGTTGCGACTTGGGCTGCTGTCTCGATAATAGGAAGGAGATCGATTGACCGCTTCGAGATGTTATTTGCTTTTGTCAGAGATTTGAATTGTTCGATTATCGTCTTTGCTTTCTCGATTGAGATATTCATCTCATCCGTGATTTCTTTGGCCCCCGAAGCTTGATCCTTGATTTTCCTTTTGAGCCCAAGCAAATTTGTTTCAAGGGCAAATACTGGATTTCCGAGTTTGTGGGCTGCGGTGAAGGCGACGTCTTTCCAGACTGCATCGCGTTCAGCCTTAACGCGACGTCCTTTTTCATTTTCCAGGGTGGCGATGGTTCTCGCGTACTGCTCTGCCAGCGCGGAATATTCGAGATACAGCTCCTCGTAAGACTTTCGGGAAGGAGAGCGATTGCGCTGCTCTTCGCCGAAGTATTTGAACGCGATCTGCGGATGCTGCCGGATTAAGCTCACGAGTTGGCGCCTATCCCACACTCGAACACGTAAGGCACGTGCTGTCCGGCTGTCGGCTTGACGGCGTTCTAATCGGCGGAACTGGTCCTCCAGAATTTCCGCGGACGAGTCGCCTCTAACAAAAATAAAAAGGAGAGTAACAGGAGTATCTTGAGTTGCTTCAATGTCCCGGAGCCCTTGACGACGTAAGCGCGTTAGCAAGAAATCAGGATCATGAAGTGCCATGGTAAGAAGCTTTTCGGATGCAGTCCGCAGGCCCATTGAAATGAGCCATAGTTCGCTATATTCGAACCCGTCTGGATCTTTCTTAGGTAGACTAGCAACAACATCTATTTCATCGAGATGCTTGCCCCATTCCACTCGTCGATAGCCCATTTGTGTAAGCAATTCGAAGCAGAGGTTTTCTAGGTCTCTGGGGTGAAGCGTTTCAAAGTCAATTTCGGGCAGTGTTGACCGTACAGCAAGCTGCGAAATGCTCCGAAATCGACGAGGATTGCGAACTACGTCTTCAAAAAACTTTCGTAGAGACAGTTGCAGTCGGCGAAGGCCTGCCGTCGACTTGTCATACGAAATCTTAGTTTGGTCAGAGCGTAGGAAAAAATCGGGAGGCCGCACTTCCTCATCGACTAGGAGGACGATCGGCTTACCTATGGCCTGCGTTAGGCCAATCTCGTAGTAGACATTTTGGCTCTGGCTTTGGCTTAGAACGGCAACTACTAGATCGGCTTGCTGAAGATCAGACATTGCAGTGGTTTCGGGTTGCAATGGCAGCACTTCGTCACGCGCTACGACTCTGATGTTGCTATCCCGTGCGGCGGACAATATTGACCGCCGCAAATCTTCATACTCGACGCCGCGGGGGGCGATTATGGCGCACGTGAGACGCGTCCGCCGGGCAGGCGTCGAGGCTTCTGCCATTCAGGTGACTCCCTGGTGATGCACTATGGCGACGAAAAAGAAACGTAACGGCAAGTAGGCCCTCACAACACCCGATTGCTCTCCTTCACCTTGTCCGCGTCGAGATACAGGTTCTCGCCCATCTCCTTGAACTTGGCGCTCATCGTCGCCATGCCGTCCTCGATGGTGCCTGAGATCGACGCCCCGACGCCGGTCGGATCGTTGAGCGTCGCGGCGTAGTCGCGGACGTCCTGGGTGATCTTCATCGAGCAGAACTTCGGGCCGCACATCGAGCAGAAATGCGCGACCTTGTGGGCTTCCTTCGGCAGGGTCTCGTCGTGGAAGTTCTTCGCGGTCTCGGGATCGAGACCGAGGTTGAATTGGTCCTGCCAGCGGAAGTCGAACCGGGCGCGGCTGAGCGCATCGTCGCGGAGCTGCGCGGCGGGGTGGCCCTTGGCGAGATCGGAGGCGTGGGCCGCGATCTTGTAGGTGATGACGCCGACCTTGACGTCGTTGCGATCGGGGAGACCCAGATGCTCCTTCGGCGTGACGTAGCAGAGCATCGCGCAGCCGAACCAGCCGATCATCGCGGCGCCAATGCCCGAGGTGATGTGGTCATAGCCCGGTGCGATGTCGGTGGTCAGCGGTCCGAGGGTGTAGAACGGCGCCTCGCCGCATTCCTTGAGCTGCTTGTCCATGTTGATCTTGATTTTGTGCATCGGCACGTGGCCGGGGCCCTCGATCATGACCTGGCAGCCCTTGTCCCACGCGATTTTTGTCAGCTCGCCGAGTGTCTCCAGTTCGGCAAACTGCGCGCGATCGTTCGCGTCGGCGATCGAGCCGGGGCGCAGGCCATCGCCGAGCGAGAACGAGACGTCATACTTGCGCATGAGGTCGCAGATCTCGTCGAAATGGGTGTAGAGGAAGCTCTCCTTGTGATGCGCGAGGCACCACTTCGCCATGATCGAGCCGCCGCGCGACACGATGCCGGTGACGCGGTTCGCCGTGAGGTGGATGTAGGACAGCCGCACGCCGGCGTGGATCGTGAAGTAGTCGACGCCCTGTTCGCACTGCTCGATCAGGGTGTCCTTGTAGAGCTCCCAGGTCAGCTTGACGGGATCGCCTTCGCACTTCTCCAGCGCCTGGTAGATCGGCACGGTGCCGATCGGCACCGGCGAGTTGCGCAGGATCCATTCGCGGGTGGTGTGGATGTTGCGCCCCGTCGAGAGATCCATCACGGTGTCGGCGCCCCAGCGGATCGCCCACACCATCTTGTCGACCTCTTCCTCGACCGACGAGGTCACCGCCGAGTTGCCGATATTGGCGTTGATCTTGGTCAGGAAGTTGCGGCCGATGATCATCGGCTCGAGCTCGGCGTGGTTGATGTTCGATGGGATGATGGCGCGGCCGCGCGCGATCTCGCTGCGGACGAATTCCGGCGTGATGAACGCCGGCACCGCGGCGCCGAAGCTCTCGCCGTCGGCAAGCGCGGCTTCCGCGCGCTCGAGCTGCTGCTTGCGGCCGAGATTCTCGCGCTCGGCGACGTAGATCATCTCCTTGGTGATGATGCCGGCGCGGGCAAACTCGAGTTGCGTGATCTTGTGACCGTCGAGGCCGCGCAGCGGCTTGTGGTGCGCGGTGAACGCCTTGGCAGCGTGGGATGCGCCGACATTGCCGTTGTCCTCCGGCTTGATGGTGCGTCCCTGATATTCCTCGACGCCGCCGCGCTCCTTGACCCAGGCGAGGCGATTGCGCGGCAGGCCACTGTTGACGTCGATCGTCACGGCCGGATCGGTGTAGGGGCCGGAGGTGTCGTAGACCGGCAGGTTCGGCTCGCCGGCGCCTTCCGACAGGATGATCTCGCGCAGCGGCACGCGGATGTCGGGCGCGGCTGCGGGCGTTGCAAAGATCTTGCGCGATGAGGGCAGCGAGCCGGTGGTGACGGCGGGGAGTGTGGTGTCGGGGTTGGAGCGGATGTTCATGGGGATCCTCCGGTTTAATTCGTGTCAGTTGTTGCCGTCATTGCGAGCGCCGCGAAGCAATCCATAGTTCCGCAAGCGGAGGCGTGGATTGCTTCGTCGCTTGCGCTCCTCGCAATGACGGTGGCGAGAGTTGTCTGCATCACGCGGCCTCCGCGCTGAGGCCGAGCCATTGCCGCACCCGCGCGTCGGGGTCGGCGTTCTGGGTGACGTCACTGACGACGGCGATCGAGTCGGCGCCCGCGGCGAAGATCTCGGCCGCGTGCTCGAACTTGATGCCGCCGATCGCGACAAGCGGAATGGCGCCGATGCGCTTCTTCCACTCGGTGATCTTGGGTATGCCCTGCGGCGCGAACCGCATCGACTTCAGCGTCGTGAAGAAGATCGGGCCGAGCGCGACGTAATCGGGTTTCGCTGCGAGCGCGGCGTCGAGTTCGGCATCGTCATGGGTGGAGACGCCGAGCGTGAGCTTTGCCTTGCGGATTTCAGCAAGGTCCGCGTCGGCGAGGTCTTCCTGGCCGAGATGCAGATGCTCGGCGCCGGCAACGATCGCCGCGCGCCAGTAATCGTTGACGACGAGCTTTGTGCCCGTGCCCCTGGTCACCGCCAGCGCGTCGCTGACGATCTGCAACGCCCCGGCATCGTCGAGCTCCTTCGCGCGCAGCTGGATGGTGCCGACGCCGAGTTTGGTCAGTCGCTCGACCCACTGGACGCTGTCGACGACGGGATAGAACGGATCAGGATACGCGTGGCGATCAGGATACGGCATGCCAGAACGGGGTCCCAACGACAGGGGTGGAGGGGGAGGCGAAGTCGCGGGCTTCCATCAGCCCGGCTTCATAGGCGGTGCGGCCGGCCTCGACGCCGAGGCGGAAGGCATTGGCCATCGCAACCGGATCGGCGGCTTTCGCCACCGCGGTGTTGAGCAGCACGGCGTCGTAGCCGAGTTCGAGCGCTTCGGCGGCATGCGACGGCGCACCCAAGCCGGCATCGACCACCAGCGTGATGTCGGGCAGGCGGTCGCGCAGCAGCCTCAAGGCATCGCGGTTGATGATGCCTTTTGCACTTCCTATTGGCGCGGCCCACGGCATCACCACCTTGCAGCCGGCCTCGACCAGGCGCGAGGCCACCGAGAAATCCTCGGTGCAATAGGGGAACACTTCAAAGCCGTCCTTGATCAGGATGGTGGCGGCCTCGACCAGGCCGACCACGTCGGGCTGTAGCGTGTCGTTGTCGGCGATCACCTCGAGCTTGATCCAGGGCGTGCCGAACAATTCGCGCGCCAGCTTTGCGGTGGTCACCGCCTCGCGCACGCTGCGGCAGCCCGCGGTGTTCGGCAGCACGGTGACGCCGAGCTCGCGGATCAGCGCCCAGAACGCATCGCCGGTCTTGCCGCCCGCGGCTTCTCGGCGGAGTGATACGGTAACGATGCTGGCGCCCGAAGCGCGGATCGCGCCCTGCATGATCGCGGGCGACGGATACAGCGCCGTGCCGATCAGCAGGCGGGAGGGGAAGGATTTGCCGTAGAAAGTGACCATGATCCGTGGTGTCTCCTCAAATCAATCTGTCGTCCCGGCGAAGGCCGGGACCCATAACCACGACCGGCAATTGCCGCAGGGAACGTCTCCCCGCGTGCTTCACGGAAGGGCCGCGGAGTATGGGTCCCGGCTTTCGCCGGGACGACGAGGGGAGAAGGCTTGCATGAAGTGCCATCACATCACCCTCCCTGCCGCGGCGTGATGATCTCGATCTCGTCGCCGGCCTTGAGAGGGGTCTCGGCCCAGCGGCTCTTCGGCACCACGTCGTAATTCACTGCGATAGCGAAATGGGTGCCCTCGTAGTCGAGCTCGGCGAGCAGCGCGTCGACGCTGGAAGCCGCGATCTCCCGCTGCTCGCCGTTCACGATCACGCGCATTGCATCACCTCATTGTCGATTTCGCCGCGCGCGAGATAGGCGAGCGTCAGCTCGGCCAGCGCCGGCGCCAGCAGGAAGCCGTGGCGGTAGAGTCCGTTCACCGTGATGCGTTCCTGCTCGATGCTGATTTTGGGCAGATTGTCCGGAAACGCCGGGCGCAGGCCGGCGCCGAATTCGACGATGCGCGCCTCGCCGAAGGCCGGATGCACCACGTAGGCGGCGCCGAGCAATTCCAGCGCCGAGCGCACACTGACGCCGTTGTCCTCGGCCTCGATCGAGGTCGCCCCCAGCATGAAGCGGCCGTCGCCGCGCGGGATCACGTAAAGCGGCCAGCGCGGATGGATCAGCCGCACCGGCCGCAACAATTCGACCTCCGCGGTCTCGATGACGATCATCTCGCCCTTGACGCCGCGCAGGCTCGGCTCGCGGTCGCGCGCGGCAACGCCGCGGCAGTCGATCACCAGGCCGTCGAGATCATCAGCCTCGGCGTCGCTGCCGAATTTGATGGCGCCGCCGGCCTTGGCGATCGCGGCATGCAGCCGCGGCAGCACGCGGCGCGGCTCGACATGGCCCTCGTCGGGATAGAACAGACCGTCACGAAAGCGGCCCTCGAGCGACGGTTCGAGTTCGCGGACGCCCTCGGCATCGAGCCGGCGATAACCTGACGTGAGGCGGGCAAAGCGCTCGAAATCGGCGCGGTCGCGCGGATGCGCCACCACCAGCGAGCCGTTGAACGCCGTTTCCGGAAAATGCTGCCGCCACAGGTCGAGCGAGCGAATGCCGAGCCGCGAGATCACGGGTTCGGAGGCCTCCGCCTCGCACCACGGCGCCAGCATGCCGCCGGCCCAGTGGCTTGTGGATTGCGTCATCGCAGCGTCACTGCGCTCATGCAGGGTGACGGCACGTCCGGCCTCTGCGAGCAACAACGCATGCCAAGCGCCGGTTATGCCTGCGCCGATGATGGAGACGGGGGAATCCCCCCGCGCTTGTGACGTCTGATACATCCCTGTCCCTTCGCCGGCATGACCCGGATCAGGTTCAAAGGGTCACCGCGGTCCCGAACTGATCGCCGTGATGGCGAAGTCCAAGCTTGCGGTATCTCAGCTCCTCCTTCGGAGCACCCCTCGGAACGCCCCTAATGTAGGCTGATGGGCGGATGTGTCAACTTGTATGCCAGGAGCGGCACCGCGGTGTGCGCAGAACGCGCGTGCCCCGGACGCAGTACAGCGCGACAGCGGTGCGCGGCTGAGCCAGGCGTATTCTTTCGAAACGGAGGTCCCGGCTCTGCCGAGCAACGCTTGCGCGTTGCACCGCGTCCGGGACACGCAAGCAGCTATTTGGGAGCCTGTTCCGGCTTCGGCTCGGCGGTCTCGGCCGACATTTTCTCTTGCTTGGCGAGCTCCTTCGGCGGCACACCCGCGCCGCCATGCATCGCCTCCTGGAGGTGACCGCCGCGCTGCCGCTTTGCGACATAGTAGTACCCGCCCGCGAAATAACGCACGGCTCGGTCGAAATCCCCATTGGCGGCGCGATAGGCGCCCGCGAGGTATTTGACGCCGTATTTGAGGTTGGTCGCGGCGTCGCGCAGACCTTCGGCGGTACCGGTGTAGCCGACCCCGCGGGCGGTCGCGAGCTTGATCTGCATCATCCCGATGGCGCCGCCGCGCCCGATCAGCTGCGGATGGTACTTGCTCTCGCGGACGATGACGCGATGCACCAGCTCTTCCGGCACCAGGTTGGCCTGGGCCTCGGCCGCCACGATCGCCTCATATTGCGCCCGCGATTGTGCACGCGCGCTGGCGCAGGACGCCAGCACCGCGATCGCGGCGGCAAGGCAGCTAAGGCTCTGAAGGGTCTTCATCTCGGGTCGCCCGGGTGATCAAACGCGCGTCGGTTCTGCGGTCTCATTGGTACGGCGAGCGGGCAGGAATGTGGCAAAACCTTCGCATCAGCGAAACGTTCCGCGTCCGTGATCGTCTGGGTGCGGCTGAAGCGGACGATGCGCTTGCGAAGACAGATGCTTCAAATTGTTTGCTTCAAACGTCGCAGCCGAAAATTGTTTTTGCGTCCGATTCTTGCGGCCGCCTTTTGCCGCACACTATCCACAGCGGATTGTCGTGCAAACGACTCGATGAAGGTCTACACTGATCGGCGACAGCGCGCGTGTCAGCACGTCTGTCCGTTCAAAAGCACGCAAGAAACAACATTCGGGAGATGCGCCATGGTCCGGCAGGACACCGGCTACATGCCTCGCGAAAATCCCTGCGCGCAATGCGGCAAGCCGATTGCCCGCCCCGATTGGGTGGAGCACAGCGAGGGGCGCACGTCGTTCCTGTGGAATTGCCGCGTCTGCAATTACCGCTTCGAGGCCATCGCGATCTACGACACCGCGCAGCTCACGCCGCTCGCCGCCTGACGCTTTGGTTATCGGTCAGCTTCGTCGCCGATCAGCCCCGGCTGATCAGGCTGCGGACTTCCGCGGCTGCAACTGTTGCTGCCGCGCCGGCAGTTCGATCCGGACCACGAGCCCGTGCGGCTTGCGATCGTGCAGCGACAGCGTGCCGCCATGCGCGAGCACGATGGCGTTGGCGATCGACAGGCCAAGGCCAAAGCCTTCAGCCTCGTCCATGTTGCGCGCCTGGTCGCCGCGCACGAACGGCTCCAGCACGCTCGCCTTGTGCGCGTCCGAAATGCCGGGGCCGTCATCCTCGATGTCGATGACGAGGCGATCCGGCTTGACGTCGAGGCGAACAGCGACTTCGCCGCCGAAGCGCACGGCATTATCAACCAGATTGGTGATGCTGCGATGCAGGTCGGCTGGCCGCGCGGTCGCCATCGCGTGCTGCGGACCCTCGTAGCGGACCTTATGTCCCATGTCGGCGAACTGGTCGGTGACGAGGTGCAGCGTGCTCGCGATGTCGACCAGCGTCATCTCCTCGAGCTTGCGGTCGTTGCGCAGGAACGACAGCACCGATTCCAGCATCGAGCGCATCTGGTCGAGATCGCGCAGCATGCGGTGGCGATGGGTCTCGTCCTCGATGAATTCGGCGCGCAGCCGCATCCGCGTGATCGGCGTGCGCAGGTCGTGGCTGATCGCGGCCAGCATCTTGGTGCGGTCGTCGATCAATGCCGTGATCCGCTCGCGCATCCGGTTCAGCGCCTTGGCCAGCGAGCGGATCTCCTCGGGGCCGCGTTCGGGCAGCGGCGCGGCAGCGCCGTTCAGGCTGAAGGTCTCCGCGGCCTTGACGAAGGACGACAGCGGCGCCGTCAGCGCCCATGCCGCCCACAGGCCGAGCAGGGTGACGCTGATGACGGCGAACAGCACCGTCATCATCCACGGCCCGCCCCAGAACGGCCGCATGTGCTGGTCCGGCATCAGGTTCGCGGCGAACATGGTGCCGTCAGGCAGGCGGATCGCGACGCGGCGGATCTCGCCGTCATGCGGCGTGCTGCCCGCCTCGCGCGGCAGAGAGAAGACGTGATAGCCGGCGCCGAGCCGGCGCAGCGCGTGCAGGCTCGGCGGGTCGGTCTCGGTGAGGGCGCTGGTATCGGACGTGAAGTCAGCGATCGCAAGCTGCGGGAAGGCTCTGATGACGTCGGCCTGGAGCCGCGGCCGCTCCGATGCCGGCGCGTGCCCGAGCAGTTGCGCGGCGGCGGCGAGCTGGGTGTGCCAGCGGTCGGACGGCTCCGGCCGGTCCGGGTGATGGATCAGGAAGGTGGCGGTGATGATCAGGTGCAGCGTGACGATCGAGACGACGACCAGCGCCGCCATCTGGGCGCCGATCCCCCGCAGACTCAGCACACGCAGCAGCTTCATGGTCAGTTGCTCGTGGCGGCAACCGCCTCCACCCTGGGAGTGAACACATAGCCGCCGGACCGCACCGTCTTGATCATGGTGGCTTCCTGCGGATCGGGTTCGATCTTGCGTCTGATACGGCTGACCAGCACGTCGATCGAACGCTCGAACGAGCCGGCGCTGCGGCCCTGCGTCAGGTCGAGCAGGCTGTCGCGCGACAGCACGCGGCCGGGCCGTTCGCAGAAGGTGCGCAGCAGGTCGAACTCGGCGCTGGTCATGGCGACGCGCGCCCCTTCGGGGTTGCGCAGCTCGCGCAGGCGGATGTCGATGCGCCAGCCGAGGAAGGTCAGCGTGGTCGCCCCCTCGATCGCGCTGGCGTTGCGCGCGGCGGCCTGCCGGCGCAGCACCGCGTTGATGCGCGCGAGCAACTCGCGCGGGTTGAACGGCTTGGCCAGGTAATCATCGGCGCCCATCTCGAGGCCGAGGATGCGGTCGACGTCCTCGCCGCGTGCGGTCAGCATGATGATCGGCGTCTGCGACTCCGCGCGCACCTTGCGGCACAGGCTAAGGCCGTCCTCGCCCGGCAGCATGACGTCGAGCACCAGGAGATCCACGCGGTGGTCGGTCATGGCCTTGGCCATCTCGCGGCCGTCGGAGGCGGTCGTGACATGACAGGAATTGGTACGGAGATATTTTGCGATGAGCGACCGCGTCTCGCGGTCGTCCTCGACGACAAGGATATTGGGCGCAGCCTGGGTCATACCGACTCTTTTGTCCGTGATTCGGGGGAAGCGGCTCAGGAATTTTGTTTCAGTGTATTTCTGAAATCTTGCCCGGCAGAACGAGTTTACAGATCGGTGCTGTCGAGAAAAGTTATCGTTCTGTCATCAAGCCTAATGCTTTGAAATACGGATAGAACTTTCCAAGGCTGCGCCGCGGCCCCGAGCTGCCTTGGCGGCCCGAAAAAGGGAAGGGCGGCTGTCATAACCAGGGCCGGAACCCGTTCCCCCGGCGACGCGTTATTTCTCTTTCAGGCCAGGAGGGTGAGATGGCTGTCGAGGTCAGTGCAAGGCCGCATCAGCTCATTGCAAGCGATCGCGTCGAGGGCACGGCGGTGCGCCGGGCCAATGGCGACATGATCGGCCATATCGAGCGGCTGATGATCGACAAGATCTCGGGCAAGGTGTCGTACGCGGTGCTGAGCTTCGGTGGTTTCCTCGGTATCGGAACCAATCTGCTTCCGCTGCCGTGGGGCCGGCTGCACTACAATACGAAGTTCGAGGCTTATGAGCTCGACATCGAGGACGACGAATTGAAGCGCGCGCCGTCGTTCCGTGCCGACAAGGATTTCGATTGGGGCGACCGCTCGCAGGAAGTCGAGCTGCATCGCTTCTACGGCGTGCCGCCCTATTGGGGCGGCTTCTGAGCGCGGCAAGTCACGCGCAATCAGCGTCCGTGGCGCGAGGCGCGCTGCGACATGCGCGTGCGGATGATTTTGGGCAAGCGCGGTTCGCCGGGACGACTTAGTGAGCCAAACATCGTCACATCAGGGACTGCGCGTCCGGCGCAGTCGTGAGGCTCAACCGCAGCCTACTTGAGAGATCACGATCGCTTTCGTCAAGCACCGCAGCGTTCCATGTGTCGGAAAGTGCGCAACCCTCGGGCTTGCCGCATCGCTTCCATGGCGTTCCCGGCATGGCGTTCCCAAGCATTGGGGCGGCTTTTGAGCGCAGGCTCGTTAGGAACGGTCGCGGACATCACGGGTTTTCCCAGCATCGATTTTGCGAACTGAGGAGAGCGCAACTATGTTGGTCAAATCCATCATCGCCGGCGTGGCCGGCTCCGCCCTGCTTGCAACCGTCGCGATTGCACAGACCCCCACCGACAAGGGCGACAAGATGTCTCCTGCGGCATCGACGACAACGACCACGTCATCGACCTCGTATCAAGGCAACTGGCGCGCGTCCAAGGTCGTCGGCCTCAGCGTGTACAACGACAAGAACGAGAGTGTCGGCTCGATCAATGATCTCCTGATGGAGAAGGGCGGTGCCATCAAGGCCGTCGTCATCGGTGTCGGCGGCTTCCTTGGCGTCGGCGAGCATCTGGTCGCAGTGCCGCTCGACAAGGTGAAGTTCGTCAACGAGCCGGTCGCTTATACCGGCGCGTCGAACACCGGCAGCACGACCAAGTCGACGACCACCACCGGCGCGGCGCCCGCAGCGGCGGCGTCGAAGCCGAATCCCTGGTATCCGGATCACGCGGTGTTCAGCGCGACCAAGGACGAGCTGAAGGCGATGCCCGAGTTCAAGTACGCAACCGAGTAACGCGGATCGCCCTGTGTGAAAGACGAATGCGCCCGGCGATACCGGGCGCATTTGTCGTTAGGCGCATGAAATCCGCGTCTGTTGCCAGCGTCACCAGCCGAGTTCGCGCAGATAGGCCGCGCGGGCGGCGACGCCGGTGTGCGTGAAGTCCGTGAAGACCCCATCCACGCCGAGACGGAAGAACTTCAGATATTCCAGGCCAGGGTCGCCGCGATAGTCGGCAGCCAGATATTTCTTCTCGTTGCGGAACGTGAAGACATGCACGAACAGGCCGAGCTTGTGCGCGTCGGCAATGACGCTGGTGGCGTCCTGCGTCGAGGCATCCGCCGTCGATCCCTTGTAGGGCGTGCCGTCGGCGTTGGTGTCCTTCCACGGTGAGATCTTGTAGGGGACGATATAGGCCTTCCACGGACCGATGCCGTCGGCATAGGTCTTGATCTCCGCGAGGCCCTCGGGCGTCAGCATCGCATCGAAGGTGCGGCCGTCACCCGCGACCGTCCAGTCGTACGGGCGGGAATTGGCGATGTTGTTGAGCAGCACCTTGCCGGTCTTGAAGTCGACGCCGTTGCCATCGATCAGCTGGACCTGCCGCGTTTCCAGTCCGTGACTGCGCATATATTTCAAGCTGCCGGGCTCAAAGCTCTGAACGATGATCGGAGCGTCCTTCGTGTTGAGGCCGTTATCCCTGATGATCTTGATCAGGGCGTCCTCGAGCGGGTGGCTGCCGGGCGCGCCGCAGCCATTGGCGATCGCCTGGGCATTGTTCCAGGTCGGATTCTTGGTTTCCGGATAGACCGCGATCGAACGTCCCGTCGTCTTGCTCTTGGCTTTGGCGATGTCGATGATGTCCTGGAAACTGATGATCGGAAACTTGCCGTTGAACAGTTTTGGCCGTTCGTTGGCGGCATCATAGGTGGTGCCGGCGATCCAGGTCTTCAGCTCGTCCATGGTGAAATCGGTGATCGACCAATCATTGGTGTGGTCGTCGCCATCGACGATGAGCGCCTTCAGCACCGATTTGGGATCGGCCGGATCGATGAGGTCGGTGGGATATTCGGCCGGCCCGCTGGTCGGCGTTTGCGCCCATTTCACCTTGACGGGAACGCCCGGCGCGGTGCGCTTGCGCTTCGCGACATCCGCATTGGTCTTCGCCACTTCGGCGACGTTGGTGTTGTCGCCGAGCCACGGATTGTGACGCGCCACCAGCACGCAATCCTTGGTTAGATGCAGGTCCTCTTCGAGCGCGTCGGTGCCGAGGTCGGCGGCCAGCTCATACGATGCCTCGGTCTCCTCGGGCACCAGGCCCGGCACGCCGCGATGCCCGATCACAAGCGGCTGCTTGCCGTCGACGGTCAGGAACGGCTTGGCGCCGGCCGGCGCCGGGCCGGTTTGCGCTGACGCCATCGACGGCAGCAGGATCGCCAAAGCCGCCGCACCGAGCAGCATCGCGCCAACATGCGCCTTCCGTCGCGAACGAATCTGCCTCACGGCCAAATCTCCATCTTTTGCGCGGCATCGGGGCGATGCCATGAGGGCCGAGCCGAACAGGACCGACGCTGTTGTCTTCTTGTCGCAATCTTCTGACAGTCCGATGACTATTCGGCGAGGCGGGCAGACACAAGCTTCCGCGTCGGGCCGGAGGGCGACAGCACGCACTTCATTGCGGCTCGCGACCGGGCGCGGCGCGTTGTCAACGCTCGATCCGGACGCTCATGCCGGGTTCGAGACCTTCCGCGGCGCCTGCGGGGTCGAGACGCAGGCGCAGCGTGTTGCGGTCGTGATCGCCGATCACGCGCTCGGCCTGCCAGGTGGCAAACACCCCGAGCGGCCGCAATTCGGTGATGGCAGCCTTGGTGGCGGCGCCGGAGCCGTTTGGTATCACGCTCACGGTCTTGCCCATCGCAAGGCCGTCGAGATGGTCCTCGCGCACATTGAACGACAGCCATTGCTTGCCGGCCGCCGCGATCATCAGGATCGGCTGACCCGCACGAACGTTCTCGCCCACTTCGCCTGCGATCACGCTGACCACGCCGTCGACCGGTGCGCGCAGCACCATCTTGTCGAGACGGCGCTCGAGCACCGCGACGGCGGCCGCAGCCGCCTGCACTTGCGCCTCGGCGATGGCGCGCTCCTCTTTGGTCGGCCCTGCCACACCCGCATCGTAATTCGCCTGGGCCGCCGCCACGCCGGCGCGCGCGGCGGCAACGTCGTTCTCGGCCTGGTCGAGCGCCTGCTGGGTTTCAAAGCTCTGGCTCGCCAGCGTGGTGATCCGCTTGAGCTGGGTCTCCACATAGTCGAGCCGTGAATTGGCCTTGGAGATCGCGGCTTTCAGCGAGTCGATCTGCTCGCGGCGTACGCCGGCATAGACGTTGTTACGGTTCGCCACCGCGGCGGCATGCGCGGCCCGCGCCTGGTCGGCCTGCGCGCTCAACTCGACCGCGGAGAGTTTGGCGAGGACGTCGCCCGCGTGCACCTTGGCGCCTTTCTCGACTGCGATCGACACCAGCTGGCCGTTCACTTCCGGCTCGATCCTGACCTCGGTCGAGCGGACCACGCCGACGATTGCAGGGGCCGGCGTTGCGCGGCTCTCGGCGTAGATCAGCGCGCCCGCGACGAGCCCAAGCGGGATCGCGACAATGGCGATGCGCCTAGCGTTGGGCATCTTGCTGTCCTCTCTTGAACACCAGCGCGGAGATCACGGCGAGCACGAAATAGCCCAGTGCCAGGCACCACAGCCTCAGCCAGTCATGCGAGACCTCCCAGATGCTGGCGCCGAGCTGGTTGATGCGCACGAGGCCGTCGATCGCCGAGTCGGCCGGAAACAGCCGGCCGAGTGCCGTGGCCGCAGGGGGGATGGCCTCGCGCGGCCATGCGAAGCCGGCGGTGAAGAACTGCGGCAGGCTGGTCGCCAGCAGCAAAATGGTGGCGTTCTCCGGCCGCGTGAACCAGGCGCCGATCGCCTGTCCCATGAAGCTCGTCGCCAGCAGGAAGACGGTCGCGAGCGCGAAGATCTGCGGCAGATGCCCGAGCGTCGAGAAACCATAGATCCGCGGCAGCACGATCAGATAGAGCGCGAGCGCCGGCAGGTAGATGGTCAGATGGGCCACGCCGCGCCCGAACACGCCCGCGACCAAGTTGCGAGAGTTCGCAACAGTGCTGCGGGAATTCGCCAGCGCCGTGCCGGTCAGCATCGCCGCGCCGATCAGCAGCGTCTGTTGCAGAATCAGCATGAACGCCGCCGGGACGATGTAGCTCGCATAGCCGCCGACCGGGTTGAAGATCGGTTGCAGCAGGACGTTGGCCGGGCTGAGGCTTGCGAGCTTCGCCTTGACCAGACTTCCGTCGGCGCGGGCGCCCCGCGACACCAGTTCGGATGTCAGCGTGCCGATCGCGGTGGCGACCGCGCCTGCGGTCGAGCGGAAGATGAACAGATAGGTGGCGTCGGCATAGACCGGGATGTGCGCGGTGAGGCCCTTGAGCACGTCGCGTTCGGTGCCGGGCGGGATCTGCACCGCGGCAAATGCATAGCCGCGGTCGATCGCGGTGCTTGCCTCCGCAAGAGTGCGGGCGCGAACCGTCACGCTCAATGTGCCACTGGCATCGAGCGTCTCGACGATCTGGCGCGAGAGATCGCTGAGATCATTGTCGACGACCGCAATCGGCAGCTTGCGCAGGATCTGGTTCAGATAGGGTTGCGGATAATAGATGCCGTAGACCAGCGGCGCGAGGAACAGCAGGCTGAAGGCGCTGCGCGTTCCGAGCACGCGCCGCCACTCCGCCGTGAAGGCGCCGCCGACGCCTGATGACGCCGGCTCGCTGACCGGCGGTTCGGCCGGCCGCGCCGCCGCAAACCAGCCCCTGCGCGTCAGGCTCGCCATGCGCAGCAAGGCGAGCGCGGCAAACAGCAGCGTAAGGCCTGCGAGCGCGGCGAAGGGGATCGCCGATTCCGATGCCGGCAATCCACGCGCCGCTTGTCCCATCAGCACTGCCATGTACCAGCGCAGCGGCAGGATCGCGCTCCAGACCTGCGCAAACGTATTCATGCCGATGGTGGGAAAGCCGACACCGGCATAGCCGAAGGCGGGGGAGGCGATCAGGCCGGCAAGGCCGAGCCCGGTCGCGAGGTCGCCGACCAAAAGCTGCAGCAGCGCGCCGAGCGACAGGTAGGCGATGATCAGAAGCAGGCCCGCGGCAATCATCAGCAGCACGTCGCCCTTGAAGGGAATCTGCAGCACGCCTTCGAGGATCAGCGGCTGGGCCAGCATGATCAGGATGAAGATCACGAACAGCGGCGCCAGCTTGCCGGCGAGCGCGGCGATCGGATCGCCGCCGGCGCTTTCGAGCCACTCGCGCGCGTTGCGGCGGTGGAATTCGGAGCCGACCGAATAGCCCGCGGCGAGCGTGATCACCACGTGGATGATCGTCGGCAGCAGCGCGCGCAGCAGGAACTGCGCGTAGTTCTTCTGCGGATTGACCAGCGCGATGGTCTCCGCCGACAGCGTTCCCATCGATGCCGGGGCGGGGGCGGCGCGGTTGGCGGGAGCTGCCGCGCTCGCCGCGGCGGACAGCACATCGTTCAGGCCCGACGACGCGATGCCGGCCGCGGTCAAGAATTGCTGGTTGTAGAAGCCGACCACCTGCGGACGGCGATCGGCCTTCAGGTCGCGTTCGAAGTTCGGCGGGATGAAGATCGCCGAGATCGCCTTGCCGGACCGGATGTCCTGCACGGCTGACGACAGCGAGCCGGAATCGTCGACGATCCGCAGACTCGGCGACGCCGCGACCTGCTGCGTCAGCGCGCGCGAAGTATCCGACTTGTCGGTGTCGACGATGGTGACGCCAAGGCCGCGGATCACCGGTTGGCTGAACACGGCCGTGAGCACCACGAAGGCGAACAGCGGCACGCCGAAGATCAGCAGCAATGCCACGCGGTCGCGCACCAGCCACTGGCATTCGCGCTGTGCGACCCGCCAGAATCCGGGCTTTGAGGCCAGCCTCATTGCCGCGACCGCCAGTCGAGATAGGCGCTCATTCCGGGCCGCAGATCGGGCACCGGCTGGACCGGATAGGCGCGGATCGAGAATGTCCGCAAGTCGAAATCGCCGGTGGCGCGGGTCGCCCGCCAGCTCGCATATTCGCCCTTGGTGGCGATCAGCTTGACCTCGACCGTGACATGATGGTCGTCGAGCGCCGGAATCCGGACGTCGAACTTGTCGCCGACCTTCAGGCCCTTCACCAGATCCTCGCGCAGATCGAAATGGATCCACAGGTCGCCGAGATTGATCAGCGTCACCAGCGGCACGCCCGGCGAGACGAACTCGCCCGGCTCGACGTTGCGCTGATAGACCTGCGCGGCGACCGGCGCGTAGACCGCGAGCTGATCGATGACCGACTGGACGCTCTGAATGTCGGCTTCGGCCTTCTCGACATTGGCTTTCGCGATCGCGCGTTCTTCCTTGGTGTAGCCGTTGACCGCCTGCTCATAGGCCGATTTCGCCTGATCGAGCCCGCGCTCGGCTTCGTGCAGCGCATCGGTGGTCTGATCGAGGCGGGCCTGCGGCGCGTTACCTTGCTCGGTCAGTGTCTTGGCGCGATCGAAGGTCTTCTGCGCCAGCACCTGCGCGGCCTCCGCGCGCTCCATTTCCGCCTTCCGCGCGGCAATGGTTTCCGCCCGCGTTCCAACCATGACATTGGCGAGCTGCGCATCCGCGACGGCCTTGGCGGCGCGCATCTGATCTTGCTTTGCCAGCGTTTCCGGATTGTCGATCTTCACCAGCACGGCGCCCGCCGCCACGTTCTGACCGCGCTCGACCGGGATGTCCTTGACCCGTCCGTCGACGCGCGCGGCGATATCGAGCCGCGTTGCATCGACCTCGCCCTGCACGAGCAGCGGCTCGGGCCGCAGCAGATAATAGATCGACAGCGCAACGATGATTGCTGCAACGCCGCCGACAATGATCGCCGGCATGCGCGTTGCCGCGTGCGCATTGTCCTGGCGCGGTGCTTGTGGTGGCTCCGACGTGCTTCGGCTCTCACTACCAGAAGGTGACACGTCCATGACTGACCCCACATTGGCTCACGACCAGGATAGTCATTCACTATGGCGTGGATGTTAAATCCTGCCAACCTCGGCAGCCTGTCCGATCCGGCTTGAATTTGACCGAAGCAACCGCGTCCGGTGCCGCGCAAGCGATCTCGCTTCGATGTGCGCCGCATCGACGCGCGGTTGCGTGCACAATTCCAGCGGCGGGCGCTTTGAAGCGCGTAGCCCGCGTGCTCGCTGCATGTGACGAACCATCCTGCAGTGAACCCAGGTTCCGCCCAGGTTCGCGCCTGCGAGCACCAGCGTGCCCGCTGACTTTCGCGCCGCTGCCGCGTGGCCCGAGCAGGCCGCCATTGCGGGCCGCGCATGGCATCGCCGGTCACACGGATATTTGAAGCCCCGCGCCCGAATAAATCGCATCCGATTAAATCGGGACACTTGAAGACCGGTCGCGCCATGCCTTTATCAGGCGCGAGCGAATTAATCGTATACGATGTAAATCGCGGGAGCGTTGCCATGACTACCAGGGTTTCCCACGTCGCCAGGACGTTCAGCACGACGACGTTCAGAACCATCGCGCTGGCGGCAATGCTGTCGGCTATCACAGCGACGGCGGCCTCGGCCCAGGCCGCGATCTCCGAGCCGGCAGCCTACCAGGCGCTGTATCCGTATCGGGACGTGCTCAATAACGGCGCGCCGACGCCGGCGGCCAGGCTGGTGTTGCTGCCGCCCGCGGTGCTGCAGGCGCTGCAAGCGCAGGAGAGCGGCATCGGCGTCGTTCACGTGCCGCGCCGCAGTACGCATCGTGCCCGGCGCTGAGGCCCCACACGGGGATGTGCGTCGATCGACCCACATCCTCAAACCGGATCAGACCAGCTCTCGCGACCGTGATTGAATGATAACAATCATTCTATTGATCGCCGGTGCGGCTCGACTACGTCGAAATGCAGTAGCTTTCCCTTATGACGGAGACGTTCCATGACCAAGCAGATCGACGACCTCTCAAGGTACTATCGCTATGAGCTCGTGCACGGCGACCATGCCGATTTCATCGCCTATCAACGCAATCAGGGCGACGGCGTCTGGCAGACGTATTCGACCTGGATGATCCCGCGCCCGAATGGCGAATAGCGCCGGCTGACGCGGGCGATTACCGGGACCTGCCGCGGAAAGAGACGCGGAAAGAAAAATGCGCCCGGTGCCGGCCGGGCGCATTTCTTGTTGGCTGTCATCAGGCGCACATCCGGGGGACCCGGCCCGCGGCAGCGTGCTCGTCAGTTCGACTTCACCAGCGGGCAGCCGCCCTTGTCGAGCGGACGGAAGGCTTCGTCGCCGGGCACGGTGGCGATCAGCTTGTAGAGATCCCACTCGCCCTTGGATTCCTCGGGCTTCTTGGTCTCGAACAGGTACATGTCGTGCACCATGCGGCCGTCGATCCGGATATGGCCGTTCTTGGCGAAGAAGTCGTTGACCGGCGTCTTGCGCATCTGCTCCATCACCTTCGGCGCCTCGTCGGTGCCGATCGCCTCGATCGCCTTCAGGTAATGCATCGTCGCCGAGTAGAGGCCGGCCTGGATCATGGTCGGCATGTGGCCGACCTTCTCGTTGAAGCGCTTCGAGAAGGCGCGGGTCTCGTCGTTCATGTCCCAGTAGAAGGCGTCGGTGACGATCAGGCCCTGTGTCGCCTTCAGGCCCAGCGCATGGGTGTCGGTGATTTCCATCAGCAGCGCGATCAGCTTCTGGCCGCCCTGGGTCAGGCCGAACTCGGCGGCCTGCTTCAGCGCGGTGGTGGTGTCGCCGCCGGCATTCGCCAGCGCCACGACCTTGGCCTTGGAAGCCTGCGCCTGCAGCAGGAAGGACGAGAAGTCCGACGAGTTGAGCGGATGGCGCACGTCGCCCAAGACCTTGCCGCCGGTCTCCTTGACGACGTTGGCGGCGTCGCGCTCCAGCGCCATGCCGAAGGCGTAGTCGGCGGTGACGAAGAACCAGGTGTCCTCGCCGCGCTTGACCATCGCCTTGCCGGCGACGTTCGACAGCGCGTAGGTGTCGTAGGTCCAGTGCACGGTGTTGGGTGAGCAGGCAGTGCCGGTGATATCGGAGGAGCCGCCGCCGGAATTGATGTGGATCTTGTTCTTCTCGCGCGTCAGCGCCGAGATCGGCAGCGCGACCGACGAGGTCGGCACGTCGAGGACCGCATCGACCTTGTCGTTGTCGTACCAGTTGCGCGCGATGCTGACGCCGACGTCGGGCTTGTTCTGATGATCGGCCACGACGACCTGGATCGGCTTGCCCTTCACCTTGCCGCCGTAGTCTGCGACCGCCATCTCGACCGCGGCGACCGAGCCCTTGCCGGTGGCGTCCGCATAGAGGCTCGACATGTCGGTGAGCACGCCGAGCTTGACGACGTCGTCGGAGATCTGGGCGTTCGCCGCGGTGCCGGAGACCGCGAGCGCGAGGCCGGCCGCTGCTGCGGCCAAGAGCGATTTCATCGTGTTTCTCTCCCTGATCTTTTCCTTGGGGGTTGCTTCCACGAGGCACCTTCTATCCGGTGCGGCAACCTGTCGCAAAGACGACTTTTTGGGCATGCGTGAGTCGCGGCCCGCGGTGGCGTGCCGGCTCCTTTACCTCGCCCCGTTTGCGGGGAGAGGTCGGATTGCGGAGCAATCCGGGTGAGGGGGTACAGGTCTCACTGCATTCGCGACCCGTGGAAAAAGCCCCTCACCCCAGCCCTGTCCCCGCGAAGGGCGGGGAGAGGGGCAAGACTACAGCGCCGGCAGCGCGGTGACGGCGGCCTTGATGTTGCCGTCGGTCTCCACGATCACCCGGAGCGTCTTCGAATCGAACGCGATGCCGGCGAGGCGGATGCTGTTGACGTCGGCGTCGACGCGGATGCCTTCCTCGTTCTTCTGCAGGTCGGCGATGGCGGCGGTGATCTTCCGCTGCGCGTTGGTCGCGAATGGCTTGAGGTCGACGACCAGCCGGTCGGCGAGCGCCTGCTGCAGATGCGGGATGGCCGCGCGCGCGGCGGCGCCGAGCAGGCCGAACGCGGCCTCGGACTCGACCGCCAGCTCGACGTCGGTGAGCCGCAGCGTCTGCGCCGCCTGGTCGAGCCGCGGCCGGCCCCAGATGTGCACGGTCGCCTCGGCGCCGAAGCCGAAGAAGCTCTTCTTCTCCTTGGCGTGCACCAGAAGCGAGATCAAAAGCCGGTCGCCGGAGGCGGCGATGCTCGCACTCTTGACGGTCACGTCGACCGGGCCGGAGCCGTCCTCGGGGAAGGTCTTGCCCTTCAACTGCGCCTCGACGAGCTGCGTCAGCGTGGTGAAGGACATGTCGACCGGCAGGCCGACCGAGACCTGGCTCGGCATCGGCGGCACGATCGAGAGCTTGTCGGGGAACGGGCAGTTCGGCGTGGTCTGCGTCTCCGTGATCCGCGTCTCGGCCTCGATCCCCATGGTCAGGATCAGCGAGGACGCATCGACCTTCGGCTGCGCGGCGATCGCGCGGGTCGGCCGCAGCTCGAGCCACATCGGCGGCATCGACGCGGTGCCGCCGGTGCCCTGCAGCGGGATCGAGCGGCAGGCCTTGACCCATTGCGTGCGGGCGGCGTTCTGGAACACCGGGTTGTTCTGCAACCGCGCCTCGACCACGGAAATCTGGTCGGCGACCGCCTTGTCGATGACCGGCTTGACCTGGGCCGGCACGCTGATGCGGACGCCGGCGGCCGACAGGCTGGTGTCGCCGAGATTGACTTGCGCCTGCAGGTTCGGCTCGATCCGCCAGGACGCGCCGAGCTTCGGCCGCGCGGTCAGCGTGACGCTGCCCTTGATGTCGGCATTGGCGTTGATGTTCTTGATGTTCACGGCGCCGATCTGCTTGGCGACGTTGCCGCCGAGCAGGCTGCCGAGCGCGTCGCTGACCGCGCCGGTCGCCTTCGCCGACAGCGAGCCGGTGACCTTGAGCGTGCCGTTGATCGGGGTCGTCAGCGTCAGCACGTCCTGCGCGCCGGTGGCCGCGATCGGCCCGCGCGAGGCGGTCCAGCCGATGTCGGCATTTTGCAGGATTTGCTGGACCGGATTGTCGGCCTTGCCGCCGAAGGTCTTCGGCGCGCCGCGTTCGGCGGCATCGCGGATCGCAGACAGCGCGACCGAGACCTGCGCCACGACCGTCGAGGAGCGCGGCGCCGGCGGCAGCGGCGGCAACTGCACGAGCGGCGGTGTCTGCACCGTGACGCTCGGCGCGAGCCAATCCATGGCCTTGAGACTGATCGCGAACGAGACCAGCACCACCGTGAGCCCGAGCGCGATCGTTCTTGGATGCATCGGTAGACGCATCATTCCCCCGGATGAAATCAACTTGACGGGTTGTACAGGCCCGCCGACGAGGGCGCCAGTGTGGCGGGATCAAGCTGCTTCGGGGGCGGAGGCGGGCCGGTCGCCCGAGATCACCTGTAAGTTAACGATCTGGACGTTAACGATCATGAACGCGACGACGGCCCCGGCATCGTGCCGGAGCCGTCGTCAATGTCTGCTCGCCAATGTCTGAATGTGTCGGGCCTAGCGGACGGCCGAGCCGAGGTCGGCGCGGCGGTCGGTCATCGGCAGCACGATCACCTTGGTGCCGACGCTGACCCGCGAATAGAGGTCGGTGACGTCCTCATTGGTGAGGCGCAGGCAGCCGGAGGAGACGTGGGTGCCGATCGTCTCCGGCGCGTTGGTGCCGTGGATGCGGTACACGGTGCCGCCGAGATACATGGCGCGGGCGCCGAGCGGGTTGCCGGGGCCGCCGGCCATGTGACGCGGCAAATAGGGTTGGCGGGCGATCATTTCCGGCGGCGGGGTCCAATCCGGCCACTCCGCCTTCTTGGTGATGGTTTGGGTACCCGACCAGGTGAAGCCGTCGCGGCCGACGCCGATGCCGTAGCGCATGGCCTGGCCGTTCCCGAGCACGAGATAGAGATAGGTGTGCGGGGTATCGATGATGACGGTGCCGGGCGCCTCGCGGGTCGGATAGGCGACGACCTGGCGGCGCAGGCGGGCGGGCAATTCGACGGAACGGTCTTCCTCCTGCGCCTGCGGCATCGACTGCACCGGCGGCTGCACCGCCTCGGTCGGCGGCGTCAGGATGAAGGGGAACATCGGCAGCGGAGCGGCCGCGGCGGAGCCCGAGAAAGCGACGGTGCCAATCGCCAGCGCACCGAAGGCGGCGGCAGCGAGACGTGCGTTCAGCTTGATGGAATTGAACATTGTCGACCCCTGTTGTTTGCGCCCTGCGCGCCAGTTCCGGCGCGTCGTTGGGTCAAACCAGTACAGGTGAGGCGTTTCAGGACGTTTGCACGAAATCGCCAAAATGGTTTCGTGCGGTTAGGGATTTGTTTCGTCGGTGTTTCGTCGCACGGTTAAGGGCACGTTGCCGGGCGCTGTCCCGTCCCGAGACATCGTTCCTGGCACGGCGCTTGCTGTCCGAAGGCGTGGTTTGGAATGGAGTGGAATTCATGCCAGCGCCTTCGATCGGAAGCATGCTGGATCAGCAGAAAGGCTTTGGTCCTGGGTTCGATTTTCTCCGCGTTGCGCTCGCGATCTCGGTCGTCGCCGGGCATACGTCCTATGTTGCCACCGGGCGGGGCGACTCCGATTTGACGGGGATCTTCTGGTTTCCGCAATTTGCCATCCTCGTGATGTTTTTCGCATTGAGCGGATTCCTGATCGCCGCAAGCGGGCTGCGGCTCAGCCTGAAGGAATTCCTGATCAATCGCGGCATGCGGATCGTTCCGGCGCTCGCGGTCGAGATCGTGCTGTCGGCGTTGATCCTCGGACCGATCTTCACCACGCTGCCGCTCTGGGACTATTTCACCAGCGCCGGCACCTACAAATATTTCACGAATGTCGTCGGCCTCGTGAACTACACCCTGCCGGGCGTATTCAGCGGCAATCCCGCGCCGGAGGTCAACAGTTCGCTGTGGACCGTGCCGTTCGAATATGGCTGCTACGCTGTCATGGCGGTCATCATGACCTTGGGGCTGCTGCGCAGGCCGGCGCTGATCGTGCTCGGCGCTGTCGTCCTGGTCGGTATCGGCTTTGCCGTGCAGATCACCGGGCATGCCGCAACGCCGTCGCAGCTGCCTCCCGGCGTCGCCGGCTCGCTGTATGACAAGATCTTCAGCACGGCGCTGTTCCTCGGGCGCGGCGCGAAACTGCCGGTTGCCTGCCTGCTCGGGATCGCGATCTACCTTTACCGCGACCGCATTCCCTATGACGGGCGCATTCTCGCCGTCTGCTGCGCGCTCTGCCTCGGAGCAGCACTGCTCGGACCGGCCGCCTGGATCACCCAGCCCGTCCTCAATGCCGTCATTGCTCCGGCGCTGGTCTACATCACCGTGTTCCTCGGTGTTTCGAAGCTGCCGCGGCTGCCGCTGTTTTCAAGGGGCGACTATTCCTACGGGATCTATCTGTACGGTTTCCCGATGCAGCAGGTGGTGAAGGTGTGGCTGCCGAACGCGTCGTTGATTGTCCAGTTCGCCGTCGCGCTGGTGCTGATCACGGCGTTCGCGGCGTCCTCCTGGCACTGGATCGAGAAGCCGGTCCTGAAGCTGCGCCGCCATTTCTCGTTCGTGGCGCGCAAGCGGCTCGAGCCGGAGGATATGGTCGAGATGCTCGAGGGGATCGGGCCACTAGCCATCAGCGTCAGCGGCAGCAGGCGATCTTCCTGACGAGCAGCAACAACGTCGCCTGCGCTCAGAGCCGAACGTATCCGGCCAGTCCGTCCCACAGCAGCTTGGCCGCGGTGATGACGAGAATGGCGTAGCAGGCGCGGTACAGCGCGCGCTGGTCGAGGCGTTCGTGCAGCCGCCAACCGGCCCAGACGCCGACCGGCACGGCCGGCACGCAAAGCGCCATCAGCATCCACAGGCTGCGCGACGGCGTGGCGAGCACGAGCCACGGGCCGGCCTTCAGCAAATTGCCGACCGTGAAGAACAGGCTGGTGGTGCCGGCGTAAAGCGCCTTCGACATGCCGAGCGGCAGCAGATAGATCGCAAGCGGCGGCCCGCCTGAATGCGCGACCATCGTGGTGACGCCGGAGGAGAGCCCGGCGAACGTCGCCTTGATCGTCGAGCGCGGACGCGGCTTGATCTCGCCGCCGCCGATGAACCACAGTGCGGCGAACACCAGCGTCACCAGGCCCATCACGATCTCGACGGCATGCCGGTCGAGATCGCGCAGCGCGAAATAGCCGAGAACGATGCCGACCGCGAGCGCCGGCAGCAGCATCGCGAGGTCGACGCGCGACCAGGTGCTCGGGCGCCAGAAACGCAGCGCCGTAAGGTCCATGACGATGAACAATGGCGCGAGCAGCGCGCCGGCCGCAATCGGGTCCATCGCGAGCGAGAGCAGCGGGATGCCGATAATGGCAAAGCCGCCGCCGAACGCGCCTTTCATGAAGGCGATCAGGAACACGCCGGCCAGCGCGACCGCGAGCACGAGCGGCGCGGGCAGGTCTGCGATGAGGGATGCGATCATAGTGTGGCGCAGCATGGGGGCGTACGCATGCACGCGCAATCCAAACATTGCTCTCGGTGCACATTGCTCTCGGTGCAATCGGCGTACGCGCCTAGCCGGCGCGCATCCTCGGCACGCCCGACCTGTCGCCGTTGATCACGGCGCGGCGATCGGAGACGGCGTGATGGAATTGCTCGAGCGTCAGTCCGATCGCCGAGAGATCGCCGTCCTCGATCGCGCCGTCGTCGTAGCAATCGAGCGCCTCCCGCAGCAGCGCGTCCGCATCGCTCTGCATTGCCGCGAGCTCCTCCGGCGTCTCGGCGCCGCGCACCCGCGAGATCAGCGTCAGCAGACCGTCGCGATGGGTGATGTAACGCTCCCGCTCGTCGCGCTTCACGTAGTGGCGCAACCAGGCTCCCGCCGTGCCGAGGCCGGAGACCAGCAGGATGCCGCCCCAGATGTAGTCGGAGTATTTTTCGAGGAAGGTGCGTTCGGTGCCGTCGATATAGGCCGCCGCGCCTTGATGCGCCGGCAGCGCGGCATCCTTGTCGGTGTCCGGCTTCTCGATCTTGGCCGCCGCCGGCACGTCGCGCGCGACCTGGAGCCGCTGCGTGAACAACTGCCGATCGAGTGCGCCGACGGTTGCCTCGTGCAGCGCATGTTGCGCGATGATGAGGTGATTGACGCCGACGGTCTCGATCTTGTCCTCGGGCCGGGCCGGCGAAGAGGAGAAGATGCTGCCGGCGATTTCCTCGGACTCATAGAGCGGATGCTTCTGCGCGATTGCTTCCGAGACATCGACGGGGAGGAATTTCGGTTCGCCGCGCGCCGCCGCCGTCGCCGCGATCGCGTCCGCCGTGATCTTGCTGTCGAGCGGCCCGACGGTCATGTAGGCGTCGAGCGAAGGATCGCGCGCGAGATCGGCGACCTTGTTGACGGCGAACTGGCTGATCGCAACCTTGTCGGGGTTGATGCCGGACTCGGTCAGGATCACGCGCAGCAGCGTGACGTTGGCCGGGGTGCTGCCGACGACACCGACCTTGTGGCCGGGGAGATCGTCGATGCTCTTGATCTTCGCAGACCGCGGCTTGCCTTTGCCGCCCGACGGTGCCCACAGCACAACGACATTCTTGCGCAGGACCGCAACCGCCTCGGCGCTCGCCGGCAGACTGAGATCGCCGCGCACGACCGCGAGGTCGACCTTGTTCGCGGTGAACAGCGCGATGCTTTCGGCGGCCCCCTGTGTCGTGACCGGCTTCAGCCGCACCGAATTGCCGTCACGCGCGAAGGCCTGCGCGAAGCCCTGGATGAGCTTGACGTCGTCACTGCCGGTCGGGCCGACCGCGATCTTCAGCGTCACCGGACGCAGCCCGTAGAACAGCAGGCCTGCGGCGACGGCAAACACGAAGATGCCGGCCGCCAGGATCAGGAGCGACGAGTTTCGCCGTTTGAGCCTGCGGCGCGTGGTGCCGGGATGTTCACTCTGCTGCTCTGACATCTGGCTGTCATGTTACACGAAAAACCGGCAGTTCGCCGTGAAAAACAACCTAACATTTCGATGACGTCATACGTTTGAAACATCCATGTCAGAACGTCGTGCGAGCAGAATCAAGATTAACGATTTGGGTCTCCTGCGATGCGCATACTCGTTGCGACCGATGCCTGGCATCCGCAAGTCAACGGCGTGGTTCGGACGCTGACGTCGCTTGCGCGCAGCGCAGCGACCCTCGGCGCCGAGATCGAATTCCTCACCCCCGACGGCTTCCGTTCGGTCGGCGTGCCGACCTATCCGGGCCTGCGCATGGCGCTGCCGAACCGCCGCGAGATCGCGCGTCGGATCGAGGAGGCCGCGCCCGAGGCGATCCACATCGCGACCGAAGGACCGATCGGCTGGGCGGTGCGCGGCTATTGCCAGCGCAACAAGCTCGCCTTCACCACATCCTATACAACGCGCTTCCCCGAATATGTTTCAGTGCGCACCGGAATTCCCGACAGCGTCGGCTATGCCGTCCTGCGCCACTTCCACGCGGCCGGATCGATGACGATGGTCGCGACCGACTCGCTGCGATCAGAGCTTGCCGAGCGTGGCTTTCGCAAGCTCGGCTTCTGGACCCGCGGCGTCGACACTAAGATCTTCAATCCCGACCAGCCGGCGCTGCTCGACCTGCCGCGGCCGATCTTCATGACCATGGGCCGCGTCGCAGTGGAGAAGAATCTCGACGCCTTCCTGTCGCTGGACCTGCCGGGTTCCAAGGTCGTGGTCGGCGACGGTCCGCAACGGGCGGCACTGCAACAGAAATATCCCGACGCGATTTTCCTCGGCGAGAAGAAGGGCCAGGATCTGACCTCGCACCTCGCCGCCGCCGACGTCTTCGTGTTCCCGAGCCTGACCGACACCTTCGGCGTCGTGCAGCTCGAGGCGCTGGCCTGCGGCACGCCGGTCGCGGCGTTCCCGGTCACCGGCCCGAAGGACGTCATCGCGGATCATCCGATCGGCGCGATCGACAACGATCTGCGCAGCGCCTGCCTGCGCGCGCTGAACATGTCGCGCGCCGACTGCCGCAATTTTGCGTTGGAGCGTTCCTGGGAAAACAGTGCGCGTCAGTTCATCGGCAATCTGGCCACGTTGCAGCCGAGCCGCGCGCCGCGGCCCGCCCGCCGCGTTGCCGGCCGCAGTGCGGTTCCGAATTAACAGCTCAAACGAATGAAAGACGAGAGACTTATCTATGGCTGAAATCATCAAGCTGGGCGCCGACCGTTCCATGGACTTCGACCGCGAAACGGTCGAGCAGGCCTATGATCGCTGGGCGCCGATCTACGACCTCGTGTTCGGCGGCGTGTTCAGCAAGGGCCGGCAGGCTGCGATCCAGGCCACCAACAAGATCGGTGGCCGCGTGCTCGAGGTCGGCGTCGGCACCGGCATCTCGCTACCGCTCTATAGCCAGAATGTGCGCATCTTCGGCACCGACATCTCCGAGGCGATGCTCGAGAAGGCCAAGAAGCGGGTGGCCGAGCAGGGCCTGAAGAATGTCGAGGGCCTCGCGGTGATGGACGCCGAGAAGCTCGAATTCCCCGACGATTCGTTCGACGTGGTGATGGCGCAGTACGTGCTGTCCGCGGTGCCGAACCCGGAAGCCGCGCTCGACGAGTTCGCCCGCGTGGTGCGTCCGGGCGGCGAGCTGATCATCCTGACCCGCGTCAGCGCCGATGCCGGCGTCCGCCGCTTCATCGAGCAGAAGCTGCAGCCGGTGGTGCGCCCGCTCGGGTTCCGGACCGCCGAATTCGCCTGGTCGCGCTACACCAAATGGCTGGCTGGCGCGCGCGGCATGGAGCTCGCGGAACGCCGCCTGATCCCGCCGCTTGGCCACTTCTCGCTGGTCCGCTTCCGCAAGGCGGACGTCGCCAAAGCCGCCTGAGGCGGTTGGCCAGGCGGCTCAGCCCGCCGATCCTCCGGGTGAGGTGGTGCACAGCGCGCCCCTAGCCAGGAGGCTACGATCTCCTTCGCCTCATCCCCGCAAACCGCGCCGGGATGAGGCGAGACCCTTCTCCGGTTGCGTCAAGGCGTCGTTCCGCATTGTCATATGTCATTATGATGATGTCACACGCGATACATCGAATCCCTGTAAATCCTGTCCCGAAAGATGTTGGGGGAACCAATGATCAAGAATTTTCTGCAAGAGCTGCGTACCCAGCGCTGGGATGACCATCGCTTCTACCATCACAGCCGGATCAACCAGAGCCTGCACTTCGTCAGCGCGCTGAGCTTCCTGTTCGCCTATGTGATGCTGTTCTTCGATCCGGTCGTGTCGGCACTGGTCGGCTGGCTGGTCTCGATGACCTCGCGCCAGGCCGGTCACTTCTTCTTCGAGCCGAAGGGGTATGACCACGTCAACCAGGCGACCCACGAGCACAAGGAAGACATCAAGGTCGGCTACAACCTGCAGCGCAAGGTCGTGCTGATGGCGATCTGGGCGCTGTCGCCGATGGTGCTGTACTTCGATCCGACGCTGTTCGGCCTGTTCAAGCCCTGGGTCACGATGAGCGACTTCACCCGTCAGGTCGCCAAGGTCTGGCTCGTGGTCGGCATCGGCGGTCTCCTGTTCCGCACCATCCATTTGTTCTTCATCCGAGACATCGAGACCGGCCTCGTCTGGATGACCAAGATCGTCACCGACCCCTTCCATGACCTGAAGCTCTATCACAAGGCGCCGCTGTTCCTGATGAAGGGCGAGCTGATCGATCCGGGTCTCGAGAAGCACGTCAAGCACGCCTGATCGTTGCTCCAAGATCTTTCCGATATGCGTCATGCCCGGGCTTGTCCCGGGCATCTACGTCTTGAGACGTCGCAACAACAAGGTCTCGTCTTGAAGCTTCTCGTCTGTGCACTCTCTTCACCTCGCCCCGCGTGCGGGCAGAGGTCGGATTGCATCGCCAGATGCAATCCGGGTGAGGGGGGCTCACCGCGAGTCCGTCTGTTACCGATTTTGTGGATGCGGGCCCTCACCCCAACCCTCTCCCCGCATCCGCCTTCGTCCGAAAGCGGGCTTCGGCGGACAAGAGCGCGGGGCGAGGGAGCGAGAGGGGGGTACCGGCGCTTAACGCCCGAACCTCACGGCGACCATCTCTTTCAGGATCTGCCGCTTGATGTTCTTGTTGGTGAGGCCTTCCTTGTGCCACCACCAGGCGTCGCGCTTCATCTTCTCGGCTGCCGCAGCGAAGCGGTCGGCGACCTCGGCGAAATCGGCGTCGGTGTAGTTCAGGCTGAAGATCAGCCGGCCGGTGCCGACCCAGCTCAGCGCCAGTCCCTCGGCCCGCAGATAGTATTGCAGCATCCAGTTGTAGCGGGACGGCTCGGTGTAATAGACCGTCCAGATCGACGAGATGTTGCCGACACGAACCGGCAGGCCTTGTGCTTCGAGGCGGTCGTTGAGCGATTTGGCGCGGCCGTTCCAGGTCTCGTCGAGCCCGTTGTAGATCGAGCGGAAATTCGGGCTGGCGAGCCGGCTCAAAAACTCGTCCATCGCCGTCATCACGTAAGGATGCGAGTTGAAGGTGCCGCGGGCGAAGCAGATGTCGGCCGGCCGGTCGTCGCGGAAACGCCGCATCAGGTCCTTGCGGCCGCACACCACGCCGACCGGAAGCCCGCCGGCAAGGCTCTTGCCGTAGGTCGCCATGTCGGCCTCGACGCCGAAATATTCCTGGGCGCCGCCGGCGGCGAGGCGGAAGCCGACGAACACCTCGTCGAAGATCAGCACGATGCCGCGCTCGGTGCAGACCTCGCGCAGCTTCTTCAGCCATTCGGTGTAAGCGGCGCGGTCGTACCCCGAGGAGCGCGACGAATCGACCAGCGCGGAATCGCCGGGCGCGTTGCCGTTCGGATGCAGCGCCTGCAGCGGATTGACCAGCACGCAGGCGATGTCCTTGCGGGTGCGCAGGACATGCAGGGTCTTCTCCGACATGTCGGCGAGCGTGAAGGTCTCGTGCGGCGAGACCGGATTGCCGACGCCGGGCTGCACCTCGCCCCACCAGCCGTGATAGGCGCCGGCGAATCGGACCAGATGGGTCCGCTTGGTGTGGTAGCGCGCGAGCCGCACCGCCTGCATCACGGCCTCGGTGCCGGACATGTGGAACGAGACCTCGTCGAGGCCGGATATCTCGCAGAGGCGCTTGACGTTGTCGGCAATGATCGGGTGGTAGGGGCCGAGCACGGGGCCGAGCGCGTGCGCCCGCTTCTCACCCTCGGCGATGCACTCCTTGTAGAAGTCGTTGCCGAAGATGTTGACGCCGTAGGAGCCGGTCAGGTCGTAGGACACATTGCCGTCGAGGTCGGTGACGGTGACGCCGCTCGAGGCCTCGACGAAGGCCGAGGTGCCGAGATGCTCGCGCACCAGGCGGCTGTACTGGAACGGCACGCGGTAGGTTTCGGTGAACTGCAGGTCGGAGATCCGCTCCGTCACCTCGGCGGTCAGCGCGCGGCCCTTGGGATAGCGATCCGCGTAGAGGCCGGCGAGGCGGAAGAAGCCGTCCTGGCGCTGCATCGCGACGTCCTTCGGCGCGCCGTCGGAGCGGAAGAAGTCGTCGATGTCGAATTCGTAGTGCGGCACCATGCGCGCCACCATCTTGGACATCTTGGAATGTCCGGTCAGCGAGCGGTGCTTGGCCCGCGACAGCGCGAGGCGGGCCTGAATTTTGGGGAAAGCTGCGGCCGCGCCGGCAAGCGCGGCGGCGGACAGCGAGAGAATCGGAAGGGATGTTTCCATGACAGAAGCGCTAGCCTCGGCACCTAACAAATTCATGACAGTCAAGGGCCTGATCTCGGCATTCACCCAGCAGGAAGACCTCAATTTCCTGCTAACCAACCGGATTCCGCGGGCGGCGATCACCCGCTTCATGGGCTGGTTCTCCAAGGTCGAGAACCCCCTGGTGCGCGACGCCTCGATCGCCTGCTGGAAGCTGTTCTCCGACCTCGATCTGTCCGAGGCGAAGAAGACCGAGTTCAAGAGTTTGCACGATTGCTTTACCCGAGAGCTCAAGCCCGGCCTGCGCCCGGCGGTGGCCGATCCCGCCATCATCGTGAGCCCGTCGGATGCGATCATCGGCGCGCATGGGCGGATCGAGGATGGGCAGTTGTTCCAGGTCAAGGGCGCGCCCTATTCGCTGCTCGATCTGGTCGGCGATCCCGCGCTGGTGGAGCAGCACAGCAACGGCCGCTTCGTCACGCTGCGGCTGACGTCGAGCATGTATCACCGGTTCCACGCGCCGTACGATCTTGCGATCGACAAGGTCACGTTCATTCATGGCGACGTCTGGAACGTCAATCCGATCGCGCTGAAGCGGATCGAGCGGCTGTTCTGCAAGAACGAGCGCGCGGTGCTGCGCGCGAAGCTTCCAACCGGCGAGGCGCTGACGCTGGTTCCGGTCGCCGCCATCCTGGTGGCGAGCCTGCGCCTGCATTTCCTCGACGTCACGCTGAACGCGCAGTCGCGGGGCCCGGTGGATTTCCCCTGTAACGCGCATGTCAAGAAGGGCGACGAACTCGGCTGGTTCGAGCACGGCTCGACCATCATTGTGCTCGCGCCCGGCAGTTTCGAATTCTGCGACAATGTCGCGGAGGGAACGCGGATCAAATGCGGCGAACCGCTGTTGAAAAAGCCTACGAACTGATCTCGCTGTTTCCTGCGCGCCATTCTTTGAGCATGATCTGCCCGGAAAACCGGTTTCCACTTTTCAGGAACATGCTTTAGAGTAGCCGGGATCGTCGGGCGACGATCCTAAATCGCAAACCTGATGGACACGAGATGGCGCGGACGCCTGTTCTGGCGGCGGGAGGCATTGTGCTGCGGCGGGACGCTCCGCAGCGCTTTGCCGTTGTGCGCCTGCGCAAGCGCAATGAGTGGGTGCTGCCCAAGGGCAAGCTTGACGATGGTGAGACGCCGCGCGACGCCGCCGAGCGCGAGGTGCTGGAGGAAACCGGCCACGACGTCGAGGTGCACGAATTCCTCGGCATGCTGGTCTATGATTCAGGCGGCCGTTCCAAGGTGGTGCATTACTGGCGCATGGATGCCGGCGGCAAGCCGGTGCGCGCGTTGATGAGCGACATCAGGGAAGTCGACTGGCTGCCGCTCGATGAAGCGCTCGATCGCCTGTCGCGCGGCTATGAACGTGCATTCCTGGAGAATGTCGGCCCGATCGCGTTGCAGGCCGCGGCGAACGCCATGCGCGAGCGGCGCGCGCGGTTGCGGGTTGCGGCCGCGGAACGACGGCGCGCGCGGCTTGCAGAAGAGCCGGTCGTTGAGGTGCCTGAGGTCGCAAATGCGCCCGTTGCCGCCGAGGCGACCGGGGTCGCTGAGGCGACCGGGGTCACCGAAGTGACCGGGGATGCCGGGACGCCGATCGTCGTGGACGCGCCGGCACCTGTTGAGCTGCCGGTCATAGCTGACCCGTTCGATATCGCGGAGACGCCGGTGGCGGAAGCCGAACCGGATCAGCCGGCCATCGCGCCGGAGCAAGTCGCTGTGGATGCCGGCCAAGCGGTCGAGACAGCGGCTGTTGTGGAGCCGGCGGCATCCGAACAGCCGCCGCCATCCGCGCGCGGGATCGAACCCGTTGCCACGGCCGTTCGGCCGGTCCCGCGCAAGAATCTGATCGAGCGCGTGCGCGACTGGCTGCGTCGCGCGGCCTGATCACCCGCACATCTGACGTCGTGCGGTTGGTTGCCAGGCGTCAATGTCGTGCTGCAAGGCAACGCAGTCGGCAACGCGCTTGGGCGACCCCAACTCATTTGCCAGAAGCTGTGCCGCGTGAACTTCCGCCGTGGCGCCGCGAACGTCCCCGCGCTCCAGCTGGAGCCTGGAAATCTGCAGCCTCAGCCGCACGATTTGGACCCGTCCCTCGATGCTGGACCACAGCTGGCGGGCGAGATGGAGATGTCGCATGGCTGCTTCATGGTCCTGCCGGGAAAGCGCGAGGATCGCCTGCGCTTCGTTGGTGAGCGCGCGGATCGAGGGCATCGGCCAGCGATCCGGACTCCCCGAAAGTTCGCAGATCAATGCCTTGGCCTGGCCGCTCCGATGCGTGTGTGCTGCAACCAGTGCCAGATGTGCGAGCAGGATTCCCCGTCGCTGCAGGGTCCACCAGGTCTTGCCGATCAAGCTCCGTTCGAGGCTCGCATGGGCAGCCTCAGCTTCGCCTCTTGCGAGCAGCAACATCGCGCGGCCAGGCTCCGGGCACCAACCCATCGTGTAAGCCCTGTCGTAGGCTTCAAGCGCTGCGTCGTCATTGCCGATTGCAGCCAGGATATCGCCCAGCACCCGGTTGGCATCGCCCATCGACCATGGCGCATCGCTGGTCAGGCGCGCGAGCGCGTCCTGAATCCGAGCCAGTGCCTCGTCGAGCGAGCCTCTGATGCCGAGCACCTCGGAGCGATGCAGCTGGCATGAACCTGTCAGTTCCATACCGCTGCTCGAACAGAAATTCTGGTAGCTCCGCGTCCATTGGTCGGCCCGCGCCCAATCTCCGAACATCCGGGCTGCCCAGAGAATGTTGCAGTAGAGGCTGCCGCCCATGACCGGATCCAGATTGTTGCTGGACAGTGCGACCGCGGCGGCATGGTCCTGATCGGCCAGTCCGCCATGCGTGTCGCCGAGGCACAGGCGATAGAAGCCGCGATAGGCCAGGCTCAGAGCTTCGATGTTGAGCGCATCCTTGTATCTGACGGCGGTGTAGGCCGCGTCGGCCAGCGCGAGCGCCTGTTCCGGCTCGCCATCGAAGGCGGCCAGTTTGGACTTCATCCATAACAGCAGGGCGGTCGTCGGAGGATCGTCGAGCCTCGAGGCCCAATCTTCCGCGCGCGCGAGCCAGCCCTTTCCGATCGCGGCCTGGCCGCTCTCGAAATGCAGGCCCGAGAGGGCGATCGCGTCGACCGCTGCTCCGGCAGCGTCGCCGGCCTCGCTGCGCGCGGCGACCGCGCGAACCAGAATCGGAATGGCTGCCGCTGTCCTGCCGAGGCATTGCAGGGCAAGAGCCCAATCGTGGAAATCTTCGGCGCTGAGCTGGCCGTCTCCGTCGGCGCTCTGAAAGAGCGTTGCCGCCTGCAGCCATAAATGTCCGACCGCCGCACGTCGGGCGAGGCCGATTGCTCCGATTGCACCGCGTGTTCCGTCTTGATTGCGATCGGCACGTTCCGGCGGCCTGATCTCGGAATCAACGAAGAACCGATATCCTTTGCCCGGCAGATTCCGGATCGCTCCCTCCATGCCACCCCTGCGTAGCGCGGCGCGCAACGAACTCACCGCCCGCTGCAGCGAATTGTCGGTGACCGTGACGTCTGGCCAGACGGCCTCGAGTAGCTCGTCTTTTGAGATGACCCGGTCGCGGTGGTGGACAAGGTAGACCAGCAGATCGAACACACGCGGCTGCAAAGCGACTTCCTGCCGCGCGCACAGCAGCACGCGTCCAGCTTCATCAAGCTCGAACAGTCCAAATGAGAATGCCATGTGTATGAGTTCGGGCTCGGCGGAAAAGGTTCAGGCAAAGATCAGGCAATGATCAGTCCGCGGTAAGGACAGTTGGCGTTGACCGCGCCTATAGCTGAGCATGGCCGCGATCACCGCAGCCTGTCGTTCAACCGTCGCAACTGAGGAGATTTCGATGGAACTCTACGTCATTCGCCGTCCGAGCGCCTGGGCAAACATGGGTGAGCTGGAACTCGCCGGCGCAACCTCCGCCAGGATCGGCGACGAGCAGATGCCGGACCGCGTCCGCTGGATCCGCAGCTACGTGGTGCATGAGGCAGATGGCCGCATTGGCACTTTCTGCATCTACGAGGCGCGTGACGGTGACTCGATCCGGGATCATGCGCGCTGCGTCGGCATGCCGGGTGAGGAATTCTACAAGGTCGCGACCACAGTGGTGGTGCGTGGTGATCCCGTCCAACCGCCCATTGCAGCCGAATGACGCCTGCGAGGCGTCGCATGGCGCGTCCCGCCAAACCATTATCCGGAGCGCCATCACACTTCGATCAAGGAAACGATTATGCCGATTTCATTCATGGAGTCCTTCTACAATCCGGTGCGAAGGCATTTTTCCATTCTGCTTTTGTGCATCCGCCGGATCGTCAATCAGTCGGTCGCGGGGATGCTTGCACGTCGCGAGCGGCAGGCAAATTGCCTGACGTCGCGCGATCTCGGCGGCGGGCGGTCGAAAGGCGCCGGCAACCGCGGCTCTCGGCCGATCATTCGAAGCGCGCTGCTCGGGCTGATGATCGCGGGTCTGTCGTCACCCGTGTTCACGCGAGCAGAGGAGCCTGCCGTTCGGGAGCATGGTGCAGCTCAGGCGCAGCGGGCGGTTTGGTCTCAGCGCAGTGGGCACGGCTGCAGGCATCGTTCGGATTGGAGCATTGTTGCCGCGTCCACCATCCCGGTCCTTCTCGACCGTCGCAGCTAGCTCGCAGCACATTGAAGTCATTGCACGACGCCCTTTGGCGCAACTCGCGGACATCAGGCGGAGCCAGCGGCTTCGCCGCCGGCCGCACAACACATTTTCAAAGGAGATTCACATGAACGTTCAGACCGAAATGCCCGCTGTCGATCTCGCTGCCGTCAAGGCACGCCAGCAAGCCACCTGGAGCTCGGGAGACTACGCGATCGTCGGCACCACGCTTCAAATCGTCGGCGAAACGCTCTGCGAGGCTGTCGACCTGCGCAGCAATCAAATGGTGCTCGACGTCGCCGCCGGCAACGGCAATGCGACGCTGGCCGCGGCGCGGCGCTTTGCCGACGTGGTCTCGACCGATTACGTCGGAGCGTTGCTCGAGCGCGGCCGTGAGCGGGCGGCCGCGGAGCGGCTGCCGGTCACGTTCCAGGAAGCGGACGCGGAGAGGTTGCCGTTCGCCGATGCGAGCTTCGATGTCGTGCTGTCGACCTTCGGCGTCATGTTCACCGCCGACCAGCAGCAGGCGGCGAATGAACTGCGCCGTGTCTGCCGCATCGGCGGCAAGATCGGCCTTGCGAGCTGGACGCCGGAAGGATTCATCGGCCAGGTCTTCAAGACCATCGGCAAATATGTGCCGCCGGCGCCGGGCGTCAAATCTCCCGCGCTATGGGGCACCGAGGCGCATCTCGCCGCCCTGTTCGGCCCGCAGGCCACGGTTGACGCCAAACGCAGGCACTTCAATTTCCGTTACAGGTCGCGCGAGCATTTTCTCGAGATATTCCGAACCTACTACGGTCCGGTGCTGAAAGCCTTCGGGTCGATCGATGCCGTCAAGCAGCAACTGCTCGCTGCCGACCTGTTCGGCCTGATGGACCAGTTCAATGTCGCCAGGGATGGAACGCTGGTCATCCCCAGCGAATATCTGGAGGCCGTGATTACCAGGCGGGGCTGACCTGCCGTTCGCAATTCGTCGATTGGAGTGTGGTGCCGGCGTTCTCGCCGGCGCCACGCTCGCGCGTTGGATCGCAGAAGCTCGTCAGCGAAGCTCAGGTGAGCGTGCGTTGCTGCGATCGGTCAATTGTGACGCTTGTCCTTGGGCGGCGGCTTCGCGGCGCGCGGCGGTGGTGCGCGCCGTTGCTGGAAGGCGGGGCGTGCCTGCACTGCGGGCCGTTGCATGCCGGGGCGGATGCTAGGCGCGGCCTGCTGAATGCCGGGCCGCGCCTGGCCAGGGGCCTGCGGCGCAGGCTGGGCCGCGCCCTGTCGCGGCACGCCCGGCTGAGCTGGCTGTCCCGGCTGGCGCACGCCGCCCGGCACCTGCGTGCGTCCGGGTTGCAGGCCGCCTTGACGTGCAGGCGATTGTTGTCCGCCGGGTGGTGTCGCGCCGCCCTGACGCGCGGGTTCTTGGTGCGCGGGCTGTTGTCCCGCAGGCCGCTGTCCGGCTGGCGTCTGGACGCCGGGCGTGTGCGGCAGCGTCGGGCCGCCGGGCTGGCCGGGCAGCGCGTGTTGTGCGCCGCCTTGCTGCTGCGTGCCGGGCTGCTGCTGCTGCGAGCCCTGCCGGCCAGGCGTGCCCGGTTGCGTGCCCGGTTGTTGCGGCTGGCCTGGACGGTTCGGCTGGCCGGGCTGCTGCAACTGGCCCGGACGGTTTTGCTGACCCGGCTGCTGCGGCGCATTGCGGTTCTGGCCCGGCAGGCCGTTCTGGCGCTGCGGGTTCGGCTGCACCGGCTGGCCGCGATTCGGATAGGGCGCGGCCGGATTGGCCCTGCGGAAGTCGGGATTGGCGCGGCGGAAGTCACGCTGCTCGGTCACGACCTGACGGCCCAACGTCTGCGCGGAATGCACCGCGCGCACGAAGCCCTGGTCGCGCGTCATCTGTTGCGGCGAGATCGTCAGCGGCACCGCAGCGAAGCGCGCGCCGCCGGTGCCGGGACGAATCGCAAACCCGCTCGCCCCGCGCGTCAGCACGCCGAGCGAGGCGCCGCCGCGGTCGTTGACCTCGATGCGGCCGACATGTCCGTCGGCGTCGGGATAAAGCTTGATACCGACATTGTTGCTGGTCGCGGTCGCGCCTTCGGGCACTTCGACAAGGCCGGTGGTGCCGCGGATGCCGAGCGTTGCGGTCGGCGTCGAGATCTTCATGTCGCCGGTCTTGGCGACGGCGGCGGCGACGAACGCCGCCGTTCCCTTGGCGACGTTGAACAGCGCGCTGTTCTGCTGGCCGCCGTCCTCGTAGACATAATTGTCGATCGTGATCCTGGCGTTGGCCCGCAGGTTGAAGGTGGTGCCGTCGTTGAAGGTGATGCCGAGCGAGGAGGTCGTGGATGTCGCGACGTCGTCATTGGCAAAAATGTCGTCGCGGATCTGCAACGGCGTCGTGGTGTTGTTGCGCGTGACGGTGGCGGTGCCGGTCAGTGTCGCGACGTTGCCGATCGGCTCGGGCGCGGTGGCCGGAGCGGGGGCAGGCGCGGGCGTTGACGGTGTCGCACTCGGCGCCGGGGCGGGTGAGGGTGCCTGTGCAGGCTGCGCTTGCGCGATTTGCGTCAGGTCCGGCGCGGCATTGGCCGTTGCTTGCCAACCGATCGTGACGCCGGCACCAAGCAGAAGCGCATAGAGGAAGGCGCGGCGCATCACCATCGATTCCCGGGAGGCATTGGGGATCGGCAATTGAGCCGCGTCAGGCTGAATGCCGAATGAACGGTCCTGCCTTGTTGTCATGGCGGCCCCGAACGATCAAGCACCGCACTCCCGGAAGGAAGCGCGGCGCTTGGTTGTTGTTGGGGCTTTGGTTAGCCGCGCTTGTGAGGAGTGATGTTGAGTGGCTTCGCCGGCTTGGCCGCGGGAGCATAGCTTGCAGGCTGCGCGGCGGTCGCCGGCGGCACGTAGTGGAACACCGCCTTGCAGCCATCGCTGAGCAGCGCGCGCTGCCGGACCATGCAGGCGGTGACGCGATCGACATCGGGGATTTCCGAGCTGCACAGCCGCATGGCGTCGCCGGTGCACATCTGCTGCTGCTCGTCGGTGTAGGCATAGGACGCCGAGGTCAAGAGGCCGAGCGTGAACGCGGTTGCCGCCAGCAGTTTGCCGTGACGAAGCGTCGAAGCGGTGAAAGCCATGATGTCCCCCTTGTGGTGAGCGCGCCGTTGCAGCGCGTCGTCGAGGTCATCACTAGGGAGGCTTGGTTTCGGCAGTTCTTCGTGCGCATGGCAAAATGGTTTCGTCGCACGCCGGTTTGTTTCGTTAACCACACGCCGACGGGTAACGTCAGCGCCTATGGTGTCGCCGCCGCCGGAGCCCCCTCGAGCGCGAGCACGGCCTCGCGCTGGGCTTCGGGCATGGCGCGGATGCGGCGCCTGGCGATGAGGCGGATCGCGGCAAAGCCGCCGAGGAACACCGCGATCTTGCTCACGATGCCGAAGATCGGCATCACCACAGCCCATGTCGTGATCTCGCAGGTCAGCGCGATGAAGGCATTCACGGCGGCGGAGGTAAACATCAGGGCTGCCCAGGCGTAGCCGACCATCACGGCGACATCGGGCACGACGGTCTGCGCGATCTCGGGCAGATAGCGGTTGAGCCAGCCTCGCTTCAGCATCACGACGCCGACGATTGCGTAGATCACGCTCGGCTTGAACAGCACGAAGCGCGGGTCATTCGTAAGCAATGTCGCAGTGCCGGCGGTGACCACCAGGAACAGGCTCAGCCATTCCATGGTGTCGATCCGCCTCCGGCGCACGATCTGGATGCCGATCTGCGTGACGCCGAACGCGATGCCGATACCGACCGAGAGCGCGGTGTTGTGCGTCAGCAGGAACAGAACCAGAAAGACTAGGGTCGATGCCAGGTCGAGGGCCAGCAGCTTTGCCGCGGTAAAAAAGTGCTTCATCGGCCGTCGAACTCCGCTTGCCAGATCACGTTGCCAGGTCAAGTTGTCATGTCACGCCTTGGCGCGATCCGCGCCCGTGTCGGCACAGCTAGGCAGATTGTCGGGCCGCAAGCCTATCGATTTCTGAAATCGAGGAGTGAATTCTCACTCCGATCGAGCGATTTCCGCAGTGTTCGTGGTTTGCGCGGCCGTCGCCCGGCGCCGAAACTCGGTCGGCGTCAGCCCAGTGTCCGCCTTGAAGGCGCGGTTGAACGGCGCCAGCGACTGGAACCCGGCATCGAGCGCAATCGTCAGCACCGGCACCTCGGCCTGGCCGACATCGGCGAGCGCCGCCTTGGCTTCGTCGAGCCGGTAGCGGTTGAGGAAGGCGTTGAAGTTGCGGTGGCCAAGTCCGTCATTGATCAGCATCCGCAGCCGGTATTCCGGCATGCCGAGCTTGACTGCCAGCACGCCGATGGTCAGCCCCTCCTGCCGATAGGTCCGCTCGGTCGCCATCAGGTGCTTGAGGTGATTGAGCGCGGCCTGGCTGGAAGGCGGCGGACCGGCATTGGTGAGCGATCGCGCGACCGGTGCGGCCTGGCCATTTCCGCCGCGGGCGCCGGCAACCGCCGGCTGGCTCTCGGGCGGATCGAACAGCATCATCCAGATCGCGATCAGCGCGAATGCGCCAAGCGCGAGCGCGGCGCTGAGGCTGATCGAGCGGGTCGGAATCGCGGCGAGCCCGGCCGCCGCGGCGAACATCATCTGAAGGCCGATGCCGATCAGCAGCGCGATCAGGATCCGGCCGCGTGCCGTGGTCACGGCGGTGCGCCATCCCTTCGGAATTTGCGCGATCCCGAGCACGGCGAAAGCGATCGTCGCCAGCGCCAGGGCGCGGCCGCACGGCCCGGCGAGATCGGGCCAGATCGTCCAGCAATTATGGCTCACAACACCAAGGCCGGCGAGCAGCGTCCACACCGCCGCGTGCCAGGGCCGCAGGGCAAACCGCTCGTCGAACATCGCGCGCGCCCACAGCCAGAAGATCACCGGCGAGCCCATCGCGAAGGCGATGAACGGAGAGCTCCAGCCGAATGACGATGCGGGAAAGAACGGCGCAGTGGTGATCGCGTAGGCCGCGCCGGCCACGCCCATCGCGGCACCGAGATGCGCAGCGCGATGCACCGCCGCGTAGCGCAGCAGCAGCACCGCGCAAACCACCAGGAACAGCGCGACCACCGCGCCCCGGAGACCGAATTCAAGAGCCGTCATCGCCATCGCAAGCCGCCGGCAGGTTCGATTCAACCTCGACACGGCGGCACTTATAGCGCGTCCGGCGATCGACATGAAGCGACCGCCGGGCGGGTGCGAAATGTGATTCACCTTTCGTCATGGCCGGGCTCGTCCCGGCCATCCACGTCTTTCTTGCATGATTGGCGCAAAGACGTGGATGCCCGGCACAAGGCCGGGCATGACGGAAAATGATTCAGATACCGAAGATTGGCGTGCTAGCCGACCCGCTTCCAGGTCTGACCGCCGCAGAACATGCCGCCGAAGGCGCAGCCCTGCACGCGCATCGCATTCGGGCCCTTCATCGCGATCGTCGAGTCGTAATTCCGGCCGGAGTCGGGATCGTGGATGCGGCCGCTCCATTTGCTGCCGTCGGGCCTCATGTTGATCAGGATGCGTTCGTTGCTCTTCACCGAATAGCCGCACAGATTGGTGCCGCAGGCTTCGACGCGGACATTGCCCTTGTTCTCCTCGGTGGCCCAGACGCCGATCGGTCCGGTCGCCGGTGCAGGTGCGACGGCAACCGGAGCGGCTTGCGGCTGCGGCGCGGGCTGTGCGGCGACCGGGGCCGGCGCAACGGGCGCGGCGTCAACCGGCGCGGGGGCCGTGGTCGCAACCGTCGCCGGTGGCGCAGGGGGCGGCGGAGGCGGCGGGACCGCGGCAGCGGCCGGCGCGGCCGGCTGCGGCGCGGCGGCCTGAACCGGCGCAAGTGAAGGTGCAGGTGCGGGCGCGGCCGGCGGCGCGGGTGACGGCGAGCTCGTCGAGGCGACATCGTCATCGTCGTCGGACTTCGAGCCGAGGTTCTTGCTGATGCCGCCGATCGTGCCGCTATAGCCCGGCGCCGAGATGCGGATGCAGGACAGCGCGCTGCAATTGCGCGGCGCCTCGACATGGATGCGCTGGCCGTCGATCTGGAAGGTGATGCCGGTGCCGCCGGCATTCGCCGATGTGGTGGCCATCAGCAGCGCGGCGATCGCAACGAGCTTCTTCATCTTAAGTCTCCGTGGCGTTGAGCGGGGGCGGCGATTGGTCCGGACGCTACGCGTGGCCGGCTCCGGGCTCTGTGATGTGCGTCACGTTGCTGGGTCGAGCCGAATTGCTCGCCACGGTGACGGAGATCACTGCGCCGCGAGCACGGCGGCCTTAAGCGTCATCGGATGTTCTGGAGGCTTCGATGAAGCGCTTCTGCCTGCTCGTCGCACTGATGCTGTTCACGCCCTTCGTCCATGCCGCTGAGGGCATCACGTTCTCGATTGGCGGCCATCGCGTCCATCTCGATTCGACGCGCTGCCGCTCGCTGTCCTGCGTCTCGGTCTCTGGCGGCCCCAGGCGCGACGACGGCGGTGACAACGGCCGCACGCTCAAGCCGGTGTCCGCGCCGGCGACGACGGCAGCGATCCCTGCTGCGCCGGCCGCAAGCGCGCTGCCCGCGCCCGTGCCGGCAGCGCCTCCTGCGCCGCCACCGATCATCGTGTACAAGCCCGCCCCAGCCGCGCCCGCTGCCGCTCCGCCACCGTCGGCACCGTCGCCGCCGCGCGTGATGACGCCCCAGTCAACACCGGTTGTCGCCGCACCGCCCCCACCGCCGGCCGCGGTGCCGGCGCCGCCGGTGCTGCGCGTCTCGCGCGAGGCCGACGAACCCGACGACGGTCCGATCGGCGACTGGCAGACCGAAGCCAACGATCTGGTGCGCATCCGTCTCTGCGGCACGGCGCTGTGCGGCTATGCGCTCGACAAGACCACGCGCGATCTCGGTGAAGCGGTGCTGATCAACATGAAGCCTAAGCAGGAGGCGCGCTGGGATGGCGGTGTCACCAGCCATGACAGCGGCACCATCCGTTACGGCACGCTCGAGTTGAAGGGGGCCGATAGACTGCGGGTCTTGTCCTGCGCGCTCGGCCGCGTCTACTGCACCGGTGCCGATTGGGTCCGCGTCTCGCGCGCACGGCACCGCGTGATCACGCAGGGGCAGCTCCGGAGTGAGCCGCGCTCCTGAACGCGCAGCTGTCCAATTTGTAACCGGACGCCGTCGAACCGTTTGCGGTCTCGCGCGCGACCGATAGAGGTCAACACTGTCTTCGCAAGCGATGGAGGCAAACATGAAACGCCTGAGCCTGGTCGCGCTGCTGCTCGTCGGCAGCGTCGCCGCCGCCCGTGCCGACAACGACATCTACACCAACATGTCAAAACAGAAGCGCGGCGACGACGCGCTGCATGCCGACGCCGCGGTGTGCGATGCGCAGTTTGGCGCGCCGCAGAACGGCACGCCGACGTCGCGGCAATACAAGAGCTGCATGCGCGCCCGCGGCTGGCGCTTCAGCCACACCATTCGCACGCTGCGCCGGCACGACGACGGCTATCCAGATCCCGACAATCCCGGCCTCGTCTGCCACGATTTTACGATCGGCAGCATCACCGGATCGAGCTGTTCGAATTTTTGAGATGATGGCGAGGCGCTTCCTGGTCCGTCACCCTGAGGAGCGCGAAGCGCGTCTCGAAGGGTCGACGGCCCCGCTGGTGGCCGTGCATCCTTCGAGGCTCGCTCCGCTCGCACCTCCGGCGGCAAAGGCGAAGCCTTTGCGCGGGGATGACGGGCTGAGAGAAAAACAAAGCGCCCGGCGGGGGCGGCCGCCCGGGCGCTGAACTCATGGCCTGGTCGAATGCTTTAGAACACGCCGAGAATGATGGCGCCGACGAAGGCGAACGCGATGTACGCGGCCACAATGCTCAGCTTGCTCAGCAGAGGACTCGCGAAATCCATTGGGAAGCTCCCTTGGCTCACAACGCTGCCCGCATTAACGCGAAAGCTAGCAAGAGGTTCCTGGCCGAAAAAGTCAGCCTTGCTGCCAAGCTCGATGTTCCCATGCGATGCCGCATTGCGATGCGTGGCTCAAACAGGCGGCGAATCAAGACGTTGAAGCGCACGCAAATAAATTCCGCGGCGTTGCGGGTTGCGGTCAGGCTGCCGGTCCCGGATACCGTCTGTCGGGCCTCAGAAAGGTTGTTGTGCTTTGAAACACAATCGAAAGGTGAATGACGATGCCGTAGGATGTCCAACCTCCATGCCTTCTCGACCACAACAATGCGGTGGCGTCGCTCCGCTGCGACGTATGCGGAGCATTCGCCACAGTTGATGACACAACGAGATCGATGCGGTCGCGCGAATTGCCCTGCCGGGTTCCGCCGCATGGTTAAAGGCACCTGAAATCAAGCAGTCGAAATGCGTTGAAGAGTCTTTAATCAAATTCGCAGAACCTCCGCGCCATGACGCGTGGAGTTCGTTTGTATCTCGTCGGCTCCCTTGTCCTTGTGTCGCTTGCTGGTTGCGGCCGCGGTCTGTTCCAGACTGCCGAGCGCGAACCGTGGCGGGCCGAGGCCGAGGCCGCATGCCTGAAATCCGGCGCAGTCAAGGAAGGCCCGGACCTCGTCCGCATCGATCCGATCTCCGGCCCAGGCGTCTGCGGCGCCGAGTTTCCGCTCAAGGTCGCCGCGCTCGGCGAAACCAGTTCGGCTTACGGATTTGCCGACGACAGCCTGCGTCCACCGGCGTCCGTCGGCAACCAGCCGCGTTGGCCGATCAATCGTCAACCGGGCCCGGCGCCCGCACAGGCGCCGTATTCCGAACAAGCCGTCGGTCAGCCGAACTATGGCGGCCAGCAGAGCGGACCGGTGTCGCTGTCGGCGCCCGGCGTCCCGCCGCAGCAGGGCGAGATCGACCTGCCGCCGGACGGCTCGCCCGATGCCAGCGGCGAGCGACCTTATTATCCTGGCCTGCGCAGTAATCCGCAGCGCGAGGGCGCGACCGCGCCCTATTCACCTGCGCCGTATTCGCAGCAACCGCCAGGCGCGCCACTGCCGCCACGGCTCGGTCCGTCGAACGGCAATCCGGTGATGACGGTCGGCCCGGTCGCAGTGAAGCCTGCCGCAACGCTGGCGTGCCCGATCGTCTCGGTGCTGGAGCGCTGGCTCGCCGATTCCGTGCAGCCGGCGGCGCAGCGCTGGTTCGGCGCGCGCGTCGTCGAGATCAAGCAGATCTCGGCCTATTCCTGCCGCGGCATGAACGGCAATTCGCACGCGCATATTTCCGAGCACGCCTTCGGCAATGCGCTCGATATCGCGGCCTTCACGCTCTCTGATGGCCGGCGCATCTCGGTGAAGGATGGCTGGAAGGGCCTACCGGAGGAGCAGGGCTTTCTGCGCGATGTCCAGGCCGCCGCCTGCCAGCAATTCACCACGGTGCTGGCGCCGGGTTCCAACGTCTATCACTACGACCACATCCATGTGGATCTGATGCGCCGGGCCAGCCGGCGCCTGATCTGCCAGCCCGCTGCCGTCTCCGGCGAAGAGGTCGCGGCGCGCGCCGGCGGCCGTAGCCCCTATGCAGCGCGCGAACCTTATGTCACAGGATCGCTTGGCGGCAGAAGGCCGGCTCCGCGGGGTAAGGCGGGGGTCAACGAAGAAGACGAATTCGCCGACGAATAGGACGCGTCTGATACCCGTATTATTACTGGGGGTGCCGTGCAAACGGTAGCCACTATTTGCTGCATATGCTCGCTGAGCCGGGCGCACCCGGCTGATTTCTGGGGGATAGCTTTGCAAGACGTGCCGATCATTCTCGTCATCGAAGACGATCGTGATCTTCAGATGATGGTAGAGGACGCCCTGAGAGACGGCGGCTATGAGCCGGCGATCGCAGGCTCGGGTGAGGAAGCCCTGACGCTGCTGAAGGCGTTCCGAACCAAATACAGTGCGCTGGTCACCGACATCCGCCTGCTTGGCCGGCTCGACGGCTGGCGGGTGGCGCGCGGCGCCCGCGAGATCGATCCGTCATTCCCTGTGCTCTACATCACCGGCGGCGGCGGCGACGAGTGGCCGACCCGGGGCGTGCCGGACAGCGTGCTCCTCAACAAGCCGTTCTCGCCCGACGAACTGGTCGCGGCCCTGACGAAGCTGCTCAAGAACGGCGCGCCGGCCTGACGGCGGTCTTGAGCGGCCTGCCGCGCATGGTGGGCTGTTCGGGGCAGGCGCTTATTCCGTCCTTATAAGATCTCGAAGCAGACCTTCTCGAATTCATATGTCCTCGCGCTCATCTTCGCCGCAGCAACCGGAGAACGAAGATGACGACCTATCGCGCCTATATCGTCGGACCGCACAGCCGATCCATCGGCGTGGTCAACTTGGATTGCAGCGATGACGATCAGGCCGTCACATCGGCCAGCCGTCTTGTCGACCGCCATGATGTCGAGCTGTGGCAGATGGACCGGCCGGTGGCCAGGTTCGACGCCTGTTCGAAGCAGGTGTTCCGGAAGTAGTGCGACACCGCGCAGCAGACCAGCGCGCAGACTCACAAGCGGGCGGCCAGTCTCGATCCGCCGAAGCAGTCATTCAACTGAGCGTCTCAGCCGCGAGCACGCGAGCTGTTTCCGGAAACGACGATCGCCCGGACCACGAGTGCGATGCGTTGGTTGCGCGCGCCGGGCCTAACTCGGCCCGAACGTTCGAGTGCAGCGAGCCCATGAAGGGCTGCCCAAAAAGTCTCGGTCACATCAGCTACCTCGACGCAAAACGGCGCGACGACCGCCGCGAGTGCTTCGAAACCGGCCCGCAGTTCAGGTCTGGTGCCAGCTTCGGCGAACCGCAAATCCGTTGGCAGGACAAACATGGCGTCGTAAAGCGCGGGACGATCCAGCGCAAAAGCGAGATAGGCCAGGGCGACATTCTTGAGGGCGTTTCGTCCTGTCGATCCGCTCGCTGCTTCGCGAAGTGCGACCGTGAGTTCCTTGAAGCCCTCGACTGCAACTGCCGCAACAATCGCATCCCTGTTCTTGAAATGTGAGTAGAGCACGGGCTGGCTATATTCGATCTCGTCGGCGAGGCGGCGGATTGTAACGCCATCCCATCCTTCGCGCTCTGCGATCACCCGCGCTGCCGCGACAATGCGATGCTCGCGCGCAGCCCGGTCCCTGCCTTTCCGTTCAGCGGTACCCAATCCTCGATCTCCCGCACCTGGAAGGCCCAAATATATCAATATCATACCGATGCTTGACATTCTAGCAATGCTATTTATCTAGCATCGCTAGATATTGTTCTTAAGCTAGATGAGGACGTGTGATGCATTGGCTTGCGCTCGGAACGGGATTGCTCCTGGCCCTGGGAATTATCGCGATCGGCACCCTCTATGTCGCGAGCCCGACAACCGCGACACGCAGTTTCGGCCTGCCGCTTCCTGAAAATGGCACCAACATCGCTTGGTGGCTTCGCCTCAAGGGGGTGCGCGACATTGTGGCGGGACTGGCCGTATTGGCGTTCATGGTGTTCGGCGCGCCGCGCGAGGTCGGCATCATCCTGCTGGTTGAAGCCATCATCCCCATCGGGGACATGCTGCTGATTCTCGCAGCGAAAGGCTCCACCAAAAGCGCCTTCGGCATTCACGGTCTCACGGCGGTGATCATGGTCCTTGCGGCTGTGCCGCTGATCATTGGAGTGCCCTGAGATGATGCATGCTCTTTCAATCTGGCTGCTCGCTGCCGGCTTCTTTGGCGCAGGCCTCTTCAATGCGATCAGCACATCAGCGACCCAAGGCGATTTCGCTCGGTGGGGCTACCCGCGCTGGTGGGGCATTTTGACCGGTGGACTAGAGATGATAAGCGCTGTTCTGATCGCAATTCCCGTCAGTCGGGTTGTCGGCCTGGTGCTTGGGGCGGCCATCATTGCGGCCGCGGTTTCCACCGTTCTGCGCCACCGTGATTTTTCGCACCTGGTGCCACTTGGCGTCTTTGTCACCTTGATCGCTCTTGCCGCGACCTCGTCCTGACCGCCGCCCGGGTGTCGCCCGGCGCGATCCCTGATGATAGACCTTGCGTCAGCTTCGTCATCAACAGGGATATCAGGCCATGGCTTCGGAAAAGGTCGTATTCGTCACCGCAGGCGGCAGCGGCATGGGAGCGGCGGCGGCGCGGCGGCTTGCCGCAGATGGATTTCGCGTTGCGATCCTGTCGTCGTCGGGCAAGGGCGAGGCGCTGGCCGGCGAGCTCGGCGGCATCGGCTTCACCGGCTCGAACCGGTCGAACGACGACCTGAAGCGCGCCGTCGACGGCGTAATGGCGCGCTGGGGCCGCATCGATGCGCTGGTCAACAGCGCCGGCCACGGCCCGCGTGCAGGCGTGCTGGAATTGACCGACGAGCAGTGGCACGCCGGTCTCGACGTCTATCTGATGAACGTGATCCGCCCGACACGTCTCGTCGCACCTCACATGCAGGCGCAGAAGTCGGGCGCGATCGTCAACATTTCCACCGCCTGGGCTTTCGAGCCGAGCGCGATGTTTCCGACCTCTGCGGTGTTCCGCGCCGGGCTCGCCGCGTTCACAAAACTGTTCACCGACAGCTACGCGACCGACAACGTCCGCATGAACAATGTGCTGCCCGGCTGGATCGACAGCCTGCCGGCAACCGACGCGCGCCGCGACAGCGTGCCGATGAAGCGCTACGGCAAGGCGGAGGAGATCGCCGCGACGATCGCGTTCCTCGTCTCCGACGGCGCGGGCTACATCACCGGCCAGAACATCCGCGTCGATGGCGGCTTGATGCGGTCCGTGTAAGGCAGGACTGCGAATCCGTCATCCTGAGGAGCGCGCTCTTGCGCGCGTCTCGAAGGATGCACGGCCACAGTCGGGCCGTCGACCCTTCGAGGGCCGCTGAAGAAGCGGCCACCTCAGGGTGACGGGTCTAGATTCGAGCGCTCGACTTTGACACGGCCTTGCCGCAACGTGCCAGCTCAGCACTTGCGTCTACGCGCTGCGCGCCGCACCCCAGGCCGCGCACGCCACAATTGCGGCGACCTCAGATTGCGTTTGTCGTGATGACAAACTGAAAGCGCAGGGCTAGCCTTCCGTCAAATCAAAACATACGGGAGGAATGGCATGCCAGACGCAGCAGTTGCAGCACGCGCTTCGGACTCCACGCACAGCGGAACCACGCAGCAGGTTGACGTCGCAGTCGTCGGCGCCGGTTTCGCCGGTCTCTATCTGTTGCATCGGTTGCGTAAGGCGGGCTTCTCGGCGGTTGCGCTCGAAGAGGGCGGCGATGTCGGCGGCACCTGGTACTGGAACCGGTATCCCGGCGCGCGCTGCGACATCCAGACCATCGATTACAGCTACACGTTCGATCCCGAACTCGATCAGGCGTGGACCTGGTCGGAGAAATACGCGACCCAGCCGGAAATCCTGCGCTATCTCGGCTTCGTCGCCGACCGGTACGATCTGCGCCGCGACATCAGGTTCGGCACCAAGGTCACGCAGGCGACCTGGGACGACGCGACTTCGCGCTGGCAGATTGCGACCAACAACGGCGCCAACGTCTCGTGCCGCTACTACATCATGGCGACCGGCTGCCTGTCGTCGCCGAAGCCGCCGGAGATCGACGGCGTCAAGGATTTTAAAGGCGAGATCTATTTCACCGGCCGCTGGCCGCACCAGGGCGTCGACCTGAAGGGCAAGCGCGTTGCCGTGATCGGCACCGGATCGTCGGGCATTCAGTCGATCCCGTTGATTGCCGAACAGGCCGCGCAACTCACCGTATTCCAGCGCACGCCGAATTTCGCACTGCCGGCCGGCAACGGTCCGGCGCCGGAAGATCGCAAGACCTTCTTCGAGACCGACCGTGCGGCCTATCGCGACCAGGCGCGCTGGTCGATGGCCGGGGTGCCGTATCCGCAGCAGACCGTGGTGAGCTGGCAATTGAGCGACGCCGAACGCCGCGAGCGGTTCGAGAAGGCGTGGGCGGCGGGCGACCTCGTCCACATCCTGACCCAGCTCTGGGCCGACCAGGCGGTCGATGTCGACGGCAACCGGCTGGTCGGCGATCTGATCCGCGAGAAGATCGGTGCCGTGGTCAAGGATCCGGAGACGGCCGCGGCGCTCACCCCGCACGATCATCCGTTCGGCGCCAAGCGTCCCTGCCTCGATACCAATTACTACGCGACCTACAACCGTCCGAACGTGACGCTGGTCAATCTGCGGCAGGAGCCGATCAAGGCGATCACCGCCGGCGGCATCTCGACCGACAAGCGCAGCTTCGATGTCGACGTCATCGTGTTCGCCACCGGTTTCGACGCGATGACCGGCGCGATCATGGCGGTGCATCCGATCTCCGGCCGCGGCGGCAAGTCGCTGTCGGATGTCTGGGCGCACGGACCGCAGACCTATCTCGGCGTCACCGTCGCTGGCTTCCCCAATCTGTTCATGATCACCGGTCCCGGCAGCCCGTCGGTGCTGTCGAACATGGCGGTGTCGATCGAGCAGCATGTCGACTGGGTGGTCGACCGCATCGCCGCGTTGCGCGACGCCGGCTTCACGACGATGGAAGCCACCGAGACCGCGCAGGCCGGCTGGGAACGCCATATGGCCGATTGTGCGACCCTGACGCTGCACCGGCTCGCCAACACCTGGTACACGGGCGCCAACGTGCCCGGCAAGCCGCAGGGCGTGATGCCCTATACCGGCGGCGTCGGTCCGTATCGCAGCATCTGCAACGAGGTGGTCGGGCGCGGCATGCTCGGCTTCAAGCTCTCGGGTCCCGGTGTTGCCGAGCAGTGCAATGACGGCGAGGTGGTGCGTTTGCAGCCGGATGTGCGGCTGGTGCTCAATATGCTCGGTGAGATGAACCTGCCGCCGATCGAGACGATGGGCGCGCAGGGCGCACGCGACTTCCTCAACGAGTTCAACAAGGGCCGTCCTGCCGGCCGTCCGGTCGGCGAGGTCGGCACCGGCGTGCTGCAGGGCGCCGATGGTCCGCTGCCGTACAAGCTGTATCGTCCGGCGACGCCGGGGCCGCACCCGATCGTGGTGTATTTCCACGGCGGCGGCTGGGTGCTCGGCGACGAGCTGTCGGATGATCCGTTCTGCCGCGATCTGTGCCGGCGCACCGGCATGATCATCGTCAGCGTCGGCTATCGCCACGCGCCCGAGCATCGCTTCCCGGCTGCGGCCGAGGACGGCTATGCGGCGACGCGCTGGATCGCAGCCCACACCGCCGAGCTCGGCGGCAGGGCAGGGCCGGTGCTGGTCGCAGGCTGGAGCGCCGGCGGCAACATCGCGGCCGTGACCTGCCAGCTCGCGCGCGATCGCGGCGGGCCCGAGATCGCAGGCCAGCTCTTGATCTGCCCGGTCACCGACTCCTCGTTCGACCGGCAGTCCTATGTCGACAACGCGGCCGGCTACTTCCTGACCCGCGGGCTGATGTTCTGGTTCTGGGACCTGTACTGCTCGCCGGCCGACCGCACCGATCCGCGCGTCGCGCCGTTGCGCGGCAAGCTCGAAGGCCTGCCGCCGGCGTTCATCGCGACTGCGGAGTTCGATCCGCTGCGCGACGAGGGGAATGCCTATGGCGACGCGCTCGCGAAAGCCGGCGTCAAGGTCGAGCAGCTCAAGGCGCAGGGCCACTTCCACTCGTCGTTCGTGATGGTCGACGTCATCATCACCGGCGTCGCCGGCCGCGTGAAAATGGCGAAGGCGCTAAGGCGTTTCGCCGGACTGCCCGAGGAGCTGGAGCAGGACAACGTCGCCACCCCGCGGGTCAACGCGGCGGCGAACTAGGGGGCGCAAACCCCCGCGGCTTGCCCGCGGGGATTTCGCACGACTTCGGAGCTCCGGTTCAATCAGAACCGGAAGCTCTAGAGGAAGGCGAGATGCTCCACCTTGTGCACGACGTCGTCGAGCGTCTGCTTGGTGGCCGCGGTATCGCCGCCGGCCATGAACACCTGCCAGAACTGCCGATCGACATTGTGCAGATGCAGGATGGACACGCGAACGCCGTTCTTGTTGCCGGCAACCTCTGACTGGGTATTGACGACATCGGTGAAGCCGTTCTGCTTCAGCGTGTTGGCGACGACGCCCTTGAGCTCGCCGACATTGGCGAGCGCCTCGCTGAGGCCCATGCTGCGGAAGTTGAAGAACAGGAACGCCATGCGACACCTCCTTCTGTCGCGGACGAGCGCAGCGCGTGCGGAAGTGCACTGAACTGGCTCTCTCGCTCAACCAGAGGTGTATTTCATTATTGAATAAACGCGTTATGAGCCGCTTCACAGGAATCGGGTCCGCGATCGTGCGGCATTTGAACGCAGAGGTTTCTCTAACCGAGCTCGAACGTCGTGACGCCGAACACGCGATCGATCCGCAATGGCGAGATCGCGCCAGTGTACATCCGCGCGGTCTCGAACACCGGCGACAGCCCGAGGCCTTGCGCCAGCGCCACGGCGTCGCGGTTGACCGCGGGAACATCGAGGAAGATGTCGCCGCTGCCTGCACTCGCGAGCAACGCCGAAAGAATGGTCTCGGCGCCGGCGCGGTCGTCGGCGACGAGCGGACCGATCTTGCGGCCGGTACGGCACGGACGGATCACCCCCCAGCCGGCCAGCCTGCCGTCGCGCATCAGCGCGCGTCCGACATGGCCCGGCGCATTGATCCAGGCGCGCAGGAAGGCCGGACGCGGCGCGGGAAACACCGTGGCGTCGTCGGCCTCGACCAGCGCCATAGGCACCTCGGTCAGCGCGACGATGCCGGCGTTCGGCGCTGGTGGTGCGGTGACCGTGCCGCCGTAGCGCACATTGGCGTAAGCGAGCGCGAAGCCGGACTTTTGGTAGTTCGCCTGCTGCGCCACCACGCCATCGAGCCCGATCACGCGCGGATGCGCATGCGCGATGGCCGCATTCCAGATCTTCAGACCGTAGCCGCGGCCGCGCAGATCCGGGCGCACGATGTAGAAGCCGAGGAAGGAGAAATCTGCGCCGTAATTGACGCAGGAGATCACCGCGGCAGGCCGGCCGTCGAGCTCGCCGATGAAGAACCCCAGCGGGTCTTCGGCAGCAAAGCAGGGCGCATCGGCGAGACCGGGATTCCATCCTTCCGCCGCGGCCCAATCCACCGCGAGCGCGATCTCGTCCGGCCGCATATGTCGGATGATGAGGTCGTTCATCGACGATGATCCCGTGTGATTGGAGTCACGGACCGTGCCTCCTTGTCTGCGACGATCACACTACCCTCACAGAATGTGACTGCCCACAGACAGTGCTTGAGCACGCACAAAATTTTCGACGAATTCGTCTAACAATTTATGGTTTTATTACAATCAGAAACACGTTTGACTTGTAGTTGCCACAAGCCTAACAATCGCGCCCGCCGCGGACGTCGGGCGCGGTGCAGGTGAATTCCAGATCCGGCGACCTTTGCGTCGCAAATTTCGAAATCGGAATCACCCTCAGCAGAAAGGATTGCATCTCGCGTCAGCAAGACAACTGAACGGAATTGGGGACGTTTTTCATTTCACCCAAAACGGAGTTTTCCCATGACTCAAGTTGTTAATTTGTCCGGTAATCCAGATATCGATGGCATTCTCTGGGGATGGGAGTGGGGTTCGGGCGGCGCGCAGAATCTGACGTTTTCGTTCCCCACTGGCACCGCTGAATACGGCTACCAGGAGATCGACAATTTCAGCGCGTTCACGGCGGCACAGCAGACGGCAGTACGTACCGCGCTCACCAACATCGCAAGCTTCACCAATCTCACCTTCACCGAGACGACGAGCGCCGGCGCGACGCTGCGCTACGCCAATGCTGATAAGATCGACTACACCGACGACAGCAGTGTCGCCTTGCACACCGGACTGCACGTCCCCGGCAACGCGCCCGGCACTGCGGAGGCCAATCCGCCTGAACTGGGCTACAACGGCAGCGCGCCGTTCTCCGCGATGGGCGCGCAAGGCGACGCATGGTTCGTCACCGGCGGCTACACCAATCCGGTGCTCGGCAGCTTCCAGGATGCCGCCGGAATCATGCACGAGACCGGCCATAATCTCGGATTGAAGCACGGCCACGTCACGCAGGACGGGCACGGCGTGACGTTCCCCGCGCTGCCGGCCGATCACAATTCCTACGAATACTCGGTGATGACCTACAGCCAGTTTCCTGGCGACAACGCCACCAATGGCGACAACGCGCCCGATCATCCGACCACCTACATGCAGGACGACATCGCCGCGCTGCAGTACATGTACGGCGCGAACTATGGTGCCACGGCGCACAACGGCAACACCACCTACACCTGGAGCCCGACCACCGGCGAGGAGTTCATCGATGGCGTCGGGCAGGGCGCGCCGCAAAGCAATTTCGTGCTGATGACGCTGTGGGATGGCGGTGGCACCGATACCTACGACTTCTCCAACTACACGACCAGCCTCTCGATCGATCTCAATCCCGGCGCCTGGACCATTCTGGACACCAGCGCGGCGCACGCGCAGCGCGCCGATCTCGGCAATAACGGCGCGGGTGGCGCCGAGTATTTCGCGCGCGGCAACATCGCCAACGCGTTGATCGATCCGAGCCACCCGACCGAGACCGCGTCGCTGATCGAGGACGCCAATGGCGGGTCGGGCAACGACACGATCGTCGGCAATGCCGCCGACAACGTGCTTCGCGGCAATGGCGGCAACGACACGATCGATGGCGGAGGCGGCACCAACACGGTCGTCTACAGCGGCACCCGGCTGCAATATATCGCGACACTGCTTGGCAGCGGCGCAATCCAGATCGCCGACCAGCGCGGCGGGTCACCTGACGGGACCGACACCGTCACCAACATTCAGAACTTCCAGTTCGCCGACGGCACGTTCAACGAGACCGAAGTGCTGAACCGTCCGCCGGTGCTGTCGCCCGATCCGGGATCGCCGCATCCGCTGACCGAATTGGCCAACACCACCAATTCCGCCTCGCTGCAGGAACTTCTCGGCACGCTGACGTTCACCGATGCGAATGCCGGCGACACGCACACCGCGAGTGAGTCGTTTGATACCGCGACCTGGTCCGGCGGCGTCACGATTCCGCTCGCCACGCAGGCGGCGCTCGCAACGGCGCTGACCGACACGATTGGCGTCGACGGTACCAGCGGGACGCTCAACTGGCAGTTCGACCTGGCGGACAAGAATCTGGACTTCCTGGCGGCTGGTGAGACGCTGACTGTGGTCTACGACGTCACGGTGGCGGACCACCACACCGGCTCGAGCGTCAGTGACGCTTCGACCCAACAGATCACGGTCGTCTTCACCGGCACCAATGATCCCGTGTCGGTAGTGCCGGCACTGTCCAACTTGACGGGGACGATCAGCGAATTGCCCGGCGTCACAGGAAGTTCGACGCCGGATGCGACCGCCGGCACGATCGCCTTCACCGATCCCGACCTCAACGACCGGCCGACTGCGACGATCAATACCGCCGGCGAGACGGTGACCTGGCAGGACTCGACGCACGACTACACGTCGGAACTCACGCCGACGCAGATCGCCTCGCTCGAGGCAGCCTTTACGATCATGCCCGAGGCCGGCAACACCAACGCAGGCAAGATCGACTGGAGCTACAGCATCGTCGACAAGGATCTCGATTTCCTGTCGGTCGGCGAGAGCCTCACCGTCACGGTGCCCGTCATCATCGACGATGCGCATGGCGGGGCCGTCACCCAGGATGTCGTCCTCACCATCAACGGCGCCAATGACGCGCCGATCGCGGTCGCGGACAGCAACGGCACGGCCAAGAAGTCGACGCTGTCGGTTGACGCGTCGCACAGTGTGCTGTCCAACGACACCGATCCTGACATCCACGATCAGGGTCACTCGGTGGTCAGCGCCGTCGACGGGGCGGCCGGCAATGTCGGGCACATCATCGCCGGCACCTACGGCTCGCTGACGCTGAATGCCGACGGCAGCTATGTCTACGTCGCCAACAAGGGGGGCTTGCCGTCGCAGATCGTCGCGCAGGACACCTTCGCCTACACGATTGCCGATCCGCATGGCGCAACGGCGTCGTCGACGCTGAGCATCGTCGTGTTCAATCCCGGCGTCAACTACCAGGCCGGAAGCCATACCACACTGAACGGCGGCAACGGCCAGGACGTGCTCGACGGCTCGGCGGGGCACGACATCCTGATCGGCGGCAATGGCCCGGACGTGCTGATCGGCGGCGATGGTGACACGTTGACCGGCAACAACGGGCCGGACACGTTCCTGTTCCGCCCGCATTTCGGCACCAACGTGATCACCGATTTCGTTGCGCACAATGACGCCGTGCAACTCGACAAGTCGATCTTCGCCAGCGTGAACGACATGCTATCCAATCACACGGCCGATACCGCCGCCGGCGCTGTCATAACGGACGCGTTCGGCGATACGATCACCTTTGCCGGGATCAAGGCGGCGGAGCTGCAAGCGCACGCAGGCGATTTCCATCTGGTCTGAGCCGGAGGAGGGCGTCCTGCGGCTTGATTCATAAAACCACCCGCCGCAATCTGCTTGCGGCGGGTGGGTGATCGGGACATTCGAAATGACGTGGCGTTTGCCGATATTTGCCATCTCCGCAATCACCCTTGGTGTGATCGACATGACCGCGACGACGCAGATGAACGCGACAAGTGCACTTGCCGCTTCGCCGATCTCGGGCGCCGCGCCGCTTGAGGTGACCTTCACCGGCATGGGGCCGGGGATGCCGGAGGGGGTGGTCGTGCTCGATTTCGGCGACGGCCGGACCGATGACACGATCTCACCGATCCGCGGCTTTCGGCGGACGCACGTCTATCGCGCGGCTGGATCGTATACGGCCGTGCTCAAGAGCGGCGCGTACGGCGGTCAACGCCCGGCCGTGCTGGGCGAAATCGGGCGGGTAACCATCATTGTGGATTGAGTCGAATCTCTCTCTCTCTCTCTCCCGTGACGCTACGGCGCGCGCAGCGCGTCTCGAAGGGTAAGCGCCGCGCCGGTGCGGCGCCATGCTCAAGCGATCCGAAGGACGAGGCTGACCAGTTCGGGCTGGCGGTGCGTGCCGGTTTTGGCGAAGGCCGACTTCAACTGGTTGCGTGCGGTGTCGCGAACGATCCCGAGCCGTTCGGCAGCGTCGGCGATCGAGAGGCCGCCCGCGAGCAGCGCCACCAGCCGCGCTTCTGCCGGCGTGAGGCCGAATGCCTGCGCGATCATGCCGGGCTCGGGCATCGCGCGTGGCGTCAAATTGACGAAGACCAGCATCGCCCGCGCGCCGAGGAAGACGTTGCGTGCCGCACCGTCGATCGGCAACGCGCGCAACACCACCGGTCCCTTGTGCGTACGGCGGATCAGGATCGGCTCGATCGGCAGCGCCGCGCGCTCGGGTGCGGCGCGGATCAGATCGATGACTTGATCAAGCCGCGCCTGTGCTGCTTTGTCGCGCACGATCAGCCGGCGATCCCTGATCCTGATGTCCGCATCGAAGCCGGCATCGGCGGCTTCGTTGCGATCGATCACGAGGCCTGTGCGATCGAGTGCGACGGCCGGCTGCCGCACCCGGTCGAGAATGCCGGTCATGGAGGCGAGCGCGATGCGGCCGACCGCAGTCGACAGCGTCGCTGTCTCCGTCAGGCGCGGCCCCAGCTGAGCCAGAAGCCGCGTCTCGCGTGTCTCGAAATGTCCTTCCTCCCCGGTGCGTTGCAACGTCAGCACCCACGGCGCGCTGTCGGCCCAGAAGCCGATGCCGGCGAACCATTTGAAGCCGAACGGATACAGCACCTCATTGTACATCGGATCCGACCGGATCTGCTCGGGCGTCAGCAAGTCCTGATCGGTGATCACTTCGCCGGCCATTGCTCGCGGAACGCCTGGAGCGCGCGAATCCTGCTCATGCCAGTTGTGTGCGAAGTAGTGCTGCACCATCTCTTCGGTCGACGCGGTGCGCGGCACGTCCGGGGTCCGCACGTCGCTTTGCAGCAGCACGGCGCCGGTTGCGCCCACCGCCTCGCAGATCGACGTCATGATGCCGGTCCACGCCGCCGGGTCGACCACGGCGTCCCCCAGCCGTGCCATCACGCTGGACATTTGATCTGGGTCGATATGCCGGTTCATCCAGGGAATTGTCGCGCGAGGTGGCGTCGCGCGACAAGCGCCAAGTTGCGGTCCTGCCAAAGGAAATAGTCGTATTGGATCGTCACTCGCCTGTCCTGCGACGGCGGGGGATCAATTCGCCTGCTTCGGCCGGTATGCCGCGAAGAACACGCGCGTCGCGCTGTCGACGACGGTTGCGATCCGCTCCGGCGAGGGTGACGGATTGGCCTGGAAGATGAACGCCTGGAACAGCGTTGCCTGGCACATCTGCATGAATTGCCAGGCCGCGAGCTGATAGTCGTCGATCACGAGCTCGCCGAGCGCGGCGCGCGCCTCAAGATAGGCGGCGAAGCGGTCGACGGTGTGGGCGATCACATGGGTGTAGAACCGGCTGCCGAGCTCGGGCATCCGCTCGGCGATCGCCATCACGGTGCGGATCGCGGAGCCGCCACCGGGCCGGCACAGCACCGCGACATAGGCACGGCCGAATTCGGGGAGGGTGGTGTCGACGTCGCGTGCCGGATCGAAGTTGAAGGCGACCTTGCCCTGCTCGCGCTTCTCCTCCTCGACGATCGCCGCGAACAGCCCGGCCTTGTCGGGGAAATACACGTATAGGGTGCCCTTGGAGACCCCCGCGGCGCGGGCGATCTCGCCCATGCTGGCGCCGTCGAAGCCGAGCTCCAGGAATACCTTGCGGGCGCCGTCCAGGATCTGGCGGCGCTTCGAGGACTCCTCATCGCCGACGACGAGGTGGAGGGGGTTTGGGGGCGCTGCAACCATTGATTTAGCTTCTCACCAAAGAACCCAACCCAGAATCAGTCCGGGAAGAATCGAAGCCTTATAATCCGCTGGGCGGGAATGTAGATTGACCGAACCGTTCGGTCAATGGTATTGGTGGGAGTGACGATGCGCCGCACGGCCGTTCTTCCGCCATTGCGCGCGTCAAGAATTTTGGTGGGGAGCCTCGGTTATGGCCGCAGCACGGGATCAGGCTGCACGCATTGTTCGTTCCGGGCCCGAGATGGCCGCGGACGCGGTGGCGCGCGACGCATCCGCCGATCTCGGCGAGCAGGCCAGAACTGACGAAGCCAAAAGGGCCGACGAAGCCAAGAGTCCCGGCGAAAAGGGTCCCGGTGACAAGCGTCCCGCCGAGGCGCCGCCCGCTTCTGCGCCCGAACAGCCGGCGGCGTCGCCCGCTGCCGCGGCGCCGAAATCCGGCAAGCGCAGATTCGTGATGATGGGCGTGCTCGGGCTGCTCGCGCTCGCCGGCGCGAGCTATGCCGCCTATTACCTGATGGTTGGGCGCTTCTACATCTCGACCGACGACGCCTATGTCCGCGCCAACAACACCATGCTCGGCGCGCGCGTCGCGGGCCATATCGCGGCGATCCTGCCCGGCGACAACGCGCTGGTGCGTGCAGGCGATGTGATCTTCCGGATCGATGACGGTGACTATCGCATCGCGGTCGACGCCGCGCGCACGCGGATCGCGACCCAGCAGGCGACGATCGAGCGCATCGGTCGCCAGGTCGCGGCGGCCGAAAGCTCGGTCGAGCAGGCGCAGGCGCAGCTCGTCTCCGCCGAAGCCGGCCTGAAGCGCGCCGATCTCGATTTCGATCGCCAGCAGGCGCTGAGCACCAAGGGCTTTGCCTCGCGCGCCACCTTCGAAGTCTCTGAAGCCGGCCGTGATCAGGGCGCGGCCGCCGTGCGGTCGGCGCAGGCTGCCTACGCCGCCGCAAAGAGCAACGTCGATGTCACCAAGGCGCAGCAGGCCGAGGCCCGCGCCCAGCTCGCCGAGTTGCAGACCCAGCTCGCCAAGGCCGAGCGCGATCTCGATTTCACCCAGGTGCGCGCGCCGGTGGACGGCACCTTCTCCAACCGTCTCGTCAACACCGGCGATTACATCAATGTCGGCCAGCGGCTTGGCAATGTGGTGCCGCTCGACGGCGTCTTCATCGACGCCAACTACAAAGAGACCCAGCTCAAGCGCATCCGCACCGGGCAGCGGGTAACGATCAAGGTCGACGCCTACGGCTTCCGCAAGTTCACCGGCATCGTCGACAGCATCTCGCCGGCCGCGGGCTCGGTGTTCACGCTGCTGCCGCCCGACAACGCCACCGGCAACTTCACCAAGATCGTGCAGCGCCTGCCGGTCCGCATCCGGGTGCCGAACAGCGTCGCCAAGCAGGGCATGCTGCGCGCCGGGATGTCGGTCTACACCACCGTCGACACGCGAGAGGGCGCGGCCGATGCCGATGCCGATACCGACCTCGACGCGCCGATGATGATCCATCCGCAGTGATGCTTGAAGCTTCGGACCGCGGGTTCGAAGCGCGGAGCCTGATGAGCCCATGGCCGACGCGACCACTGCCTCTCCCTCGATGATGACCGGCGCCTCGGAGACCGAGCGGCTCCAGCCCAAGCGGGTGGTCGCCTTCATCATCATGGTGTTCGGCATGTTCATGTCGATCCTGGACATCCAGATCGTCTCGGCCTCGCTCACCGAGATCCAGGCCGGCCTGTCGGCGTCTTCGACCGAAGTCTCGTGGGTGCAGACCGCCTATCTGATCGCCGAGGTGATCGCGATCCCCTTGTCGGGATTCCTGTCGCGCGCGCTCGGCACCCGGCTGTTGTTTGCGATCTCGGCGTTCGGCTTCACGGTTTCGAGCCTGCTGTGCGGCTTTGCCTCCTCGATCGAGCAGATGATCCTGTGGCGCGCGCTGCAGGGCTTCCTCGGCGCCGGCATGATCCCGACGGTGTTCGCCTCGGCCTACACCATCTTCCCGCGCTCCAAGTTCTACATCGTGGCGCCGATCATCGGGCTGGTCGCGACGCTGGCGCCGACCGTCGGGCCGACCGTCGGCGGCTACATCACCGATCTGATGTCGTGGCACTGGCTGTTCTTCATCAACATCGTGCCCGGTGTCATCATCACCATCGGCGTGCTGGCGCTGGTCGATTTCGACCAGCCGAACTTCGCGCTGCTCGAGCGCTTCGACTGGTGGGGCCTGATCTTCATGGGCGGCTTCCTCGGCTCGCTCGAATATGTGCTCGAGGAAGGCCCGCAATATGAATGGCTGCAGGACACTTCGGTCGCGATCTGCGCCGCGATCGGCTTCGTTTCGGCGGTCGCCTTCTTCTGGCGGGTGCTGACCGCGGAGGAGCCGATCGTCGATCTCTATGCCTTCTCCAACCGCAATTTCGCGGTCGGCTGCGTGCTGCAGTTCTGCATCGGCATCGGGCTGTACGGCCTGACCTACGTCTATCCGCGCTATCTCGCTGAGATCCGCGGCTACAGCGCGCTGATGATCGGCGAGACCATGTTCATCTCCGGCATGACGATGTTCTTCATGGCGCCGGTGGTCGGCCGGCTGATGCAGAAGGTCGATCTGCGCTACATCATCGCCTTCGGCCTCGTCACCTTCGCGCTCGGCTCCTGGCAGATGACCTGGATTACGCGCGAGTACGATTTCTACGAGCTCTTGGTGCCGCAGATCCTGCGCGGCATCGGCATGATGTGCGCGATGGTGCCGACCAACAACATCGCGCTCGCCACGCTGCCGCAAGACCGCGTCAAGAACGCCTCCGGCCTGTTCAACCTGATGCGCAATCTCGGCGGCGCGGTCGGGCTCGCTCTGATCAACGAAGCGCTCAACGACCGCACGGATCTGCACATCTCGCGGCTGCAGGACCGGGTGACCTGGGGCAACGCGACCGCGGTCGAGACCCTCAACAATTTCACCCAGCGCCTGCAGGGCATGGGCGATTCCGCCACCATGGCGATGAAGCAGCTCTCGCAGCTCGTGCACCGCCAGGCCCAGGTGATGAGCTATGGCGACGCCTTCTTCATGCTGTCGCTGTTCTATGTCGGCCTCAGCCTGCTGGTGCTGTTCGTCAACAAGCCGCCGTCGATGACCGCGGGCGGCGGCGACGCGCATTGAACGCATCGGCTTCGCGCGCGATGTGCGCCCGGTCGCGTGCAGAGCGTTGCATCATCGACACATTGCCGCACTCACGCGCTTGTCATCTTGCCAATCGCGCGTGATGCATTTATAAGCAGCCCATTCCTTACTCGAACCCGGGAGATGCGCATGAAGTCGTTTATTTCGCAGATCGCGCGCCCACGTTCGATGGTGCTTGACGCGGCTTCGCGTTAGCTCCCGACGCTGATCGGGCCTGATCCCCGATCACCCAAACTTCCCAACACGTTATCTACAATTTCCAGCGACATCAGCGGCCGGATTCCGTCCGCATGTCGCCTCAGATGGAGCCGGCTTGCGCTGCAGAAGCGTGGCCGGAATGTGCCATGACCTCTCTGACGACCAAGCGACCGGCCGCGATCCGGATCGTCCTGCCATTCGTGTTCCACCACTGGCTGGAGCAGCCGCTGCGCGCCTTCGCCGTGACGGCGGGCTTCCTCGGTGCGACCGCGGCCGACCTGTTCATGCCGGTTTTTTCTGGCCATCTGGTTGATGCGCTGACCGCGGGTGCCACCGATGCCGCCGCGCGCCATGGGGCGATGCTGGCATTCGGTGCCATCGTCGGCCTCGGCGCGCTGTCGCTGATGCTGCGGCTGGTCGGTATCCAGACCATCGTGCCGTTCACGCTGAAGACGATGTCCGATGTCGGGCAGCAGGCCTTCATGCGCGTGCAGCGCTTCTCGACCGACTGGCACGCCAATTCGTTCGCGGGCTCCACCGTGCGCAAGATCACGCGCGGCATGTGGGCGCTCGACCTGCTGAACGACACCATCCTGATGGCGCTGTTGCCGTCGCTGGTCGTGCTGCTCGGCTCGATGATCCTGCTCGGGCTGCACTGGCCATCGCTCGGCGCGGTGATTGCCGTGGGTTCGGTGATCTATGTCGCGATGACCATGGTGTTCCAGGTGCGCTACGTCGCGCCGGCCGCGCGCGTCTCCAATGCGTGGGACACCAAGGTCGGCGGCACGCTGGCCGACGCCTTGACCTGCAACGCGGTGGTGAAGTCGTTCGGCGCCGAGACGCGCGAGGACATGCGGCTGGACGGCGTCATCAGCCGCTGGCGCCGGCGGGTGCGGCGGACCTGGTTGCGCTACAACCACACCTCGACGGCGCAGCTGCTGGTGCTGTTGTGCTTCCGCGCCTCGGTGATCGGCGGCGCGATCCTGCTGTGGGCGGCCGGCCACGCCACGCCGGGCGACGTCACCTATGTGCTGACCAGCTACTACATCATCCACGCCTATCTGCGGGATGTCGGCATGCACATCAACAACCTGCAGCGTTCGGTGAACGACATGGAGGAGCTGGTGCAGATCCATGGCGAGCCGCTCGGCATCGCCGACGCGGATGATGCCAGGACGATCGACATCCAGGGCGGCCGCATCGTGTTCGACGACGTCACGTTCCACTATGGCGGCCATCGCTTGCCGCTCTATGACGGGCTGTCGGTCGACATCGATGCCGGCGAGCGCGTTGGCCTGGTCGGGCGCTCCGGCTCTGGCAAGACGACCTTCGTCAAGCTGGTGCAGCGGCTCTACGACGTCTCCGGCGGCAAAATCCTGATCGACGGTCAGGATATCGCCAAGGCGACGCAGCAATCGCTGCGCAGCCAGATCGCGATCGTGCAGCAGGAGCCGATCCTGTTTCACCGCACGCTGGCGGAGAACATCGCCTATGGCCGGCCGGGCGCCAGCATGGAGGCGATCGAGCAGGCGGCGCGGCTTGCCAATGCGCACGAGTTCATCATGCGGCTGCCGAAGGATTACGGCACGCTGGTGGGCGAGCGTGGCGTCAAGCTGTCGGGCGGCGAGCGGCAGCGCGTGGCGCTGGCGCGCGCCTTCCTGGCGGATGCGCCCATTCTGATCCTGGACGAGGCGACCTCGAGCCTCGATTCGGAGTCCGAGGCGCTGATCCAGCAGGCGATGGAGCGGCTGATGAAGGGCCGCACCTCGATCGTGATCGCGCACCGGCTGTCGACCGTGCGCAGCATGGATCGCATCCTGGTGTTCGATCGCGGCGAGATCGTCGAGCAGGGCACGCATGAGGTGCTTGCGGCACGGCAGGGCGGCATCTACCGCGGCCTGTTCGAGCGGCAGGCGACCGAGTTCGGCCAGGCGGCGGCGGAGTAGGGCAGTGGCGCGTGGCTGGCGGGCGATGTTCCGCTAGCCACGCGCCGCGGAGGTTGTGTCGTGCGGGTCACGACCTGCATGAAATGACGGGGCCGCCGATTGAGGCGGCCCCATGCGCGTGTCTATCAAGCAACGCCCAGCGAAGTGGCTGGCTATTGCTCGACTTCGACGACATACCGTCGCAACGTCTTTTGAGACTTCTCGCGCTCGGCGGCAAGATCGGACCAGTCCTTCGACTTGTAGAATGCCACGGCGTCGTCCACGCTGTCCCACTCAACAATGGCGACGTTCTTGGGAGGCGTGCCTTCGATTCCCTGGACCCGTCCGTTCACCGTGCGCAAGGCACGACCATGATGACTGGCAATCGCCTTTCGAGCAGCTTCGAGGTAGGTGGACGAGACTTTCGCTCCGGCAACCGGTTCGATCTCGGCGACACTGTAAGCCTTCAGCTTGGCTTGGGCGTGCAGCCCCTCAACTGCGATACCGCCAATTGCCGAAACCGGCGAATAACGCCATTACCAACGTGTTTCGAGTTCTCATGACTTCCTCCAGCAAAAAATGATTGGCAAAAGGAATCGAACAGTTCACGTCGAAATGACGGGCCTTCTGTGGCCCACCATCCACTCAAGCCTCTTAATGAACGCGATGCGGGTCAATGTCGGATCCAAGGCACTTCGAAAATTGTTTTTCAGTCACAAAGTTTCTCTACTTGCCAATTCAGAAACAACCTTGCGGCCGCCCGCGCAGCCGCACCTTTCAAGAAGGTCGCCGCCGCGCGGTTCGATCATCTTCAGTCCTTGCGAGCACGGGCCATTCTCTGCTGCGCGATCCGCGCGCTACCGCGGCGCCAGCCCGTTCCACACCAGCGCCACGCCGGACAGGAACAGCAGCACCAGCACGACGTCGGAAAAATTGCGGTCGCTGAGCGCGTGGTAGAGGCGCGAGCCGAGCCAGGCGCCGAGCAGCGTTCCTGGAAACGCACAGGCCGTCAACCAGATCAGTTCGGGCTTCACCAGGCCGCTCGCGATCTGGACCAGGAGCGCGGCCGCCAGGATCGTGAAGTTGAAGATCTGAAACACGCCGCGGCGCTGCTGCTTGCCCCAGCCGCGCACGCTCGCCCACAGGATCGGGAGCGGGCCGGACAGTCCGGCGAGGCCGCCGAGGATGCCGCCGGCAAATCCGATCGCGCCGTCGGCCCATTTGCCGCCGAAGGCGATCGACATCGGCTTGCGCTGCAGGAACAGCAGGGTCGGGAACACCAGCAGGAAGACGCCGATTGTCAGCTTGAAGACCTCGGGGTCGGCGCGGGCGATCAGCAAAATGCCGATCGGCACGCCGGCGAGGCCCGCGATGACGAACGGCCAGACCAGGCGGAAGTCGATGGTCTTCCAGATCGACGGCAGCGTCGACACCTGCGCGATGACCGAGCAGACCAGCACCAGCGGCACTGCAAGCGTCGGCGGCAGCACATAGAGCCAGATGCCGAGCGCCATCAGCGCGGTGCCGAAGCCGGCAAGACCGGAGACGAAACCGCCGGCAAGCGCGCCGAAGAACAGGACCGCGTAGCTTGCCGGGTTCAGTTGCTTTCTCCTTCGTCGTCATTCCGGGGCGATGCGAAGCATCGAACCCGGAATCTCGAGATTCCGGGTCTGGTCCTTCGGACCATCCCGGAATGACGATCATGTTTTGCCGCGACGTTTACACGACGCGGGCGGCGGGTACACTTCAAAATCGCGGCTCATCAACGATAATCGGAATGGAAGCATCCCCATGACTGCGAGTTCGTCCACTGCGCATTCGTCCAAAACCTTTCTGGTCTGTCACGGCGCCTGGTCGGCCGGATGGGCGTGGAAGAAAATGCATCCCCTGATGCAGGCCGCCGGGCACCGGCTCGTCACGCCGAGCTACACCGGGCTCGGCGAGCGCGCGCACCTTGCGCATCAAGGGCTCGACCTGGAGGCGCATATCCAGGACATGCTCAGCGTCATTTCGTACGAGGATCTGCGCGACATCGTGCTGGTCGGTCACTCCTATGGCGGCATGGTTGCGACCGGCGTCGCCGACCGGGTGCGTGAGCGCATCGCGCAGATGATCTATATCGATGCCTTCGTGCCGCGCGACGGCCAGTCCCTTTTCGACCTCAACGAGCCGGCCATCGAGACCATGCGCGAGCTCGCGAGCGACGGCGACGGCTGGCGCATCCCGCCGATGCCGACGCCGCCGGATACGTCTCCCGCAGACGTCGAATGGCTCACCGCGCGCCGCGTCGACATGCCGATCAAATGCTTCGAGCAGAAGCTGAAGCTGCAACACGGCGAAACGAATTTGCCGCGCAGCTACATCTACGCCACCCGCACCACCCAAGCCGATACGTTCGGCCAATTCGCCAGGCGCATCAAGAATGAACCCGGCTGGCGCTATTTCGAGATCGACGCCAGCCACTCGCCGAACGTCACCGCGCCGGAGGCGTTGATGGCGCTGCTGCAGGAGATCGTTTCCTGACGCGCCGTCATTCCGGGGCGATGCGAAGCATCGTCCCGGAATCGACCGGGTGCGCTTGTTCGCCCGCGGTCATGCGCCACGCGTATCGCGCACCGCCTGAGCGACTTTCGTCGCCTGCGACACGCGTCCGATTTTCGCGCCTGCAATGATCTTTCTTCGGAGTTCGCTCGGCTTCGACGCCATGCCTTCGCCTGCGGTCGCTCCGGCCGGGGGACGGGTCGTGAAGTTCGCGGCTCGGTGCAGCGCGAGGGCCTTTCGAGCTGCTTCGACATGCGCGGTCCGGGTCGCCAAATTGTGCTGACGCCTGAGCTCCGTGTTCACCCGCTTCAATGCCGCTGCGAACACTTGCTTCCGCTCTGAAGCATGCTTGGCGGTTCCCGGAAAGCTTGTCCCGCGAGCCTCAGCTTTTCCGCGGCTCTCTCGCTGCTTTTGCCGGCCGACCGTTCGCTCCTTGTCGCGCATCTTGCGCAGGCGGGGGCGCATGGCTTCAAGCTCGGATACCTCGACGCCATGGATGGCGGGATGATGCGTCAGGCGGATTGCCTCATATTCTTCGTGGCTAAGAATGCTGCGCTCGAACTTGCAGGCGACCGACATTACCATTCCTCCTCTTGATTTCTTGAATCGCGGGCAGAAGGACACGTCCAGCTTCAGCAGATCATAGCTCCGGTCCCGCCAAGGACCCAAATTCGGCTAGCACCTCGGTCACGACGATCGTCCGCTTTGCCGTAGTGTGCGGGCATGGAACTCCTACTTTTCTGCCTTGTCGTCCTTGAGACGAATCCCCTCGGTCCGCAGAGCCGCAAAGAGAGCCGCGATGTCCTCGGGCTCCATGTTGTTGGGGCACATCCCGTTGAGTTGCTCGGTTGTGATCGTGCCCGTGCTCCTGGCGATGTCTCTTGCCTTCGCCATGATCTTCTGAAGGTCCATCTGCGATCCTCCGCGAGGCACACATCCTACCCCCGCCAACCAATTATGTCGCCTTTTTAAGAAACGTGCCTGCGCCGCGAAGCGAACCAATCGCGTTGGTGCCGCCAACGATGAGGCAACATCCTTGGTGAAGTCCGCCATCGGAACCGGACGGTGACCGCAACTTTGTCTCGCACGTTCCGCCAAACCGCGACATAATCAGAGTCCCACGTGCTGGTGAACATGGCCTCATGAACCGCAGCCCCGTGCTCGTTGATCTGGCGCTCCAAGGTGGAGGCTCGCATGGCGCGTTCACATGGGGTGTCCTGGATCGGCTCCTCGAAGAATCATGGTTTCAGATCGCGGGCATATCCGGGACATCGGCCGGAGCGATGAATGCTGCCGTGCTGGCGGATGGCTGGACCGCGGGTGGCGCTGCGGGCGCACGTGAAGCGCTTGAAAAATACTGGCGAAGCGTCTCACGCGCCGCCGCATTCAGTCCGCTGCAACGGTCGCCGCTCGACCGTCTGATGGGACGCTGGTCGCTCGACAGCTCTCCGGCCTATCTCTTCACGGATTTGATGTCGCGGATGCTTTCACCCTACGACCTCAATCCCCTCGGCTTCAATCCGCTGCGCGACATATTGAACGATAGTATCGATTTCGAGCGTCTTGCACGCGCGCCGATCAAGCTCTTCATAACCGCCACACGGGTTCGTACGGGGCGGGGGCGGATTTTTCGCAACGCGGAGATTACCGCGGATGTCCTGCTCGCGTCGGCCTGCTTGCCAACGATGTTTCGTGCGATCGAGATCGATGGCGAGCCCTATTGGGACGGCGGCTATGCGGGCAATCCCACGGTCACGCCGCTGGTCCGCGAGACCGACGCACACGATACGGTCGTGGTCCAGATCAACCCGACCGAGCGGCCGGAGCAGCCGCGCACGGCCGCTGACATTCTCGACCGGCTCAACGAGATCTCGTTCAATTCTCCGCTGGCAAAGGAGCTGCGGATGATCGCGCTGCTTCGTCAGGTCGCCGACCCCGGCACCGGAGAGGGCGCCCGCTGGGCCCAGATGAAAACGCATCGGATCAAGAGCGACATGCTTGCGACGTTCGGTTCATCATCCAAGCTCAATGCCGAATGGGCGTTCGTGACCAAGCTGCACGAGGAGGGGCGGCGTGCCGCCGGCGAATTCCTCGACGCGCATGGCGCCGATATCGGTGAGCGCTCGACCGCCGATCTGGATATTCTGCTGGCGGAGTGCTGAGCCGATGGGTCTCCTCGGCATTCTCGTCGGGCTTGGACTGCTGGTCGGTCTTGCGTTCCGCGGTTGGAGCGTCCTGCTGCTCGCGCCGCTCTGCGCGTCGGTGGCCGCAGCCTTCGGTGGCGAGCCGTTGCTTGCCAACTGGACGCAGACCTTCATGGCCAGCGCGTCGGAGTTTCTCGCGCAGTTCTTTCCTATTTTTCTGCTTGGCGCCGTGTTCGGGAAACTCATGGATGACAGCGGCGCGGTCGCTGCGGTCGCGGGCTTCATCTCCCGATGTCTGGGCGAACGCCGTGTCATCCTCGCGGTCGTGCTCGCCGGTGCACTGGTCACCTACGGCGGCGTCAGCCTCTTCGTCGCGTTCTTCGTCATCGTTCCGATGGCGCAGTCGCTGTTTCGCACGGCAGGGATTCCGCGTCGTTTGGTGCCGGCGGCGGTTATTCTCGGGACTTCGACCTTTACCATGTCGGCGCTGCCGGGCACGCCGTCGATACAGAATGCGATACCGATGCCTTTCTTCGGCGCGACTCCGTTTGCCGCACCGGGCCTTGGCGTTGTCGCGTCGACGATCATGCTTGGTGTCGGGCTGTGGTGGCTTCTTCGCGCAGAGCAAGCGGCGCGTCGCGCAAATGAGGGCTATGGCGACGAGCCGCCGGTTTCGGCGGATGCAGCCGACGATGAGTTGTTGCGCGAGCGGGCGACGACGGCGCGAGAATTTGACCCGGCGGAGATCCGCCACGGACATCACAGCGACGCCGCCGTCCCGGTCCTCAACGCCATCCTTCCCCTGATCGTCGTTGTCGCAGTCAATCTGCTGATGTCGCTCGTCGTCCTGCCCCGGCTTGATTTCTCATTCCTGGCCGAACAGCGATGGGGAAATACATCGCTGGCTGCCGTGGCCGGTGTCTGGTCGGTTGTCGTGGCGTTGGCTGCAGCGATCGTGACGGTCATACTCTGCAACTGGACGCGACTGCCTGCACTGCGACGAACCATGGATGCCGGTGCGAATGCGTCGGTCCTGCCGGCGCTGAGTGTCGCAAGCCTTGTCGGATTCGGCGCCGTTATCGCCTCGCTTCCGGCTTTCGGCGTGGTGCGGGAGTGGGTGTTGCGAATTGAGGGCGGCCCATTGGTGTCGCTCGCAGTCGCGACGAACATCCTTGCCGCGCTGACGGGGTCGGCTTCTGGCGGCTTGACGATTGCGCTCGATGCGCTGGGCAAGACCTATATGGGTCTTGCCGCGGAGGCGGGTATTGAACCCGGCCTCCTGCATCGCGTCGCGGTGATCGGTTCGGGGACACTGGACATTCTGCCTCACAACGGCGCGGTCGTTAGCCTGCTTGCGATCTGCGGGCTCAGGCATCGCGACAGCTATCTCGACATCGTCATGGTCGGCATTGCGAGTTCCGTCATTGCTCTCGCCGCGGTGATTGCAATCGGCACCGCGTTCGGGTCGTTCTGACGCAAGACGATGGGTCGGCTCGACCGGCCGCGGGCGCGCGTAGCTGGAATGAAGTTTACTGAAAATGGCGAAGGGCCCGGCGTGTTGCGCCGAGCCCCTCATACTCCAAAATATCAGCCGGCCTGTAAGCCGGGTTCTGTAGGGCACCATTCTCGCGAATGGTACGCGACGGCCATTCCTCTGGGACAAGGTTTGCACCTTGCCTCGAGCAACCTACCCGGACAGCGGGCCTGACATCGCCCTGCGGTGTTATCGCGCGTGCGCGAACTAACCGCGTTGCCGTCCCTATTCGGTTTTGCTCCCGGTGTGGTTTGCCATGCCGTCTCCGTTGCCGGAAACGCGGTGCGCTCTTACCGCACCTTTTCACCCTTGCTACCTCCGAGGAGGGAGCGGTTCGTTCTCTGTGGCACTTTCCCTGGGGTCGCCCCCGCCGGACGTTATCCGGCACCGCATGTCGATGGAGCCCGGACTTTCCTCCCCCGCGGCCTTTCGGCAGCAGCGGGAGCGGCCGTCCGGCCGACTGACGCCCACGGCATGGGCGTTTCCGCCCGATCCGTCAAGCGGATAACGGCGGCCAAGGCGGCCAAAATAATTTATCCTGAAGATGTCGTTTGACCTGCCGCCCGTTCGACTGGGTGTCGGCGATCCAGCCGATCAAGAGGAGAGATGAGATGCAATACCTGTTGCTGATCTACCGGAGCGACGCGGAATATGGCCGTATGAATGCCGACGACCGCAAGGCCGTGACGGCGGAGTACGGTGCCTACACCCAGTCCATCATCCAGAGCGGGCACTTCAAGGCGGGCGACGGGCTGCAGCCGGTGTCGACGGCCACTACCGTGCGGGTTCGTGACGGCAAGACGCTGACGACCGATGGGCCGTTCGCGGAAACCCGTGAACAGCTCGGCGGCTACTATCTGGTCGAGGCCAAGGATCTCGACACCGCGCTCGGCCTTGCGGCGCGGATTCCCGGCGCCAAGACCGGCTCGATCGAGGTCAGGCCGGTGATGATCTATGACAACCCGCGATGACGCCGTTATCGCAACATGAATGCAGCGGCCGCGTCACCTGGCGCGGCCGCTGAACGACGATTGATGGCTATGACCCCGAGCCAGATCGAGAAAATCTTCCGCGACGAGGCGGGCCGGGCGCTCGCAACGTTGATCCGTCTCGTCGGCGATTTCGATCTGGCCGAGGATTCCCTGCAGGATGCCTTCGCGGTGGCGCTGCAGCGCTGGCCGATCGGCGAATTCCCCGCCAATCCGCGCGCCTGGCTGGTCAATGTCGGCCGCAACAAGGCGATCGACCGCGTCCGCCGCGCGGTTTCGTTCCGCGGCAAGCAGCAGCAATTGACGCATCACTTGTTGCTGGATGCGGAGGCGTCGCCGGAGCCGGCCGATGCGACGCTCGACGACGACATGCTGAGGCTGATCTTCACCTGCTGCCATCCGTCCTTTGCCGCCGAGGTGCAGGTTGCGCTGACCTTGCGCACGGTGTGCGGCCTGACCACGGCGCAGGTCGCGCGCGCCTTCCTGGTGAGCGAGGACGCGATGGCGCAGCGGCTGTTGCGCGCCAAGCAGAAGATCAAGCTCGCCGGCATTCCCTATGAGGTGCCGGAGCGCGAGGCCCTGGAGCCGCGCCTTGAGGGCGTGCTTGCCGTGATATATCTCGTCTTCACCGAGGGCTATGCCGCGACTGCCGGCGAGGATCTGATGCGGCCCGACCTCGCGCGCGAGGCGATCCGGCTGGCGCGGCTGCTCGATCGGTTGATTCCGGCGCGCGGCGAGATCAAGGGCCTGCTTGCGCTGATGCTGCTGCACGACGCGCGCCGCGCCGGCCGTCAGACCGCAGGCGGCGACATCGTTCTGCTCGAGGAGCAGAACCGTTCGTTGTGGGATTTTCAGCAGATCGCCGAAGGCGTGAGATTGGTCGAGGAGGCGCTGCAGATGCCGGGCCGGCCGCAATCCTACGCGGTGCAGGCTGCGATCGCCGCGCTGCATGCGCGGGCTCCCAGCTATGAGGATACCGACTGGCTGCAGATCGCCGGTCTCTATGAGGTGCTGCTTCGCATCAGCCCGTCACCGGTGATCGAACTCAATCATGCCGCTGCGGTGTCGATGGTCGACGGCCCGGCGCGCGCGCTCGATCTGATCGACGCGCTGGACGCGCGCGGCAGCCTGAAGGGATACGACCAGCTGCCTGCGGTGCGCGCCGATCTGCTGCGCCGCCTCGGCCGCAAGGACGAGGCGCGGCAGGCCTATCTTGCCGCCACCGCGGCGACGCAGCTCGAGCCGCTGCGACGGCTCTACGCACGCCGGATCGCCGAGATGGGCTGACATCGCCTCATCTCGTGTGTGGTCCGTGAAGGCGCGCCGTTCACGTCAACGGTCGTCAGCGCGCCGCGCGGCGTTGAACGCTTAGTACCCTGTCTTGGCCTTGGCGCCGGTCGATTGCCCGGTCGTCGTTCCACTTGACATGCCGGTCGTGGTGCCGGGCGCCATCATCTTCTTCTGCGCATGATGGACCTTGTGGGTCTTGTGATGGGTCGACATGGACTTGTCCTGGGTCGACATCGCACCTGCGGCTACTGGAGCTGCGATGAGGCCGATGGCGACAGCTCCGCTGATGAGTGCTTTGAACATGGACGAATCTCCACTCAGACCGCCCCAAATAAGAAGACGGGACACGGAAAAAAGTTCCAGTTTGCGCGCGAGGATTTGGCCGGAAGCGTCATTGCGGGCGAAGGCGGAAGCAATCCATCGCGCCGCACGCCGAAACGTGGATTGCTTCCGCCTTCGCCGAGGCTCCGGCGGACAAGTCGTCGCGGAGCCTGTCATCGGGCGCGCATTTCGCGCGACCCGTTGGCGCCTCGCAATGACGATGGAAAGACCGAGCCTACCTCGCCGCATCCGGCGGCAGGCTCTCGAGCAGCGCGTGCAGCGTCGCCATGGTGGAGCGGTCGGCGATCCCGTCGACGCGCTCGGGGCGGAAGTGACGCTGGAAGGCGGTGACGACCTCCATGGTCGGGCCGTCGAACTTGCCGTTGGTCGGGATGTTGTAGCCGTAACGCCGGAACGCGGCCTGCATGTTGGAGACGCTGTCGCTGATCGCACCGAGCTGCAGCGCGTCGCCGCGCACGATCGGCGCCGGCTGCACCCAATGCCCGACGCCGGAATTGGCCAGCGAGTGCCAGGGGAATTTCTCGCCAGGATCCTTCTTGCGCCCCGGCGCGACGTCGGAATGGCCGAGCACGCGATGCGAGACCACCTTGCGGCGAAGCATGATGCCGCGGCACAGCGCGATGACGGCTGCGATCTGCCGCAGCGGGAAGTCGGGATAGCCCCAATCGTGGCCTCGATTGATGATCTCGACGCCGATCGAGCAGGAATTGATGTCGTCCTCGCCGGCCCAGGCGGAGACGCCGGCGTGCCAGGCGCGCTTGCTCTCCGGCACGCATTGCACGATGCGGCCGTCCTCGAGCACGATGTAATGCGCCGAGACCTCGGTGCCGGCCGTGCAGAGCTGGGTGATCGCGCCCTCGACGTCGGGCATGCCGGTGTAGTGCAGCACGATCATGTCGGGCTGCCGGTTGTTGGCGCGGTCGCCGAAATTCACCGACGGGATCACGTCGGAGGCGATCGAGGAATCCGGCGTGAACGTCTCCACGTCGGCCACGCCCTTCGGAACAGGAAGGACGCGCTGACGCTTCGAATCAGCGTTGCCGGACGAGGACGAACCAGAAGCCATACGAATCACTCAAAACCCGAACCAGGAGAAAGCATTTTGACATATGGATAAACAAATAGGCGTTTACTATTCCTTTACCGTGAGGGCCGCCGCAATCGGCCTGCCGGTTCCAGGGTCCGCTCCATGAGCCGCGCAACGATGCCGGAGCGAGGGCCGAGAATATCACTCGAATGCGGATCAAAGTCGTGCGATTCCGCTAACCGATCATCAACGTTTTCTTAACGTTAAGTGCCGTTACTGAGAGGTGAAGTGCCGAACCGGTTTCGGGGGACGGCCAAGGTCCGCTGTTGCGCGAAATCCCATGGAAACCCTCCCAATTCCGGTCGGATATCAGGATTTGCGGCCGAGGACGGGAGTTGGCGCTGGGATCACGCAGCGGCCTTTTTGCCGGAACAACCAGCGCGAGGATTCGAGACGCAATGAGTCGGCGCGCAGCCAGCTTGCATGCCAGCAACGCGGCCCTCTCCGGGGGCGGCGCATGAGCGAACGTGCTCCCCGTCACATTTCCGTGCTGGGCCGCGAGGCGGTCGCCTATCTCGATCTGCGCGCCGGCGGCATCTATGTCGACGCGACCTTCGGGGCCGGCGGCTACAGCCGCATGATTCTCGATGTCGCCGATACGCGCGTCATCGGCATCGACCGTGACCGCACCGCGATTACAGGCGGCTTCGATCTGGTCGACGGCGCGGTCGGCCGCCTGACGCTGGTCGAGGACCGCTTCTCTGATCTCGCCCAGGTCTGCGCATCGCAGGGGGTGGATCAGGTCGACGGCGTCGTGATGGATGTCGGCGTCTCCTCGATGCAACTCGACCAGGCTGAGCGGGGCTTCTCGTTCCGCTTGGGCGGTCCTCTCGACATGCGGATGGCACAAAGCGGCCCGACCGCGGCCGATGTGGTCGCAATCGCCTCCGAGAAGCAACTTGCCGACATCATCTATATCTTCGGCGAGGAGCGCCATGCGCGCGGTGTCGCCCGCGCCATCGTTGCCGCGCGCAAGGACGCGCCGATCACAACGACCGAGGCGCTCGCCGACATCGTCGGGAAAGTCGTGCGCGCCAAGCCGAACGAGATTCATCCGGCGACGCGGACCTTTCAGGCGCTGCGTATCTTCGTCAATGAAGAGCTCGATGAGCTCTACCTAGCGCTCGCTGCGGCCGAGCGGGTGCTGAAGCCGGGCGGGCGGCTTGCCGTGGTCTCGTTCCATTCGCTGGAAGACCGCATCGTCAAGAATTTCCTGACCGAGCGCGGCAAGGTTTCCGGCGGCTCGCGGCATCGGCCCGAAGTGGCGCAATCCGCGCCGAGCTTTCATATCCTGACCAAGCGGCCGGTGACGCCCGGCGAGGCGGAGATATCGGCCAATCCGCGCGCCCGATCGGCCAAGCTGCGCGCGGCCGAGCGCACTGCGGCGCCGGCGCATGCGGACGACGACCTGCCGTCATGGCCGCGTCTATCAGACCTGAAGCGGGGAGGCTGACGATGCGCCTCCTCCATCTCCTCGTCATCGGCATGCTGATCTTCGCGGCATCCTATGTCTACCGCATCAAGATGGAATCGACCGCGCGCGTCGAACGCGTGCTGCAGCTCAATGCCGAGATCCGCGAACAGCGCAACGCGATCGCCGCCTTGCGCGCGCAGTGGGCCAAGCTCGACGCGCCGCTGCGACTGCAGGGGCTTGCCGAACGGCATCTGCCGCTGAAACCGGTCAACGCCAACCAGTACGATTCCCTGAAGAACCTGCCGGAGCGGCCGCCGAGCTTCACGCGGCCGGGTTCGCGCGATCCGATCGGCGCGATGATCGACACCATCGAGGCCGCCGCCGCGCCCGACAGCACGACCGGATCGATCGACAAGCCGGCGACCGACCAGCCGGCCGCCGACCAGCCTGCGCCCGCAGAAGATTCCGAGCAGGGCGGGGGAGATCAGCAATGACGGGACCTGCCATGACCGATCCGGCACCCGCCAGCAAGCCGGCCGCAAAATCCGCTGAACCCTGGCGCACGCGGCTGATCCGCACGCTGCTGTACGGCAGCAATGTCGACCGCGCCGCGAAGGCGCGCGCGCGCGTCGGTCTTGCGATCCTCGCCTTTGCCGCGGTCTATTGCGTGCTGGCCGGACGGCTGGTGCTGTTCGCCGTCGGCGCCGACAGCCATGGCGCGCGGCGCACCGCCTCGCAGGACGCGATCGCAACTGCGCGGCCCGACATCACCGACCGCAACGGCGAAATTCTCGCCACCGACGTCAAGGCGCCGAGCCTGTTCGCCGAGCCGCGCCGCCTCATCGACAAGGACGAGGCGATCGAGCTTCTGACCGCGGCCTTGCCCGATCTCGACACCAGCGAGGTGCGCGACCGCCTGTCGTCGCGCAAGGGCTTCGTCTGGCTGAAGCGCGAGATCACGCCGAAGCAGCAGCTCGACATCCACCGCCTCGGCCTTCCCGGCGTCGGCTTCCTGCGCGAGAACAAGCGCGTCTATCCGACCGGCAACGAGGTCGCCCACCTGATCGGCCTCGTCAATATCGACAACCAGGGTATCGCCGGCATGGAGAAGTGGCTGGACAACAACGGTCTGGCGGATCTGCATCGCGCGGGCTTCGCCACCGACCGGCTGCAGAAGCCGGTTGAATTGTCGGTCGACCTGCGCGTCGAGCACGCGCTGCGCGACGAACTGATCAAGGCGAAGGAGAAGTTCAAGGCCAAGGCCGCCTCCGGCCTCGTCTCCAACGTGCGCACCGGCGAGATCGTGGCGATGGTGTCGCTGCCAGATTTCGATCCGAACAATCCGAAGGAGGCGCACGACCCCGATCGCATCAACCGCCTGACCACCGGCGTCTACGAGATGGGCTCGACCTTCAAGGCGTTCACGCTGGCGATGGCGCTGGATAGCGGCCGGTTCGATCTCAACTCGATGTGGGATGCGCGCGGCCCGCTTCATTACGGCAAGTTCGCGATTCATGACGATCACAACATGGGCCGCATGATCAACATGAAGGAGGTGTTCTACTATTCCTCCAACATCGGCGCCGGACGCATTGCGCTGGCGATGGGCGTGGACGCGCACAAGGCCTTCCTGCGCAAGATGGGCCAGCTCGAGCGGCTGCGCACCGAATTGCCGGAGAGCGCCTCGCCGATCGTGCCGAAGAAGTGGGGCGAACTGAACACCGTCACGATCTCGTTCGGTCACGGCATCGCGGTGGCGCCGCTGCAGGCGGTGATGGGCATCGACGCGCTGGTCAATGGCGGCTATCTGATTCCGCCGACCTTCCTGAAACGCACCGAGCAGGAGGCGATGGCGCTGGCCAAGCGCGTCATCAAGCCCGAGACCTCGGACAAGATGCGCTATCTGATGCGGCTCAACGCCGAGATCGGCACCGCGAAGAAGGCCGACGTCAAGGGCTACTATATCGGCGGCAAGACCGGCACTGCGGAGAAGGTGATCAACGGCCGCTACGCCAAGAAGCGCGTGCTGAACGCCTTCACCGCGATCCTGCCCGCCGACAATCCGAAATACCAGCTGCTGATCATGCTCGACGAGCCGCAGCCCCTGAAGGAGACCTATGGTTTCATCACCTCGGGCTGGAATGCGGTGCCGACCGGCGGCAATGTGATCGCCCGAATTGCGCCGCTTTTAGGCGTTGAACCGCGCTTCGATCTGCCGCCGTCCGACCGCCTTATTCTTGCGGCATCCAGAACAACCCAGTAAGGCGTATAATCACGCGGCGCCAGAACGGCGCCGGCCAGACTGGAAGATCATGAGACTTCGCGACCTCTTCAGCGCCGATGCCACGATCGATCCAAGTGCCGACGCGATCGTTGTCGGAGGGCTTGCGGTCGACAGCCGTGCGGTGAAGCCGGGCGACCTGTTCTTCGCGCTGACCGGTAGCAGGACCGATGGCGCGCGCTTCGTCGATGCGGCGATTGCTGCGGGCGCGGTCGCGGTCGCCAGCGACCATCTGCCGCAAGGTCACGGACGCGTTCCGTTTGTCATCACGCCCAATCCGCGCCGCGCGCTGGCGCTCGCCGCCGCGAAATTCTATCCGCGTCAGCCCGCGACGATCGCGGCGGTGACCGGCACCAGCGGCAAGACCTCGGTCGCGGCGTTCACGCGCCAGATCTGGCAGCGGCTCGGTCACTCCTCCGCGAGCATCGGCACCATCGGTCTGGTCTCGGACAAGCGCACCGTCTACGGCTCGCTGACCACGCCCGATCCGATCGCGCTGCATCGCCAGCTCGACGAGATCGCGCGCGATGGCGTCACGCATCTCGCCTTCGAGGCCTCCTCGCACGGCCTCGACCAGTATCGGCTCGACGGCGTGCGCATTGCAGCCGGCGGCTTCACCAATCTGTCGCGCGACCACATGGATTATCATCCCGATGTCGCGCATTACCTGAACGCAAAGCTCCGGCTGTTCCGCGATCTCGTCGCCGACGGTGGCACTGCGGTGATCTCCGCCGATCACGACTGCTCGCGAGGGGTGATCGATGCGGCGCGGACGCGCGGCCTGCGCATCATCACGGTCGGCCGCAACGCTGACACGGGCGAGGGCATCAGGCTCACCGATGCCGCGATCGAAGGCTTTGCCCAGCAGCTCGCGATCGAGCACCGCGGCCGCAAGCACGCGATCCGGCTGCCGCTGGTCGGCGAATTCCAGATCGAGAATGCGCTGGTCGCGGCGGGCCTTGCGATCGGCACCGGCAGCGCCGCCGATGACGTGTTCGGCACGCTCGAACATCTCGAAGGCGCCAAGGGTCGGCTCGAATTCGTCGGCGAGCGTAATGGCGCGCCGATCTTCGTCGACTACGCCCACAAGCCCGATGCGCTCGCCAAGGCGCTGCAGGCACTGCGGCCCTATGCGAAGCGCAGGCTGGTCGTGATCTTCGGCGCCGGCGGCGACCGCGACGCCGGCAAGCGTCCGATCATGGGCGCGATCGCCGCCGAGAATGCCGATCAGATCATTGTCACCGACGACAATCCACGCAGCGAGAAGCCCGAGGCGATCCGCGCCGCGATCATGGCGACCGCGAAGGGCGCGCGCGAGATCGGCGACCGCGCCGCCGCGATCCGCGCCGGGATCGCCGGCCTCGAGCCGGGCGACGCACTGGTCGTGGCCGGCAAGGGCCATGAGGTCGGGCAGATCGTCGGCAACACGACGCTGCCGTTCAGTGATCATGAAGCGGTCGCGAGTGCATTGGCCGAGGAGGGCGCATGAGCACGATGTTGTGGACCTCGGATGCGATGGCGACGGCGATGCGCGCTGCCACGCAAGGCACGCTGCCAGACGGGGTGACCGGTCTTTCGATCGACAGCCGCACCATCGCGCCGGGTGACGCGTATTTCGCGATCAAGGGCGACGTCCATGACGGCCATGCCTTCGTCGAGACCGCGCTAAAGGCCGGCGCCGGGCTCGCCGTGGTCGAGACCGCGCAGCGCGACAAATTTCCCGCCGACGCACCGCTGCTGGTGGTCGACGATGTGCTCGCCGGCCTCGTCGAGGTCGCGCATGCCTCGCGGGCGCGGCTCAAGGCGCAGATCATCGCGGTGACCGGTTCGGTCGGCAAGACCTCGACCAAGGAGGCACTGCGCCGCGTGCTGTCGGCGCAGGGCGAGACCCATGCCTCGGTCGCATCGTTCAACAACCACTGGGGCGTGCCGCTGTCGCTGGCGCGCTGCCCGGCGAGCGCGCGTTTTGCGGTGTTCGAGATCGGCATGAACCATGCCGGCGAGATCACGCCGCTGGTCAAGATGGTGCGGCCGCATGTCGCCATCATCACCACGATCGAGCCGGTGCATCTGGAGTTCTTCGCCGGCATCGAGGCGATCGCCGACGCCAAGGCGGAGATCTTCGCAGGGCTGGAGCCCAAAGGCGCGGTGGTGCTCAACCGCGACAACGGGCAATTCGCGCGGCTGCAGAAGCAGGCGAAGAAGGCCGGCATCTCGCGCATCGTCTCGTTCGGCGCCGACAAGCGCGCCGAGGCGCGGCTGATCGACCTCTCGCTGCACGCGACCTGCTCGGCGGTGCATGCCGATATTCTGGACCATGACATCACCTACAAGATCGGCATGCCCGGCCGCCACATGGCGATGAACTCGCTCGCGGTGCTCGCGGGCGCCTCGCTGCTCGGTGCCGATATCGCGCGCGCGGCGCTGTCGCTGTCGCAGCTCGAGGCGCCGACCGGCCGCGGTCTTCGCCGCACGCTCGAGGTCGGCCATGGCGAGGCGACGCTGATCGACGAGAGCTACAACGCCAACCCGGCCTCGATGGGCGCCGCGCTCAATGTGCTCGGACAGGCCCCGACCGGGCCGCATGGCCGCCGCATCGCCGTGCTCGGCGACATGCTCGAGCTCGGGCCGACCGGGCCCGAATTGCACCGCGGCCTCAACGAAGCCGTGACCGCCAACCGCATCGACCTCGTATATTGTTGTGGTCCGCTGATGCGGAATCTGTGGGATGCCCTTTCCACCGGCAAGCGGGGAGGCTATGCCGAGAGTTCGGCGGCGCTCGAAGCGCAGGCGGTCGCCGCGGTCCGTGCCGGTGATGTGATCATGGTGAAGGGCTCGCTGGGATCGAAGATGAAGCTCATTGTCAGCGCGCTGGAAAAACGCTTCCCCGACAAGGCCGCGCACGAAGAAGCGGTATAGGACTTTTTGAATGTTCTACTGGTTGATCGAACTGTCCAACACCGTTCCGGGGTTTGGGGCATTCCGCAGCGCTCTGAACGTGTTCCGCTACATCACCTTCCGCACCGGCGGCGCGATGGTGACCGGCGCACTGTTCGTGTTCCTGTTCGGGCCCTGGATCATCGATCACTTAAGGCTGCGGCAGGGCAAGGGCCAGCCGATCCGCACCGATGGTCCGCAGTCGCATTTGATCTCCAAGAAGGGCACGCCCACCATGGGCGGGCTGATGATCCTGTCCGGGCTCGTGGTGTCGACGCTGCTCTGGGCCAATCCGCTCAATCCCTATGTCTGGATCGTGCTGGCGGTGACGCTCGGCTTCGGCTTCGTCGGTTTCTATGACGATTATCTGAAGGTCACAAAGCAGTCGCACAGCGGCTTCGCCGGCAGGCTGCGGCTGCTGATCGAGGCGGCAATCGGGCTCGCCGCCACCTACGCGCTGGTCCGGCTCGGGCGCGACGTGTCGTCGACCTCGCTCGTGATTCCGTTCTTCAAGGACCTCGTGATCAATTTCGGCTGGTTCTTCGTGATCTTCGGTGCCTTCGTGATGGTCGGCGCCGGCAATGCGGTGAATCTCACCGACGGCCTTGACGGCCTTGCCATCGTGCCGGTCATGATCGCGGCTGCGAGCTTCGGCATGATCTCGTATCTGACCGGCAACGCGGTGTTCTCGGATTACCTGCAGATCAATTACGTCGCCGGCACCGGCGAACTGGCGGTGCTATGCGGCGCGGTGTTGGGCGCGGGCCTCGGCTTCCTCTGGTTCAACGCGCCGCCGGCCTCGATCTTCATGGGTGACACCGGCTCGCTCGCGCTCGGCGGCATGTTGGGCGCCACCGCGGTCGCGGTGAAGCACGAGATCGTGCTCGCAGTGATCGGCGGCCTATTCGTGCTGGAGGCGGTTTCGGTCATCGTACAGGTCACCTCGTTCAAGCTCACGGGAAAACGCGTGTTCCGGATGGCGCCGCTGCACCATCATTTCGAGCAGAAGGGCTGGACCGAGCCGCAGATCGTGATCCGGTTCTGGATCATCTCGGTGATGCTGGCGCTCGCCGGCCTCTCGACGTTGAAGTTGCGCTGATGATGTCGAATCACAACCACCGTCGTTCCGGGGCTCGCGTAGCGAGAACCCGGAACCTCGAGATTCCGGGTTCGTGCTTCGCACGCCCCGGAATGACAGGGAGACAATCATGATCCCCGTCACCTCCTTCTCGGGCAAGACGGTCGCGGTGTTCGGGCTCGGCGGCTCCGGGCTTGCGAGCTGCCACGCGCTGAAGGCCGGTGGCGCGGAGGTGATCGCGGCCGACGACAGTGCCGATAACGTCGCCAAGGCGGCGCAGGCCGGTTTTACCACCGCTGATCTGCGCACCGTCTCGTGGGCGAATTTTGCCGCGCTGATCCTGACCCCCGGCGCGCCGCTGACCCATCCGGCGCCGCACTGGAGCGTGCTGAAGGCGCGCGAGGCCGGCGTCGAGGTGATCGGCGACGTCGAACTGTTCTGCCGCGAGCGGCGCCGCCACGCGCCGAACGCGCCGTTCGTCGCCATCACCGGCACCAACGGCAAGTCGACCACGACCGCGCTGATCGCGCATCTGATGAAGGTGGCAGGTTACGACACCCAGATGGGCGGCAATATCGGCACCGCGATCCTGTCGCTGGAGCCGCCGCGGATGGGCCGCGTCCATGTCATCGAGATGTCGTCCTACCAGATCGACCTCGCGCCGTCGCTCGATCCCTCGGTCGGCATCCTGATCAACATCAGCGAGGACCACATCGATCGCCACGGCACGCTGGCGCATTACGCTGCGGTCAAGGAGCGGCTGGTTGCCGGGGTGCAGGAGGGCGGCACCGCGATCGTCGGCGTCGACGACGGCTGGTGCCGCGACATCGCCGACCGGCTCGATCGCGCCGGCAAGCGCGTGGTGCGCATCTCCGTGAAGAACCCGCTGCCCGACGGTCTTTATGTGGAGCACGAGACCATCGTGCGCGCCTCCGGCGCGGCGCGCAGCGAGGTCGCGCGGTTAGGGGGCATCGGTTCGCTGCGCGGCCTGCACAATGCGCAGAACGCAGCCTGCGCCTCGGCCTGTGCGCTGGCGATGGGGATTGCGACCGATGTGTTGCAGAACGCCCTGCGCAGCTTCCCGGGCTTGGCGCATCGCATGGAGCAGGTCGGCCGCCGCGGCAATGTGCTGTTCGTCAACGACTCCAAGGGCACCAACGCGGATGCCGCCGCGCACGCACTGTCGTCGTTCGCCGACATCTACTGGATCGCCGGCGGCAAGCCGAAGGCCGGTGGCATCACGGGCCTGACCGGCTATTTCCCGCGCATCCGCAAGGCCTATCTGATCGGCGAGGCGGCGGCCGAATTCTCCGGCACGCTCGGTGACCGAGTCGCGCATGAGATGTCCGGCACGCTCGACGTCGCGATCGCCAGCGCCGCGCGCGATGCCGAGGCGTCGGGGCTAGCAGAGGCCGTCGTGCTGCTGTCGCCGGCGTGTGCGTCGTTCGACCAGTACCGCAATTTCGAAATCCGCGGCACCGCCTTCCGCGACATCGTCCAGGCGATGCCGGGCGTGAAGCCGGTGGTGTAGGCACAATCTCGCCGTCATTCCCCGGTGCGCAATTGCGAACCTGAGGGCGCATCGCTGCGCGATGCCCAGGAAGAAAGAGGGCGGAACGAGACCTCAAGCTTGGGCGCTTCATGTCGCGAGAATACGAACTTGTGCCTCACGTACGACACAACACACTCGGTGTCGTCCTGGCGAAGGCCAGGACCCAGTACCCCGAATCTCAATTGTTGCGCCACGCTGGGGCCGCGATCACGTTCACAATCAAAAGCGGTGTTTATGGGTCCTGGCTTTCGCCAGGACGACGGTTGTGTGTGAGGCTCTGCATGCCCGGATGACGACACCGAACGTGTCGCGAGCCCCCAAACACCTCCCTCAAAAGTTACCCAACCCGTTAACCCCTTGGAAACCATCCTGCGCCACGAATGAACGTTATCTCTGCCATCTGGGGACGCCCATGCTCGCCCGTGACCAACGCACCCCGTTCTCGGATTGGTGGTGGACCGTCGACAAGCTGCTGCTTGTGGCGATCGCCGCGTTGATGCTGGCCGGCGTCATCCTGTCGCTGGCGGCGAGCCCGCCGGTTGCGACCCGGATCGGGCTCGATCCGTTCCACTTCTTCAATCGCCACGTCATGTTCCTGGTGCCGTCGCTGATCGTGCTGATCGGGGTGTCGTTCATGACTCCGCGGCAGATCCGGCGCACCGCGCTGGTCGTGTTCGCGGTGTCGATCGTGCTGATCGTGCTGACGCTGCTGATCGGGCCCGAGGTCAAGGGCTCACGGCGCTGGATCACGCTGCTCGGCGTCAACATCCAGGCCTCCGAAGCCGCAAAACCCGCCTTCGTCATCGTCGCGGCCTGGCTGTTTGCGGAATCGACCAAGCGGCCGGAGATGCCGGCGACCTCGATGGCGCTGGTCCTCCTGTTGACGCTGGTCACGCTGCTGGTGATGGAGCCCGACTTCGGCCAGACCATGCTGATCCTCACGGTGTGGGGCGCGCTGTTCTTCATCGCGGGCATGCGGATGATCTGGGTGTTCGGGCTCGCCGGTGCGGCCGGCGCCGGCCTGTTCGGCGCCTATCTCCTGGTGCCGCACGTTGCGGGCCGCATCAAGCGCTTCATGAATCCGGCCTCCGGCGACACCTTCCAGGTCGACACCGCGATGGAAGCGTTCTGGAACGGCGGCTGGTTCGGGCTCGGGCCGGGCGAGGGCATCGCCAAACGCAGCCTGCCGGACAGCCACACCGACTTCGTATTCGCGGTCGCGGCGGAAGAATTCGGCATCATCCTCTGCCTGATGCTGGTCGCGCTGTTCGGCTTCATCGTGATCCGAACGCTGACCCGCGCCTATGCCACCGAGGACATGTTCTCGCGCTTCGCCGCGTCGGGGCTTGCGATCCTGTTCGGCGTGCAGGCGACCATCAACATGGCGGTTAATCTGCAACTGATCCCGGCCAAGGGCATGACGCTGCCGTTCATCTCCTATGGCGGCTCCTCGTTCGTCTCGCTCGCCTATGGCGTCGGCATGATGCTGGCGCTGACGCGGCAGCGGCCGCGTACCGAGATCGAATCGATGGAAGGCGCCAGCGCCCGGCGCGCCTACGCATGAGGCTTCCCATCGTCATTGCGGGGAGCGCCATGGATTGCTTCCGCCTTCGCCAAGGCTTCGGCGGACAAGTCGCTTCGCTCGCAATGACGGTATAAATTGTTGCCATGGCTGAGTCCCCCCTGATTCTGCTGGCGGCCGGTGGCACCGGCGGCCATCTGTTCCCGGCCGAAGCACTCGCCGTGGAACTGATCAGGCGCGGCCTGCGGGTACGGCTGGCGACCGACGGCCGCGCGCTGCGCTACTCCGGCCTGTTCGGCAGGGAGAGCATCGAGCTCGTGCCGAGCGCGACCGTGCGCAGCCGCAATCCGATCTCGCTGGCGCGGACGGTGCTGATGCTCGGCTACGGCACGCTGGTCGCCGCCAATGTGGTGCGCCGGCTGAAGCCGTCGGCCGTCGTCGGCTTCGGCGGTTACCCGACCTTGCCACCGCTGATCGCGGCGCGGATGCTCGGCGTTCCCGGCATCATCCATGATGCCAACGCGGTGCTCGGCCGCGCCAACCGTTTCCTCTCCGGCCGCGTCAATGCGATCGCGACCTCGCTGCCCGGCGTGCTCGACCGCGATCCCGCGCTCGCCGGCAAGGCCACCACCGTCGGCACGCCGATGCGGCCGGCGATCCTCGCCGCCGCCGCGGTGAAATACACCCCGCCCGAGGTGAACGGGCCGCTGCGCCTGCTGGTCGTCGGCGGCAGCCAGGGCGCGCGGGTGATGAGCGACATCGTGCCGCCGGCGATCGAGAAGCTCGCGCCCGCGCTGTGGAGCCGGCTGATCATCACCCAGCAGGTGCGCGAAGAGGACATGGCGCGGGTGCGCGCGGTCTATGACCGGCTCAAGATCGATGCCGAGCTCGCGCCGTTCTTCGCTGACCTGCCGGCACGGCTGGCCTCGAGCCAGCTCGTGATCTCGCGTTCCGGTGCCGGTACCGTCGCCGAGCTCGCCGCGATCGGCCGGCCCTCGATCCTGGTGCCGCTGCCGGGCGCGATCGATCAAGACCAGTTCGCCAATGCCGGCGTGCTGTCGCAGGCGAACGGCGCGCTGCGCATCACGCAGGGCGACTTCACGCCGGAACGGCTCGCCGCCGAGATCTCGGCCTTCGCCGCCGAGCCCGAGCGACTGACTGTGATGGCGGACGCTGCGCGCAGTGTCGGCCGGCTCGATGCCGCCGAGCGGCTGGCCGATCTGGTCGCGAAAGTGGCCGGGATTTGATGCGCCAATCCGGCAGGACGTCGGGGGAGACTAGATCATGACGGGTCTTTTGATCCACTCCGTCTCGGAATTCTCGGACCTGATCCTCGAAGCGCTGCGCCTTTCGGATGCGCAAGACATCGTCGAGATCGGTGCGGAGTATGGCGGCATGTCGGCGCTGCTCGCCAATCACTGCCGGGCCCGCGGCGGCCAGTTCACCAGCGTCGATCCGGCGCCGAAGCGCGAATTCCTCGATTGGGTGAGCGCCAATCCGGATGTGCGTCACGTCGCGAAGACCAGCCTCGATGCGTTCGGCGAACTTGATGCCGCCGACGCCTGGATCGTCGACGGCGACCACAATTGGTACACCGTGTATCACGAGCTCCGGCAGATCGAGGCGATCAGCCGCCGTGCCGGCAAGCCCGTACTGGTCTTCCTCCACGATGTCGGCTGGCCCTGCGGGCGCCGCGACATGTATTACGCGCCAAGCCAGATTCCCGCCGAGTTTCGTCACCCGCACAGTTTCAACGCCGGTGCCACGCTGGATCGCCCGCTGCTGGTCGAGGGGCGTGGATTTCGCGGCGCCGGCTTCGCCGCATTCGCGAACGCCGCCGGCGGTGCGCGCAATGGCGTGATGACCGCGATCGATGACTTCCTGGCTGAAGAGCTGGCGCAGCGCAGGGAGTTCGGCTTCGCCGAGATCCCCGCCGTGTTCGGCCTCGGCGTGCTGTTCGACATGAACGCTGCCTGGAGTGCACAGCTCGCCGAGCTCGTGCTGCCCTATCACCAGAACAAGCTGCTGCGCGCGCTCGAGACCAACCGCCTGCGCAATTATCTTCGCGTCATCGAGATGCAGGATGAGTTCGCCGTGCGGCCGGGAGCGGCGTAGCCGCCGGGGCCGAGATGGAGATGTCTGTGACGTCAGATCACCAGCACCGGCCGGTAGCTGACAACAGCGACATTTCCGCGGCTGCGGGGTGGAAAAAGCCCTTGTCACGCATGGGAAAAGCGGGGCATCCAGTACTCAGTGCGACCATTGTGAGGCGCGCACGGACGATGATATCAGGAACCGGATCATGAGACTGCCGCGCGAGATCGGACCCATTCACTTCGTCGGGATCGGCGGCATCGGCATGAGCGGCATCGCCGAGGTGCTGATCAATCTCGGCTATACCGTGCAGGGCTCCGACGCGTCGGACAATTACAACCTCGACCGGCTGCGCAAGAAGGGCGCCAAGATCTCGGTCGGCCACACCGCCGAGAATGTCGATGGCGCCGATGTCGTCGTGGTCTCGACTGCGATCAAGCGCGACAATCTCGAGCTGATGGCGGCGCGCGCGCGGCGCATTCCGGTGGTGCGGCGCGCCGAGATGCTAGCGGAATTGATGCGGCTGAAGAGCTGCGTCGCGATCGCCGGCACCCATGGCAAGACCACCACGACCACGATGGTGGCGACCTTGCTCGACGCCGGCGGGCTCGATCCGACCGTGATCAATGGCGGCATCATCAATGCCTATGGCTCCAATGCGCGGCTCGGGGGAGGCGACTGGATGGTGGTCGAGGCCGACGAGAGCGACGGCACGTTCCTGAAGCTGCCGTCCGATGTCGTCATCGTCACCAATATCGATCCCGAGCATCTCGATCACTTCAAGACCTTCGAGGCGATCCAGGACGCGTTCCGCAATTTCGTCGAGAACGTTCCGTTCTATGGCTTTGCCGTGATGTGCACCGATCATCCGGTGGTGCAGGCCCTCGTCGGCAAGATCGAGGACCGCCGCATCGTCACCTACGGCCAGAATCCGCAGGCCGATGCGCAGCTCCTGGATCTGACGCCGATGGGCGGCGGCTCGAAATTCAAGGTCGCGATCCGCGATCGCAAGTCGGGCGCGACGCACGAGATCGCTGACATCATGCTGCCGATGCCGGGGCGCCACAACGCGTCGAACGCGACGGCGGCGATCGCGGTCGCGCATCAGCTCGGCGTGTCCGATGACGTGATCCGCCAGGCCATGGCGGGCTTCGGTGGCGTCAAGCGGCGTTTCACCAAGACCGGCGAGACGAACGGCATCACCGTGATCGACGACTACGGTCATCATCCGGTCGAGATCGCGGCCGTGCTGAAGGCGGCGCGGGAATCCACCAACGGCAAGATCGTCGCCGTGGTGCAGCCGCATCGCTACACCCGCCTGCAATCCTTGTTCGAGGAATTCTGCACCTGCTTCAACGATGCCGATGCGGTCGTGGTCGCGGAGGTCTATCCGGCCGGCGAAGCACCGATCGCAGGCATCGACCGCGACCATTTCGCCGCCGGCCTGCGCGCCCACGGCCATCGCAACGTCGTCCCGCTGCCGAACGCCGGCGAGCTCGCGAAGATTGTTCACGGCCTCGCCAAGTCCGGCGACCTCGTCGTCTGCCTCGGCGCCGGCAACATCACGCAATGGGCCTACGCACTGCCCGACGAATTGAAGGCGCTGGGGTGATGGAGGCCTCGTATCTCACCACGTCATGGCCGGGCTTGTCCCGGCCATCCACGTCTTCACCGCACTATCGTGTCGTACAGGTCGTCCCAGTTCGGATTCGCTGCGATGATTGCGCGAACCTTCCAAGCGCGTGGCCAATGCTTGATGGTGTGTTCACGCTGGATAGCGGCGCGGATGTCGTCGAATTGCTCGAAGTAAACCAGCCGCTTCAAGCCGTAGCGCTTGGTGAATCCATCGACGAATCCAGAACGATGCTCGAATATCCGGCGGACGAGATCGCTCGTTACGCCGACATAGAGCACGCCGTTCGGTCGGTTGGTCAGAAAATAGACGTATCCCCCTGCCATGTGGAGATACTGCAAGACGTGGATGGCCGGGACAAGCCCGGCCATGACGGACGGAGAGGTCACGCATGACCTTCCCCGACATCACGCCCGACCTGAAAACCGCGATGCCGGAGCTGCGCGGGCGGCTGCTGGCGAACCAGTCGCTGGCGGAGCTGACCTGGTTTCGTGTCGGCGGTCCGGCGCAGGTGCTGTTCACGCCAGCGGATGAGGATGATCTGGCTTATTTCCTGAAGCGGCTGCCGCAGGAGTTGCCGGTCTATGTCGTCGGCGTCGGCTCCAATCTGATCGTGCGCGACGGCGGCATGCCCGGTGTCGTGATCCGACTGGCGCCGCGCACCTTTGGCGAAACCAGTGCAGCCGGCGATGTCGTCACCGCCGGCGCCGCGGCGCTCGACAAGCGCGTCGCCGAGACGGCGGCTGCTGCAAACATCGGCGGCATGGAATTCTTCTTCGGTATTCCCGGCACGGTCGGCGGCGCGCTGCGCATGAATGCCGGCGCCAATGGCGGCGAGACCAAGGATGTGCTGATCGAGGCCACCGGCGTTGGCCGCGACGGTACGAAGCATACGTTCGGCAATGCCGACATGAAGTTCGTCTATCGCAACTCTGGCGTCGATCCGTCCATCGTGTTCACCTCGGCGCGCTTCCGCGGCAGGATCACCGATACTGAGGCGATCCGCACCCGCATGAACGAGGTGCAGGCCCATCGCGAGACCGCGCAGCCGATCCGCGAGAAGACCGGCGGCTCGACCTTCAAGAATCCGCCCGGCAACAGCGCCTGGAAGCTGATCGACGCCGCCGGTTGCCGCGGCCTCAAGGTCGGCGGCGCACAGGTGTCGGAGATGCACTGCAATTTCCTGATCAACACCGGCAATGCCACCGGGCATGACATCGAGACCCTCGGCGAGACGGTGCGCGAGCGGGTCAAGCAGACCAGCGGAATTGAGCTGCACTGGGAAATCAAGCGGATCGGGAAAAGCTGATGCAGGTGACCATTCTGTTCGGCGGCACCAACAAGGAGCGGCTGGTCTCGGTGGCGAGCGCGCAGGCGCTGCACCGCGCGCTGCCCGACGCGGAGCTCTGGTTCTGGGACGTCGACGACACCGTGCACGCGGTGACGTCCGAACAGCTGCTCGGCCACACGCGGCCCTTCGAGGTCGACTTCAAGCCCGATGGTCGCGGCATCGCGCTCGACCGGGCACTCGACAAAGCCAGTGCCGAGCAGCGCGTGCTGGTGCTCGGCCTGCACGGTGGCCGCGCCGAGAACGGCGAATTGCAGGCAATGTGCGAGATGCGCGGCGTCGCGTTCACCGGCTCCGGCTCGGCGTCGTCGCATTTGGCGTTCGATAAGCCATCGGCGAAGCGCTTCGCCGCGATCGCAGGCCTCAACGCGCCACAGGGCATATCGGTCGCACAGCTCGATGAGGCGTTCGCCCAGCACGGCAGGCTGATCGCAAAGCCCGCCAAGGACGGATCGAGCTACGGGCTGATCTTCGTCAACGCACAGCAGGACCTTGTCGCGGTCCGCAATGCCGCCAAGCACGAAGACTATCTGATCGAGCCGTTCGTGTCGGGCGTCGAGGCGACCTGCGGCGTGCTCGAGCAATCCGACGGCACGGTGTTCGCGCTGCCGCCGATCGAGATCGTGCCGGCGGAGGGGGGCTTCGACTACACAGCCAAATACCTTCTGAAGTCGACCCAGGAGATCTGCCCCGGCCGTTTCGCGCCCGAGGTCAGCGCCGCGATCATGGACCATGCGCTGCGGGCGCACCGCGCATTGTCCTGCACCGGCTATTCGCGCAGCGATTTCATCGTGTCGGCCAATGGCCCGGTCTACCTCGAGACCAACACGCTGCCCGGCCTCACCGCGGCATCACTTTACCCTAAGGCCTTGAAAGCACAGGGCATCGCCTTTGCCGACTTCCTGCGTGACCAGATCGAGCTCGGCCGCCGCCGCGCCAGGAGTTAAGGCCAACCGGGCGGGAACCCGCCCGACTCGGCCGGATGGAACCCGGACGCTGTTGCTAAAATGCTAACGGGTTCGCGGCAAAGTATTCAGAGCGTTGATCAAAATACACTCCAGGCTGAACTCCTTTACCATTTGTTTACCAGGAAGCCCGAAGGTTAACGCTGGCGGCGCATGTAGCGCTTGGCTGCCGGGGCGTGAGCTGTCGCGGATTACCGCTTCGAGGATCGCAACCAGGGAACAGGGGGCCTCTCTAATCCCACCGGTCTAGCCGAGACGTGATTTGTGCCGGGACCCCGCAGGGTTTGCGGGCGCAACATGTGACGAGCTCGTGCAATGGATGGTGCAGGACGCCTCACCCGATCGCTGCGATCGCTGGGGCCTCAAGCTGACCTGAAAGCAGCCGCTATTGGAGCGGCAATGCTGATGCGCGAGTATGTCGGCGCCCATCTCGCGCGTCGCCGCCGGCGTCCCGCCAGGCCGCCGCAGATGATCGATCGCGAGCCGCCGAACCGCTACATCCTGATGGTCGAACGCTATCTGCCGCGCCGCATCGGCTTGGTCGCGACGCTCGCGATCCTGTTCGGCAGCCTGGGCTTCGGCATCGTCCGGGGCGGCCATCTCGAGGAGTTCACCACGGCGCTGAGCGACACCCGCAATGCGCTGGCCAATTCCGCGGGCTTCCGCATCACCACCGTCGGCATCAACGGCCGCAAGCAGCTGAGCCAGGATGAGGTGCTTGCGATCGGCGGCGTCAACGGCCGCTCCTCGCTGCTATTCCTCGACGCCGACACCGTGCGCGCCAAGCTGAAGGCCAATCCCTGGATCGCCGACGCCACGATCCTCAAGCTCTATCCGGGCCGGCTGCAGATCGACATCGTCGAGCGCACCGCCTTCGCGCTGTGGCAGCAGAACGGCCGCCTGTCGGTGATCGCCTCCGACGGCGCGGTGCTCGAGCCCTACGTGTCGCGCCGCTTCCTCAATCTGCCGCTGGTGGTGGGCAAGGGCGCGGACACCCGCGCCCAGGACTTCCTGGCGCTGCTCGACCGTTATCCGCAGGTGCGCTCGGTGACCAAGGCTGCGATCTTCGTCGGCGAGCGGCGCTGGAACCTGCGCCTCAAGGACGGCCTCGACGTCCGCCTGCCGGAGAACGACGTCGGCAACGCGCTGGCCGCGCTCTCCAGGCTCGACAAGGACGAGAAGCTGTTCTCGCGCGACATCGTCGCCGTCGACATGCGCCTGCCCGATCGGCTGATCGTGCAATTGTCCGAGGAAGCCGGCAAGGCGCGCGACGAGCTGTTCAAGGACAAGAAGTCCAAGAAGAAGGCCGGTGATTCCGCATGACCGGCCTCGATCGCAATTTGACCCCGAAGACCCGCCCGATGCAGAAGCGCACCGCGATGGTGGCTTCGCTCGACGTCGGCTCCAGCAAGATCGCCTGCATGATCGCGCGGCTCAGGCCGTCGCCGCCGAACGAGGCGTTGCGCGGCCGCACCCATGCGGTCGAATTGATCGGCTACAGCCAGATCCAGTCGCGCGGCGTCAAGGCCGGCTCCGTCGTCGATCTCGCCGAATGCGAGAAGGCGGTGCGCCATGCCGTGGCGCTGGCCGAGCGCATGGCCAAGGTCCGTGTCGAATCCGTCCTGCTGTCGGTTTCCGGCGGCAGGCTGCATGGCCAACTGGTTGAAGCCGCGGCCGATATCCACGGCGGCTCGGTGACCGCGGACGATATCAGCCGCGTCACTTCGGCCGGCATGCGCCACGCCGCCGGCGCCGGCCGCACCGTCCTGCACGCGCTGCCGGTCGGCTACGCGCTCGACGGCGTCAAGGGCATCCGCGATCCCAGGGGCATGGTGGCGCGCCAGTTCGGCGTCGACATGAACGTGGTGACGTCCGACGCGACGGTCGCCAAGAACCTGATGCTGGTGGTCGAGCGCTGCCATCTCAACGTCGAAGCCATGGCGTCGAGCCCCTATGTCGCGGGCCTGTCGGTCCTGACCGATGACGAGGCCGATCTCGGCGCTGCCGTCGTCGAGATGGGCGCGGGCTCGACGACGATCGCGACCTATTCCGGCGGCCGCCTCGTGCACGCATCCGGATTTGCGCTCGGCGGGCAACACATCACGATGGATCTTGCGCGCGGCATCGGCGCGTGCATTGCGGATGCCGAGCGAATCAAGACTTTATACGGCACGGTGCTGACCGGCGGTTCGGACTCGCGCGAGCTGATGTCCGTTCCCACTGCAGGCGATGATCGGGAGACTCCGCAAATCGTGTCCCGCGCCACGATCGCCAACATTGTCCGGCATCGCGCCGAGGAGATTTTCGAAATGGTCCGTGACCGGCTCGCGGATTCTCCCTTTGCGGCAGAGCCGAGGGCGCGCGTCGTGCTGAGCGGCGGCGCGTCGCAGCTCACCGGCACCGTCGAGCTCGCCACCCGTATCCTGAACCGTCAGGTCCGCATCGGCCGCCCGCTCGGCTTCGGCCGGTTGCCGAACGAGGCGAAGGGCGCCTCGTTCTCGGTGCCGACGGGCCTCCTGGTCTATCCGCAATACGCACATCTTGAACATGTCGAACCGCGGCGTACGCGGCAGCTCAGGACAGGGACAGACGGTTACTTCGGAAGGGTCGGACGATGGCTTCGCGAGGGCTTCTGATGACCACACCCCGGCTCATTGCATTTTCACCAGCTCCTGCGGCCAGCGGCCGGGACGAACCAACGCGCGCATAATCGAGAGAGGCAACCATGGCACTCAATCTGACACCCCCTGACATCAGCGAGCTGAAACCGCGGATCACCGTCTTCGGCGTCGGCGGCGCGGGTGGTAATGCCGTCAACAACATGATCACCGCCGGGTTGCAGGGCGTCGACTTCGTCGTCGCCAACACCGACGCGCAGGCGCTGACCATGTCGAAGGCGCAGCGCATCATCCAGATGGGCACCCAGGTCACCCAGGGCCTCGGCGCCGGATCGCAGCCCGATGTCGGTGCTGCGGCCGCGCAGGAGGTGATGGACGAGCTGCGCGATCACCTGACCGGCGCCAACATGGTGTTCGTCACCGCCGGCATGGGCGGCGGCACCGGCACCGGGGCTGCGCCCGTGATCGCCAAGGCTGCCCGCGAGATGGGAATCCTCACCGTCGGCGTGGTGACGAAGCCGTTCCACTTCGAGGGTCAGCGCCGCATGCGCACCGCCGAGCACGGTATCTCCGAGCTCCACAAGGTGGTCGACACGCTGCTGATCATCCCGAACCAGAACCTGTTCCGGGTCGCCAACGAGAAGACCACCTTCGCCGACGCGTTCGCGATGGCCGACCAGGTGCTGTACTCGGGCGTCGCCTGCATCACCGACCTGATGGTCAAGGAAGGCCTGATCAACCTCGACTTCGCCGACGTCCGCGCCGTGATGCGGGAAATGGGCAAGGCGATGATGGGCACCGGCGAGGCCACCGGCGAGAAGCGCGCGCTGACCGCCGCCGAAGCTGCGATCGCCAACCCACTGATCGACGATAGCTCGATGAAGGGCGCCCGCGGCCTGCTGATCTCGATCACGGGCGGTAAGGACCTCACTTTGTTCGAGGTCGACGAAGCCGCAACCCGCATCCGCGAAGAAGTCGATGCCGACGCCAACATCATCGTCGGCGCCACCTTCGACGAATCGCTCGACGGCGTCATTCGCGTCTCGGTGGTCGCAACCGGTATCGAGCAGGCCGCGATCGCTTCCCGTGCCCAGGCTCCCGCGCAGCAGCCGGGCGGCTCGCCCGAGAGCCGGCTGGCCGATCTGACCGCTCGCCTGCGTGCCGACAATCAGCGCATGGCCGAGCGCGCCCAGAAGCTGGAACCGCCGACCGGCGTGACGGTTGCTCCGATTGCAGCTGCCGCCGCAGCCCAGCAGCGTCCGGCCGTCGAGCGCGCCGCGCTCGCGGCAATCGCTGCCGCGGTTGCCCCGGACAGCGCACCGGCTCAGGCGCCGATGCAGCCGGGGTCGTACGGTGACGTCACCGTGCGCCCGATCGCCCAGAAGCCGACGTTGTTCCCGGACCACGAGGCGGCCCGCGCCGAGCAGCACGAGCCGATGCCGCCCGAGACCTTCATCCCGCAGGCGGCGGAGCGGTCGCCGGTCCGTGCCCCGCGGATGCCGAAGTTCGAGGATCTGCCGATGCCGGCGCAGGCCGAGATCCGCCAGGCCAGCGGTGACGGCGAGGCGGAGCACCCGCAGAAGACCCGGCTGTCGCTGCTGCAGCGGCTGGCCAATGTCGGCCTCGGCCGCCGCGACGAAGAGACCGAGCCGCCGATCGCGGCCCGTGCCTCGGGTCCTGCGATGCCGACGATGCCACCGCTGCCCGACCGCAAGCCGGCCCGCAGCGTCGCCCAGCAGATCTCGGCGAACGAATCGCCGGTATCGGAATATGCGAAGCGCCCGGCACCGCAGGGATTGGACGCCCATGGCCGCCAGGCGCCTGTTGCCCCGGCGCCACAGGGTGACGACCATCTTGATATCCCGGCCTTCCTGCGCCGGCAGGCAAACTGAAGTTTGTTACAACCTTGGCGACGAAGAAGGCCTCGGCGGGGAACCGCCGGGGCCTTCTCCTTTTGGCGGGAAGGCAGTTGCATCGGGTAAACAAGCAACTGATTTTAAATGATTAATTATTATTTCGGTGGTCAGATGGCCACTCGCCGAGGGCCGTTTTCGCTGCCGCAATTGGGTTAACCTTGGGCGCGAATGCGGCGGAGATGGGGTAACAATCCGTAAAGAAGCGTGAGTTGGCGCGCTTTAGGGCTGTGACTATGGTCTGCCGGGACTTGGGGAGCTCATGCGAGTCGGCCTTGGGGAAGTTTGGCCACTTGAAGTGAGCAAAGTCGGGTAGTGGGCATTATCGAATGAAGTTCAGCCGTCAGACAACGCTTCGGTCGCAAGCCACCGTGACTGGCGTAGGCGTTCATTCCGGTCTTCCTGTCAGTCTCACGCTGGGACCTGCACCCGTTGATGCGGGTTTTATTTTTGTCCGCACCGGTCTCGACGGTGCCGACCGCGAAGTTACCGCCACCGCCGACGCTGTGATCGCAACCGAATTCGCGACGGTGCTGGGTGACCGCGAAGGGCCGCTGGTTTCGACCGCGGAGCATGTTCTCGCCGCGCTGCGCGGCATGGGCGTCGACAACGCCACGATCGAAGTCGACGCTGCAGAAGTTCCGATCATGGACGGCAGCGCTGCGGCGTTTGTCGCGGCCATCGATCAGGCCGGCATTGTGACCCAGCCCGGCGTCCGCCGCTTCATTCAGGTGCTGAAGCCGGTGCAGGTCAAGATCGGCGATGCGATGGGCGAGCTGCGTCCGTTCGCCGGCGGGTTCCGCGCCGAAGTCGAAATCAATTTCGCCAACAAGGTGATCGGTCACCAGACCTACTCCTTCGATCTGTCGCCGGAAGGCTTCCGCCGCGAAGTCGCGCGGGCCCGTACGTTCGGCTGCATGAATGACGTGGCGCGGCTGTGGGGCGCCGGCTTCGCGCTCGGCGCCTCCTTCGACAACACCGTGGTGTTTGACGAGGCCCGCCTGCTCAACGCCGAGGGCCTGCGCTACGCCGACGAGTGCGCCCGCCACAAGGTGCTCGACGTGATCGGCGATCTGGCGCTGGCCGGCCTGCCGCTGCTCGGCAGCTACCGTTCGGTCCGCGGCGGGCACAAGCTCAACAACGCAGTGCTGAAGGCGCTGCTCGCCGACCGCAGCGCCTGGCGCGTGGTCGAATCGGAGACCGCCCGGCGGCCGGTCCGCGGCCATGTCGAAGCCGGTGCAAGCACGGTGGGCGGCCTGGTCGCCCCGGCCTACGGTCCGGACGTGTCCTGATCGCCCAAGTCCTGATCGCCCAAGTCCTGATCGCCTGGCCGGTCAGCCCAATTTCCGTAATAACCACAGCAGGCTGTGAGCGTCGCCGGGTCGCCTTATTCCCGGCGGATTGGCTCCCTATTCGGTTGGTCGACGGTCATTTTTCGGTTAAACAGGCCCGCGGTTGCCTTGATCCGGCGCCAACGGCACGAGAGATATTGCATCCGTGATCGCGGTTCATGGGTGGAGTGGGGTCGCCGTTAACCGCATCAAAGGCGTCAGGTTTTACAATCCATGTCGGCAATGCGTATGGCGCTCGAACAACGCAATTCTTCTGACGTCTCCGGCCTGACCAAGGCCGCGCGCACGCTGCGTTTCGCGGCGGGCCTGATCGTGCTCGCACTGCCGCTGAGCGGCTGCGGCACCGGCGCGCTGTGGGACAAGTTCATGGCCAAGGACGACACGTTCGTCGATGAGCCCGCGGACAAGCTCTACAATGAGGGCTTGTACATGATGAACGAGAAGAAGGACCTGAAGGCCGCTTCGAAGAAGTTCGAGGAAGTCGACCGTCAGCATCCCTATTCGGACTGGGCGCGCAAGTCGCTCCTGATGTCGGCCTATTCGTACTATCAGGCGGGCGACTACGACAGCTGCATCGGCTCCGCCACCCGCTACGTGACGCTGCATCCCGGCAGCCCGGACGCGTCCTACGCGCAATACCTGATCGCGGCATCGCATTTCGACCAGATACCGGACATCTCGCGCGACCAGAGCCGCACCGAGAAGGCGATCGCGGCGCTCGAAGAAGTGGTGCGCAAATATCCGACCTCGGAATACGCCACCCAGGCCAAGGCCAAGATCCAGGCTGCGCGCGACCAGCTCGCCGGCAAGGAAATGGCGGTCGGGCGCTATTACATCGAGAAGCGCGACTTCACCGCCGCGATCAACCGCTTCAAGACCGTGGTCACCCAGTACCAGACCACCCGCCACGTCGAAGAGGCGCTCTACCGGCTGACCGAGGCCTATATGGCGATCGGCATCGCCGGCGAGGCGCAGACCGCCGCCGCGGTGCTCGGCCACAATTTTCCGGACAGCCGCTGGTACAAGGACGCATATAATCTAGTAAAGTCGGGCGGTCTCGAGCCGAGCGAGAATCAGGGATCCTGGATCAGCAGGACCTTCAAGAAGATAGGTCTCGGCTAGGAATTGTCCTCGCATGCTGGCCCGTCTATCGATCCGTGACATCGTCCTGATCGAACGGCTTGATATCGAATTTTCCCGTGGCCTGGCGGTGCTGACCGGCGAAACCGGCGCCGGCAAATCCATCCTGCTTGATGCCTTTGCGCTGGCGCTCGGCGGCCGCGGCGATGCCGGACTGGTGCGCCATGGCGCCGAGCAGGGCCAGGTCACCGCCACCTTCGATGTCCCGAAGGGGCACCCGGCCGCCAGGATTCTTGCCGAGAACGGCCTCGACGACACCGGTGAAATGATCCTGCGCCGCGTGCAACTGGCCGACGGCCGCACCCGCGCCTTCATCAACGACCAGGCGATCAGCGTGCAGACCCTGAGGGCGGTCGGCGCTGTTCTGGTCGAAATCCATGGCCAGCACGACGAGCGCGCTTTGGTCGACGCCTCCACCCACCGCCAGCTGCTCGACGCCTTCGCCGGCCACGAGAAGGACGTCGCCGCGCTGGAGGCGCTGTGGGAAATCAGGCGGACCGCCAACGCCGACCTCGACGGGCATCGCGCTGGCATGGAGCGCGCCGCGCGCGAGGCCGATTATCTGCGCCATGCCTCCCAGGAGCTGAAGACGCTGGCGCCGAAGGAGGGCGAGGAGACCGAGCTCGCCAACCGCCGCACCACCATGATGCAGGGCGAAAAGGTCGCGACCGATCTGCGCGAGGCGCAGGAGGCGATCGGCGGCTCGCATTCGCCGGTGTCGGCGCTGTCGGCCGCAGTGCGGCGGCTGGAGCGGCGTGCCGCCAATGCGCCCAGCCTGATCGAGCCGGCGGTCAAGGCGATCGATATTGCGATCAACGCGCTGGAAGAGGCCGACCAGCATCTCCACGCGGCACTGGCGGCGACCGATTTCGATCCGGCCGAGCTCGAGCGCATCGAGGAACGGCTGTTCGCGTTGCGTGCCGCCTCGCGCAAATATTCGACGCCGGTCGATCTGCTGGCCGCGCTGGCTGCGCAATACGCTGGTGACGTCGCGCTGATCGATGCCGGCGCCGATCAGTTGAAGAAGCTGGAAGCGGCGGCCGCCGAGGCCGACAAGCGCTATGCTGCTGCGGCGGCAAAGCTGTCGGCGGCGCGCACCAAGGCGGCCGAGAAGCTCAACAAGGCCGTCAATGCCGAGCTCGCGCCGCTCAAGCTCGAGCGTGCGAAATTCATGACCCAGGTCGAGGCCAATGCCGCCGCGCCGGGGCCGCAGGGCATCGACCGCGTCGAGTTCTGGGTCCAGACCAATCCGGGCACCAAGCCGGGGCCCATGATGAAGGTCGCCTCCGGCGGCGAGCTGTCGCGCTTCCTGCTGGCGCTGAAGGTCGTGCTGGCCGATCGCGGCTCGGCGCCGACTTTGGTGTTCGACGAAATCGACACAGGTGTCGGCGGCGCGGTGGCGGATGCGATCGGCTCGCGGCTGGCACGCCTCGCCGGCAAGGTGCAGGTGATGGCGGTGACGCATGCGCCGCAGGTCGCAGCCCGCGCCAGCCAGCATCTGTTGATCTCCAAGGATGCGCTCGACAAGGGCAAGCGGGTCGCCACCCGCGTCAACGCGCTCGCCGCCGATCACCGCCGCGAGGAGATCGCACGCATGCTGGCCGGCGCCGAGATCACCGCGGAGGCGAGGGCCGCGGCGGAACGGCTGCTCAGGGCGGCGAGCTAGTCTGCCCATGGCTGCCAAGGCGACGAAAGCGCTGGTCGACGTCGACAAGCTCACCAAGGCCCAGGCCAAGGTCGAGCACATGCGGCTTTCACTCGAGATCGAGGGGCACAACGAGCGCTACTATCAGAAGGACGCGCCGACCGTATCGGACGCGGCCTACGACGCTTTGCGGCGGCGCCTGGAGGCAATCGAGGCCAGGTTTCCCGATCTCGTCAGCAAGGACTCGCCGACGCAGACGGTCGGCGCCGCGCCGGCCCGTGGCTTTGCCAAGGTGCAGCATGTCGTTCCGATGCTGTCGCTCGGCAACGCATTCAGCGACGAGGACGTCACCGAATTCGTCGAACGCATCAGGCGCTTTCTCAAGCTGGATGCCGACCATATTCCGGCGCTGGTCGCCGAGCCGAAGATCGACGGCCTGTCGCTCTCGCTGCGCTACGAAAATGGCGAACTGGTCCGGGCCGCGACGCGTGGCGACGGTTTCACCGGCGAGGATGTCACCGCCAACGTCCGGACCATCAAGGACATCCCGCACACCCTAAAGGGACGCAACGTTCCGGCAGCCTGCGAAATGCGCGGCGAAGTCTATATGCTCAAGAAGGACTTCCTTGAGCTGAACAAGAAGCAGGCCGCGGCCGACGACACGGTGTTTGCCAATCCGCGCAATTCGGCGGCGGGTTCGCTGCGTCAGAAGGACGTGTCGATCACCGCGTCACGACCGCTGAAATTCTTCGCCTACACATGGGGCGAGATGAGCGAGCCGCCCGCCGACACCCAGCACGGCATGCTGGAGTGGATGGGCAGAGCAGGCTTTGTGGTCAATCCGCTGATCACGCTCTGCAAGAGCATCGACGACGTCTTGAAATTCTACAACAAGATCGGCGAGGAGCGGCCTTCGCTCGGCTACGACATTGACGGCGTGGTCTACAAGGTCGACCGGCTCGACTGGCAGGAGCGGCTCGGCTTCGTGTCGCGCAGCCCGCGCTGGGCCATCGCACACAAATTCGCAGCCGAACAGGCAACGACAATTCTCAAGGGCATCGATATCCAGGTGGGGCGCACCGGAGCGATGACGCCGGTCGCGCGGCTCGAGCCGGTGACGGTCGGTGGCGTCGTGGTTTCGAACGCGACCCTGCACAACGAAGACTACATCAAGGGCATCGGCAACGACGGCAATCCGATTCGGGATGGCGTGGATCTGCGCATCGACGACACCGTCGTGGTGCAGCGCGCTGGCGACGTCATCCCCCAGGTCGTCAATGTCGTTCTGGACAAGCGGCCGAAGAGTGCAAAGCCCTACAAGTTTCCGGACACTTGCCCGGTGTGCGGCAGTCACGCGATTCGCGAGGAGGGCGAGGCGGTGCGCCGCTGCACCGGTGCGCTGATCTGTCCGGCGCAGGCGGTCGAGCGGCTGAAGCATTTCGTGTCGCGCCTTGCCTTCGATATCGACGGTCTCGGCGAGAAGCAGATCCAGGAGTTTTACGAGGACGGACTGGTGATGTCGCCGGTCGACATCTTCACGCTTCGCGAGCGGGACCAACGTTCGACCAGAAAATTGATGGAGCGCGAAGGCTACGGCGAAACCTCGGTGCGCAACCTGTTCGACGCGATCGACGCCCGCCGCAACATCGACCTGCACCGTTTGATCTTTGCGCTCGGCATTCGCCATGTCGGCGAAGGCAATGCCAAGCTGCTGGCGCGGCACTACCACACGATCGAGAATTTCCGTGAGGCGATGCTGGCCGCCGCCAAAGGCAGCACGGACGAAGAGAACACCACCGAGGCCTACCAGGACCTCAACGATATCGATGGCATCGGCGAGATCGTCGCAGATGCGGTGGTCGAGTTCTTTGCCGAGCCGCGCAACGTCAAGGCGCTCGGTGAATTGCTGCAGCAGATCGAGGTGAAGCCCGCCGAGCAGCCGCGCAAGAGCTCGCCGGTCTCGGACAAGACCGTGGTGTTCACCGGATCGCTGACCAAGTTCACCCGCGACGAAGCCAAGGCGATGGCCGAGCGTCTCGGCGCCAAGGTCGCGGGCTCGGTTTCAAAGAAGACGGATTACGTCGTCGCCGGCGAAGAGGCCGGCTCAAAGCTGACCAAGGCGCGCGAGCTCGGCGTTGCGGTGCTGACCGAAGACGACTGGCTGAAGCTGATTGAGGAGTGAGGTGCGCGCAGCGTCGTCGCCGCATTCTCCGCTGTCGTCCTCCGCGAAAGCGGGGGACCCAGTATTCTAGAGGCCGCAGTGATTCACCCGACAGGCCGCGGCGTACTGGATCCCCCGCTTTCGCGGGGGATGACGAGGCGAGAGCGCGGTACGAGCGCACGCCTCACATCATCCCCTGCTCATCCTCCTCGGCCTGCGCGATCAGCTCTTCGCTGACCACCACGTTCCGCCGCGGCACCACGAAGATCATGGTGCAGGCGCAGGCGAGCGAGATCGCGAAGAGCGCCGATGTCAGCGGCAGTGTGGTGGTGGAGTGGCCGCCGAGATAGGCGCCGAACTGCGAGATCAGCGAGCCGATGCCTTGCTGCAGGAAGCCCATGGCGCCGGAGGCGGTGCCGGCGGCCTCGGGGCGGATGCTGATGGCGCCGGCGGCGGAATTGGCCATCACGAAGGCATTGGCGACCATCACGATCATCTGGGTGCCGAACAGCCAGAGCGGCGCCTGGTTCAGCCCGGCGAAACTCCAGATCAGGTTCAAGAGACTGCCGCCGACCTGCAGCGCGAGGCCGAACCAGATCAGCTTCTCCAGCGAGTGGCGCGGCGCGAAGCGGACGCACAGCAGATTGCCGATGAAGTAGCCGAACCCGGTCATCGCGAACCACGCGCCGTATTCGGCGCTGCTGCGGCCCATCTGGGTGACCACGATATAGGGGCCGCCGCCGGCGAAGGCGAAGATGATCTGCGAGGCCAGCACCTGGCACAAGAGATAGCCGACGAAGGCGCGGCTTCGCATCAGTTTGCCGAGGTCGCCGCGAAAGCTGGAGCTGTCGGCGCGGTCGCGGCGGGTTTCAGGCAATGCGAGCGCGATGAAGATCGTGGTGATCAGCGACGCCGCGGTAATGAGATAGAGGATCGCGCGCCAGCCGAATGTGGTCTCCAGCAGACCGCCGGTGAGCGGGCTCACCATCTGCGCGATCATCAGCGCGGCGACGACGAGGCTGATCATGGCGCCGACACGCTCGCGCGGATAGAGATCGCGGATGATGGCGCGGCTGATCACCATGCCGCTGGCGCCGCCGAGCGCCTGGAAGAAGCGCGCCGCGATCAGTTGCGGCAGGGTCTCGGCGAAGTCAGAGCCGATGCCGGCCACCACCATCAGGCCGAGGCCCGCGAGCAGCACCGGGCGGCGGCCGAATTTGTCGGACAGCGGTCCCATGATCAGTTGCGAGAGCGCGATGCCGACCATGTAGAGCGACACGGTCATCTGCGCGATCCCGATGTCGCGGCCGAACGTGGTCGCCAGCACCGGCAGCGCCGGAACCAGCATGTAGAGCGAGATCGGCGCGACGCCCGTCATCACGACGAGCATCAGCAGCATGACCTTCGATGTCGCGATGTTAGTTGTGGCCGCGCCGGGCGGCTTGCCCATCACGCCGTGCATTCAGGTCCGATCCAGCATTGTGGAACGACTGTAGCGTGCCCGTCCGCGCGGAATACGGGTGTTTCGGCATACGCCCATGCATTTCGGGCGGCGAAGCGAGGTAGTTTCGCCTCGCGCAACAAGCGCCGCTGTCGTCAGCCACAAATTCCACAGTCGTCCTCCGCGAAAGCGGGGGACCCAGTATTCCAGAGGCAGGTGTGTTTGAACCGATGGGCCGCGGCGTACTGGATCCCCCGCTTTCGCGGGGGATGACACCGAGTGCCGGGATGACACCGAATGTGTGGATGCTTGAACGCGCCGCTACGTCAGCGCCGCCGTCGCCTCATCCAGCCACAGCTTGGTGGCATTGTCGTCGAGATGCGGACGTACCACGCGCGCGACGCGGGCGTGGTAGTCGTTGAGCCAGCTCAATTCGCCTTCGCTCAGCATGCTGACCTCGATCAGGCGGCGATCGATCGGCGCCAGGGTCAGCGTCTCGAATGCGTTGACCGGCTTCTCTGCGCCGGCGATGTCGGTGCCGATCACCAGCTCGAGGTTCTCGATCCGGATGCCGTAGGCGTCGGTCTTGTAGTAGCCGGGCTCGTTGGACAGGATCATGCCGCGCTTCAGCGGCGTGGTGCCGAGCTTGGAGATCCGCGCCGGCCCTTCATGGACGCTGAGATAGCTGCCGACGCCGTGGCCGGTGCCGTGCTCGAAATCGATGCCGGCCTGCCAGAGATGTTGCCGCGCGAAGCTGTCGAGCTGTGCGCCGGTGGTGCCGTCGGGGAAGACCGCGCGGGCAATCGCGATATGGCCGCGCAGCACGCGGGTGAAGCGGTCGCGCATCTCGTCGGTCGGCTGGCCGATCGCGATGGTGCGGGTGACGTCGGTGGTGCCGTCCTCATATTGCGCGCCGGAATCGATCAGCAGCAGATCGCCGGGCGCGATGCGGCGGTTGCTCTTGCGCGTCACGCGATAATGCACGATGGCGCCGTTCGGCCCGGTGCCGGCGATGGTCGGGAACGAGACGTCCTTCAGCGCGCCGGTCTGGCGGCGGAAGGTTTCCAGCGCCTCGACGGTGTCGATCTCGGTGAGGTGGCCTGAGGGTGCCTCGCGGTCGACCCAGGCGAGGAAGCGCACGAGCGCCACCGCATCGCGCTGATGCGCCGTGCGGGTGCCGACGATCTCGGTGAGGTTCTTGACCGCCTTCAGCAGGCTGACCGGATCGTTGCCGCGCACCGGCTTGCCGCCGGCGCCGGAGATCAGGCGGCTCAACGCGTCGGCCGCGGTCGCGCTGTCGAGCGCGATCGAGGCGCCGCGCTTGGCGAGCTCGGTCAGTTTTGGCGTCAGCGCCGCCGGCTCTTCGACATCGGCGGATTGTTCGAGATGGTCGCGGGTCGCGTTGGACAGCTTGCGGTGATCGATGAACACCAGCGGCCGGCCTTCCTTCGGCACCAGCGCATAGGACAGCGGCAGCGGCGTATGCGAGACGTCGGCGCCGCGGATGTTGAAGGTCCAGGCCACCGCGTGGCTGTCGGAGAGCACCAGCGCATCGACCCCGAGCTTGTTGATCTCGAGCCGGATGCGCTTCAGCTTCTCGGCCTCGATCTCGCCGGAAAACTGCGCGCCGTGGATCGCGACCGGGCCGAGCGGCGGCGCCGGCCGTTCGTGCCAGACCGTATCGACCGGGTTGCCGTCGACGGCGACCAGTTCGGCGCCGGCCTTGGCACAGGCGGCCGCCAGCCGTTCGGCTGCCGCAGAAGTGTGCAGCCAGGGGTCAAATCCTAGGCGGTCGCCGGCTGCCAGGTGCCGGGTCAGCCAGTGCTCCGGCGGCGGCTCGACCAGCGACTCGACCTGCCAGGCCTTGCGATCGACCTGCTTGCCGGCCTGCAGCGTGTAGCGCCCGTCGACGAACAGGGCGGCTTCCTTGCTCAACACGATCGCGAGCCCGGCTGATCCGGTGAAGCCGGTCAGCCAGGCAAGCCGCTCCTCGGACGCCGCAACATACTCATTCTGCTGCTGATCGGCGCGCGGAACCACGAACCCGATCAGCTTGCGCCGGGCCAATTCCTCGCGCAGCGCGCTTAAGCGCGCGGTCAGCGCCACGCCGCCTTCGGGCTCTTCGAACGTCTGGAAATGGGCTTCGAACATCGCCTTTGCACTCTCTTCGGATGCAGCATGAGCTTCGCGCCGACGCGCTGAGGCATGACCACATTTTTGGCATAACTTATGCTTGAATCATGGCATAGTGGAAGTGACCGGACGATGTCCACCATCGCCGATCGAGCGTACGGGGGGGCGTCCAGGAGTGTCTCAACTCAACGGTGAGGAGATGCACGATGCCTGCATTCACGTTTGAGAAGATCTCGCCGCCGGTTCGCCGCGGGCCGATTGCGCCGGTCGAGCAGAAGCAACGTGGCGTCATCGTGCAAATGCTCGACCGCTTGGTCGAGGCGCGTGCCAGGCGTGCAGCCGGTCAGGACAAGGCCGACACGGCCGGCCGCGATTCCGCAGCGCCCGAATAGCCAATCCGCAGATCGCGTTTACGGTGCGAGGTCGGACGCCTTCGCCACGGTTACATTGACGACCCTGGTGCCCTCGAGTTCACGCACGATCCGCTCATCGGGGCCGACGACACCCAGATCGAATTCGCGCTCCGGCGTCAGCAACGTCACGCGCTGACCGGCGATCACGACGACGGTCATGTCGAGCGGCTCGCCGGATATCGCCCATTCCCTTAGCTCGTTGCGAAACGGCTCCCTGCGCCAGGCATCCGGAAAGCCCGGATCGCATCTGACCTCGAGCCCGTCGTCCGACGTGGTCAGGACGAGCTTCGATCGGGAGGGCTTCCAGTGCTCGTCCAGCAGCTCATTGACCAGCCAGACGCAGCTGAACGCGCGGCACTCTGCCGGCCGGCTTGGATAGATCCGGCAGCCGCGCCCTGGCTTGCAATGGGCACACCATGCGTTGGCCGGCTTCGCCAGCTGCTCGATCGCCATCACCTTGCAGCAGAGCGTGCAGTCGCCGCACTGTCTGCCGGTCGCGGCCATTTCACCTGACCGAGCGCAGCAGCAGGCTGCTCCAGCCCTCGATCTTCAGATGCCGCAGCGGCACCAGCCCGCGGGCGCGATAAGCAGCAACGACCGCCGGCGCCTGATGCGTCAGCAGGCCCGAGAGGATGACCTGCGCCGACGATGCGAGGTGCCGGGCCATCGGCCCCGCCAGCTGGCGCAGCGGATTGGCGAGGATGTTGGCGAGCACCAGATCGAACGGCCCGTCCTCGGCAAACCGCGGCGATGCAAAGCCGGTGGCACGGATCACATCGACCAGATGTCCTGCCCCGTTCAGCCGGGCATTCTCGGCGGCGACCTTGACCGACGGCGGGTCGATGTCGCTCGCCAGCACCTTGCGATGCTGCGCCTTGGCGGCGGCAATTCCCAGCACGCCGGTCCCGGCGCCGAGATCGAGCACCCGGCGGGGCTGATAGGCCTTCAGCACGTGATCGAGCAGCAGCAGGCAGCCGCGCGTGGTGCCGTGATGGCCGGTGCCGAAGGCGAGCGCCGCCTCGATCTCGATCCCGAGCTTGTTCGGTGGTATCCTGTGCCGGTCATGTTGGCCATGGACGATGAACCGGCCGGCCGCGACCGGGACCAGATCTTCCAAGCTGGCCTTGACCCAGTCCTTTGCCTCGACGGTGTCAAATACCAAAGTCGATGCGACATCGGGCCGCACAGTCTGTCCGACCAGCTCGCGCAACAAGGTTTGGTCCGGCGGCTCGGCAAAATGGACGGTGACATCCCAGCGGCCATCCGGCCGCTCGAAGGCCGCAAACGCCGCCTGATCCTCGAAATACATCTCGGAGAGCGCGTCGACCACGCGCTTTGCGGTCGGTTCGTCTGGAAAGGTGATGCTGGCGCGGTGTGTGGACGGGGTCATCGGAGGCCGGTAGCGCGGTTTTTGTTAAAGTTTCAAGCCGTATTCAATCGAATATCGCGAGAATTGATAGGTTCCCGATTCAGACAACCTTAGATACCGCCGTACTACTACGGAGGTGGAACTAGGGAACACCCTTCGTTCCAAGGCATCACAACCCAGGGCAGGGCTGCAATGAGAACTCTTTTCGTTAGGTTTTTACAGAATGAATCCGGCGCGACCGCCATCGAATACGGACTGATTGCGACCGGCATCGCCATCGCCATCATCGCTGCGGTGAATGGCGTCGGCACGAACTTGAGCGGGACGTTCAGCACGGTCGCGAGCTCGCTCAAGTAATTTCGCAGACGGCGTTCTCGAGCAAGCACCGGGCAACGAGGCCCGGTGTTTTCTTTTTGACGGGTTGTCCACAGAGCCTCACGCAGCCTGTCCACAGGACGTCGAGCGCATTATCCCCGGGGTTGTCGGCTTCCGTTCCACCGGCAGTCAACCGGGATACTCACCGATTGTCCCGCCAAGGCACACCACCTCTGGCTACGGTCGACCCACAGCTTCTCAACAGACCTGTCCACAACTTGGCCCGGCGCCGACCGCGGCCCGCGATGCGCCCTCTGCTCTATGCGAACAGCGCGCGATGGTCGGCGAGGACGGCCCGCGCGGCGTTGTGGCCGGGGGCGCCGGTGACCCCGCCGCCGGGATGGGCGCCGGAACCGCAATGGTAGAGACCGCGCAGCGGTCCGCGGTAATCGGCATGGCCGAGCATGGGACGCGCCGAGAACAGCTGGTTCAGTGTCAGCGCGCCGTGGAAGATGTCGCCGCCGAGCAGGCCGAACTGCCGCTCGAGGTCCAGCGGCGACAGGATCTGGCGGCCGACCACACTGCCCGCGAAACCGGGGGCATACGTGTCGACGGTTGCGATCATCAGGTCGGCGACTTCCTCGCGATGGTCGTCCCATGATTTACCGTCGGGCAATTGCGGCGCGACGTGCTGGCAGAACAGGCTCGCGACATGCTGACCCGGCGGGCTCAAACTGTCGTCGAGCGTCGAGGGGATCAGCACCTCGACGACCGGCGCGCGGCTCCAGCCAAATTCACGCGCGTCGCGCCAGGCGCGATCCATGTAGCCGAGACCAGGCGCGATAATGATGCCCGCAGTGAGGTGATCGCCCGGGCCGGGCAACGCCGTGAACGAGGGCAGGGTATCAAGCGCCACATTCATCCTGAATGTGCCGGAGCCGTTCTGCCATCGCCCGATGCGCGTGCGGAATTCGCTTGCCAGTGCGCCTTCCGGCACCAGGCGCGTGTAGAGCAGCTTCGGGTTGACGTTGGAGACGACATATTTGGCGCTGATCGTCTCGCCATTGTCGAGCATGACGCCGGTGGCGCGATCCTTCTCGACGATCACCTCGCGGACAGGCGCATCGGTTTCGATCTCGACACCATGGCCGCGCGCGGCACGCGCCATCGCCTGGGTGATCGCGCCCATGCCGCCGATCGCGTGGCCCCAGACGCCCTTCTTGCCGTTCACCTCGCCAAACGCATGGTGCAGCATCACATAGGCCGAGCCGGCCGCGTAGGGGCTGGCATAATTGCCGACGATGGCGTCGAAGCCGAACAGCGCCTTGACGAGGTCGTTCTCGAAACGCTCGTCGAGCATCTCGCCGGCCGAGCGTGTGAACAGGTCGAGCAGATTGCGCTGCTGCTCGAGCGACAGCCGGCGCAGGATGTTGGCGGTGCCAAGCGCGTTGAAGGCTTCACTCATGGCGCCGAGGCCGAAGCCTTCGACCAGGTTCGGCGGCGCGCGCAGCACGAATTGGCGCAGCACATCGGCGATCGCTTCGAGTTCCCCCGAGAACACGCCGATCGTTGCCGCATCCCGCTGGCTCAGTCGCTCGACCGACTGCTGGGTGCGGCCTTCGCCGGTCAGCAGGTAACTGCCGTCGGGTGCGGGGAGGAAGTTCTGCGCGCGGCGTTCGACGATCTTGAGGCCGTGCTCGGCAAGTTTCAGGTCGGAGATGATTTGCGGGTTGAGCAGGCTCACCGTGTAAGCGGCGACCGAATTGCGGAAGCCCGAACAAAACTCTTCGGTGACGGCGGCGCCGCCGACCACCTTGCGGCGCTCGACGACCCTGACCTTGAGCCCGGCCATCGCGAGATAGGCCGCGCAGGTGAGGCCGTTGTGCCCCGCACCGATGATGACGACGTCAACTTCATGATTGGACATGGTGCTTCTATAGGCCGGATGATCTCATCCGGCCACCGTCCGCGATGCCCTTGCATCCGGCGAGTCACAAAATCGTACCGATCCGGATACGATAATTCGACCGCGATTGTGGGGCCGTGAGCCCCCGGCGGGGCAGGCAGGGCGCCTCGTTCGTTCAGTCTTGCCAAACCGTGGAGTGCAAATGCCGTTTGTTTTTGATCAAACTCAAATCGAGTGGCCCGACGACGATTCCGATCTGCCGCCGCCGCGTGCCGACCAGTTCGTCTATCTGCCGGCGCCGGAATATGGCGGGCAACACGACCCCGTGCATTTTTCTCTGGACGTCCCGCCCGAACCGCCGCCGGACAAGGTGCCGGTTTCGCGACCAAGCCTGTGGGATCGCCTGCGTGGCCGCAGGACTCCGGCTGCGCCAAGCCCGCAGGCGACGGCGGCCTGGCATGCCGCACGCGCCACGCAGGCCGTCTTTGTCCGGCAGCGTTTGCTCGCCGCGGTCGTTCCGGTGCTCACCGATCTCGGCGTGCGGCAGCTCTACTGTCGCTATGACGGAGGCAATGACGAGGGATTCACCTGGCTCGAGAGTGCCACGCTTCACGACGGCACGCGCATCGACACCGCTGCACTGGTCGATCAACTCGTCGCGCGCAAGCTGCTCGACCGACTGGTCGCGCGCGGGGTGACGCGCCGGTACGACGGCAGGAGCGAGCACAACCAGATCGACTCCTTTGTTCACGACTGGCTGTGCACGGAGTTTGCGACCATGCTGCTCGGCAGCGGCTATGGCACCGGCGAGCATGTCCTGTACGGCGCGTTCACGGTCGATCTCGACGCCGGCACCGTGACCGACGACCCCGCCGCCGATCCGGTGACCCGCAACGCAGAGATCACGAGGTAGCCCGCGATGGCGCATCCCTATCATCATGCGGTGCGCTCGGCGCGCCTGTTCGGCGGTGTTCCCGAGGACTACCTGCCGATCCACGACTGGTTCGACGAGAGCAAGGCGCATCTCGCCGACGTGCGGCACCGCGCGCTGCGTCATCACAGCGAAGGCATCTTCCTCTGCGAGAAGATCTTCGGTGCGACGCTGACCAACAGCGCCGGCAAGCAGGTGCCGGTGCGGACGGTCGGCGAGCAGCACGTCAAGGACGATCTCGGCTGGATCCCGTCGGTCAAGGATTGGCTGCAACATCTGGAAATGCAGCCCTGGATGGGACGAACGCCGTTCCGGCCGCAGATGGACGAAGCTGCGCCGCTTACCGGCGCGGTAGGTTCGACCGATGATGTCCTGACCGGCTGAGCCGCTCAAGCGATTGGCATCGGTGGCCGTGTTGCCCGCTGCGTGGCGCTATGATTCAATGCAATGCATCTGCCCGGTGTTGATCTGCCGGATCGTGACCGGGAGTATTCATGTCGTCTGAGCCGTCCGCCTCGCGAAACCGGCTGGTGCTGGTTGTCTACACCGCAGCGATCTTCGTCAGCGCGCTGTTGCTGTTCTCGGTGCAGCCGCTGTTCACCAAGATGGTGCTGCCGCGGCTCGGCGGCTCGCCGGCGGTGTGGTCGGTGGCGATGGTGTTTTTCCAGTCGCTGCTGCTCGGCGGTTACGCTTACGCACATCTGCTGATGAAGCTGAACGGCCGCGTGGTGCCCATCGTGGTGCATCTCGTGCTCCTCGTCATCGCGCTGCTGACATTGCCGCTGACGATCAAAAGCGGCTGGGGCGAGCCGCCGACCTCGGGCTACGCGGTCTGGCTGCTCGGCCTGTTCGCGGTGTCGATCGGCCTGCCGTTCTTCGCGCTCGCCGCCAACAATCCGCTGCTGCAGGCCTGGTTCGTGCGCACCGGCCATCCCAACGGCCCCGACCCGTATTTTCTTTATGCGTCCTCGAACATCGGCAGCTTCCTGGCGCTGCTGTCCTATCCGGTGCTGCTCGAGCCGATGTTCACCTTGCGCACCCAGAACCTGATCTGGACCGGCGGCTATGGGCTGCTGATCGTTCTGATCGCAAGCTGCGGCGTGCTGCTGTTGCGCTCGCCGGCCTATGCCGCCGCGCTCGACGGGCAGGTTGACGACGCGAAAGCACCGGCGCCGTCCTGGTCGCGGCGGGCACGCTGGATCTTCCTGGCTGCCGTGCCGTCCGGCCTGCTGATCGCAGTGACGGCGCATATCTCGACCGACGTCGCGGCCGCTCCCTTGCTCTGGGTGCTGCCGCTGTCGCTGTATCTGTTGACCTGGGTGCTGGTGTTCCAGTCGCGGCCGCTGCTGCCGCACAAATGGATGCTGCTGGCGCAGCCGCTGGCGATTGCCGGCGTCGTGATCCTGCTCGCGGTCGGCGGCGAGCAGAACCTGCTCCTCACGCTCGGCGGCCATCAGCTCTGCTTCTTCATCATCGCGATGGCCTGCCATGGCGAGCTCGCGCGCACCCGCCCGGCGGCGAAATATCTTACCGGCTTCTATGTCGCGCTGTCGTTCGGCGGCATGGTCGGCGGCCTGTTCGCGGGGCTGATCGCGCCGTTCACCTTCTCATGGATCGCCGAATATCCGATCCTGCTGGCGCTCGCGGCGCTGTGCCGTCCGCCCGGCGGCGCGGAGCGGCTGCCGCGCTGGAGCGCCTGGTACTGGCCGTTCCTTGCGGTGCTGGCGGTGGCGCTGATCGCGCCGAGCTATTCGGCCGGCGACATCTTCAACTGGTTTGACGACCACCGGGTGTGGGTGATCGGCGCGGTCGGCGTGCTCTCGGCGCTGCTCGCGCTCGCACTGAATGCCAATCGCTGGAAGATATTCGCCACCGTCGTGGTCGCGCTGGTGGTGCTGCGCGCCTATCCATCCGACGACGGCCGCGTCGAAACCGTGCGCAGCTTCTTCGGCGTGCACAAGATCGTGGTGACGCCGAACGGGCAGTATCACGTGCTGATGCACGGCACCACGATCCATGGCGCCGAGAAGTTCAAGAACGACGACGGCACGCCGGTCAGCGGAAAGCCGGAGCCGATCAGCTACTATCACAAGGACGGCGGCATCGGGCAGGCCATCACCGCAATGCGCGAGCGCAAGGGTGCGCCGCTGAAAGTGGCTGTCATCGGGCTCGGCTCGGGGACGCTGACTTGTGCATCGGCCCCCGGCGAGGACTGGCGATTCTTCGAGATCGACCAGTCGATGGTCGATACCGCGCGCGACCCGAAATACTTCACCTACATCCAGAGCTGCGAGCCGAACCTGAAGCCTGTGATCGGCGACGCGCGGCTGACCTTCGCCAAGGAGCCGGACGGCGTCTACGATCTCATCATCGTCGACGCCTATTCGTCGGACGCGATCCCGATCCATCTCGCGACCGAAGAGGCGATGGCGATCTACAAGGAGAAGCTGGCGCCGCAGGGCGCGGTCGTGATGCACGTCTCCAACCGGCATCTCGAACTTGCCAGCGTCGTGGTCGGCATCGCCGATGCCAACGACATGAAGAGCTGGGTCTATAGCGAGGATTCCGGGCGCGACAATGAGTACATCTTCTCGACCTCGGTCGTGGTCTCCGCGCGCGAGGACGCCGATGTCGGCAAGCTCGCGTCATCTGACGTCTGGACCGAGACCGACGCCAACGAGAAGCAGCGGGTCTGGACCGACGACTATTCGAACGTGCTGGGCGCGGTCTACCGGCGCCTGCGCGACGGCGAGCAGTAGGCTCTAGCGGTCTTGCTCTAGAGCATTTCGGTTCTGATTGAATCAGAACCGAAGCTCTAGATTTTTGTTTGACGCGTTTTCTTCACGCGAACCGGTGGCCACTTCGCTCGAAAACGTTCTAGCGCTCCGCTACCAGCAGCTTCGCGATCCCTGAGCTGACGATCGCGGCGAACAGTTCGGGGTCGTCGAACGCCCGCGCAGAGAGCATCGCGCCATGAACCGACGCCATCAGCATTTGAGCTTCCTGTTCCGGCTGCTTGTCCAGCCGGAACAGGCGCTGCTCTGCGCCAGCCTGCAGCACCGACGTAAGCCATCGCGCAAGATGATGGAAATGGGCGCGGACGCGCGATGCGACCTCGTCCGGCAACATCGGCATCTCGCCGGCAAGCATCGCGCAGACGCAGAACGGCAGCGTGGCATCTCGAATGCACGCCTGCCAGAAGCTCACATAGGACTGCAGTTGGTCGGCCGGGCTGGCGGACTGCTCCAGCAGGGACTTCAGCCCCAGCTCGGTCTGCTGCCGGTAGCGATCGACCAGCGCCGAAACCAGCTCGGCCTTGGTCGGGAAGTGATGGTGGATGCTCGCCTTCCTGATGCCGATCGCATCCGAGATGTCGGCATAGCTGAACCCGTTATAGCCGCCCGCCACGATGAGAGACTGCGCGACGTCGAGAATCCGCTCTGAAGTCGAAATCATTGGGTTCATGCCGGCGCCTACCTTCCGATAGGTAAGTTGTCAAGGGGGGTGGCGCACCTGTTCGACACAAGAAGGTGTCCCTGTGCCCGATTGACCTGGGACGTTTACATACCTACTAGTAGGTAGGTAAACATGGGAGTCAATCAATGCAAAGCCGACTTTCGGCCCAATCCAGCTGGCTGCAATCCTACTATTTCGGGCGCGCTCTCTTCTCGATCGCCTGGGTCGCCGCCGCCGTTCTTTTCAGTGGGCAAGCGGGCCCTGCCGCATTCCTGCTCGTGATCTACCCGGCATGGGACGCCATCGCCAATCTGGCGGACGGGCGCGTCAACGGCGGGCTGAAGGCCAACCCGTCCCAGGCATTGAATGTCGTGGTCAGTGCCATCACGACGCTCGCCGTGATCGTGGCGAGCGGCCGCAACACCTATGCGGTTCTGGCGGTGTTCGGGGTTTGGGCGATCCTTGCGGGTATGCTGCAATTGTCCACCGGCGTCAGGCGCTGGCGTCATGTTGGGGCGCAATGGGCGATGATCCTCAGTGGTGCGCAGTCGGTACTGGCCGGCGGCTACATGATCAGCCGATCGATCGGCACCGTCGCGCCGACGATTCTGGACGTTGCTCCCTATGCGGGATTCGGCGCGTTCTATTTCCTGCTTTCGGCGATCTGGCTCGTTGCCAGGGCCCACCGCAGCGCGCGTGCGTAAGCACTGCCCGGCGGCATCGGAGAGCGCCAGTCGACGTCACCGCGATGGCTATTTCTTCTCCGGTGCTGTCGTCGCGGAGGCGGGTGTCGAAGCCGCAAGCAGTGGCATCGTCGGCGCGCTCTCGCCGCCGTCCTCGTCGAGGAATTGCTCCACGCCGGCCTGGATCGACGATTTCGCGCTGTCAGGGCCGCGGTCGCTGAGGTCGTTGTGCTGGAATTCGGTTCTGACCACCTTGATGCCGAGTCTCGCGCAGGTCTCGTCGTCAGGCACGACGCCCGGATCGGCCTTGAACACCGGATCCCTGGAGCGGAACGACAGGATCTTGATCTTGCTGTCGGTGATGAATGGGACGCGCAGATTGTCCAGCGTCACGACCTTCTTGACCAGGTCGGGATGCTGCCTGGCGAAGAACATCGAGATGTCGCCGCCGTTGGAGTGGCCGATCAGCGTCAGCGCGCGATAGTTAGCGTTCGGATAGAGCTTCTTCAGCTCGTCGATCGCATACATGATGTTGAAGACGCCGCGATTATATTGCATGCGGCGGCCGACATATTCCTCGCCGACCTTGGTCACCATCGGCGCATCGCTGTCGAGATCGTGCTGGATGCTGACCACGAGATAGCCGCGTGACGCGAACACATTGGTGAGGAACGAGTACTCGGTGTTCCTGACGGTGTTGCCGTGGCTCAGGATCGCGACCGGCAGCTCGATCATCTCAGCCATCGCCTGCATTTGCCGGTCGCGCCGCACGGCGACCTCGACCGTGACGTCGCGATCGTCGCGCAGAACGTCGTGGAACGTCAGCGTCGTGTGACGGATGGCCCATCTGTCCGTCGTGAAATAGCCGGCCATCGCCACGATGCACAGGCAAAGGACAATGATGCCCCGTTTCATGTCGACCTCTGATATTGCCTACGCGACCCGCGCTTCTCGCCCTGGTTTCATGGGGCATTCCGCGTGAATCGGCCTCCAGGGGCCGGGCGGGCGCTCTTGCCGCCGAATATCGGGCTAATTTTACAATCAGATGACGGCGCGACGACGGGCCACGGCGCACGACGACGCGGGCCTTTTGCGACGGTCACAAGCGGGTGAGGGGAGCGTGAACTGACGGCGCGGCGGCTGCGGCGCCGTCAGTGGATCAGGAGAAACTGCGTCTCAGTCCTGATAGTTGTTGCCGTAGAAGCTGCGCTGCTGCTGGTAGTACGGCCGCGGCTGATAGGTGCCTTGCGGCGCCACCGCGTAGCCCTGATTGCCGTAGTATTGCTGCTGGCCATAGGCCTGCGCGTCGTAGACGCGACGGCTTGAAGGCGGCGCCGGGTAGCGCTGCGCAGTCGAGCTGCCGTCGGCCGGATAGATGTAGCCGTCATCGGCGCGGGCCTGCGCCGGATATTCGCGCGGCTGCGGTGTCAGGACGACCGGGTCGCCGGCGGCGGCGGTACCATACTGCTCGTCCTGCTGCGGCGCGCGGCGGGCGACCGCGGTACCGTTGCGCCCGCGCGGATTGCGCGCCAGCGCGACCTGCGCCGAGCCGGTCAGCGTCACGGTGGTGTTGAGCACGCCTTCCTTCTGGACCAGGGCGTAGAGCGTCGATGCGTTGTCGCGCGACAGCCGCACGCAGCCATGCGAGGCCGGTGTGCCGAGGCGGTTGACCGAGTCGGTGCCGTGGATCGCGTGTCCGATCTTGGTGAAGAAGATCGAGTGCGGCATCGGCGCGTCGTCGAATTCCTTGGAGTAGTGATCCTCTTCCATGCGGAAGGCGCGGAAAGTGCCGTTCGGCGTTTCGCGCGAGGGGATGCCGCTCGAGACCGGCCAGTGATAGCGCGCGACGCCGTCGACCGCGACGGTCATCTGCTGGTTGTCCTTGTCAATGGTGATATCGACCTTGGCCTGCGCGGCGCCGGCCGTGAACAGCATCACGGAAGTGAACGCAATAAGGAACGAACGCATTTTATCTTTGGCCTCCAGGCCTGATTACAAAGCCGTGGCTCTCCGTCCCCGGCAAACAATATGCCCGGAATCGAAATTTGGTTCCAGTGGCGGACCTGGTGCATCGTTAATCCCGCACGCGGCGCAAACAAGGCCGAAGCCGGGCTGGCCTGTCGCGGCGGACTGACATTTTCGCGAGCAAGGCCGCGACAATGGCCCCAGTTGGTCACCGCTACGCAACCATTTGGCCGCATGGGCGTTTCACCATCCCGCCCCGGCGGCGCATTCGTGCCGCGCATCAAGGAATCAAGATGAACAACACCAAGGTTAAGACCGCGGCCGTCGTCCCAGCCGGCCTCTCCGCGCGGCTCCTGCTTGCGGCCGCAGCTCTCGCTTTGGCCCTGATGACTGTCCCCCAAGCCGGCCATGCCCAGGGCATCGTCCGCGGGGCGCATGAAGGTGCCTATGAGGGCAACCGGGCCGCCGGTCCGATAGGCGGCGTGGTCGGCGGAGCCGTCGGTGCTGGCGTCGGCGGCGCCATGGGCGCGGTCAAGGGCGTGTTCGGTATCCCGGATCGCGGCTACCGCCGTGGCCACCGCTGCCGCGGCTACTACCGCCACGGCCATTTCCATTGCTACTGATTGGGAGGTGCGTAGCCCGGATGGAGCGCAGCGAAATCCGGGTTCTGCAGGCTTGGCGATAAAGGTCCCGGATTTCGCTGCGCTTCATCCGGGCTACAGACGTCAGTTCTTCAGCCGGTAGCCGGTCCTGAAGATCCAGGCGACGATCACCATGCAGGCGATCAGGAAGCCCGCAGTCATACCGAGGCTGAGCCCGACGCTGACATCGGCGATCTCGTAGAAGCTCCAGCGGAAGCCGGAGATCAGATAGACCACCGGATTGAACAGCGTGAGGGTGCGCCAGGCCGACGGCAGCATGTTCACCGAGTAGAAGCTGCCGCCGAGGAAGGTGAGCGGCGTCACCACCAGCATCGGGATCATCTGCAGCTTCTCGAAGCCGTCGGCCCAGATGCCGATGATGAAGCCGAACAGGCTGAAGGTGACGGCCGTCAGCACCAGGAAGGTCAGCATCCAGACCGGATGCTGGATGTGCAGAGGTACGAAAAGTCCGGCGGTGGCCAGGATGATCAGGCCGAGGATGATCGACTTGGTGGCGGCCGCGCCGACATAGCCGATGACTATCTCGAGATAGGAGATCGGCGCCGACAGGATCTCGTAGATCGTGCCGGCGAATTTCGGGAAGTAGATGCCGAACGAGGCGTTCGAGATGCTCTGGGTCAGCACCGACAGCATCACGAGCCCCGGCACGATGAAGGTGCCGTAGCTGACGCCCTCGACCTCGGTGATGCGCGAGCCGATCGCGGCGCCGAACACCACGAAATACAGCGAGGTCGAAACCACCGGCGAGACGATGCTCTGCAGCAACGTGCGCCAGGTGCGCGCCATTTCGAACAGATAGATCGCCCGGATTGCGCGGTAGTTCATGGCGCCCTCACGAGGCTGACGAAAATGTCTTCGAGGGAGCTCTGCCTGGTATCGAGATCGGAGATCCGGACGCCGGCATTGCGCAGATCGTTGAGCAGGCTGGTGATGCCGGTGCGATCGCCCTTGGTGTCGTAGTCGTAGGTCACCGCGTGGCCGTCGTCGGAGAGTTCGAGGCTGTAGGCGGCGAGCGCCTGCGGAACGGCGTCGAGCTTGCTCTGCAGCTGCAGCGTCAGCTGCTTCTTGCCGAGCTTCTGCATCAAGGTCGCCTTGTCCTCGATCAGGATGATCTCGCCCTTGTTGATGACGCCGATGCGGTCGGCCATCTCCTCCGCTTCTTCGATGTAGTGCGTGGTCAGGATGATGGTGACGCCGGCCGCCTGCAGCGTGCGGACCACTTCCCACATCCCCTTGCGCAACTCGACGTCGACGCCGGCGGTGGGCTCGTCGAGGAACAGGATCTGCGGCTCGTGCGACAGCGCCTTGGCGATCATCACACGGCGCTTCATGCCGCCGGACAGCGTGATGATCTTGCTGTCCTTCTTGTCCCACAGCGACAGGTCCTTCAGCACCTTCTCGATATGATCAGGGTTCTTCGGCTTGCCGAACAGGCCGCGGCTGAAGCTGACCGTCGCCCAGACCGTCTCGAAGGCATCGGTGTGCAGTTCCTGCGGAACCAGCCCGATCATCGACCGCGCCGCGCGATAGTCGGCGATGATGTCGTGTCCGCCGATCGAAACACGGCCCTCGCTCGGATTGGCGATGCCGCAGATGATGCTGATCAGCGTGGTCTTGCCGGCGCCGTTCGGTCCGAGCAGCGCGAAGATCTCGCCCTTGACGATATCGAGATTGATGCCCTTCAGCGCCTTGAAACCGGAGCCATAGGTCTTTGAAAGATTGGATACGGAGATGATCGGCGACATGGAGGATCGGAAGCGTGAGGGAAGGGCGCGCGCGGATTGGAGCCGGGGCGGGCGTGATGCGGGTTCAGCCCAGATAGGAACGCACGGTCCGTTCTGCAATCGGTCGGCGAGGGAGAAAATTATTCTGCGGCATTCACCGCTCCCGCTTGCGGGCAGGGCCATCGCATACGGCGCTTGCGGCTTCTGCAACTGACGTGTCCACGTATCGTGGCCTATCGAACGAGGCTGATGGCCTGCCGCCTTAGGGGCGCACGGCCAAAATATCGAAAACAACCCCATGCAAAGGAGCCGGCGGCTGGCGGCGGACATTGCAATTTGACCAGTCGGGCAAATCAGCGGTACTCTTCTAGTATTCCGAAGTCGTGGAGGCGCCCTTCGCTCCGGGGCCATCGCATATGGGCGAGAGGGGACGCAGTTCCGATGCCCGTGCTATTCAATCCAATCAGTGCCGCTTCGCCGGTTTCGCCGGCTTCTTGGCGGCCGCCGCCGGGGCGGGGTGCGCGGGCGGCGCGGTATCGGCGACCTTGCCGACCAGCATGATCTGCACCTGGTTGTTGACCGGCGCGTTGGGGCGAGCGGGGTCGAGCAATTGCTCTTCGCCAAGTCCGACGGATTGCAGGCGCTTCGCCGTGATCTTGAAGGTGTTGACCAGGATGTCGCGGATCGCGTCGGCGCGCCGCTGGCTCAGCAGCACGTTGTTCTCGCGCCGTCCGGTCGATTCGATGTGACCGACGATCAGGAACGTATACGGCAACAGCGAAGCGTGCGTCAGCGCATCGGCAATGCGCCCGACGGACTGGTAGGAGTCGGGCAGCACGATCGGCGTGTCGACATCGAACTGGATGTCGGCATTGAATGTCGGCAGGTTGGTCAGGTCGGGGGCGATCGGCGGCCGCTTTTGCGGCGGAGGCTCGTTCTTCGATCGCGACCGCGATCGTTCGAGCACTTGCTGGCGCAATGCGGGGACGTCGATCGTTGCGTCCGTCTCGTAGTGATTGAGCTTGGCGATGACGTCGTCGCGCGTGATGGCGGTCTGCGCCTGTGCAGGGGCGAGCGACATCGCCAGCAAGACCAGCGTGCCGAGCACGGCCAAAAGGTCAAGTTCGCGCAAGCCTCGCGTCTTCAGGCGCATCATTGATACCCCGCGTCATTGATCGCCTGGGCGCAATTGCGGCTGAGGCCCTTGGCGCCGACGAGGCAGGGCACCGATTTGCTGGTCTCCTTGGTCGAGCCGCCGCAGACCTTGACGATCTCGCGGGTGCATACGTTGGCAACGGTCACGCGCGCCGCGATCCGCTTCTGGATCGCATCGAGGGTGGAGAAATAGCTCTCCTTGCACTGCGGCGAGATCACGTCGCGGTTGCGCGACAGGCACTCCTTGAGGCGGGTGGAGTCGAGATTGACGCCGCGGCAATTGGCGGTGATGTCTGCGCCGCAGGCCTTGGCGAGCTGCGCTGCGGAATCGCCAAAGCTGATCGTCTCCGCGACCGCCAGCGACGGCGCAGTGAGCGCAATGACAAAAAGGAAAAACCCACCCCGGACCATGCGGCCATCTCAACCCGTGAAATCAGCGATGGTCAAGGGCTACGAACAGAGAAGGCCGCCAAGGAAGGTCGGCAAGGAAGGCCGCTATCTCACGCCCGTTCCACAAAGCTGTCGACGACCTTCTTCTCGCCGGCCTTTTCGAAGGCGATGGTCAGCTTGTTGCCGTCGACTTTCACCACATGGCCGTAGCCGAATTTCTGGTGAAACACCCGGTCATCCAGTGAAAATTCCGACACCGCGCCGGTGGATTTGGCCACCAGCTCGCCCTCGATCACCATGGGGCCGCGCTTGGTGCGGCTGAAGCTGTCGGACGAAAAGGAGGACTGCCGCTCCTCGAAGCCGCCTCCGCCGCTGCGCCCCCCGCCGCCGCGATTGCGGTTGGCCTGGGCACGCTGCCAGCCCGGGGTCGAATAGCTCGAGCCGAATGATTCGAGGTTGTCGAAGCGCGAGGCGCCATAGCCGCCGCTGCCACCCCAGCCCGATCCGCCCTTCGATTCGGTGATCTCGACATTGTGCGCCGGCAGCTCGTCGAGGAAGCGCGACGGGATCGTGGTCGACCAGGTGCCATGGATGCGGCGGTTGGTCGCGAAATAGATTTTGGCGCGGCGGCGGGCGCGGGTCAGCCCGACATGGGCGAGGCGGCGCTCCTCCTCGAGCCCGGCGCGGCCCTGTTCGTCCAGCGTGCGCTGGCTCGGGAACAGGCCTTCCTCCCAGCCCGGCAGGAACACGTTGTCGAACTCCAGCCCCTTGGCCGAATGCAGCGTCATCAGCGACACGGCCTCGTCGCCGGCCTCGCCGTCGCGGTCCATCACCAGCGAGATATGTTCGAGAAACCCTTGCAGGTTCTCGAATTCCTCCATCGAACGCACCAGCTCCTTGAGGTTATCCAGCCGACCCGCGGCGTCCGCCGAGCGGTCCTTCTGCCACATCTCGGTATAGCCGCTCTCGTCGAGCACGATCTCGGCGAGCTCGGTATGCGAGGTGACCTCGCGCTGGGCGCGCCAGCGGTCGAACTGCATGACGAGATCGCGCAAAGAGCCGCGCGCCTTCGGCTTCAGCTCGTCGGTCTCGACCACCGCACGCGCCGCCTCGAACAGCGGGATGCGGCGCTTGCGGGCATGGTCGTGCAGCAGCTGTACGGTGGCATCGCCGAGCCCCCGTTTGGGCACGTTGACGATGCGCTCGAAGGCGAGATCGTCGGCCGGCGAGTTGATGGTGCGCAAGTATGCCAGCGCATCGCGGATTTCGGCGCGCTCGTAGAATCTGGGGCCGCCGATCACGCGGTAGGGCAGGCCGAGCGTGACGAAGCGGTCTTCGAACTCGCGCATCTGGAACGAGGCACGGACCAGGATGGCGACGTTGTTGAGGTTTTCGCCTGAGCGCTGCAACTCCTCGAGCTCCTCGCCGATCGCGCGCGCTTCCTCTTCCGAATCCCAGGAGCCGGTGACGGTGACCTTCTCGCCGTCGACATCCTCGGTGCGCAGCGTCTTGCCGAGCCGGCCTTCATTGTGCGCGATCAGATGCGAGGCCGCGGCCAGGATGTGGCCGGTGGAGCGGTAATTGCGCTCGAGGCGGATCACCTTGGCGCCGGGGAAATCGTGGTCGAAGCGAAGGATGTTGTCGACCTCGGCGCCGCGCCAGCCATAGATCGACTGGTCGTCGTCGCCCACGCAGCAGATGTTCTTGAGCGGACCATTCTCCGTCATTCCGGGATGCGCCGCAGGCGCAGACCCGGAATCTCGAGATGAGTCCTCTTCTCCTCGAGATTCTCCGGTGCGCAATTGCGCACCAGAGTTCGCATCTTCGACGCGCCCCGGAATGACGGGAGAATTGACGGCACCCGGAATGACATCAGCGAGCGATCGCCCCGGCCGCGACGGCGCCTGCGACAGCAGCCGCAGCCAAAGATACTGCGCTACGTTGGTGTCTTGGTACTCGTCGACCAGGATGAACTTGAAGCGGTTCTGGTACTGCCGCAGCACGTCAGGATTTTCGCGAAACAGCCTGATATTTTCGAGCAGGAGATCGCCGAAATCGGCCGCGTTGAGGATCTTCAGCCGCTCCTGGTAGGTCGCGTAGATCTTGCCGCCCTTGCCGTTGCCGAACGAGGCGGCTTCGCCCGCCGGCACCTGTGACGGCGACAGCCCGCGGTTCTTCCAGCTGTCGATCAGGCCGGCGAGCATCCGCGCCGGCCAGCGCTTGTCGTCGATGTTCTCGGCTTGCAGCAACTGCTTCAGCAGCCGCACCTGGTCGTCGACGTCGAGCACCGTGAAGTTGGATTTGAGCTGCACCAGCTCGGCATGGATGCGCAGGATACGGCCGCCGATCGAGTGGAAGGTGCCGAGCCACGGCATGCCCTCGACCGCCTGGCCCAGCATCTGGCCGAGCCGCAGCTTCATCTCGCGCGCCGCCTTGTTGGTGAAGGTCACCGACAGGATTTCCTGCGGCCGCGCGCGGCCCTGGCTCAGGATGTGCGCGATGCGCGTGGTCAGTACGCGGGTCTTGCCGGTGCCGGCGCCGGCGAGCACCAGTACGGGGCCGTCGAGCGTCTCGACCGCCTCACGCTGCTCCGGATTGAGGCCGTTGAGATATTGCGGAGCGCCGGCCGCAGCCCGCGCACGCGCGGCGATGCCGCCAGCCACCGGCTGGTGCTCGGGAACGCCGTGATGGGGCAGTTTGCTCGGCTCGGTCATTGGCGAATCGTCTCGGCCCCACGATGGCACCGTGGGACGGTGAAGGGGAGCCTTCTTAACAGGGATTGAAGGCCATATAGGGCCTGATCGGCCGTTTTGACAGGTTTTATCGCTGCCGCCTGGAACGGTTTTGGCAGCAGTGCACAACCGGCCCGGTTCCTGAAATCGGCGAAAATTTCCCGGTTTCGCGATCAGGAACCAGCGTTTCCCCGCAGGATTGTTTCAACAAATGCGGCGCCGGCTAAACGCCCGCGCCAGGAATCGAACAAGGAAACGAAGCGAGAGGTTTGATCATGTTGAGTTGGGTCGTCACATTCCTGGTCGTCGCCCTGATCGCGGGCATTTTGGGCTTCGGCGGCATCGCCGGCGCCTCGATCGAAATCGCCAAGGCGATCTTCTTCATCGCCATCATCCTGTTCCTGGTGTCGGCGGTGGTCGGATTGGCGCGCGGCCGCACGAGGGTCTAGCGAAGGGCTGGCTATTTCTTCGAGGGCATCGCCACGTTGCGGCCGATGCCCTCGGGCCGCGGCACACCCGCATAGCTATCCACGATCTTCTGAGTGCGGGCGCGAATATCAGGCGGAAACGGCGCCACCTTGCGCGCCTCCATGTCGATATGCAGCGTGAGGTTCTCCGAGGTCGCGGAGAGCCAGCCCTCGGTGCCGTGGCGCAGCTCCTCGAACGTGTGCAGCCGTTTCTCGTCGGCGCCGAGCAGGAAGACCGAGACCTGTACGGGATCGCCGAGATGAATCTCTCTCAGATAGCGGACGTGGCACTCGGCAGTGAAGGTCGAGCAGTGCCGCTCCTTCATGTAGGCCGGCCCGATGCCGAGCTGCAGCCACATCTCGTCGATGGCACGGTCGAACATCACATTGTAGTAGGCCATGTTGAGGTGGCCGTTATAATCGATCCATTGCGGCTCGATCTGCATCACGGAAGATTTGAACGGGGCGGCCGGTAGTGGCATCTCGCTCGTGGCAGTCGCTGAAGTCATCATCCATCCCCGGTTCGTTGGCGTTCGAGCATGAACTTTTCTGTGACTCCGGCGTCCACTTTTTCAAGTCAGGCTCTCTTGACCCCTTATACAAGCTTTGCCACGGTCGGCTAAAGCCGGGAGGAAATTCGACGTGGCGACAACGATTTCGAGCAATGTGACGCGACCTGAGCCGCAGGCCCTGAAGCGCGCGATCGACGCGCTGGCGGCGCGGTTCGGCAACCGGCTCGTGACGTCGCAGGCCGTGCGCGAGCAGCACGCCCATACCACCACCTGGCTGCCGACCCAGCCGCCCGATGCTGTGGTGATGGCGCAGGAAACCGCCGACATCCAGGACGTGGTGCGGATATGCGCCGCAAATCGGGTGCCCGTCATCGCCTTCGGCACCGGAACCTCGCTGGAGGGGCAGGTCAACGCCCCGGCGGGCGGCGTCTGCATCGACCTGCGCGACATGAACAAGGTGCTCGCGGTGCATGCCGAGGACCTCGACTGTGTGATCCAGCCCGGTGTGACGCGGAAGGCGCTGAACGAGCATCTGCGCGACCAGGGCCTGTTCTTCCCGATCGATCCCGGCGCCGATGCCTCGCTCGGCGGCATGACCTCGACCCGCGCCTCCGGCACCAACGCGGTGCGCTACGGCACCATGCGCGAGAACGTGCTGGCGCTGAAGGTGGTGCGCGGCGACGGCGAGATCATCACGACCGGCACGCGCGCCAAGAAGTCGTCGGCCGGTTACGACCTGACGCATCTGTTCATCGGCGCCGAAGGCACGCTCGGCATCATCTCCGAACTGACCATCCGCCTCCGCGGCATCCCCGACACGATCGCGGCCGCCGCCTGTTCGTTCGAGACGGTGCGCGGCGCGTGCCAGGCCACCATCCTCGCGATCCAGACCGGCATCCCGGTCGCTCGGATCGAGCTGCTCAATGCCGCGCAGGTGAAGGCCTGCAACAATTATTCGAAGCTGTCGCTGCCGGAGACGCCGCTGCTGCTGCTGGAATTCCACGGCAGCGAGGTCGAGGTCGCCGAGCAGTCGAAGAATTTCCGCGACATCGCCGCCGAGTGCGGCGGCGGCGAGTTCACCTGGACCACCAAGCCGGAGGACCGCACCAAGCTGTGGCAGGCCCGGCACGATGCCTATTGGTCGGTGAAGGCGATTCGTCCCGGCGACAGCATCGGCGTCGTCGCAACCGACGTCTGCGTGCCGATCTCGCGGCTTGCCGACTGCGTCACCGAGACCGAGGACGATCTGAAGCGGCTCAATTTGCTGTCGCCGATCGTCGGCCATGTCGGCGACGGCAATTTCCACTGCTCGCTGGTCTGCGACGTCAACAACAGCGACGAGATGGCGCGCGGCGAGGAGTTCATGCATCGGCTGGTCGAACGGGCGCAGGCCATGGGCGGCACCTGCACTGGCGAGCACGGCATCGGCCAGGGCAAGCAGAAATATCTGAAGGCCGAGCTCGGCCCTGAGGCGCTCGACGCGATGCGGGCGCTGAAGCAGGCGCTCGATCCGCAGAATATCTTCAATCCCGGCAAGATCGTTCCTGTGGCCTGACGAATCGGATATTCCGGGGCCACAGGACGTTGCGATGTCGTGGTTCAGCAAGGCCAAGCGCAAGGATATTTGGGACGACCCCGTCGCGCAGCCGCTCGGCGACATCGAGGCTGCGCAGAGAATCCGTGCGATCTGCCGCGATGCGGCCGGCTGTGCCGAGGCGATCTCTTCGCCCGACATACGCTCGCAGGAGAAGCAGCAGATCGAGCGCGATCGCTACGAGCGTGCCGCCAAGGTCGCGATGAAGACCGCGATGAGGATATCCGACGAGCTGGTGCGGGATTCCGCGGTGCGCGAGATCGTCTGCCTCTGCATGAAGGCCAACAACGTCAAGACCGGGCGGGCGCTGTTCCGCGCCATCCACGCCGGCTCGATCAAGGCAGAGGTGCTGAAGGAGCATCCGACGCTCGAGGGCGAGCAGGCTTGAGTTGAAGGCGAGTCCCAGTAGCCCGGATGGAGCGAAGCGAAATCCGGGAGAGTTCATCAACGCGCGAAAGAATCCCGGATTGCGCTTCGCTTCATCCGGGCTGCGCAGCTCCCGATCTCACCAATTTTTAGCTCTGCGCGCCCAGCGTGCGGACCGCTTCATCGACGCTGTGGAAGACGTGGTCCCTCGGCAGGACGGTGTAGAGATCGAAGCGCTCGAACGCCTCCTGGGCGCGGGAGGATTCGAGCCGCGCCACAGCCACGGTCAGGCCGTCATCGCGGCACTCGCGAAACAGGTCGCGCAGCGCTTGTGCCGCCGTGAAGTCGATCTCGATCATGCCGCTGGCCTCGATCACCAGCAACCGCGGCTTGGGCGTCGCGCGGCCGATGGTCTTGAGCACGCCGCTGTGAAAACCTTCCGCGTTGAGGAACGACAAAGGCGCCTGCAGGCCGACCACGGCAATGCCGGGCCTGCGCTCGCCGGTGACGTGCGGGCCGGTCGGCCACCAGATCGTGGTGCCGGGCACGTGGACGAGCTCCACCAGCTGGCCCTGCGTCGTGGTCCAGATGCCGTGCAGCAGCGACAGCGCGATGCCGACCGCGACGCCTTGCTCGATCGGCAGCACGATGATCGCGGCGGCCGTCGCCACCACCAGCAGGAATTCGTAGAACGACTGGCGGAAGATCGTGACGATCTGATTTACGCGGATGATGCGCAGCGCGACAAACAGCAGCACGCCGCCGAGCGCCGCGTCGGGCACGTGCTGCAGCAGCGTCGCGCCGAACGCCAGCAGCGCGAGCACGATGGCCGCGGCAAACATCCCGGCGAGCTGCGTGCGTCCGCCGGTCTCCGAGACGATGCCGGTGCGCGGCGGGCTGGCGTTGACGGGGAAGGCGCCGAACAGGCCGGCGAGCAGGCTGCCGGCGCCGGCGCCGAGGAAGTCGCGGTCGACGTCGGCCGGCTTGTCCGGATCTGATAGAAACGAACGCGTCGTCGCCGCGGTCTGCACCATGACGACAATGGCGATCAGGATCGCCAGCGACAACAATTTGATCCATCGCTCCGGCGCGATGTCCGGAAACGATGGTGTCGGCAGCGACCCGGGCACGGTGCCGACCACCTTGACGCCCTTGCTTTCGAGATGGCCGGCGACAACCGCGACGGTGGCCACGACAAGGCCGATCAGCGCGCCCGGAATCCGCGCGCTGATCTTCTCCGATCCGGCAACCAGCGCCAGCACGCCAAGGCCGATCGCCAGCGTGTAGAAATTGGTCTGGCCGATCTTCTCGGCGAGGACCCCGAGCTTGTAGAGCGTCGGCCCGTCCGGCGTGGTCAGGCCGAGCACGCCGGGCAGCTGCGAGACCAGGATGTGGACGGAAATACCGGCGAGGAAGCCGACCGTCACCGGCGTCGACAGCAGATTGGCGATCCAGCCGAGCTTGAACAGGCCGCCCGCGATCATGATCGCGCCGACCATCAGCGCGAGTGCCATCGCCAGCGATTGATAGTCGGGTGTCCCAGCGGTCGCCATCAGCGCCAGGCCGGCCGCGAAGATCGGCGTGATCGTGGAATCGGCGCCGCAGGACAGGAAGCGGTTGGCGCCGAACATCGCAAAGCCGAGCGAGCCGGCCATGAAGGCGAAGAAGCCGATCTGCGGCGAGAACCCGCCGAGCCGCGCGGTCGCCATTTGCTCGGGGATCGCGATCGCGGCGAGCGTCAGCCCGGCGATCAGATCGCCCGGCAAGTCACCCGGCCGGAACGCGCTGAGTGAACGGAAGATCGGCCAGTTGGCGCGTGTCTGATGAACGTCGGCCATCGGTCTCCCGTGAGGATTGCGGCGATTCGCCGATAGTCCGACATCGCGCCGGCAAAATCCAGCGCAGTTGGGCCGTGTGCAGCCGCGAAGCGGGTTGCTACAGCATGATCCGGAAAAGTGCGAAGCGGTTTTCCGAACAGATCATGCTCAAGAAAGCGCGCTTCAGCGCGCGCGCGCTTCGGTGATCGCCTTGCGGATATCGGCCAGCGGTGCGCGGTCGTCGAATTCGACGCTGTCGCCCTGCAGCCTGACGCCGAGATCGCGCCACAGCGCGGCGAGATCGGGGGTCACCGGCTTCGATCCCCATTCGCCGTGCAGCCGCGTCAGCACGTCGACGCCGACCACCCTGTCGGCGGTCGAGAGCACCCGCGCGATCGGCCAGTCCTTCTCGTGATTGCCGCCAGCGGCGAGCACGCCGCGCATGGCATCCTGCAGGCCGAATTTGTTGCCTGTGCGCTTGCGGATCTCGACATCGGCGAACAGGCAGAACATCGCGCCGCCCCAGTATTTCCGGCCCCAGGTGTCGGTCTTGTCGAGACCCTCGTCGCCGGGCTGCGGCAGGCCCTTGGGCATGTCGCGCAGCATCGCCAGCCAGATCTCCCGCGCGGCGAGATCGCCGGCCTGCACCCGCGCGATAGGCTCGACATAGACCGCGAGCCCCTCCGACAGCCAGGCATAGCGGTCGTCGAGGTCGGGCAGGGCGGTGTGCACCATCTCGTGCACGATCACCCAGTCGCGGTTGAGATCGTCCACGCCCGCGTCGCGGCCGATCGGCAGCCGGATCGCGGCGCCGCGATAGCCCCATGTGGTGCCGCCGCGAACGCGCGAACCGTCGACCGGCACGATCAAGAGCCGCAACGAGCTGACGGGAAACCGGCCGTAATAGATCGAGACCGCGCGGGCGGACGCCTTGATCCAGTCGAATATCTTGTCCTTCGGCAGCGCCATCTCGCCGGGTGCGAACCCGACATGGATGGTGGCGCCGGCGACGTCGAGATCGGTCTTGGGCAGCCGGTCGAAGGCGTCGTAAGGCATGCCCTCGCCGCGCATGAACTCGGACTGCGCCTTGACGTGACACGATGCGATGCCGATGAGGATTGCCGCGACCAGCATCGCGGCGGCGATTACGCGATATGTCGGGATGCTTTTCATCGCGTCATGCCGCGGGCCCTCTATTTGCGGATGGAAGCCGCCATTAGAAGTCCCGCCGTGATCCAGCCATGCAGATAGCCGGCGCCGCGCGCTGCCGCATTGTCGGGATCGTCGTAGGTCGCGAGCATCTCGCAGAGCACGCCGAACGGAACGCCATCAGAGGCTTCGTCCCACATCATCGCTTCCTCCGTCGGCAGCTCGCGGAACATCGGCGTGGTGTCCTGACGCCAGATCAGGAGACGCGCGGGTTCGGCGAGCGTCTCCGCGTCGGGCGGCGTCTCGTCGCTCTTCAGTGCCATCCAGATCGCAGCCGCATTGGTCGACAGGTCGACCCTCGCAGCGCTCGGATGCGGCTGGAACACCAGATCGTTCCATTGCTCGGGCGCGAAACCGGCCATCGCCTCCAGCGCCAGCACGGCGCCTTCAGCGGCGTCGAAGGCGTCGTTCAACGCCTTCTCCAGCGCGGCGAGGTCGGCGAGCACCGGATGGTTGCTGTACGGTGCGGTGGCCTTCAGGAAATCCGGCAATCCCTGCGAGAACCAGCGCAGGTTCGGGTGCTCGGACGGCCGTGCCTTGACGTAGGCATGGCCCATCTCGTCGAACATCTCGTCGCCGAGAAAGCGATGCAGCAGCTCGTGGTCGTTACGCATCGCCTCGACCAGCCGCGAGCCGTAGGCATGGCGGTAGACGCCGAACAGCGTGGCGCGCGTCTCCCTGGGGCTGTCGAGGATTTCGGTCAGGATGCCGTCGTCGCCGCTGAGGATGGCGTGCTGAAACTCGCTCTGCTGGCGCGCGAAGTCGCTCATGCCGCCGGCGCGCCCACGGGCAGCACCTGCTCGGCGATCTCGCGGGTGCGGTCGACCTCGCGCAGCAGCTCGTCGAGCGGCGGGATGTTGTCGTCGCGCTCGATCATGGTCGAGACGCGTCCGAACCGCTTCAGCGCCGCAACATAGAGATCCCAGACATCCTCGCACACCGGATGGTCGTGTGTGTCGATGATGTGGGTGCCCATATGGCTGTGGCCCGCCATGTGGAATTGCACTACGCGATCCGGTGGAATGCCGTTGAGGAAGGCCATCGGATCGTAGCCGTGGTTGAAGGCGCTGACATAGACATTGTTGATGTCGAACAGCAGCCAGCAGCCGGAGCGGCGCGACAGCTCGGAGAGGAATTCCCACTCCGTCATCTCGGAATTGTTGAACTGCACATAGGTCGAGACATTCTCGAGCACGATGGCGCGGCCGAGGAAATCCTGCACCAGCTGCACCCGGCTCACGACGTGATCGAGCGCCTCCTGCGTATAGGGGATCGGCAGCAGATCGTGCAGGTTCTTGCCGTGCACGCCGGTCCAGCACAGATGGTCTGACACCCATTTCGGCTGCACGCGCGTTGCGAGGTCCTTCAGGCCTTGCAGATAGTCGAAGTTCGGCGGCGCGGTGGAGGCGATCGACAGCGAGACGCCGTGCATCACCACGGGATAGCGCGTGCAGATCCGGTCGAGAATGCGCAGCGGCTGGCCGCCCGGCAGCATGTAGTTCTCGCTGATCACCTCGAACCAGTCGATCGGCGGATTGCCGTTCAATATCTCGTCGTAGTGCTGGGCACGCAGGCCGAGGCCGAAGCCGAGGAACGGCGGCTTGGCCGATTGCAGCGGGCGCTCTGCGAGCACCGACTTGTCCGGTGATCGGCTCGCAACGTTCATGGCGGCTCCGCGCTTCCGGCGCCAGGATCGTGGCGCCCAACTTAAAAGAACTATCATGGAAACGAGGCCCGGCCTACACCGGGCCCCGCTTGGTCCGATCCGTTCACCCGGCCTTGAACTTGCCCTTCGCCGCGGTGCAGTCGGCCTTCGTCATCTCCGCAAAGCCCTGGCCCTTGCAGGCATTCTGACCCTTGCAGGCGTGGTTGCCGCCCTTGCAGGCGCTCTGGCCCTTGCAGGCATTGGCGCCAACGCATTTGCCTTCGCTCGCAGCGTAGGACTGCGTCGACACCACGGCTCCGGCCAGGAAAAGCGTCGCTGCAGCGGCGGCGAGGGTGGCACCGGACTTGGTTGTAAGCTTCATGGGCGTCTCCTTGTGCAAGATGGTTGAAGGTGCGCCGCCCGCAAGCCGTGTGAGTTGGCCGAAGGCTGCACCCAAAGTTAGCTACGGATGTGGTCTGCTTTGGTTACCAATGCCGGGATCATTTATCCGCGCCGTGGCGTGAGAAGGCCCGGCGCCGTCGCCGGGCCTTCCTGGGGCGATGCGATCAGCCCTTGACGAACTTGCCGCCCATCGCGTTGCACTGCTTTTCGGAGCTCAGCGAGAAGCCGGTGCCCTTGCAGGCATTCAGGCCCTTGCAGGAATTGGCGCCGCCCTTGCAAGCGCTCTGGCCCTTGCAGGCATTGCCGGCCATGCACTTGCCCGCGGCGGCATTCGCGGACGTCGAGGTGGTCGAAACCACGGAGCCGGCGAGGAACAGGGTGGCCGCAGCGACGGCGAGCGTTGCGCCGGACTTCGAACTCAACTTCATGACGATCTCCTCGGTGATTGTTTGAAAGCAAAAAAACATGGCGCCGTGAGCATCCTTCGATCGTTCGATCCCGGACCGCACAACGGGTGGATATTCGGAGAACAATCAGATCGCAGGGGCGTCCGCGGCGCGGTGCTTCCCGCGATTTGAGTGCTCGTCCAAGATCAGCTACGGGGTATCAGGCGATTTGGTTACAGCGTTTCAAAAGAAAATTTTGTTTGGTCCGGGTCTGACGCCCGCTCCATGTCAAACACCGTCGGCCAAAGAGTATTTCATTGCGCCAGGCCGATCGGTTTGCTGCATCGCACTGTCTGCATTTTAATCAGTTTTGCGCGGCGCGCGCCGGCTTCAGCTTCGCCATCTGCGCCACATTGGCCTGCAATTCCTCGGCGCTGAACGCCGGGAACGAGCAGATGCGGTTGCTGCACGCAAAGGCCGCGGGCTCGCCGAGGTCCGGATAGTCGACGTCCGGATTGGGCAGTTTGCCCTCGCGCGGATCGAGCCATTCGAGCCGCTTGTAGCGGGCGGGCAGGGCGCGGGCGATCGTATGCAGGCGTTGCGCGCGGCCGTCGTCCTTGTGTCCGACGATGGTGACATGCGTTGGCTCGGTGGCCAGCTCCTCATCGGCGAGCAGCACGCCGGGCATCGGCCGCGGCATCTCGCTCGAAGCAGCAGCGAGATAGCGCATCGCATGCGCCGCCAGTTCGCGGGTGCCGTCGCTGCCGGTATAGCGATTGAGCATGTTCATGAAGCGCGCGACCTGGATCTGGTCGTCGATCAGCTTGGCGGGCCTCGCGAACACGCCGGCTTGGCCTTCCGGCGTTTTCGAGGTGAGGAAGCCGCCGGCCTCATCGCGGAACGTCGCGGCGAAGTCGCCGGCTCGTACCGCTGACGTCAGCCAGTCGCGATTGCCGGTCGCGGCGTAGAGATCGAGCAGAGCCTGTCCCATCGCGACGGTGTCGCCAAGGAACGGGCCGCCGCGATCCTTGTCGCCATGGCGGAAACCGCCGTCCGGCAGCGCGCGATTGGCGAGCACCCATTTCGCGGCGCGCTCGGCGATCGCAAGCGCCTTGGGATCGGCGCTCGCGTCGTAATAGGCCACGAGGCCTGAGATCGCCCAGCCGTTCTCGCGCGCATAGAGACTCTTGTCGATGCGAGGCAGGCCCAGCTTGCGGCGCGCGGCATCATCGAGCGCATAATAGGCGTGGCCGTCGACGTCGTGATCGAGGTCGGCGTCCTGGCTGACATAGAAGGCGCCGTCCGGGCCCAGCAGGAAATCCGTCAGGTAACGCTCGACATCGCGCGCGGCTGCGAGATATTTCGCCTCCTTCCACCGCGCATAGGCCTGGCTGTATTGCCGCAGATATTGCGACTGGAACGATATGATCTTCTCGAAATGCGGATGGCTCCAGGAGCCGGCCTCGGAATACTGGAACACGCCGCCCCACACCGGATCGATCAGAGCGACCGCGGCATCGAGCGTCTGCCTTGCGCGCTTTGTTGCCGTCGCGTCGCCGGCTTCGGCGCGGCTGATCGCAAGGTCGAGGCTGTCGGCATCGATATATTTCTGGTTCTCGCCCCAGCCGCCGAGCTTGTCGTCGTAGGATTCATCGAAGGTCCTGGTCAGCTCGGTGCGCTGCGCCTTGCCGAGAAAGGCCGATGTGGCGGGCTTGACCTCGAACGCCTCACCGACCGACGGGCCCGGCGAGGGATCGTCGATGATGGCCTTGAGCAGCGCCTGCATCCGCTCCGGCTCGATGTAGCCCCTGATCTTGGCGATCTCGCTGCCGTCAGGTGCGAACACGATGGTCGCAGGCCAGCCCCAGTCGCCGTAGCGACTCGAGAGATCCGGATTGGCGTCCTGGTCGACGTGGACCGGGAGATATTTCGCCGCAAGCAGCTCCTGCACCTTGGGGTCGGCGTAGGTCGTCTTCTCCATCACGTGGCACCAGTGGCACCACACCGCCTCGAGGTCGAGGATGACGAAGCGCTGCTCGGTCGTGGCGCGCGCGAACAGGTCGTGGCTCCAGCCGGTCCATGCCGGGGCGTCCGCCGCAAGTGAGGGCTGCGCGCTCAACGCCATGAGAACTGCGATGCTGCGGACAAGTCTCATGGCGCGCTCCCGAGGGCGAGGGTCGTTTGAGCTACGGGGCTGCGGACATCGAGGCTCGCCATGTCACGGGATTGTGAGCCAGCCTCCCGGGTTACGCTCAGGTCGGCGCCTTCTGGCCCTCGGCCGCGTTGACCAGCAGGCGGTCCAGCGACGCGGCGCCGGGACCCGCAATCGCAAGCCACATGAAGGCGGCGAAGTAGGTCGCTTCCTCGAACCCTAGCAGCGTCTCCAGCGAGTCGACGTCGCCCCACTTCGCCGACCTGATCGCGACGATCATCACCACCGCGAGCATCGCGGCGGGGATGCGGGTGAACAGGCCGAGGATCAGCATCGCGCCGCCGAAGCATTCGACGCCGGACACGAACGGGGTGAGGATGGTCGGGAAGGGAATGCCCCAGCCCACGAAGTTCTCGGTGACCTGGGCGAGGTTGGTGAGCTTGCCCCAGCCGGCCAGCATGAAGGTGTAGCCGACGATGATCCGCATGATCAGCGGCCCGGCCCAGGAGAAATGCGAGGCGATCCGCGCCGGGAGCAGAATCAGCAGGTTGACGATGAAGTTCATGCGAAACCCTCCCAATATTCCGCCACGCAGCCTGCGCCGGCGTTCGGTGCGAACGCACGTCAACCGGCACGAGCCAAAAGCTACGGCCGCGTCATGGTGGGAGTTTCGCCTGACATGGCGGGCTTGTTACGGGCCCTAGCCGATATTTTGCAGCGCCGGGAAGGTTTCCAGCAGCCAGACGCTGACGCCGGACACCGCGCCGGTCAGGAAGCCGATGCCGGTGATCACCATCAGCACGCCCATCACGCGTTCGACGGTGTCGAGGTGGCGCTTCATCCGCGCGAACAGTGAGGAGAACTGCTCGACCAGAAAGGCGGCGACCAGGAAGGGGATGCCGAGCCCGGCGGAATACACCGCGAGCAGGCTGGCGCCCTTGGTCACCGTGGCCTCCGCGGCCGCAATCGAGAGGATCGCGGCGAGGATCGGCCCGATGCAGGGCGTCCAGCCGAAGGCGAACGCAAGCCCCATGACATAGGCGCCCCACAGCCCGACCGGCTTGGGTGCGGTCAGCCGCCCCTCGCGCATCAACAGGCCGATCCGGGTGATGCCGAGGAAGTGCAGGCCCATGATGATGATGACGATGCCGGCCAGGATCGAGAGCTCGGCCGACCAGGCGCGCACCAGCCCGCCGACGATCGACGCGCTGGCGCCGAGCGCCACGAACACGGTCGAGAAGCCGAGCACGAACATAACCGCCGAGATCATCACCGCGCGCTTGGAGGCCGCGGTGTCGCCGTCCTGGTTGACCTGCTCGATGGTCGCACCGGTCAGGTAGATCAGATAGGGCGGCACCAGCGGCAGCACGCAGGGCGACAGGAAGCTGACTAGACCGGCGATCAAGGCGGCCGGGATCGTGACGTCGTGCATCAAGGAACCTTCGAGGATAGCTGTCCTGTCTTGGCGTGTACGCTGCCAACAATCCAGAAGTTTCGTCGCAGATGCATTCAACTATGGTCACAGGCCCGTGTCCGGGGGCTGCGTTGCGTCCCGGGCTGGTGAAACAATCCCGGATATGTTCCGTAATGCGGTAAAGCAACCGCTGATCCGGACCTCATCGATGCGCATCGGCATCCGCAGCGCCATCTCCGCCCTCGTCCTGACCTCGATCGTGGTCAGCGCCGTCGGCGTGCATCTGTTGTGGTGGCGCACCGCACAACGGGTGAGCCAGACGCTCGCCGACACCATCAACGACCAGATCGTCTCCGCGGTCGGCGACGAGCTGCAGTCGATCACGACCGAAGCGCGCTCGTCGATGACTGCGGTGCGGACGCTGTTGACCGAGAAGGTGCTCGACGCCCGCGACGCGCGCAAGCGGCAGTTCGTGTTCCTGTCGCAGCTGCAGTCGCAACCGACCATTTCGTGGGTTGTCTTCGGCTGGCCGGACGGCTCGTTCTTTGGCGCCCACAAGCTCGGCGACGCCGGTCTCGAGATGCTGACCATCTCGCCCGACCGCAAGCTGCGGGCCGATCAATACGACTATGCCGGCATCGACATCAAGCCGAAGGGCAGCACTGTCGAGGACGGCAAATATCTGGTCACGGAGCAGCCCTGGTTTCGCGATGCGATCGCGGCCCGCGACCAGCAATGGTCGACGCTGACGACGCTGCCCCGCGGCGAGCGGCTGGCCGCGATGCTGGCGGTGCCGATCGACGTCGACGGCGAGCGCACCGGCGTGCTCGCCATCATCATCGAGCTGACCCGGGTGTCGAACTTCCTCTCGCAGCTCACGGTCGGCAAGTCCGCGGGCGCCTTCCTGCTCGATCGCGACGGCGGCGTGATCGCGTCGCCCGATGCTGACGCCGACGAGCTGAATGCGCTGAAGACCGACCACCCGCTGCTGCCGGTTGCGGTCGCCGCGGTCAGGCAGGCCGGCAAGGCCTACGATCCCGGCGAGGGCGAGGCGTACCGGTCCCAGGTGACGCTGGACGGGCAGGCCTATCAGGCGGTGCTGACGCCGATCTCGTTCCCGGGCTGGTCGCTGGTGACGGTGGTGCCGGAATCCGAATTCCTCGGCCCGGTGCGGATGACGATCCGCAACCTGCTGATCGGGCTCGCGGCGCTGATCGCGGCCGCCGGGTTGTTGTCGGCCTGGCTGGCGCAGCGCCTGATCGCGGCGCCCCTGATCAAGGTGGTCGGCGAGATCCGGCATGTCGAGCGTTTCGATCTCGACAAGGTCGAGCGGCATCCGTCGCGCCTTGCCGAGATCGAGAACCTCTCGGGCGCGATCGGCGACATGGCGCAGGGGCTCGCCGCGTTCCGCAAATACATTCCGGCCGATCTGGTGCGGCGGCTGGTCAGCGACGGCAACGGTGCGCGGCTCGGCGGCGCCGTGCGGCCGATGAGCGTGATGTTCGTCGATCTCGCCGGCTTCACCGGCATGTCGGAACGGCTCGGCGACCGCATCATCCCGTTGCTGTCGCACTACTTCGACATCGTCTCCGCGGCGATCCAGCAGGAGAACGGCACCATCGACAAGTTCATCGGCGACGCCGTGATGGCGTTCTGGGGCGCGCCGGCGGCCAATCCGGATCATGCCGCGGATTGCTGCCGGGCGGCGCTCGCCTGCCAGCGCGCGGTCGCGCAGGCCGGCCTCGCCGATGACAAGGGGGAGCCGGTCAGGATCCGGATCGGCATCAATTCCGGCGACATGTTGGTCGGCAATATCGGCTCGGAAGTGCGGCTCAACTACACCGTGATCGGCGATGCCGTGAACATCGCGAGCCGTCTCGAGGGCACCAACAAGGTCTATGGATCGACCATCATCATCGGTCCGGAGACGCGGCGTCTGGCCGGCGACCGCATTGTCGTCCGCGAGCTCGACCGGCTCGCCGTTTATGGCCGCGCCGGCGGGCTCGAGATTTACGAATTGATCGCAATGGCCGACGAGGGCGCGATCGTGCGCGACTGGATCGCGTCCTATGAGACCGGGCTTGCGGCCTGGCGCGCCGGCGACTTCACCGCAGCGATCGCAGCGTTCGAGAGGTCCTTGCAACTCCGCGGCACGGACGTGGCTTCGACGCAGATGATCGCGCGATGCAGGCATCAGCTCGCCAATCCCACCGATGAGGATTGGGACGGCACCACGGTGGCGCGGTCGAAATAGCGGGAGCTGCGCAGCGGCGTGTGCAAAGAGTCCGTCAGGTGCGGCAAAGCAGACCGACGGGCAACTCAATGCGAAGCTGCGTCCCCACCACAACTGTCATCGCCCGGCTCGACCGGGCGATCCAGTACGCCGCGACCCCTCGGCTCAAGCACAGGCGTCTCTGGAATACTGGATCACCCGCGCATGCATGCGCGGGTGATGACACCGAACTTGCCCGAGATCGCGCCACCTACTCGATGTCGTCCTGGCGAAAGCCAGGACCCATTACCCCGAATGCCGATTGTTATGCACCGCTGGAACGACGAGTCCCGCCTACAACATCCGCCGCGGCGTATGGGTCCTGGCTTTCGCCAGGACGACGATGGGGAGAGAGTTGTGCGCTCATCACCGCTTGCGCGCGCCTTTGTTCGCCGGCGTCTCGAACTCCCGCCCCCGAATTCGCACCAGATCGTCGGCGGAATGCGTCAGCAGCACCACCGTGGCCTCGCGTGCAGCCTCGGCATCTCCGGCGGCAATCGCGTCCAGCATCGCGCGGTGCTCGATCAGCGCGCGGGGGCGGTGCGAGCCGGGGGCTGCGATCGTAAAGCTCTGGCGCAGGGTGATCTCGAACATCTGCGCGATCGGCCAGAAAAACTCGTTGCGGGTCGCGAAATAGATTGCCTGATGGAAGATGATGTCGGCGGCGACGAACTCGTCGTTGGTCTTGGCCGCGTCCATGCCGTCGCATCCGGCGCGGATGCGGGCGATGTCGTCTTCCCCGGCATGGGTCGCTGCCAGCGCTGCGGCGGCGGGCTCGACCGCGGAGCGCAGCTGGAACAGCTTGGCCAGATAGCGATCGATCTCCGCGGTCTCGAGGTGCCAGCGCAGCACGTCGGGATCGAGCTGATTCCACTGCTCGGGTGGCCGCACCCGCGTGCCGCTCTTCGGCCGCGACTCGATCAACCCCTTGCCGGTCAGCGTCCGCATCGCCTCGCGCACCACCGTGCGGCTGACATCCATCATCTCGCAGATCCGCATTTCCGGCGGCAACGTCTCGCCGACGCGGATCTCACCGCGCACGATGCTGCTGCCGACGCGGTCGGCGACCTGGCTGTGCACGCTCCGGCGCAACGCGTTGGAGGTCTGGAACATCGGAAGCCTCGCTGCGGTTGGTTGTCTGCGCCGCCGCCGCGGCACTCTTGCACAACCGAATATGTTTTGTCATACATTATGACAAAAGCGCTGCCAAGCTCGCACCAACAAGGCGGGTGGCTTAGACAACAAGATCCGTTCCTGGGGAGGAGCATCATCATGATCTCGAAGCATGTGAACCGCCGCATCGTGTTGCGGTCGTCGGCTGCTGCCGCGGCGTGGCTCGCCGCCGCGCCGGCGATCATCGGCCGCGCGCAGGCCGCGACCATGAAGATGCGGTGCTCGTCGTCGCTTCCGAACGATCCCAAATATGCCAACGGCCGCGTCTACTACGACAACCTCGTCAAGAGCCTGAAGGCGAACGGGCTCGGCGAGCAGATCGAGGTCACCTTCTTCCCCGACAACCAGCTCGGCCAGGAGATCGACGTCATCAACTCGGTGAAGCTCGGGGTGATCGACCTGATGGTCTCGGGCTCGTCGATCTCGGCGAACCTCGTGCCGTTGGTCGGCACGTTCGATCTCGGCTACCTCTTCACCAGCTACCAGCAGCAGACCAAGGCGTTCGATGCCGGCGCGGCGAAGCCGATCGAGGATGCGCTGCTCAAGGGCGGCAGCATCCACATCATCGCCTGGGCCTACAATTTCGGCGCCCGCAGCGTGCTGACAAAGAAGCCGGTGAAGAGGCCGGAAGACCTCGCCGGCCTGAAGATCCGCACGCTGCCCAACCCGATCATCACCGAATGCCTGCGCCTGATGGGGGCCGCGGCGACGCCGCTGGCGTTCGGCGAGATCTATACGGCGCTGCAGGCCGGCGTACTCGACGGCCTCGAGCACGATCCGCCGACCATCCTGGCGAGCAAGTTCTACGAGACGGCGAAGCACTACGCGCTGACCCAGCATATCTTCTCGCCGCTCGCGGTTTATTTCAGCGACACCACCTTCAATCGCATGGCCCCCAAGCTGCGCGAGGGCTTCCTTGACGCGGCGAAGCAGGCCGCGACCGAAACCCGCGCACATGGGCTCGCGGTGGAGAAGGAGGCACTGGCGACCCTGGTCGAGAAGGGCGTCACGGTCGTCGAATGCGACAAGGAGGCGTTCCGCAAGCGCGTGCTGCCGCAGACCGACAATTTCATCAAGGCGCGGCCCGAGGCGAAGGCCGTCGTCGATCTGATCCGCGCCACCCAAGCCTGAGGTCGGCGCATGTCAGTCGCTGCAGTTGCGACGAGAGGCAGCGCCGATCGGATCACGGCGCCGCTGCTCGCCGTCAGTGACGCGATCGCTGCGGTCCTGCTCGCCGCCGATCTCGTGGTGGTGTGCGTCTCGGTGCTGGCCCGCTTCCTGTTCAATGCGCCGGTCGAATGGTCCGACGACGTCGCCCGCGGCCTGATGGTCGGCTCGAGCTTCTTCGGCGCGGCGAGCGCGCTCGCGCGCAGCGAGAATCTCGGTGTCGCCTTCTTTGTCGACATGCTGCCGCCGGGCGTGCGCCGCGTCGTCGACGCGGTCGGTGCGCTGCTCGTCACCATCATCGCAGGCTATGTCGCGTTCAACGCCGTCAAGATGGGCTGGCTGACCACCGGCCAGACCTCCGGCTCCGGCCTGCCGCTGGAATGGACGTTCTATCCGATGGGCGTCGGCGCGGCGTTCATGACGATCTTCGCGCTCGAGACGTTCTGTGGCCGGCCGCTGCGCGACATGGTGGCCGGCATCGTCGCGACCGCAATCATCGCCGGCCTCTATCTGGCCTGGGACGCGCTTGCGCCGTCGTCGGTGCCGTCGTCGCAGGCGTTGATGCTGATCGGCTTCTTCCTCACGCTGTTCGGCGGATTGCCGATCGGCTTTGCGCTGGCGCTGGCGGCGCTGATCTTCATCTGGGTGGAAGGCACGCTGCCCGGTGTGATCTTCGCCCAGCAGATGGCGCGCGGCATCGACAATTTCGTGCTGCTGGCGATCCCGTTCTTCATCCTGGTCGGCTATCTGATGGAAGCCAACGGCATGTCGGTCCGGCTGATCGAGCTGTTGCAGCGTGCGGTCGGACGCATGCGCGGCGGGCTCAACGTCGTGATGGTGATGTCGATGGTGCTGTTCTCCGGCATCTCCGGCTCCAAGATGGCCGACGTTGCCGCGGTCGGCTCGGTCTTGATCCCGGCGGCGCGCCGCTCGCGGCAGAATCCGGGTGGTGCCGTCGCGCTGCTCGCGGCCTCCGCCGTGATGGCGGAGACCATTCCGCCCTGCATCAACCTCATCATTCTCGGCTTCGTCGCCAATCTGTCGATCGGCGGACTGTTCGTCGCCGGCATGCTGCCCGCTGCGCTGATGGCGCTGGCGCTGATCGCGGTGTCGATCATCTTCGGCAAGCGTCCTGCCGCGAATATGGAGGCCGAGCCGCGCGCCGCAGTATCTGGCCTGTGGACCGGCGCGATCGCCTCGTTCGGGCTGATCTTCATGATCTTCTTCGGCTTCAAGAGCGGCTTTGCCACCGCAACCGAAATCTCCGCGTTTGCCGCGGTCTACGCCATCGCCGTCGGCAGCCTGTTGTTCCGCGAACTCGGCGCCAAGAGCCTCGCGCACTGCTTCGTGCAATCGGCGACGCGCTCGGGCCTCGTGCTGTTCATCGTTGCGGCGGCGCAGTCGCTCGCCTTCATCCTCACGCTGCAACAGGTGCCGCACGCGGTCGGCGACCTCATGCTGGCGATCTCGGGCAGCCACGGCGTCTGGCTGTTCATGCTGCTGTCGATCCTGGTGCTGGTGGTGATGGGCTCGGTGCTGGAGGGCGCCGCGGCGCTGATCATCTTCGGGCCGCTGCTGCTGCCGGTCGCCGTCAAGCTCGGCATCGATCCGCTGCATTTCGGCGTCGTGCTTGTGATCGCGATGGGGCTCGGGCTCTTTGCGCCACCACTTGGTCTTGGCCTCTACGGCGCTTGCCTGATCGGCAATGTGCCGATCGAGCAGACCATCAAGCCGATCTCAGGCTATCTCGGCCTGCTGCTCTTGTGCCTGCTGGTGATCGCCTTCGTGCCCGCCATCAGCACGGCCTTGCCGCATGCGCTCGGTTATTAGGGGGATAGAAACGTGAAAGTCCTCCTCACCCACACGCCGCAGATGCGCCGCGACTATTACGGCGAGCGCAGCCTGAACGGGCTGCGCGCGGTCGCCGACGTCTCGCTGCACGAGGGTGACGAGGCGCTCGACGCGGTTGCCCTGGTCGAGGCCGCAGCCGATGTCGACATCATCGTCGCCGATCGCATGACGCCGGGGCGAGGGGAGATCTTTCCGCTGCTGCCAAAGCTGCGCGCCTTTGTGCGCTGTGCGGTCGATATCCGCAATATCGATGTGGCGGCTGCATCCGCAGCCGGCGTGCTGGTGACGCAGGCGAGCGCGGGCTTCGTCCAGTCGGTCGCCGAACTCGCGCTCGGCTTCATGGTCGATCTGTCGCGCGGCGTCTCGCGTGCCACCGCTGACTATCACGCGGGCAGGGCGCCCGAGGTCGTGATGGGCCGCCAGCTCGCGGGCAGCACGATCGGCATCATCGGCTATGGCAGCATCGGGCGCTATCTTGCCGGAATCGCCAAAGTGCTCGGCATGAACGTGCTGGTCGCTGATCCCTTCGTGAAATCAGACGATGCCGCGATCCGGCATGTGCCGCTCGACGATCTCCTGGCGCGCGCTGACTACGTCGTCTGTCTCGCGATCGCCAATGCGGAAACCGAGAACCTGATCGGGCAGGCCGCACTGGCGCGGATGCAGAGGCACGCGTTCTTCATCAACCTGTCGCGCGGTAACCTCGTCGATGAGGCGGCGCTGGCGGCCGCGCTGCGCGATGGCGGCATCGCCGGCGCCGCGATGGATGTCGGCCGCGCGCCCGACCAGATGCCGGCGCCGGAGCTCGCGAAGCTGCACAATGTCATTGCAACCCCGCATGTCGGCGGCCTGACGCCGCAAGCCATCGAGCATCAATCGTCGGAGACCGTGCGCCAGGTCGCGAAGATCATCGCCGGCGAGATCCCGGTCGGCGCCGTCAATGCCGAGCACTGGACGCGGCGACCGAAGCCATGAACGTTCCGCTGATCTCAATGTCGCGGAGGGGCTGGACAAGACCTTCACATCCAGCTCAAACTTGAGCCCGTCAAACCGCGGCCGCAGAGCGCGCGGACAATCAATCAACGGACGTCCCGCAGCAAACGACGGGCGCCGAGAGGGAAACAGGGAGTGCATCACATGGCCATTTCACGCCGTGACGTTTTATTGGGCAGTGCCAGTGCACTCGGCGCCGCATCATTTTCCTTCCCGGCTCCTGCCATCGCGCAATCGGAACTGATCAAGATCGGCTGTCTCGCGGCGATTACCGGCCCGAGCTCGGCGCCGACCGTCGGGTTCAACCGCGGCGTCAACTTCGCGGTCGATGCCATCAACGGCGCGGGCGGGGTGAAGGGCCGCAAGATCGAGCTCGTGATGCGCGACACCCAGGGCGACCCGACCAAGGCGGTGAACGCCACGCAGGAGCTGATCAGCCAGGCCAAGGTGCACGCGATCTGGGGGCCGTTGAATTCAGGCGAGGCGCTGGCGACGACGCCGATCATGGCGCGCGCCAAGATGCCCGACCTGCATCCTTGCGTCGTCGAGACCCTGATCGATCCGGTCAAGTTCCCCAATGCGTTCCGCATCGCGCCGTCGAACAATCAATGGGATGACGCCGTGCGCAACTATTGCCTGAAGATCCTCAAGGTGAAGAAGGTTGCCGTGATCGGCGACACCACCGGCTATGGCGTCACCGCGGTCGGCGCCTCCGTCGCGGCGTTCAAGAAGGACGGCGCCGAAGTGGTCTATCAGGCCAATATCGACGCCACGCAGCCCGACATGACGCCGGACATGCTGCGCGCCAAGAACGCCGGTGCCGAGGCGATCGTGGTGTGGAGCGTGTCGACCGGCATGGAGGCGCGCATGTTCAACACCCGCGCCGCGATGAGCTGGGATGTTCCCTTCGTCGGACACCCCTCGCTCGCATCGGGCGAGCTTGCGAGCCTCGTTGCAAAACCGGAGAACTGGAAGAAGGTCTATGCGATCGGCTACAAGAGCTGCAGCTATGACAGCGCCGGCAAGCTGCCGCCGAAAAGCGCGGATCTGGTCGCACGGCTGACCAAGGCCAACATCGCGCTGAACGACACGCTGCTATGGTGGATCGCCGGCGGCATCGATTGCATCGAGCTGATCGCCAAGGCGGTCGCGGAAAGCGGCTCGACCGACAGCGCCGGCATCGTCAACTACTGGAACTCGCTGTCGACCTATCCCGGCTATTTCGGCAATTACCGCTTCTCGCCGACCCAGCACAACGGCTATTTGACCGAAGAGATCGTGATGTCGGAAGCCTCCACCGCCAAGGACGGCACCTTCGCACTGGCGCCGGGATACACATAGCAGGGCGAGGGCGCAGCCGATGCTGGCCTCGATCTTTGCATCCGGTCTCGCGGCGGGCGCGATCTACGCGCTGGTCGGCGTGACCTACAACACGATGTTCTCGACCTCGCGGGTGATGAGCTTCACCGCCGGCCAGCTTGCGATGCTGGGCGGCGTATTCGGCTCGATGTTCACGCTGAAGCTCGGCCTGCCGATCGTTGTCGGCTTCGTGCTGACGCTGCTGTGCTGCGCGGTGATCGGGATTATCACCGAATTCGTCGCGGTGCGGCCGGTGCTCAAGAACCTCGACCAGCATCTCTACGTGCTCTCGACCCTGGCGGTCGCGCTGATGATCCAGCAGGTCACCGCGATCAAATGGGGCACCGAGCCGCAACCGTTCCCGCGCATCGCAGGATTCGGCGAGGGCGTTTGGGACGAGAAGTTCTGGCTGCCGGTCGCCGCCTGCGCCGTCACCATCATCGGCCTTGAATATCTCTACCGCCGCACGCTGGTCGGCCGCGCGTTCCTCGCCATCGCGGAGGACAATTTCGCGGCGCGGGCGCTCGGCCTGCCGGAGCGCAAGCTGCGCGTCGCGAGCTACGCGCTTGCCGGCGTGGTCGGCGGTATCGCCGGATTCTCCGGCGGGCAGTTGCTGCTCGCCTTCTTCGCCAATGGCGCGCTGCTCAACTTCTACGGCTTCGTGCCGGTGGCGCTCGGCGGGCTCGGCAACAACCGAGGCGCGATCATCGGCGGGCTGGCGCTCGGCCTGTTCCAGCAGGCGGCGAACTTCCTGGTCGGCGGCATCTTCTCCTCGGTCGCGGTGTTCACGCTGTTCATCGTGGTGCTGCTCGCAGCGCCGCAAGGGTTGTTCGGCGCCTCGACCGCGCGGAGAGTCTGATGACGTCGGTCACGACCACGCCGCCCCGGACCGACAGCGGCGCATGGCGCGCCGCGCTGCCGCACATCCTGCCGTTCATCGGTATCTTGGTCGCAGCGGTGTTGCTGCCCTTCGTCAGCAATGACTATTGGGTGCTGATCGGCACCCGCGCCGCGATCTACTGGGTGCTGGTGTCAGGCCTCAATCTGGTGGTCGGCTTCGCCGGCCACCTTGCGATCGGCTATGTCGCATTGCTGACCCTTGGCGCCTACACGACCAGCGTGCTGGTCGCCGGCAACGTGATGCCGGCGATTCCGGTGTTTGCCGCCTTGCCGATCGGAGGCCTGATCGGCGCGGTCTTCGGCGTGATCGTCGGCCTGCCGGCCTTGCGCCTTCGCACCTTCTACTTCGCGATGTCGACGCTCGGCTTTGCGACCATCGTGACCCAGATCGCGCTGGCCTGGCAGAGCGTGACCGGCGGCGGCATCGGTATTGCCGGTCCGGAATTCCCGGCGCCGTTCAATACGCCGTGGGGCTTCTACGGCCTCTGCATCGCATTTGCCACGTTCACCACCTGGATGAGCGCCAATGTCGCGCGCAGCCGCTTCGGCCGTGCCTTGATCGCGGTCCGTGATGCCGAGGTCGCGGCCGAGGCCAGCGGCATCTCCAAGCCGAAGATGCTGATTGCGATCTTCCTGTTCGCCGGTGCGCTGGCGGCGATCGCCGGTGGGTTGTTCGCAACCCTGCAGACCTACATCACGCCCGATGCGTTCACCTTCGATCTCTCGGTGCTGTTTTTCATCGCGATCCTGATCGGCGGCCGCGGCTCGATTCTCGGACCGATGCTCGGCACCATCATCCTGACCATCCTGCCCGAGATCGCGGCGCCGCTCGCGGCATGGTCGACCTTCCTCTACGCGGTGCTGCTGCTGCTGATCGTGCTGGTGATGCCCGGCGGCATCGCGGCGCTGCTCGATTTCCGCAACCGCCGTCCGCTCGCCAGCAATCGCGCCATCGTTCCGCGCCCGGCGGCGCTCGCCGAGATCGTGCGCCGGCGCGACGGCGGCAAGCCGTTACAGTTGCGCGGCATCGCGCTGAGCTTCGGCAATGTGAAGGCGATCGACGGTCTCGATCTCGATGTCGCGCCCGGCCAGATCCACGGGCTGATCGGACCGAACGGCAGCGGCAAGACCACCACGCTGAACGTGATCTCGGGCTATTACGCCGCGAAGGCCGGCACCATGATGCTCGGCGACGCGATGTTGCCCGCGGGCCAGCCAGTCACGCGCGCGGCCAGCGGCATCGCGCGCACCTTCCAGACACCGCGCGTGATCGGGGAAGCCTCGGTGCTGGAGAACGTCATGATCGGCGGCTCGATAGAGGGGCGGGCCAACTTCGTCGAGGCGATGCTGGCACTGCCGCGCAACGGCGCGGACGAACGTCTGCTCGCCGCCAAGGCGCGGGCGCTGCTTGGCGTCGTCGGCCTCGAAGCGCTCGCCGATGCGCGCGCCGATCGCCTGCAGCACAGCGAGTTGCGCTTCATCGAGATCGCGCGCGCGCTGATGCTCGATCCGGACTTCCTGCTGCTCGACGAGCCCGCGGCGGGTCTCTCAAATGACGAGATCGAGCGGCTGGCGACCCTGATCAAGGCGGTCTGCGCCCGCGGCACCGGCGTGCTGCTGGTCGAGCATCATGCCGACCTGATCTTCGATATCTGTCACCAGGTCACCGTGCTCAATCTCGGCCGCACGCTGGCTGCGGGAACGCCGGCAGAGATCCGCGTCCACAAGGAGGTCGTCAGTGCTTACCTCGGCGGCTGAACCTCTGCTTGACGTGCACGCGCTGGAGTCCGGCTACGGCAAGATCCGCGTGCTGCACGGCATCGACATGACGATTTCCGCCGGCGAGGTCGTCGCATTGCTGGGTCCGAACGGCGCCGGCAAGACCACGCTGCTGCGCGCGATGTCGGGTCTGCTGCCGGTCAATGCCGGGCACGTCCGGTTCGGCGGATGCGACATGACCAACGCCACGCCGCGTGACGCTGCGCGTGTCGGGCTCGTGCATGTGATCGAAGGCCATCGCGTGTTCACGCAGATCTCGGTCACTGACAATCTGCTGCTCGCCGGCTATGACCTGCCGCGCGCCGAGCGCGCCGTGCGCGTCGAGGAGGCGCTCTCGTTCTTTCCCGAGATCGCCGAGAAGCGGCACGAGCGCGGCGGCGCACTCTCGGGCGGGCAGCAGCAGATGTTGACGGTGGCACAGGGCCTGGTCCGCCGCCCGCGGCTGTTAATGCTCGACGAGCCCTCCGCCGGACTATCGCCGGTGCTGGTCGATCGCGTCCTCAACGTCATCGGCCGGCTGCGCGAGCAGGGCACCTCGGTGCTGCTGGTCGAGCAGCTGCTCGAGAAGGCGCTGGCGTGCGCCGATCGGGTCTACGCGCTGGTGCAGGGGACGATCGCGCTGGAGGCCTTGACCGGCGAGGGCGACCTCGCGCGCCGGCTCGAGCGTGCTTATTTCGGCCATGAAAGCCACGCGCTGGGGGCCTGAGGCCGCCTTTCCCCGCGCGCTCAAAACTCGGGCTTGGCGCGTGGCGCCGTTTCTGGCTTGATTGCCCGGTGAGGCTGGCCTTGTTAGAGTGCACCGGAATCCGCAAGCGGACAGTGTATCGGGAAGGTGGTGTTCATGCTGTGCCCGGCCTGTCAATCCGAGACCTTGGCAGAGGATGGTATCTGCCGGTCGTGCGGGCTGAGCTTCTCTTCCGTCTGTCCGAATTGTCAGCATCCGAATCTCGAGACCGCGCGCTTTTGCGGCGCCTGCGGCGAACGTCTGGACCAGGCCCAGCCGGTTGGCGAGCGCAAGGTGGTCACCGTGATGTTCGCCGATATCGTCGGCTCAACCGAGCTCATCGGCGACAATGACCCCGAACTCGCGCTGGCCCGCCTGCCGCCCGCGCTGGAGCGCATGGGCAATGCGGTCCAGCAGTATCACGGCACGATCATGCGCAGCATGGGCGACGGGCTGATGGTGATCTTCGGCGTCCCTCATGCGCAGGAGGATCATGCGTTGCGCGCCTGCCAGGCCGCGCTCGCCATGGTCCAGTCATCGCGCGACAATGGCATCGTGCTGCGGGTCGGCATCCACTCCGGGGAGATCGTCGCCGGCGTGCCGGACAAGTTCACGAAAGAGCAGAGCGTCTATGGCGCTGCCGTGCACCTTGCGAGCCGCCTCGAACACATGGCCCAGCCGGGCGACATCTGCATCACGGAGTCGACATTCAGACTCGTGCAGGCGTCCTGCGATGGGCGCGCACTGGGCCACCAGGACGTCAAGGGGTTTCCGCGGCCGATCGCTGTCTACCGGCTGGTCGGAATGAAGCCGGCTCGAGCGCCCTTCCGCGATGCCGTCGTCGGCGCCTATCGCGGCCGTGATGCCGAACTTGCCGTCCTGCACGACGCCTTCGCCGGGGCCGAGCAAGGCGAGGGCAAGGCGATTGGCATCTCGGCGCCGCCTGGCCTTGGCAAGAGCCGCCTGTGCTTCGAATTTACCCGGACCGTCAAGGAACGTCTGGTTCCGGTGCAGGAGGCGCGGGCATCGCCTTACGATCATTCCGGTCCGTTGCAGCCACTGCTGGAGTTCTTCCGCAACTTCTTCCGGATCGCTTCCACCGACGATGCGGAAACGGCACGCGCCAAGATCGCGGTAAGGATCGAGTCCGCGGTCCCGCATCTGATGGACGACGTCGCGTTGCTGGTCGATTTCCTCGGCATTCGTGACGCGCACGCGCCGGCGCCAGCGATGGACCCGAAGGTGAGGCACGCGCGGCTCGTCAATCTGGTCGCAAGTCTCGTGCGCGACGGTACGCGGACGCCATCGGTGATCATCATCGAGGACATTCACTGGCTGGACGAGGCGAGCATCGAGTTCGTCTCGGCGCTGGTGAATATCGCACATATCAGCCGCGCCCTGATCATCCTGACGTATCGGCCGACCTATCAGGCGCCTTGGACCGATGGCGCTGCGTTTCGGGAGCTGCGGCTCGATGAGCTCCGCGATGAGGACCTGTCCGCCCTGACGTGCGATCTGGTCGGCGATCACCCGTCGACCGCCCCGCTTCGCGACCGCATCGTCGAGCGAAGCGGCGGCAATCCGTTCTTTGCCGAGGAGCTCATCCGCTCGCTGGTCGATAGCGGCGAGCTCGACGGCCGGCCGGGTCACTACGAGGCATTCGGGCAATCGCCGACCGAGACCTTGCCGGCGACAGTCCAAACCGTGATCGGCGCGCGCATCGATCGGCTCGCGCCGGCAGACAAGGAGGTCCTGCAGATAGGGGCGACGATCGGCCGGGAGTTTCCGCTGCCCGTGCTCGCCGAGGTCGCCCGGGCTCATGCGTCCAATCTCTCCGACATTCTCGGCCGCCTGCTGGAAGTTGAACTGATCGAGAATGTGCCCGGCGAGAGTGAACAGGAACGCTTCGCCTTCCGCCATCCGCTGATCCAGGAGGTTGCCTATGCCATGCAACTGCGCACCCGCCGCGTCGAGCTGCATGCCGCAGTAGCCAGGGCGCTCGAACGCTTCCACCACAACCAGCTGAGCGAATATGCCGGCCCGATCGCTCATCATTTCGAGGCAGCCAAGGAATTTGGGCCAGCGGCCGCCTACACCGCACGCGCGGCGGCCTGGATCGGGACCACCAATTCGCGCCTGGCGATGAAGGCATGGTTGAAGGTGAGGTTGCTCGTACAATCGCTTCCCCGCTCGGTCGAGACCGACCGGTTGCGCATGCACGCGTCGGGACAGATCGTGAATCACGGCTGGCGCGAGGGAATGAGCGCGGAGGAAGCTGCGCCATTCCACGCCGAGGCGCTGGATATGGCGCGGCAATTGAAGGACTCCGTTTCGGAAGTCCTGATCCTGGCCGGCTATGGGCGGGTGATGGCCTGCACCGGCTCGGCGGACGAATACGTAGCGCAACTGCTGCATGCGATGGAGGTCTGCGAGGACCCGAGCATCAAGACTATCCTGCAGGTGTTCATGTGTCAGGCCTACGGCTATGCCGGCAAGCTTCGGGAAGCGCTCGCGGCAGGCGAGACCGCGCTCAAGCAGGTTGCGAGCATCGAGAAGTCCCACGAAGCACAGCTCGGCTTCAATGTGGAACGATGGGTTGGGGGCCTGCACGCGCGGCTGCTGGTGCGGACGGGCAGTTTCGATATTGCGCGGGAGAGCATCGCCAAACTGGTTGCCAGCGAGAGCGGTCATCCCGATCCGGCGGTCCTGTTCATTCCGCATCATGCCGGAGTCGAAATGGCTTGGCTCACCCAGGACGAAAAGCTTGCCGATCATCACAGCCTGCGGATCGACGAGATCGCCAGGAGAAACAACACTCCCTATGTTGCGGTGTATGCGAGCGTCTGCCGCGGACTGGCGCTGTCGCTGGCGGGGGACCACGTTGCAGCGATCCAGAAGCTTGGATCGGCGATCCGGCTGGCGCGGGAGGCTTTCACCGGCCTCGAATATGAAAGCGACATGCTGGCATTCCTTGCTGAAATTCATCTGAAGGGTAACAGCCTGGCTGCCGCCTTCAGCGCTGCTGAACAGGGGGTCGCGCTCGCGCGGGAACGGCGGGCGCGACTGGCCGAGTGCCGCTCGACGCTGGTGCTGGCGCAGGTGGTCAACGCGGATAGTTTGCGCTATCCGCAGTATCAGCTGAGCGAACTGCTTGCGCGCGCCCGTCAGCTCATCGAGGAGACCGGCGCGCGGCCTTACGAGAGCCTGTTCCCGGTCGCGCCGTCGCCGACGGCGTCTTGCGGACAAGAAGCGTGAATTCCCGAAGTCCGTAGCCGGTGATCAATTCGACGCGGCCGAACCGCTCGCAAAGCGGCGTCCAGCGCTCCGGCGCGGTGCGATACAGTCCCGCCTCGGCAGGCGCCTCATCGCGAGGCAACATGAAATTGACGGCAAATCCGATCCGGCTGCTGGCGTCGAGATCGGCGAGGATCGCCTCGATATAAGCTTCCCATTCCGCGACCGGATGACCGAGCCGGACGTTCAAGGTCCCGCTCGCGAGCGAGTAGTCGGCGAGCGCGCCGCACTGCGAACCCTCGGCGAACATGGCCCGCTTGTTGGCGGCCCAGCGGGTGCGGGCAGCCGCGATCATGGCCGGCGAGATGTCGATGCCGCGATAGGTCACAGCCGCATCGCCATGGCGCATCGCCAGGAACTCCAGCAGCGCGCCGTAGCCACAGCCGAAATCGTTCAGGCTGAACGGTTGCCCGAAGCGACAAAGCTTCAACAGCTGCACGAAGCGCAGATATTGCGAGACCACGTTCGGCCAATCGACCCCGAGCGGGGTCGGGCCGTGGCGTTGCAGCGTTCCCGAATAGTATTCGCGAACCTTGGCCTGCAGTGCGCGCATCGCGCCGGCGTCGCGCTACTTCTTGCGCTTGCCGGCCTTGGGACGGTGGGCGCCGATCGTCGGGACCGAGATCGTGAGAAACCCCTTGCTGGAGAAGCTCAGGGCGCGATCGCCGCTTGTGATCTGCACGATTCCTTTCGGGTGCTCCCCGGGATGCCAGGTGAAGAACACCGGCATCGCCCTGCCGCTTTCGAGATTGGCCTGCAGCGACGCGATGATCTGATCGTGCCCGTTCTTCCGCGAGGCCTTGCCGTCAATCGATGAACCCGTCCGCTTCAGCAGCTTCAGATACTTGAAAAATCCCTGACGATCGGCTTCGCCGACCGGCGCAATGTTGAGAAGTCCAAAGGACATCTGCAGCGTGTGCTGCGACGAGAATACCTTGAACTCCTTTTGAAACTGGACCATCTCGTCCAGCGCTTCGCCAATGAACCGGGAGTTCAACTGCTCCTGAACGTGCGGAACGTAGCCGTCTGCAACCAATCCACCCATAGTATTCCTCCTGAGTATTCCTTCTGAAAAGAAGATGATAACCCGCTTCGCGGTCTCCGGCCAGACGCGAAGTGACAATCCGATGATCCTACAATCATCGGTAGGTACATTTGTCTATGAATTGCTTCACAGATTTGGCCGTGCATTATGCAAGAGAACGTGTTTCCCCTCTTGCTCGGTCGCACCCGTCCGGTTGCGCCCTTACGATGGTCATGCCATGCGGCTTCCCTTCTTCTACGGCTGGGTCATCGTCGCGGTGACCTTCGTCACCATGGCGATCGGCGTCAACGCGCGGACGGCATTCTCGCTGTTCTATCCGCCGATCATCTCCGAATTCGGCTGGGAGCGTGGCGTTACCGCCGGCGCATTCTCGTTCGGCTTTGTCGCTTCCGCGGTCGCGAGCCCGCTGATCGGGCGGCTGATGGACCGCAGCGGTCCGCGCGCCGTGATGGAGCTTGGTGTGCTCTTGATGGGCTCCGGCCTGCTGCTGGCGCCGCTGACCACGCAACCCTGGCATCTCTATCTCACCATCGGCGTGCTGGTTGGTTCCGGCAGCGTCTGCCTCGGCTATTCCGGCCAATCGCTGTTCGTGCCGAACTGGTTCATCCGCCGCCGTGGCCTCGCAATCGGGCTCGCCTTCGCCGGTGTCGGCATCGGCTCGGTGACGCTGCTGCCATGGGTGCAGCACATGATCGAGCACACCGGCTGGCGCACCGCCTGCACCGCGATGGGGATCGTGGTGCTGGTCGTGCTCGCGCCGATCAACCTGTTGCTGCACAAGAAGCCGGAGGAGATCGGCCTGCAGCCGGACGGCGATGCGGCGCCGACGGCGACGTCGGCCAGGCCGGCATCGAACATCGTCGATCCGGTATGGGCCGGCACCGACTGGACGCTGTCGCGTGCGCTGCGCACTGCGCGGTTCTGGTGGATCGCGACCGGCTATTTCTGCGGCCTGTACATCTGGTATGCGGTGCAGGTGCACCAGACCAAATTCCTGCTCGACATCGGCTTCAGCTCCAATGTCGGCGTCTGGGCGCTGGGCGTCGTCAGCCTGCTCGGCATCCCCGGCCAGATCTGGCTCGGGCATCTCTCCGATCGCATCGGCCGCGAATGGGTGTGGGCGATCTCGTGCTTGGGCTTCGTGATCTGCTTTGCCGCGCTTGCCGCCTTGAAATACTGGCCGAGCATGACGCTGATCTATCTCATGGTCTTCACCCAGGGCGCGCTCGGCTACGGCCTGACATCGGTGATGGGACCGGTGGTGCTCGAGATCTTCCAGGGCAAACAATACGGCAGCATCTTCGGCACCGTGATGCTGGCCGCGCTCGCCGGCGGAGCCGCCGGCCCCTGGATCACGGGCCAGCTCTACGATCTCTCGGGCAGCTATACCAGCGCGTTCCTGCTTGGCATTGCCGTCAGCCTCCTGTCGGCATTCGCGATCTGGCAGGCTTCGCCGCGCAAGGTCCGCGCCGTCGCCGGCCAGATGCACAAGGCCGCCAGCGCGGCCTGACACATCAGGCGGATGAAACGCCGATTGCCCGCTGCAGGTCGGTGATCGCGCGCAGGCAACTGTCGGCGGGTGTGGTCTCCGGATCGATCAGGCGGTGCAGGCGGAAACCATCTTCCAGCGCCAGCACGATCGCGCCGGTCCAGTCCGGATTAAGTCTGGCGTTCCTGCCGCTATTCTTCTGCGCGGTCTCGACGATGTCGGCGATCAGCTTGCGCCGCGCGCGGAGGCGCTTGGCGAGTTCGGGCCGGCGCTTCTCGGCGCGCGCCACGAACAGGATCATCTCCATATGCAGGAGAGGCGAGCGGCCGAGCGGATCCTGCCGGCTGCGGTCCAGGGTGCGCAATGCCTCCAGGAAGTTGGCCAAGTCCTTGTGCTTGGCAAGCAAATCGAGATTGCGCCGGATCGATTGCTCAACGTGATCCTCGAGCATTGCGAAGATCAGCTCGTCCTTGCTCTTGAAGTTCGAATAGAAGGCGCCGCGGGTGAAACCGGCCGCAGCCGCGATCGCCTCGATGCTGGCGCCGCCGATTCCCTGTTCCTCGAACACCCGCGCCGCCGCCTCGAACAGCTTCTCGCAGGTGTCGTCCCGTGTCGGTCTGGTTCGAACCCTTGACATCGGCGCAGTTTAGGGCACAATGCAACTCGATACAAGAGTGTATCGAGTTGCATTTGCTAGATCCAGAGTGCTAAAATCAGAATGGTCGCACCCGTGTTGGTGCGGTCTTGAGGATGACACCAGGGCGCGCCAGAGTGCAGGCACCGGCGCAGCGAACGAACGAGGTCACCATGAACGAGCAAGTTCAGCCGGCCAGCGGCGAGCCGCTTTTCAATCCACTGGCACCCGAATTCATTCGCAATCCCTATCCCTATTACGAGCGGCTGCGCCGCCTCGATCCGATGCATGTCAATGCCCACGGCGCCTTCGTCGCCAGCCGGCATGCCGAGGCCAGCCTCGTGCTGCGCGACAAGCGGTTCGGCAAGGACTATGTCGAACGCACGATCCGCCGTTACGGCCCCAAGATCATGGAGGAGCCGGTCATCCGCAGCATGAGCCATTGGATGCTGCAGCAGGATCCGCCCGACCACACCCGTTTGCGCGGTCTCGTCGTCAAGGCGTTCACCGCGCGCCGGGTCGAGGACATGCGCCCGCGCATCCAGCACATCGTCGACGAGACGCTCGACCGCATCGTTCCGCAGGGACGGATGGACCTGATCGAGGATTTCGCGTTCCGCCTGCCGGTGACGATCATCTGCGACATGCTCGGCATCCCCGAGGAGCATCGCGATGCCTTCTACAACGGCTCGCGTGACGGCGGACGCCTGCTCGAGCCGGTGCCGCTGTCGGCGGAGGAGATCAAGCAGGGCAACGCCGGCAACGCGATGGCCGCGATGTATTTCCACCAGCTGTTCGAGCTGCGCCGCAAGCAGCCCGGCGACGACCTCACCACGCAACTGGTGCAGGCCGAGGAGAACGGCCAGAAGCTGACCAACGAGGAGCTCACTGCCAACATCATCCTGCTGTTCGGCGCCGGCCATGAGACGACCGTGAACCTGATCGGCAACGGCCTGCTGGCGCTATACCGCAACCCGGACCAGCTCGCGCTGCTGAAGGCCAATCCCGGGCTGATCACCAATGCGATCGAGGAATTCCTGCGCTACGATTCCTCGGTGCAGCTGACCGGCCGCGTCGCGCTGGAAGATATCGAGGATCTCGGCGGCAAGCGCATCCCGAAGGGCGAGAGCGTGCTCTGCCTGCTGGGCTCGGCCAACCACGACGAGGCGGTTTATCCCGACCACCCCGAAAAGCTCGACATCCAGCGGCCGAATGTGAAGCCGCTGTCGTTCGGCGGCGGCATCCATTTCTGCCTCGGTGCCCAGTTGGCGCGGATCGAGGCCGAGGTCGCGATCTCGACGCTGCTGCGCCGGATCCCCGACCTGCGGCTCGATGACGCGGAAAATCCGGAGTGGCGGCCGACCTTCGTGCTGCGCGGGCTGAAGCGGCTCCCCGCGAGCTGGTGACATTCCGGACGTGCGGCAGGGCAGTAACCCTGCCGCGACGGCCCGTGTGCACGCACGCTTGAGCGGAAAACGGTCATCCGCCTGACGCCGCAGCGGTAATGCCGCTGTGACTTCGCCATACTTGTCTCTATATTTGGGTTGCTCCGGCCAAGGGTTGGCAAAGGGTTCAGCATAAGGAGGCTGCCGCGGAGCGGGCTCAAAGGGAGACACCGTGCAGACGACGCTGCTCGGCCTGGCAATCGCCTTCATTCTTGCGCTGGTGGCCGCGCTGGTCGGTCCGTATTTCGTTGACTGGAACCAGTTCAGGCCGCAGTTCGAGACGGAGGCGTCCAAGATCATCGGCATGCCGGTTCGTGTTGCCGGCAATCTCGACGCGCGTCTGCTGCCCGCGCCCTCGCTGCGGTTGAAAAACGTCACCGTCGGCGGCGCCAACGACCGTGGCAAGGTCCGCGCCGCCAATCTCGACGTCGAGCTCAGCCTGAGCTCGCTGATGCGCGGCGAGTGGCGCGCCAACGAACTCACTATCAACGGCATGTCGCTCGATCTCGGGCTCGATCCGAAAGGGCGGATCGACTGGTCGCCGTCGAGCGGCAGCTTCAACCTGGCTTCGCTGGCGATCGACCGCCTCAATCTGACCGGCCGCATCGCACTGCACGATGCCGCAAGCAGCAGCACGCTCGAGCTGAACGACATAGCCTTCAGCGGCGATGTTCGCTCGCTTGCCGGCGCAGTCCGCGGCGACGGCAATTTCATGTTCGACGGCAACCGCTACCCGTTTCGGATCTCGTCCGGGCAAAGCGCAGATGGCAGCGGCACCCGCCTGCACTTCAACATCGATCCCGGGCAGCGGCCGGTGTCGGCCGATCTCGACGGCATCCTGACCTTCGAGGCCCGCGCGCCGCGGTTCGAGGGCACCGTGACGCTGGCGGGCACACCTGGCCAGCGCGGCGGCAGCGACATGCCGCCATGGCGGATCGCGGCCAGGATCAAATCGGACTATTCGGCGGCGCGTCTCGACCAGGTCGAGGTGAGCTATGGCGGCGAGGACCGCGCGCTGAGGCTCGCAGGAAATGGCGATCTCCGGTTCGGCGCGTCGCCGCTGCTGCGCGCCTCGCTTTCGGCACGACAGCTCGATGGCGACAAGTTCGCCGCCAAAGATAGCGCCAAGGACGCCAACAACGGCAATGTCGAGCCGGTGCGCGTGCTGCCGGCGATGCGCGCGGTGTTGTCGGGTCTTCCGCAAAGCCCGATCCCGGCGCAGGTCGAGCTCACGTCCGAGCAGATCATGCTCGGCGGCCGCCCGTTGCAGGACATCTCGGCAGAGCTGCAATCGGATGCGAAATCATGGACCGTGCGCCGGCTGGAGTTTCGCGCGCCGGGATCGACGCGGGTCTCGATGAGCGGCGCCAGCGCGCAGGCCGGGGCCTCGAACACCTTCAAGACCGCGCTCAACATCGAATCGTCCGACCCCGATACGCTGATGAGCTGGCTGCAGGGGCGCGGCGACATCGCCTATCGCAGCCAGAAGCCGCTGCGGTTGCGCGGCGACGTCACGGTGTCGCCATCAGGCTTTTCGATCGACGCGATGAAGGCGGAGATCGAGGGCAGCGCGGTCGAGGGCCGCGTCGCGGTCGCGCATCGCGAGGCGACGAGCGGCTCGAAGGTCGAGGCGCAGTTGAAGGCGGAGCGGCTCGATCTCGATGCGACCACGGCCTTCATCCGCTCGCTGGCCGGCCCGCAAGCCGAATGGCCGGACGAGGCGCAGCTGTCGCTCGATGTCGGGCGTGCGATCTCCTCGGGGCAGGAATTGCGGCCGCTGCTGGCGAAGATCGCCTACAGCCCGAAGAACATCGTGCTCGAGCGCGTCAAGATCGGTCAGCCCGACAATGTCACGCTGGATGGCAGCGGCAATTTCGATCGTGTCAATTCGACCGGCAAGCTCGCGGTCGATGCGGCCGCCGCGTCGTTTGGCCGGCTGACGGCCGTGGTTCAGCCGTTCGCACCGGCGCTTGCCGCGCGGCTCGGCGTGCTCCGCGCGGATGCCGGTCCGGTCCGTGCCAGGCTCGCGCTCGACCTCGGCAAAGGCAAGGTCGCCGATCGCGTCAGCGCGCGCGCGACGGTCGATCTCGACACGCCGCAACTCAAGGGCAATACGGTGATCTCGGCGACGCCGCCGGTGGCTGCGATCCGTGCGCTGGATTTCGACGCACTTCGCAACAGCGACGTCACGGCCGAAGCGAAATTCTCCGCCAGCGAGGGCAATGCGCTGCTGGCGCTGCTTGGGCTTGACCGTGCGGTCGCAGCCGGTGCGGGCCCGACGCAATTCGAGGGCAACGTGAGCGGTGCGTGGCAGGCGCCGTTGCGGCTCAAGGCGAGGCTCTGGGGCGCCGGGCTCGATGCGGATGCGGAAGGGACCGCGGAGCCGTGGTCCAAGAACGGGGCCGGGGAGAGCAAATCGAACATCAGCCTCCGTGTCCGCAGCGCCGACATCAGTCCGCTGCTCAATCTGAAATCATCCGATCCAGCGGCAAACATCCGCTTGTCGTCGCGGCTCACGCTTGCGGGTGACAGGCTGACCTTCGACGATCTCGACAGCATCGTCGCCGGTTCGCGGCTGCGCGGCCGGCTGGCGCTGACGCTCGCCGATCAGAAGAGCATCGACGGCGAAGTCGGCCTCGATCAGATCGCGCTGGCGCCGATTTTCGCAGCGGCGATCGGCGCGGCCGGTCACGATGCGACGGAGCCGCTCGGCCAGGGGCTGACAAGCGCCTGGCGTGGCAAGGTCACGTTCGAAGCGCTGCACGGTCTGCTGCCGGGCGGCGCCGAGCTGCAGCCGGTCCGCGGCACCATCAGGTCGGATGGGCAGTCGCTGACCTTCGACGGCGTCAAGGGCAAGATCGGCGGCGGCGAGGTGACCGCCTCCATCGATGCGCGGCAGGGCGTCAATGGACTCGCCTTAAATGCAAATGTGCAGCTTGCGGGCGTCGACGGCGCGGCCTTGCGCTACCGCAGTCTCGCGATGCCCAAGGCACGCACTTCGATGCAGATGACGTTGTTGACGCAGGGGCGCAGCGCCTCGGCGCTGATCGGTGCACTGTCCGGCAGCGGCGCCGTGACGCTCGAGGGGCTGAACCTTCCGGGGCTCGATCCGCGCGCGTTCGACGTTGCGATCCGCGCCAGCGATTCCGGGCAGGCGACCGACGACACGCGACTGAAGCAGATCGTCGAACCGGCGCTCGCCGCCGGCGGGCTGGCGGTCGCTTCGGCGCAAATCCCCTTCAACATCCGTGACGGCCGCGTCCGGTTCGGCACCACCACGCTTGCGGCAAGCGGTGCCAACGTCATCGTGTCCGGCGGCTATGACATTCCGGCCGACCAGGCCGACATCCGCGCCGCGCTGACATCGACGCAGATCGGCACCGCCACCAGCCGCCCGGAAATCCAGCTGCTGGCGGTGGGCACACCCGACGGATTGTCGCGCAGCATCGACATTGCGGCGTTGTCGTCGTGGCTGGCGGTGCGCGCGATCGACCGGGAGACCAAGCGGCTCGACGCGATCGAGCGCGGCGAACCGGTGCCGCCGCCGACCCCGGCGGCCCTTCCGCCGCCTGCGGGACCGGCGCCTGATGCGCCCGGCGAAAGTTCGCCGGGGGCGCCTTCTGCCAATCTGCCGGTGCCCGGCCCTGATCCGCGCCGCGTGCCGGCGAAGCCGAAGATCGTTGCGCCACGGCCGCCGATCATCCCGCCTGCTGCCACAGCACCTGCCGCTGTGCCGCCTGCGCCGGTTGCGAGCCAGCCGCAGCTGGCGCCGCTGCCGCCGCCGATCGAGGTCAAGCCGGTGCCCGGCGCGGCCAGGTCGAGGCCGCTGCGGCCGCCGCTGTCGCTGACGCCGCAGGTCGCCAATCCGCCGCCGCGGCCGGCGGTGCAGAACTAGGAAGCGCCTTCAGACGAAGTAGGTCACCGGTTCGCGTGATGAAAACCCGTCGGAACGGGAATCCAGCGCTTACGAGCGGTGCTGGAGAATATTGATCAGCCGGCCGAACGGATCTCGGACGAAGAAGCGCCGCACGCCCCATGGCTCGTTCGCCGGTCCGTATTCGATCGCGATGCCGGCGGCCCTCATACGGTGCAGCGCTTCGTCGAGGTCGTCGACCTCGATCGAGAGATCGGGCACCGGCGTGCCGGAGCCGCCTTCGGAAGCGAAGCTGATTTGAACCTGCATCGTTTCGGATGAACCGTAAGTCGCAATCCAACCGAAATCCATCAGCGGCTGGAGGCCGAGGATGTCGCGATAGAACGACTTCGCTGCCGCTACATCTGATGCGGCAACGTTCGCGACGATGCGATTGACCTTCATGCTGAAGTCCGCGTGGCGGAACGACCGTCTGCCGAAGCGACGGTCGGCAAGGCAATCAGGCTTGCTGGCGCGTGTCGACCTGTTGCGGCCTGACATCCGCCGGCACCGCGGGGGTGGCGCGCGAGCGGAAATAGTCGAGCACGAAAAGCCGGATCGCCGAGGACAGATTGCCCTGCTGACGATTGCTGTCGATCTCGCCGACCAATTCCGACAGCGTCATGTTCCGCAGACCGGAAATCTCCTTCATGCCGTTCCAGAAGGCTTCTTCGAGGCTGACGCTGGTCTTGTGACCGGCGACGACGATCGACCGCTTGACGACGGGAGACTTCATGATGCGTCACCACTTTCGATGCGGTGCTGATCGAGCACGCGCTCACTGCGCTCGCCGAGAAATTCGTCACGCGCTCGTTCGGATTTGGTGCGACCGAATAGCGCACGATTGGCTTCGGCCTGCTTTGCTGCTTGTTCGCGCTCACCGCGCTTCTTGAATCGTTTCAGGTTGACCACGTCGCCCATGCTCGTCGTCCTCATCGTCCCCAGAGCGGAATTGGTGATGCATCGTGACGAAAGCAAGAGCGATCGCGCTAAGCGCCCGGCTCGATATCCATCCCGAATCCCCATTTGATGCTTGTGATAGCATCAAAGAATCCGTTTCGCTCTGCGAAAACTAGACGTCTGTACCATGCGCCAGCGCAGAGCTGATAGGCAAACAGCCTTAGCCTTTAGGCGTTATGATCCATAATTATATCACGCGCGCTGACCGTAATTATCCGGACATTGCGCGCTTCGCTTCAGCCAGGGTGTGTCATTTTGTCCGGCTGCACGAGGCGATCAAATTCGTCGGCAGTTACGAATCCTAGCCGCAAAGCCTCTTCCTTCAACGTCGTTCCGTGCGCGTGCGCCGACTTCGCGACCTTGGCTGCGTTGTCGTAACCGATCTTCGGCGCGAGCGCCGTCACCAGCATCAGCGAGCGCTGCATCAGCTCGTTGATGCGCTTTTCGTCGGCGCGTATTCCGACAACGCAATGCTCAGTAAATGAGCGGACAACGTCAGACAGCAACTGAATGGAATTTATCATACAATATGCCAACACGGGCTTGTACACGTTGAGCTCGAAATGGCCCTGGCTGCCGGCGACGGTGATCGTGGTCTGATTGCCGAACACCTGGCAACAGACCATGGTCATGGCCTCGCACTGGGTCGGGTTGACCTTGCCCGGCATGATCGACGAGCCCGGCTCGTTCTCGGGCAGGATCAACTCGCCGAGGCCTGAGCGCGGGCCCGAGCCGAGGAAGCGGATGTCGTTGGCGATCTTGAACAGGCCGGTCGCCACCGAATTGATCGCGCCGTGCACAAGCACATAGGCGTCGTTGGACGCGAGTGCCTCGAACTTGTTTGCCGCGCTGGTGAACGGGAGCCTGGTGATCTCGGCGACATGCCTGGCGAAAGCGTTGGCGAATTCCGGCTTCGAGTTGAGGCCGGTGCCAACAGCAGTGCCGCCTTGCGCCAGCGGAAACAGCTCCTTCACCGCGGTGCGCAGCCGCGCGATGCCGCTCTCGACCTGCGCGGCGTAGCCGGAGAATTCCTGGCCGAGCGTCAACGGTGTCGCGTCCTGGGTATGCGTGCGGCCGATCTTCACGATCTTGGCAAACGCTTCCTGCTTCTGGTGCAACGCCTGATGCAGCTCGGTAAGGGCAGGGATCAGGTCGGCGATGATGCGGCCCGCCGCAGCGATATGCATCGCGGTCGGGAACGAGTCGTTCGACGACTGGCTCATGTTGACGTGATCGTTCGGATGGATCGGCTGCTTGGCGCCGAGCTCGCCGCCGAGCATCTGGTTGGCGCGGTTTGCGATCACCTCGTTGACGTTCATGTTGGTTTGCGTGCCCGAGCCGGTCTGCCAGACTACCAGCGGAAAATGATCGTCGAGCTTGCCTTCGATCACTTCCCTGGCGGCGCTGATGATGGCGTCGGCGCGGCGTGCATCGAGCTGGCCGAGTTCGCGATTGGTTTCGGCTGCCGCGAGCTTGACGATGGCGAGTGCATGGATGATCGCGATCGGCATCCGGTCGTGGCCGATCTTGAAATTCTGCCGCGAGCGCTCGGTCTGCGCGCCCCAGTAGCGATCGGCGGCGACGTCGATCGGACCGAAGCTGTCGGTCTCGCTACGGGTGGCGGCGTTGGATGGTGTCGTCGATTGAGCCATGGATGCTCTCCGTTGCGTCATCAGAACGTGATCCGGCGGTGCGCCAGGTTTTCGCCGCGGGAACGCGACAGCGTCCGCGCGGAAGCACGTTCAATGCAGAAGATAGTCCGGTATGACGATCTGTCATCCCGGCCCTCGAATGCATCCTACAAGGTCGAGGATCGATCGGTGTTTAGATTATTTCTTGCGGAAGCGGTCCAGCCGCACGACCTCGGCGCCCTCGCTGGGCTTCGCGGGCTCCTGCTCGGTCTCGGCCGTCTCGGTCTCGACTGCCGCCCGGGCGGCCGGTGCGGGAAGGGGAGAGGCCGGTGCCGTCGCGGGCGGGGCCTCCTCCGACAATGCCTCCGAGACATCGAACCGCAGATCGAACGGTGCGGACGGATCGAGGAAGCGCGTCACCGCGGCGAACGGCACGTTCAGCCGCTCGGGAATCCCGCCGAACGACAGGCCGACCTCGAACCGGTCCTCGGTCACCACCAGATCCCAGAACTGGTGCTGCAGGATGATGGTCATCTCCTCCGGATACTGCGCGAGCAGCCGCGGCGACAGTTTCACTCCGTCACCGTGCGAGAGGAAGGTGATGTAGAAATGGTGTTCACCTGGCAGGCCATGTTCGGCGGCGTCGGACAAGACCCGGCGCAGCACCCCGCGCAGCGCGTCGCGCGCCAGCACGTCATATCGGATGTGATCGGTCGCCATCGTATTCCTGTCGCCTCGAAAATGCCGGCAAGGCACCGCCGGACCCGTCCGACTCGCCCTTTTGGCCATGCTACTCCGCCGGGACGTGGAAATCAGCAGGGCTGGCAGCTGAAAATGCGGGCGGACGCCCCATAGGGAAATAAAGTGGAGGCTTCTGTTGCCAGGTGCCTCCGAACCCCGCCTAACGGAGCTTAACCCGTTAGGACTTTAAGATGGTCTTTCAAACTGCGTTACGCAGCCTGAGCAACCGGAGCAAAGTTGTCGTTGGCAACTATTGCATTAGCCCGATAACGGCGGAACCATACCGAGAAAAAACACGCCCTTTACGCCCTCGTCGATCCTATTTCGCCCCCGCCAAAAGCCACCAAAGCCAGGGGCTCGGATGGGTTTTGGTGGAGGCGCCGGGTACCGCCCCCGGGTCCGAATGGTTTATTGCGACGGCCATTTATTTCCATAGCCGGCGAACCGGCACCCCCAATATAGGCGGCGCGAACGAAGAAAAATAGAGCCGATTCAGGCTTGTTCAGGTGTGAAACACGCCGATTTGGGGTGGCCGCCGTCCTGGTGCTGTGTCTTGGCACTGTCCTGGCGCCGTTCTAGATTTTGCCCATGCCCCCGGAATCCCCGCCGGCTGCCGCCCCGGCGCCGGATGCCTCCGCACCGTCTCCGCCCCTCCAGCCCGGCCTGCTCGAGCTGTTCCTGGCCTTTGCCAAGATGTCGCTGGCCGGCTTTGGCGGGGTCCTGGTCTGGGCCCGGCGGTCGATCGTCGAGCAGCACCGCTGGATGACGGCGGAGGAGTTCAACGAGACCTTCGCGCTGTGCCATTTCCTGCCAGGTCCGAACATCGTCAACCTGTCGGTCGTATTCGGCTCGCGCTTTCGCGGCATCGCCGGCGGGCTTGCGGCCTTCGCCGGGCTGGTCGGACCGCCGATGGTGATCGCGACCGTCCTTGCCGCACTCTATGCCCGCTACGGCGATATCGACATCCTGCGCCGGACACTCGCCGGCGTCGCCTGTGCCGCGGTCGGGCTGCTGTTCGCCGTTGTCCTCAAGATGATGATGCCGCTGTTGAAACGGCGCGATGTCACAGGCCTCGTCATTCTGTCCGCGGTTTTCGTCGCGATCGGTCTGATCCGATGGCCGCTCCAGATCGTGCTGCTGGTGGCGATCCCGCTCAGCATCGCAACGACGGTCCTGGCGCGACGCATGGTGAAGGCATGAATACGGAGTCCAGCCCGATCGCAGCGCTGGTCTGGACCTTCGGTCTGATGTCGCTGTTTGCTGTCGGCGGGGCCAACTCGGCGATCACCGAAATGCACCGCGCCGCCGTCGACGTGCATCACTGGCTGACCGACAAGCAGTTCGCCGACGTGTTCGCGATCTCGCAGCTCTCGCCGGGACCGAACGTGCTGATCGTGACGCTGATAGGCTATTCTGTCGCAGGCGTCGCCGGGGCATTGGCCGCGACGGTTGCGATGTGCGGACCGACCGCGTTGCTTGCCTATTATGTGAGCCGCTTCCTCGATCGCTCGCGCGACGCGCGTTGGCCGGCGATCATTCAGGCTGCATTGGTTCCGCTGTCGATCGGCTTGATGGCCGCCTCCGGCCTGATCGTGGCGCAGACATCAGACCAAAGTTGGATCGCGATCCTGATCACCATTGTCGCAGCTGCGCTTGCTTTTGCGACACGGATCAATCCCTTATGGATGTTGCTTGCCGGAGGTCTCTTGGGTTTTGCTGGCGTTGTCTGACGAAAATCGCTAGCAAGGCTTTCGGTCAACGCACCACAAGCCAAGCCATTCAATCACAACGGGCGGGACAGCCCTGACGGGGGAAGCGAAGTCATGAGCGATACGCCAAGCGAGGCGCCGGTCAAATCGATCTTGCCGAAATGGGTGCGCGGTCCGCAGGACTTTGTCGGCGGGCTTGTCATGATGGCGGTTGCCCTGTTTGCGTTGTGGGCTTCGAGCGATCTGCAGGGCATGCACGGATTCTCGTTTGGTGCCGGAACCGCGCCGCGCATGTTCGCCGTGCTGCTGCTGCTGCTCGGCGGCGCTGTCGCGCTGATGGGGATCCTGAGCGACGGCCCCCATATCGCGGCCTATTCATGGCGCGGGCCGCTGTTCGTATCGGCAGCGATCGTGTTCTTTGCGGTGTCGATCCGGCCGCTTGGGCTCGTCGTCACGGCATTTGCCAGCTTCATGATCGCGGCACTCGGCTCGGAGGAGACGAAGTGGCTGGAGGCGACCATCGTCGGTGCCTGTCTCACGCTGGGCTGCGCATTGTTGTTTCCTTACGTGCTGGGACTTCCGATGCCGATGTTCCCTCGTTTCCTGATTCAGTGAGGGCGGCGCAATGGAACTGTTCGCCAATCTCGCCCACGGTTTTGCCGTTGCGCTTTCGCCGATCAATCTTCTGATGTGCCTGATCGGCGCTCTGGTCGGTACGCTGGTCGGCGTGCTGCCGGGCATCGGCACCATCGCCACCGTCGCCATGCTGCTGCCGATCACCTTCGGCCTGCCGCCGGTCGGCGCGTTGATCATGCTCGCCGGCATCTATTACGGTGCGCAATATGGCGGCTCGACTACCTCGATCCTGGTCAATATTCCGGGCGAGGCGACTTCGGTGGTCACCGCGCTCGACGGCCACCAGATGGCAAGACAGGGCCGCGCCGGCCCGGCGCTCGCGATCGCCGCGATCGGCTCGTTCTTCGCCGGTTGCGTCGCGACCGTGCTGATCGCCGTGCTCGGCGCGCCGCTGACCAAGCTCGCGCTGGCGTTCGGCCCGGCCGAATATTTCTCGCTGATGGTGCTCGGCCTGATCTTCGCGGTGGTGCTCGCCAAGGGCTCGGTGCTGAAGGCGATCGCGATGATCGTGTTCGGCCTGCTGCTTTCGATGGTTGGCTCCGACATCGAGACCGGCGCCTCGCGCATGGCCTTCAACATCCCCGAGCTTGCCGACGGCCTCGGCTTCGCGACGGTGGCGATGGGCGTGTTCGGCTTCGCGGAGATCATCCGCAATCTCGACGCCGGCGCCGAGATGAGCCGCGATCTGGTGCAGCAGAAGATCACTGGTCTGATGCCGACCAGGAAGGACCTGATGGATTCCGCGCCGGCAATCGTGCGCGGTACCATCCTGGGCTCGATCCTTGGCATCCTGCCGGGCGGCGGCGCCGTGATCGCGTCGTTTGCCGCATATACGTTGGAGAAGAAGATTGCCAAGGATCCGTCGCGGTTCGGCCGCGGCGCGATCGAGGGCGTGGCGTCACCGGAAAGCGCCAACAACGCCGCGGCGCAGACCTCGTTCATCCCGTTGCTCACGCTCGGCATCCCGCCGAATGCGGTAATGGCGCTGATGGTCGGCGCGATGACCATTCATGGCATCGTGCCGGGTCCGCAGGTGATGGTGAAGCAGCCAGACCTGGTCTGGGGCATGATCGCCTCGATGTGGATCGGCAACCTGATGCTGATCATCATCAACCTGCCGCTGGTCGGCATCTGGGTCCGTCTGCTGCGCGTGCCGTACCGGCTGATGTTCCCCTCGATCGTGATCTTCTGCGCGATCGGCATCTACTCGGTGAACAACGCGCCGGTCGACGTCGTGCTCGCAGGCGCGTTCGGTCTGGTCGGCTACTGGCTGATCAAGCACGATTTCGAGCCGGCACCGCTGCTGCTCGGCATGGTGCTCGGCCCGCTGATGGAAGAGAATCTGCGCCGTGCGCTCCTGATCTCGCGCGGCGACTGGAGCGTATTCCTGTCGCGGCCGCTGTCGGCTGTGCTGCTGGCGATCGCGGCGGGACTCCTGGTGCTCGCCGTGCTGCCGACATTGCGTGCGAAGCGCGACGAAGTGTTCGTGGAGTCCGAGGGCTAGAGCATGATCCGGAAAAGTGCGAAGCGGTTTTCCGGATAGTCATGCTCAAACAGGGAGCGCCGGCCCTGCGTCGGCGCGCCGCAGGCGGAAGTCGAATCGACACTCGATGTCGTCTCATGAAATGAAAATGCCGGCCGATTTGGCCGGCATTTTTATTTGGTCAAAACGTTCCCGGGAGGAATTGAGATGATGTCCATTCGCTCGCTTGCGGGCGCATGCCTTTCGGCATTTGCCGCGCTGGGCGCATTCGCCGTGCCGGCCTCCGCGCAAAACTATCCGACGCGCACCATCACCATGATCGTGCCGTTCGCGGCCGGCGGTCCGACCGACGTCATCTCGCGCATCGTCACCGCGCACATGGCGCAGACGCTCGGACAGAGCATCGTCATCGAGAACGTGGTCGGTGCCGGCGGCACCACGGCGACGACGCGTGCCGCGCGCGCCGCCAATGACGGCTACACGCTGGTCACCGGACATATGGGCACGCACGCGGCTTCCGTGCCGCTCTATCCGAAGCTCGCCTATCACCCGGAAAAGGATTTCGAACCCGTCGCGCTGCTCGCGGGCACGCCGATCCTGATCCTTGCCCGCAAGGATTTCCCGCCGAAGGATTTGAAGGAATTCGTCGCCTACGTGAAGGCCAATGTCGAGAAGGTCAACGCCGCGCATGCCGGCATCGGTTCGGTCTCGCATGCCTCCTGCGAGCTGCTGAACTCGATCCTCGACGTCAAGCCGGTCGGCGTGCCGTTCAACGGCACCGGCCCTGCGATGAACGCGCTGGTCGCCGGCCAGGTCGATTACATGTGCGACCAGATCGTCAACGCGGTGCCGCAGATCAACGCCGGCACCATCAAGGCCTATGCGGTTGCCACCCCCGAGCGCAATCCGTCGCTGCCCAATGTCCCGACCACGGCAGAGGCCGGCCTGCCGGCGTTCCAGGCCCAGGCCTGGAACGCGATCTTCGCGCCGAAGGGAACTTCGCCCGCGATCATCGCCACGCTGAACGCGGCGGCCATCAAGGCGCTCGACGATGAAAACGTGCGCAAGCGCCTGCTCGAGCTCGGTAGCGTGATCCCGGCGTCCGCCAACCGCACGCCGGAGGCGCTCGCGACCCTCGTCAAGAATGAGATCGCGAAGTGGACCCCGGTGCTTAAGCCGGCCAGTTAAGCCAGCGCGATCAACTGGATAGGGGAGGGGCGGGACGCGAGTTCCGCCCTTGTCGTTTGGCGCGAGAGTGTTCATTTTTCAGGGTATAATCGCTGTATCCAGCCGAATCGGCGTGTCGACCGATCGCCCCGGCCGCTAAATTGCCGCTCCGCCCAGAGAGCCCGAAACAGACGCCATGAACCAGTATCACGACCTGCTCGAACGCATCCTCGCCGACGGCGCCGAGAAGCACGACCGCACCGGCACCGGCACGCTGTCGATCTTCGGCCACCAGATGCGCTTCAACCTCTCGGCCGGCTTTCCGATGCTGACCACCAAGCGGTTGCCGCTGAAGGCGATCGTGCACGAGCTGCTCTGGTTCCTCGCCGGCGACACCAACATCAAATATCTCAACGACAATGGCGTCACGATCTGGGACGAATGGGCCGACGCCAATGGCGATCTCGGCCCGGTCTACGGCTCGCAATGGCGGTCGTGGCCGGCGCCTGATGGCCGCAGCATCGACCAGATCACGAACGTGATCGAGATGATCAAGCGCAATCCGGACTCGCGGCGGCTGATCGTCAGCGCCTGGAATCCGGCCGAGGTCGACAAGATGGCGCTGCCGCCGTGCCACTGCCTGTTCCAGTTCTATGTCGCGAACGGCAAATTGTCCTGCCAGCTCTATCAGCGCTCCGGCGACGTCTTCCTCGGCGTGCCCTTCAACATCGCCTCCTACGCGCTGCTGACCATGATGGTCGCGCAGGTCACCGGGCTCAAGCCCGGCGATTTCGTGCACTCGCTCGGCGACGCACATCTCTACTCGAACCACCTCGAGCAGGCGCGGCTGCAATTGACGCGGCCGACGCGGCCGTTGCCGACGATGGCGATCAATCCCGACGTGAAGGATATCTTCGCGTTCCGCTACGAGGACTTCAAACTCGAGGGTTACGACCCGCATCCGCACATCAAGGCTGAAGTCGCGGTCTGAGGGATTGCATGTCGCTGACCATCCGCCGCGCGCGGCCCGATGAGGCTGGACTGGTGTTCTCGCTGGTCCGCGAGCTCGCCGACTACGAAAAGCTCCTGCACGAGGTGCACGCCAGCGAGGCTGACATCGCTGACGCGCTGTTCGGAACGAACCCGCGGCTTACTTGCGACATCGCCGAATGGAACGGCGAGCCGGCCGGCTTCGCGGTCTGGTTCGTCAACTTCTCGACCTTCGCCGGCCGCCACGGCATCTATCTCGAGGACCTCTTCGTCCGCCCGGCACTGCGCGGCAAGGGCATCGGCAAGGCGCTCCTGGTGCATCTGGCGAAGCAATGCCTCGCCAATGGCTGGTCGCGCCTGCAATGGGCTGTGCTCGACTGGAACGCACCGTCGATCGCCTTCTACAAGTCGCTCGGCGCCGAGATGATGGACGAGTGGACGATTTGCCGCGTCTCCGGCGAGGCGCTGTCGGCGCTCGCGGAAGGAGCGCGCTGATGGAGATCGTGCTCGTCGTTGCGGTCGCCGAGAACGGCGTGATCGGAAATGCCAACGCAATCCCGTGGCGGCTGAAGACCGATCAGCAGCGCTTCAAGGCAATCACGCTGAACAAGCCCGTCGTGATGGGACGCAAGACGTTCGAATCCCTGCGCAGACCGCTTCCGGGTCGCACCAATATCGTGGTGACGCGCGATGCGAACTACCGCGCGCGCGGCGCCATCGTCACCACGTCGTTCGAGAACGCCCGCGCCATCGCGCTTGGTGACGCGCTGCGGCGTTTCGCCACTGAAATTGCCGTCATCGGTGGCGCGGAGATCTATGCGCAATGGATGGGCACAGCCGACCGGCTGGAGATCACCGAGGTCCACGCCCGGCCGGACGGCGATACACGGTTCGACATAATCGACGCAAAGGAGTGGGACGAGGTCGCGCGCGTGCGAAATCCGGCCGGTCCGGACGACAGCGCCGACTTCTCCTATGTGACATATCGTCGGCGCGGCCGGGGTTAACCAATGTTTGCATTGACAATTGTGGCCCGGCGCATAGCTCGTCCGGCCAGGAAGCTTGCGTTGTAAGGGCCTGAGCGGTCCCCTATAACCGGGCCGGACATTCGAGGCCGGGCGTCCCGTCCGGACTTGTCGAGGAGACGTTTGATGCCGTGGAAAAATCAAGGCGGGGGGCCGTGGGGCTCGGGTCCGAAAGGGCCATGGGGCACAGGTCCGCAGTCGGCCGGGCCAAGGCCGCCGGATCTTGAGGATCTGCTGCGGCGCGGCCAGGACCGGCTGCAGCAGTGGCTGCCCGGCGGTCATTTCAGCGGCATGGGCATCGCGCTGGTGCTGGTCGCCGCGCTGGCGATCTGGTTCGCCACCGGGATCTTCCGCGTCCAGTCCGAAGAGCTCGGCGTCGTGCTGCGCTTCGGCAAATACGTCCGCGATGCGCAGCCGGGCCTGCGCTATCACCTGCCGTATCCGATCGAGACGGTGCTGCTGCCGAAGGCGCTGCGCGTCAACACGATCTCGATCGGCATGACCCTGATCGACGATCCCGCACGGCGCGGCCGCACCATGCGCGACGTGCCGGAAGAGAGCCTGATGCTGACCGGCGACGAGAACATCGTCGACGTCGACTTCACCGTGTTGTGGCGGATCAAGCCCGGCGGGGCCGGCGCCTATTTGTTCAACATCCAGAATCCCGAAGGCACCGTGAAGGCGGTTGCCGAAAGCGCGATGCGTGAGGTGATCGGGCGCTCGCAGATCCAGCCGATCCTGACCGGGGCGCGCAACGTCACCGAGCAGAACGTCCAGGAGCTGATGCAGAAGACGCTCGACAACTACAGCGCGGGCATCCAGATCACCCAGGTGCAGATGCAGAAGGTCGATCCGCCGGCGCAGGTGATCGACGCATTCCGCGACGTGCAGGCGGCGCGCTCCGACCTCGAGCGCAAACAGAACGAGGCGCAGACCTACGCCAACCGGATCGTGCCGGAAGCGCGTGGTCGGTCCGCGCAGATCCTGCAGGCCGCCGAGGGCTACAAGGAGCAGGCGGTCGCCGAGGCCAAGGGCCAGAGCGCACGCTTCCTGAAAGTCTATGATGAATACAAGAAGGCACCCGAAGTGACGCGCGAGCGCATCTATCTCGAGACCATGGAACGCGTGCTCGGTAGCTCCGAGAAGCTGGTCTATGACGGCGGCCAGGGCCAGAACATCGTGCCCTATCTTCCGCTCGGCGAACTGACGCCGCGGCGTCCGGCAGCAGCGCCGGCCACGACCGGCCAGCAGCAGGGAGCCACCCGATGAGGTCCCCTGTCACCGGCATTGTGTCCCTGATCGTCCTCTTCATCGTGCTCGCCGTCGGCTACAGCTCGATGTTCACCGTGCAGCAGACCGAGCAGACCATCGTCCTGCGGTTCGGCGAGCCGGTTGAGGTCGTCACCGATCCCGGCCTGCACTTCAAGGCGCCGTGGAATTCGGTGATCAACGTCGACAAGCGCATCCTCGATCTCGAAAACCCGTCGCAGGAGGTGATCGCCTCCGACCAGAAGCGGCTGGTGGTCGACGCCTTCGCGCGCTATCGCATCAAGAATGCGCTGCGCTACTACACCAGCGTCGGCTCTATCCAGGCCGCCAACCTGCAGCTGACGACGCTGCTCAACGCGGCGCTGCGCCGCGTGCTCGGCGAGGTCACCTTCATCACGGTGGTGCGTGACGAGCGCGAGAAGCTGATGGCACGGATTCGCGAGCAGCTCGACAAGGAGGCCGACGGCTACGGCATCGAGGTCGTCGACGTCCGGATCCGCCGCGCCGACCTGCCGGAGCAGAACAGCCAGGCGGTGTACGACCGGATGAAGTCCGAGCGTCAGCGCGAAGCGGCCGAGTTCCGTGCCCAGGGCGACCAGAAGGCGCAGGAGATCCGCTCCAAGGCCGACCGCGAAGCAACGGTGATCGTCGCCGAGGCGAACTCGACCGCGGAGCAAACCCGCGGTGCGGGCGATGCCGAGCGCAACCGCCTGTTCGCCGAGGCCTATGGCAAGGACAAGGACTTCTTCGCGTTCTATCGCTCGATGACGGCCTATGAGAACAGTCTGCGCTCCGGCGACACGCGTTTCCTGTTGCGGCCGGACTCGGAATTCTTCAGATACTTCGGCAATGCGAACGGCAAGGCGCCTGAGGCGGCCGCCGCGCCGAAACAGTAACGTCACGACGAACACCACGACTTAAGTATCAAGACTTGGCGGCGATGCGGACACCGCGTCGCCGCCACTCAACAACAATAAGCATCGAGCGGGAGGCTGCCATCCGATGAAGTCCATAGCGTTCGGCGACTTCCTCATCGGGTTGGGAATCCTGTTCGTGCTCGAAGGTATCCTGTTTGCGGCAAGCCCCGCCTGGATGCGCCGGGCGATGAAGAGCGCGCTGGCCACGCCCGATAACATCCTGCGCATCGTCGGCATCGGTTCGGCGGTTGCGGGACTGATCCTGATCTGGCTGGTGCGGCGCTGATCATTGCCTGTTCCAGTGCGCAGATCGCGCCAGAATGAACATAATCGTGAGCCTCTCGCAGCCGGTTTTTCGCCGAAATGCCCGGGTGAGATGCTTGCGCCATATGCCCGTTCGGGCGCACTCTGTGATCACGGGCGCATACTGCGACCAGCTAATTTGAACCCGTTTGCCTGGAGAAACTCCGACATGATCGCTGCCAGACCAGCCCTGACCCGTCGCCTCCGCATGATGGGAGCTGCGATCTCGATCGGTGCTGCGAGCATGCTGAGCTCCGTGCCGGCGTTCGCACGCGGCCCCGAGGGTATCGCCGACATCGCCGAGAAGGTGATCGACGCCGTCGTCAACATCTCGACGTCGCAGACGATCGAGGCCAAGGACCGGACGATGCCGCAATTGCCGCCCGGCTCGCCGTTCGAGGAGTTCTTCGACGATTTCTTCAAGAACCGCCGCGGCCCGCCCGGCAAGGGCGGCGACAAGAGCGGCGAGTTCCAGCCGCGCAAGACCAACTCGCTCGGCTCCGGCTTCATCGTCGACACCGCGGGGATCGTCGTCACCAACAACCACGTCATCGCGGACGCCGACGAGATCAACGTCATCCTCAACGACGGCACCAAGATCAAGGCCGAGCTGGTCGGCGTCGACAAGAAGACCGACCTCGCGGTCCTCAAGTTCAAGCCGCCGAAGCCGCTCACCGCGGTCAAGTTCGGCGACAGCGACAAGATCCGCCTCGGCGACTGGGTGGTCGCGATCGGCAACCCGTTCAGCCTCGGCGGCACGGTGACCGCAGGCATCGTTTCGGCCAAGAACCGCGACATCAGCCAGGGCCCGTATGACAGCTACATCCAGACCGACGCTGCCATCAACCGCGGCAATTCCGGCGGTCCGCTGTTCAACCTCGAAGGCGAGGTGATCGGCGTCAACACGCTGATCATCTCGCCGACCGGCGGCTCGATCGGTCTCGGTTTCGCCGTGCCGTCGAAGACGGTGGCCGGCGTTGTCGACCAGCTGCAGAAGTTCGGCGAGTTGCGCCGCGGCTGGCTCGGCGTTCGCATCCAGCAGGTCACCGACGAGATCGCCGACAGCCTCAACATCAAACCGGCGCGCGGCGCGCTGGTTGCCGGCGTCGACGACAAGGGGCCGGCCAAGCCGGCCGGCATCGAGCCGGGCGACGTCGTCGTCAAGTTCGACGGCAAGGACGTCAAGGATCCGAAGGATCTGTCGCGCATCGTCGCCGATACCGCGGTCGGCAAGGAAGTCGACGTCGTCGTCATCCGCAAGGGCAATGAAGAGACCCGCAAGGTCACGCTCGGCCGGCTCGAGGACAACGACAAGGTTCAGCAGGCCAACGCCAAGCCCAAGGACGACACCGCCGAGAAACCGGTGACCCAGAAGGCGCTCGGTCTCGACCTGGCCGCGCTGAGCAAGGATCTGCGCACCAAGTACAAGATCAAGGACAGCGTGAAGGGCGTTATCGTCACCGGCGTCGACAGCAACTCCGATGCTGCCGAGAAGCGTCTGTCGGCCGGCGACGTCATCGTCGAGGTGGCGCAGGAGGCGGTGTCCAGCGCCGCCGACATCAAGAAGCGTCTCGATCAGCTGAAGAAGGACGGCAAGAAGTCCGTGCTGCTGCTGGTCTCGAACGGCGACGGCGAACTGCGCTTCGTCGCGCTCGGGGTGCAGTAGGGGCGCGCTGACGCCTCACCCTCACTGTCATCCCCCGCGAAGGCGGGGGATCCAGTACGCCGCGGCCGTTCTTGTTGAGGAAGTGGGCAACTGCTTTTCCAGGTAACTTGCGTCGGTGGTTATGGGTCCCGGCCTGCGCCGGGACGACACCGTAGACTACCCCTCGACGAATTCATCCCGCCGATAGCCCTGCGCATACAACAGCGCGGTGAGGTCGCCGTGATCGATCCGCGCCGCCGCGGCGGCTGCGACCGCGGGCTTGGCGTGATAGGCGACGCCGAGACCCGCGGCCTGGATCATGCCGAGATCGTTGGCGCCGTCGCCCGTGACCAGCGTGTCGATGTCGTCGAGGTCGAAGGATTCGGTCAGCTCGACCAGGGTGGCAAGCTTGGTGGCGCGGCCGAGGATCGGCTCGACCACTTCGCCGGTCAGCTTGCCGTCCGCGACCTGCAACTGGTTGGCGCGGTTCTCCTGGAAGCCGATCTTCTCCGCGACCACCGTGGTGAACAGGGTGAAGCCGCCGGAGATCAGGCAGGTATGGGCGCCGTGCGCGCGCATCGTCATGACCAGCGCGCGGCCGCCCGGCGTCGGCGTGATGCGCTTCTCCAGCACCTCGTCGACGACGCCGACCGGCAGGCCCTTGAGCAGCGCCACCCGCTCGCGCAGCGCCGACTCGAACTCGATCTCGCCGCGCATCGCGCGCTCGGTGATGGCGGCGACATGGGCTTTCAGCCCGGCGAAATCGGCGAGCTCGTCGATGCATTCCTGGCCGATCATGGTCGAATCCATGTCGGCCAGAAAAAGCTTCTTGCGCCGGCCGAGCCGAGGCTGCACGACAATGTCGATCGGCAGGTCGCCGCGGGCCTGGCGCAGCCGCTCCTCGATGGCCTTGATCTCGTCTCTGCTGGCGTCCTGACGCTCGAACGGAATGTCGACGGCGACTTCGTTGAACAGCCACTGCGCCGGGCCCGGTGAGGGCAGCACGGCCCGCGCACCGTCGACGATGGTGGAGTCGAGCGCGGGGCTTGCAGGATTGCAGATCAGCGTGGCAACGAGGGACATGCAGGCGCATTCAGGATTGTTGGACAAGGTAGTGCTTATCGCAGGGCCGACCGCCAGCGGCAAGTCGGCGCTGGCGCTCGAGCTTGCGCAGCGGACCGGCGGGGTCGTGATCAACACCGACTCCATGCAGGTCTATCGCGACCTCCGGATCATCACCGCGCGGCCGACCACTGCCGAGGAGGCACAGGTTCCGCACAGGCTCTATGGCCATGTCGACGCCGGCGTGAATTTCTCCGCCGGTGCCTGGGTGACTGACGCGGCCAGGATGCTCGGCGAGGCCCGGGCGGACAAACGCCTGCCGATCTTCATCGGCGGCTCGGGCCTGTATTTCAAGGCACTGACGCGCGGTCTGTCGGCGGTGCCGCAGATCCCCGCCGATGTGCGCGACAGCGTACGCGCAAGGCTGGAGCAGCACGGCGTCGAGGCGCTGCATGCCGAGCTTGCGGCACGCGATCCGGTGTCCGGCGAACGGCTGAAGCCGCGCGACCGCACCCGTATCGCGCGGGCGCTCGAGGTCGTCGAGGCCACTGGCCGCCCGCTGCCGGACTGGCACCGCGATGGCCTGCCGCCGCTGCTGCCGCCGGGCCAATTCCACGCGCTGTTTCTGGCGCCGGAGCGCGAGCGGCTCTATGCGCGGATCGATGCGCGGTTCGGCGCGATGCTCGGTGAGGGTGCGCTCGACGAGGTTGCGGCGCTGGCGGTGCGCGAGCTCGATCCGCTGCTGCCGGCCATGAAGGCCCATGGCGTCCCGGCGCTGATCCGGCACCTCAAGGGGGAGATCAGCCGGGAGGAGGCGGCCGAGATCGGCCGGGCCGACACCCGCCACTACGCCAAACGCCAGTTCACCTGGTTTCGCCACCAACTCCCGGAATTCGAGTGGGTGGTGCCTGAGGCGGCGAGGGAGTGGCTGAAGGCGCAAATCCCGTAGCCCCGTTGGGCCCCATCCGGGCTACGGCCTCTCGGACTGCGGCGCCGCCGCGCGCCCGTCTGCCATGCGCGTTGCGCCGCGCAAAAACACTCGCCGAACGGCTGGAACCCCGTTACACTTCAAAAATCGCGAAACTGCTTGCCTTGCCTTGACATTCGGGCTTTGGCCGCTATGTTCGCGCAACCTTTGGGAAGACTGGGTCACCTCGTGCGCAACATTATTACCAAACTGCTTATCGCCGTCGTACCCAGGCACACCGCCGGGGATGGCTAGCGGCCATCCAAATTCGGGCGGTGTGCATGGGGCCTCTGGGGCCCCTTTTTATTGCCCGAAACAGAACTGACGAGAACTGACAAAAGCCGCGCAAAAACAAGCGCATCCGGAGCGAACCATGACCGACAAGAGCCACGATCCCAATCAGATGACCGGCGCCGCGATGATCGTGCGCGCGCTCATCGATCACGGCGTGCAGCATGTCTTCGGCTATCCCGGCGGCGCGGTGCTTCCGATCTACGATGAGATTTTCCAGCAAAGCGAAGTAGAGCACATCCTGGTCCGCCACGAGCAGGGCGCTGGCCATGCCGCCGAAGGCTATGCCCGCTCGACCGGCAAGCCCGGCGTGGTGCTGGTGACGTCGGGGCCCGGCGCCACCAACATGGTGACGCCGCTGACCGACGCGCTGATGGACTCGATCCCGCTGGTCTGCATCACCGGCCAGGTGCCGACCCATCTGATCGGCAATGACGCCTTCCAGGAATGCGACACGGTCGGCATCACGCGGCCCGCCACCAAGCACAACTGGCTGGTGCGCGACGTCAACGACCTCGCCAGGGTGCTGCACGAAGCCTTCTATGTCGCGACCACCGGCCGCCCCGGTCCGGTGCTGGTCGACGTGCCGAAGGACGTGCAGTTCGCCACCGGCACCTATCATCCGCCGCGCAAGTCGGACGTTCACATCTCCTACACGCCGCGCGTGAAGGGCGATGCGACCCAGATCCGCAAGGCGGTGGCGCTGCTCGCCAATGCCAAACGTCCGGTGATCTATTCCGGCGGCGGCGTGATCAATTCCGGTCCCGAGGCCTCGCAACTGCTGCGTCAGCTGGTGGAGGCGACCGGCTTCCCGATCACTTCGACCCTGATGGGACTGGGCGCCTATCCGGCGTCGGGGCCGAACTGGCTCGGCATGCTCGGCATGCACGGCACCTACGAAGCCAACATGACCATGCATGATTGCGACGTCATGCTGTGCGTCGGTGCGCGCTTCGACGACCGCATCACCGGCCGCGTCGATGCTTTCTCGCCGGGCTCGAAGAAGATCCACATCGATATCGACCCGTCCTCGATCAACAAGAACATCCGCGTCGACGTGCCGATCATCGGCGACGCCGGCAATGTGCTCGGCGACCTGCTGCAGGTGTTCAAGGCGGAGGCCAAGAAGCCCGACATCAAGGCGTGGTGGCAGCAGATCGCGCAATGGCGCGCGCGCAACTCGCTGTCTTACCGCAAGAACAACGATATCATCCTGCCGCAATACGCGATCCAGCGGCTGTTCGAGCTGACCCGCGGCAAGGACACCTACATCACGACCGAAGTCGGTCAGCACCAGATGTGGGCCGCGCAGTTCTTCGGCTTCGAGGAGCCGCACCGCTGGATGACCTCGGGCGGTCTCGGCACCATGGGCTACGGCCTGCCGGCCGCGGTCGGCGTGCAGGTGGCGCATCCGGACAGCCTGGTGATCGACATCGCCGGCGACGCCTCGGTGCAGATGACGATCCAGGAGATGTCGACCGCGGTTCAGTTCGAGCTGCCGATCAAGATCTTCATCCTGAACAACCAGTACATGGGCATGGTGCGGCAGTGGCAGCAGCTGCTGCACGGCAACCGCCTGTCGCATTCGTACTCCGAAGCGCTGCCGGACTTCGTCAAGCTCGCCGAAGCCTATGGCTGCGTCGGCCTGCAGGCGACCAAGCCGTCCGATCTCGACGGCGCGATCAAGGAGATGATCTCGATCAAACGCCCGGTGCTGTTCGACTGCCGCGTCGCCGCGCTGGAGAACTGCTTCCCGATGATCCCGTCGGGCAAGGCGCACAACGAGATGCTGCTGCCGGAAGAAGCAACCGATGAGGCCACCGCGAAGGCCTTCGCCGGCGGCAAGGCGCTGGTGTGAGGTGAGGGTGGATCATGTTTGATCTCAGCGAGCTCGAGCGGGCGCACAGGATCGTCGGCACCGCGGTGCCGGCGACGCCGGCGTATGCCTGGCGGTTGCTGGCCGAGCGGCTTGGCACCGAGGTCGTGGTCAAGCATGAGAACCACACACCGATCGGCGCCTTCAAGGTGCGCGGCGGCCTGGTCTATCTCGAGCGGCTGAAGCGCGAGCGGCCCGATGTACCCGGCATCATCTCGGCGACGCGCGGCAATCACGGCCAGAGTCTGGCGTTTGCCGCGAGCCGCCACGGCGTGCCCGCGGTGATCTACGTGCCGCGCGGCAACTCGGTCGAGAAGAACCGTGCCATGCATGCGTTCGGCGCCGAGCTCGTCGAGCACGGCGAGGACTTCCAGGCCGCGCGGGAAGAGGCCGAGCGCCGTGCCCAGTTCGCCGGCCTGCACATGGTGCCGTCGTTCCACCCGGACCTGGTGCTGGGCGTTGCGACCTATGCGCTGGAACTGTTTCGATCGGCGCCCGACCTCGACATTCTCTATGTGCCGATCGGGCAGGGCTCCGGCATCTCCGGCTGCATCATGGCGCGCGACCTGCTCGGCCTGAAGACCGAGATCGTCGGCGTGCAGTCGACCGAGGCGCCGTCCTATGCGCTGTCGTTTGCTGCCGGCAAGATCGTGAACACCGAGACCAGCAACACCCTTGCCGACGGCATGGCGACGCGGATTCCGGACGCGGATGCATTCGCCCTGATCCGCAAGGGCGCCGCGCGCATCGTGCAGGTCACCGACGACGAGGTCGGGCAGGCGATCCGTGCCTACTGGACCGACACCCACAATCTCGCCGAGGGCGCAGGCGCCGCGGCGCTCGCGGCCGCGCTGCAGGAAAAGAGCAAGCTCGCCGGCAAGCGGGTCGGCCTGATCCTGAGCGGCGGCAATATCGATTTCGATCTGTTCCGGACCTGGATCGGGACGGATGCTGCGCCGGCCGCCCAGCGGGCGGTGGCGTGAAAAGAATGTAAGGGGACGACCATGAACCAGCCCGCATCCGCCTACTTCCTCGAGGAACGTCACGACCCGAACGAGACGCACACGCTGTCCGTCCTCGTGCAGAACGAGCCCGGCGTGCTCGCGCGCGTGATCGGGCTGTTCTCCGGCCGCGGCTACAACATCGAGAGTCTCACGGTTTCGGAAACCGAGAGCCAGAAGCATCTTTCGCGGATCACCATCGTCACCACGGGCACGCCGATGGTGATCCAGCAGATCAAGCATCAGCTCGACCGCATGATCCCGGTGTACCGCGTCGTCGACATGACGCTGACCGGCAGCTCGATCGAGCGCGAGCTTGCGATGGTCAAGGTGAGGGGCGGTGGCGATCACCGCGTCGAGGCGCTGCGGCTGGCGGATGCGTTTCGCGCCCGGGTGATCGATGCCACGACCGAGAGCTTCGTGTTCGAGATCACGGGCAACTCGTCCAAGATCAGTCAGTTCATCGACCTGATGCGCCCGCTGGGCCTGGTCGAGGTGTCACGAACCGGGGTGGCCGCGATCACGCGTGGGCCGGAAGGGATGTGAATCATGTTGGCGCGCGACTGGTACTACACGCAACGGCGGCAGGTCGGTCTCGATACCGCGGTTGCCTCGATCTACGACGTCAGCGAGGACAGCGATGTCCGTGCCCGCCAGGCGCTGACCATGCTCGGCGTCAAGCCGGGCTGGCGGATCGCCGATATCGGTTGCGGTAACGGCGTGCTGGCGACCGAGGCGGCGCTGATGGGCGCCGAGGTCGACGCCATCGACATCTCGCCGGCGATGATCGGGCTTGCCGAGATTTATGCGCGCGACCGCAAGGCGAAGATCCGGACCCAGCCGGCCGGGCTGTTGTCCTTCGCCTATCAGCCGAACTCCTACGACGTCATCGTCAGCGAGTTCACGCTGCATCATTTGCCCGACTTCTGGAAGGCGGTGGCGCTGTCGCGGATCTTCAACGCGCTGAAGCCCGGCGCGAACTTCTACCTGCGCGACATGGTGTTCGTCAGCATGCCCGACGGGGTCGATCGCGATGTCGAGGGCTGGGCCGATTTCTCGATCAAGAATCACGATTTCGAGCGCGAAAGCGTGATGACCCATATGCGCGACGAATATTCGACCTTCGGCTGGGTGATGGAGCGCATGCTAACCGAGACCGGGTTCACCCTGGTCGCTGCCGACTACCACGCGCCGCTGCACGGCACCTATCTGCTGCGCAAGCCGAAGCCGGACGAACAGATCTAGATCCTCGCATCGACAGAGCCAAACCGAACCAAAGAAGAAGAACAATGAAGCCGGCCGATGTTGGCATCGCCGTCATGGTCGCGGTGATCTGGGGACTTGCGTTCGTCGCCAGCCGGATCGCGCTCGATGAGCTGCCGCCCGAATTGATGACGGCGCTGCGCTTCGGCATCGCGGCGGTGCCGTGCCTGTTCCTGCCCAGGCCGCCGCAGGTGTCGTGGCCGCTTCTGGTCGGAATCAGCCTCACCTTGTTCCTCGGTCAGTTCCTTGCGCAATCCATCGCCATCGCCCACGGCATGCCGGTCGGGCTCACCAGCGTGATCGTGCAGAGCCAGGCGCTGTTCACCATCGGCTTTGCCGCGGTGTTGTTCGGCGAATTGCCGTCGCGCTTGCAGACCGTCGGCATCGCCATCGCCGCGATCGGCCTGCTGATGATCTGCGGCACCGTCGGATACGATTTCAGCGTCGCCGCCTTTGCCATTCTGATGATCTCGCCGATCTCGTTCGCAATTGGAAACCTGCTGCTGCGGCCGGCGCAGGGCGCGCGCATGTTCGACCTGTTCGCATGGCTGTGCCTGTGTGCCGCGATCCCGTTGTTCGGCCTGTCGCTGCTGACGCTGGGCGGGAAGCCGATGTGGCAGGCGCTGTTGCATCTGTCGCCGGCCGGCATTGTCTCGATGCTGTTTGTCGGCACCGTTTCCACCAGCATCGCCTATTGGCTGTGGGGCCGGCTGCTCCGGGATTATCCGGCGGCGCAGGTGGTGCCGTTCGCGCTGCTGGTGCCGTTCGTCGGCTCCGCCGCCTCCAGCATCGTGTTCGGCGAGAGGTTCGGGCCGCTGCGGCTCGCCGGCATGCTCACGGTCATCGCCGGCATCGCCGTGATGCTGCTGTCGAAGCGGCCAAAAGCTCTGCCGAAAGTCGCGTGAGGGCACCATGTCGAATTCGCTGCTGTTTGCCTTTGTCGTGTTTGCCGTCGTGATGTTCTTCACGCCGGGCCCCAACAACATCATGCTGCTGTCCTCGGGGCTGACCTACGGCTTCCGCCGCACGGTGCCCCACATCGCCGGCATCACGGTCGGCTTCGCCTTCATGGTCGGCGCGGTCGGCGTCGGGCTCGGGGCGGTCTTCATCGCCTATCCGGTGCTGCAGACGATCCTCAAATATGGCGGCGTCGCCTATCTGGTCTATCTCGCTGCGGTCATCGCCATGGCCGAGCCGCCCTCGGCGGACAAGGACGACGGGCCCGGCCGCGGCCCGATGACCTTCTGGGGTGCGGCCATGTTCCAGTGGATCAATGCCAAGGGCTGGGTGATGGTGATCGGCACCATCACGGCCTACGCGGCGATCGCCGCCTTCCCCTGGAACATCGCGATCCAGGTCGGCCTGAGCCTGGCCCTGGGGACGGTGTCCTGCATCGTCTGGGCGCTGTTCGGCACCGCCCTGCGGCCGGTCCTGACCTCGCCTCGGGCGATCCGCGTCTTCAATGTGGTGATGGCCGTCCTGCTGCTGGCCTCGCTCTACCCGGTCTTCATGGACGCATGATGCCGCACCGCGCCATGCGAGATGGGGGTTTCCCCTGAGGGGAAAAATGCTCTAGACAACGCCGGAAATTCGCGGGCGCCCGGCGGTTCTGACCTTCCGAAAGCCTGACTCATCGGCCGATTTTGGCCCCCTTCAAACGAGGAAAACACGATGCGAGTTTACTACGATCGCGACGCCGACCTGAACCTGATCAAGGGCAAGAAGGTCGCCATCGTCGGCTACGGCAGCCAGGGCCACGCCCACGCGCTGAACCTGAAGGATTCCGGCGTCAAGGAAGTGGCGATTGCGCTGCGCAAGGGTTCGGCCTCGGCCAAGAAGGCCGAGAACGCCGGCTTCAAGGTGATGGAAGTCGCCGAAGCCGCCAAGTGGGCCGACCTCGTCATGATGCTGACCCCGGACGAACTGCAGGGCGACATCTATCGCGAGCACCTGCACGACAACATGAAGAAGGGCGCGGCGCTCGTGTTCGCCCACGGCCTCAACGTGCACTTCAACCTGCTCGATCCGCGCGCCGACCTCGACGTGCTGATGATCGCGCCGAAGGGCCCCGGCCATACCGTGCGTTCGGAATATCAGCGCGGCGGCGGCGTGCCCTGCCTGATCGCGATCGCCAAGGATTCGTCGGGCAACGCCCATGACCTCGGCCTCAGCTACGCCTCGGCGATCGGCGGCGGCCGCGCCGGCATCATCGAGACCACCTTCAAGGAAGAGTGCGAGACCGACCTGTTCGGCGAGCAGGTGGTGCTCTGCGGCGGCCTGGTCGAGCTGATCAAGGGCGGTTACGAGACGCTGGTCGAGGCCGGCTACGCGCCCGAGATGGCCTATTTCGAGTGCCTGCACGAAGTGAAGCTGATCGTCGACCTGATCTATGAAGGCGGCATCGCCAACATGAACTACTCGATCTCCAACACCGCCGAATACGGCGAGTACGTCACCGGTCCGCGCATCGTCACCGCCGAGACCAAGGCGGAGATGAAGCGCGTGCTCGCCGACATCCAGGGCGGCAAGTTCGCCCGCGACTGGATGCTGGAGAACAAGGTCAACCAGACCTCGTTCAAGGCGACCCGTGCCAAGCTCGCCCAGCATCCGATCGAGGAAGTCGGCGCCAAGCTGCGCGACATGATGCCCTGGATCAAGAAGGGCGCGCTGGTCGACAAGAGCAAGAACTAAGCTCGGGCGTGTAGGGTGGGTTAGCCGAAGGCGTAACCCACCAATTCGTTCCGCGGAGACGCGGTGGGTTACGCTTCGCTAACCCACCCTACGCATCGAATCAAAAAAGGGTGGGCGCGTTGCCCACCCTTTTTCTTTGTCACGAAGACGTCGCCGGGCTAACCGGCCGCCATCGGCTGCTTCTCGATCCTGTTGTGCAGCTGCCAGAACCGCACGGTGCGCTGTGCGGTTTCCAGCGACAGCCGCCGGTAATCGCGGTGCGCGACCTCGAGCGTCGCATGATCGAGCGGATGCGGCAGCGGCCGCTTGCGCAGGATGGTTTCGACCGTCGGCCAGTTGAGCCGCGCCGAGCGGCACGGGATCAGGAGCAGGTCGGAGCGCAACCCGAGCATCAGGCGCTCGATCATCGCGATCGGCATGTCGTTGAGCACGGCGAGCGCGACCGTGACCTCGTCGAACTTGCCGTCCTCGGCGAATTTGTAGACCGCCGCGTCATCGAGCTCGTTCAGCTGCTTCATCAGCTTGACCAGCTCTTCGGCGATGCCGTAGTTGCGGCGGGGAGCCGCGGCCTCTTCCTGCGCGATGTCGTTCAGCACCTGGCTGATCTCCTCGCGGGCCCTGGGCGATGCGATCGCGAGCAGGCGGGCGCGCACCGTATCCTTGGCGCGCTGCAGCAGGTCGCGCAGCAGCTTGGCCGGAATATCGATGCGCAGCCCGAGGATCTCGACCAGCTCGTCGTCGCCCTCGGCGCGGGCAACGATCGAGGAATAGCCGTTGTCGGAGAACTGCGCGCCGGCGTTCTTGGCAAGCCGCCGGATCACATTGTCCTCGCCGCGGTCGATGATCACGTCGGTGACGGAAGCCGGCAGGTTCTCCCGCGCCGAGATTGCGAACAGATGGTCCTGGCCCTTGCTGGCGGCGATCTCGCGCAGTGCGTCGTTTGAAAGGCGGCTGGAGTGGGTCAGCACGTCGCCGGCGACGCTGATGTCGTCGTCCCAGGCGAGGTGCTGAATCACCTCAAACGGCGCGTAGTCGAGCGGCGCGAGCCGCTTGCTGAGCTCGGCCCGCGCACGCGTCTCGACACGCGCGACGAGCAGGCAGAGCACGTCGTCGAACACCTTGACCTGTTCATCGTTGAGGCGATCGCCGTCGTTCAGGAACAGATCGGTGACCTGCCGCAGCGTCTGCACGCGCTTGGCGGACGTCCCGTCCCGGACCGCATCCTCGAGTTCGGCAATAATCGATTGTGACGCCTGTTGCGCCATCGATGGGCGACCTTGTTTTTGTTGAATGACACCTGTCCGTGCACCATGCAGGGCGTCGTCTTACACCTGCGTTAAGGAGGAACCCGGTGCAAATACGGGTGGATCGCATCCTTAACGGGCCGCGACCGGACAGGACTCAATTGGTGCTTTCGCGACAATGGCAGTGCGTCTTAAGGGATTATTTAGGACGATGCGCGCCGTGTGACGGCGAAGATGTCGATCGAAGCGGCGCGCCCGCGCAACTGCGTCGAGCCGAGCGGCTCGATGAAAAAATCCAGGTCCGAGGGCAGCAGGCGAAGCAGCTCGCCCGAGATCAGCAGCGGCCGGCCGGCCTCCTTGCAATGCGCCTGCAGCCGCGCCGTGACGTTCACGGTATCGCCGAAATAGGCGATCTGCCGCCGCGAGTCGCCGCATTCACCGATGACGACCGGGCCGGCATGCATCCCGGCGCGGAACGCCGGCACCACGCCGAACTCCTTGCGATAGTGGTCGGCCCGCTTGGCGAGGCGGTCCTCGATCGCGAACACGCAGTCGAGGTAGCGCCGCGACGGCTGGCCCGTGCCGGCCGGCCAGGTCACGATGACCTCGTCGCCGACATAGGCATGAACCTCGCCGCCATGCGCCACGATCGGCTCATCGATGTCGAAGAAGAAGCGCGTCAAGAGCTCCTGCACACGCAGCTCGCCCATCGCCTCCGCCAGCGACGTCGAGCCGACCAGGTCGAGGAACAGCAGCACGCGCTCCTCGCGCACCGGCTGGCGGTAGCGTCCGAGCACGATGCTGAGCAGCGTATGCCCACCGATCATCCGGACCAGTTCGTAGATCGTCGTGATCGGGATCGAGAGCAGCAGGCCGACCCCGATGATCTTGAAGAAGGTCTCGCGAATCCACTTCGCCTCGAGCCCGTGCCCGTACAGCAGGATCTCGAGCACAATCGCAGCGACCGCAACGATAACGGCGAGGATCACGGAGCGGGCGATCAGCTCGACGATGAGCGGCCGCCGCCGCAGCCAGCCGCCACGCGCGGCCAGATAGAGATGCGTGGCCCAGACGATCAGGGTGATGACGGCGCCTTCGAGCGCGCTGCGCGTATAGTTCGCAACGGAGGCTTCGTCGGATTGGTCGAAGGCATAGCGAAACAGCCCGCCGACGAGCAGGCCGAGCACGGCCAAAACGATTGCAGGCGTCACCGTCCGCCGCATGAATCCTCCATGCACATGAAATATCCTGCACGGATCGGGAAGGCCAGCCGCGGGCGATTGATATGAACGGGACGTGCTACGGCGGCACTAACGTATGGCTCTACGGCATCCATCGGAAAGGGAAGGCGGCATGAAATCGGCTCTCACGACAGGCCCGTGCAGGCTCGGGCGCCTGGTTGCGGCCGTTTTCATCATCGCCACCTCGTCGGCATGGGCCGGCGATCAGGGCGATCCCGAGCCGTCCTGCGACGGCAATACCTACCAGATGGTCGAGTGCCTCAAGGCCAAGACCGCGCAATGGGACAAACGGATGAACGTCGCCTATCAGCAGGCGCTGAAGGATGCCGTTGGCGACAAGCAGCGCGAACAGCTGCGCACCGCGCAACGGTTGTGGATCCAGTACCGTGACGCGAATTGCCTGTATTACGACCTCGGCGAGGGCACCATCGCCCGCCTCGATGCCGGCGAATGCATGCGCAGCATGACCGAAATCCGTGCCAAGGAACTGGAGAATCTCGGCCATCAGTGAGCCATCTTCCGGTGCCAGGACTTGGTCATGACTGACGGAAAGAGCCAGAACGAACTGACCCAGCTTGCCGAGGAGGCGCTGCGCGCCCAGCCCGGCTGCGAGACCGCCCGCGTGCCGGCGGTCGCTGCGCTGCCCGATGGGCAGGTCGGGCGCAACTGGGAGATTCCGAACGTCGTGCTCGGCGACAGCCTGATCAGCGATGTCGATCGCGCGGTGCTGTCGGTGCATCGCCGGCTCGGCCGCCAGTTTCACCTGGTGTGAGGTGGCCGGATTTCAGCCCGCCTGTGCCTGACGCGGCACGGGCCGCGCGGCCATGCTGATCATCCTGAGCGCGAACACCGCGGCGAGCGGCACCAGGAACAGCGCGTAGAGCGGCATCTCGGGAATCCGCTTGCCGAACGAGACCGTGAACTGCAGCAGCAGATAGTAGCCGCCGATCAGATGCAGCCTGCGCCAGGCGTGCGGGCCCAGCAGCGCAGCCGTGCGATCGAACGAGGTCGCGGTCAGCGCGATGATGACGAGATAGCCGATACCGCCGAAGATGTAGGAGACGACAGAGGTCGCGGCGGCGAAGCCGGCCGGATCGAGCATTGCGAACGCTGATATCGCGACCGCGTGGATGGTGTGCGAGGCGGTGAAGGTGACGCCGAGATAGCGGCGGTTGCGGCGCTGCCAGTGCGTCCAGGCATTCGGCCGGAGCCGCGCCAGCGCCGCCGCGGAGAAGGCGAGGCAGAAGAACAGCAGCGAGGTCCGCGCCGTGAAGCGGATCACCATCCGCATGCCCTCGACTTCGAACTGCCGCATTGCGGCGATCCAGATCGAAAGCCCGATCAGGGTCAGTGTGAGCAGGCCGAACAGCCGCCAGCCCTCGAACCAGTTCCGACGCGTCGCCATATCCTGCCTCCCATCGTTGATGTAATCGCCAGTTACATTTCGCGATGGAGTGCGGTCAATCCGTGTAATCACCGCTTACATTCACAAGCGGGTGATGCTAGAGAGGCGCCATGCGCCGCCCCGCTAAAAAACCGCCGATCGGACGCCGGCCCGCCAAGCCGCGTCCGGCCGTCGCGACGCGGGCGCCGGCGGCCAAGCCGTATCACCACGGCGACCTCCGCCGGGTCCTGATCGATGCCGCCATGCAGCTGGTCGGCGAGGGCGGGCCGGAGGCGGTCAGCGTCCGCGAGGCCGCCCGCCGTGCCGGGGTTTCGCCGGGCGCGCCGTTCCGGCATTTCCCGAGCCGGGACGCTCTGATGAGTGCGGTGGCCGAGGAGGCGCAGCGCCGCTTCCGCGCCGAGATCGAGACGGCGCTGGCCGATGCGCCGTCAGGCGATCCGCTCGGCCGCTTCCGCTGCCTCGGGATCGCCTATCTGCGCTGGGCGATGAAGAACCCGACCCATTTCGAGATCATCTCCAGCCGCCGCTTCTTCGACCACGACCGCTCGGCCGGCGTTTCCGGCGACAATGCGGAGTTGATCGGCCTGACCGAGCGCACGCTGGCGGAGGCCTTTTCAGCCGGTCAGCTCGAGGCGCGCGACCTGAAGCAGGTCCAGATCGCCGGCCGCGCGCTGGTCTATGGTTTTGCGCGGATGCATATCGACGGCCATTTGCCGCGCTGGGGCGTCGCCGAAGCCGAGATTGAGCAGATGGCCGCTGACATCGTCGACCTCTTCATCGCCGGCCTCGCGAGGCCTGCTGCGAAGGTCTGAGGTGCGCCGCGCCGGCCGGGCGTGCTCAGGGCGGGCAAATTCATTGCGCGTTCATGACGATTCAATTACGTTTTTATGACACGGCGCAGACTCCGGCTGTGCGGTGTGCCTCCTGGCCTTTGCCAGTCAAGGCGGTGGCATTGCGCCGGGTTGTATTGCGTCCCGCCCATGGCGCCCGCGCCTCAGCAAAACTCGTCCGTTTCCGCGCTGGCCGGCGGTCTCGCCGCGATCGGCATCTGGCGGTTGTTGGCGGTCGCCGCCCCCCATCTCGGCGCGCTGATCCTGATGCTGCGGACCGAGACCGATTTCGGTTCGCGGCTCTGCTTCCTGCTCAGCTGGGGAATCCTCAACTTCCTGTTCGTCGCGCTGCTGCGCCGGCCGGCGCTGTCGGGCGCGCTGTCGCTGACGCTGGTCGTGGTGCTGGTGCTGCTGTCGCGGTTCAAGCACGACGTGGTGCAAATGACCGCGAACTTCGTCGACCTGATGGTGATCGATCGCGACACCGCGGCGTTTCTGCTCACGATCTTTCCGAACCTGCGCTGGTCGATCATCGGCGCCGGCCTAGTCACGCTGCCGCTGATGTACGCGCTGTGGTGGCTCGATCCGTTCCGCATCCGCCGCCTGCCGGCCGCGGCGGCCTGCCTTGCCTGCACCGCGGCGCTCTCGGGCTATGCCTTCGCCTGGCCGGATGAAGCCTGGCGCGGCTATTACGACGACGGTTATCTGTCGAAATTCGCGCGCTCCGGCGTGACCGCGGTGTCAGACTTCGTCGCCTATGGCTTCATGGAGTCGGACCCGAGCGCGAGCGACCAGCTCAAGATGCCGCTGGTCGACGCCTGCCACCCCGCCGGGCGGCGGCCGAACATCATCATGATCCATGATGAATCGAGCTTCGACATCCGCGCCGCGTCCGGCGTCAAGGTTCCGCCGGGCTATGGCAGCCAGTTCAAATCCTACGACGGTGTCGAACGCAAATTCCTCGCCGAGAGCAATGGTGGGCCGAGCTGGTTCACCGAGTACAACGTGCTGGCGGGATTGTCCTCGCGCTCGTTCGGCCGGTTCGCCTATTTCGTCACCCGCATCGCATCGGGCCGCGTCGAGCGCGGCCTGCCGCTGGCGCTGCGCCGCTGCGGCTACGACACGCTGTCGCTCTATCCGGCGTTCGGTGCCTTCATGAGCGCGCGCAGCTTCCAGACCACGACCGGTATCCAGCAATTCTACGACGCGCATGATTTGCATGCGAAGGACGTCGAGCCCGACAGCTTCTTCTACGACAAGGCGCTGAAGCTGATGGCCGAGCAGAAGACGCTCAGCACGCCGCTGTTCACCTTCGTCTATCTCGCCGCCAATCATTTCCCGTGGGAGACGAAATTCCGCCCCGAGCTGCTGCCGGCATGGAAGCGGCCCGGCAACACGCCGTCGGTCGACGAATATCTGCGCCGGCAGGCGATGAGCGCCAACGACTATGCCGGCTTCGTCGCGGCGCTGAAGAAGAAGTTTCCGGCGCAGCCGTTCCTGATCGTGCGCTACGGCGATCATCAGCCGGAGTTCTCGCCGCAGCTGCTCGATCCCGGGCTCGACGAGGCCGGCATCGGCAAGAAGCTGATGGACTACGATCCGCGCTACTACGCGACATATTACGCAATCGACGCCATCAACTTCGAACCGGTGAAGAGTCCGACGGTGATGGATACGATCGACGCCGCCTATCTGCCGCTGGTGATCCAGGAAGCCGCGGGCATTCCGCTCGATCCGTCGTTCGAGGAGCAGAAAGCGATCATGCTTCGCTGCAACGGCGCGTTCTACGTCTGCAAGGATGGCGCGGAAGCGCGCCGCTTCAACCGACTGCTGATCGACGCGGGGATCATCAAGGGACTTTAGCGGCGATCATCCTACGATTTTCCGCCAATCTTCTCCCACAGCCAGCGCGCCACGGCGTCGGGCGATGATGATGCGTCGTTGCCCGACGCGCGCAGGTTGGCCTCGCGCATCTCGGCGATGCCGATCTTGCCGAGCAACGGGCGCAACGCGGCCTTCAGCGTCTCGTCATCACGCCGCTTTGGCGACAGCAGCACGATCGCGTCATAGGGCGGGATCGCGTGCCTGTCGTCCGCGAGCGCAACCAGGTCGTATTTCGCGATCAGCCCGTCGCTGGTGTAACCCGCGATGACATCGACCTCGCCGGAGGCGACCGCGGCATACATGAAATCCGGCTGCATCTGGCGCTGGGCGCGGAACGTCAGCCCATAGGCCTTCTGAATGCCGGCCCATTCCGGCCGTGAGAAGATTTCATAGTCGCCGGCGATCGACATCGTCGCGGCGTGCGACGCCAGGTCGGCGATCGAATGGATGCCGAGCTGATCGGCGCGGCTCTTCGGCATCACCAGCGCATAGGCATTCTCGAAGCCGAGCTCGCCGAACAGCGTGATGTCCTGCTTCGCCAGCGTCGTCTTCAATTCGCTCAGCAGCTCGGCGCGGGGCCTGATGTCGGTGTGGTGGAACTGGTTCGCCCACAGCGTGCCGGAATAGTCGACATAGACGTCGATGTCGCCGGCCGCGAGCGCATCGAAGATCACGTTGGAGCCGAGGCCGGCGCGGGTCGCCGTCGGCAGTCCGGCCGCTTGCAGCCGCTGCGCCATCAGCGCCGACAGCACATATTGCTCGGTGAACGTCTTGGCGCCGACGACATAGCGCGCCTGTGGCTGCGCGATCGCGGGCACCAGCGTCGCCGCGATCAGGGCGGCAATGCCGAGCCCGCCGAGTGCGGTCCGGACGCGGCTGCGATTGCGCAGGCCATTCTCGATCAGCGCCAGCAATTGGTCGACGATAAGCGCGAGTACGGCGGCGGCGAAGCAGCCGAACAGCACGAACACCCAGTTCTGGGTCTGCAAGCCCGCGAAGATGTAGTTGCCGAGGCTGGTCTGGCCGATCGGCGTCGACAGCGTCGCGGTGCCGATCACCCACACCGCGGCGGTGCGGATCCCCGCCATCATCACCGGCAGCGCCAGCGGCAGCTCGACCATGGTGAGCGATTGCCGCGGCGTCATGCCGACGCCCTGGGCGGCCTCCAGCACCGCCGGATCGACGCCGGAGAGGCCGGTGATGGTGTTGCGCAGCACCGGCAGCATCGAATAGAGCGCGAGCGCAAGCACCGCCGGCAGGAAGCCGAAGGCGGAGAAGCTGAAGCCGAGCCACGTCGCGGTCAGCGCCGTGAGCGCCAGTAACAACGGATAGAACAGCGCGAGCAAAGCGAGCCCGGGCACCGTCTGCACGATGCTGGCAAGCCCGAGCAGCGTGCCACGCAGCACCGGCCGGTTGCGCGCGATGAGCGCAAGCGGCAGGCTGATCAGAAGCCCGAGCGCCAGCGCGGCGACGCTGACCCGGACATGGTTGCCGAGATAGTCGGGCAGATGCGCAAGCGCCTCGCTCCAGCGTGGATCGCTCATGCCGTGCCGTCCCGCGGCAGCAATGCGCCCAGCCGCTCCGCCTGTCGACGCGGCGTACGCAAGAGTTCGCCGACATAGGCGTCGGTGTTGGCCGCAAGCTCCGCCGGCGTGCCCAAAGCGAGCAGCTTGCCGCCACGCATCACTGCGACACGATCGGCCAGCAGCAGCGCCTCGGTCATGTCGTGGGTGATCATGACGGTGGTCAGTCCGAGCTCGCGGTGCAGTGTGCGATAATCGTCGCCGAGCGCGTCGCGGGTCAACGGATCGAGCGCGCCGAATGGCTCGTCCATCAGCACGATGCGCGGCTTCGCAGCCAGCGCACGCGCGACGCCGACGCGTTGGCGCTGACCGCCGGAGAGTTCGTGCGGCAGGCGGTCGCGATGTTGCGCGCGGTCGAGCCGCACGAGGTCGAGCAGTTCGTCGACCCTCGCCGAGATTTCGGCCTGCGGCCAGCCGAGCAGCTGTGGCGTGATGCCGACATTGCCGGCGACGGTGAGATGCGGAAACAGTCCGCCGCTCTGGAAGACATAGCCGATGCGGCGGCGCAGCAGGATCGGGTCGATGCGGCTGACGTCTTCGCCCTCGACGGCGATCCGGCCGCGGTCGGCCTCGATCAGGCGGTTGGCCAGCCTGAGCAGCGTCGTCTTGCCGGAGCCCGAGCCGCCGACAACAGCCAGGAATTCACCCTCGGCCACGTCAAGCGAGACGTCGTCGACCGCCACCACGCGACCATTGTCAAAGCTCTTGCCGACATGCGCGTAGGCGATCAGCGGCGTTGCGGGCATTCTCGGGCCATTCCTGGGCGACTTCACGTCTCACCATCGTGAACGACAGTGATAGCCCATAAAATGGACTTTGACTCGAGGTGCACGCGCCTGCATCACGCGGTTTCGCAGGCTGTTCCAGCTGGGCTCGCGAAGCGGGTCAGCCCCTTCGGGGGCTGTGAGCACACATCACACTTCGTTCTTGGGTACGTATTTGCCCATGATGCACTTATAGCTCTGCAAGCGCCAATCGTGATACGGCCCCTTGGCGAGCCAGTCGGCGATGCCGATCTGGGCACTCACAGCGCAGGCGCCCATGGTGATGCCGGATTGGTCGCTGTTGGTGACGACCTTTTCCATGCAGAGCTGAGCATTGCAAAGGATGGCGACGAGCGTAACAAGCATGATGGTCTTTATCCGTAAGATTAACCCGGTCTGAACCGAATCATGCACGGTTCATGCCATTATCAGCGGCTTCGGTGTCACAGCCGGCAAGACCGGGAAAGTACGGCGGAACGAATCACGCGCTCGCCGACGCGTAGCCGCACGCCCGCAGATGCGCTATAGTTCTCCCCAACTACGACGTGAGATCGGGGCGAGCGAGGAACGTTGCGCGGTCGGGGGCTGCATCGATGATGACGTTACCTGAGTTGGCGGCAGGTGCTTTGGAGAAGTTTCTCGCCACATGGGTCAGCCGCACCTTTGGGGCTTCGCAGGCGCGATTTGGCGAACTGCTGCCCGCCGCTGCGCGCATCGCGCTGGAATGCATCGGCAACAGCGATGCGCTCTACCACAATGTCGAGCACACCATGCTGGTCACGCTGGCCGGGCATGACATCATCCGCGGTCGCGCGCTGCACACCCATGTCACCGCGGAGGATTACACCCACACGATGATCGCCTGCCTGACGCACGACATCGGCTATGTGCGCGGCCTGCTGAAGGGCGACGGACCGGATGGTTATGTCATCGATTCCTCCGGCAAGAAGGTCGTGCTGCCGCGCGGCTCGTCGGATGCCGGCCTGATGCCGTATCACGTCGACCGCTCGAAGCTCTATGTGCTCGACAGGCTCGAGGCCGTCCTTCCGCTCGATCGCGAGCGCGTTGCACGCAACATCGAAGGCACGCGGTTTCCGGCACCCGAAGGCCAGCAATATGACGACGAGGCGGCGATCGTCCGGGCCGCCGATTTCATCGGACAGCTCGGCGATCCCAACTACATCAGGAAAGCCAACGCGCTCTATCACGAGTTCGAGGAAGTGGGCATCAACCGCCAGCTCGGCTATGAATCGCCGGCCGATATCGTCGACCGCTATCCGCAATTCTACTGGAATATGGTCGCGCCGCACATCCAGGGCGCCATCAACTGCCTGAACATGACGGCAAGCGGCCGTCAGTGGATCGCGAACCTCTATAGCAACGTCTTCCGCGCCGAGCGCGAGGTCACCCTGTCCGGCCCGCAAATCTGACGCACGGCACCAGCGGCGCGGCCTTTCAGCACGGCTCGCCTGCGTTCCCCGGTCGTTTGCGGGACGTCCACATTTCGGCCTGCTTCATCGTTGCACAGTCCATGGAAATCGGCGACCTTGCGCCATGGACCTCTCCATCGACCGTGTTCTCGATCGTTTCAGCATGATCTCCCGTTTCGCTCAATTGATTGCGGTTGCTATCGTGTGCTGGCCTGCGCTCGCCGTTGCCGCCGGGCCGGTTTACGACGTCGACCTGTATGCGTTGATGTCCGGCACCTGCCGCAATGTCACGGTCGCCGGGCGCAGCTATACCTGCAAGGCGGTGGCCTACTTCCACACCCTGCGCGGCCGTTCCGAATTCACCGTCGTGCTCGACGATCCCGCCGACAAGAGCCACATCGTCTCGTTCTCCGGCGAGAGCACCGAGCGTACCCAGGACAATCTGTTCGAGCTCGCGGTCGACCGCATGTTGCTGAAGTCGAGCGACCGTCCGCGCGTCGATGGCCTGCCGGTGCCGCTGGTCGAGATGTCGACGGGCTCCTGCCGCCAGGTCGGAAGCTTCATCACGCGGCAGGTGTCGACCATCACCTGCGCCGCCACCGACCAGAGCGGCAAGCGGTACGAGCTGAGCTTCGAGTCGGATGGCTCGCCGATGACCTTGCGCCGGCTGCGGCAATCGACGCTGCCGTCGGAACGGCAACGGGCGCGCCAGATCGCACAGCTCGAATGCCGCCTCAAGGCGCGGGCCGCGCAGGTCCTGCCGCGGGACACCACGGCCTTCATGATCCGTTGTCTTGGTGAGGACGACGGCAAGCCGGCCGGCGAGCAGCGATAGCCGCGCGCCCGGCGTCCCGGAGCAAGCTTGAGGAGAATTCGATGCGCTTGAAATTCACCATCATCGCCGCCATCGGCGTTGGCATCGCCGGGCCCGCCGCTGCGCAAATGTACGATCCGAATTATCCGGTCTGCATGGAAGTCTATGGCGGCCGGCTGACGCCCGAGTACATCGATTGCAGCTTCACGTCGCTTCCGCAATGCCAGGCAACGGCCTCGGGACGATCGGCGACATGCTCGGTCAATCCCTTCTACAAAGGTCCAAAAAAGCCGACCAGGGAGCGGGGTCAACGACAGCGTCAGACTGTCAACTAGCGCGCCGTCGCGTCGCTGGCGCTGTTGACTAACTCCTGTTGTTGTGGGGAAACCTTCCGAGCGAAGGAGAGACCGATGCGCCTGAAACTGTTCGCGATCGCCGCAGCTGCGGTCGCCCTGGCCGGACCTGCCGCCGGGCAGGCCTATGACCCGAACTATCCGGTGTGCATGCACGTCTTTCAGGGCAAATTCGGCGGCAGCTACATCGATTGCAGCTTTACCTCGATCCCGCAGTGCCAGGCGTCGGCGTCGGGCCGGGGTGCGATGTGCTCGGAGAATCCCTTCTTTGCGCCGCCGCCACCTCCGACGCGCCGGGCGCACCGCGGACGGCATCGTGCCCACTGATGTGGGAACACCAGGCAGCTCGAATGCCTGCCGTCAGATCGGCACGCTCAAGGCGTCATAGGTGAACAGCCAATCATAGCGCTCGCGCACCCGGTCCGGTTGCCATTCGCGCGAGACATAGGCGTCGGCGCCTTCGGCGTCGGCGAGCGCCGGATTGTGGAAGCGCCTGGCATTCTCGGCGGACTTCATCACGATCATATTCGTCCGCGTCAGCCGCGCGGCCTGATAGCGCTGCAGCGCCTCCTCGGGCGGGAAGCATTCGAGGCAGCGTGCCAGCACCATGCCGTCCTCGATCGCCATGTTGGCCCCTTGGGCCAGGAACGGCAGCGTCGGATGCGCGGCGTCGCCGAGCACGCAGGCCCGCCCCGCGGCGAAGCGACCGAGCGGATCGCGGCCAAGCAATGCCCATTTGTAGGGAATATCGAGGTTGTCGATGATGGTGTGGATGTCCGGATGCCATCCGGCAAAGGCATCGCCGCAGGCCTCGCGCGTGCCGCGTTCGGTCCATGACTCGACCGACCAGCTCCCGCCCTCGAAGATGCCGACGAAGTTCAACAACTCGCTGCGGCGAACCGGATAGGTGATGACATGGCCGCCGGGACCGACCCAGTTGGTGCCGACGTCGCGCCTGAGGCTCGCCGGTAGCCGCTGCATCGGGACCAGGCCGCGCCAGGCGGCCACACCCGAGAAGAACGGTTTTGTGTCGCCACCGATCTGCCGGCGGATCTCGGAGTGCACGCCGTCGGCGCCGATCACGACGTCGCCACGGCGCCGCTCGCCATTGACGAGATGCAGCCAGATGCCGTCACCATCCTCGTCAAAGCCTGCGCAACGGCTGTTGAGATGCAGGCGTCCCGGTGCCCGTGCACTGAATGCGTCGACCAGCACGCGGTGAAAGTCGCCACGATGCACCATCCAGTAGGGCGCGCCATAGATTGCCCGCGAGGAGGCGCCGAGGTCGAACAGCTTCCAGGTCCGCCCGGTGCTGAACAGCCGGATCTCCTTGCCCGAGGGCTCGCAGGCGATCGCCTGCATGTGTTGCTCGAGGCCGAGCGCAATCAGGACCCTTGTGCCGTTGGCGCTGAGCTGGACGCCGGCGCCGAGCTCGCGCAGCTCCGATGCCTGCTCGAAGATCTCGACCTCGATCCCCCGCCGCAGCAGCGCCAGCCCCGCGACGAGGCCGCCGATCCCGGCGCCGGCAATCAGGACTTTTGGCCTGCGGTTTGCGCTCACGCGATCCATCCGCCGCTATCTGCGCGTGACAAGGAAGTCATCGGTGAACTCGCCGCGCGAGACCTTGACCGGGATCTCGCCCTCGCTACCGATCTCGACGAGCTCCGAGCCGGACTTGTTATCCTCAGGCGTCAGGAGTTCGATGCGCTCGGCGATCCGTTCGGCCTGCCAATCCGTCAGCTTCCAGGCAAACCGGCCGCCGAGATCGCGCATGCCGAATTCCTCGTCGGCGGGCACGAGCACCAGCTCGTTGCGCGAGACCGCGCCGGGAATGCGCTCCGCCACGGCAACGGCTTGCGGATTCTCGGCAAAGCGCCGCAACAGACTTGCCAGCGCGGCAAGATCGACAGCCTCGCCGAGGAACAGGAACAGCGGATGGAAATCGCTCGGCATGTATTCAAATCGCAGCATGATCGATCGTCCGTTGGCTGGAACTAGTCGCTGAGCACATCGACGACGTCCTGGGCATGGCAAAGCTCCACCGTGCCGACATCGCCCGGACGGGCAGGGGACTCCAGATAACGCACCTGCAGCCACTGGCCATCGTCCATGTTCTCCACCACCTCGGCGACGACGCCCGCCTCCAGTTTCAGCCGCGTCCCGACCTTGATCGCCGTCACGTCAATCATCGCACCACACCTTGCTCAGAAGAACGTGGTGAGATTTTTGGCCAGCAGGATATTCTGTTCAAGCAATATCTCGCGCCTCGCGATCTTCCAGCCGTCGTCGGTCAGGCGCAGCGTGTCGTTGCGGCGGCCGACGAAGATGTAGGTCTCGTACTCGACGCGGTTCTGGTAGACGAGAAAGCGGCTCGTGACATCGAGCTCGCGCGCCGCGGCGATATCCGGCCGCGCGCCTTTGATCTGCACGTTGCTGACCATGTGTGTGATCCGCGACAGCGGCTCCTCGGCGTAATGCACGCCGGTCAGGATCTGTTCGACCCGTTTGGTCAACGTCCATTTGTCCTCGTCGAACCAGCTGATGCCTTCACCCCGTTTGGTGTTCTCGCGTGCGGCCTGCTGGCCGAACTTCACGTTGCGCCGGATCGGCATGAAGTAGCTGACGTCCTCGGCGAGCAGCTCGAGCCAGTCGCGGAAGCGCCGGTCATCGAGCAGGTCGGCCTCGCGGTAGTAGAAATCCTCGACATCGGCCTTCAGGCGGTAATAGGCCGCCGATCGTTCGATCGTGGCGCCGGCAGCCTGCGCTTGCTTGTCATGATCCTGAACCGTCGTCGTCATCGGTATCTCCTCATCGGGGATCGCGGGGTTGTCAGGCCGCCGGAGCGGGCGGAATCGGTCCGCCCTGTTGCGCGAAGCAGCCGACGTCGATCACGGTGCCGGACAGCGTTTCGGCTTCCGGCGACAGCAGGAAGGCCACGACATTGGCGATGTCGTCGCCGGCGGCCACCCGGCCCGCGGCGGTGCCCGGCGCGCCCTTGCCGAAGCGCGCGGCGTCGCCGCCGACCCGGCCGAGGCTCATGCCGCTGACGATGCCGCCACCACCGGGGATCACGGTGTTGACGCGGATGTGCTGGTGGAAAAAGTCGTAGGCCATCGCGGCGCTCAACGCGACAACGCCGCCCTTGCTCGCGCTGTAGACCGCCATGTTCGGCTTGCCCCAGCCGGCGCCGGATCCGATGTTGACGATCGAGCCGCCGCCCTGTGCGATCATATGGGGAATTGCCGCGCGACTGGTGAGGTATGGTCCCTTCAGATTGACGGCGATAATGCGATCGAACAGCGCCTCGTCGGTGTCGAGCACGGTGCCGAGCGGACCGATCGCGGCATTGTTGACGACGCCGTCGATGCGGCCGAACCGCGCCATGGCCTGCGCGACCACTTTGCCGACATCACCCGATTGCGACACATCGGCTTCCATCAATTCGGCGGACAGGCCTTCGCGATCGAGCTCTTCGCGTAGAGCTGGGATGGCGTTCTGCGCGGTGCTCGAGACCTGAGGCGCCTCGAGGCCGAACGCCACCACCGCATGGCCGCGGCGGGCGAGGCCGAGTGTGATCGCGCGGCCGATGCCGAAGGTGCCGCCGCTGACGAGGATGGTTTTTCGGGGCGCGGTCATTCTGCGGCCTCCCGGTTGCCGGCAGGGGATCCAAGCAGCTCGTGCCAGCCGCCGCCCTGCATGTAGGTGGACCAGCGGCGGTAGAAGCCGCGCGCGATCTGCTCGGTGACTTGCGTGGAGACATCGCCGCCGAGCGGATGATCGGTGACGTAGGCGCCCATCGACTGCTGATAGTTGAAGGGATAGCGCCGCGCGACCGTGCCGGTGCTCGCGGCGGTCGCATAGAGCCAGTTCTCCATGTCGTCCTGCTCGGTCATGCCGGCCGGGCCGGAGTAGCGCATGTAGTAGTGGCGCAGATAGTCCTTGGCTTCCTGTGGCGCGTCCTTGTCCACCAGGAAGAAGCGCCAGCCTTCGGTCGAGGTCGGGCTGTGCGGATGCCAGGCGCAAAGTCCGCGCGGCTGACGACCGTGATAGGAGGTGTTCGGGAAGATCGTGCCGACGAAGGGCAGCAGCCGCGCGCCTTCGCCGAGCCGCCGCTTGCGCTCCTCGAAACAGTGCCGGAAGTATTGTTCGAGGATCGGATTGTCGAGGAAGGACTCGGTGTATTCGTTGGCTTCCGGCTGGATCGCGCTGTGCACGCCGTGGCCTCCAGGAAAGCTGATCCAGACGTGCTGTGCCTTCTCCAGTTCGTCGTCGCGGCGGCCTTTCTTGCCGGCGGCTGCGCTCGGTCCGATGCCGATCAGATCGACCGAGCGGTGGCTCGGATTGTGATAGGTGTCGCCGAGGAAGTTCTCGGCGGCGAATTTCCAGTTGGCGGGGAATACCCATTTGTGGACGCCGATCACCTCGGAGCCGCCCTCGCGGCCGTCGCGGCAGTCGAGCGCCTGGTCGAGATGGATCCTGGCATCGCCGAGATAGGCGATGAAGTCGGGCGCATCCTTGTCCCAGGTCGCCCAGATCGAGCCTTTGTAGTTGCAGAGCTTCGCCACCGAGACCAGCGAGTTGGCCTCGCGGTCGAGCACGCCGTCATAAAGCGTCCGGTGCAGCGGAACACCCTGCAGCTTGCCGTCGGTGGTGTAGGTCCAGCTGTGATACGGGCAGGTGAACAGCGAGGTGTTGCCCTGCTCGTAGCGGCACACCTTCATGCCGCGGTGCCGGCACGAATTCAGGAAGACGTGGATCTCGCCCTTCTTGTCGCGGCAGAGGATGACGGATTCCTCGCCCATCCGCGAGGTGTAGAAGTCGCCCGGATTCGGCACGAGGCTTTCGTGGCCGACCAGCAGCCAGGCGCGCGTGAAGACCTTGTCGAGTTCCTGCCGGTAGATATCGGCGTCCACGAAGATCTCGCGGCTGATGAAGCCACCCTTGACGTCAACAAGCTGATCGAAATCGTTGCGAAGCGGCATCGGCTCCTCCTTGTTTCTCGCATGCGCGACCGTGCGTCGCGGCGAATGGTGGTGCGTCCTATTTGTCGAGCTTGCAGCCGCCCGTTCCTTCGGGGCGGAATGCCTTATCGCCGGGAATGACCGCGATCTTCTGGTAGTAGTCCCCGGGATATTTGCTCTCGTCCGGCTTCTTCACGCGATAGAGCGACAGGTCGTAGACGACACGGCCGTCCTTGCGGACGTGCGCGGGGCGGCCGAAGAAATCGACCGGCAGCTTGCGCATCTCGGCATTCACCGCCTTGGCCTCGTCGCTGCCGCCGGCCTCGATCGCCTTCAGATAGTGCCGCACGGCTGCGTAGGTCGCGGCCTGCAGCTTGGTCGGCTCGCGTTTCTCGATCTCGATGAAGCGCTTGGCAAAGGCGCGGGTGCCGTCGTCGTCATCCCAATAATATTGAGACGCGATGTACATGCCCTGCGCATCGCGCAGGCCGATCGAATGGACGTCGGAGATGAAGGTCAGCATGCCGACGATGGTCTGCCCGCCCTGTTGCAGGCCGAATTCGTGGGTCTGCTTGACCGCGTTGACGGTGTCGGCGCCAGTGCCGGCCAGTGCCACCACCTTGGCGCCGGAATTCTGCGCCGCCAGCAGGAAGGACGAGAAGTCGGTGGTGTTGAAGGGATAGCGCACCGCGCCGACGACCTTGCCACCGGCATCGGTCACCGCGCGCGAAGCATCCTTCACCATGGCGGTGCCGAACGAATAGTCGACCGCGACGAAGAACCATTCCTTGCCGACGCGGCGGCTCAGCTCGCCGACCAGTCCGGCCGACAGCGCGTAGGTGTCGTCGGCCCAATGCGTGATAACCGGCGAGCATTTGTCGCCGGTCAAATCGGAGGTCGCGGCGCCCGAGACCAGCGCGGTCCGGTTGCTCTGCGTTGCGAGCCCGGCGACGGCGAGGCCGACCGAGCTCACCGCAAGATCGGTCACCGCGTCGACATGCTCGACGTCGAACCATTGCCGGGCGATCCCGACCGCGACGTCGGGCTTGTTCTGGTGATCGGCCGAGATGATCTCGATCGGCTTGCCCAGCACCTTGTTGTGAAAATCCGCGGCGGCAAGCCTGGCGGCGGTCACCGAGCCCGGCCCGCCGAGATCGCGGCCGCTGCCGTAATCGCCCAGGACCGCAATCCGCACCACGCCGTCGGAGATGCCCGAGCCATCGGGCGCGGCATACGCCAGCGACGTCGAGAACATCAGCACGGCGATCGCGGACCAGCTGCGCGCGGCGTCTGTCTGAAGCAATTCCAATCCTCCCGTCATTTTTGATATGTCCATCTAGTGGACATTATTCTCATAATATGAGATAGTATCCATGCGGCCCGATTGGTCAAGCGCGCTGGTTGCAGCGCGCCCTGCCGAATTTGCGGATGTGGACGGATGGCGAAGAAACCGAAGGCGGAAGCTCACGACGCGGAGCAGGGGGTGTCAGGCGTGCGCGCGGTCGACCGTGCGATCGCGATCCTGCAATGTTTCACGCCCGATCAGCCGGCGATGAGCGTGATCGAGATCCAGAAGCGCGTCGGGCTGAGCCGGCCGACGCTCTATCGTCTGTTGCAGACGCTGGCGCAGCGCGACCTGATTCAGGCCGAAGGCGACCCGCAGCGCTTTCGGCTGTCCCACGGCGTGATGAAGTTGTCCCATGTCTGGCTGGCGGGGCTCGAGGTCGTCGCGATCGCACGCCCCGTCGTCGAAGGCCTGCGCGAGGCGACCGGTGAGACCGCGGCGCTGTTCCGCGTGCAGGAGGATCGCGGCATCTGCATCCTCGAATGCCAGAGCCGTCACGTGCTCTCGATCAGCCGCGGCGTCGGCGACAGTTTGAGCCTGACCCGGGGCTCGACCGGCAAGGCGATGCTAGCCTTCATGGACCCGGCGCGGCAGGCCGAACTCCTCGCCACCATACCGAACAGCGCCGACCGTGCGCGGCTGGAGGAAGCCCTGGCATTTGCGCGGCGCAACGGCTACGCGACCAGCCACAGCGAGATCTTCGCCGGCACGGTCGCGGTCTCCGCGCCCTGCTTCGATCACCGCGGCGACGTCGTCGGTTCGGTCGGCCTCTACGGACCGGGCGCGCGTATCGACGAGCAGAAGCTGCTGGAATTTTCAAGGCTGGTGCGCGAGGCCGGCCGGCAGATTTCAGTTCTGCTGGGATTTCAGGGTGCCGAGCCGGCTGCTCTCGAACGCGCGTGATGCGAGCGGGCCGGCGGCGCTCAGCCCTGCCTTTATGCCGCGCGAGCCGGGGCATCGAAGGGACGGCGGCGCGGCTGATGCGCTGCAGGGAACCCGGACCAGGTTCGGCTTCCCTGGGGACCCGGCGCTGCGGTCGGGGCCAAACCCCGCCTCGATCCCCGGTGGCGGGCCGCGCATCAGGCAGACGTTAACGAATCTTCACGATCATGCGGGCTGCTTTGGCTTTTGGCCGCGGTCGGCAAGATCGACACGGGTCCCGAATTCGTTCACAACTATAGCGATAGTTACGCAATCTATTGCTGGATTCGTCGCGACGGAACGCGCGCAACCTCGGCAGGACAGGCCTGGCCGACAGCAATCGTATCGCGTCAAGATTTGCGAAGGAATTCCATGACGGCAAGCTGGGTCAATTCCCTGGTCGACAGCGGCATCAAGTCCGACATGCTCAACTTTGCTGCGGACGGCGTTTTCACCGACGCGGAAGCCATCCAGTTGCTGGCGGATGTCGCCAACCGCGGGAGTGTCACCGCGAATGAGCTGAACTCGCTGCAGCTGATTGCGGCCAATCTGAACAGCGGCCTCTACACGTCGGACTATGTCTCCCATCTTTTCAACCAGCTCGTAGATGGGAATCCGGCGAACGCCACCTGGACAGGGGGCGGCACTGCTCACATCACGCTCGGCAATCTGCAGGTTGGCACGACGTCGACGCAGATGTCTGAACTGATCGGAAAGTGGTTTCAGGGGACCGATCTTCCGGATCCGACTTTGCCGCCCGATGCAGGCGGGAGCGGCTGGACATTGCAGGGCTACAGCGCGGTTGTCGGGCCGTTGTATTCTTCGGCGGGCGCGGCCACCGTCAACGACATCTGTCAGGGCGCAGACGGCGATTGCGAATTGATGTCGGGATTGATCGACGTCGTCGTCTTTCATCCCCAGGTCATGAGTTCCATGATCGTGGACAACGGAAACGGCACCTATGGCGTGCGCTTCTATGTCAATGGTCAGGAGACATGGGAAACCGTCAATGACGAGTTTCCGGTCGTCAGTGGCACCGAACTTGACTATGGCCACAACTACAATGAGCAACCCACTGCGATGTGGGTTGCCCTGGTGGAAAAGGCCTACGCGCAGCTCAGCGCAACGGGGCAGATCGGGCACCCGGCCGTCAACAGCTACAACAATATCTCCGCTGATCCCCCGACGAATGTCTTCGAGAATCTGACCGACGCGACGAGCGTCAACTATTATCTGAGCAGCGCGTCCAATTGGTACAGCAACAAGTCCGTCTATATCGCGGCACTCTCCAGCCACGACGACGTCACCCTCGAGATTCCTTCAACGTCGCCGTACACGTATGACAGTGCCGGAAACATCCAGCTGGTCCCGGATCACGCGTTCGGGGTCGTCGGCTATGACAGCGCAACGGGCAATTTCATCGTTCGTAATCCATGGGGAAACAGCTATCCCGGCCAGAACTGGGATGTGCAATTTGAGGTTTCGCTGACACAGATCGCCAGTGAGGGCGGCGACTTCGTCATCGACAATTCCGGCGCCGTCGACGTCGCGCCCACGGTGGTCGCGTCAAACATAACCGGCCGCGTGCAAACCTCGATTGCAGCGTCGTCCATGTTCTATACGACGGGCGGTACTCTGCCCATCATCGAATATGCGCTTTGGGACTCCACCGGTAACGGCCACTTCACTGTGGGCGGGGTGGCGCAGGCGAACGGGGTCGAGATCGACGTCGCTGCCTCACAGTGGTCCAGCATTGCCTATCAGTTCGGTCCCGGGAGCGACCAGCTGTGGGTGGAGGCGTTCAACGGCGTATTCTGGAGCGCCTGGACCGAATTTACGGCAACCCCTGAAGGGCCCGTGGTGACGGGCGTAAACATGACGGCAGCGCACGGCCAGAGCTTTGCCGTGTCGTCGCTGTTCACCTATTACGACCCGTTCGGCCTCGCGGCCACCGAATACGATGTCTGGGACAGCGGCACCGGTGGCGGCCACTTCGTTCTGAACGGGGTGGTGCTTGCCGCCAATCAGGACAACTACATCACGGCCGCGCAGCTGGCGTCATTGAGCTATCAATCCGGCTCCGGCGCGGACACGCTCTGGATCCGGGCCAACGACAGCACGGTGTGGGGACAGTGGTCGAACGCCTTCACCGTCACGGCGCCGGTCGACACCGGTCCCGTCGCGGCGGTGTCGAACATTGTCGCGGCGCATGGCCAGAGCTATGCGGCCTCGTCCTTGTTCACCTACAGCGATCCGTTCAACAATCCTGCAACGCAATATGACGTCTGGGACAAGGGAACCGGTGGCGGACACTTCGTTCTGAACGGGGTGGCGCTTCCCGCCAACCAGGACAACTACATCACGCCCGCGCAACTGGCCTCGTTGAGCTATCAATCGGGCTCCGGCATCGACACCCTCTGGATCCGCGCCAATGACGGCACCGTGTGGGGAGCGTGGTCGAGCCCCTTCACCGTCAATGCGCCGGTTGACACCGGGCCCGTTGAGACGGTGTCGAACATCGTCGCGGCGCATGGCCAGAGCTATGCGGCTTCGTCGCTGTTCACCTACAGCGATCCGTTCAACAGCGCTGCGACCGTGTACGATGTCTGGGATAGCGGCACCGTCGGCGGCCACTTCCTCCTGAACGGCGTGGCGCTGCCCGCCAACCAGGACAATTACATCACGGCCGCCCAGCTGTCGTCATTGACCTATCAATCCGGGTCCGGCATCGACACGCTTTGGATCCGCGCCAATGACGGCACTGTGTGGGGCGCGTGGTCGAACGCGTTCGCCGTCAATGCTCCCCTCGACAGCGGACCCGTTGAGACGGTGTCGAACATCATTGCGACCCACGGCCAGAGCTATGCTGCCTCGTCGCTGTTCACCTACAGCGATCCGTTCAACAGCGCTGCGACCCAATACGACGTCTGGGATACGGGCACAGGCGGCGGACGCTTCCTTCTGAACGGGTCGGCGCTGTCGGCCAATCAGGACAATTACGTCACGGCCGCGCAGCTGTCGTCATTGACCTATCAATCCGGCTCGGGGATCGACACGCTCTGGATCCGGGCCAATGACGGCACGCTGTGGGGGGCGTGGTCGAACGCCTTCACCGTCAATGCTCCCCTTGACAGCGGGCCCGTTGAAGCGGTGTCGAGCATCGTTGCGGCTCACGGTCAGAGCTATGCGGTCTCGTCGCTGTTCACCTACAGCGATCCGTTCAACAGCGCCGCGACCCAATATGACGTCTGGGACACCGGCACAGGTGGCGGGCATTTTGCTTTGAGCGGGGTGGCACTTGCGCCCAACCAGGACAATTACCTCACCGCGGCCCAGCTGGCGTCGCTGAGCTATCAATCCGGCTCGGGCGCGGACACGCTGTGGGTCCGCGCGAACGACGGCACCGTCTGGGGATCATGGTCAGGTGCTTTCACCGTGACTGCGCCGGTGGACACGGGTCCGGTGGTGACCCCGACCAATTCGAGCACGCTGTCCGTTCAAGGCCAGACGTTCTCGGTGTCCTCGCTCTTCACCTATTCGGATCCGTTCGGCAGTTCCGCGACATCATATGATGTCTGGAATAGCGGAGGCGGCAACGGCTACTTCACGCTGAACGGTGTTGCGCTCGGAGCAAATCAGGACAACGTCGTCGCGGCCTCGCAGCTCTCCCAGCTTGCGTATCACGTCGGGTCTGACACGGACACGCTCTGGATCAAGGCCAATGACGGGACCGTCTGGGGCGCCTGGTCCAGCGCCTTCAAGATCAGTGATCCCTCGATCATTCCAGCCGGACAGACCCTCGAGCTTGCGTCCCCAAGCTCGGCGCAAATCTCCTTCGCATCAGGCTCCGGGACACTGAAGCTCGACGATCCCGCCGACTTCTCCGGCACCGTCGCCGGCATGACGGGAGCCGACGCGATCGATTTCGCCAATATCAGTTTTGCGGCTGGGCAAACCGTGGGCTTTGCCGGCAACACCGCAGGCGGATCGCTCTCGGTTTCGGACGGCGTCCACGCCGCCAGCATCGCCTTGCTCGGAAACTACATGGCATCCACCTTCGTCGCCGCGAGCGATGGACATGGCGGCACGGCCATCACGGTGCATGCTGATCAGGTCGCCACCCTTGCCCCGCCGCAACATGCCTGAGCGGCGCCGCTGCTGCAACGCGCGGCCGCCTGCCTACGACGGCGCACCCATCGCATAGGGCTTCAGCACGGCATAGAGGAAGTCGTGCGTCGGGGTCGGCACGCCGAGCTTGCGGCCGAGCTCGACCACCTTGCCGCTTAGCCAGGGCAGTTCGAGCCGGTTGCCGCGTTCGAGATCGAGCGCCATCGACGCCTTCATCGCCGGCGGCGCGTGGCCGATGAAGTCGAGCACTTTCGCAAGCGGGTCCGGTGGCAGCTTGACGCCGCTGGCGTGGGCGATGGCGATGATCTCTTCGCAGGCCGATACGAAGAACGGGCGCAGGTCGGGATCGTCGCGCAGCCTGCCGATCGGCTGACGCGTGACCGCAGTCATCCCGGCATTGGTGGCGAGGCCAACGAACTTCATCCACAGCTCGGTGTTGATCTGCTCGCTCAGCGTGGCGTCGAAGCCGGCCTTCAGGCAGAGCGCGAGCAGCGCCTTGCCGCGCGGCGTGATGCGGCCGTCAAGTTCGCCGAAGATCATCCGCATGAAGGTGCCGACCTGGTTGATCACGCCGGGCTTGATGATCGAGGCAGAGATCTGCGCCACGCCGCCCATCACGGCGTTGCGCCCGAGGATCGGGATCAGCCTGTCCGGCGCGTCGATGCCGTTCTGCAGCGGGATCACCGCGGTGTCGGGACCGACCATCGGCTTGATGTGCGCGCCGGCGCTCTCGACGTCCCACAGCTTGACGCAGAACAGCACGATATCGACCGGGCCGACGCTTGCGGGGTCGTCAGTCGCCTGGGTCGGGACCAGGTGGGTTTCGCCGCGGCCGCCCTGAACCTTCAGGCCTTCGCTGCGCATGGCGGCGAGGTGCGCGCCGCGCGCGATAAAGGTGACGTCGGCGCCGGCATGCGCCAGCGCCGCTCCAAAGCCGCCGCCGACGCCTCCGGCGCCGACCACTGCGATCCGCATGATTGTCTCCTTGTCCACCGTCTTGGCCCGCAGCCTCGACGAAGTCGGTGCGATGCGCAACCCCGGTTGCGCAGTGCGCCACCGGGCGTGTCTGAAAATCGCGTGACCGCGGTCCCTCAGCACGCGTCCTGCGCCATCTTCCTGCGTTGAACTTGCCCGAGCGAACCGCTAAGCCATTTGCCTGATATTCGGGAGGAATGCGTGGCGATGACGGAGCCGACGGCGGTCGCGCTTGACGGTGCGACAGTGGCGTTTCGGTTGGCGGATGGGCGCGTCTATACCGCGGTCGAGCAGGCCAATCTCTCGGTCGCGCATGGCGAGTTCGTCGCCATTGTCGGCCCGACCGGATGCGGAAAATCCACGCTGCTCAACGTCACCGCGGGGCTGTTGAAACCGGCCGCCGGGTCGGCGCGGATTTTCGACAGGCCGCTCAGTGGCCTCAACCGCGACGCCGGCTATCTGTTTCAGGCCGATGCGCTGTTCCCGTGGAAGACCGCGATCGACAATGTCGCGATCGGGCTCGAGATCCGGGGTACGCCGCGCACGGATGCGCTCGCGCGCGCGCAGCAGTGGCTGACCTCGGTCGGGCTCGGCGCCTTCGCCGGCCGCTATCCGCACATGCTGTCGGGCGGCCAGCGCAAGCGCGTCGCGCTCGCGCAGGTCCTGATCCGCGATCCGAAGATCCTGCTGATGGACGAGCCGTTCGGCCCGCTCGACGCCCAGACGCGGCAGATCATGGGCAATCTGCTCTTGGAATTGTGGACCGCCGACCGTAAGGCGGTGCTGTTCGTCACCCACGATCTCGAGGAGGCGATCGCGCTTGCCGACCGTGTCGTGATCATGTCGGCCGGTCCTTCCGCGCGCATCATCGGCGACTGGCGCATCACGCTGCCGAGGCCGCGCGATATCGCTGAAATCCGGATGGAGGAGGATTTCCATGCCCTGCACCGCGAAATCTGGGGCGTGCTGAAAGACGAGGTGATGAAGGGCTATGTCCAGTCGACGCAGGCGGGAGCCGCCTGATGTCACGCTTGACGTTGCTGTCCCTGCAGGTCCTGGTCGCCGTCGTCACGCTGGCCTTGTGGCAGTTCTTCTCAACCGTTCCGGTGTTCGGCAAGGTGCTGCTGCCGCCGTTCTTCTTCTCCAATCCGGTCGACGTCTTCAGCCAGATTGTAAAATGGTTCTCGACCGGGGTGATCTGGAAGCATCTTGCGATCACCCTGTGGGAGTCCATCCTCGCCTTCGTGATCGGTTCGGGCGGTGGCATCCTGGTCGGCTTCTGGTTCGCGCGACAGCCGCGTGTCGCCGCGGTGTTCGATCCTTATGTGAAGATGGTCAACGCGCTGCCGCGCGTGGTGCTGGCGCCGATCTTCGCGCTGTGGTTCGGGCTCGGCGTCTGGTCCAAGGTCGCGCTCGGCGTGACCTTGGTGTTCTTCATCGTATTCTTCAACGTCTACCAGGGCGTTAAGGAAGTGCCGACCACGGTGCTCGACAACGGCCGCATGCTCGGCATGAACGAACGGCAGCTGATGCGGCACGTCTACTGGCCCTCGGCGCTATCGTGGATGTTCTCCTCGCTGCACACCTCGGTCGGCTTTGCGGTGGTCGGCGCGGTGGTCGGCGAATATCTCGGCTCCGCGGCCGGCCTCGGCTATCTGATCCAGCAGGCCGAGGGCGTGTTCGACGTCGCCGGCGTGTTCGCCGGCATGTTCGTGCTGTCGGCCTTCGTCATCCTGATCGACATGGCGGTGACTGTCGTGGAGAAGCGGCTGCTGGTGTGGCGGCCGACAGCGGTGACGCGGGATTAACACACAAGCTTGGCACGTCCGGAACGAAGGAGGCCGCGAACGAAGGCGGCTTCTATGCATTCCGGGTGCGAAACCGTCAGCTCTTGTATCCCTGGCTGGTGCAGAACCACGAGATGCCATTGGTATCGAAGCCAAGCTTCAGAAAGGATTCCCTGCATTCGTTGAAGTTGTGGAAGCGCTTGACGCCCTCTGGCCAGCAAACCACCGGCGTAGGATTGGGCCAGGTACCGGAGACTGAGCAGGCCGGTCCCGAGGCCGCTTGCTTAGCGAGTTTGGGTTTGTTCTCAGCATTTGCGGGGGGCAATCGACACGATCGCGACAGCTAGGCCCGCGAGGACTAACGAGGCCTTCATTGCTATCTTCTCCCAAATCCCACCGTTGGCTCGGTGGTGGGGCGACTATACCTGAGGTCGTGTCAGAGAAGCGACGCAATTTGCGTTTCGTTTTGTGAGAAGCGCGCGCCGGTCATCTCCGTTCGTCTGCCGGCGCAGCCTCCATCAGCCCGCGGATCTTCTCCATCACCTCCGGGTCAACAGGATTGTAGACGATCATGCTGAGGTCGGACCGGCCATCGACCGCGAACGCTGAGTATTCGAACTTGACCGGGCCGAGGACCGGATGCCGGAGCTGCTTGACGCCTTCGCCATGGGTTCGCACGTCGTTGTCGCGCCAGAGCGCCGCGAATTCCGGGCTGAGCCGGCAGAGCTCATCGACAAAAGGTTGCACCTCGACGGCCGCACCGGCGCGCATCGCGTCCACCCTGAAGGCGCCAACGACGAAGCGCGCCACGCTGGCCCAGTCATGTTGCGCGGCGCGGACGCGCCGATCGAGGAACATGAAGCGCAGCACGTTGCGCTCGCGCGGTGGCAGCGATCCGTAGTCCGTCAGCATCACGGTCGCCGCCCGATTCCAGGCGACGACATCCCATGTCGCGGTCCTGATGATGGCCGGGCGTGGCTCCAGCGCGTCGAGCACGCGCTGCAGCCGCGGCGAGACGCCCTCACTCTTCTGATAGCGCACCTCGGGCGTGCGGCCGAGGCCGAGCAGGAACAGATGCTCGCGCTCGACTTCGGTCAGCATCAACGCACGCGCGATGCGGTCGAGCACATCGGCCGACGGCGCGCCGCCGCGGCCCTGTTCGAGCCAGGTGTACCAGGTCGCCGAGATGTTGGCGCGTTGCGCCACTTCCTCGCGGCGCAGGCCCGGCGTGCGCCGCCGCTCCGGCGGAAATCCGAACGTCGCCGGATCGAGCTTGCTGCGGCGGTCCTTCAGATAGGCGCCGAGCAGATTCTCTTGCGCGAGCGGTTCGCTCATCCTGTTAGCCATTATACCATGATAAAGTCACTACTTTACCACGATAGCGCAACGACCCAGATTTGTCGCCTGCAAAACCTGGAGACTTGCTGATGCGCGTGTTTGTCACTGGAGCCACCGGTTGGGTCGGCTCGGCCGTCACTGACGATCTGATTGCCGCCGGCCATCGGGTGCTCGGCATGACCCGTTCCGACAAGGGCGCGCAAACGCTCGCCGCCGCCGGCGCCGAGGTTCACTACGGAACGCTGGAGGATCTCGACAGCCTGAAGAGCGGCGCCGCGCGGGCCGACGCTGTGATCCATTGCGCCTTCAACCACGACTTCTCGAAGTTTGCGCAGAACTGCGCGGATGACCGGCGCGCGATCGAGACGCTCGGTGCCGTACTCGAAGGCTCGAAACGTCCGCTGATCACGACATCGGGCGTCGCGCGGGTGGCGCAGGGCCGCGTCGCAACCGAAGACGATCCGCCGATTCCAGTCTCCGAGGCCTATCCGCGTGCGTCCGAGGCGACGACGATGGCCGTGGCATCGCGCGGCGTACCTGCGGCCGTCGTGCGGCTGCCGCCCTCGGTGCATGGTCATGGCGACCACGGCTTCGTGCCGCGCCTCGTCGCCTTTGCGCGCGAGAAGGGCGTCTCGGCCTATATCGGTGAGGGGCAGAATCGCTGGCCCGGTGTGCATCGGCTGGATGCGGCGCGTGTCTACCGGCTCGCGCTCGAGCGCGGCGTCGAAGGCGGCCCATTCCATGCGGTCGCCGACGAGGGCGTGCCGTTCAAGGCGATCGCCGAGGTCATCGCCCGCCGGCTCAACGTTCCGCTGGTGTCGAAATCTTCAGAGGAGGCGGCCGAGCATTTCGGCATGTTCGGCAGGTTCGTCGCCTTCGATGTGCCGACCTCGAGTGCGCGGACGCGCGCGCGGCTCGACTGGCAGCCGCAGCAGCCCGGGCTGATCGCTGACATCGATCACCCTGCCTATTTCGCGTAGCTGCGGCGGAGGACGGACCATGACAGACGCCAAGATGTCGCTCGACGGCAAGCGCGTGATCGCAATCGGAGGATCGTCGGGGATCGGCTTCGCGGTCGCTGCGCTCGCGCGGGAGCAGGGCGCGGAGGTGGTAATTGCTTCCAGCAAGGCGGCCAATGTCGATGCGGCGGTCGCGCGGCTGCCGGGATCTTTGGGCAGCACCGTCGATCTGCGCGACGAAGCCGGCGTGTCGCGCTTCTTCGAGCAGGTCGGCGCCTTCGATCACCTCGCGATCACGGCCGGCGATCAGGGCCTTCCGGCGTTCGGTGCCACGCGGGATCTCGATCTCGTCGCCGCGCGCGAGGCTCTCACTCTTCGTTTCTGGGGCTCGCTCGCGGCGGTCAAGCACGCCAGCCGTGTGATCGCTGCGAGCGGTTCGATCACGCTGACCGGCGGCCTGCTGGCACACCGCCCGCAAAAGGGGATGCCGTTTGTTACCGCGGCCGCGGGTGCCATGGAGAGCCTGGCGCGCGGCCTTGCCGTCGATCTCGCGCCGGTCCGCGTCAATGCCGTCTGCCCGGGGCTCATTCTCACCGAGCGCGTCAAGCAGATGCCGGAGGAGAGGGTGCGCGGCTACGTGGCAGGCTTGCCGTTACCGCGCGCTGCATCGCCGGCCGAAGCGGCCACCACCTATGTCTATCTGATGCTGAACAGCTACGTGACCGGTCAGATTCTTGCCGTGGATGGCGGTGGTCTGTTGGTGTGACGCACGACGCCGTCATTGCGAGGAGCGAAGCGACGAAGCAATCCATCCATCTGCGTGCGCGGACAGATGGATTGCTTCGCTTCGCTCGCAATGACGTGGAGAGGTAAGGCGGGTCAAAGATCGTAGGGCGGGTTGGCGCCGCGTAACCCGCCAACTTTGTGCGGCAATGAAAGATGGCGGGTTACGCCTTCGGCTAACCCACCCTACGCGGCCACTTACAGCGGGAAGCATCGCATGTAGGCCGCGAACAGCTTCTCATCGCTGTAGCTCAACAGCTCTGAGGCAATCGCGTCGGCCAGGTCGAGGTCGCGGTTCTGGATGCGCAGCCATGCCTGGGTATCGGCGGTGATGTTCAGCGCCGCGTCTCCGACATGACGCCCCGGCACCACCTGCAGATCCTTGCCCTTGATGACGACTGTCATGTCCAGCGCGCTTGCCCCGGTGAAGCGCAGATGCGTCACGAAATCCAGACCGCGCGCCCTGCCGCGCTGAAATCCGAGCGAGAGCGAGAAGATGTAGGCCTGGATGCTGCCGGTATGGCGGCCGGACGTGACATGCTGGACCTTCTTGTGCGGAAAGCGCCGCGTCACCGTGTCCTCGGCGTCGGTATCCGGGATCACGTAGACGAACTCGTCCTTGTCGATCAGCGGCTGCACGACGTCGGCGAAATGCGCGTCGCGATCATGCAGGAAGGGGCCGATCACGTCTTCGCCGGCCGGACAGGCCGAGATGCAATAGGCTGCCTTGTAGCCCGGCTTGAACGACAGCGATTGCCAGATGTTCAACGTCTCGGTGCGGGGGACACGGGCGCGATAATCCTTGGCGTCCTTGGAATCCGCGACCTTCTCCACCCACTGCGTGAAGTTGCCGAGGAAGTCGTGATAATTGTGGGTGTGGCAGGACAGGAAATCGAAGCCGCCGTCCGGCTTAATGGCGCCGACCGGGCAAGCCGCGACGCAGAGCTTGCACTCCAGGCAGGGATTGTAGTCGATCGGCTGGTCATAGGCGTTCACCTCGCATCCGAGCAGGACGGTGCCGAGCAGGACGAAGCTGCCGAATTTCGGGTGGATGATGCTGCGATGGATGCCCATCCGCCCGAGCCCGGCCTCCACCGCGATCGGCTTGTGCTGGACCATCATGATCCGGGGCAGGTCCATCTCCATCGGGAACGCGGCGACGGAATTGCAGGCCGGGATGCCGTGCTCGTCGAGCGCGCGAACGATGGCACGTGCGGTTTCGTTGACGTGATCGTAGGTGCCGTGGAATTCCTCGTTGGCGACGGAGCGCGAAGGCGAGCGCACCGGCTCGCGGTTCATGTGGCACACGATCGCAAGCAGGGAACGCGTCCGCCCATAGACCTTGCGGATGAAATCCCGCTGCGGCGCGATGGCGGCGCGTTCGAACTCGATGATGCCGACATCATCGGCGCCGCACTCCCGCGCGATCCGCTTCAGCAGTTCCGAAGAGACGGGGACGTCGCGAACGTGCTGGCTGCTGCGCGCGCGCACCGCCCTGACCGTGGGGTGATCGTCCAGGCTCATGGTTCGCTCTCTATAAAATTACGATCATCATATTATGGAGCGAGCGGAGGTGAGGCAAGTGAATAATCCGTTGATCGTGGTGTCATGGAACCGTCAGTTGCGCGCCTGACAGCTATGAGCCCTTGCAAGCACCTTCATCCCCGCGCAAAGGCTTCGCCTTTGTCGCTGGAGGTGCGAGCGGAGCGAGCCTCGAAGGATGGACGGCCACAGTCGGGCCGTCGACCCTCCGAGACGGCCGCTTCGCGGCCTCCTCAGGGTGACGGTGCTTGCACGGTCGGACGCGCCTCGCGATGACGGCTGACGGACCGTCGTTAATCCAGCAGCTTCGTATCATCCGGCGCCTGCGGTGGCGTCTTGATCGCGATCGACTTGATGGCGCGGCCGTTCGGCTTGTTGCCGCCATGCGGCGTGCCCTTCGGGATCACGATCAAATCGCCCGGCTTGACCGTCACTTCCTTGTCGCCGAGCCAGACCGTGCCGGTGCCTTCGAGCACGAATTGCATCTCGTTGGTGTTGGGGTGCATGTGCTTTGGCACATTGCCGTCCTGGATCGAGACGGTGGCGCCGTCGGCCGAGACGAACGTCTTGGAGCGGAAGCCGACCTTGTTGGCGTCGCCGAGCTTGTCGCCCTCCATCTCGCCGGTGTGGATGACCTGCGCGGTGATGCTCTCGGCCGCGAGCGCCGGCCGCAGCAGATGGGTGACGCCACAGCCGGCGGCGAAGGCCGCGGCGACCGACAGCGCGGTTGCAAGACGATTCATGAAGATCTCCCTTGGTGTTTCCCTTGAAATATTCTTGGTGCTTCTTCGGTGTTTTCCCGTATCCGCGATGCTATGCCGTGGCCGCAGGCTTGACCAGTTACCGGAAAGTCGCCTTCTCAAGGCAGGCCTGCTCCTCTATCGTGCCGGCCAGTCGAACGGAGGACGTCATGAACAAACTGCTGGGCAAGCTTGCCGGAGCGCTGCTGGCGCTGACGCTGTCCACGGGCCTTGCCGCGGCGCAAAGCAAGATCACCATCGCGGTCGGGGGCGGCGCCTGCCTGTGCTATCTGCCCACCGTGCTGGCCAAGCAGCTTGGCGAATATGACAAGGCCGGGCTCGCGGTCGAGCTGGTCGACCTCAAGGGCGGCTCGGATGCGCTGAAGGCCGTGCTTGGCGGCAGCGCCGACGTCGTCTCCGGCTATTTCGACCACTGCGTCAATATCGCCGCCAAGAAGCAGGAGATGCAGGCCTTTGTAGTCTATGACCGCTATCCCGGTCTGGTGCTGGTGGTCTCGCCGAAGCATACCGGCGAGATCAACTCGATCAAGGATCTTGCCGGCAAGAAGGTCGGCGTCAGCGCGCCGGGCTCTTCGACCGACTTCTTCCTGAAATACATGTTGAAGAAGAACGGCCTCGATCCCCAAGGCACCGCCGTGATCGGCGTCGGCCTCGGCGCCACCGCGGTGGCCGCAATGGAGCAGGGCCAGATCGATGCCGCCGTGATGCTCGATCCCTCTGTCACCGTGCTGCAAGGCAGCCACGCCGACCTCAAGATTCTCAGCGACACCCGCACCCAGCACGACACGCTCGCGGTGTTCGGCGGCGAATATCCCGGCGGCGCGCTCTATTCGACCACGGCCTGGGTCAACGGCCACGAGAAGGAAGTGCAGGCGCTGACCAATGCCATCATGGCGACGCTGGCCTGGATCCATTCGCATTCGGCCGAGGACATCATGGCCAAGATGCCGGAGGAGCTTGTCGGCAAGAACAAGGAGCAATATCTGGCCGCGCTGAAGAACACGATCCCGATGTATTCCGAGACCGGCAAGATGGATCCCAAGGGCGCCGAAGCGGTGCTCGCCGTGTTCAGCGAAGGCTCGCCGGAGGTCGCAAAGGCCGGCATCGACGTCACCAAGACCTACACCAACAAGTTCGTGGATCAGGTCAAGAAGACGACCGGAAGCGCGAAGTAAGCGCGCTGTGCCCGACATGCAGTCTCCGCTGATTTGCCGCGTCACCACGCTCGATCTGGCATTGCAGCAGCGTCCCTGGCCGTTCGCGGACGAGCGGCGCGACGAGATCGACGCGCATTTCGCCGAGCAGCAGCGGCTGAACCCGAACCTGTGGAACGGCCGCGTCCTGCTCGGGCGCGATCCGGTGTTTGCCGGCGAGCGGCTTAGCGCGCGCTATTTCGAGACCGATTTCGCAAGCTTCCTCGCCTGGCGCGACTGGGGCTTTCCGGACAATGAGGTCTTCAACGGCTTCGGCATGGGAGCGCTGCTCTCGAGCGACGGCGCCTTCGTGTGCGGCGTGATGGGCGAGCGGACCGCGAATGCCGGACGGATCTACTTTCCCTCCGGCACGCCCGATCTCGACGACATCAGCGGCGAGACGGTCGATATCGCCGGCAGCGTGATGCGGGAGCTCGAGGAGGAGACCGGTCTTACCGCCGCGGATTGCCGCGCGGATGCCGATTGGCACTGCATCTACACCGGCGTTGCGCTCGCAATGATGCAGATCCTGCGCGTCGACATGCCCGCTGACACGCTGCGTGCGCGCATCGAATCCAATCTCGCGCTTCAAAAAAATCCCGAACTCGCCGGCATCCATCTGGTGCGGAGCCGTGCCGATCTCTCGGCCGCAATGCCGCGCTTCGTCACCGCGTTCATCGAAACGCAGCTGCCTGCGTAGGGCGTGAGCGCTTCTGACGGGGGATCGTCGGTAATCGACGGACCTTGACTCGATGCAACGGCCGATCATTCGGCCACTTCAACGATCATCTCGACCTCCACAGCGTTGTTGAATGGAAGGCCCGCCATTCCAACAGCAGATCGCGCGTGTTTGCCGGCCGCCTCGCCGAAGATCTCCACCATCAAATCGGAGAAGCCGTTCACGACTTTCGGCTGATCACCAAAGCCTTCGGCCGAATTGACCATTCCGAAGACCTTGACCACGCGCTTGACGCGATCGAGGCTCCCAAGTGCGACGCGCACCTTCGCCAACATGATCAGGCCGACCTGACGGGCCGTGTCATAGCCTTCCTGCACGGTGAGGTCCTTCCCCACCTTGCCCTTGTACTTCCAGTCAGCCGCTGGGGTGTTTCCCGCGAGAAAGAGCAGATTGCCAACCCGGACCGCATCGACGTAGTTGGCGACGGGAAAAGGCACGGGCGGCAGCGTAATATTCAACTCCTTCAGCCTGGCCTCGGCAGAAGGTGAATTCTGCGCCACCGCAGCCGACGAAGCGGCAAGCCACGCTCCCAATCCAAGCACGCACGCACCGAACCACGAGATGAGTCTCGTTCTGCAAAGCATATGAGTCATGTGTCGCCTCCAATGACAGCTACTTCGCAGGCCTCAGGATAAGTCAGAAATAGCGAAGCTGCCCTCCGTAGTTCTCCGGTCTGAAAGGTCGTCGGCAGCGCTTCGCCGAAACTTTGCGCAGGCCTGCGCCGTGGCGACGCAGCCATCGCGTTTGACGTCATCGGCCGCTCCCCCTGTGATAGGACGGACGAAAGCAAAAATGCAGTGCACAATCTCTGGGGAGGGATTCATGCCGGTCAGGAGGGCCGTCCGCCTGCTCGAGCAGGAGAAGGTCGACATGGTGATGGGTTTCTTCAATCGTCTCCGCGGGTTCTAAATCGCAATCTGCTATTTCCCCTGCCGCGCACTTTCAAGCAGGGTCATGCAGGCGTCGAGACAGGCTGCTGCAATCGTCCGGCCGAGGGGACCCGGCTTCTTGTTCAACAGCCGATGCATCACCACGCCGTGCAGCATCATCATGATCGGATAGGCGATGTGCGCGGCCCTGCTTTCATCGACACCGGCACGCACGATATGGGTGGTGTATCGTTCGATCTCGCCGGCCTGCGCACCCGTGGTGACGCGCTCCATCCAGCCACGCCCGTAGAGCAATTCATAATCGCGGGGGTGGGTGCTGCCGAACTCGAGATGCCGTACGCAGGTGTCCTGAAAGTCGCGGGATTTTGCGAGGTAGGCCGAGAAGCGCTGAAAAGCCAGCGCGCGTAACGCCGTCAGCAACGCCTCCCGGTCGGCGTAGTAGCTATAGACCGTCGGCGTCGTGGTGGCTGCTTCCGCGGCGACGCCGCGGATCGTCACAGCCTCCTCGCCGCCCGACTGCCACAGCGTGTCGGCGGCCTTCAAGATCCTGTGAGGCAGCTCCGGATCGGCAGTTCTCGGCATCGGCCCTCTTGCTTTTACATTGTATAAGTTATACGCCGTCTAAATAATAACCCCGTACCCAGGAGCAAGCAAATGGCCCTTTCCCCGAAACTGATTGGACCCTCGATCTCCTTGATCACCGGCCTGATCACGTCGACCAGCATGTCGTTCGTCGGTCTCGCCATGAACTATGGGTTCCAGCCCGATTTCGCCCTGCGCTGGCTGAAGGCCGCAGCAACGAGCTACGTCGTGATCGTCCCGATGTTGATCATCGTCATCCCGCGGATCCAGCGTTTCGTCATGCGGCAGGCCGGGTTGCCGACGCGCTGAGGTCGGGTCGCAGCACAATGCGCACCATCTCCGGGTTCGAGCCCCCGGGCATCACAGATATCACGCAGTTCGTCCTTTGAACGCAACCCAAGAGTCAGCAACATGACGACGAAACACAAGCACGACAAGCCGATTCTCGTGACCGGAGCAGCCGGCGCTGTGGGCGGCGTCGGCCGCAGCCTCACCGAATTTCTGCTCAAGAATGGCCACAAGGTGCGCGCCTTGGTTCGGCGGGAGGACGCGCGCGCCGAAGCCTTGCGGCGGCTCGGCGCAGAGGTCGTAAAGGGCGACCTGACGGACCTCGCCTCGATGCACCGCGCGATCGAAGGTTGCCGGCGTATCTATTTCGGTATGTCTGTCTCGGCGGCTTACCTGGAAGCTACGATCAATACTGCCGCGGTGGCGCGGCACCACGGCGTTGAGGCTTTCGTGAACATGTCGCAGATGACGGTCTCGCAGATGAGCATCAACGAGACCACCGACAGCCCGCAGCACAGGCTGCACTGGCTGGCGGAGCAGGCTCTGGCCTGGTCAGGACTGCCTGTCGTCACGGTGCGGCCGACAGTGTTCCTTGAGGGCTTCTTTCTGATGCTCGCCGCCGCCGGCGTGCGGGCCTCCGGCGAGTTGGCGCTTCCGATGGGCGATGGCAAGACCTCGCCGATCTCGGCGGTCGATGTGGCGCGCGCGGTCGCGGCGATCCTCGACGATCCCGCACCACATATCGGACGAATCTACGATCTGACGGGGCCGGAATCCGCCGATCTGAACCACCATGCGCGTGCTTTCTCCGAGGCGCTCGGCAGGCCCATCCGATATCGCGACGTCCCGCTCGCGGCGTGGAGCGAAGGCCTTCGGCGGGCGGGGTTTCCCGAGCACGTCGTCAGCCATCTCTCGGCCATGACCGAGTTGAACCGGGAGGGGCGTTACGACCGCATGACGGACACTATATACAAGCTCACGGGCAAAGCACCGGTGAACACGCGCGATTTCGTGAAGCTCCATGCCGCCGAATTCAATTAGTATAGAGCGGCGCTTTGATGAGGTGCTCGGCACCGACCGAAGCGGAATCCGACCGTTGCGGCGCCAGGATGGCGCGCTTTGGATCGAGGCCGTGCAATGGCTCGGCCGACCGAAACTCCGGCGCAACTATCTGCCCGCGGTCACGCTCTGTCGCCGGTCTGGCGCAAAGCGTATCGGGGCAATCCGACACAGGCAGTCCAATGAGACCGATGAGGGAAAGGCAGGCGCTTCTGGCACGCTTCGTTCTGCTGCTCTTGTTGAGCGGCTGTGGCGAAGCGGACCAACTTGCGGAGCAGGAGTGTCGTTCCTTGAATGCCCGCAGTTCGGTACTCAAGACATTTTCGGACGATCAAAATAACAAGCTGGTGACTTTTACTCTCAAATACTCGAGTTCGCTTGAAGCAATGATGAATGCTGCGAAATCGGATACTGAAAAATCGGCGATCTTGGACGGTGCAAGGAAAAGCGCCGCCTACAGCCTGGACGGCACGATACTCGTGAAGTCAAGGGACAAGGCAACGCGAGAAGTCACGTGCATTGCGATACTGTCCGTTAGCGTTCTGGATACGAGCGCGGAAAAGGAAATAGAATTTCGAGTGAAGCAAACGAGCGACGGAACGCCGCTCGTTTCAGTCAGTCCTTTTCTTTTCTCGGTAGACTAGTTCTGAAACCCCGAGCGGCCATGCTCGGTCTTCGGTCTGGTGCACAGCGTAGTCGCGCTCCGCCTTCTCGCCGTCCGACTGCCACCGGGCGTCGGCGGCCTTCAAGATCCTGTGAGCCAAGCCCCCCGATCGGCGTTCCACGGCATCAGCTCTTGCTTTTACGCCGTATAAGTTATACGTCGTATAAATAATAATCCCGTTCCGGGGGACGCGCCAGCGGAAGGACAAGTCAGCCCCTTCCATGACAGGACAACACGATGAACGCTCCTAAACTGTGGATTGCGGGCCTGTCTGCAGCCGTGCTTGCGGTATCAGGCACTTATCTGTGGCGCGAAGGCATTCCGTCCAGCGTCATGAAACCGGCCGCGAATACCGCACCTGCGCGGCCTGTGCCTGTGACGGCCGGTGTGGTGAAGGATCAGGACTTCGCGATTTCGCGCGTAGGACTCGGCACGGTCCAGGCCTACAACACCGTGACCGTGAAAGTGCGCGTCGATGGCGAGGTGCAAAAGATCGCCTTTCGCGAAGGCCAGGATGTACAGGTCGGCGACCTGATAGCGCAGATCGATCCGCGCCCCTATCAGGCGCAACTGCATCAGGCCGAGGCCGACAAGGCGCGTGACGAAGCGCTGCTCGCCAATGCCAGGCTTGACCTGGAGCGTTACAGCAAGCTCTTGGTCAAGGAGTTCGCCACCCGCCAGAGCGTCGATACCCAGGAAGCGCTGGTCGCGCAATATCAGGCTGCGATCGCGCATGATCAGGCGGTGATCGACAATGCGCGCGTGCAGCTGGGCTATACAACGATCGTCTCGCCACTCGCCGGCCGCACCGGCATTCGCCTGATCGATCAGGGCAACATTGTTCATGCCTCCGATCCGGGCGGACTTGTCGTGATCACGCAAGTGGCGCCGATCGGCGTGATCTTCACCTTGCCGCAGAAATATCTCCCGGAGATCGTCGATGCGATGCAGGGCGGGGCGCTTGTCGTATCGGCGTATGATCAGGACGACCGCATCAAGCTTGCCGAAGGCCGTCTCGAACTGATCGACAACCAGATCGATCAAGGCACCGGCTCGATCCGACTCAAGGCGATCTTTCAAAATCTCGACGGGCGGCTTTGGCCCGGCCAATTCGTCAGCGCCCGCCTGCTGCTCGGCGTCCGCCGCGGACCGGTCGTGCCGGAATCCGCGCTGCAATCGGGACCTAACGGCAGCTACGCGTTCGTCGTCCGGCAGGATTCCACGGTCGAACCCCACCTCGTTCGGATCGCCGCCAGCAGCAACGGCGAGGCGCTGATCGAGAGCGGCCTCGCTGCCCATGAAACCATCGTCGTCGACGGCCACTACAAGCTCCGGCCCGGCGCCCGCGTCGTGACCGCGCCGGTGGCTCCCTCGCGGGAGCGCGCCGCGTCCACGGCCCAGGGCCGAGAATAAGGCGACACGTGATGAATATTTCCGAACCCTTTATCCGACGTCCGATCGCAACTGCGCTGGCGATGTCGGGTCTCGCAATGGTCGGCCTCGTCGCCTACTTGCTGTTGCCGGTCGCGCCGCTGCCGCAGGTCGACTTTCCCACCATTCAGGTGACGGCCCAGTTGCCAGGTACGAGCCCGGAGACGATGGCCTCTTCGGTGGCAAGCCCGCTGGAGCGGCAGCTGGCGCAGATGTCGGGCGTGGCCCAGCTCACCTCCGTGAGCGGCATTGGAATATCGGTGATCTCGATCCAGTTCGACCTTGCCCGCAATATCGACGCCGCCGGACAGGATGTGCAGGCCGCGATCAACGCCGCCGGTGGGCAATTGCCGAAGAATTTGCCGTCACCGCCGACCTATCGGAAGACCAATCCGTCGGACCCGCCGGTGATGGTGCTGGCGATGACCTCGGACACCCTGCCGATGACGATGGTCAGCGACCTTGCCGACAACATCTTCGCACAGCAACTTTCCCAGGTCGACGGGGTCGGTGCCGTGCTGATCGCCGGCGCACAGAAGCCCGCCGTGCGCGTCGAAGCCAATCCGCTCGAACTCGCGGGCCGCGGCCTGAGCCTTGAAGATCTGCGGTCGGCCATCGCGACCGCCACGCTCAACGCCCCCAAGGGCACGCTGAACGGCCAGCACCAGGGCTTCACGCTTGAGAACAACGATCAATTGTTCAATGCTGCGGGCTATCGGCCGGTCATCGTCGCCTGGCGCAACGGCTCGCCGGTCCGGCTCGGCGACGTCAGCACCGTGGTGGATGGCGCCGAAAACATTCGCGGGTCCGGCACCTTCAATGGACAACCGTCGGCCATCCTCATCATTGAGCGGCAACCCGGCGCCAACGTCATCGACACCGTCGAGCACATCAAGGCGGCGTTGCCGCGACTGAAGGCCTCGATCCCGTCGGCCGTCGACGTCCATGTCGTTACCGACCGCACCCAGACCATCCGCGCCTCGGTCGAGGAGGTTCAGTTCACGCTGATGCTCACCATCGCGCTGGTGGTGATGGTGATCTTCTTGTTCCTGCGCAACGCCTGGGCCACCGTGATCCCCGGCATCACCGTTCCGCTGTCGCTGGTCGGCACATTCGCGGTGATGTATGTCCTCGGCTACAGCCTCGACAACCTCTCACTGATGGCATTGACGATCGCGACGGGATTCGTCGTCGACGACGCCATCGTGATGGTCGAGAATGTGGCGCGGTACCTGGAGCAGGGCCACTCGCCGCTTGCGGCTGCGCTGAAGGGTTCGCGCGAAATCGGCTTCACCATCATCTCGATGAGCCTGTCGCTGATCGCGGTGTTCATTCCGGTATTGCTGATGGGCGGCATTATCGGGCGGCTGTTCCGCGAATTTGCTGTCACGGTGAGCGTGGCGATCCTGGTGTCGGCCGTCATCTCGCTGACGCTGACGCCGATGATGTGCGCGCAATTGTTGCAGGAGGAAAAAGGCAAGCGGCACGGCCGGCTCTATGCGCTGAGCGAGAGGTTCTTCGATGGCATGCTCGCGGTTTACGAATCCGGCCTGCGCCGGGTGCTGCGTCACCGGCGGCTCACGCTGACTGCGACCATCGCGACCATTATCCTGACCGGCTATCTCTATGTCCTGATTCCGAAGGGCTTCTTTCCGCAGCAGGACACCGGATTCATCGTCGCCGTTTCGGAATCCTCGCAGGACGTTTCCTATCCAGCCATGCTGGAGCGGCAGTCGCAGCTGGAGCGCATTCTGTTGGCTGACCCGGGCATCGACGGCGTGATGTCGGCGGTCGGCGTCGGCGGCGTCAACCAGACCATGAATAACGGCCGCATGTTCGTCAATCTCAAGCCCCGCGACCAGCGCGACGCAAATGCGAGCCAGATCATCGACCGGCTGCGGCCGAAACTTGCCGCCGTGCAGGGAATTGCGCTGTTCATGCAGGCGTCGCAGGACATCAATGTCGGCGGACGCGCGAGCCGCACGCAGTATCAACTCACGCTCCAGGACAGCGATCTCGACGAGCTCGATCGCTGGGCGCCGATCCTGCTTCGCACCTTGCAGGGAATTCCGTTGCTGCGCGACGTCGCGACCGACCAGCAGATCGCCGGTCCGACCCTGCGGCTCGAGATCAATCGAGATACGGCATCGCGGCTCGGCGTTGCCACCCAGGCGATCGACGATACGCTCTACGATGCATTCGGACAGCGCAAGGTCGCGCAGTTCTTCACCCAGCAAAACAGTTATTGGGTGATCCTGGAGGTCGATCCGCAGTTCCAGCTCGATCCTGGCGCGCTCGATTTGATCTACGTGCCGTCCAGCAGCGGGCGGCAGGTGCCGCTGAGCGCGCTGGTCGAACAAAAGCGCACCGTACGGTCGCTATCGGTCAGCCATCAGGGCCAGTTCCCGGCGATCACGCTGTCGTTCAATCTGGCTGCAGGCGCCGCGCTCGGACAGGCCGTCGAGGCGATCGAGAAGGCAAAGCGTGACCTCAACGTCCCGGCCACCCTGATCACCACCTTCCAGGGCAATGCCCAGGCCTTTCAGGACTCGCTCAAGACCCAGCCACTCCTGATCCTCGCGGCGCTGATCGCGGTTTATATCATCCTCGGTGCGCTCTATGAGAGCCTGGTCCATCCGATCACGATCCTTTCGACGATCCCTTCGGCTGGTGTCGGTGCGCTTCTCATCCTGATGGCGTTCAACCTCGAGCTCAGCGTCATCGCGCTGATCGGCATCATCCTGTTGATCGGCATCGTCAAGAAGAACGCGATCATGATGATCGATTTTGCAATCCATGCCGAGCTGACCGAGGCTATGGACCCGGAGGAGGCGATCTTCCAGGCGGCGCTGAAGCGCTTCCGCCCGATCATGATGACGACGTTCGCGGCGCTGCTCGGCGCCCTGCCACTTGCGCTCGGGCACGGGACCGGCGCGGAGATCCGCCAGCCGCTCGGATACGCGATCGTCGGCGGCCTGCTGGTGTCGCAATTCCTGACGCTCTACACGACGCCGGTGGTCTACCTTGCGCTGCACCGCTTCAGCCGCAGCCGAGCCCGTAAGGTCGTTCCCCGCCCGGTCGAACCGGCAATCGCGGCGGAATGAAATGGTTGGCTATCGACCCGCCCGTGCGTCCGCGACCATTTGCTGAAGCTTTGATCACGCCTGCGCCGTGCGGACGCAGCCATCGCGCTTGACATCATCGGCCGCTCCCCATGTGATAGGGCCGAACGAAAACAAAAAATGCAGTGCACAATCTCTGGGGAGGGATTCATGCCGGTCAGGAAGGCCGCCCGCTGGCTCGCGGGTCTGTCTGTCGCGCTTGCGGCGCTGGGCGTGGCCGGTGCCGCGCATGCGCAGGACAAGAAGATCAAGATCGGCGTGATCTTCGATTTGACCGGCCCGCTAGCCGGTGGCGGCTCCGAGCTGCAATATACCGGCGTCAAGATCATGCTCGACCATTACGCCAAGATCGGCGTCGAGGGTTACAAGGTCGAGGCCGTCTACGCCGACGCGCAGAGCAAGCCCGACATCGCGATCAACGAGGCCGTCCGCCTGCTCGAGCAGGAGAAGGTCGACATGGTGATGGGCTTCTTCTCCTCGGCGCAATGCGTGCCGGTGGCGGCCCGGGTCGACCAGATGAAGAGGTTCATGTGGATCACGACCTGCATCTCCTCGGGCGTATTCGACGGCAAGAACTACAAATACGTGTTCCGCCCGCAGGCCGCCGGCAACCAGTACGGCATGATGACGACCGACTTCATCGCGCAATACTCCATGTCCAAGTTCGGCAAGGAGCCGAAAGACCTCCGCGTTGCCATCATCCATGAGGACGGCGCCTACGGCGTCGACGTCGCCAAGGGCAACGAAGCCGGTGCAAAGAAGGCCGGCTTCAACATCGTGCTCAAGGAGGGCTATTCGGCAACCGCGCCCGATTTGTCGGCGCTGGTCACCAAGCTGAAGCGCGCCAAGCCCGATGTGATCTTCCACACCGGCTACAATCCGGACATTACCCTCTTATTCCGCCAGGCGCGCGAGCAGGGGCTGAAGTTCGGCGCCATCGTCGGCCATGGCGCCGGTTATGGCGTCTATGAGAAACTGAAGGAAGGCCTCGGCGCCGACGCCAACTATCTCTTCAACACCGACCCGATCTCGATCTGGCTCGCCAACCAGAACGGCATGGATGCCAAGCTGCCGCCGGTGATCAAGATGGTCGGTGAGGAGTTTGACCGACTGAAGCCCGGTGTACCGATCCGCTCCGCTCATGTCGGCATCGGCGCAGCCAACGCCTACGTGTTCCTCGACGACGTGCTGCCGCGCGCGATCAAGAAGTATGGCGGCATCGATCCGGATGCGTTGCGCAAGGCGGCACTCGACACCGACATTCCCGAGGGCGGCACCATGCTCGGCTACGGCGTGAAGTTCTACGGCGAGGGCGAGCAGTACGCCGGGCAGAACGCGCGCTCGTTCCCCGTGGTGCTGCAATACATCGACGACAAATCCTATGTGGTGTGGCCGAAGAGCCAGATGCAGCGCGAGACCGTGCTGCCGCTGCCGGCCGGCACCACCTACAGCTACAAATAGCTCGCTCGCGAAAGGGACGCCGTGCTCGCCGTCGAAGGCCTGGTCAAGCGGTTTGGCGGCTTTTGCGCCGTCAACAACGTGTCGTTCCGCGTCGAGCAGGGCGAGATCCTCGGCCTGATCGGCCCGAACGGCTCGGGCAAGAGCACGATCTTCAACATGCTCTCGGGTACGCTGCCGCCGACCGAGGGCTCGATCCTGTTCGACGGCCGGGAGATCGCGGGCCTCGCCCCGCACCGGATCATCGTCGGCGGCATCGGCCGCACCTTCCAGATCCCGCGGCCGTTCCATCGCCTGAGCATTTTCGAGAATGTCGTGCTCGCCGGCTTCTATGGCCAGGGCCGCCACAGCCGCAGCAAGGCCGAGGAGGCGGCCGAGCGCGCGCTGGCGATGGTCGGCCTGCCGACCGATCGGCACAGCAGCGTCGAGGGCCTGGGCGCGGCCGGGTTGAAGAAGCTCGAGCTCGCTAAGGCGCTCGCGACCGGCCCGAAACTCTTGCTCGCCGATGAAAGCCTCGGCGGTCTCGACGAGACCGAGATGGACCAGGCCGCCGACATGCTGCGCCGAATCCGCGACGAGCTCGGCATCACCGTCATCTGGGTCGAGCACATCATGGGTGTGCTGATGCGCGTGGTCGACCGCGTGATGGTGCTCGATCACGGCGAGAAGATCGCCGAAGGTCTGCCGGCCGATGTCGCCGGCGATGCCAGGGTGATCGAGGTCTATCTCGGCACCGATGCGGATGCGAGCCTGGCTGCCGCCGTCGCCGAGCAGGCGCGCCGCCGGATCGGGGCGTGACCGGCATGCTGGAGCTCCGATCGATCGACGCGGGTTATGGCAGCTTCCAGGCGCTGTTCGACGTCAGCCTCGACGTCAAGGCGGGCGAGGCGGTCGGTGTGATCGGTCCGAACGGTGCCGGCAAGACCACCTTGATGCGTGTGATCTCCGGCCTGATCCGCCCGAGTAACGGCAAGATATCGATGGAGGGGGTCGACGTCGTCAGGACGCCGGCGCATCGCATCGTCAGCCTCGGGATCGCGCATGTGCCGGAGAACCGAAGGCTGTTTCCGCGGCTCACCGTCGACGACAATCTGAAGATGGGCGCCTACATGCCCGGCGCCCGCGCGCATTACGCCGAGCGGCTCGATTTCGTGTTCGAGCTGTTCCCGCGCATGAAGGAGCGACGTCACCAGATGGCCGGCACCATGTCGGGCGGCGAGCAGCAGATGTGCGCGATCGGCCGCGCGCTGATGTCGAACCCGAAACTGCTGCTGCTCGACGAGCCCTCGGCCGGGCTCGCGCCGGTCGTGGTGCAGCAGGTGTTCGAGCTGGTCAAGCGCATCCGCGCCAGCGGGCTGACCGTGCTGATCGTCGAGCAGAACGTGCAGCAGGTGCTGCGCGTGGTCGACCGCGCCTATCTCTTGGAAGCCGGCAGCATCCGCGCCGCCGGCACGGCGGCAGAACTCGCGGCGAGCGACACCATCAAGCAGGCGTATCTCGGGGTGTAGGATGATGACAGCAGGCCGTGCGAGTGCGCTCACATATTTCCCCGTCATCCTGAGGTGCGAGTTCAGCGGCGCACTTGCGCCGCTGGGCGAGCCTCGAAGGATGAATCGGCCACAGACGGGCCGTGCATCCTTCGAGGCGCGCGAGAGCGCGCACCTCAGGATGACGGCTAACTGGATAATGACGTCACGGTCTCCGGTGTAGCCATGCAATCCTTCCTCGACATCTTCGACATCTACCTGCTGGAGGCAGTCATCAACGGCATCCTGCTCGGCGGCGTGCTGGCGCTCCTGGCGCTCGGGCTCAACCTGATCTTCGGCGTCATCGACGTCACCTGGATCTGCTATGCCGAGCTCGTGATGATCGGCATGTACGGCATGTATTATCTCGTGCAGGTTTTTCATTTGCCGTACTGGGCGGCCGCGCCGCTCGTCATCCTGCTGGTGGCGCTGCTCGGCGCCGCGTTGCATTTCTTCGTCATCGCGCCGCTGTTGACGGCGCCGCCGATCAACCAGCTGCTCGCCACCGGCGGCGTGCTGTTCATCCTGCAGAGTTTTGCCACCGTCGCCTTCGGCATCGACTTCCGCAATCTCGGCATCCGCCTGCCGGTGTTGGCGCTCGGCGAGATGAATTTCAGCTACGCGCGACTATTGTCGTTCGGCGCGGCGCTGGTCGGCATGGTCGGCGTCTATCTGTTCCTGACCCGCACCTTCACCGGCACCGCGATCCGCGCCATCGCGCAGGACCGCCAGATCATGCCGCTGATGGGCGTCAATCCCAAGCGCATCTATCTCGTCACCTCGGCGATCGGCGGCGGGCTCGCCGGGCTCGCGGCGTGCCTGCTGGTGCTGCAATATGACGTGCATCCGTTCGTCGGGCTGTCGTTCGGGCCGATCACCTTCCTGATTTGCGTGCTCGGCGGCCTCGGCAATTTCATCGGCGGCTTCATTGCCGCTTTCGTGTTTGCCGAGATCATCTCGCTCGGCGGCCTGTTCTCCGATCTCGAATGGGGCTACGTGCTGGCATTCGCCTTCTTCATCGTCATGATGTTCATCCGGCCCGCGGGCCTCCTGGCGAGGCGCTCGTGAACAGGCAGGCCGCCGGCTGGATCATCGCGCTGCTCGCGCTCGTCGCGCTGCCCTTCGTGCACCGCGATCCCTATCACCTGCACGTGCTGGTGCTGATCCTGATCTGGTCGTTCGCCTATACGTCGTGGTCGATCATGGGCCGCTTCGGCCTGGTCTCGCTCGGCCATGGCGGCTTCATGGGCATCGGCGCCTATGTCACCGCGCTGCTCTGGAATCATCTCGGCGTCTCGCCCTGGATCGGGATTCCCCTGAGCATGGCAACCGCCGGCGTGCTCGCGCTCGTCGTCGCCTATCCCTGCTTCCGCTTCCGCATCACCGGGCACTATTTCGTGCTGGTGACCCTGGCGCTGTCCGGCATCGTGCTGCAAGTCATCACCGCGACCCGCGACTATACCGGCGGCTCGCTCGGCTACACGCCGCAGCGCGCGCCGAGCGGCAAGGGGCTGTTGGCGCTGCAATTCGACGACAAGACCACCTGGTATCTGATCGCGCTCGCGGTCTGGGTCGCAGGCCTCGTGATCTGGCGCGCGATCGACCGCAGCATGATCCGCCATGCCATGGAGGCGATCTCCGAAGATGAGGACGCCGCCGCCGCGGCCGGCGTCAACGTCACTGCCGAGAAGCTCAAGATCACCCTGATCAGCGCGTTGATGACCGCGCTGTCCGGTGCGCTCTATTGCCAGTACCAGATGTTCATCTCGCCGGACACGGTGAGCGGTATCGCGGTGTCCTTGCAGATGGTGTTCGCGGCGATCGTCGGCGGCGTCTATGTCGCGCTGGGGCCGACGGTCGGCGCCATCATCACCATCGTGCTGGCCGAGGTACTGCGCATTTCGTTCGGCACCAAGGCGGTCGGCTGGGACAATCTGGTCTATGGCGTGCTGCTGGTGCTGTTCATTATCTTCCTGCCCAAGGGCATTCTTGGTAGCGTGATCGACCGGATCAAATCGCCACGCAAGCCGTCGAGAGGCCATGAGCAGCAAACCGTCCCCATCGCTCGCCGATGAATTGAAACCCTTTGTCGCGCCGTTCCGCTTCGACGGCTCGGGCGAATTTCACCTGAAGTCGTATCCGACCGCCGAGAAGGGCGGCATCGACAAGGACGTCGGCGGCAAGATCATCGAGGCCAACCGCACGCGGCTCAACGACTTCCAGGAGAAGCTCTACGCCCAGGACCGCTGGTCGCTGCTCCTGATCTTCCAGGGCATGGATGCCGCCGGGAAGGACAGTGCGATCAAGAGCGTGTTCGAGGGCGTCAACCCGCAGGGCTGCGAGGTCTTCTCGTTCAAGCAGCCCTCGACCAAGGAGCTCGACCACGATTTCATGTGGCGCGCCATGATCGCGCTGCCGGAGCGCGGCCACATCGGCATCTTCAACCGCTCCTACTACGAGGAATGCCTTGTCGTGCGCGTTCATGCCGATGTGCTCGCCAAGCAGAAGCTGCCGAAACGGCTGGTGACCAAGAACATCTGGCGCGAGCGCTTCGAGGACATCTCCGCGATCGAGCGCTATCTGTCGCGCAACGGCACCGTGATCCTGAAATTCTTCCTGCATGTCTCCAAGGAGGAGCAGCGCCGGCGCTTCCTCGACCGGCTCGAGGAGCCGGCCAAGAACTGGAAGTTCTCGATGGCCGACGTCTCCGAGCGTGCGCTGTGGGCCAAATATCAGGCCGCCTATCAAGAGATGATCCACCACACCGCGACCGGGGACGCGCCCTGGCACATCGTGCCGGCCGATCACAAATGGTTCGCCCGCGTCGTGATCGGCTCGACCATCGTCAATGCGCTCGACAGGCTCGAGCTGAAATTCCCCGAGGTCGACAAGGCGGACCTCAGCGAATTCAAGCGCGTCCGCGCGGCGCTGGAGGCGGAAGGCAAGGGCGCGGCGACCGAGAAGAAGGCGCCCGCCAAGAAGTAGCGCGCGCCGTCTGCCGTTCGTGCCGCGCGATCGCTATCCCTTGCGCGACGGCATCCAGGCGGACAGCAGATAGAAGCCGATCGCGACGATCAGGAGATAGCGGAAGCCGAGCAGGGTCGAGCACGATTCGGCGAGGCCGCCGATGACAGATCCCGCGATGTTGGATCCGAACGCCTGATCGGGATTGGCTTCGTCGCGGAACGAGCGGGCGAAGATCACGCCGGCGAAGAACATCGGGCCGAGCGCCAGCGCGCACGGGATCACGTAGCGCCAGACGATGCTGCCGCTCAGGAACGTGTCCAGCGGCACCAGTACCGAGACCGCCAGCAGCGCCAGCAGCCCGGCATAGTGCCGCGCCAGCCGGGTCGACGGCACCTTGATCACGTACAAATTGGCGGCGAGGATCAGCAGCAGCGCGGTGAAGAACACCGCCGAGTTGACCAGCCAGGTGCTGCCGAACAACAGCGCCATCTGCACCACCGCCTTGGTTTCGAGCAGCATGAACGCCGCGCCGAGGAAGAACATCCGGTTGTTGGGCCGCCAGGCGCCCTTCGGCTTGAACAGATAGACCAGGCCAAGCCCGAGCACGCCGAGCAGGATCATCGAGCGAACGGTCAGATCGGGGATCAGCCTGCCGCTGACATAGAGGAACGGCCAGTCGTCGCTGGTCGATTGCCTGGCGCCTTCATTGTCGACCACCAGTTTCGCCGGCGCCAGCGGCACCCAGTCGCCGTGCTGGGCGGCAGCCTTGTCCTGTCCCTTTTCTTGCGGCTTGTCGAAGCCGTTGACCGCGAGGTTCTCCGGCGGAATGCTGTTCAACCAGAATTGGCCGCGGTCGCGGAACGCGGTCGAGATGCGCGGATTGCAGCCCGCGATGATGGTGGTGAAGCCGACCGCTTCGGACGAGGTCAGCGTTTCCTTGTAGGGCAGCGGCAGCACTAGCGGATCGCAGCCGAACACCTGCTTGGCCATCTCGGCGACGCGCTGCACGATCCAGCCCTGGCGATAGTAGTTGTACATGACGAAGACGCCGTCCTGCTTCAGCACGCGGCGGACGTCCTGGAACGCCTGTTCGGTGAACAGATAGCTTTCGAGACGGATGTTGGCGTAGCCGCTGTGCAGGATCAGCGAGTCGACGAGCGCGTATACCACCAGATCGTATTTGCGTTCGGTGGTGCGCAGGAAATGCCGGCCGTCGTCGAGATGCGGCACCACCCTCGGGTCCTGATAGGGCTTGTCGGGATGGTTGTGGATGCCGATGTTCTGGATCACCGGATCGATCTCGACCGCATCGATGCGCTCGACGCCGAAGCGCAAGGCGTGCGACAGGTCGTTGCCGGATCCGGCGCCGATGATCATGACGTTCTTGAACGGCGCGCCGCCGCTGTGCTTCTGCAGCAGGTGGATCAGCGAATAGGACGAGCCGCGCTCGCTGAACGGCATCATTTCCTGATGGCCGATGCTGTTGACGGTGATCACGCCGTTCGATTTGTTGAGGTCGACGGCATAATAGGGCGACCAGCGGATGTCGTGGCTGTCGGAACGATCGGTGTAGTAGGCGGTAAATCCCACCACGATGATGATCGTTGCAAGGCGCAGGATCGACAGCGCCTTGTCCTGGTAGAGCAGGTAGACGATGCCGGCGCAGCTGATGCCGAACCAGACCACCGGCGGCGCCTGCGCGAACGACAGCAGCGAGAATCCGACGATGCCCGCGAGGCTGCCGCCGATATTCAGCGAATAGCCGGCGACGCGGTTCGGGTAGGCGTCGAAGGCGCGGCCGAGCGTCTGGCCGAGGCCCACGAACATCAGTGCGATCAGCACGAAGAACAGCCCGGCGATCGCCTCGATCGGCACGACAAACTTGGCGAGATCCGGGTTGCGATACTCGGTGCCGAAAAACACCTCCTGGGGCGAGGCCTGATGGCCGACGTCGACCGCGAACTGGCCCCAGTTGGAATACAGCGCCATGATCGTGGCCACGGCGGCGAAGGTCACGAGGGCGAGCCCCGGGAACAGCGCAAGCCAGTTGGTGGTCCGCCGCGCGGCGAGGCAGCCGCAGGACATGCCGAGGAAGGCCGCGAGCAGCACGATATTGGTGAAGAATTGCAGGAACACGACCTTGGCCGAAAACCAGCGGATGCAGGCCAGTTCGAGGAACAGGATCAGGAATCCGACCAGGAAGAGATTGAAGCCGGCTTGGCGCTGATGGGGTCCATCGGCCAGGTTCGTCGTGGGCATGATCCTGATATCTCCTTAACCAACCAAAGGACGCGCCCTAACACCCGGTCGCCGCCGGCACACTAGATGCAACCAGTTGAGCAAAGATTGATTTACCCGGCCGCGTAAGCGCCACAGCTGTCGCCGGTCGATGCCGCAGATGCTGTCATGGTGTAGGAAAGGTTTCGCTGCGTTCGTGTTTTGGCCGGGACATAGGCGAGCGGAAGCGACGCCGTGCTTCGGACGGCTGAGCCCGGCCATGGCGGTGCGGATAGGTTAGTCGATGCCAATCAGGCTGCGCGACCCGCAAGGGAAAGGAAGCCTTCCCCTCGCGAGAAAGCGGGCGAAGTCACGCTCGAATCGCGCCGCACGCCGCCGTCGTCACGCCGCAGCCTCTCCGAACACCATCTGCCAGCCCTTGCGCGTGTCCATGTATTCCCGAACCTGCTTGATGCGGCCTGCCTCGACCACGAAGACGAAGCAGTAGTCATTGTCATAGCGCCGGCCGCCCGGCAGCGTCGCGCGCATGCGCTCCTCGACGATCACGCTGTCGCCGTCGGCATGAACGGCGCGGAACGCGATGTCGATCTCGGAGAACAGGCGATGCATCTCGGTCGAGATGAAGCGCGCGATCGCCTCCGCGCCGATCATGTGATCGGTGTGATCGAGCGCGACCGCGGTGGCGTTGCGGGCCGGCGCGATCCATTCGGCATCCGGCGCGAACAATGCGGCGATCAGGTTGGCGTCGCGGGTCCTGAACGTCTGCCAGGCGTTGAGGACGGTTTGCTTGGCGGCTTCCTTGGCGGTCGGGTTCGTCATTGCGATGTCTCCAGGGGTGATCGATCGGCTCGATCTAGGTCAGCGCTGCGGTTCACGCTGGCCGGAATCGGACCTCATCACCGCCGGCCACTTTCGCCGATCGCGCGATGCGCTAGTGTGCGGCCATGCTCAGCTTCGAGGTCTGCAACGCTGCGCGGCTGCGGCGCGACGCGCGCTATGACGGCCGTTTCTTCACCGCGGTGAAGACCACGCGGATCTATTGCCGCCCGGTCTGTCCGGTGAAGCACCCGTTGCCGCGCAACGTCACCTACTACCCGACGGCCGCCGCGGCCGAAGCGGCGGGCTATCGGCCATGCCTGCGCTGCCGTCCCGAAACCGCGCCGTTCTGTCCTGCGTGGAACGGCACGCGCTCCACGGTTGCGCGTGCGCTGAAGCTGATCGACGGCGGCGCGCTGGAGCGCGGCTCGGTTGCTGCGTTGGCCGACCGGCTCGGCATCACCTCGCGCCACCTCGGGCGGCTGTTCGAGCGCCACGTCGGCGCCAGCCCGCAGCAGGTCGCGACCACCCGCCGCGTGCAGCGCGCCAAGCGGCTGATCGACACCACCGATGACGCGATGACCGAGATCGCCTTCCGCGCCGGCTTCGGCAGCGTTCGCCGTTTCAACGCCGCCTTCGCCGGTCTCTACGGCCGCTCGCCGTCGAGCCTGCGCGCGTCTTCGCGCGGGCGGAGGTGAGGGGACAGGGACGGGGCCGGGCGCGCCGAGCCATGCGGCACGATAGGTCAACCCCGTTGACCATCTTTACCCATTGCGGCGGCTTGCCATAATCGTCTAGAACGACGGCGCATAGCGCGTCCCGGCAACCAACCGTCAAGGGTTTTGACCGAGGATTTCGGCGCTCAACAGGGTCTGGCAATGCTGATTCGCGGCCAAATCGATGGGATTTCGAGGGAGGTGGCCCAGGCTACCGCCGCGATCCTGGCCGCGGCGCCCACCCTGCTTTTTGGCGGCCTTCTTCTTACCTGCCCCTGAGGGCCGGCTGGGCGTTTGCGCCTGGGCACTCAGGGGTTTGTACGAGATCACCGGACCCTGATATCGCCCAAGCAACATGACGGGCGCAAAGCTTAAAGGAATTTCTCACATGGCCACCGTGAACAAGTCCGAGAAGGACCGCGTCATCATTTTCGACACCACCCTGCGCGACGGCGAGCAGTGCCCCGGCGCCACCATGACCTTCGAGGAGAAGCTCGAGGTCGCCGAGCTGCTGGACGATATGGGCGTCGACGTCATCGAGGCCGGCTTCCCGATCACCTCGGAAGGCGACTTCCAGGCGGTCAGCGAGATCGCCCGCCGCTCCAAGAACGCGGTCATCGCGGGCCTGTCCCGCGCCCATCCGGCCGACATCGACCGCTGCGCCGAAGCCGTCAAGTTCGCTCGCCGCGGCCGCGTCCACACCGTGATCGCGACCTCGCCGCTGCATATGCGCGTGAAGCTGAACAAGACCCCCGAGGAGGTCATCGAGACTTCGGTCGCGATGGTCGCCCGCGCCCGCAACCAGATCGACGACGTCGAATGGTCGGCCGAGGACGGCACCCGCAGCGAGATGGACTATCTGTGCCGGATCGTCGAAGCCGTGATCAAGGCCGGCGCCACCACGGTGAACATCCCCGACACCGTTGGCTACACGGTGCCCGAGGAATACACCCACTTCATGCGGACGCTGATCGAGCGGGTGCCGAACTCCGACAAGGCGATCTTCTCGGTCCACTGCCACAACGACCTCGGCATGGCGGTGGCGAACTCGCTGGCCGGCATCGTCGGCGGCGCGCGGCAGGTCGAATGCACCGTCAACGGCATCGGCGAGCGCGCCGGCAATGCCGCGCTGGAAGAGATCGTGATGGCGATCAACGTGCGGAACGACAAGTTTCCGTACTGGAACAAGATCGACACCACGCAGCTGACCCGCGCCTCGAAGGTGGTGTCGGCTGCCACCTCGTTCCCGGTGCAGTACAACAAGGCGATCGTCGGCCGCAACGCGTTCGCGCATGAGAGCGGCATCCATCAGGACGGCGTGCTGAAGGATGCCTCGACCTACGAGATCATGCGGCCCGAGATGGTCGGCCTGAAGCAGTCCTCGCTGGTGCTCGGCAAGCATTCCGGCCGCCACGCCTTCATCCACAAGCTGGAGGAGATGGGCTACAAGCTCGGCGCCAACCAGCTGGAGGATGCCTTTACGCGGATGAAGGCGCTGGCCGACCGCAAGAAGGATATCTACGACGAGGACATCGAGGCGCTGGTCGACCAGGAGATGGCGGCCGCGCACGACCGCATCAAGCTGGCCTCGCTGACCGTGATCGCCGGCACCCATGGCCCGCAGCGCGCGACCATGAAGCTCGACGTCGACGGCCAGATCAAGATCGAGGAAGCCGAGGGCAATGGCCCGGTCGACGCCGTGTTCAACTGCATCAAGCGGCTGGTGCCGCACGAGGCCAAGCTGGAGCTGTACCAGGTCCACGCGGTGACCGAAGGCACCGACGCACAGGCCGAAGTCTCGGTGCGTCTCGCCCATGAAGGCCGTTCGATGACCGCGCGCGCCGCCGATCCGGACACGCTGGTCGCGTCTGCCAAGGCCTATCTCGGCGCGCTGAACAAGATCGTGATGAAGCGCCAGCGCGACGTGCCGGCGTCCAAGGTCGCGGGCTGACGGTTCGCGCGATCAAAGCATTCGGAAACGCGGCGCCTCGGCGCCGCGTTTTTTGTTGGATCACCTTCGCGAAGCCTTCACCTTCGCAATATCGCCGGCCGCTGCATCAGGCAGCAGGCCTGATGTTCTGGTTGACCCGGAACAGATTGGCGGAGTCATATTTGCGCTTCACCGCCGCCAGTTGCGCATAGTTGGACCCGTAGGTTGCCTTGAGGCGGGCGTCGCCCTCATCATCCATCATGAAATTCGGGTAGGCGCCGCCGAGGTCGAACGGGTGAACCGCTTCCCAATAGGCCTTGGTCCATCGGGTGAGCGGCCCCGCCTTTTGCGGATTCGGATCGATGCCGGCGATCACCATCGACCAGGTCGCATCGCGGCAATTCCATGCGGTCTCGCCGTTGCCGACGCGATGCACCGCGCCGTCGATCGGGTAGAGATGCATGAGCGACAATTCGCTGGGCGCTTGCGCGGCCTGCTCGAGATGGATGTCGATCGCGGCGTCCGGCAGCGTCTTGACGAAATCGCCACGCCAATACCATTGCATGCCCTTGGGGTAGAGCCCGTCGAACATGCTCTGCACCGCCGGATACGGCATCGTCCCCATCCAGTTTAGCCACGGTGCCGGCAGTGCATCGAGCAACGGCGCCAGAGCCTTCTTGGCCGCATCCTCTGGGCCGTCATAGCAGCACATCAGGAGGCAGATGGGCTTTCCCCAAAGCTCTTCCGGAAACGGCGGACTGGACGGAACCGTCTTGAGCCCGAGGAAAATGCCGAGTTCCTCCGGTGCTGCCGGCAGGAAGTCGCGATAGCGCTGCATGATGGTGCGCGCCTGCTTCTGGTCCCAGGCGATCGGCCCGGCAAACACCATGTTGACGGGGTGGAGCTGGAACACAAAGGAGGTGACGACGCCGAAATTGCCGCCGCCGCCGCGCAGCGCCCAGAACAGATCAGGGTTGTTGTCCTTGCTGGCGACGACGAAGCTGCCATTGGCGAGCACAACGTCGGCCTCGACCAGATTGTCGATGGTGAGGCCGTATTTGCGGGTGAGATAGCCGTGGCCACCGCTCAGGGTCAGGCCGGCGATCCCGGTCGTCGAGATGATGCCGGCCGGCACCGCAAGGCCGAACGCGTGCGTGGCATGGTCGACGTCGCCCTGGGTGCATCCGGCACCGACCCGCGCTTGGCGAGTAACCGGGTCGACGCGAACGCCCTTCATGGCGGAGAGGTCGATGACCAGCCCGTCATCGACGCTGGCGAGGCCGGGCCCGTTATGGCCACCGCCGCGGATCGCGATTGGCAGGTCATTGTCGCGGCCGAACGTCACCGCAGCGATCACGTCGGCGACATCGGCACAGCGGGCGATCAGCAATGGCCGCTTGTCGATCATGCCATTATAGAGCGCACGGGCTTCGTCGTAGTCGGCCTCGCCACGTTCGATGACGGTACCGCGCAGGCTCTCACGCAACTTGATCTTGGCTTCGTCACGCATGATCCTCTCCTGATCTCACGGGTCAGTTGGGTTGCCCTACAGGGCCTGTGCTCCCGTCCGTGTCGGAACTCGGCCCTGCCAGTCGCTGGCGTTATGCGGGTTACCCGACGGTCGTAACTTGCCGGATCGGTTCGGTCGCCGCGTCACCCGATCGATTGAGGTGCTGGCTGCCGGCTCCCCGGACGTGCTACGATGCAGGGGTCGGTTCAGCAGGCTGGAGCCACCGACATGCGTGAAGCTGACGAACTGTCGCGGGTCATCGGCGACATCTACGATGCTTCGCTCGACCCGGCACTGTGGCCGAGCGCGTTTGAAAGTATCTGCGGCTATATCGGCGCGGCCTCCGCCAGCCTGCATTCGCAGGACTCGGTCAGCAGGGCAACGGACGCGCTGTTCTGGTGGGGCCGCGAGTCCGACGCGCCGCACTATTTCAAGCTCTATCGGGAGGGGTACGGCAAGATCAATCCGATCTTTCCGGGCGTCGTCTTTTTCGAAGTGGAGCAGCCGGTCGCCGTCCCCGACGTGATTTCCTGCGAGGAGTTCGTTCGGACGCGCTTCTTTCGCGAATGGCTGTTGCCGCAAGGCCTGACCGACGGCCTGTTTTCAAACCTGGAAAAGGGCGTGACGAGCTGCGCACTGTTCACCGCCATGCGTCACGCCGGGCAGGGCCAGGTCGACGACCGCATGCGCCAACGGTTCGAACTGATCACGCCGCACGTCCGGCGCGCCATGCTGATTGGCAAGGTGATCGATCTCCATCGCGTCGAGGCAGCGGCGCTGGCGGACAGTCTCGACGAACTCGTCTCGAGCATGTTCATTGTCGATTCGACCGGCCGCATCATCCATGCCAATGCCAGCGCCCATCGCCTGATCGCCGAGGCCAATGTGCTGCGTTCCAACCGCGGCCGGATCGCAGCGCTTGATCCCGAGGGCAACCGGCATCTGCTTGAGATATTCGCGGCGGCCCAGGCGGGCGATGCGGCCGTCGGAAAGAAGGGGATCGCGATGCCGCTGACCGCGCGCACCGGCGAGCGCTACGTCGCTCATGTGCTGCCCTTGACCTCGGGCGCGCGCCGCAAGGCCGGAGTTTCCTACTCGGCAGCGGCGGCTGTGTTCGTCCGCAAGGCCGAGCTGGATTTGCCGTCACCGCCCGAGGCTATCGCCGACGAGTTCAGGCTGACGCCAGCGGAGGTTCGGGTCATGTTCGCGATCGTCGAGATCGGCGGCGTGCCCGAAGTCGCCCCGGTGCTCGGCATTTCCGAGCAAACCGTCAAGACTCATCTGCATCGCATCTATGAAAAGACCGCCACGAAGCGACAGGCCGATCTCGTGAAGCTGCTCGCGAGCTATTCCGGACGGCTCTGAGTCAATCCGCCGCGGCATTTATCGACAAAGATTCAGGGGTTTGTGCTTGTCCGCGTGATCAGAGACGCAGTGGGACTGGCTGTCTCGCTGCGAAAGAATGGAGATATTTGGAACAGAGGAGTTGGATTGCATCATCGATGCGCTGCAAGAGCGCGTCCACCTCTTCGCGCGCGAAAAGAATGAACCGAATATAGCGCATTCGTCGCCTGACGGATCAGCTTAGGATAGAATCTGCCCACCAAGCTCATTGTTGGAATCATTTCCCAACGATCCGTCTCATTTCGCACTGCTTTGGAATCTTCCGCGCCATCTCCAGCGCTACCCTGCGGTCTTTCCCGGGGACGCCGCCCATGCCGCTTGCCTCCATCGACGTCGACAACATTTCGCGCGCCGCCACGCCGGCGGAGACCGCGCTGACGCGCCGGGTGGACCTCACCACGCTCCGCCTCTTCGTCGCCGTCTGCGACGAGCAGAACCTCACCCGCGCCGCGCAGCGCGAGGGGATCGCGGCGTCGGCGGTGTCGAAACGGATGAACGATTTCGAGCTCGCGTTCGGCGTCACGCTGTTCAAGCGGCTCGCCAAGGGCATGGCGCTGACGCCGGCCGGCGAGGCGCTGCTGCATCATGCCCGGGTCACGCTGCTCAATGTCGAGAAGATCGCCGTCGAACTGTCGGAATACTCGCAAGGCGTGCGCGGCCATGTCCGCATGCTCGCCAACCTCTCGGCGATCGTGCAGTATTTGCCGGAGGACCTCTCAGCATTCTTCGCGGCGCATGAGCTGCTCCGCGTCGATCTGCAGGAGCGGCCGAGCGGGCAGGTGGTGCGTGGCATCGAGGAGGGCGCGGCCGAAATCGGCATCTGCTCGGCCGAGGCCGACAGCCGCGCGCTCGAAGCCTTCCATTATCGCTACGACAATCTGGTGGTCGTGATGCGGCCGGACCATCCCCTGGCCGGTCGCGAAAAATTGCTGTTCACCGAGACGCTCGATTTCGACCACATCGGCCTGCACACTGCGAGCTCGATCTATCTGCGCTCGCAATATGCGGCGACGCAAGCCGGCAAGACGATGCGGCTGCGCATCAACGTGCCCGGCTTCGATGCGGTCTGCCGCATGGTGCAGGCCAATATGGGGCTCGGCCTGATCCCCGATCGCGCCTTCGCGGTCGTCGGCGCCGGCATGGGTCTTCGTGCCATCCCCCTGCGGGACGATTGGGGGCGGCGCGAGCTGAAGATCGTGGTCCGCGATGCCGCGCATTTGTCCGGAACCGGCCGCCTGATGTTGGACTATCTGCGCGCCGTGGAAACGGGTCGGAGAGGGTGGGCCGGCGGACAGCTCGGCTAGCTGCGTGCGTGCTCGCAGCCGGGGATGTCCGTTCCGGACGCAAGCGGCGCGCGTCTCAGCCGCCGTCGAGTGCGGCGAGGCGATCGGCTTCCATGATGTCTTCGACGGTGTTGGCATTGAAGAACGGATCCAGCGGCTCGGTCGGCCATTCGACTGTTGCCAGCGGATAGCGCGCGGTCCAGCGATCGATCTTGCGCACGTCCTCCTCGACGAGCGCATGGCGCAACTCGTTCCGCAAGCGCACGCTCCAGAGACCGATGACCGGATGCACCTGCCCGCCGGATGAGGCGACCGCGAGCTCGGCATTCTCTGCTGCGCGCGCCTGCTCCAGGCGTGCGACAAGATCACGCGGGAGAAACGGACAGTCGCCCGCCGCGCTCAGCACCCATTTCGCATTCGGCCGGTTGGCCGCGGTCCAGTCGAGCGCGGCCAGGATGCCGGCGAGGGGGCCTGGATAATCGGCGACATCGTCGGCGACGATCGGAAGGCCGAAGGCGGCGAAGCGCGCGGGGTCGCCATTGGCGTTGATGACCAGCCCGGTGCATTGCGGGGCGAGACGGTCGATCACCCGTTGCAGAATGGTCCGGCCGGCGATCTTGCGCATCGGCTTGTCGCCGCCGCCCATCCGCCGCGCGAGGCCGCCGGCCAGCAGCACGCCCGGGATGTCAGTCCCCGGGATATCAGTCATTGTCGGCCTCGCCCTTGCGCTTGTGCCGCATCGATTCCTCTTCGACATAGTCGAGGTTCTGATCGTAGACGATCCGCTCCTGGCCCGACAGCGCGATGAAGCGCTTGCCGCGCGCGCGCCCGACCAAGGTCAATCCGACCTGCCGCGCCAAATCGACGCCCCAGGCGGTGAAGCCGGAGCGGGAGACCAGGATCGGGATGCCCATCCGCACCGTCTTGATCACCATCTCGGAAGTCAGCCGTCCGGTGGTGTAGAGGATCTTGTCGGCCGGATCGACATTGTGGCGATAGATCCAGCCCGCGATCTTGTCGACGGCGTTGTGCCGGCCGACATCCTCGGTGTAGCAGACCGGCGTGCTCTCCTTGCACAGCACGCAGCCGTGGATGGCGCCCGCTTCCAGATAGAGTGACGGCATCGTGTTGATGGTGTGCGTCATCTGGTAGAGCCACGAGGTCCGCAGCTCGGCCTTCGGCAGCGCGACCTTCTCGACGGCTTCGAGCAGGTCGCCAAACGCCGTGCCCTGGGCGCAGCCCGAGGTCTGCGTCCGCTTCTTCAGCTTCGCTTCGAAATTGGTGTGGTGCGCGGTGCGGACCACCACCACCTGGAGGTCGTCGTCATATTCGACCTCGGTGACGACGTCGTCGTATTTGAGCATGTTTTGGTTCAGGAGGTAGCCGAGCGCGAGGTATTCGGGATAGTCGTTGATCGTCATCATCGTGACGATCTCCTGCGCGTTGAGGTACAGCGTCAGCGGCCGCTCGACCGGTACCCTGATCTCGATCGGCGCGCCGGTCTGATCGATGCCGATGACGCGCTCCGTCAGTCGCGGGGCGTCCGGGTCCGGAACAATAATGGGAGCGGTGGTCGTCTCGGTCACAGGTCGGCGTCCCAATGGGTTCACATGGCAGCGAAGCAGGGGATATAAGCACGATCGGAGACGGACTGGCCACTCTCCGCCGCTTCGCCGGAACTGCCAGGGATTCGTCACGGATGGTCCGGCTTTGAGGATAATGCCGCGGTTCGCGATGTGGGTCGAACAAATCTTGTCGATGGCCGAGGACTGAGGGACATCATGGCGCAGCTTTCCGACGACTGCTTCGCGTTCGGCGGACCGATGATGTCGGTTGACGAGGCCGTCGCGATCATTGCCTCGCGCGTGAAACCTGTCGGCGAGACGGAAGCCGTTGCCCTGGTCGACGCCGACGGACGCATCCTCAGCCACGACGTGGCCGCGCCGCTGCCGCTGCCGCCTTTCATGAATTCCGCCGTCGACGGCTACGCGGTCTCCGGCACGGACCTGCCGGCGAGCGGTGAGCGCGCGTTTCCCGTCGCCGGGCGTGTGCAGGCGGGAGTGCCGGCAACGGCCGCGCGGCCCGGCCAGGCGGTGCGGATCTTCACCGGTGCGCCGATGCCCGACGGCACCGACACCGTGTTCATGCAGGAGGACGTGCGGATCGACGATGCGGGCAACGTGATCCTGCCGTCAGGCCTGAAGGCCGGCGCCAACGTGCGTCCGGCCGGCGAAGATATCCCGCGCGGCCATATCGCACTGGCGGCGGGCCGGCGGCTGCGCCCGCAGGACATCGCGGTCGCCGCGGCCTTCGGGCTCACCACGCTCGATGTGGTGCGGCGCCTGCGTGTCGGGGTGTTCTCGACCGGCGACGAGCTGGCCGCGCCGGGGAGCCCGCGCGCTGAAGCTCAATTGTTCGATTCCAACCGCTTCATGCTGATCGCGATGTTGCGGCGGCTCGGTTGCGAGGTCGGCGATCTCGGCATCCTGCGCGACGAACGCGTCGGGCTCGCCGATGCGCTCAAGCAGGCCGCGCGACGCTACGACCTGATCCTGACCACCGGCGGCGTCTCGACCGGCGAAGAGGATCACGTCAAGGCCGGCATCGAGCAGGCCGGCTCGCTGGTGCTGTGGCGGATGGCGATCAAGCCGGGCCGTCCGGTGGCGATGGGAATCATCGAGGGCACGCCGCTGATCGGCTTGCCCGGCAATCCGGTGGCGAGCTTCGTCACCTTTGTCCATGTCGTGCGGCCGACCGTGCTGGCGCTGTCGGGCGCCGTGCCGTCTGCCTTGCTGCCGACGCCGGTCCGGGCCGCCTTCAGCTACAAGAAGAAGAGCGGCCGCCGCGAATATGTCCGCGCCTCGCTGCGCCGGGCGGCGGACGGCGCGCTGGAGGCGACCAAGTTTCCCCGCGAAGGGGCCGGCCTGTTGTCGTCGCTGATCGAGACGGATGGCCTGATCGAGCTCGGCGAGTACATCGTGCGGGTCGAGCCGGGCGATGCGGTCGGCTTTCTCGGCTACGCCGACCTGTTCTGAGGCCGCAGACGCGGTCGAGATCGCGCGAGCCGGCCGCTCGCGCGATTGGGAATTCAGATCGACCGATAGGCAAACATTAACAACGGCCTGCGCGGCAACCCGACGCTGCTAGAGGCGTTCTAAATATGCTTGCCTGTGGCATGCCAGAGAATAGAGTTGGGTTGAACCGGTGCAACTTGCGCAAAACCGGGTTCCTAGGCGAGGTTTCATGAGTGGAGACGACGTTCACAAGGTCCGCGCGTTCGAGCATCCCGGACAAGGCAGGAAGCGGGCGAAAGCCACGCCCAAGGGGCGCCAGGTCGACCCCGTGGCCGCACATGAGATCGAGGCGCTGCTCGCGGACCGGCCGAGGCGTCGCGACCTGCTGATCGAATACCTCCATCTGATCCAGGACACATACCATCAGATTTCGGCGGCGCATCTTGCGGCGCTCGCCGACGAGATGCGGCTGTCATTCGCCGAAGTGTTCGAGACCGCGACCTTCTATGCGCATTTCGATATCGTGAAGGAAGGCGAGCCTGACATTGCGCCGCTTACCGTGCGTGTCTGCGATTCGCTGACCTGCGCGATGCTCGGCGGCGAGAAGCTGCTGAGGGATCTCCAGAGCCGCGCCGGCCCCGGCATTCGCGTCGTGCGGGCGCCGTGCGTCGGCCGATGCGACACCGCGCCCGTGGCGGAGGTCGGCCACAACTTCATCGATCATGCGACCGTCAGCAACGTGCTCGCGGCGGCGAAGAGCGGCGACACCCATGTGCATCTCCCGCCTTACGTCGATTACGACGCCTATGTCGCCGACGGCGGATACAAACTGCTGGCGCGCCTGCGCTCGGGCGAGCTGCCGCGGGAAGACCTGCTGAAGGCGCTCGACGATGCGTCGCTGCGCGGTCTCGGCGGCGCCGGTTTCCCGACCGGTCGCAAGTGGCGCGCCGTGCTCGGCGAGCCCGGGCCGCGGCTGATGGCGGTGAACGGCGACGAAGGCGAGCCCGGCACGTTCAAGGACCGCTACTATCTCGAGACCGATCCGCATCGTTTCCTCGAGGGCATGCTGATCGGGGCCCACGTGGTCGAGGCGCCCGAAGTCTACATCTACATCCGCGACGAGTACCCGGCCTGCCGCGAGATCCTTGCGCGCGAGATCGCAAAACTTCCGCCGGGTGGTCCAGTGCTGCATCTGCGGCGCGGTGCCGGCGCCTATATCTGCGGCGAGGAATCCTCGCTGCTGGAATCGATCGAGGGCAAGCGCGGCCTGCCGCGGCACAAGCCGCCATATCCGTTCCAGGTCGGGCTATTCGACCTGCCGACGCTGATCAACAACATCGAGACGTTGTGGTGGGTGCGCGATATCGTCGAGAAGGGCGCCGACTGGTGGAAAAGCCACGGCCGCAACGAGCGCCACGGCCTGCGCAGCTTCTCGGTGTCGGGACGTGTCAAGGATCCGGGCGTCAAGCTCGCGCCGGCCGGCATCACCCTGCGCCAGCTGATCGACGAGTTCTGCGGCGGCATGGCCGACGGCCATACCCTGCAGGCCTATCTGCCGGGCGGCGCGTCCGGCGGCATCCTGCCGGCCTCGATGGACGACATCCCGCTCGATTTCGGCACGCTGGAGAAATACGGCTGCTTCATCGGCTCCGCCGCTGTCATCGTGCTCTCGCAGGCCGATGACGTCAGGGAGGCCGCGCTGAATCTGATGAAGTTCTTCGAGGACGAGAGCTGCGGGCAATGCACGCCCTGCCGCGCCGGAACCGAGAAGGCGGCGCTCTTGATGCAGCAACCCGTCTGGAACAAGGAGCTGCTCGACCAATTGAGCCAGGCGATGCGTGACGCGTCGATCTGTGGGCTCGGTCAGGCGGCATCCAATCCGCTGACCTCCGTGATCAAATATTTTCCGGACGGGTTTCGTCCGCAGCAAGCCGCCGAGTAGGCGGGTCGAGCAGGCGAACTTCCACGAGGATTTGAATGAGCAACGATCACAACTCCGGCCAGACGATCCAGTTCGAGCTCGACGGGCACCAGGTTGAGGCACGGGCCGGCGAAACGATCTGGCAGGTCGCCAAGCGCCAGGGTACCGAGATCCCGCATCTCTGCTATTCGCCGGAGCCGGACTATCGACCGGACGGCAATTGCCGCGCCTGCATGGTCGAGATTGAAGGCGAGCGCGTGCTGGCGGCGTCCTGCAAGCGGACGCCTTCGGTCGGCATGAAGGTCAAGTCGGCCAGCCAGCGCGCCGTCGCGGCGCAGAAGATGGTGATGGAGCTGCTCGTCGCCGATCAGCCGGCGCGCGAGACCTCGCACGATCCGGACTCGAAATTCTGGCATTGGGCCGAGAAGACCGGCGTCACCGAAAGCCGCTTCCCCGCCACCGAACGCTGGCACGCCGACACCAGCCACCCGGCGATGCGCGTCAATCTCGACGCCTGCATCCAGTGCGGCCTGTGCGTGCGGGCGTGCCGCGAGGTGCAGGTCAACGACGTGATCGGCATGGCTTATCGTAGTCACGGCTCGAAAATCGTGTTCGACTTCGACGATCCGATGGGCGAATCGACCTGCGTCGCGTGCGGCGAATGCGTCCAGGCGTGTCCGACCGGCGCGCTGATGCCGGCAGTGATGCTCGACGACAAGCAGACGCGCGTCGTCTATCCCGACCGCAAGGTGGACTCGCTGTGCCCGTATTGCGGCGTCGGCTGCCAGGTCACCTACGAGGTCAAGGACGAGAAGGTGATCTACGCCGAAGGCCGTGATGGTCCCGCCAATCACAACCGGCTCTGCGTCAAGGGCCGCTTCGGCTTCGACTACATCCACCACCCGAACCGGCTGACCAAGCCGCTGGTGCGGCTGCCGGGCGTGAAGAAGGATGCCAACGACCAGGTCGATCCGGCCAATCCCTACACCCATTTCCGCGAGGCATCCTGGGAAGAGGCGCTCGATCTTGCCGCGGCCGGCTTGAAGAAAATCCGCGATGAGAAGGGCGCCAAGGCGCTCGCCGGGTTCGGCTCGGCCAAGGGCTCGAACGAGGAAGCCTATCTGTTCCAGAAGCTGGTCCGCACCGGCTTCGGCTCCAACAATGTCGACCACTGCACGCGGCTGTGTCACGCCTCGTCGGTGGCGGCCTTGTTCGAGGGACTGAGCTCCGGCGCGGTGTCGGCGCCGTTCTCGGCCGCGGCCGACGCCGAGGTGATCTGGGTGATCGGCGCCAATCCGACCGTGAACCATCCGGTCGCCGCGACCTTCATCAAGAATGCGGCCAAGCGCGGCGCCAAGCTGTACGTGATGGACCCGCGCCGGCAGGCGCTGTCGCGCCACGCCACGCAGCACCTCGCCTTCAAGCCGGGCAGCGACGTCGCGATGCTGAACGCGATGATCCACACGATCATCACCGAAGGCCTGACCGACGAGCAGTACATCGCCGGCTACACCGAGGGCTATGACGAGCTGAAGGCGAAGATCCAGGAGTTCACACCGGAGCGCATGTCGCCGATCTGCGGCATTCCCGCCGAGACGCTGCGCGAGGTGGCGCGTGCCTATGCCCGCGCCAAATCGTCGATCATCTTCTGGGGCATGGGCATCAGCCAGCATGTCCACGGCACCGACAATGCGCGCTGCCTGATCGCGCTGGCTTTGATCACCGGCCAGGTCGGCCGCCCCGGCACCGGGCTGCATCCGCTGCGCGGCCAGAACAACGTGCAGGGCGCCTCCGACGCCGGCCTGATCCCGATGTTCCTGCCGGACTATCAGCCGGTCGGCCGCGACGACATGCGCGGCGCCTTCGAGAAGCTGTGGGGGCAGCAGCTCGATCCGGTGCGCGGGCTGACCGTCGTCGAGATCATGAACGCGATCCACGCCGGCGAAATCCACGGCATGTATGTCGAGGGCGAAAATCCGGCGATGTCCGATCCGGATTTGCAGCACGCGCGCCAGGCGCTGGCGAAGCTCGATCATCTCGTGGTGCAGGACCTGTTCGTCACCGAGACGGCGTTCCATGCCGACGTCATCCTGCCGGCCTCGGCGTTCGCCGAGAAATCCGGCTCCTTCACCAACACCGACCGCCGCGTGCAGCTGGCGCGCCAGGTGATCAAGCCGCCGGGCGATGCAAGGCAGGATCTCTGGATCATCCAGGAAATCGCCAAGCGGATGGGATTGCCCTGGAATTATGCCGGGCCGGGCGAGGTCTTCACCGAGATGGCGCAACTGATGCCGTCGCTGAAGAACATCACCTGGGAGCGCCTGGTGCGCGAGGGCGCGGTGACCTATCCGGTCGACGATCCCGACAAGCCGGGCAATGAGATCATCTTCACCACGGGTTTCCCGACCGAGAGCGGCCGCGGCAAGATCGTGCCGGCCAAGGTGATCCCGCCCGACGAATTGCCCGACGACGAGTACCCGATGGTGCTGTCGACCGGCCGCGTGCTCGAGCATTGGCACACCGGCTCGATGACGCGCCGCGCGCAGGTGCTCGACCAGATCGAGCCCGAAGCGGTCGCGTTCATGACGCCGAAGGACATGCGCAAGAAGGGGCTCGCGCCCGGCGACTTCATCCGCCTCGAGACGCGCCGCGGCGCGGTCGAGGTCAAGGTGCGCGCCGACCGCGACGTGCCCGAGAACATGGTCTTCATGCCGTTCTGCTACGCGGAGGCGGCGGCGAATTTGTTGACCAACCCGGCGCTCGATCCGTTCGGCAAGATTCCGGAGTTCAAGTTCTGCGCCGTCCGCGCCGAGAAGATCGATATCCGGACGGCAGCGGAATAGCCGTCCGGGCTACGCAAGAAACAAATGCAACGCGGCGACGCCAACCCGCAGGGAGATCAGCATGCGAACGATCATCGTCGGAGCACTCTGCGCCATCGCAATGGTCGCGAGCGCACACGCCGCGGTCAAGGAAGAGCCGGTCACCTACTCGGACGGGGAGACCACGATGAAGGGCTTCGTCGTCTATGACGACGCGACGAAGGCCAAGCGGCCCGGCATCGTGATGGTGCACGAATGGTGGGGCATCACCCCGCATATCCATAGCGAGGCGCGGAAGTTCGCGGAGCAGGGGTACGTCGCCTTCATTGCGGACATGTACGGCGACGGCAAGACCGCCGACAACCCGAAGGACGCCGGCACGCTCGCGGGGTCGGTGATGAAGGATGCGAAGGTGATGGAGCAGCGCTTCAACGCCGCGCGGGAGCAACTCGCCAAGCAGGCCTCGGTCAATCCGCAGCGGATCGGCGCCGTCGGTTACTGCTTCGGCGGCGCGGTGGTTCTGAACATGGCGCGCACGGGCGCCGATCTCGCCGCCGTTGCCGGCTTTCACGCTACGCTCGGTCTCAATACTCCCGCACCGGCGCCGGGCACCGTCAAGGCGAAAATCCTGATCCTGAACGGCGCGGACGACCCGTTCGTGAAGCGCGAGGAGTACGATGCGCTGAAGAAGGATTTTGACGCAGCGAAGGCCAATTACCGGATCATCGAGTATCCCGGCGCCGTGCACGCGTTCACGAACCCCGAAGCCACCGAGCTCGGCAAGAAGTTCAACCTGCCGCTCAGATACGACGCCAAGGCCGATCAGGAATCGAAGGCCGAGGCGGCCAAGCTCTTCGCCGCAAACCTTCAGAAATGAGCCAACGGGCTGCCGACATGGTTCTGCTGCCTTGACGCTGCCAATCGCCGATACCCCGGACACGATCAAGGTCATCATTTCCGGCGGCTTCGCGGCGGTCTACCAGGAAGTCCTGCCCGAATTCGAGCGCAGCACCGGCATCAAGGTGGAAACCGGATCCGGCGCATCGGAGGGCACCGGTCCGAAAACGATCAGGCACCAGCTCGCGCACGGCGCGAAGGCGGACGTGGTGATCCTTTCGCGCGAGGGACTGCGCACGCTGAACGAGGACGGGCGGATTCGCGCGGGATCCGACATCGGCCTCGCGACGGCGCCCTTGGCGGCCGCGGTTCGCTCAGGCGCTCCGAAGCCGGACATCGGCAACGCTGTCGCGCTGAGACAGGCTTTGATCGATGCGGGCCAGGTGGTGGCGCCAAGCAGCACGAGCGGACAGTTCGTTCGCGACAAGGTCTTCCCCAGGCTGAACCTGCCCGACACGGTGCGGCTCACCCTCGAGGCGCGTGGAACCGAGGCCGCCGAAGCGCTGCGCGCGGGCAAGGCAAATTTCTCGATTGGGCCGACCAGCGAACTGGTGCAGGAGACCGGCATCGACGTCGTCGGCCTGCTGCCTGCAGATCTACAGCTTGTCCAGACCTTCACGGCCGCCGTCGTCAGCGACTCAAAGTCGCCTGACGCCGCCAGGCGCCTGATCGATTTTCTTTCCTCGGATACCGCTATCCTGCGCGCAGCAATCAAGCGGGCGGGCATGGAGCGGCCCAGCGGATAGGCCGCCATCACCAACTGGTTGCGCTGATCTTGCGCTGATCGCAGCGCGGCTCAGCGATCCCTGGCGCCGGGTGCCACGTTGAGCGGCGCGCCACCGGTTGAAATCGGACCAGCGGGTTTTGGCGCCCGAACCGGCGGCGGCTTTCGGGGCTTCGGGGCAGCCTGTGCGACCGGTGCATGCGGCTGGTCGGCCGCTGCCGTGGCCGGCAATGGCACGGGAGCCGGAGCGGGGCGCTGGAGCGCGTCGACCTTCGACGTCAGGCTCGCCAATTGGTCGACGACGGCCTTCAGCTGCTCCTGCTGGTCCGCCACCGACTTGCCGAGTGCGCCGATGTCATCCTCGAGCTTCTGCTGGGTCGCGAGCAGATCCGGCAACGTTTCCTTGTCGCCTGCGGCCACCCTGTCGCTGGCCGCAGCGTTGCCCAGGGACGGGACCAGCGGCGCGATCTGCGGCCAGGCGTAGACACCCCCGGCGCCCGCACAGGCGATGATGACGACCAGCAGGAACCACGGCCAGCGGCGGCGCGCGGCGGGAATCGGGCTTGACGGCGCATGGTGCTGCCATGCCTGGTCGGAATCGTTGGTCACCCATGCTTCCTAGTCTGCTTCGGCAGCTGTTGCAATCGATGCCGAGTCTGACCACTTTGGCAGCTATGTCCCCTTCGTCCGGAGCCCCATTGGCGCCCACGCACACGTCCCAACTTCTTGAGGAACTCGTCGCTCAAGCACCGGACGGCCCCGTCGATCTCGAATGGCTCCTCAGCAACCTGGACAAGCGGTCGTTCGGCCTGCTCCTGCTGCTGTTGGGGCTGCTTGTCATCATCCCCGGCGTCGCGACGGTTGCGACGCTGGCGCTGCTGTTTCCGGCGGTCGAGATGATGCGTGGCCGCAGCGCGCCATCGTTTCCGCGCTTCCTGTCGAAGCGACAGTTCGACTTCAAGCGCTTCAAGCGGTTCACCGTCCTTGTCCGTCCGATGCTGCAGGCGATCGAGCGCGTCAGCCGGCCGCGCTGGGACGCGCGTCGCGACGTGATCGACCGCCTCGTCGGATTGGTGGTGTTTCTCCTCGCCTTCTCGGCAGGCTGGCCGCTGCCTCTGGTGAACGTCATTCCGGGAATGGTGGTCGTCCTGATCGCGGTCGCCTACCTGCAGGAGGACGGCCTGCTGCTGACGATTGCGATGGCGGCGGCGCTGATCTGCCTGCTTGGGCTCGGATGGACGCTCTGGGCAACGTTCGGAGCCGTGATGAACTGGATGGGGCTGTGACACCAGACGGTTAGGGCAGTTCGATGTCCCGACTTCAGGGGTCGACATCTCGCGCCGGCATGTTCATGATCTCGCCGGACGTCGCGGCAAACAGCGACGCGAATGGGGAGAACACATGCGTTGCATCACGCTCGCGGCCGTCGCCGCGCTCAGCCTTGTTTCCACGCCGGCGGTTCTTTCTGCCGACAAGAAATACGATCCCGGCGCCAGCGATACCGAAATCAAGATCGGGCAGACCATGCCCTACAGCGGTCCGGCTTCGGCGTATGGCACGCAGGGCAGGGCCGAAGCCGCATACTGGAAGATGATCAACAGCCAGGGCGGAATCAACGGCCGGAAGATCACGCTGCTAAGCATGGACGACGGCTATAGCCCGCCGAAGACGGTGGAGCAGACACGCAAGCTCGTGGAGCAGGATGATATCCTTGCCAATATCGGCTCACTGGGCACGCCGACGAATTCGTCGATCCAAAAATATCTGAACGGCAAGAAGATCCCGCATCTGCTGATCTCCACCGGGGCCTCGAAGTGGAACGATCCGAAGGAATTCCCGTGGACCACGCCGTTCTATCCGCCCTATGCGCAGGAAGCGAAGATCTACGCCAAGTACATCGCCAAGGAGCTACCCAACGCGAAGATCGGCGTGATCTACCAGAACGACGACTTCGGTAAGGACTACCTGAAGGGCTTCAAGGAGGGGCTGGGAGAGAAGGCCGGTCTCATCGTCAAGGAGCTCAGCTACGAGGTGACCGATCCCACGATCGATTCCCAGATCGTCAATCTGAAAGCCGCGGGCGCCGACGTGCTGATGACGATCACGACGCCGAAGTTCGGCGCGCAGGCGATCCGCAAGGTTGCCGATCTCGGCTGGAAGCCGACGCACTTCATCGTGTCCGTCGCGAGCTCGATCGGCGGTGTGCTCGAGCCTGCCGGCCTCGAAGCATCCACCGGCCTCATGACGGCGCTGGCGACCAAGGTGGTCGGTGACCCCGCGTGGGACACCGACAAGGGCGTGCAGGATTATCTCGCCTTCATGAAGCAGTGGTATCCCGAAGGCAATCCGATCGATGGCAGCAACCAGATCGGTTATCTGTCGGCGCAGTTCACGGCCATCATCCTGAAGAACTGCGGTGACGTGCTGACCCGCGAGAACCTGCTGAAGCAGGCCACCAACCTGAGCAAGGTCTCGCTGCCGCTCTTGCTGCCCGGCATCACGGTATCGGTGTCGCCGACGGACTATTCCACCTTCGACACGTTCAAGCTCGCAAAGTTCGACGGCAAGACGTGGAAGTTCTTTGGCGAGAACATCAGCACCGCGTCGCGCTGAGGACAGGCGAGCGGTGGCCATGCTGGCTGGCATCCATGGACGCAGCGGGTTTGCTGCGTCCATGTGAAGCATTTACAATGTCGTCGTTGGCCCACGCGATCAACGGCTCGAAAACGTTCTAGTGCGGACGTCTTGATCGCTTGAGGTCGGCGACTTGAAACTTCCCGGCGGCCTGGAGGCTGCTGCAAAGCCAGTAGGCTCTATTTCGGTACTCGCCCAGGAACCATTTCGTCTCGACGCAATCCACGTAGGATTTGTAGGTGAGGTTGTCCCTGCACGTTGGCGAGAAGGGTCCATAGGCTTGTCCGCCCGCCGATTCGCTGCACCCAACCCAGGGGTCTTTGCCGTGGGGGAGGCTGGACTCGCAACCACCGTCGCAGTTGCTGGCGACCTTCTCCAGACTGGCAATCCGCCCCAAGACTGTATCCGGCGCAGGCGATGGCGTTCGCGCGCCTGAGGATGACGCGTGACCGGTTGACGATGTCCGGCGAGCAGCCACCCTGCTGCTTGCGACCTCCTTCGGCCTGATTGGCCTTGCCGCCTGCTTCGGCGCGTCGACCGTGATGGAGGGAAGCGGGGCGCTGGAGCCAGTTGCGGTTTGCGACGCAGCAGGGCCGCGCTGGAGACGGCGAAGCGGAAAGTCACCGAGGTCGATGCGTCGCTGACCAGCGCGCGGGCCGATGTGGTCAAGGCCGAAGCGCAGGCCGGCGAGGCCAAGGCGTCCTGGCAGCAGGCCAAGGACGAACTGGACACCAAGAGCGAACTGCAGCGCCGTAATCCCGGCATCGTGCCGCAGCGCGATATCGAGAAGCTGCAGGTCGCCGTCGATCACAGACAGGCAGGCATCGATGCCGCGAACGCGGTGCGGGAGACCGCGGTGCTGCGCATCTCCACGCTGCTGCCCGCCGAGAAGGCGAGCGCAGAGGCCGCGATGGCCGAGGCGCAGGTCGATCTCGACAAGACCTATATCCGCGCCGGTGTTGACGGGCGGGTCGAGCAATTCACGCTTCGGACGGGCGATGTCGTCAATCAGATGATGCGCCCGGCGGGCATATTGATACCTGAGGGCGCGGGCCGGAGCGTTTTGCAGGCCGGCTTTGGCCAGATCGAGGCCCAGGTCATGAAGCCCGGCATGGTCGCGGAGGCAACCTGCATCTCGAAGCCCTGGACGATCATTCCGCTCGTCGTCACCGGTGTGCAGGACTACATCGCCACCGGTCAATTCCGCTCCGGCGAGCAGCTGATCGATCCGCAAGCCCTGCGCCAACCGGGCTCGATCCTCACGTTTCTGGAGCCGCTCTACACCGGCGGCCTTGAAGGCGTCACGCCAGGCTCCAGCTGCATCGTCAATGCCTATACGAGCAACCACGATGTGATCGCTGATCCGAAGACCGGTACGCTCAAGGGATTTGCGTTGCATGTCGTCGACGCAACGGGGCTCGTACACGCGCTCCTGCTGCGCATCCAGGCCCTGCTGCTACCGGTCAAGACGCTGGTGCTCAGCGGTCACTGAGATTGCAACTAGCGGCTAAGGCACGATGACGGTTCAGTTCAATCTCTCTCTTGTTCCCCGCTGTTGCCGGTTGGACACGACGGGCAACTCAGCAAAAGCTGTCAATATCGCCATAAGAAAATATTCCGCTTGGCGTTTCACCCAACTCAGATGTTCAATACATCCATCTCACCCGATCGAGGGGCGCTTCGCGATCGTCACGAACGTGGGTTGAGATGCGGTGGACGCTGATGTCACGGCTGACGAGTGTGGCTGAAGCGGACGGTGAAGTCGTGTGGTCCTGACGCCCTAGCGGCAGGTGTCCTCTCGCAAGATGCAATGCGTGTTGCGAGGGCGGTGACAAGCAAGCCCAGTCTCGCCGGGGAGAGCACGAAGTAAGCCGTAACCCACCGCGCAGGGAAAGCCGGGTTGTTTCCGGTTACACCTGTGGTCCTACCCCCGTGCTTTCTACCTTTTGCACGGGGCCCATGGGTGCGATCGGCACCCGGCTTTCCCTGCGCCCTCTGTTCGAGAGAGGGCGGAACGAAATGCAAAACTCCGGACAGATGATGTCGCGAGAACGCGAAGCTGCGTCCCCAATACAACTGTCATCGCCCGGCTCGACCGGGCGATCCAGTACGCCGCGGCCCCTCGGCTCAAGCACTGGCATCTCTGGAATACTGGATCACCCGCATGCGCATGCGCATATGATGACACCGCACTGTTCGACATCTTGAATTGCGACCCACCCTCATCGTCGTCCCGGCCTGCGCCGGGACGACAAACGACAAGTCCCGCTCACAATTCTCGCTGCGGAGTATGGGTCCCTGCTTTCGCAGGGACGACATCGGAGATGGGCGCCAGCATTCGCGCCCGGCGAACTCGCCATTGCCAAACCTCGTATTGACCGCGCCGCCATGGCCGGGCACAGCGTGCGGGCGGTGTCAATGAACGGTCGCAAGAGCCGAAAGGGATACCGCCGCATCGGATTTTGCAGTGCAGCAACGGCGCAATTTAGCCCCTGCTAAAGGGGCAATGGCAATCGGCGTGGCTTGTCTGTAATGGTGCGACCGGATGTCTCGGGGCCGGTATTCGTGCTCCGCAATACGCGGGAGGAAACATGCGTAAGTTCATTTTGGCCGCGGCGTCGATCGCGGCCTTGACCTTTGTCGGGCAGGCCTCGGCGCAGTCGCCGATCGTCATCAAGTTCAGCCACGTGGTGGCCTCGGATACGCCGAAGGGCAAGGCGGCCGACAAGTTCAAGGAACTCGCCGAGAAGTACACCGGCGGCAAGGTGAAGGTCGAGGTCTATCCGAACTCGACGCTCTACAAGGACAAGGAAGAACTCGAGGCGCTGCAGCTCGGCGCGGTGCAGATGCTGGCGCCGTCGAACTCGAAGTTCGGCCCGATCGGCATCAAGGAATTCGAAGTCTTCGATCTGCCCTACATCCTCCCCGACCTGAAATCGCTGCGCAAGGTGACCGACGGTCCGCTCGGCGCCCAGCTGCTCAAGAAGCTGGATTCCAAGGGCATGACCGGTCTCGCCTATTGGGACAACGGCTTCAAGCAGATGAGCGCGAACAAGAAGCTGGTCGCGCCCGCCGACTACAAGGGACTGAAATTCCGCATCCAGTCGTCGAAGGTGCTGGAGGCCCAGTTCCGCGCGCTCGGTTCGATTCCGCAGGTGATGGCGTTCTCCGACGTCTACCAGGCGCTGCAGACCGGCGTGGTCGACGGCCAGGAGAACACCTGGTCGAACATCTACACCCAGAAAATGCATGAGGTGCAGAAGTACGCGACCGTCACCAATCACGGCTACATCGGCTACGTCGTGGTCGTGAACAAGAAGTTCTGGGACGGCCTGCCGGCCGACATCCGCGACGAACTGAACAAGGCGATGAAGGAAGCCACCGAGTTCGGCAACAACCAGTCGGCCAAGGAGAACGAGGACGCGCTCGCCGAGATCAAGAAGGCCGGCAAGACCGAGATCATCTCGCTGACGCCAGAGCAGGACGAGGCGATGCGCAAGGCGATGATGCCGGTCTACAAGGACGTTGCCTCGCGCGTCGGCCAGCCGCTGATCGACGAATTCCTGAAGGAAACCGGCCGTAGCCCGATGAACTAAGGCGGTGTTTGCACCTCGCCCCGCGTGCGCGGAGAGGTCGAAATTCAAGCGCAGCTTGAATTTCGGGTGAGGGGGAGTTTCCGCGAACGCAACTATCAACGTGTGCGCGGACGGAGCCCCTCAACCAACCCTCTTGGGGCGAGCTTCGCTCGTCCCGGCCCGTAAGAACGGGGAGAGGGAGATTAGTGCTCTGGCCGCAGGGGGCGGCCATGACAGGGGAGATCAATGCTGCTGAAAATTCTGGACCGGCTCGAGGAAATCATCATCGCGAGCCTGATGGGCGCCGCGACGCTTCTGACCTTCGTCACGGTCGTGCACCGCTTCCTGGTCGACGTGCCGGTGCTCTATCCATATCTGTTCGGCATCAATCTCGCATGGTCGCAGGAACTCTGCATCTACATGTTCATCTGGATGGCGAAGTTCGGCGCCGCCTATGGCGTGCGCACCGGCATCCATGTCGGCGTCGACGTGCTGATCAACCGCCTCAATGACGCCTGGCGCAAGCGCACCATCAGCTTCGGCCTGCTCGGCGGCGCGCTGTTCACCGCGATCGTCGGCACCATGGGCGCCAAATTCGTGTTCGAGCTGATGCACACCGACCAGGTCTCGCCCGACCTCGAGATCCCGAGCTGGATCGTCTATGCCTGCATCCCGCTCGGCTCCTACCTGATGTGCTTCCGCTTCCTGCAGGTGTGCTGGAATTACTGGTGGACCGACGAGCTGCCGCACCATGACGCCTCCCACGTCGATGGCGTCGAGACCAGCAAGACCGCGCCCGTTGCGCTTGGAGAAGCGTGATGAGCGCCGCACTTATCTTCGGACTGCTGTTTGCCCTGATGCTGACGGGCATGCCGATCTCGATCTCGCTCGGCCTGACCGTGCTCACCTTCCTGTTCACCATGACCGAGGTGCCGATCGAGAGCGTCGGCCTGAAGCTGTTTTCGGGCCTCGACAATTTCGGCATCATGGCGATCCCGTTCTTCATCCTGGCCGGCACGTTCCTGACCCGCGGCGGCGTCGCGCGCCGCATGATCGCGTTCACGACCTCGCTGGTCGGGCATCTGCCCGGCGGCCTTGGGCTCGCCGGCGTCGCGGCCTGCGCGATGTTCGCGGCGATCTCGGGCTCGAGCGTCGCCACCGTGGTCGCGATCGGCTCGATCATGATGCCGGCGATGGTCGATCACGGCTATCCGAAGCGTTTCGGCGTCGGCGTGATCTCGACCTCGGGCGCGCTCGGCATCCTGGTGCCGCCCTCGATCATCCTGGTGCTCTACGGCGTCTCCACCAACACCTCGATCGGCGCGCTGTTCATGGCCGGCATCGTCCCGGGCGTGCTGCTCGCGCTGATGCTGGCCGCGGTGACCTTCTTCGTGGCGCAGCGCAACGGCTACCCGAAGATGCCGCGCGCGACCATCGGCCAGCAGTTCACGGCGTTCCGCGAAAGCATCTGGGGCCTGTCGCTGATCGCGATCGTGCTCGGCGGCATCTATGGCGGCATCTTCACGCCGACGGAAGCCGCGGCAGTCGCCGCGACCTACGCCTTCTTCATCACCGTGTTCGTCTACAAGGAGCTGAAGCTCTCCGAGGTGCCGAAGGTGCTGTTGCAGGCGGCGAGCATGAGCTCGATGCTGCTCTACATCATCACCAACGCGGTGCTGTTCTCGTTCCTGATGACGCATGAGCAGATCCCGCAGGAGATGGCGGCCTGGATCATCGACAAGAACTTCTCGGTCTGGATGTTCCTGCTCGTGGTCAACGTCATCCTGCTGCTCGCCGGCAACGTGATGGACCCGTCGTCGATCCTCCTGATCATGGCGCCGATCCTGTTTCCGCTGGCGACCAAGCTCGGCGTGCATCCGGTGCATCTCGGTATCCTGATGATCGTCAACACCGAGGTCGGGCTGTGCCATCCGCCTGTTGGCCTCAATCTCTACATCGCGAGCAGTATCGCCAAGATGGGCATCAGCGAGATCACGATCTCGGTCCTGCCGTGGCTGTGCGCGATGCTGGTGTTCCTCGGCCTGATCACCTACGTGCCGGAGATCTCGCTGTGGCTGCCGCGGCTGTTGGGAATGATCTAGCCAGCGCATGATCCGGAAAAGTGTGAAGCGGCTTTCCGACAAGATCATGCGCAAACAATCAGAAAACCAAAGCGCGACCTCGCGCTTTGGATGTTTCTGACGGGCAATGAAGCGGATTACATCTTGGCAAGAAAGGTCTCTCTGTCCAATCCGTAAGTTGAAGGCCGCAGCAGGCGGTATCATCCTCAGGCAAACTTCAAAGGAGGTTTGGATGAAGAAAGTTCTGCTCGCCGGCATCGCGGCGCTCACGATTGCCGGTTCGACCGCGGTCTATGCCCAGCATCGCCCGTGGTTCCATGGCCAGATGCGGATGAGCCCCGAGGACCGGGCCGCCTTCCTCGACGCGCGCATTGCTGCGGTGCACGCCGGGCTGAAGCTGACCGCCGATCAGGAGAAGCTGTGGCCGCCGGTCGAAACCGCGGTGCGCGACTTCGCCAAGATGCGGCTCGATCGCGCCAACGCCCGGATGGCCGCGGAGAAGACCGATGCGGACAAGGCCGGGACGCCGGATGATCCGGTCGCGCGGCTGCGCGAGCGCGCCGACAACATGGCCGCGACCGCGACGTCGCTGAAGAAGATCGCCGATGCCGCCGACCCGCTCTACAAGACGCTCGACGACAACCAGAAGCGGCGGCTGACCATGCTCACCCACATGGAAGGGCGCGGCTTCGGCGCCGAGGGTTGGCGCCGCCATCGCCTCGAGCGCGGCATGGACCGCTGGGAGCGCGGCGGCCGCGACCATCATTTCGACCGCGACGACGGTCCGGATCAGGAACGCTCCGGCCGGCTCTGAGGGCCAGCCACCGGCATCCTCGCCAAGCCTATGAAAGGCTGCCGGAATCCGGCGGCCTTTCGGCTGTCAGAAAGTCGGGAAAAGTTGCGCCAGCTTGCTGGACATCGCGAAATCGCTTTGCTAAACGACGGCCTCTCTTGCGAGGGTCATTTCCGGACAAGTTCCGGGCGCATAGCTCAGTTGGTAGAGCAGCTGACTCTTAATCAGCGGGTCCCAGGTTCGAGCCCTGGTGCGCCCACCACCCTCAAGAGGTTGGCCCTGCGGGGCTTTTTTAATTTTCCGGACAGAACAAACCCGGTCTCGTGCGACGTTTTTTATGGTCGTACGTCGCACGCTATGCGACGAGACGTGATGTTCTGGGAGCGTTCTAAGCGGGATCCGATACACAGCATCGTCTATGACCAAGGTTGTAGAGACTGCCCCTCCTCAGGTTTGAAGCAAAGCACTAGAGCGTTAGCCTATCGGGTTGCAAGTAGCCGGCGGCGGCGAAGTAGTTTGAGGATTCTGCGGGCGTGTAAGTGTCGATGATGCGCCCGACAGCATCCCAGAGGCCGCCGACGGTGCGTTCGGCGGCCTTTCGCAGATTTGCTTTGAGCTTTGCGAAGGCATTCTCGCTCGGATTGAAGTCGGGGCTGTAGGGCGGGAGATAAAGCAGCATTGCGCCGGCAGCCTCAATCATCTCGCGGACGCGCGGCCCTTTGTGGCTGGAGAGATTGTCCATGATCACGATGGCATCGGTTGGAAGCTCGGGGAGGAGGACCTTTTCGACATAGGTCTCGAAGGCATCGCGGTTGATGGGGCCATCGAGCACCCAGGGTGCGATGATGCCGCGTGTGGTTAGAGCGGCGACACAGGTTGTTGTTTTCCAATGGCCGTGAGGACAGTCGCACTGACCCGTCTCCGGCATTCGCGACATAGAGCATGTCGGTCGACGGTTCGTAGCCGACGCCCTGCGGTTCCTTAAGTCCTGATATTCTGCGGATCAATTTGCGATTGGCGAGATCGACAATTCCGACACTATCGTTGCCCAACTCGGCAACGAAGAGACGTTGCCTCTTCAAATCGATGGCCATGTGGTCGACGCGGCCACGCACGTCGCCCAGCACAATTCTGGTCTCGAGCTGAAGCGGGCTTGCATCCGCTGACTGAGCAGGGACTGCGGTGTTAGCCAGCATCAGAATGCTGGCTAACACCGTCAAGGTGGTCCGAAGCGAAGTTAACAGCGCCACACCATTCCCGAGAGACGAACGGCGTCTCTCTGCCGATGCGTTGCTCAGTGAAGAGTGCTCTAGCTAGTCCGGCGAGAGCGTCATGCGTCCGTTAATCCTTAACCTCTCCGCCGTCAGTCGGATTGCGTTCGCTGCCGGTTCGATCATGCAGCCCAACAGCGGCCGCGGGATATAGTGGAGGAGCCGCCTGCACGGGAGGCCCCGAGATGACGTGCCTCTTTGATCAACCAATCAGCCGCTCGCAACCCCTTGGGCCTGAATCCACACTCAGGAGTTTGGGTCGTCTATGAACCTTTGTGGACGCGCAAAAGCCTCCAGCAGGTCTCTTCGGTCTATGATGATTTCCCGGCCACGGATACGCACGCCATGCTCGGTCAGATGCGCTAGATTGCGTGAAAGATTCTCGCGGGTCGTGCCGATGTGGGATGCCAGGGTGGCGCGGTCGAATGGCAGGACGAGATGCTTGCCTGATGCCGCGCTTTGCGCCTCTGACAGGATCCAGTTGGCCAGACGTTCGACGCTCGATCGCGCCACATAGCCCTTCAATTTCTTCACTGCGCCGCGATAGGCCGATGCAAGCTCGCTTGTGACGGTCTGGGCAAATTCGATCTCCCGCCGCAGGATCGTCCGCACGCCTTGTGCCGGGATCAGCAGAATGCGGGATTCCTTCAACGTTCTTGCCGAGTTCAGGTAGCGCTGGTCGCCCACGACGGCCGCAAGAATGAAGGTCGAGACTGGCGCGAGCAGGGAAATTCCCCACTCGACTCCGTCCTGTTCGGTAAAGATTTCGACCAGACCATCGATCAAGACGTGCAGGAAGTCGGGAGCATCGCCCTCGTGAATGAGATGCACACCGACCGGAAACTGCTGCAGCAGCGCGCCTTGCAACAGGTTATCGAGACTCTGCTCGGTCATCCGCGCGAACAGAGGCAAGGACTTCACCCGATCGAAATCATCAGAGCGCAACTGGTCGATCTCCGTGATGTGTGACAAATATCAAATCACGATGCCACAAAATGCAATCAGAAGGGCGTCTTTTTGCAAATTCAGGGTGCCTTTCTCACACCATCGACGGGATCATTGATCTGGAACAACCACGGACGCGCTGATCTTTGCGCATGAGTGCCTCCAATGCCGGTGGGTGATTGGAGACTTCAATGGGCGCAACTGGTTCAAGCTCTTCGCATAGCGGTCGAGCGCTCTGGCTTTCGACAATTTCCTTCACCATCTGCTTCGCGGTCTGGACGATATTCTCGATCATCGGCATCCGGATCAAGCAGGAGCTCGGTCTGAACGACACCGAGTTCGGGCTGCTGGTAGGCACCCCGATCCTCAGCGGCTCGCTGATCCGCCTCGTGCTTGGTATCTGGACTGACCAGTATGGCGGGCGGCGGGTCTACACGGTGGTGATGCTCGCCGCCGCGGTCGCCACCTACCTGCTGACGTGGGCGCACACTTATCCTGAATTCCTGGTCGCCGCACTTTTCGTCGGTGTCGCCGGAGGATCCTTTGCGGTCGGCGTCGCCTACGTGTCCCGCTTTTTCCCGACCGCCAGGCAGGGCACGGCGCTCGGCATTTTCGGCGCAGGCAATGTCGGCGCCGCGGTCACGAAATTCCTCGCTCCGTTCGTTCTGGTTGCCTATGGCTGGCAGACGACCGCGCAGGTCTGGGCGGCTGCGATCGGCGTAATGGGCATCTTGTTCTGGCTCCTTTCCGAGGAAGACCCGGTGGTGCGCGAGCGGCGTGCCAGGAACGAGAAGCCGAAGAGCGCCTGGCTTGAGCTCGAGCCACTGAAGAACATCCAGGTGTGGCGCTTCTCGCTCTATTACTTCTTCGTGTTCGGCGCCTTCGTCGCACTCTCGCTGTGGCTGCCGCAATATCTGATCAAGGTCTACGGCGTCGATATCAAGACTGCCGGGATGCTGGCGGCGATGTTTTCGTTTCCGGCGAGCGTTTTTCGCGCCTATGGCGGCCATCTCTCCGACCGCTATGGCGCGCGCCGCATCATGTATTGGACGTTCCTGGTCGGAGTAGCGGCAACCTTTGTGCTGTCCTACCCGCCGACCGACTATCTCGTGAAGACCGTGAACGGCACCGTCGGCTTCCATCTGGAGATGGGGTTGGTGCCGTTCGTGGTGACAGTGTTCGTTCTGGGCTTCTTCATGGCGCTCGGAAAGGCTGCGGTCTACAAGCACATCCCGGTCTACTATCCGCAGAATGTCGGCGCGGTGGGCGGTCTGGTCGGCATGATCGGCGGTCTCGGCGGTTTCGTGCTGCCCATCGCCTTCGGCGCGCTCGTCGATCTGACCGGGCTCCGGACCAGCTGCTTCATGCTGCTGTTCCTGCTGGTCACGATCGCGCTGGTCTGGATGCACGTCTCCATCAGGCAGATGGAGCGCGGCGTGGTCGGCGAAGCACTCAAGAAGCTTCCCGAACTGCCGGAGATGCAGGAGATTCACCGACCACAGCATGTCGGCGCTCTGTCCGGCGCCGTCCTCACCGACTGGCGGCCGGAGGATGCTGCGTTCTGGGAGGGCGGCGGCCGTGCCATCGCCCGGCGCAATCTCTGGCTCTCGATCCCCGCGCTGCTGCTGTCTTTCGCGGTCTGGCAGGTCTGGTCGGTGGTGGTGGCCAAGCTGCCTTCGGTCGGATTCAGGTTCACGACTGACCAGCTGTTCTGGCTTGCGGCGCTGCCCGGCATATCGGGCGCGGTGCTGCGGATCTTCTACTCCTTCATGGTGCCGATCTTCGGCGGCCGGCTGTGGACCACGCTCGCCACCTGGTCGCTGCTGCTGCCCGCTGTCGGTATCGGCTATGCCGTGCAAAATCCGGCGACGCCCTATCCGGTCTTCCTTGGGCTTGCGCTGTTGTGTGGTTTCGGCGGCGGCAATTTTGCCTCCTCCATGGCCAACATCTCATTCTTCTTCCCCCGCGCGGAGAAGGGAAACGCGCTCGCGCTCAATGCAGGCCTCGGCAATCTCGGCGTCAGCGTCGTGCAGTTCGTCGTGCCGATCGTGATCACCGTGGGCGTGTTCGGTTGGTTCGGCGGCGATCCGACCGCGGTCAAGAGCGGGAGCACCGATGTGCCGCTCTGGCTGCAGAATGCCGGCTTCGTCTGGGTTCCGTTCATCGTCGCCAGCGCCTTTGCGGCCTGGTTCGGCATGAACGACATTGCGTCCGCCAAAGCCTCCTTTGCCGACCAGGCGGTGATCTTCCAGCGTAAGCACAACTGGATCATGTGCTGGCTGTACACCGGCACTTTCGGTTCGTTCATCGGCTACTCGGCCGGCTTCCCCCTGCTGACGAAGACCCAATTTCCCGCCGTCGATGCGCTGCAATTTGCCTTCCTGGGCCCGCTGGTCGGTGCGCTCTCGCGCTCGGCCACGGGGTGGATGGCCGACAAATGGGGCGGCGGCCGCGTGACCGTCGGCGTGTTCGCGCTGATGATGGTCGGCGTGCTCGGAGTGCTCTATTTCCTCGGCATCAAGGATCAACCCGGCGCGTTCTGGGGCTTCTTCGCGATGTTCCTGCTGTTGTTCTTCGCGACCGGCGTCGGCAACGCGTCGACCTTCCAAATGATTCCCAACATCATGCGGCGGGAGATGGACCGGCTGATGCCGACCGCCGATCCCGCGACCCGGCTGCGCCAGGCCGAGAAGGAATCGGCCGCCATCACCGGCTTCACCTCGGCGATCGCCGCGTTCGGTGCGTTCTTCATTCCGAAGTCGTTCGGTACCTCGATCGATATCACTGGCGGCGTTCAGGCGGCGCTGTGGGGATTTTTCATCTTCTATGTGACCTGCATCGTCATCACCTGGGCTGTCTATACCCGCAAGGGCGGCCTGCTTCATGACATCGAACGGCGCGCTCAGATTTCGCCCGCCACCCAGCCCGCGGAATAAGGAGACGAGGGATGAGCCATTTCCTGGACAGGCTGACATTCTTCACGCGCGCCAAGCCGGATTTTGCCAACGGTCACGGCGTGACGACCACCGAGGACCGCTCCTGGGAGGACGGCTACCGGAAGCGCTGGCAGCACGACAAGATCGTGCGGTCGACACATGGCGTGAACTGTACCGGCTCCTGCTCGTGGAAGGTCTACGTCAAGGGGGGTATCGTCACCTGGGAAACCCAGCAGACCGACTATCCGCGCACGCGCCCGGACCTTCCCAACCATGAACCCCGCGGCTGCGCGCGCGGCGCCAGCTACAGCTGGTACCTCTATTCCGGCAACCGCGTGAAATATCCGCTGGTGCGCTCGCGGCTGTTGAAGCTGTGGCGCGAGGCGCGCGCTGTGATGGCACCGGTCGCGGCCTGGAAATCGATCGTCGACGATCCGACGAAGCGAGCGGCTTATGTGCAGAAGCGCGGCCTTGGCGGCTTCGTCCGCGCCAGCTGGACCGAGGTCAACGAGATCGTCGCCGCCGCAAACGCCTACACCGCGAAAACCTATGGTCCAGACCGCGTGTTCGGCTTCTCGCCGATTCCAGCGATGTCGATGGTGAGCTACGCGGCAGGTGCGCGCTACCTGTCGCTGCTCGGCGGCGTCTGCATGTCGTTCTACGACTGGTATTGCGATCTTCCGCCGGCCTCGCCGCAGACCTGGGGCGAGCAGACCGACGTGCCCGAAAGCGCAGACTGGTACAATTCCGGCTTCCTGATCCTGTGGGGATCGAACGTCCCGCAGACCCGCACGCCGGATGCGCATTTCTATACCGAGGTCCGCTACAAGGGCGCCAAGAGCGTCGTGATCTGTCCGGACTATTCGGAAGCTTCGAAATTCGCCGATCTCTGGGTGTCGCCCAAGCAAGGCACCGACGCGGCGCTGGCGATGGCCATGGGGCACGTGATCCTCAAGGAATTTCACGTCGATCGGCAGGCCAGATATTTCAACGACTACACGCGCCAGTATACGGATATGCCATTTCTGGTGCGGCTGGTGAAATCCGAGGGACGGCTCGTACCTGAGCGGTTCGTGCGCGCCTCGGATTTCGCCACTTCGCTCGATGAGGCCAACAATCCCGAGTGGAAGACGGTGGCCTATGACGAGGAAACCGGAGAGATCGTGGTCCCGAACGGCTCGGTCGGATTCCGCTGGGGCGAGCAGGGCAAATGGAATCTGGAGGAGCGGGACTCAATGAGCCGCAACACCAAGCTCCGGTTGTCGCTCAGCGATATCAGGGATGAACTGGCCGATGTGGCGTTTCCCTATTTCGGCAATCGCGAGCACGACCATTTCAAGGGAACCGACCATCCGGACGTCTTGACGCGCAAGATCCCCGCCAAGCGGATCCAGCTGAAGGACGGCGAGGCGCTGGTGGCGTCGGTCTACGACCTGTTCGTCGCCAATTACGGCGTCGATCGCGGCTTCGGCGGCGAGCATCTCGGCAACAGCTACGACGACGTCCAGCCCTATACGCCGGCGTGGGCGGAGAGAATCACCGGCGTGCCGCGCGATCAGATCATCGCGGTGGCGCGCGAATTCGCCGCCAATGCCGAGAAGACCGGCGGCCGCTCCATGGTCATCCTCGGCGCCGGGTTGAATCATTGGTATCACATGGACATGAACTACCGCGGCATCATCAACATGCTGGTGATGTGCGGCTGCATCGGACAGTCCGGCGGGGGCTGGTCGCATTACGTCGGTCAGGAGAAACTGCGGCCGCAGTCCGGCTGGACGCCGCTTGCCTTCGGTCTCGACTGGGGCCGCCCGCCGCGGCAGATGAATTCGACCTCGGCGTTCTATGCCCATACCGATCAATGGCGCTACGAGACGCTCGATGTGAAGGAAATTCTGTCACCGACGGCGCCGCAAGGTCCGTGGGACGGCGCGCTGATTGACTACAACGTTCGCGCCGAGCGGATGGGTTGGCTGCCTTCTGCACCGCAACTCGAGACCAACCCGTTGGAAGTTTCGAAGCTTGCGGCTGCCGCCGGGCTGGAGCCGAAGGATTACGTCGCCAAATCCCTCCAGTCTGGCGAACTGAAGCTGTCGTGCGAAGATCCCGATGGTCCGAAGAACTGGCCACGCAACATGTTCGTCTGGCGCTCGAACCTGCTGGGGGCGTCCGGCAAGGGGCATGAATACTTCCTGAAACATCTGCTGGGCACCAAGCACGGCGTGCTGGGTAAGGATCTCGGCGAGGACGGCAGGAAGAAGCCTCTTGAGGTCAAATGGCACGAAGACGCCCCGGAGGGAAAGCTCGATCTGCTGGTCACGCTGGACTTCCGGATGTCCACGACCTGCATGTACTCGGACATCGTGCTGCCAACCGCGACCTGGTACGAGAAGAACGATCTCAATACCTCCGACATGCATCCCTTCATTCACCCGCTGTCGGCGGCGATCGATCCGGTGTGGGAATCGCGGAGCGACTGGGACATCTACAAGGGCATCGCGGAAGCCTTCTCGAAGGTCGCACCCGAGGTGCTGGGCGTCGAGAAGGACGTCGTCCTCACCCCGATTATGCACGACAGTCCCGGCGAGATCGCCCAACCGTTCGACGTCAAGGACTGGAAGACGGGAGCAATCGATCCGATCCCCGGCAAGACCATGCCGGCGGTGACCGTGGTCGAGCGGGACTACCCGAACCTCTACAAGCGTTTCACTTCGCTCGGGCCGCTGATGAACAAGCTCGGCAATGGCGGCAAGGGCATGAGCTGGAACACCGATCATGAGGTCGAACTGCTCAAGAAGCTGAACGGCGTCGTAACGGAGGAAGGCGCGTCCAAAGGACTTGCTCGCATCGAGAGCGCGATCGACGCCTGCGAAGTCATCCTGAGCCTCGCTCCGGAAACCAACGGCGAGGTCGCGGTCAAGGCGTGGTCATCCCTCGGAAATTTCACCGGGCGAGATCACACCCATCTGGCCGTCCCCAAGGAGGACGAGAAGATCCGGTACCGCGACGTGGTTGCACAGCCGCGCAAGATCATTTCCTCGCCGATCTGGTCGGGCCTGGAGTCCGACAAGGTCTGTTATAACGCCGGCTACACCAACGTTCACGAGTTGATCCCGTGGCGCACGCTGACCGGTCGCCAGCAGCTCTATCAGGACCATCTGTGGATGCGCGCTTTCGGCGAGGGTTTCTGCGTCTACCGGCCGCCGATCGACACCAAGACGGTCAAGCCGGTGATCGACCGCAGGCCGAACGGCAACGACTCCGTGGTCTTGAACTTCATCACGCCGCACCAGAAGTGGGGCATTCACTCCACCTACACCGACAATCTCCTGATGTTGACGCTGTCGCGCGGCGGTCCGATCGTGTGGATCAGCGAACTCGACGCCAAGGCGGCGGGCATCGTCGATAACGACTGGATAGAGGCCTACAACACCAACGGCGCGCTGGTCGCACGCGCGGTGGTCTCGCAACGCGTCCGGCAAGGCATGTGTATGATGTATCATGCACAGGAGAAGATCGTGAATGTCCCGGGCTCCGAGCAGACCGGCCAGCGCGGCGGCATCCATAACTCCGTTACCCGTACCGTGCTCAAGCCGACCCACATGATCGGCGGCTACGTACAGCAAGCCTACGGCTTCAACTATTACGGCACGGTTGGCGCCAATCGCGACGAATTCGTCATCGTTCGCAAGATGTCGAAAGTCGACTGGCTCGACACGCCCGCCGCAGATCAACCCGGCACGTCCCGGCTGGAGGCCGCACAATGAAGATCCGCGCCCAGATCGCAATGGTGCTGAACCTCGACAAATGCATCGGGTGTCACACCTGCAGCGTCACCTGCAAGAACGTGTGGACCAGCCGTGAAGGCATGGAATATGCGTGGTTCAACAACGTCGAGACCAAGCCCGGTATCGGCTATCCCAAGGATTGGGAGAACCAGGCGCGCTGGAAGGGCGGTTGGAAGCGCAACCGCAACGGCTCGATCCAGCCGCGTATCGGCGGCAAGTGGCGGGTGCTGGCGAACATCTTCGCCAATCCTGATTTGCCCGAGATCGACGATTATTACGAGCCGTTCACCTTCGATTACCAGCATCTGCAGCAGGCGCCGGAAATGAAGGCGATGCCGACAGCTCGCCCGCGCTCGCTGGTCTCCGGCGAGCGGCTGGAGAAGATCCAGTGGGGCCCGAACTGGGAAGAAATCCTTGGCGGCGAGTTCGAAAAGCGCTCACAGGATTACAATTTCGAGGGCGTTCAGAAGGATATCTACGGCCAGTTCGAAAACACTTTCATGATGTACCTGCCACGGTTGTGCGAGCACTGCCTCAATCCGGCGTGCGTCGCGGCTTGTCCATCGGGCGCCATCTACAAGCGCGAAGAGGACGGCATCGTCCTGATCGACCAGGACAAGTGCCGTGGCTGGCGCATGTGCGTCTCCGGCTGCCCCTACAAGAAGATCTACTACAATTGGTCGTCTGGAAAATCGGAGAAGTGCATCTTCTGCTACCCGCGCATCGAAGCCGGTCAGCCGACGGTGTGTTCGGAGACCTGCGTCGGCCGTATCCGCTATCTCGGCGTCGTGCTGTACGACGCCGACCGCATCGCGGAAGCGGCGAGCAAGCCTGACGAACGTGATCTCTATCAGGCCCAGCTCGACATCTTCCTCAATCCGAACGATCCGCAGGTGATCGCCGAGGCCGAGCGGCAGGGCATTCCGCATGCCTGGCTCGAGGCGGCGAAGACCTCGCCGATCTGGAAGATGGCGATGGAGTGGAAGGTCGCATTCCCGCTGCATCCGGAATACCGCACCTTGCCGATGGTCTGGTACGTACCGCCGCTGTCGCCGATCACCTCGGCCGCCTCCGCCGGCAAGATCGGTCTTGACGGCGGCATGCCGGACGTCAAGTCGCTGCGGATTCCGATGCGCTACCTGGCCAATCTTCTGACCGCGGGCGATGAAGCGCCGGTGACGCTGGCACTCGAACGCATGATGGCGATGCGCGCCTATATGCGGGCCAAGACGCTCGACGGCGTCGTCGATGAAGCCATCGCCCGCCGGGTTGGTCTGAAGCCGGCCCAAATCGACGAGATGTACCAGATCATGGCGATTGCAAATTACGAGGATCGTTTCGTGATCCCGACCGCGCATCGCGAGCTCGGCGCCGACGCCTTCGACATCCGCGGCTCCTGCGGCTTCACCTTCGGCAATGGCTGCTCCGGCGGCGAGACCGAGACCAACCTGTTCGGTTCGCCCCGCAAGGCAAAGAATCCGATGGAGATCGCGTGATGAAGACGTTCAAGGTCCTCTCGGCCCTTCTGAGCTATCCGACCGAGGCGTTGATCGAAGCCGCGCCGGAGTTTGCGGCGGTGCTCGATGCCGAGAGGCTGGTGCCGGCGGCGTGCCGCGGTGCGGTCGACGTGCTGATCGAGGAAATCGCCATCGGCGATCTCTACGACCTGCAGGAGCGTTACGGCCTGCTGTTCGATCGCAGCAAGACGCTTGCGCTGCATCTGTTCGAGCATGTCCACGGTGAAAGCCGCGATCGCGGCCAGGCCATGGTCGATCTCAAAGCCATGTACGAAAATGCGGGGTTGGCGATCGCGGCGAACGAATTGCCGGATTACGTGCCGCTGTTCCTCGAATTCCTGGCGACGCAGCCGTTTGCGGAAGCGCGTGAGCTCCTCGGCCAGACCGCGCATATTTTTGCGGCGCTCGCCGAACGGCTCGGGCGACGCGAGTCGAGCTACAAGGGTGTTTTCGACACGCTGGTCAAGATCGCTGCCGAAGCGCCGCGCCGCGATATTGTCGACGAGCTTCTGAAGGCGCCCGAGACCGACCCGATGGATCTGGTGGCGCTCGACGCGGCCTGGGAAGAGGAAGAAGTCCGGTTCGGGCCCGGCTCGCAGGGGCAGAGCGCCTGCGGCCACGAAACCCTGATCGCAAAGCTTCGGCACGCCCGTCGCGCCGTCGGGCCGGCGCCGTCACACCCGCAATAGAGGGCCAGATCATGCAGACGCTCAATGCCATCGTCTTCGGCTGGTATCCGTACCTCTGCCTCACCGTCTTTCTGTTCGGCAGCCTAGTCCGCTTCGACCGCGAGCAATATACCTGGCGCAGTGGATCCAGCCAGTTGCTGCGGCGACGGCAGCTCGTCTGGGGCTCGAACCTATTCCACGTCGGAATTCTCTTCATCTTCTTCGGCCATCTCGTGGGACTGCTGACCCCGATCTGGGTATTCGACATGCTCGGCGTCTCGCATGGCTTCAAGCAGATGCTGGCGATCGTCGCGGGCGGCAGCGCCGCATTGATGTGTCTGGTCGGGATTTCGCTGTTGACGCACCGGAGGCTGTTCGATCCGCGCATTCGCGCCAACTCCTCCTTCGGCGACACCGCAATCCTCCTGATCCTGTTCGCCCAGCTGCTTCTCGGCCTTGCGACCATTCCCGTATCGCTCGGGCATCTCGATGGGCATGAGATGGTGAAGTTCATGGGATGGGCTCAGGGCATCCTGACGCTGCAGCCGGGCATCGCCGCCAACATTCTGGACGTGCACCCGATCTTCAAGGCGCACCTCGTATTGGGCATGACGATCTTCCTCATCTTTCCCTTTACGCGATTGGTCCATATCTGGAGCGCGCCGGTCTGGTATCTTGGCCGCCGCGGCTATCAGGTCGTGCGCCGCCGCGACGCCGCCTCGCACGCCGCCGACCGTCCTCTGCAACCTGCGGAGTAGAGCCATGGATTGCTCGCTCGCCGACAGCCTCCCCAAGCCGAAGACCGTCAGCGTCAATGGCACCGTCATTCCGCGCGAGGCAATCGCGCGCGAGGTGCAGAACCATCCGGCGGAAAAGCCGATCCTGGCCTGGCAGGCAGCAGCACGGGCTTTGGTCGTGCGGGAATTGTTGCTGCAGGAGTCACGGCGCCTCGAAGTTTCCGCGGAGCCGCTGCGGGACGCCGAAGGTCGGAGCGAAACCCCCGAAGAGGCGGCAATGCGCGCACTGATTGAACGGGAGGTCGTCACGCCCGAGCCGGACGATGCCTCATGCCTGCGCTTCTATGAACAGAACCAGCGTCGTTTCAGGACCGGTGATCTCTACGAGGCTGCTCATATCCTGATCGCGGCTCCGCCGAATGATGCTGCTGCCCGAAGTAGCGCCCGCGAGACTGCGGAGAAGATGCTGTTGTCCGTGCGAGAAGACCCCGCCCTGTTTGATCAATTGGCGCGCAGCCGTTCCGATTGCCGGACCTCCGCCGAGAACGGAGGCCGCCTCGGCCAGGTGACGCGTGGCCAGACGATCGAGGAATTCGAGGTGGCGCTGGCTCGCATGCACGAGGGCGAGCTCGCCATCGTCGAAACCCGCTATGGCTTCCACATCGTTCGGCTCGATCGGCACGCGCCGGGGCAGATCCTGCCGTTTGAGCTCGCTCGCGACCGCATCGCCGACTACCTCGCAACAAGTGTGCAGCACCGTTCACTCGCCCAATATGTCGCCGTGCTGGCCGGCCGTGCAGAGATCACCGGAATTGCAATCGCGGGCGCCAGCTCGCCGCTTCTGCAATAGAGAAACACCATGCAGCTCGGGCAAATCATCAGGAATTTCAGCGAAGAGGCTGCCGCGGCCGATGCGCTGCTCAGCTGTGGTGATCTCACTCTGGTGGCGCGCATCGGTTCCACGGCTGATCGCTTTGACGAGACGGTCGGAGAATACGCCGCAGGCGCGGTGCGGCGTTTTGCCAACCTAGCATCGAGCGAGGACTGGCTTGCGTTGATGAATACGGTCGAACGCGCCGATGATCCGGGCTTCCGCTGCCTGACGCACATGCTGCACTGGTCGCTGAAGCGGGACGAAGCCCAGAGCGTCGAACCGCACGTGGGATGCTCATGTGGAGGCAGCGGGGGATGCACATGATCGACCAACGTGAAATCGGTGGCACGGGCTTCTCCCGCAGCCTTGCGCGGATTGGCATTCTCGTGGTGTCCGACCGCGCCAGCCGGGGCGAGTACAAGGACCAGGGTGAGGAGGCAATCAACAGCTTCCTGGCCAAAACCATCCGATCCAACTGGATCACGATCGTCAAGATCATCCCGGATGGTGTTGAAAGCGTTGCCGGCGCACTCATCGAAATGTCGGATCGGGAGACCTGCGACCTGATATTGACGACCGGCGGGACAGGGCCGGCGCCGCGCGATTTGACACCGGAGGCCACACGCAGCGTGATCACGCGCGAGCTTGCCGGCTTCGGCGAACTGATGCGCCGGGTCAGCCTGGAGCAGGTTCCGACCGCGATCCTCTCGCGGCAGACCGCTGGGACACGAGGCCAGTGTCTGATTGTCAATCTGCCCGGGCGGCCATCGTCGATCGACATCTGTCTCGGCGCCGTCTTCCCGGCCATTCCCTATTGCCTTGATCTAATAGGCGCACGTCCCATTGAGGTGAATCAAGATGTCTGTCGCGCTTTCCGCCCGGACGCCTGAAGTCGTCCCGCCGCGCACGCCATCGCTGGCGGCGATCGTTTATCCGCAGAACATATACCCTGCGACGGCCTTTGAGGCGCTGGTCGCAGCGTGTCGTCGCAACAGATTGTCGCTTGCCGGCGTCTTGCAGCACTTGGTTGACGCGGCGTCGGAGCGACGATGCGATGTCCTCCTGGAGGATTTAAGCACCGGTCATCGCACGTCGATCTATGAGGATCGCGGTGCCGGCGCGTCGGGCTGCCGGCTCGACGAGTCGGCGCTTGCAGAGGTCGCTGCGCGGATCGAAAGTGGCCTGGCCGATGCACCGGATGTGCTGGTGCTCAACAAATTCGGCAAGGCCGAATGCGGTGGTGGCGGACTGCTCGACCTCATTGCCAAGGCGATGGAGTACAATATCACCGTCGTGATCGGCGTTCCCCAGAACAATTTGCCCGCGTGGCGCGGTTTTGCCGGTGATTTCGGAACGGAGCTGTCTGCCGACATCGGCGAGATCGAAAGATGGGTGGAGGGCCTGCGCGAGCTTGCGGTCTCACGTATTGGATAGGATGTCGTCGACGTCGAAGCTGCGAGCGTTCATGGCGGAGGCCCCGTTCGAGTCACTGGGTCGTGAACAGAACGGTGGCGATCCCGGCCGACAGAAGGATCGCCGAGACCGTCGCGACGGTCGAAAGCACGCCCATTGCCCGCAGCATGCCGGCGAAAGCGATGATAACGGGCGTTGCCGTGAGAAGGCCTAGCTGCGCTTCGCTCATGAAACTCCAGATCCCGCAGACGATAGGTGACGGTCCGAACCTAGTCCGGCGGCCAGCGTCCGTCTTTGTCGGGGGACAAAGATCGGACGCTGGATCCCGGTTACGGGTTGATGAACGCAAACTGTTGAAGGATGTCGATGTCGGCGCGGGATTTCGAACCGCGGGAAGGCGGATGGGAAGTCTTCGCCGAGTTGCCGGGCGACCCGATGATGTGGGTGCTGATTTTCAGCGAACTCGCGGTCTTCGGTCTCCTCCTCGGAGCCTTTTCGGTCGCGCGAGCGGTGGACCCCTCGGGCTTTGCTGACGGGCAGAAGCTGCTCGATCCGGGCCTCGCCGGCTTGAACACGCTGGTGTTGGTGACGAGCGGCTGGGCGGCCGCACGCGGCGTCTTGGCCGCGCGCGAAGGGAGGGGGGCCGACTGCCGGCGCTGGCTGTCGCTGGGGATCGCTCTAGGCGCGGCGTTTGTCGCCATCAAGCTATCCGAGTATTGCGGCGAGGTCGCTTCCGGTGCCGGGCTGGAGACCAGCACGTTCTTCACGCTGTACTTCCTCCTGACTGGATTCCACCTGCTGCATGTCGTGCTCGGGATGACAATCTTGGCCGTAGTTCTGCGGGGCGCAGACCCTCATGCGGTCGAGACCGGGACTTCGTTCTGGCACATGGTCGACCTCGTATGGGTCCTGATCTTTCCGATCGTCTACCTGGTGCGCTGACATGTCCCGACATCCTCTCGACACGACGTTGTTCGTCCTGATCGGCCTGGCGGTCGCGACGCTGCTTACCTCATGGCATCTGATGGCGGGGCCATCAGCGACCGGGGTCGTGCTGGGGCTCGCGGCGCTGAAGGGCCGCCGAATCCTCTTGGATTTCCTCGGACTGCGGGCGGTGTCGCCGGTCTGGCGGAGCCTGGTGACCGTCTGGGTCGTCGGCATCGCCTCGTTCGCCTGGGCCGCTTCCGTAGTCAGGCTGTTCGTCTAGCTGACGACCGCTCCCCTGTTTGCTGCGGCACAAAGAACCGTCCGTCGGACTGCGTAGGTTATCGCGACGCTCGCAATAACCGCAACCGCACCGAAAGGACAGGTGATGGCTGAACGCCTCACGAAAACGGCTGCGCGGAACGTCTTCTACGGCGGCTCCGCGTTCTTCTTCGCGATCTTTGTCGCGCTCACCGCCCACAGTCACTACTACATGGTGACTAAATCGACCGACACCGTAACGCTGACGGATTCCGTCGCACGCGGCAAACACGTCTGGGAAAAGAATTCCTGCATCAATTGTCATACGCTGCTGGGCGAGGGCGCTTATTTCGCCCCCGAGGTCGGCAACGTCTGGGACCGCTGGGGCGGCAGGGAAGATCCCGCTTCCGCCAAGGAGATGGTGAAGGCCTGGATGCAGGCACAGCCGAGCGGCGCGCCCGGCCGTCGGCAGATGCCGCAGTTCAACCTGACGGACCAGGAACTCAACGACCTCGCCGATTTCCTGCAGTGGACCGACAGCATCAAGCGTCAGAACTGGCCGCCGAACAAGGCGGGCTGATCACAGCATTCCGACAGCTTTCAAAGAGGAAACCTTCATGAAATACCAGACCCAGAAGGTCGCGATGCTGTACTTCTACGGCGCGCTGACACTGTTCTTGGCACAGGTCGCGTTCGGCCTGGTTGCCGGGACCATCTACGTTCTTCCGAACACCTTGTCCGTCCTGCTTCCCTTCAACATCGTCAGGATGATCCACACCAATGCACTGATCGTGTGGTCGCTGATCGGCTTCATGGGAGCGACCTACTATCTCCTTCCGGAGGAAACGGAAAACGAACTGTTCAGCCCACTTCTCGCCAAGATCCAGTTCTGGATGTTCTTCGGCGCCGCGGGCGTCGCGGTCGTGGGCTATCTCTTCCACTATCATGAGGGCCGCGAATTCCTCGAGCAGCCGTTCCCGATCAAGGTCGGGATCGTCGTTGTCTGCCTGATGTTCCTGTTCAACGTCACGATGACGGCGCTCAAGGGACGAAAGACGACGGTCACTAATATTTTGCTGTTCGGCCTGTGGGGCGTTGCAATCTTCTTTCTGTTCGCCTTCTACAACCCGGCCAACCTCGCGGTCGACAAGATGTATTGGTGGTACGTCGTCCATCTCTGGGTCGAAGGCGTCTGGGAACTGATCATGGCGTCCGTGCTGGCCTTCCTGATGATCAAGCTCAACGGCATCGATCGCGAGGTCGTCGAGAAGTGGCTGTATGTCATCATCGGTCTCGCGCTGTTCTCCGGCATCCTCGGCACCGGACATCACTTCTACTGGATCGGCGCTCCCGGCTACTGGCAGTGGATCGGCTCGCTGTTCTCCACGCTCGAGGTTGCGCCGTTCTTCACGATGGTGATCTTCACGGTGCAGATGACCTGGAAGGCCGGCCGGAAACACCCGAACCGCGCGGCACTGCTGTGGTCGGTCGGTTGCTCGGTGATGGCGTTCCTCGGTGCCGGCGTCTGGGGCTTCCTGCACACGCTGTCGTCGGTGAACTACTACACCCACGGCACCCAAGTGACCGCGGCGCACGGGCATCTCGCTTTCTTCGGCGCCTACGTCATGCTGAATCTGGCGGTGATGGCCTACGCGATCCCGCAATTGAAGGAGCGCGCTCCGTACAACCAGTGGCTCAGCATGGCCAGTTTCTGGATCATGACCACGGCCATGATGGTGATGACGTTCGCGCTGACCTTCGCAGGGATCATCCAGGTCCATCTGCAGAGGGTGCTCGGCCAGAGTTACATGGAAGTGCAGGACCAGCTTGCGATGTTCTACTGGGTGCGCCTCGGTTCCGGCGTATTCGTGGTCATCTCCGCCGCGATGTTCGTGTGGGCGGTGCTCGTGCCCGGCCGCGCGAGGCAACCAGCGATCTCGTCCGCGCTTCAGCCGGCCGAATAGCGCGAACAGGGGCGGCCGCACGTGCTGCCGCCCCTTCCATCGAATCCCCTCGGAGAGCCATCATGAAATCATCGGTTCACGCGATCGCCCGCTCCTCGCCAGCTATTCCAGCTTATACGCCGAGCGGCAACGAATGCGCTCTGTTCGAGCACGCTTGGCGTCGTCGGCTGCCCGTTCTGCTCAAGGGTCCGACCGGCTGCGGCAAGACGCGGTTCGTCGCCCATATGGCGGCCCGCCTTGACCTGCCGCTGCACACCGTCGCGTGCCATGACGATCTCACTGCGGCGGATCTTACCGGGCGCTACCTGCTCAAGGGAGGTGACACGGTCTGGACGGACGGGCCTCTGACCCGCGCCGTCCGCGAGGGCGGCATCTGCTATCTCGACGAGGTGGTGGAAGCGCGCAAGGACGTCACCGTCGTGCTGCATCCCCTGACCGACGACCGACGCATCCTGCCTTTGGAGCGCACCGGGGAGGAACTCCGCGCGCCTCCAGGTTTCATGCTGATCGTATCGTACAACCCCGGTTATCAGAGCCTCCTGAAGGCGCTCAAACCCTCGACCCGGCAGCGTTTCATCGCCCTCGAATTCGACTTCTTGCCCGCGGAGCAGGAGATCGCGGTGGTCTCCGCCGAGAGCGAGCTTCCGCCGGATCGCGTGCGCCCGCTGGTGCAGCTTGCAGGGCGACTGCGCGCGTTGAAGGGCCACGACCTGGAGGAAGGTGTCTCGACCCGCGTCATCGTCTACTGCGCCACGCTCATCGCCGCCGGTGTTTCGGTGGGCGACGCCGTTCGCGCCGGCATGATCGAGCCTCTGACGGACGATGCCGACGTCAAGGCGGCGCTGGTTGAAGTCGCACGTGCCGTGATCGGGTGATCGCATGCTCGACTTCCTCGAACTCGAGGAGACCGTCGGGCGAGCCTGGCACCGGCTGGTCGGCTCGACCGCATCCTATCCGGTTCATCCCGAGCATGCGGTGGCGCTCGCCGACGTTCGAAGCCAGATCGCGGTGATGTTCCGCGCCCTCGGCGGCGAGAAGGGCGTACAGATCGCTGGTTGTAAGGCGCGCAAGTCGGGTCATCGGCTCGGATGGCGGCAGCGTATCGGGCTCGGCGACGAAACCCTCGATCATCCCGGCCGCGACGGCGCCACCATATTCCTGCCCGAGAGCATCGCCGTTTTCGCCGATCGCGAGCTTAACGCCAAGCTGTACCGCTGGCTGGCGGCTTGGTTCGCCGTTCAGCCGGTCGCCCCGATCGAAGCGGTCGATCCGTTGCAGCGGGATCTCTTGACGCTGCGTCGGGTATGCGAGACGTCCGCCCTTGTCACTGCCCGGTTCCCAGGACTCGCCGAGACCTACCGACGGCTCGCCGGCGCGATGGTGATCGCCCGTCCGCAGCGCCCATTGCCGCGTGTTGAGCGGGATGTGGAGGCCGTCGTTATGGCGCTGCTCGGCGCCGGCGAGACTCCGAAGGGTGAGCTCTGGACCGCTGTCGTCGGCGCCGGCGAGCCGCCTGAGAAGGCACCGTCCGGATATCGCCCGATGCTGCCTTGCCCGCTGTGGGGCGATTGCTGGATCCGGGAAGCGGTCGCGCCCCAAGCAGACGATGACGAGCAGCCGTCCGGCGCGGCAGAGGAAGCCGGTCCCGACACCCGCAAACGTTTCGCGGTCCGGGAGCAGGAGGACAGCAGAGCTCAACGCGATCCCTTCATCCTTAACCGCTTCGAGAAGATCCTGGCGATGGCGGAGATGGTCAACGTCGACCGCCCTTCCGACGACGGCGATGAGGATGACGCCCGCAAGGCAGCCGACGACCTCGACGAACTCGCGATCTCGCGACGCAAGGGCAAGCCCGCAAGCAAGCTGAGGTTCGACCTCGACCTGCCGCCGGAAGCCGTCGATGCCGCGCGGCTCGAGGCGGGGCGGCTCTATCCGGAATGGAATTATCGCACCGGCAGCTACATGCCGGATTACTGCCGCGTTCTGACCTCGGAGGCGAGCGAGAACGGAGAAGACTGGCAGCCGGACGACGCCATCTTGCGGCGGATCCGGCAGGTGCGCCGTCAGTTCGAAACGCTGCGGCCCCGTCATGAACTGGTGAGAGCGCAGCCCGATGGGCACGACCTCGATCTCGACGCGCTGGTCCGCGCGCGATGCGACCTCCGCGCGGGCAGCGGCTCGCTGGAGCGCGTCCATCTGGCGATGCGCCCGCAGGGTCATGACCTGGCCGCCACGCTGCTGGTCGACGTATCGCTCTCGACCGACGCCTGGGTGGACGGACATCGCGTACTGGACGTCGAGAAAGAGGCACTACTGGTGCTGGCTAACGGCCTCGCGGCGTGCGGCGACTACCACAGCATTCTGACGTTCACCTCACGCCGTCGTTCGTGGGTCCGGCTCGAGACCGTCAAGGCCTTCGGCGAACCGATGACAACGCAGGTCGAGAAGCGAATCGGGGCACTCAAGCCGGGATACTACACTCGCATCGGTGCTGCGGTCCGACATGCCGCCTTGGAGCTCGCCGCCCAGCCGCATCGCAAGAAGCTGCTGATCGTACTCACCGATGGCAAGCCCAACGATGTGGATCATTACGAAGGTCGGTTCGCCGTCGAAGACACCCGTAAGGCGATCCAGGAAGCCCGGCGGCTGGGAACGGCCGTGTTCGGCGTCACCATCGATGCCGCCGCGCAGAGCTACTTTCCGACGCTGTTCGGGCGCGGCGGCTACGCCATCGTCGGCAACATCAGGCGGCTGCCGGCGGCGCTGCCTGCGATCTATCGCCAACTGACACAGTAAGCGGCGGGAAAAAGGAAGCCCGGCAACTCGGCCGGGCTCTGAGTATCGAGACAACGCCAAAGGGAGGAATGGGTCGCTCGTCTTGAACGGTGCAATTGAAGCACGCTGCGGCTCGATCGTATTTGAGCCAGCGCAAACTAAACCTACGATCCTTGTTCACCCGGAGCGCGCTCCCAATTCGGGGTGTTTTCGTCGCGCATTCGAGCGGGTCGGCGCGATCATCGACCGATGGACGCATCGGCATTGCGAAATCGGCCGCAACGAACGAAGTCTTCCAGGCAAGCCGTTGTCGGCGACGCCTGGCCCGAAGGCGAATCGCGGAACTGGAGAGCAACCTTGGTCCTCGTGTTTCGGTCATGAGAACCCGTCACCGCTTTGCTATGGTTGACGTGGCGCAAGAAGTGATGGCCGTGGTAATACGGGCGACAGGCCAGACTATGAGCATTTGCGAAGATATGCAGGTTCTGCGTCTGTTGAGGGCGTTGTTGAGGATCGGAGGCCCGGATGCGCTGGCGGATCATGGCCAACTGTCTTGAGGAAAGGACCGCCAGAACGGATCAGGGTCCGGACGAACGTCGTTAGCCGGTTCGATCAGCAGAAACGGCAGCGTCCTTGCAGATTGCGCTTCTCAGACGGCGCGGCTGTGGATCGCCGTGGACCGGGCGAGATGAGCGTCGAATGCGGAAGCCAAGCTCCGGACCAGAAATTCAGCGCCAGTGCTTACCGAGATCAGATCGTCACTCATGGTCACCGCTCCGTCCGCGACGAGGCTTTCGAGTCGCGAGCGATCCACGATGGCCGCATCCGGATCGCGGCCGTGCGACCTGGCGATCTCCGAGAGATCGACGGCCATGTCGCACATGACCCGCTCGATGATGTCGCCGCGGAAGCGGTCGTCCCCGGTGAACGCGTAGCCCTTGACGGTCGCGAGCCGCTCCTCGGCGATGCGCGCCAGGTAGTCGCGTGTCGCGACCGCGTTCTGAACGAAGCCCTGCGGCATCCGACCGATGGCGCTTGCGCCCAGGCCGACAAGCGTTTCGGCGGCATCGTTGGTGTAGCCCTGGAAGTTCCGCCGCAATCGGCCCTCCCGCTTCGCAACAGTGAGCTCGTCCGAGGGGAGCGCGAAGTGATCGAAGCCGATGCGTACGTAGCCAGCATCGACGAGCGCCTCGGCGATCGCTTCGGACTGCAGATGTCGTTCGGTGCTGTCAGGCAATGCGCTTTCGTCGATCTTGCGCTGGTGTTTCTTGAACGAGGGGACGTGCGCGTAGCCGAACACGGAGAACCGATCCGGCCGGAGCTCGATGCACCTCGCGACGGTGTCGAGGCAGGAACTCACTGTCTGAAGCGGCAGCCCGTACAGCAGATCGAAGTTGAGTTTGCCGATGCCGTTCCTTCGCAGGCCCTCGACGCACCGGGCAGTCTGGTCGAAGCTCTGTAAGCGGTTGATGGCGCGCTGGACCGCAGGGTCGAAGCTTTGCACGCCCAGGCTGGCGCGGTTGACCCCGCTGAAGCCCAGAGCCTCAGTCATCGGCTCGGTCAACGTGCGCGGGTCGATCTCGACGGCGATCTCGGCTTCGGGCACCACGAAGTAGGAATAGCGCAGCGCGCCGACCAGATCGGCGAAGGTCTCGGGCGTCATGATCGTCGGCGTGCCACCGCCGAAGTGTATGTGCGAGATCGGCTGCCGATGGCCGATGCTCTCCGCAACCAGATGCGCCTCGGTGCGCAGGCCCGAGGCGTAGATGGCGATCGGATCGTCCTTCTTCGTGACCGAGGTGTGGCAGCCGCAGTACCAGCACATGGATCGGCAGAACGGCACGTGCAGGTAGATAGAGGCCGGCCGTCGTGGGGAGATCGACTTCAGCCATCCGCGATATTCGGCTTCGCCGATCGACGGATTGAAATGCGGGGCCGTTGGATAGCTGGTGTAGCGGGGGAGCCGATCCTGACCGTACCGTCTTGCGAGATCCGAGCGCATCGTCTGCCTTTCCATTGTGCGAGGACATTGCCTGATGCGGCGTTCCCGAACGTTGCGTCAGGTCAACTTCGGAGCAGCTGGAACGGACGCCGGACAGGTCGAGGCTGTGTATCTCGCGTCAAGGCGTGTCGTTCTTCCAATGACCCTGCTTCTTCAGAGCGTCGGCCACCTCCCTGGGCATGTAGTTTTCGTCGTGCTTCGCCAGAACAATGTCGGCGCGAAACACGCCGGCCCCGTCCAGAACGCCTTCGGCCACGACGCCTTGGCCTTCCCTGAACAGATCGGGGAGGGTGCCTCTGAAGCTCACCGGGATGCTGCCTCCTCCATCAGCGATACTGAATGTGGCGGCCAGACTGTCTCCGCGCGTCAGCGAGCCCGGCTGGACCAGGCCGCCGAGGCGGAAGCGCTTGCCCGCTGCGATGTGCCTCTCCGCTGCCATCGTGGGTGTGGTGAAGAACACGATGGAGTCGCGGAGCGCGTTGAGGACAAGTCCCGTCGCGATGGCGAGCACCGCGAGCGAACTTCCGATCATCACCATCCGTCGTTGTCTACGTTTCATGCCTTGCCGCGATCGGTTTGCGCCGTGCGCTCGGAGGATCTTGCGACAGCCCTTCTAGGGGCTGAGCCGCGGCGGGACCTTGCGCCAGCTCAAGATGGGTCCGAATTGTCTATGCCCGCCGCAGCAGCTTCACAGCTTTGCGGAAAGCGTCGGTGACGGCAGCTCCGGGACGCTCGACGATTAGACGGAAGCCCAGATTCGTCGGCGGAACCCCGGCCGCGCAACCGCCCGACTTCGGATCGCGGATGAAGTCGGTCATGTAGGCGCGATGGGCCCCTTCGACGACGCGTACGCCGCAATTGGTGTTCGTCACCTGCTCGCGGTTCCCATCCAACGAGGCGCGGATGAAGCAAGTATCCGTCCACTCCCAGATGTTGCCGGCCAGGTCGTCGAGGCCCTTGCTATTGGTCCCGAATGTGCCGCCGGGCTGCGGAGCGGTCTCGGCCGGTCTCGAACGGTTCGATTCGGTTTCGTAGCGCGCGATCCATGCCTGGGCGGGGTCGGCGGGATCGACGAGCGGCAGGGCTTCGTCGCGCGCCTTTTCGGCCGCGGCGAACGTCCATTCCTCATCGGTTGGCAGCCGATGCGTGACACCTGTCTTCAGAGAGATCCAGGCTGCGTAAGTTGAAGCGTCGTGCCAGCTGACGCCGACGATCGGAACGTCTCGCCGTCCGGACTGAGATCCGACGCGCGGACAGGCGCCTTCTTCGACGCATCGGTCATATTCCGCGACCGTGACCTGCCGCTTCATGACGAGCAGGTCCGCCGGCAAGCCGAGCCCGCGCAGCGGCCCTTCCACTGGCTTGCCGCTTCGCGAGAAGTCGCCGGCGGCGCGGTAGCTGAAGGAGGCGGGCGCCAAGCGGCTGATCCCCTCCGGATCGACCTGGGGCGGAGGCGCAAGAACGGTCGCGAGCACGGGCGCGGCCAGCGCGCCGGCGAGCATCGCGATCTTGATCTTCATCAGCATCAGCATCACGGGTCTCCTTGAGAAGAACGGCCCGCGGCGAACCGCGGGCCGCGCTCGACGCCACCTACCGGGTGACGGCCACCGGATCGGCGGCGCCGACCTTGTCGGGGGGGACGGGGCTGGGAGGGGTGACCTGCTTCATCAGGTCATCGTTCCACTTTCCTTCGACCTTGAAGTGTGCGGCGGCACCCAGTTCGACCGCCTCGATCAGGTTATGGTTCACATAGGCGTAGATTCCGGGCTCGCGGAAAGTGTAGAGGGCGGCACCGGCCGAACCGCCCCGGACGAACCAGGTCTCGAGGTCCTTCTCCGGCGGATTGTTGAATTTGCCGGTCTCCCAGACGTAGTCGCCGTGGCCACCGATCAGGTGCGGACGGGTGTCGCGATTGGCCTGCGAGTGCACGATCAGCACGGTCTCGCCGACCTTCGCGGTCATGGCGTTCTTGCCGGTAAGCGAGCCGACGCTGCCGTTGAAAACGACATGCGTGGGAATTAGCTTGCGCATGACCTCGGTCGTGTCTGCATAGGATTCACCGAGCGTCTCATAGGTCTTGTATTTGCCGTTCTCGTCCTTCGGCACGTAGAGATCGTTCTCGCCGATGTAGTAGATCTTGTCGTAGTGTAGCGACCTGCCCGCGCCGTCCTTCAGACCGTCGCGCGGCAGCACCATGACGGTGCCGTGCATGCCCGACACGACGTGCCAGGGGATCATGCCTTCGGGCGCGCAGTGGTAGACGAACACGCCGGGACGCGTGGCCTTCCAGCGCAGCTTTACTTGCTCGCCCGGATTAACCTTCGTCAACGCGCCGCCGCCGAGGCCTCCCGTCGCCGAATGCAGGTCGATGTTGTGCGGCATGGAGTTGGTCTCGGGATTGACCGGCGTGAGCTCCATGTAGTCGCCTTCGTGCAGCACCATCATCGGGCCCGGCATCGAGCCGTCGTAGGTCATCGCCCAGAACTTGGTCCCTGCAGAATCGATCACGACCTCCTTCTCGCGGATCGTCAGCTTGAACTCGACGATCTTGGGGCCTGACTTGGTTGCCTGTTCGTGAGGATGCACGGCGGGCGGCGCCACCAGCGTCACCTTCTCGCGCGGAAGCTTCAGGTCGTCCGCAGTCTCCGCGACGGCCGGTGCCGCCATCATCAACGCCGCGATCGCGGCGCCCATCAAAGCAGTCCTTCGCGTGAGCATGATCGCTCTCCATCGGTTGATCTCTGCAATTCGATGGGTGGATGATGAACCATGCGGACGCGAAGCTCTTTGTGCTGGAACAACGTTCGCGATGGATCTGCGAAACAGTTCTTCGGCGGAGAATTTGCGCAGGAGCAAACAGAGCTTGAGCGCGACCGGTTATGGTGGCTGGCATGGCAAACAATGCAATCCCAAGCACCGAGATGTCCGTCGACGACGTGGTGCACCGTTGGCCGCTCACGATCCGCGTTTTTCCTGGATTTTAGGATGCGATGCGTCGGCTGTCCGATCGCATCATTTCACTCGATCGCCGAGGCGTGCGCCGAGCACTCCGTTGATGCCGAAGTCTTTCTGCCAAGGATACTGGACGCGGCTGCCTAGGGTCCGCGCCGGCGTACCTGGATGGCTTCGTCGCCTTCGGCGAGACCGTGCAGCCGATGCGCGTCGCGTAGCACGATGCGCTGCCTGCCGCCCTCGACCAGCCCCTCGCTTTCCCAGGCGCTGAGGATCCGACTGACGGTGTGCAACGTCGTTCCGGTCATCTCGGCGATGTCTTGTCGGCTGATCGGAAAGTCGATCTCGACGCCGGCATCGACCTTTTTTCCAGCCTGCTTGGCCAGGCGCAGCAGCGCATGCGCCACCCGCTGCTCCACCTGCTCATTCGAGATCTCGATCACACGTGCCTGGGTGTCCTGAAGGCGGCTGCCGACCGTCTGTAGCGCGCTCGCGGCAAGCGTCGGATACTTGACGATCAGGCGCTGCCACGACGATGACGGCCACGCCAACGCGATGCTGTCGACGGCGGCGACAGACGTCGCCGGATAGTGCGTCATGTTCATGGCCTGCGCCACGCCGAAGAGTTCGCCGGCGGAGACGTAGCGTACGACGGTCTGCTGGCCTTGCGGTGTCGTCTTCTCGACGCGAAGGTGGCCGTGCAGCAGTAGAAAGAAGCGGTCGGCTTGAGTGCCTTGGTCGAAGACCGCGCTGCCTTTGATGTAACGGACCGAACGTGCCTCGCGCAGCAATTCGTCCTGCTCGGGGGGAGACAACCCCGCGAACATGGGCAGATTAGCGACCAGCGACCGGTCGACTGCGGCCATAAGAAACCCCCTCAGATAAGGTCGGGAGACTACCCGCCTGGGAGCAAGCCTCGACATGCTCGCCTGCTTCTTATCCCGGCAAACCGTCCAGAAACTTGCGCTGGCGCAATCTCTGGGACCTCGAAGCGGCCTATGTCCTGCTGCGGCGCCCGGCTATCCCGGGCTGAAGGTTTCATGGGAACTCGAAGATGAGAAAGATCGCGACGATGGCTGCCGCGGCGGCCCTCGTTCTGGCCACGGGCGCCGCACGCGGAGCCGAGGTCGAAGTCAAACTGCTCAACAAGGGAAGCGAGGGCGCCATGATGGTGTTCGAGCCGGCGCTGGTGAAGGTTGCACCGGGCGACTCCGTGAAGTTCGTTGCGACTGACAAAGGCCACAATGCCGAGACCATCAAGGGCATGCTGCCCGAGGGCGCGGCTGCGTTCCAGGGCAAGAACGGCGAGGACATCGCCGTGAAGTTCGATCAGGAAGGCGTCTACGGGGTGAAGTGCCTGCCCCACTACGGAATGGGCATGGTGGCGATGATCGTCGTCGGGTCGCCCACCAATCTCGATCAGGCCAGGGCTGTGCCCCAGGTCGGCAAGGCGAAGCAGGTGTTCGCGACGCTGTTCGACAAGCTCGAAGCGAGCAAGACCGCGGCCAAGTGACCGCTGCGGCTATCGCCGCCATACGCCCCAGTGCGCCGGATGGACGAGGACTGCCTCGTCCGTCCATGCATTGTGCTAAACGCCGGAACGGCGCCGGCTCGGGAAGCGAAGGCGTGTTCGATTCCGGCTGTGTATGTTGCCGAGTTCACGTTCGCAATCTTCAGGGGCGAGCGCGATCCGAACCATCCGGCGCGCGAGCGGGAGACGCACATCGAGTAGTGCTCGTCTCGAAGAAACGGAGGCCGCATTGATCTGGCGCAAGTGCGCCATCGATCGAGGCGCCATCGATCGAGCCTACGGCCGCATGAACATGAAATCGGTGTCCGGATCGCAGTTGTCGGCGACGAAGTGCAGTTCGGACTGCACATCGGCGACGCCTCTGGTGGCCAGATACTGGGACACGACCAAACCGAGTAACGCGCGGCATAGACCATCACGGTCGACGCCCGTGGCATCGGCTTGCTTGAGGGCGGCATCGAAGTGATACCTGGCGATATCCGAAGCGGACAATTTTGTCTCCTTGCTGAGCTATCGATTCTCCGCCTCCGCCGAGCAGCAGGTGCAGCAGTTCGGCTTGGCGCCAGTCAAGATCGTTACGGGAGCTTCATCGTCGACGTGGCGGAGGAGGTCCGTGACGACGGTCTCGACGAGCCGCCGCTCGATGCCGCTGTCGTTCCGGCCCTTGCCGCGTAGTCTCTCGAAAATCCGCATCTCGCCCTCCGTTTGACGGTCCGAAAATAGCCCGAGTGCCGATCCGATCTTTGTCGTGGATCAAACGGATCGGCGAATGAGGAGCTAGTTTGCGCCCCGACAAAGAGAGGCCGACGGCACGCATCTAATCTGGCGTCTATTCGATCGGGAGCGGCGACCATGGCCACGATGCAGAAGTTGAGGAACTACAGAGGCCCGGCGCTCCTGTCGTATGGCTTCCGACCGTTCTTCCTGTTCGCCGCCATCTATGCCGGCGCGGCGATTCCGTTGTGGCTTGCGATCTTTGCCGGCCATGTTTCGCTGCCGACGGCGTTCGCGCCGCGGGACTGGCACGTCCATGAGATGCTGTTCGGCTACGTGGGCGCCGTCGTTGCGGGCTTTCTCTTGACCGCGATCCCCAATTGGACGGGACGGCTGCCGATCCAGGGAGTGCCGCTCGCGCTGCTGTTTGGATCCTGGGTAGCCGGACGGGCCGCGACGTCGTTCTCCGATATAATCGGCTGGCGAGCCGCGCTCACGATCGACGCCGCTTTTCTGGTTCTACTCGCGGCGGCGGCCGCGCGGGAAATCGTCGTCGGGCGCAAGTGGAACAACCTGAAGGTCGTCGCGATCGTCTCCTTGCTTGCCGGCGCGAACATCGCCTTCCATATCGAAGCTCATATCACCGGGCTTGCGGAGTATTCGACGCGCGCCGGTGTGGCCCTGGTCGTCACGCTGGTCTGCGTCATTGGCGGCCGGATCGTGCCGAGCTTCACGCGCAACTGGCTCGCGCGCCGCGCCCCCGGACGACTACCAGTTCCTTTCAACCGGTTCGACGCGATCGCGATGGTCGCCGGCGTCTGCGCTATGGCTGCATGGGTGATATTCCCGACGGGTCGGTCAACGGCCTGCGCTCTTGCAGCCGCCGGTCTATTGCATTTTGCTCGTCTGGTGCGTTGGGCCGGAGACCGGACCTTCTCCGATCGCCTCGTCTTGATCCTGCATGTTGCCTACGCCTTCGTGCCTGTTGGTTTCTTCCTCTGCGGACTTTCCGCGGTCGATTTCGTCGCCCCCGGTGCGGGCCTGCATGCCTGGACCGGAGGCGCGATTGGCTCGATGACGATCGCGGTAATGACGCGCGCATCGCTCGGACATACGGGACAGGCGCTCAAGGCTTCAGGGCTCGTTCAAGCCGTCTACGCCGCCATCGTGATCGCCGCCGTCGCACGTGTCTGCGCCGCGATCGAGCCGAGCCACTCCGTTCCCCTTCTGATGGTGTCCGGCATCGCATGGACGTCTGCGTTCCTCGGTTTCGTGGTCGCCTACGCGCCGCTTCTCTGCTGCGCACGGAAGTTCTGATCATGATCGGCACGAACATATCCCGATGGACGATGACCTATTTCGCGGCGGCGCTCGCGTGGCTGTTCGTCGCGCTTGGTCTGCTGGTCGCTGGCGTCGGCTATCCCGCTGGCGACATCGCGTCGCCCGACACTCTCGTTCTCGTTCACGTGATCTGCGTCGGATGGTTGAGCCTTGCGATGTGCGGAGCGTTGTTCCAATTCGTGCCTGTCCTTGTTGCCAAGCCGCTGTTTTCCGACAAATGGGCTTTGCCGGCGCTTGCCTTGTTGACGGTGGGGCTTCTGTCGCTGCTCGGAGGGTTTCTTTGCTTGGGCGGCCGTCTCCCGCCAGCGCTCTGGTTGCTGCCACTCGGTGCCATTCTGCTCGTCGCAGGCTTCGGTTTGGTTGTCCTGGATCTCGGTTTGACGGCTTGGCTGCGTCCAACCGGGCCGGCTCGCTTCGTCCTTGTGGGACTGGCTTCACTGTGTGCCACCGTGGCGTTCGGTGCGATTTTCGCGTTCGCGCTCGCCGGGTGGGCGGGGTCGGCGGGGGGAGTGGTTCTCGCAAGCGGCATCCCGCTGCACGCCATCGCCGGTCTCGGCGGCTGGCTTACCTTGACCGCCATGGGCGTCAGCTACCGTCTTCTGGCAATGTTCATGCTGGCGCCCGACGTCGACGACCGGCAAAGCGGCGTCACGCTCGCCGTGGGGGCGCTGGCCGTTGCCTTCGCCGTGGCGGGCGGAGCGCTTGCGATTGGGCTCGCCGCCGGTCTGCAGATCGTGCTGTCGATCGCTGCGGTCCTTGGCATCGCATCGGCTGCCCTTTACGGGCGAGACGTCGCCGGCATCTTCAGCAACCGCAAGCGTCGCCATCTCGAGCTCAACATGCGGATGGCGACGCTGTCGTTCGCGAGCCTTGCAGGCGTGGCACTGCTCGGAATCGCGCTCGTCGCGTTTGACGCCTTTCTCGCGAATGTGGGCGCGTTCGCTTTCCTCGCGATCTTCGGCTGGCTGTCGGGTCTGGTCCTCGCGAAACTCTACAAGATCGTCGCGTTCCTGACCTGGCTGGAGACCTATGGCCCCGTGATGGGGCGCGCTCCGACCCCGCGCGTCCAGGATCTCGTTGCCGAGGACCGGGCGACGAAATGGTTCGTTATCTACTATGCGGCCGTTTGGACCGGTACGGCGGCTCTGCTGGGCGGCGAACCGGCGGCGTTGCGCGTGGCCGCAGCGGCAATGACCGTCTGCGTGGTCGGCATCGTCCACGAAATCGTTCGGATCCGTCGGCTTGCCGACGTCGCTAGACCGCTGCGGCTACCCGTCGGCGCGGTCGCGCCGCACCTTCTGTTCGCAAGAAAATGAGAGATGAGCATCATGACCCAGTACATCGACGTCGACGTCCGTCCGATCCTGCGCGCTGGAGGCGAGCCGTTCTCGGTGATCATGTCGGCGCTGGAGAACCTCGCGCCGGGGCAGGGATTGCGCCTTTACGCGACGTTCAAGCCGATTCCTCTGTTCGCGGTGATGCAGAAGAAAGGTTTCGCGCACACCGAACAGGCTCTCGAAGGCGGCGAGTGGGAAGTCCTCTTCACTCCAGCCGAGACGCAGCCCGATGAGCCCGCGGCGGCGGCATCGAACTTCGACAACTGGCCAGACCCCGCCGTCACGCTGGACAACCGGGATCTCGACCCTCCGGAGCCGATGGTCCGGATCCTCGCGGAAGCGGACAAACTCGGGCCCGGCGAGACATTGTCGGCACTGCTGCGCCGGGAGCCGGTGTTCCTGTTTCCGCAACTCGAAAAGCGTGGTTTCCGCTGGCTCGGAGGCTTCACTTCGGACGGCACCGCCTACGAACTGACCGTCCGGGCCCCATCATGACCAGCGAACTCGTCGACCGCGTGCGCGATGCGCTGCGGGTCGTGATCGATCCGGAACTCGGCGAGAACATCGTCGATCTCGGGTTCGTCTACGACATCACCGCCGAGGCAGGGGCGGTCCGGATCACGATGACGGCGACGACCCCGGGATGCCCGGCGACCGGTTTCCTGAGGGAAGGAGCACAGGCTGCCGCGTCCGCCGTCTCAGGGGTCGTCTCTGCCGACGTGACGATGACGTTCGAGCCGGCCTGGGACCCATCCCACATCGAACCCGCCGTCCGGGCCTCTCTCGGCTTCGCCGCAGTGAACTGACCGCCATGGCCCTTACCATCGAGATCGATCACGCCAAGACCCGCGCGAAGGCCGCGGCCGCCGCCGGCCAGCCGGTCGTGCCCCAGTCCGTCAGGGGCACGATCCGCCGGATCAAGTGGGGCGTCCTGCTCCTGACGTTGTCGATCTACTACGTCACGCCGTTCATCCGTTGGGACCGCGGGCCCAACGCACCGGACCAGGCTGTCCTGCTCGACTTCGCCAACGGCCGCCTTTACGCCTTCTTCGTCGAGATCTGGCCGCAGGACCTCTATCTCGTCACCGGCCTGTTGGTGTTCGCGGCCACCATCCTGATCCTGACCAATGCGCTTGCGGGTCGCCTGTGGTGCGGCTTCGCCTGTCCGCAGACGGTCTGGACCGACCTGTTCCTGCTGGTCGAGCGGCTGATCGAAGGTGATCGCCGCCTGCGCCTGAAGAACAGAGGTGCGTCCCTGACTCCGAAGCGGGCGGCTCAGATCGTCGCGAAGCACGGGGCCTGGCTGCTGATCTCCTTCGCGACCGGCGGTACGCTGATCTTCTACTTCACCGATGCGCCGGGCCTGCTGCGGGGCTTCGCTTCCGGAGAGGTGTCCACGAGCGCGTTGACCTGGATCGTCGTCTTCGCCGGCACGACCTACGGCCTGGCCGGCTTCGCGCGCGACCAGGTCTGCACCTTCATGTGTCCGTGGCCCCGGCTGCAGGGCGCGATCTGGGATCCGGAGGCGTACACTGTCAATTATCGCGACTATCGCGGTGAACTGCGGACGTCTGCGAAGAAGGCTGCGGCAGTTCGGCTCGAGGGCAAGCCCGCCGGCGACTGCGTCGATTGCGGCCAGTGCGTCGCCGTCTGTCCGATCGGTATCGACATCCGCGAGGGACCGAACTTCGCATGCATCAACTGCGGGCTCTGCGTCGATGCCTGCGACGGGGTCATGTCCAAACTCGGCCGTTCCCGTGGTCTAATCGACTACGAAAGCTGGACCAACATCGAGCGAGGCCGTCGGAAGGAGGCGCCGGTCAACCGTCTGGTGCGGCCGAAGACGATCGGCCTGACGGCCGCAAGCCTCGCGCTTGCCGGCATCATCATGGTCGCGTTCGCGACCAAGACCACGGCGATCCTTTCGGTCCAGCACGACCGGGATCCCGTGGCGGTCAAGCTCTCGGACGGCTCGCTGCGTAACGCCTACACGGTGAAGCTTCTGAACAAGTCGTCGGCTCCGCACACCTACGCGCTGTCCGTCAGCGGCGTCGACGCCAAACTCGCCATCGTGGGCGTCCAGACAGGTTCGTCCGTCGTGGTCGGGCCCGAGACTTCCGAAGCGTTGCGGGTCACTTTGACGGGGTCGGCGGACGGTCAGGGTGACGTCGTATTCACAGCCCGGGACGAGACCGGTGCCGTCCTTTCGGCAAAGGACAGATTCGTCGATCGATGACCGCGCCTCTCGGCCGATCCGATCCGCGCCGAGCTCGATTACTTCGGAGACCGTAGAAACCCGGATTAGGGCTTTACCGGATTTGCAAGCCCCGTCGTAACGGACCTAAGTCGGTCACCACTTGGAGCATGCGCATGACGACTGTCGAACACTTCGAACCGTACGCCGCCTCCTCCCGGTCAGGCGGGGTCGCGAAGAAGCGCGATGCGATCTCGACGAAGCGCAGCGGCCTGCGTCCTCTGGTTTCGCTGTTTCCCTACGTGGCCCGCTATCGCGGACGCGCGATGCTCGCATTCCTGTCGCTCACGGTCGCAGCGGTCACCACGCTCGCTATCCCGGTGGCGGCACGACGAATGGTCGATTTCGGCTTCGATCCGGACGGCCTTTCGGCGATCGACGGCTACTTCGCGGCCATGATCGCGGTCGTGGCAGTGCTGGCCTGCGCCAGCGCCTGCCGATACTATTTCGTGGCGACTTTGGGTGAGCGCGTGGTGGCTGACGTCCGGCGGGATGTCTTCGGTCATTTGCTCCGACTGTCGCCTTCTTTCTTCGATCAATCGCGCAGCGGCGATCTCACCTCGCGGCTGACGGCAGACACCACGCAGATCAAGGCGGCGGTCGGCTCATCCGCTTCGGTGGCTTTGCGCAACCTGATCATGCTGCTCGGGGCAATCGTCATGATGACGGTCACAAGCCCGAAGCTTTCCGCAATGGTCCTGCTTGTCATCCCTGCCGTCGTGATCCCTCTGATCGCATGCGGTCGATGGGTCCGGCGGCTGTCCCGCAACGCTCAGGATACGCTCGCCGATGCAACCGCCTACGCTTCGGAGCTGATCGGCGCGATCAGAACGGTACAGGCCTACAACGGCGCGGCGATCGCGACCGATCGCTTCGGTCGCGAGGTGGACGAAGCCTATGAGGCGTCTCGCGTTTCGACCAGGGCGAGGGCCGTTCTGACCCAGATCGTCATCTTCATCGTGTTCAGCAGTGTTGTGGTCATTCTCTGGGCCGGCTCTCGCGACGTGGCGATGGGAGCCATGAGCGCCGGACGTCTCGGTCAATTCATACTCTACGCGGTCCTGGCTGCGACGAGCCTCGGCCAGCTCAGCGAAGTCTGGGGCGAGGTGTCCGCGGCTTCGGGCGCAGCGGAGCGCCTGTTCGAGATACTTCGCCTCAAGCCCGAGATCGCAGCCCCGAACCGGCCGTTGAACCTGCCGCTGGCCTGTCAGGGAAGCGTGGCATTCGAAGGCGTCAGCTTCGCCTATCCGGGAAGGCCGGACGTCCGGGTCCTCGACGACGTCGCGTTCTCCGTGCGCTCCGGTGAGAAAATCGCCATCGTCGGGTCGTCCGGGGCCGGCAAGAGTACGTTGTTTCACCTTCTCCTGCGGTTCTACGATCCGAGTTCGGGATTGGTCTCGCTCGACGGAGCTGCCGTCCACGAGGCCGACCCCGAAGAAATCCGCTCGCGCATCGCCCTGGTTCCGCAGGATCCGGTCATCTTCGCCGCCTCAGCTCGAGACAACATCCGCTTCGGGCGCCCCTCCGCGACGGATGCCGAGGTAGAGCGCGCCGCCGACCTGGCCTCAGCTTCCGGGTTTCTGGCCATGCTGCCGGAAGGACTTGACACGCGACTAGGCGAACGTGGCGTCATGCTGTCCGGTGGGCAGCGCCAGCGTATCGCCATCGCGCGCGCGATCCTGCGCGATGCCCCCCTTCTGCTCCTCGACGAGGCCACCTCGGCGCTCGATTCCGAGAGCGAGGCCGCGGTCCAGGCCGCGCTGCAGGGGCTCATGAAGGGACGGACCACTCTCGTCATCGCGCACCGTCTTGCCACCGTCCTGTCCTGCGACCGCATTCTGGTGATGGATCGCGGCAGGATCGTCGAACAGGGCACCCATGAGGAGTTGTCGTCGGCCGGCGGTCTTTACGCCCGCCTCGCGCGGTTGCAGTTCGGAACGAACTGAGCCGACGCTTCGGATGTCGGAGGCTGTGAACATCGAAGATGAAGAGCGGGCGCGATATCGAAGCTCGCGGTCGTTCGACTCGAGCGTGTTGTCGTCGTCGTGTTCAGATCTCGATTTTCTGACTGCATTGGGCGAACGTCTTCGCGAACTCCGCACGGCTCGCGGCATGTCGCGCCGCGAGCTCGCCGGCGCCTCGGGAGTGTCCGAACGCTGGATCGCGCGGATCGAGAGCGGCAAGGGCAACGTCACGATCCTCCTGCTACGGCGTCTGGCTTCGGCTTTTCGTCAACGACCGGTTCAGCCGGCGGTGGATATCGAGACGAATTTGCGCTGCAACAAGCAGTTGGCGGGCGGTATGTGAGACCTTCTTCAGGAAGGCTTCGGCGTGAGCCCAACGGAGATGGACGATGAATATCGATATCAAGGCGGATGAGACCCTCTGGCGCAATACCATGCTGCCTGAAGGCTTCGTGACGAAGTGGCTAGTTGCCGACGGCGAACTGGCAAAAGAAGGGCACGGCATCGCCGTTGTCCGTATCGAAGGCGCGCTGCACGATATCGTCGCTCCGTGCCACGGCCGCGTGAAGATCGAGACGGGCGTCAATCACGTTATCGAGCCCGGATCGCTACTCGCCACGCTCGTTCCCGCCTGACGGGAGAAACGCCATGCTGAAGGTCGCAAGCATCACGTTGGTCGCCGTGGCGCTGCTCGCATTCACAAGCTCCGCTCCCTCGCTTGCTGAGCATGAACGTGTCGCCGTCAGCCAAGCCTGGACCCGTGCCACGCCGAAGGGTGCCAAGGTCGCGGGCGGCTATCTCACCGTCGAGAACCGCGGTACTCGCGCCGATCGCCTGCTGTCGGCGGAAAGCCCCGCCGCCGGCAAGGAGAAATCCTTCTCCATCGCCGCTGACGGTATGTCGATCCTGGCCAGTGCAAATTTCGCTGCTTCCCCGACTCTGCAACTTCAGCTCCTCTAGTGACGGACGCACCAACGGCTCCGCGACCAGCACAGGTGGCCGGCTGCGGTGCCGCGCGGGGGACCGAGACACCAAGTTTTTCAATTAGTTAGAGGGCGGCGTGTGCAGGGTGTGTGCGCCGGGAGATCAAAAAATATCCTCTTTCAGCCAATCTGAAACAGCGGCAGTCGATATGGTGTGGGATCATCTGCTCTCGCGTGCGATTGGCAGGCGAAGATGAGTCACGCCGCCGGAGGCGAGTCTCGCAAGCTCGCAGTCATGACTTAGTTCGCAAAGACGGAGGCCACGGGCCGAGTCGCGTCTTGGTTTCCGTTGGCGTCATCCTGCCAGAAATCCGCCGTCCACGGCAACGACGGTGCCCGTCGCATATTGCGAGGCCGGCATGCAGAGGAAGGCAACGGCGCCTGCAATGTCTTCCGGCTTCCCCCAGCGCTTGAACGCCGTGCGGTCGGCTATGCGCTGATAGTGCGCGCGGTCGGTCCGGCCCGCCGCGTTGATTGCGGTTTCTATATAGCCAGGCGCGACCGCGTTGACGCGGATGCCTTCCTCGGCCCATTTCAAGGCCAGCGCCTTGGTCAGCATGACGACGCCGCCTTTGCTGGCGCAGTAGGCCGGGATGCGCGGCAGCGCCAGCGTGGCATTCATCGAGGCAATATTGACGATCGAACCTTTCGTCGCCGCAAGCAGTGGCCGAAACGCCATGGAGGTCCGGAACGTGCCGGTGAGATTGACGTCGAGCACCTTCACGAAGGTCTCGATTTCGAATTCCTTGTCGCGTGCGAGAATCCCGGCGCAATTGACCAGCGCATCGACGCGCTTATGCTGCCGGGCGAAGGACGCGACGGCTTCGTCATCCGTGACGTCTAGCGTCGCGAGCGCGAGCCCGGTGCGTGGCTTGAGCAGGGTGCGAGCAAGATCAGCCTCGTTCGCGGCGGTTGCGGTCACCGTCGCGCCGAGGTCGCAAAACTGGTTGCTGATCGCCGCGCCAATGTCACCGGCGCCACCGATCACGACGGCATGAAAGCCGTATGCGAGGGAGAAATTGAAATTCATCGCGGCGGGCTCACTTCAGGGATTTCGGAGGTGGGGCCGTCGATTCGCGGACCACCAGCGAGAAATCGATCTCGCGATGCATGATGGTCTGCTCACCGGCGAGGCTCCGCACCAGATATTCTCCGGCGCGCTGCCAGGTTTCTCCAGTCGGAACGTGGATCGTGGTCAGGCTCGGCCGCAAATGGCGGCTCCAGTCGAGGTCGTCGAATCCGACGACCGATAGATCGCGCGGCACGGAGAACCCGTCGCGCTCCGCCTCGAGCAACACGCCATAGGCGATGACGTCGTTGCCGCACACCACGGCCGTTGGACGGTCCTTGAGATTGAGAAGATGGCGCGCCGCCTCCCGCGCGTCGTCCAAGGTATACGGCACCTCGACATGCCATTGCGGGGGAAGCTCAAGCCCGTTTTCGGTCAGCGCGCGGCGAAAGCCGGCGACGCGCGCGCTGGCGCGGTCGTTGTTGCGCTGAAGTGCCGAGACGATCCCGATGCGGCGGTGGCCGAGCTCGATGACATGTGCTGCCGCGCGATGGGCGGCGGCTTCGTTGTCGGTGCCGACGCAGGGGTAAGGTCGATCCGGCTGGTAGATGCCGACATTGATGAAAGGCACGGCGTTGTCCGCGAGCAGCTTGCGCAGTCCTTCGTGATGGCAGTCGCCGCGCAATACGAGTCCGTCGACACCGCGGCTGATCAAATTGCGCGCCTGCTGAAGCTCGACGTCGAGATCATATCCGCTCGTGGTGAGGAACAGCATGTACCCTACCGACGACAGATATTGCTGCAGCGAGGCGATGCCGCGCGCGAACATCGTGTTGTCGATGGTCGGCACGATCGCGCCGAGGGTGCGCGAACGCCGGGATGACAGGATGCGCGCCGGCGCATGTGGGATGTAGCCGAGCGCGTCGATGGCCTGTTCGATGCGGGCGCGCAAAGACGGGCTCACCGCATCGGGATTATTGAGGGCGCGCGAGACCGATGCCGTCGAGACGCCGGCGCGAGCAGCCACGGCGCGGATACCCTGTTTCACAGACCGGGCGTTTGTCAGTCTCATGGATGTAACGTTACATCTGGTGCCGAGGGCGGCAAAGTAGCGGTTATGTCGTAAGTTTGCAGTATATTGTGTTGCATGTCCATCGCTTGACACGGCGGTCGTATGGTCTAATTTGTAACCGTTTTCAGACCGTGCTCAAACGTGTTCAAAAATGGTCCGCCAGCTTAAGGCGGTCAGCCGGGAGGAGAGTTTGATGAAGGCCAGGATGCTCGCGACCCACGTCGCGTTGCCCGTTCTCGCGATTGCTGCGGCGACCGCGCAGGCGCACGCCGCCGATTTCGACTGGATGAAGTTCAAGGGCAAGACCGTCACCTTTCTCGCCAACAATAATCCGGTCGCGCAAGCGCTGCTGACCTACAAGGCAGATTTCGAGAAGCTGACCGGCATGACCCTCAAGGTCGACGGCTATCAGGAACAGCAGATGCGACAGCGTCTGGTGACCGTCATGAATGCGAACAGCGACGAAGTGGACGTGTTCATGACGCTGCCCTCGCGAGAGGGCGAGCAGTTCGCCGCTGCCGGCTGGTACGGCGATCTCACTGCGATGGCCAAGAACGACGTGGCCAAGGAATACGATCCCAACGGATTGAGTCAGGCCCTGCTGAAGGCCGCGACCTTCGGCGGCAAGCTGACCAGCATGCCAATGAACATAGAAGGCCCGATCTTCTATTACCGTACTGACATCTTCAGGAAGTGCGGCCTCGAGGCGCCGAAGACGATCAAGGACGTCGAGGCCGCTGCCGAGAAGATCAAGAGCTGCGACAGCACCGTGACGCCGTTCGTCTCGCGCGGCCTCAAGCCAGCGATTGCTTATACCTTCAGCAACATGCTGCACAATATCGGCGGCAGCTATATCGCCAACGGCAAGTCGAATCTCTGCTCGGCCAAGGGCAAGGAAGCGCTCGATACCTATAGTCGCCTGCTGCGCGATTTCGGCCCGCCCGGCGTTGTCAACTACAGCTTCCAGCAGATTTCGGCACTCTATCGCAGCGGCCGCGCCGCAATGGCGTTCGAATCCTCGAATGAATTGCGCACCGTGATGGAAGGCGGCGCGCGCCTCAAGGACACCGGCCTGTTGCCGTTCCCCGCGGGCGATGCCGGCCAGGCGCCGACGACGATCGGTTGGGGCATGGCGGTGTCCTCGCACAGCAAGCAGCCGGATGCGGCCTGGTACTTCGTGCAGTGGGCGACCAGCCCGGAGGTGCAGAAGAAGATGGCGCTCCAGGGCGTTGCCCCGCCGCGTCCGTCGGTCGCCAAGGATCCTGAATACCGCAAGTGGATCGACGAGGAGCCGGTCCGCAAAGAATGGCAGGCCGCGCTCGACGTGCTCGCAACGAAGGGCTCCTCCGAGGTCGGCTATCCCATCGTCGCCAACCCGGAATCACGTGAGTTCATCGGCCAGGCCGTGCAGGAGCTGATCCTGAAGCAGAAGCCGATCGACCAGGCTTGCGCGGATGCCGACAAGGCGCTCGATACGCTGATCGCCCAGAAGTAACGGCTTCATGCCGGCGGGCTTGCTGCCTGCCGGCATCTCCTCACGATAAGGAAACGAACTCATGTCGGCTACCGCTGCGACACTCACGCAGGACCGGCAGAAGCTGGAAATGGCGGCGCTCTCGGCGCCGGCCGTGATCTTCACGGTCGCAATGATCGCGTTTCCGGTGGTCTATACGATCTGGCTCGGTTTCCAGACTTTTTCATCGACCGGCAAGCAGTCTTTCGCGGGCCTCGCCAATTATTCGAAGCTGATCTCCGATCACGAATTCTGGCACGGGCTGTGGATTACCATTGCGCTATTCGTGCTGTCGCTGGCGCTGCAACTCGTCTTCGGCGTCTGGCTGGCGCTGGTGCTGTTCCACGCCAAGCGGCTGCCGGGCATCGTGCGCTCGTTGTTCATTTCGCCCTTCATGATGCCGCCGGTGGTGGCGGGCATGATGTGGCTGGTGATCCTCGATCCGTCGCTCGGTGCTGCCAACTATATCCTCCAGTCGTTCGGCCTGCCGCCGTCGACTTGGCTGGCCTCGCCGACCTGGGTCATTCCGACCGTGGCCCTGATCGACAGCTGGCAGTGGACGCCTTACGTCGCCCTGATCGTGCTGGGCGGTCTGCAATCCCTGCCGTCGAGCGTCTACGAGGCCGCGCAGATCGACGGTGCGTCTCCATTCAGGACTTTCCAGCGCATCACGCTGCCGCTGCTGCTGCCGACCATCGTCACCGCGGCGATCCTGCGCAGCGTCGATCTGCTGCGCTTCTTCGACATCATTTACATCACGACCCAGGGCGGCCCGGGCAACGCCTCGAACACGCTCAACATCTACGGCTTCAGGGTCGGCTTCGAGTTTTTCAACATCGGCTATGCCAGCGCCCTGATGCTGACGCTGACGGCGATCGTGTTCGGCGCCGTGCTTGCCTTCAACCGCCTGCGCGGCGCAGTGGCGTGGTGATGTCATGAACGATGCCGCCACCACCGACCGTTGGATCCGCTGGCTCAACACGGTGCAGCTCGTGCTCGCCGGTTTGCTAATCATGGCGCCGACGGTCTGGATGGTGCTGTCCTCATTCAAGCCGTCCTTCGAGGTCACGGCCTATCCGCCGACATTGTTCTTCACGCCGACGCTGGACAACTATGTCGAGCTGACCAGGACCACGCCGTTCCTGAGCTATGCGCTCAACAGCCTCATCGTCACCGTCGGCTCGACCGCGCTTGGACTTCTGTTCGGAATTCCCGCCGCCTTTGCCGTCTCCTGGACGCGGATTTCCTGGCCGGCCATCCTGACGCTCGCGGCGCGCATGGCGCCTGGCACGCTGTTCCTGCTGCCGTGGTATGTGATGTTCCGGCAGGTCGGCATGATCGGCTCCTACACCGCGTTGATTCTCAGCCACGCCGTCATCACGCTGCCGATCGTGATCTGGGTTCTGCTGCCGTCTTTCGACGGCATCCCGCGCAGCGTGTTCGAAGCGGCGCAGGTCGATGGATGCAGCGTCACACGCATTCTCTGGCGCATTGCGCTGCCGCTGGTGGCATCCGGCGTCGCCGTGTCGGCGATCCTCGCCTTCGTCTTCTCGTGGAACTATTTCCTGTTTGCGCTGGTGCTCTCCAATGGCGACACCAAGACGCTGATCGCGGCTGCCTTTAACTTCATCGGCGAAGGCTCGACGCAATGGGGCGCCCTTATGGCTGCGGCGGCGCTGATCGCCTTGCCGCCGCTGGTGCTGGCCGCCCTGGTTCAGCGCTGGCTCGTGTCCGGGCTGACGCTCGGTGCGGTGAAAGGCTAGGTATCTGATGAATTTATCACTCCGTCCAAATGCGATCATGCAGGCCGCGGTCTTCCATGGCAACGACCGCATCACTATCGAGCGTGTCGCGCTGCCCGACGTCGGCGCAGGTGAGGTGTTGGTCCGCGTCTCGCGCACCGCGCTATGCGGCTCGGACTTCAAGCTCTGGCACAAGGGCGCCGAGTTCACCGCCGGCCACGAGATTTTTGGCGTCGTCGAGCAGCCGGGTCACCGCCTGCATGGTTGCCGCTGCGCGGTCTACATCCCCTTGCACTGCGATCGCTGCGCCGCCTGTAAGCGCGGTGACACTCAGATGTGCCTGGAAGTCTCCAGCCTGATCGGCTGGAACAGGCCCGGCGGTTACGCCGAGTACGTTCCGGTGCCGGAAAACTGCCTGCTGCCGGTGCCCGATGATATCGAGGACAGCCTCGCGCCGCTGCTGCTCGACACCATCGGGACGTCAGGTCACGCCGTGCGCTTCGCCAGCCGTGTGGTGCCGCCGAGCGAGGCAGGCGCGGTCCTCGTGATGGGAGCGGGGCCTGTCGGTCTCGGCGTCGTGCTGGCGCTCCGCGCGCTCGGTTACGACGACATCTACGTCGCCGATCCGAACACCACACGCCTGAAGATCGCGCAATCCTTCGGTGCGAAGGCGCACACCGTCGGTGATACCTCGAAGCGTTTCGCGCTGATCATGGAATGCTCGGGCGCGCATGCGGCGCGCAACCTCGGCATCGAGCTGGTCCTGCCGCGCGGCGCGCTGGTGCTGGTCGGCGAGAACGCGGCGCCGTGGACCATCGAGGAAGGCAAGGTGTTCCGCCGCAAGGATTTTTACATGATCCGGACCTTCTACTTCCCGGTCTCGGATTTCGAGCCGAACGTCGAGCTGCTGCGCACGTACAAGGACGAATACCGCGTCCTCGTCGACGGCGAGTTCGGCCTGCAGGCTTTGCCAGAGAATTTCGCCCGCTTCGCCAAGGGCGAGCTGATCAAGCCTGTGCTGGCGCTGGACTGAGCGATCATGGCCTCGATCTCGATCCGCAACCTCGTGAAGCGCTACGGCAATTACACCGTGATCCCCGATCTCAATCTTGAGATTGCGGACCATGAGTTCGTCGTCTTCGTCGGCCCGTCCGGCTGCGGCAAGTCGACCTTGCTGCGAATCATCGCGGGCCTCGAGCCGATTTCGTCCGGCGACCTCTATATTGGCGACAAGCGCGTCAACGGCGTGCAGGCCGCCCAGCGCGATATCGCCATGGTGTTCCAGGACTACGCGCTCTATCCGCATATGCGCGTCTACGACAACATGTCGTTTGCGCTGGAATTGCGCGGAACGCCGAAAGCGGAGATCGATGTCCGGGTGAAGCGGGCTGCCGCGCTCTTGCACATCGAACCTTATCTCGACCGTAAGCCGAAGGAGTTGTCCGGCGGCCAGCGCCAGCGCGTCGCCATGGGCCGTGCCATCGTGCGCAATCCCAAGGCCTTTTTGTTCGACGAGCCGCTATCCAATCTCGATGCAAAGCTGCGCGGGCAGGTCCGGGCGGAGATCAAGGCGCTGTCGCAGGAGCTGAAGACCACCATGGTCTTCGTCACCCATGACCAGATCGAGGCCATGACCATGGCCGACCGCATCGTGGTGCTCCAGAGCGGCACCATCCAGCAATACGACACGCCGGAGACGGTCTATGAGCGGCCGGCCAACCAGTTCGTCGCCGGTTTCATCGGCTCGCCGGCTATGAACTTCTTCCCGATCGGATGGCGCCAGGAGCGTGCGATCCTCTCGCAAGGAGGAACGGTGGTGCCACTGGACGGCGAGACCGCAGGCCAGCTACGTCAGGCCGGTAACGCCGTACTCGGCATCGTCCCGAACATTTCGCAGTCGCCTCGGATGTCGCCGATGGCATTGCCATCAACGTCAAGCTGGTCGAACCCCTGGGCTCGGACACGCTGATCCATTTCGATCTCGCCGGCGGCTCCGCCATCGCGCGGGTCGACCCGGCGCTGCGGCCGAAGGTCGGCGACCGCCTCGGCCTGCGCCCGCAACCGGGCAAGACGCATTTGTTCGATGCCACCAACGGACAGGTTTTGCGGTGAGTGCATCGGCAAACATCGGAGATCTCTCCTCGCTCGCGGATGTTGCGTCAGGGGCGAGGCCTGTGCACGTGATTTGCCTTGGACTATCGGCGCTCGATCAGGTCTGGCGCGTCGATCGGCCGTTTGCGGGTGGAAGCGAGAAGATCAAGGCCGTCGAGTACGGCACGCTCGGCGGCGGCATGGCCGCCAATGCGAGCGTCGCTGTGGCAAAGCTCGGTGCGTCCGTCGCGTTCTGGGGACGGGCAGGGAATGATGCCGCCGGCCACGAGATGAAATTGGCCTTGGTGACTGAAGGCGTCGATGTCGAGAACTTCCGGCTGTTTCCCGATGGCCGCTCGTCGGTCTCCGGGATCATCGTCGACAGCAGCGGCGAGCGGCAGATCGTCAATTTCCGCGGCCTCTATCCGGAAGCGGCAGACTGGCTTCCGCTCGACGCAGTCACGCGCGCATCGTCCGTGCTGGCTGACCCGCGCTGGGTCGAGGGTGCCGCGACGCTGTTCCGCGAGGCTCGAGCGCGCGGCATTCCGACGGTGCTCGACGGTGACATGGCCGATGCCGAGGTGTTCGAGCGGCTGCTGCCGCTGGCTGACCACGCGATCTTCTCCGAGCCTGCGCTCACCGCCTTCGCGGGCTCAGCCAAGGACGAGTTTCTCACAACGCTGGCGCGCTTTGGTTGCCGTGTCATCGCCGTCACGCGCGGCGAGGGCGGCGTGAGCTGGTACGAGAACGGCCAGCTGCATCGGCAGGCTGCCTATGCCGTCGAGGTCGTCGACACGACAGGTGCGGGCGATGTCTTCCATGGCGCCTATGCGCTGGCGATCGGCGCCGGCCTCGACGTGCGCACCGCCATGGCGTTTTCGGCGGCCACGGCCGCCATGAAATGCCGGCATGCCCGCGGCCGCAATGGAATCCCCACCATCAACGAGTGTCTTGTATTCATGAGGACGAAGCCATGAGAACGATTGGAAAGAACCGCGGCCTGGCACGGCTTGCTGACGCGGATGGCCACTTTCGCATGGTCGCGCTGGATCAGCGGCCGCCACTGTTCGATGCCATCGCGAAAGCAAAAGGCATCACGCGGGACCAGGTCGAATATTCCGACGTCACGGCAGCCAAGCGCCTCCTCGTCGAGAACCTCGCGCCGCATTGCAGCTCGATGCTGTTCGACCCGAACTTCGCGGTGCCCGCTGCGATCGATCTGTTGCCGCCGCGCTGTGGCCTGATCATGACTCTGGAAGAGCACCGCGTCGAGGAAACCGCTTGCGGCCGCAGGTCGCGCGCGATCGCCAACTGGAGCGTGGAGAAGATCCGCGCCATGGGCGGCGATGCCGTCAAGGTGCTGGCCTGGTACCGGCCGGATGCCGATGCCGCGGTGAACGAGCACCAGAGGCGCTTTGTGCGCGAGATCGGCGAGGACTGCGCCCGCCACGACATTCCCTATGTTCTGGAACTGCTGGTCTATCCGTTTCTCGGCAGCGCCAACCACACCGCCGACTATGTGGAATCGCCCGGCAAGCTGCCCGGCCTCGTGATCGACAGCGTGCGCGAGTTCGCCAAGCCGGAATATAGAGTCGATCTCCTCAAGCTGGAAAGCCCGCTGGCGGCCAACGGCCTGCCGGCCCGGGACGGCGGCGCGGAGGCGAAAGCCGCGCAGAAGGAGTTCGACGCGATCGGCAATATCTGCCGCGAGCGGAGCATCCCCTGGGTGCTGCTGTCGGGCGGCGCTGAGCCTGAAAAATTCGAGCGGGTGCTCGACTACTCCTATGCCGCGGGCGCAAGCGGGTTCCTCGCGGGCCGCACCATCTGGCTCGATGCCGTCCTGAAGAACTTCCCGGACCGCGCGGCGGTTTCGGCGAGCCTGCGCAAGGATGGCCTTGGTGTGCTGGAGAGCCTCAATAAGCTGACTACGGCCAAGGGCACGCCGTGGACGGCGCGTTATCCGGTGTTCACTGATATCAAGCAGGAAGGTGACTTCGCGCGCGCCTACTAAGTTGGTAGCGGTTCCGCGTGGTCTCGCAGGATCTGCAACATGACTGATAGCTTCACCATACGCTCGATCGAGGCGTTCTGCCATCGCTATCCCTTAGCGACGCCGGTGGTGACGTCGTTCGGTAAGATGCTCAACCGTTCTGCCGTCTTTGTTCGCGTGATCGACGAAGACAGCGTCGAGGGATGGGGTGAAGCCTGGTCCAACTTTCCAGCACCGGGCGCGGAGCATCGCGCACGACTCGTCAATGAAGTGCTTGCACCGGGCCTCGTCGGGCGCAAGTTCGACAGTCCCGCTCGGGCCTTCGAGGCTCTGACCGACGGTACCGAGGTCCTCGCACTTCAATGCGGCGAGCTCGGTCCATTCGCGCAGGCGATTTCCGGCATCGATCTCGCGCTGTGGGATCTTTTCGCGCGGCGTCTGAACGTGCCGCTGTGGCGATTGCTCGGTGGCCATTCCAGCAGGATCAAGGTCTATGCCAGCGGCATCAATCCCGGTGGCGCTGCGCAGACGGCCGAAGGTGCGCTCAAGCGCGGCCATCGCGCGTTGAAGCTGAAGGTCGGGTTCGGTGCCGAGACCGACCTCGCCAACCTTGCCGCGCTGCGCGCGATCGTGGGCGCGGGCATGCTTGCCATCGATGCCAATCAGGGCTGGCCGGTGGATCAGGCGCTGGAGATGCTTCCGCGGCTCGCCGAATTCGATCTGCGCTGGCTGGAGGAGCCGATCCGAGCCGACAGGCCCCGCGCGGAATGGCGCAGGCTGCGCGCGATCGCGAAGATGCCGATTGCCGCGGGCGAGAACATTTCGAGCGTTGAAGGATTCAAGGAAGTTCTCACGGAAGACGTTCTCGGCGTGGTTCAGCCCGACATCGCGAAATGGGGCGGGCTCAGCGCCTGCGCCGGTCTCGCGCTAGACATTCTGAAATCGGGCAAGACATTCTGCCCACATTACCTTGGCGGCGGCATCGGACTGCTTGCCTCGGCGCATCTGCTCGCCGGGGTCGGCGGCGACGGCTGGCTCGAAGTCGATGCCAACAATAATCTCTTGCGCGAGCTGTTCTGTGGCCCGATCGGCAAAGTGAGGGACGGCACCGTCGAACTGGGCGAGGAGCCCGGGCTCGGAATAGTGCCCGATCTTCTCTCTATCGAATGCTATCGCCGCGTCTAGAGGAGAGAGGGAGGGCTGTTGACCTCCGGCTACAATGGTTCTCGCTTGAGTGACCGCGGACCCCTGGCCGCGGCTTGCTCAAACTGGCCCATGGGCTGGCGCGAATACGCTATCGATTCCGATCAACGTCACGTTGCGAGCAATGTGAGACGCGACGGAGGCAGGCAGGTCCATCCCCCGGCCGGACCGCAGGCGGCGCCACGCCCGTCGACGCCGCTTGCGGCGGACATCGTGGCTGGCAAGAACAAGGCGCGGCGTCGTGATTGATGAGAAGGCGCAGGATCTGGCGAATCGTTTTTGACGGCGGGGCAGGCCGCAGGCCTATCGAGAATAGCCAAGCGCGGCGCCGATGGTTCGGGCCGCATCCATCACGTGAGCCGAATACTCCTTGATCTGCTTGCGCTTGATGCGCGTGTCCGGTCCGGACATGCCGATCGCTCCTACGAGTTCGCCGGAGCGGCCAAGGATCGCGCAAGCGCAGGCCGCGATGCCCTCGCGCCACTCGCCATGCAGCACGGATGAATAACCTTGCGCGCGTGCCAGCTCGATGTCTTCGCGCAGCTCCTTGATCGTCGTTCGCGTCGTCTCGGTGTAGCGCCTGAGATGCGGCCGAAATCGCTCCAGATAGTCGTCCGGCATATGTGCGAGCATCGCCTTTCCCGTCGCCATGGTGAAGGCGGGCGCGCGCATGCCCACGCTCGTATGGGCGCGGATATGGTGAGCGCTTTCGATCTTGTCGACGTAGACGACGTCGGTATCCTCGAGCACAGAAAGATGAATGGTTTCGCCGGTTATCTCGGCAAGTTTCGTCATCGCCGGTCGCGCCACGTTAATGAGGTCCATCCGGTGAATGACATGGCTGCCGAGCGCCCAAATCTTGGTCGTGAGCTCATACGTGCTGTGCGGGGGTATCTGGCGCACGTACCCTTGGGACTGCAAAGTCATGAGCAGTCGATGCACGTTGCTCTTGGTGAACTTCAGCTCGCTCGCAAGGTCCGTGACCCCACGAGGTTGCTCGCTCAGAGCAAGTGTTTCCAGGAGACGCAGTCCCTTGGTGAAGGCCTTATCCATCCAACAACCAAAATAGAATGATCTTTCACCCGATCTAGCATGGCCGGGCGATCGGCCATAGCCCGCAGCAGGGGCAACCCCGAATCCTTCCGGAAACGGGGCCACCTGCCGATCAGTTGCCTATTTGGCCAGCAAGGCGTTGAGTTTCTCCTGCCCGTACTCTTCGTTGGTGGAGTTTCCCGCCGGCGAAGTTGCGCCCCAATAGTCCGGGCTCCACTCGATCGCTTTCGAGACGTTGTCCGGATTGTTTGCCCAGTAGCGGGCGAGCTTCTTGTCAGTCGCCGCCTCGAAGACAACCGGGGAGGGAAGGGCGACCGGGAAGGTCGAGGTAAGCTGCGCCGCGCGCTTGGCGTCAAGCCGCCAGGAAAGCAGTTTCAGCGCGTTGTCGTAGTTCGGCGCTCCCTTGGGGATCGAGAAGAAGTCATAGTAGACGAAGCCCTGATTGAAGGTAAGGTCAATTGGGGCGCCTTCCAGTGCGAGCTTGCTCATCGAGCCGGTGTAAGCCATGCACATGTCGGCCTCGCCGTCGAGCAGGAGCTGCGGCGGCTGTGCGGCCGTCGTCCACCATTTTGCAATATGGGGTTTGATCTCCTTGATCTTCTTCAGCGCTCGCTCCATGTCGATCGGGTAGAGCTTGCTTTTCTCCACTCCGTCAGCCATCAGCGCCGCTTCGAACACGAAACGAGGCCAGGCGGGCATGCAGCGCCGCCCTGGGAATTTCTTCACGTCCCAGAAGTCGGCCCAGCTTGTCGGTATATTTTCCCCCTTGTACTTGTCCTTGTTGTAGACGAGGCCGACGCCGATCACTTGCAATGCGACGCCCTTCTTGCGCTTCAGGTTGTCCGGCATTGCCGTCAGCGTCTGCTTCGCCGCGTCGGAAAGCTTGGAATAGTCGATATCGGCCAAGCAGCAGTCGCCGAGGAGCTTCGTCTCCTGGTCGAAGATGAACGTCAGGTCCCATTGCGCCTTTCCGGCTTCGGCCTGAGCCTTGATGCGCGGACCGCTGCGGGCCTCCTGGACGGTCACGACCTTGATGCCGGTCTCCTTCTCGAACGGGTCGTACATGACTTTGCGCAATGCATCGCCGTATCCGCCGCCCGGATCCTGCATGATCACGACGTTGCTCTGCGCCTCGGCGAGACCCGTACCCATCGCGACGAACAGGGCCGAGGCCAGTACCGAAGCCGATAGGCGCAAGCGTTTCATTCCCAGCATTTTCTCTTTCCTCCATCTGAAATTGATCCGTGTCATGCCGCTTTTCGTGACGTAGCGAGAACGGGGCGCGCAAGGACGAGCCCTGCGACGACCAGCAGCACCTCCAGCGTCGAGACCACGGCCAGCACCGGATTGAGCCGATAATTGATGTCGCCCCACAGCATGAGCGGGAGCGTCTTCAACTGCGCGCTCGACAGGAACAGCGTCAGCACCAGCTCATCGAACGAGTGCAGGAAGGCGAAGAACGTCGCTGCAGCCAGCCCCGGCATGATGGCCGGGAGCGTCACCAGCCGGAACACCGTCAAGGACGATGCGCCGTGTACGGCGGCCGCCTGTTCAAGCCTGGTGTCGACGCCTTGAAGCGAAGCGGACAGGATGACCACGACGATGGGAAGGCCGCCGATCGCGTGCGCAGCGGCGAGGCCAAAGACGGAGCCGACTAGATCGAAACGCAGGAACAGGCTGTAGAGCGACAGGCCAAGCACGACCGGGGGAACGATGATCGGGCTCACGAGAAGCAGCATGATGGCGGATTTGCCGCGAATCCTGCTCCTGACGATACCGAGGGCCGCCGACGCGCCAAGCGTGATCGCAATACCGGCCGACATCGCCGCGACGATCAATGATGTCCAGAACGCCCGCATCCAGTTGGAATCGGAGAAGAACTGTTCATACCAGCGGAGTGAAAAGGCCGGCGGCGGGAACGTCAGATAGCTTGCGCTGCTGAAGGAAATGATCATCACCACGATGATCGGCAGGATGAGAGTGGCGATGACCAGGCCGCCCATGAGGCGAATAGTCCAGGTTCCGCAACTCGCGGGCAGACGCCCGAATAGCCTCAGGAGCGGCCAACCGATCAGGTCGGCGAGCGAGGCGCCGAAACTGCGGCGGCCGACATCCGCAGCGTGACGGTCAGTCGCTTTTGGCGCGGCCTCCGTCAGCTTGCGACCGCCCCAAATGAACTCGAAGCCGAGGAAGCGTCCGGCCACCGCGACCACTGCGAGCGTAATCGTCAGCAGCACGACGCCCAATGCCTGCAGGAATCCCTCCGACGTGACCGAGTCCGCCTGTTGGGTGATATGCATGGCGAACATCTGGTCCCCGGGTCCGCCGAGCAGGGTCGGTGTAATGAAGAAGCCGATCGCCGCAACAAAGACCAGCAGGAAACCGGCGCCCATGCCAGGCAGGGTCAGCGGAAGCAGCACGCGCCAGAATGCGGCGATGGGCCCGGCGCCGCTCGCCAGCGCCGCACGAGTCAGGCTTTGATCCAGGCGCGCCACGCTGGAATAGATCGTAAGCACCATGAGCGGCAGAAGCACCGCCGTCATGCCGAGAAGCACCGTGCCCCGGTTGAAGAGAAGCTGCACGGGCTCGCTCAATATCCCGAGGGAAACCAGCAGCTTGTTAACCGGCCCGTTGCGACCAAGCAGGACCATCCAGGCATAGGTCCGGATCAGGATGGCGATGAAGTAGGGCAGCACGATCGCGGTTGCGACCAATATCTGGACGATGCCGCGACTGCGGTGAATGAGCAGCGCAGTCGGATATCCAAACAGCAGACACAGGCCTGCGACCGTGACCGAGATCTGCATCGTGCGGACGAGCGAATCCCAATAGAGCGGTATCGCGAACACCCGCTGGAAATACGACGACCACGTTGGCCCACTCAGGCTAATACGGATGAGGTCGATCAGCGGGAGAAGGTAGATGAACGCCAGAAAGGCCAGCGCGGGCACGAGCAGCAGCGCCGGATCCTTCAGCCTCCTGGCAAGATCCAGCTCCGCAGGATAGCCGGACCGGACACCGTTGGATGCGGAGGTCATGCAAGCACCCAGCAGTCCGCGGCGCCCCAGCTCACGTGGAGGCGATCCCCGACCGCGGGCAGGGGCCGATCGGCCATATCCGTACATCGAATCAGGAGCGGCTCTCCGCCCTCCATTCGCGCCTCGATCCGCAGGATTTCGCCGAGGAAGATCGCGGATGTGACGCTGACCGGGGCGGAATTCGCCGTTGGCTCGTTTGACACAGCAATGCGTTCCGGACGTACCAGCACTGTCGCGCGTCCAACGTCGATCGTGACGCGGCTTTCCGCGCAGAAGACATATCCCGTGCGGTTCTTCATCGTCAGCGTCGATCCGCGCTTTTGGAGAATGTCCGCATCGATCAGATTGCTCTCGCCGACGAACGAGGCGACGAAACGATCGGTGGGATGTCGATAGATCTCCAGCGGACGGCCGATTTGGACGATCCGGCCGGCGTTGAGCACCGCAATACGGTCGCTCATGGTCAGCGCCTCTCCCTGGTCATGCGTGACGAACAGGATCGTGCTGCCGATGGTCTGATGAAGGTCGCGGATTTCGATCTGGATCGACTCGCGCAACCGCCTGTCCAGGGCGCTGAGGGGTTCGTCCATCAGCACGACCTTGGGCCTCCTGACGATGGCGCGGGCGATGGCGACGCGCTGTTGCTGTCCCCCCGACATCTGGGAGGGGGATTTCGCCGCATGCTCCGTCAGCCGCATGATCTCGAGCGTTTCGGCGACGCGTCGCTCCGCGGTCGCTCGATCGACGCCCGCCATGCGAAGTGGAAACGCCACGTTCTGGCTCACCGTCATGTTCGGAAAGAGCGCGTAGCTCTGGAAGACCATGCCGAAGCCGCGCTTGTGCGTGGGCACATTGTGGACCGGCTTTCCGTCGACGAGGATTTCGCCGCTATCGAGGCTCTGGAATCCGGCCACGAGGTTGAGCAGCGTCGTCTTTCCGCTGCCGGACGGGCCAAGAAGCGTGATGAATTCGCCCGGCTCGATGTCGATGCTGATCCGGTCGACGGCATGGAAGCTGTCGTATCTTTTCACCGCTTCGCGAACGGCGATGCTCGAACCGATGGCGTCACGTTCCCGGAGGCGGCCGGTCGGCGACGTCCGAACGTTCGCATCGCCGGAGCGCGTTGCGCGCAGAGCCGCGGGCTCACCCATCTCTTCTCCCCTCCCAGTTGTTCTATAATGTAGAACGTTATTCCAATTATTGTTGGCGCGGCGCGTCGTCTTGTCAAGTCGAGCCGACCGATCGCGGCGCAATGGCGCGCCGCTGCGATCGGTTGCGCAAGCGCGAACCTCTGCAAACAAAGACCTCGCCGGCGAAGCCAGATTGACAGTGCCGTCCAAATCCGCCTAACATAAATTTAGAATAGTGTTCTACAATATAGAACACGTTGGGAGGATGATGGTGTTGAGCGAGCCCCGCGTAATGGCGAAGCACATCGAGCCGGGCATGCGGGTCGCGCTGCCGGTCGACTACGCCGGCGTCTCCATGACCATGACGCGGGCGATCATCGAGCATGGCGCGGGCAATCTCGATCTCGTCTGCGTGCCGACCGGCGGATTGCAGGTCGACCAGCTTGTCGGTGCGGGTCTGGTCCGGTCGGTGGAGACCAGCGCCGTCTCGCTGGGCGAAGCGGGTGGAGCGCCCCGGTTCAACGCTGCCGTCAAGGAAGGCGCAGTTCGACTGAAGGACGCGACGTGTCCTGCCATCCATGCCGGCCTGATGGCGGCGCAGAAGGGCAGTCCCTTCATGCCGCTTCGGGGGCTGATCGGAACGGATCTGCTCCGCCATCGCGACGATTGGCGCGTCGTCGACAATCCGCTGGCGGACGGAGGCGACCCGATCGTGCTGATTCCGGCCATCCAGCCCGACGTCACGATCTTCCACGTGCCGATGGCTGATCGCTTCGGCAACGTCTGGATCGGGCGGCGCCGCGAGCTTGCCGCAATGGCTTACGCCTCGCGCATCGTTCTCGTCACGGTGGAGCGGGTGGTCGAGGAAAGCCTGCTTGCGGATGAGATGAGCGCTGCCGGTGTGCTGCCGGCACTCTACGTCACGGCGGTCGCGCGCGCTCCAAATGGCGCGTGGCCCTACGGTTTATGGGGCGAGTACCCATCCGACGGTGCGGAGATCGCCCGCTATGCGAAGGCCGCGCGGACCGCCGACGGCTTCGCTGCCTATATGGCCCAGGTGCAGATGGAGCCTGCGTGATGGCCGAGGTTCTCCCTCGCGAAGTGCTGATCTGCACGATCGCGCGGCTGCTCGACGGTGTCAGGCATGTTGCCGTCGGGGCGTCCTCTCCGATTCCCGCCGCTGGCGCGATGCTCCTGCGTGCGGTCAAGGAAGCGGGCGGTGCCCTCGGCCCACGCATTTCCATCCTCGGTTCTGTCGAGCACAATTTCTTCACCAACGGTTCGGCGGAACTGTTCGATTGCGCCGGTCAGGGCCGGATCGACGCGTTCTTTCTCGGTGGGGGTCAGATCGACGGCCTCGGCAACGTGAATCTCGTCGGAACGGGCGATTATCCGCATTCGAGCGTGCGCTGGCCCGGCTCATTCGGATCCGCCTATCTCTACTTCGTCGTGCCGCGGGTGATCCTGTTTCGGGAGGAGCACACGCCGCGCGTGTTCGTCGAGAAGGTGGACTTCATCAGTGCCCCCGGTATCAGTCAGGAGGGAGTTTTCCGCAGCGGCGGTCCCATCGCCCTCCTGACCGGCAAGGGACTCTTCCGGTTCGACAAGGCGCGGCCTGGCTTTGCGCTGGAGAGTGTGCATCCCGGGCACGATCTTGCGGAAATCAAGGAGGCGACTGGCTTTCGGTTCGAGCACGACGCCGAGCCGCGGCAGACCGCCTTGCCCGATGGATCGACGCTGGAGCTGCTCCGCGGCCGCGTGTTCGACGAACTCGCCGAGACCTATCCCGAATTCGCCGCGCAGATGCGGCGCGATCTTGGGGCGGTTGACGCATGAGCAGGATTGCGCGGGTACCGCATTGCAGCCATTGGGGCGCGTACATAATTCTCGTCGAGGACGGTCGCATCATAGGCGTGGAGCCGTTCGCGCACGATCCGGCGCCTTCCCCGATCATCCATTCGATCACCGAATGGGCGAACCCGGAGCGCCGCGTGCTGCGACCGATGGTCCGTTCCGGCTGGCTGGACAAGCGCGAGAGGAGCGATCGCCGGGGACGCGGCCGGGAAAAGTTCGTGCCAGTCAGCTGGGACGAGGCAACGACGCTGGTTGCAGAAGAAGTCCGCCGCGCGGCCGGCACCTTCGGCAATGCGTCGATATTTGCGGGCTCCTATGGTTGGACAAACTCGGGCCGCCTGCACCATGCCTCATCGCTTCTGAAGCGCATGCTCAACCTGGTTGGCGGCTTCACGAGACATGTCGACACATATTCCATCGCGGCAGGTCCCGTAATCTTGCGGCACACGCTGGGTAGCGATGACGCGTGCGGCGGCCGAGCCAATACGCTCGACACCATCGCGCAGCACACCGAGACGCTGGTGGTGTTCGGCGCCCTGTCGCCTCGAACCGCGCAAAACGAGGCCGGAGGAATCGGCAGCCACCGGCTTGAAACCTATCTCCGACAGATCGTCGAGCGCGGCGTCAAGGTCATTCATGTCTCGCCGCTGAAGGACGATCTGCCCGACTGGGTCAACGCGGAGTGGTGGCCGATCCGCCCGAACACCGACACTGCACTGATGCTCGGCCTTGCGGGCGAGATCGTGAAGGCCGGCCGGCACGACCGGGACTTCCTCGCCCGCTGCACCAGCGGTGCGGATCAGTTTGTTCGCTATCTCGAGGGCGAGGCGGATGGCGGACGCAAGGAGGCTGCGTGGGCCGCGAGCATCTGCGGCCTCGACGCGGGCAAGATCGCCACGCTCGCAAGCCGTTTGGTCGGCACGCGGAGCATGCTGACCGTGAGCTGGAGTCTGCAACGGGCCCACCACGGGGAGCAACCGTTTTGGGCTGCGCTCGGGCTTGCGTCGATCGTCGGCCAGATCGGATTGCCGGGCGGCGGGGTGGGCTACGGATACGCTTCTCTGGGAGGCGTGGGGGCGCCGTTCAACGTCAGCAAGTCGCCGGCGGTCTCGCAACTGACGAGGCCGATAGACAGCTTCATTCCGGTCGCCCGGATCAGCGATATGCTGCTCAATCCCGGCAGGCCATTCAGCTACGAAGGAACGATCCGCTCCTATCCAGATACGAGGCTGGTCTATTGGGCTGGCGGCAATCCCTACCATCATCATCAGGACCTCAATCGCTTGTCGGAAGCCTGGACGAGGCCCGAAACCATTGTCGTACAGGACCCGATGTTCACGGCGACAGCGCAGCGGGCCGACATCGTGCTGCCGGCGACCACGTCGATCGAGCGGAACGATCTTGCCGGCAACAGGCGCTCCGACTTCATCCTGGCGATGAAAAAGGCGATCGAGCCGCTGGGCGAGGCCCGTTCGGACTTCGAGATATTCAACGAGATCGCAGGCAAGCTCGGGGTGGCCGATCGCTTCAATGAAGGCCGTGACGAGATGGGCTGGCTTCGGCATCTCTACGAAGCCTGCCGCAGCGACGCGTCGGAGCGCTTCGGCTTTCCGATGCCGGATTTCGATGTTTTCTGGGAAGCCGGCTACGCCCGCTGCCCGGTCAAGGCCGAGCACACGTTCCTGGCCGATTTCCGCAAGAAGCCGGACGAGCACGCGCTCAAGACGGAAAGTGGGAAGATCGTGCTCGGCAGCGAAACCCTGGCCAAGCTGGACTACGCCGACTGCCGCTCGCATCCCGCCTGGATCGAACCGGCTGAATGGCTCGGCAACGTTGCCGATACCGGCCAAATGCACCTCATCTCGCACCAGCCGGCCGGCCGTCTTCACAGCCAGCTCGAAACGGGTGCATCGAGCCGAGCCATGAAGCGCAACGGCCGAGAACAGGCGCGCGTTCATCCAGATGACGCAGCCGCTCTCGGCGTCGAGGACGGCCAGACGATACGCATCTGGAACGGCCGGGGAGAATGCCTTGCGACCGCAGAGGTCACCGACAAGGTCCGTCAGGGTGTGCTGGTGCTCCCAACCGGTGCGTGGTTCACGCCGGCCGGCAATAGCGGGCTGGAGGTCGCCGGCAATCCGAACGTGCTCACGCTCGACATCGGCACGTCCCAATTCGGCCAGGGCTGTTCGGCCCACACCTGCCTTGTCAGGGTCGAGCCGTATGCGCCCGACCGGCGCGATGCGTTTGAAGCATATCAAGAAACGCTCGTCGCGCTCGCGGCAATATAAGAGGAGCTTCACAACATGTCAGCGCCGGCCATCAGCCGCTTTCCTGTCCCCGACATCGCTACGCTCCCCGAGGATATTCGCGCGCGGATAGCGGCGGTTCAGGAAAAGTCCGGTTTCGTGCCCAACGTTTTCCTGACGCTCGCGCATCGTCCCGACGAGTTTCGGGCATTCTTCGCCTATCACGACGCCCTCATGGACAAGCCCGGTCCGATAACCAAGGCCGAGCGTGAGATGATCGTCGTGGCGACGAGCAGCGTCAATCAATGTCAGTATTGCGTGGTCGCGCACGGCGCGATCCTGCGCGTACGAGCGAAGAACCCGCTGATCGCGGACCAGGTCGCCGTCAATTATCGCAAGGCCGATATTACCGAGCGACAAAGGGCGATGCTCGATTTCGCGATGAAGGTCTCGGCGCGAGCCTATGAAGTGGGCGACGCCGACATCCAGGATCTGAAGGCTCACGGATTCACGGAGGATGATGCATGGGACATCGCGGCGATTGCGGCATTCTTCGGCATGTCGAACCGTCTTGCCAACGTCACCAGCATGCGTCCGAACGACGAGTTCTTTGCGTTGGGTCGCTGAACGCTTCGGGCAAGGAATCCAATGGTGTCGCTTGTCATAGACAGTCGCTTCCGAGGTCCGCCTAATTCCGGCAACGGAGGCTATGTCTGCGGATGTCTCGCAAAGCACGTTGCCGGAGATGCCGAAGTGACCTTGCATGCGCCGCCACCGCTGGAGCGGTCGCTCGATGTCCTGATGGGGACTGACGGCGACGTCGAACTGCGCGAGGAGGACAGGCTGCTGGCGACGGCGCGTGCCGTGAGGATTGATGCTCCGGACGTTCCCAGGGTGAGCTACGAAGCGGCTGAAGAGGCGGTCGGCAGAACGCCGTACGATGAACGGACCCATAACCTCCCGACATGCTTCGTCTGCGGCCCCGCGCGTGCCCATGGCGACGGTCTTCGGATCTTCGCAGGTCCGTTGCAGACGCCGATCTCGGGGAGACCCGCCGTGTTCGCGGCTTCCTGGGTCCCTCATGGCAGCCTTGCCGACGCGGATGGCTATGTCGCGTCCGAATTCGTTTGGGCCGCGCTCGATTGCCCGACGGGTTATTGCAGCGTGGGCGCAGGTCACTTGGGGTTGAACGGTAACGAAACCGTCCTGCTCGGGCGCATGGCCGCGCGGATCGATCACCGGCTACGTCCTGGGGATCGCTGTGTGGTGGCGGCTTGGCCGACCGGGCGAGAGGGGCGCAAGCTCTTTGCCGAGAGCGCCTTGCTGAGTCCGGAGCAGGATGTGTTGGCCGTCGCGCGAACCACGTGGCTACTGGTCGACCGAAAGGTTCAGCTCGGAGCGAGGACATGAACGCGACGTGGGGGCAGCGCATGACCTGCGCCGAGAGAACTGCCGCCGGCCGGCATCTTGGCAGAATCTATGTATACGCGGCCGGAGGATTCCGCAGATGACCAACCGTGATGCTGAACTCGAACTTCGTCAGTCCATCATCGATGCGTGTCGTGAGATGGCGGCGCAAGGTATCAACCAGGGCACCTCAGGAAACATCAGCGTTCGAACCGACGAGGGCATCCTGCTCACGCCGTCCGGCCTTCCATACGACCGCATGAAGCCCGAGGACATCGTGGCCATGAAGTGGGACGGGTCATGGTCCGCGTCGGCAGGCAGCGTTCCGTCAACGGAATGGCGCTTTCATCTCGACATCCTGAAATCGAAGCCGGAGGTCGGCGCTGTCGTTCACGCGCACCCGATCTTCTGCACGATCATCGCGATCATGAACCGCTCGATCCCCGCAATTCACTACATGATCGCCGCTGCCGGCGGTAACGACATCCCGTGTGCGCCCTACGCTCAATACGGCACGGCCGAGCTTTCGCAGGCGGCCCTGAACGCGCTTCGCTTTCGGCGCGCCTGCCTGCTCGCGCATCACGGGCTGATTGCCATAGGTCCCAACCTGCGCAAGGCCATGTGGCTCGCGGTGGAGGTCGAAGTGCTCGCCAAGCAGTACCACGGTTGTCTTCAACTTGGCTCTCCTCCGCTCCTGCCGGACGAGGAGATCGACAGCATCTTGAGGCGATGGGGGCAGTACGGCCTGCGCGATAGCGACGGCGCGCCCAAGAGTCCCCAGCGGTCAAGCTAGATTCCGGTCAAACCACTTTCCTGCGAGAAACTCATGGCTCACACTCACGACGTCAGCGTCTGCGGTACGTACATTCTGGACATATTGGGGGTGCCAGTTACCGAAATTCCGCCTGGTGGCGGCAGGTTGCTGATCGAAGAAATTCGGCTCGCGGTCGCCGGAACCGCCGGCGGGACGGTCGTCCCCTGTGCGCGTCTCGGTCTGAAGGCGCTCGCGGTGGGTGCGGTTGGCTCCGACGAGAAAGCTGACTGGATGCTGAGCGCGTTGGAACGCGAAGGCATCGATACTTCCGTGATGGAACGAATGGCCGACTGTCCGACGTCGGCCACGATCTTGCCGATCCGGCCCGATGGCTCGCGTCCGGTCATGCATGCACGGGGGGCTTCCGCCCGCTGGCGTATCGCACCCGAAACGCAAAAGATCGCCTGTCAAAGCAGGATTTTGCATCTCGGCGGGGTTGGCTCTCTGCTCTCGATGGACGGAGCGCCCTCCGTATCCTTGCTCCGGGATGCAAAAGAGGTCGGGTGTACAACGACGCTCGACCTCATCCAGGCGCGAAGCGAGACGCTCGCGCTGGTCGAGCCATTGCTGCCCTTTGTCGACTTCTTCATGCCGAGCATCGATGAGACCAAGGCCATGGTCGGAACCGACGATCCCGCGGCTTGTGCGCGGTTCTTCATCGACAAGGGAGCAGGGGCTTGCGCGATCTCACTTGGGGCCGACGGATCGCTCGTGATGACACGCGACGGTCGTCACTTCACAGTGCCCGCTTTCGAGGTCGCGGTACGCGATACGTCGGGATGCGGCGATTCCTACACGGGCGGCTTCATTGCCGGTCTGGTCCGCAACTGGGATCTGCTGGACTGTGCGAAGCTTGCGACTGCAACGGCGGCGATCGTCGCAACGGGTCTTGGCTCCGGCGCCAATCTCGCATCGTTCGAAGACACGGTAAGGGCGATGAATACGCTACCGGTTCGTAACGCTGGTCGCTTGTAGTTTCACAATATCAAAAGACGTCATCCGAACAACAGGGGAGAACACAATATGGCCCGACATGCGGTCGTGACGGGAGCAAGCCGCGGAATTGGTCGCGCGATTGCCATTGGCCTTGCCAGGCGCGGCTACGATCTGGCGTTGAACGACATAGCAGCGCAGGAGAAGGTCCTCCTGGAGACAGTTGCAGAGATCAGGGGACTTGGTGGCCGTTGCATCCCGGTGTTGGGCGACGTCAGCGATATCAGCAATTGCAGGCGGGCTGTGGCTGAAGCCGTGCGAGGTCTCGGGCATATCGACGTCCTCGTCAACAATGCAGGGATACTCAGGTTGGCGACTATCGACGAGCTGACGCCGGAGACGTGGGATCAGACATTTGCCGTAAACACGCGTGGCGTTTTCCAGATGACCCAGGCTGTCGTAGCGCACATGAAGGAACGTCGATACGGGCGAATCGTGAACATCGCTTCGCTCGCCGCCCGAACCGGCGGTCCAGGGCAGTCCCACTACGCTGCATCGAAGTCGGCCGTGGTCGGCTTTACGCGGGTTTCTTCCATGGAGTTCGGAGGCCACGGCATTACGGTCAATGCCGTATGTCCGGGCATCATCGTGACGGAGATGGGGCTCAACAATCTCCGCGATCCGGAGCGGGTCGCCTATTTCGAGAAGGTCACGGACCTGCACCGGCTCGGGCAGCCGGAGGATGTTGTCGGTCCCGTGGCGTTTTTTGCTTCAGATGATTCTGCGTTTGTGACCGGCCAAGCCCTTAACGTCGACGGTGGCATCTTCTACAGCTAGAAACCGGGTCGGTTGCCAGAGGACCTCGCTATTTGCGTGCGCTGGGCGCGAAAAGAGACGAAAAACCTCGGTTTGATCGCCACCTGCACCGAATGTCGGCGATCGGTGATCGCACCTCCACGATTTGAACCTGCGGCGGTGTGATCGGTCGCGGGCAGGGATGAACGGGCGGTCTTCTGTTCAGTCATTGGTGAGATGACACTATCTCTGATTGGATCGAATTGGAGATCGGTAGCTGGAGCCAGCCCCAACTGGCCCATGATGGATTGGACAGAGAGTTCAAGTTTTCCAAGTGGTCAGAAGGCGGCGTGTGCATGACGTGTGCGCCGGGAGGTCCAGGAGAATCTCGCTACGGCCAACGTGAATGGGCTTTCCGAGGTGATCGGGGGCGCTGATGCGGTGTCGTTGCTGCCGGACGAGCTAACGTGGACGCGCTGATTTCGCGCCCCACATGCAAAGGCTTGATGGTTCGAAGCCGAACTGTCGGGGCCTATGGGTTTCCTCATCCTCGATTTCGTCGACGCCGACGGAATACTCAAAAACCATGCCGTCCGGACCTTGGAAATACAGAAAGCGCGCGCCGGACGTCGGGTGACGACCGGGACCGAAGACGATCGGGACGCGCTGACCGGACAAATGGTAGTACGAGCGCAATACATCGTCGTTGCTCTCGACCTGATGGTTGATGTGCTGAACGCCTGGCCCCCGTCCTGGTGCCAGGGCCACGGTGTGGTGGATAGCATTGACCCGCATGAGTGCGATGTCGCCGATGCGGTCGCTGACCCGTGCGTTGCAGACCTGGGTCCAGAACCGCTCGTCCCGCAGCGGATCGGTGGTAAACAGACCTACATGGCTGAAGCCGGTAATTCCGGCATCGCGGGTGGCAAAATATCGCTTGCCGCTGCGCTCGGGCCGCACGACCAGTTCGATCTGGTTGCCGGTCGGATCCTTGAAGCCGATGAAGGCCTTGACCTTGCGGAGCATACACTCGTCCGGCGTGCCGGCGTGGACGGCATGGCCGAGAGCGTCGAGCGTCGCGCCGGCGGCGTTGAGCTTGTCCTCATCGGTGACCTCGAAGGCGACCGTCTGGTCCCGCGGATCGCCTTCGAAATAGCAGAGCGTATGAGCGCGGTCGTCGGATCGCAAATAGAGCGCCGTCTTCGCCTGCTCGCCAATTTGCAGGCCGAGGCTCCTGGTCGCGAAACTCTGCGCATCCTCGAGGTTGGAGGCGCCCAGCCGCACATAAGCGAGATCTCGCAATTCAATCATCTGGCGCTCCGTCGTCTTCAGCGTTGATCAGTGGCGGCTGGCTGCAGTTCCGGGATGCCCTGGCATTGGCTGCCCCACTCGCAGAGCGAGTCAGGATGGGTGGAAAACTGCCGGGGGCGATGATCGGGTTCGACGTCGTTGAGGCCGTGGCTGTACGAGAAGACGTGTCCCTCGGGTCCCTCAAACCTCAGAAAGATCTGTCCCGACGCGGGCTCGCGTCCGGGACCGTGCAGGATCCTGATCTGACGATCCTGCACGAAATAGTGGCTCTGCATGATCGCATCCAGGCTCTCGACGCCGTAGCTTACATAGAGAATTCCTGGGCGGTCGGATGGATAGAGCGCGATGCGGTGGTGCTTTTGGTCGATCCTCAGATATGTGATGTCGCCAGCCCAGTCACTGATCCGGGCGCCTAGGATTGACGTCCAGAATCGCTGGTCATCCCGCAACTGTGAGCTGCGTAGCCCCACGCCCTGTAGTCCAGTGATGCCCGCGTCGCGGCTTGGAAAATAGCGTCGGCCGCTTTGCGCCGGGCGCAACACCAAGTCGATCTCGTTGCCACTGGCGTCTTGCGCGATGAGAGTGTCGCGCACAAACCGCTGCTTGCATTCGTCCCGACTGCTCCGGCGGACGGCGAAACCGTCCTTCTGCAGCGCATGTTCAATGCGCTCGAGAGCGGCTTCGTCTGATATCTCGATCCCGATTGACGACGCCACCGTCGGCGCCGGCACCAGCGACAGCGAGTGATAACGATCGTCCGAGCGAAACAGCAGGGCCTGTTTGTCGGGCACCGGCTGCAAGCCCAGAATGTCGGTTGCGAAGGCGGCCGCCGAGAGCGGCTCACGGACCGCGAGTCTGACGTAGCAGAGCGCGATCAAAGGGCCTTGGGGACCTCCGTCAGCTGAATTTAGTCCCGTCATGTCCGCCTTCTCAGCTGCTTGGGGATCGAATCCTCGATGTGCTGCCGCACGATCTTGCGCCAGACCGCGAGCAGGCGCGAGAAGTGCTCGGGATCATTCTCGATGAGCATTCTGACCGAGAAGCCGCGAACCACGCTCAGCGTGAGCGCAAGCACGTCCCTGGCGAGCTGTTCCGGGATTCCCGACGATATAAGCGTGTCGAGCCAGGTTGCCTCGATCGAGAAGCGGGTCTGCCGGGCAAATTGCTGGGTCTCTCGTTTGAGCCGCCGCGTGCTTTCGTCGCTCATGCCGATGGCGAGCTCGATGAAGAAGTAGTCGCCGAAGAAGAAGTCCTGGGCGTCCTTGATGATACTGTCGATCGGATCGCCGCCATCGTGTCGCGCCGATTGCGCACGGCGTGTACTCTGGGTGAACGTAATTTCGTTGACGTAGGTCAGCACGGCGACCACAAGCTCGTGCTTGCTTGGGAAATGGTGCATCAGCGCGCCGCGCGAAACGCCGGCGAGGTCGGCGACCTCCACGGTTCGCAGGCCGCCGAAGCCGTTCTGGCGGATCAGCTTGACGGCTGCGTCCATGAGCTGCTTGCGCGTGGTCTCGCTGCGCTCTGCCTGGGTTCGCCGCGGCGCGTATGTCGGCTCCGCCGTGCTGTCGCGGCGCGATCTCAGTTTCTGTCGGGTTGCGGGCCCCCGCGACGTGCCGGCGGCACGCCGGGTCCTGGGCTTGGGGTCGTCAGAATTCGACATAGACGCTGCCTGCTATCACCCTGACCGGAAAGGTCTTCAACGGAACCGTACACGGCATGCCGGTCGGCGCGCCGCTTGTGACGTCGAATGTACCAAAATGCCAGGGACATTCGACGATGTTTCCGGCCAGAATACCCTCTTCGGACAACGAAGCCTCGCCATGGGTGCACAGGTCCGCCGTCGCGTAGATCGTTCCTTCCACATTGTAGATGGCAAGATTGGTGCCGTCGGGCATCGCCGCGGGACGAATTTCACCTTCCGGAAAGTCCTGAACCGTGCCAACGAGGACACCATTGATCGTGGTCGTCATAGCATGGTGCTTCCGCCGTTGACGCTGATGACCTGTCCGGTGACGAACGAGGCCTCTTTCGACGCGAGATAACATACCATCGAGGCCACCTCGTCCATCTCGGCTGCGCGCCCCATCGGTACAACGTCAACGAAGCGTTGCAACGCCTTCGGCGCCCTGAGGGTGGCCTCCCGCACCTGGGGCGTGTCGACGATACAGGGGGCGACGACGTTCACGGTGATGCCGTCCTTGGCAAACTCGCGCGCCAATCCGGTCGCCATCGCATGCACGCCGCCTTTGGCGGCATTATAGGCCGCGTGATCCCAAAGTCCGTTGCGGACCGAATCGGCGCCGATGTTGACGATGCGTCCATAGCCCCGGGCTTTCATGACCGGAACGGCGTGCCAGGTGCACCACAGCGCGGTCCAGAGATTGCGATCGATCGTCGTTCGTAACGTGTCGGGCGTGTGGTCCAGAAACGGCTTGATGATCCCACCGCCGGCGTTGTTGACCAGAATGTCGAGACCCCCGAAATTATCCACCGCCGACTTGATCACGCCGCGTGCGACGTCTTCCCGGGACAGGTCGCCGGCTTTCATGATTGGCCGCCCGGCGCCGCTCGCGGCGATGTCATCCGCAACGGCGCCGAGGCGTCCCTCGTCGATATCCGAAAGCACGAGCTTGGCTCCGGCGTCGGCGAAATGGCGGGCGATGACTGCGCCAATGCCGCTGGCAGCGCCGGTCACCACGATTGATTGTCCTTCGAACCGTAAAGCCATGTAATTTTACCCGTCAGAGCACGATGCTGATGCGACCGCTCGGGCGCAGTCCGTCACCGGCGAGGAGGCAGCGCTTTTCCCGGATGCGGAGGCCCTCGCCGTCGACCGCCAGCCGATATCTGCTGGTTCCGAAGTAGAGATCGGTAACGCCATCCTTGGTCCGCAGGGTCTGGAAAACGCAACTGACGTCAATCTCGTCCTCGCGTCTTGCCTGGATCCGGACGTTGCCGACGATACGGCTTGTCTTCGAATGCGGAAACTCCGCGTGCGCCGTGCGTTTCATCAGCCGCTTGACCCGCTCGCCGAGCCGGACGCGATCGTCCGCGATGTAGAACAGGTTGCTCTCCGACGAGGCGTCGGCTGGCAGATCGGTGCAGGGTACTTCATATTTCGCATCGTCCGTGAACAGCGTGAGCCACTCCGGCAGACGCCATTGATCGAGCAACTCGGCCTCGTTGAACAGGAAGTCTTCCACTTCGGTTCGGCTCAGGGATTGCATGTTGTCCTCCTCAGGCCGCGACGCCTTTGATGCCGGATGCCGGGGCAGGGAACATCTGCTTGTTCCACTGAGTCCAGAATGCCCGCATCTGCAACTCGTCGTCGTGATGCGCCTTGTCCTTGCCCATTCCCTTCGAGATGTCGTTCCAGAGGGCTTCCTTGGAGTTCTCGAAGCCGCGCTGGCAATGTTCCAGCGCCTCGGCGTCGTCAGGTGTCGCGAAACCGCCAGGGCCCAAGAATTCCAGGAAGTTGTTGAGACGATACTTCCGCGCCCACGCCGATTCATCGTTTGGCGCAAGCGCCCAAGCGTTGATGACCATGTAGTCGGGGGCCACCGGGAAATAGGTGCGCACAGTCAGCGCCATGATGTCGTTGACGACAAGGTTCGGAAAAATGAACAGATTGCGGTTCTTGCGCGCGATCCGATCGGCGCGTTCCTGGCCGTGGCGCTTGACGAGGTTGTCGTAGAGTTGGTCGATCTCCGATTTTCCGGCTTCACCCCATCCGGGAATCCATTGCGCAACCGGGCGTCCCCATGGGGCGCCGTATTCGAGCACGGCGTGGCCGTTGCCGAGATCGTATCCGTAACCGCCACCGCCCATGCCGCCAGCAAGATTATCGGTCGAGCTCATCAGGATGTCGAAATACGTCGCATGGGTGGTTGCGGCATGATAGCCGTCGATACTGTTCTCGGTGAGCAGCTTCCAGTTCGCCCGGATCGAATATTCTTGGCTTCCGGCGACGATCGACATTCCCGCATCGGTCTGATCGCAGATGACGTCGAGGAATTCTTTGGCGCCGGCGAGATAGTCGACGAGCGGAACGATGTTGCTGTCGAACGAGATGAAGTTGAAGTCGCGATAGGTTTCGAACCGCGGCACCGGCTGCATGTTCGAGGTGTCGCGGCCTTTGAAGCCCTCGGGGTAGGAGGCTTCACCGGGCTGACTGCGCAGCTTGCCGTCTGCGCCGAACACCCAGCCGTGGTAGAAGCACTGGAACGACTTGGCGTTGCCCTTGCGCTCGCGGCACACCTGGGCGCCACGGTGTGGGCAAGTATTGAGCAGGGCGCGCAATTGGCCCTTGCTGTCCCGGGTAAACAAGACGCCGCGGCCGGCAACCTTGCGGGTGATGAAGTCACCCGGCTTCGGCAGTTCGGACGAATGCCCGAGGTAGAGCCACGAGCGGTCGAAGATCATTTCCTTTTCGGCCCTGAAGATCTCGGGGTCAACGAAGTTGCGTCGCGCCACCTTGAAAATGCGCTGTGCCGGATCGACGAGCAGTGCGGGCTGGTGTTGTGCGTTCATTGGGGTCCTCTTCCCTAGGCGGCGAGTGAGCGCTTCAGTTCGAATGCAGGATTTTCCAGGTCGCTTTTTCGAACGGGCTTGCGCGAGGCGACGAGGCGGCGCAGCACCGCCATGTCTCGCGCGGAATTGACGGTGATGCCGCCGATGACTTCGCCGTCACGGACGCTGATGCTGACGAAGCATCCAGCCGCAACGTCTCCCCTGACGATCTCGTCTCCGCCGGCCGGATTGCCGACCACCTGGATGTTGGCGTCGTACTGGTCGGACCAGAACCAGGGCGGGGCATCATAGGCGGTACTGACGCCAGCCATGGATTTTGCGGTGGCGATCGCCTGGTTCTGCGCGTTGGCCCAGTTCTCGACGCGCATCCAGCGGTCGTGACTTCGGCTCCACTGCTCGGCGACGTCACCAGCGGCAAAAATGCCATCCGCGGCGGTTGCGCCGGTCGACGTGACGCGGACGCCGCGTTCGGCATCGAGGCCCAATTGACGCGCAAGCTCGGTGACTGGTTCGACGCCGACGCCGACCAAAGCAAGATCGGCCGGAATGAAGCGACCGTCGCCGAGCTCCAATCCGCGAGATGTCGCCTGCCTGACTGAGCCGCCACAAATGATCTCGGCGTCTCGCGACGCATGCAGATGCTGAAGATATCGGCCAAGCGACGCGGAGCCGATTTGAGGCAGCAGCCGGTCGGCTTTCTCGACGATCGTGACGAGACAGCCGCGCCCTATCGCGGCCGACGCGACTTCGAGGCCGACGACCCCGCCGCCAACCAGCGCGACCCTGCGCCCGGGCTGCAACTCCTCGCGCAGCGCGAGCGCGTCGCCCATGCCGCGCAGGTAGCGGACCGAGAATGGAGCATTGTCGAGTTCAATCAAGCGCCGCACGCGGGTCCCGGTCGTGAGCAGCAGGCAGTCGAATGCCAATTCCTGTCCGTTCGCAAGGCCGACGATGCGTTTCTGCCCATCGGCTGCCACCACGCGCGACGACGTGAGCAGTGCGACATCGAGTTCATTCCACTCCGGACTCTGCCGGATCAGTGTCGGATTAGGGACCCGGTCGATCAAAATGGCTTTCGACAATTGCGGGCGTTCGTAGGGAGGGTGCTCTTCCTCGCCAACGAGGGTGATCGACCCGCGATGGCCGGCCGCGCGCAATGCCTCGGCGGCCCGGGCGCCTGCCTGTCCGGCGCCAACGATCACGATGCGCGCTTGCTGAGGGTTCAACGTCATTCGCTCCCTTGGCGCGGCTTTTCCGTGCTGCGCCATCACGACGCTCCGAGGCGTCTTGACAGCGACAATAAAAACAATCATTCCTGTTTGTAAAGTGAATTCTGCGGCGCGCGCGAGCGCAGGCAGCGTTCACGCAAAGAAGCTCGCAATAGAGCGACAGGGAGAGCGCATTGGGCACGGTGATTGATATTCACACGCATATTGTGCCTCCGCGGCTGGCCGCGGACCCGAGGCGGGACGTGCGCTGGCCAAGCGTCGATCATTCGATGGGGGATCAGGCCGCGGTGATGATCGCCGGCAAGGTGTTCCGAAAGATCGATACGAGATCGTGGGATGTCGAGCGACGCCTTGCAGACATGGCCGAGGATGGCACCGACATGCAGGTGCTCTCGCCGATGCCCGAACTGTTGTCGCATTGGCTGCCCGCTGACGATGCGGAATACCTCGCGGAGGTCATGAACGACCAGATCGCGGCCATGATCGCGTACGCGCCACGCAACTTCGCCGGCATCGGGATGGTGTGCATGCAGGATGTGGCGCGCGCCGTCCGGCAGCTCGAGAAGGTCAGAGCGCTCGGCCTGGCTGGGATCGAGATCGGTACGCACATCGACGGTGTGGCGCTTGGCAGCGAGCGCCTGTTTCCGGTGTACGAAGCGGCTCAATCGCTCGGCCTCGGCATCTTTGTGCATCCGCTGCATCCGGCCGGCATGGATCGCGTGGGCGGCAGCCCAGAGTTCGCTGCGACGGCGGTGTTTCCGCTCGAAACGGCGCTTGCTGCCGTATCGCTGCTCGCGGCTGGCGTCCCCGAGATATTTCCGCGGCTACGGATCCTGCTCAGCCATGGCGGGGGAGCGCTGCCGTGGATTCTGCCGCGGATGGATTTTGGCTGGTCGCTCGGCGCGAAAGGCAAGATGACGCGGGCGCCTTCGAAGCTTGCCCGGCAATTCTGGTACGACAGCATCCTCTACGATTCGGTTTCATTGTCATTCCTTGGCAATGCGGTGGGCGAGGGCCGCATCGTTGTCGGATCGGACTACCCCTTTGCAATACGACAGAAACAGCCGGGCGCGTTGGCAAAGCGCGCGCTGAGCAGTGATGCGGTGCTCGCGGAAAATTCCTTTGGCTTCCTCGGCCGGCGATACGACGTGGAGCCGCTCGGACTTGCAGTGGCGCAAGCGACGGGCGGACAGGCGAGGCCATCCCATGGCTGATTGCCGCTCACTGCCTCAGATGTGCCTGCTCGGTCCCATCCCGCCGCGAACGCCTGGCCGCAGCGATGCGCAGGTGCCTTCGGACGCGGCGAGGGGCACAAGCAAATACGGACGGATACCGTTCGTCTATTTCTACCAGAATGGCGATGCAACCAATCCTGCATTCGGTTTGCTCGACATCGAGATTGCGGTCCAGCGTCGGGCTCCCGGCGTCTTCGAATGCGAGGTCTACGCGATCGGAGACGGCTATCAGAGCGGTCACGGTGCGAGCTTACCCGGGCCGCTCGCGATCGAGTTCCGCGGTCGAGGTCATACGGTTACCAGAGCTCAATGGTGGTACCCGGCCGTCCTCAGCGGTCACATGGACGCGCTGACGTTTTCAACTCCGCTCGCGTTGACGGACGAGGAGTTTGGCTTGCTCGACAGCATTTTGCTGCCCCCGGCACGCGCCGAGGTGACGGTTTGTCTGGAGTGAGCGCGATGCATGACAGCACAATCGTGATTGGGGAGCACCATGTTGCGCGCCAGACTTTGCTCGACCAGGGCAGTCGTGCCGCCACTGTTCTTGAGGAGGTCGGCGTCCGCGAAGGCGACGCGATCGCGTTGCTGATCCGAAACGACCCCTGCTACTTCGAAATCCTGCATGCGGCCGCGTTGCTCGGGGCTTACGTGGTTCCACTGAATTGGCACGGCAAAGCCGACGAAATCGCCTACATTCTCGCCGACTGCACCCCGCGGGTCCTGATCGGGCATCGTGATTTGGTCGCGGCGGTCGAACGCGTCGTTCCTGCCGAACTGCCGACATTCGTCATCGACGATCCAGCCGCGGGCACTCCGTCGCTGTCGGCCTCACCGCCTCACGCACAGGCGTGGCCCGAGTTCCGTGACAGGGGCGCACGATGGAAGCAGCCTGCGCGCGCGCCCAGGGGAACGATGATCTACACCTCAGGCACGACGGGACGTCCCAAGGGTGTTCGGCGTGCGCCGATGACGCCCGAGCAGATCGGGAAGAACGCGGCGCTGTTGCGCGAGATCTACGGCATCGAGGATGGCATGCGGGCATTTGTTTGCGGGCCACTCTATCACGCATCGCCTGGCGCCTTCGCGCGACAGGCCTTCCAGCATGCCGACCTGACGGTGCTCCAGCAGAGCTTCGATCCCGACGATCTGCTGCGTGTCATCGCCCAGCACCGGATCACGCATCTGACGATGGTGCCGACGATGTTTGTCCGGCTGCTGCGGCTCAGCAACGCGACGCGACGGAGCTACGACCTGTCGTCGATCCGATGGGTGACGCACACCGGCGCGGCCTGCCCGCCGGACGTGAAGCGGGGGATGATCGAGTGGTGGGGGCCGGTGATTCACGAGACCTATGGCGCGACCGAGACCGGTGCCGCCGTGGGCTGCAACGCGGAGGAATGGCTTGCTCATCCCGGTACAGTCGGCCGGCCGATGGTGGGGACTGAACTGCGGATCTATGACGAGGCCGGCAGCGAAGTTGCTCCCGGTGGTATCGGCGAGATCTACCTGCGCACCGAAGCCTATTCGGATTTCACCTATCACGGCCGTCCGGATCAGCGCGCGCAGGTCGATCGCGCCGGGCTCGTGACCTGCGGAGATGTCGGCTATCTCGACGGCGACGGTTTCCTCTACATCTGCGATCGCAGGCGGGACATGGTCATCTCGGGCGGGGTCAACATCTACCCGGCCGAGATCGAGAGCGTTCTGGTCAATTGTCCCGGTGTGCGGGACTGCGCGGTGTTCGGCGTCCCCGATGAGGAGTTCGGCGAAAGCCTGATCGCAGCGATCGAAGCCGAGCAGGACGCTACGCCCGCGGTGGCCGACATTAAGGTATTCCTCGAGCAGCGTCTCGCGCGCTTCAAGGTGCCAAAGCGCTTCGTTTTCCACGACGCGCTGCCGCGCGAGGTGAGCGGCAAGATATTCAAGCGGAAATTGCGAGACGGCTACCTTCAATCCGGCGTCGCGCCGGTCTGAGCAACTTTACCAGTAGGAGATCGAGAGTGGACCTGAGTGATAAGTTTGTCGACGTCGCGGGGACCCGCACGCGTTACCACGATGTAGGACACGGAGAGCCGACGATCTTGATCCACGGCGGTGGGCCCGGCGCATCCGGCCTCAGCAACTACCGCAAGAATGTGGAGCCGCTCGCGGCCGGGCGCCGTGTTATCGTCGTCGACTTGCCCGGCTTCGGCGAAACCGAAGGCAAGTTGCAGGACGGACCGATCTTCGAGGCGATGGGCGAGTTCGTTCGCGCCTTCATGGATGCGATTGGCGTTCAGACGGCAAGCTTCGTCGGCAACTCGCTGGGCGGCGCGACGTCGCTCGCAGTCGCGCTGCGCGCCCCTGAACGGGTCAATCGTCTGGTTCTGATGGGAACGGGCGGCAGCCAGGCGATCTTTACGCCGATGCCGACGGAAGGCCTGCGTCGCATGGCGATGTTCCACGGCGGCGAGGGACCCTCGATGCAGAAGTTGAGGGGCGTCATCGAGCTCCTGGTATTCGATTCGAAATCGATCACGGACGCATTGCTCGAGGAACGATTGAAGGCCGCAATGCGCAATGACGTCATCGACATCTTCAAGCGACCGCCGCTCGACATTTGGCGCGAGAATCTCGCCGGACTGAAGCACCGGACACTGATCGTCTGGGGACGTGACGATCGCGTCGTGCCACTCGATTCTGCCTTCATTCTACTCAAGACCATGCCGAACGCGCAGCTTCACGTCTATCCCAAATGCGGTCACTGGGCGCAGTGGGAAAAGGCCGACGAGTTCAACGCGCTGGTCGCCGACTTCCTGGATCGGCCATGAACGCGGTCGTTGACAGGCTCGCAACACGCTTGCAGCAGGCGGAATCGGCCCGGCAACCGATCGATCCGATTGCAGGCGAGATCGGCGAGGGCAACGTCGAGGCTGCCTACGCGGTCCAGTCCGAGGTGACCCGGCGGGGCATCGCAGGCGGGAGACGATTGGTTGGCCGCAAGATCGGCCTCACGTCGAAAGCCGTGCAGCAGCAGCTTGGCGTCGATCAGCCAGACTATGGCGCCCTGTTCGCGGATATGGAGGTTCCGACGGGAGAGGCGATCGCGACGACACGGCTGATCCAGCCCCGCGTTGAGGCCGAGATTGCGCTCGTCCTCGAGCGCGATCTCGCTGGCGAAGACCTCACGCTCGGCGAGCTGATGCGATCGACCGCTTATGCCGTGGCTGCGCTCGAAGTGGTCGATAGCCGGATACGGGATTGGAAGATCAGCATTCTCGATACCGTGGCAGACAACGGCTCGAGCGCGCGGTACGTGCTCGGCGCATCGCCGCGACGATTGACCGACGTGGATCTCGGGGCCTGCGGCATGACGATGACCCGCAACGGCGCGATCGCATCCATCGGCTGCGGCTCGGCTTGTCTCGGTCACCCGCTCCGTGCCGCACTCTGGCTGGCGCGGGCCATGGCGCGCGCTGGCCAACCGTTGCGGAGCGGGGACGTCGTACTGACGGGCGCCCTTGGCCCGGTGTGCCCGGTGTCGGTAGGCGAAGTCTACGAGGCGAGGATCTCCGGTTTCGGCCCCGTCAGCGTGACGTTCACGTAGCCGAGCCCGCGCAACAGATCATTGGAGCCGTTCAAGAGCTTCAAGATTACCAGCAATCGAAAGGGGAGGAGCTGAACATGGGATTGATTTCGAGAAGATCTGCGGTCGCGGGCCTGGGAGCCAGCGCGCTCGTATTGGGGAGCGGCTCGCGGGCGCGCGCCGCAGGAAATTATGGACCCGGTGTCACCGACACGGAGATCAAGCTTGGGACCACTGCACCTTACAGCGGACCGGCTTCCGGCTACGGCGTCTATGGACAGGCGCAAACCGCCTATTTCCAGATGATCAACGACAATGGTGGCATCAACGGTCGGAAGATCAACCTGATCTCGCTCGATAATGCATTCTCGCCGCCGAAAGCGGTCGAGCAAACCCGCAAGCTGGTCGAGTCGGAGGAAGTTTTTGCGATCGCGGGATTTCTCGGTACGGCAACCAATGCCGCCGTGCAGAAGTATCTCAATGCCAAGAAGGTGCCGAACCTGTTCCTGACGTCGGGCGCCGAGCGCTTCAATGACCCTAAGGAATTTCCCTGGATCGTACCGTTCTACCCGATCTACGTCGCGCAGGGAGCGGCGCTGGGCACATTCATCCTGAACCAGAAGCCGGATGCCAAGATCGCCGTCCAATATGTGAACGACGATCTCGGTAAGGATTTCCTTCGCGGTCTCAAGAAAGGGCTCGGCGGTAACGTCAGCGCCATCGTCAAGGAAGTCAGTCACGAGATCACTGAACCGACGATCGACAACCAGGTCGCCGATTGCAAGGGGGCGGGCGCCAACGTCTTTGTGCAGCTCACTTATTCCAAGTTCGCGGCGCAGGGTATCCGAAAGGTTGCTGCACTCGGCTGGAAGCCCCTGCACGTTGTCAATTCGAATTGCAGCTCGATCGGAGGTACGTTGGCGCCGGCCGGCCTCGATAATGCCAAGGGGCTGGTCTCGGCCTGGTGGGAAGTCATAGCGACGGATCCACACCAGCGAGACAAGCCTCGTGTCAAAGCCTATGTTGATTTTATGAAGAGGTACATGCCGTCAGTGAGCATCGACGACAACACGGCCACTCCAGGCTACAACAACGCTTACATGATCGAGCAGGTCCTTAGGCGATGCGGTAACGAACTGACGCGAGAAAATCTGCTGAAGCATGCGACCTCGCTCAGCAATGAGCAGCCGCCGCTCTTCCTGGACGGCATCAAGGTCAGCAATTCGGCGACAGACTATCGCGCCATACATAATCTCCAAATCACCCAATTTGACGGCACCAACTGGATGCCGATCGGAGACATGGTCGATCTTGACGGCATTGCATCTTAGGCCCGGACGGCATTTCGGGGCGGCGAGAACCTCACCGGAGGATTTCGCTAACGCTTTTCAGTCGGCGGGCAGCTGGTCGCCAATCAGAGAATCGCTGACGCCGTCAAATGTGGCGATCCGCAGAGTTCTAACGGTGCGTAGTCACCGGGTCTCAAACGATCGAAATTCCTCGGCCACGGCCAAAGTGTATATGGTGCCTTCCGACGGTTGGGTGGTCGTGATGGCAGATCCGCAGGTCAGGTCCTCGGACCTCGTTGAAATCGCAAGCAGAAGTGGTGAGTTTCGCAAGCACTATGGTGTCGTGCTCGGAGCATTCCTGTACCTCAGTTCGATCAGCGCGGCACGGCCGCGGTCAATCTGGTGGAGTGGTGCGCTGACAGCTCTGACGGGCGTCGTATGGCTCAAGAGCCGGGCCGGCGGCGGCTAGCTTTCTGAATGGCGAAGATAGGAGCCATAAGCCGTCGAGCTGCGCAGGGTTAGTTCGTTACGATCTGGGGCGCAGTAGATGTTGTGAGGGTATCTCCGGCCGATCAAAGGACCGCAATGGATTACTGTTTCAGCGCCTAGAGATGACGCGTGTGTCTTCATTGTGCCCCAGTTATTTCTAGGCACGCGTCAAAGGAGGCTATCGGCCTGAAGAAAAGATGCCCCATAATCGTGCGACGAATACCCATTCTCGGTCGGATAGGCACAGTTGTGTGATCGCTAAGTCATTGATTGTTCTCGATCTATCGCTGACTCTTAATCAGCGGGTCCCAGGTTCGAGCCCTGGTGCACCCACTACGGAAAAGACCTTCTCTTCCAGCACCTTCGCAGGATCGCGGTCGCGGTCGACCGCTAAACGCATCGCGTGCGCCGCTTCATTCCGATTTGCTTCACTCGGTGAACGTCAGGCGATCACGCGATCGCTTGAATGGAGCTGGAGAAGACGCTCGGCGGCCGGTGCAGGCCATAGTGGTCGCGCAGTGTCGTGCCCGCGTAGTCGTCGCGGAACAGGCCGCGCTTGCGCAGGATCGGGACGACCTGCTCGGCAAAGACGTCAAATCCACCGGGCAGCCAGGGCGGCATGACGTTGAAGCCGTCGGCGGCGCCGTTCTCGAACCAGGTCTGGATGCTGTCGGCGATCTTCTCCGGCGGCCCTGCGATCACCCAGTGGCCGCGCGCGCCGGCCAGGCGCTGGACGAGCTGGCGGATCGTCGGTTTTTCGCGATCGACGATGTCGACCACCAGCTTGAAGCGGCTGGCCACGCCGCACGCAGCGTTGGTGTCGATCAGATGGCGCGGGAACGGGCCGTCGAGGTCGAGGCCGGAGAGATCGAGCCCGATCATCTGGCGTAGCTGGGTCAGCGAATATTCCGGCTGGATCAGTTCGTTGAACTCCTCTTGCAGCCGATCCGCTTCGGCTTGCGTACTGGCGATGAAGGGACTGATGCCCGGCAGGACCTTGATCTGATCGGGGCTGCGGTCGAAGGCGCGGGCTTGCCGCTTGATATCGGCGTAGAACTCCTGGGCGCTCGCCAGGGTCTGGTGTGCCGTGAAAATGGCTTCGGCAAAGCGTGCGGCAAAGGCGCGGCCGTCGTCGGACGAGCCAGCCTGCACATAGACCGGCCGTCCCTGCGGCGTCCGCGAGATATTGAGCGGGCCGCGGACGCGAAAGTGCTTTCCGACGTGATTGACGGCGTGGATCTTGTCGGTGTCGGCGAAGACGCCCGAGACGGGATCGTTGATCAGTGCGTCGTCTTCCCAACTGTCCCACAGCCTGGTGATGACATCGAGATATTCGCGCGCCCGCTCGTAGCGTTCGTGATGTGGAGGATGCTCGAGCAGGCCGAAGTTCTGTGCCGCTTGCGCCGTGCTCGTCGTCACGATGTTCCAGCCGGCCCGGCCACCGCTGAGATGATCGAGCGAGGCGAATAGACGCGCAAGATTGTAAGGCTCGGTGTAGGTCGTCGACGCGGTTGCGATCAGGCCGATGCGCCTGGTGGCGACCGCGATGGCGGCAAGCCAGGTGATCGGCTCGAAGCGGAAGCGCTGCGCATAGCGGACGTTATCGGCGAGAGCCGGCCCATCGGCAAAGAAGATCGCGTCGAACTTGTGCGCCTCGGCCTTCTGCGCCAGTTCCTGATAGTAGGTGACGTCGAGGATCCGCTCCGCAGCGGAGCCCTTGTAGCGCCAGGCCGCCTCGTGATGGCCACCTGGATAGACAAAGAGATTGAGAGAAAGCTGTCGATCGCTCATGCCTGCGGCTCGCGGAATGTTGGGGTGGTCAGTTGCCGGTTGACGGCTTGTGTGCAAACGCGAAACGCAGGTAACGCTCCAGAGGCAGCCCTTCCGGTGTTCGTTTCGTTTCGACGAGGCGGGCAAACGCGCCGCGGATCTGTTCGCGTTCGGACGGTGAGAACGCCTCGAGGAAGTTGCCGAAGGCGCTGGCTTCCGACCATCGGAGCAGCGAATTGACGTCCTCGTGCACGTCGGTCAGCGTGCGTAGCTCGCTGCGGTATGCGACGAAGCCGCCGGCCGCGAACAGTGACCTGAGCTCTTCATCGGTCAGGCCGAGCACTGGATTGGAATCCTGGCGATGATCGGTGAGTCCGGTCTCCGCGATGGCCCGGCGCAGTAGCACGCGGGACTGATGCGGACGGGATGGGTCCTGCACGTTGAGCCCGAGGCGGCCGCCGGGCTTGAGCACACGATGGATTTCCTGCAGGGCGTCGCGCTTGTCGGCAATCCAATGGAAGACGCTGTTGAGATAGACCGCATCGAATTGGCCGTCGTCGAAGCGTGAGAGGTCTTCGGCCCGACCGGTGCTGAATTGAAGATGATCCGACTGCCGAAGTCGCGCGATCTCGATGCGGCCCGGGAGCGGATCGATACCGATCACCCGGCCGTTCGGCCCGACCAGGCCGGCGACGAATTCGGCGAGCCGGCCGGTGCCCGTCCCGATATCGAGGACATGCTCGCCGGTCCTGATCGCCAATGGCCCGATCAGGAACTTGCCGTGACGGAACTGAACCAGCCCCGCTTCATCATAGGAGCGAGCCAGCTCAGGCGTATCGTGTTCGAGGCTAATGACACCACTCATTTGCGGCGTGTCCTATCGTCGATGATTGCGGCGCTATGTGCACGTCGGCGTGCGAGCGACGCCTTGACTCTACGTCGGTGATCGCAAGCCTGTCGATGAAATGAACTTGCATTGTTGCGTTGGAAGCCAGCATGAAGCTTGTGAGTTGATCGGCGATGATAGACGAGTGCATCCGTCGCGAAGAAATCCGTGGGTCGCTCGTGCCGTTCTTGCGTGCCAGATGCTTCACTAGTTCGGGTCTCGCACGCTGAAACGGCGAGGAAAGCGACGATCGTCGCAAATATTTCAACGGCGGCATCGGCGACGAAGCGATCACTGCGCGCCGTGGAAAACAAAGCTGGTTTCGTTTCATTGACTGGCGATCGATCGCTTTTACGATTTGCAACGTCAAAGCGAGGCCGATCATCATGCCGCAGTCCGACCCCGACAGTGTTGCCCGTGAGGCCCTGCGCCTGATCGGGCCCGATCCGCAAAACTGGGTGCCCGATCTGCAGGGGATCGATCACAATGTGGTTGTCGTCGGCGGTGGACAGTCCGGCTCAGCGTTTGCGTTCGCGCTTCGGCGGGCAGGGATCGGGAAGGTCTCGGTGATCGATGCTGCGGCCGGCGGCACCGAGTCGGGCGTGTGGCTGACGAGTGCGCGCATGCACAAGCTTCGGACGCCGAAGACCCTGCCGGGCCCGGAGCTTGGTCTGGCCGGTCTCGGGTTCCAGGCGTGGTACGAGGCGCGCTACGGTGCAGCCGCCTACGATGCGCTCGATCGCATTCTACGGCTCGACTGGGCGGCCTATCTCGATTGGTACCGCAAGGTCACCGGTGTAGCGGTCCGTTACGCGACGCGGCTGGTTCGGATCGAGCCGGCGGGCGAGCGTCTGCGGCTGCATCTGGAGCAGGGCGGCCGCGTCACGGTCGAGATTGCGCGAAAACTGGTGCTTGCGACCGGCTTTGCCGGAAGCGGGGGCGCCATCATTCCGGACTCGCTGCGCAATCTGCCGAAACAAATTCATGCGCATACCTCCGAGAGGATCGACTTCCGGACGCTCCGAGGCCGATCGGTGGCGGTGATTGGAAGCGCCGCGTCGGCGTTCGATGCCGCTGCCGTGGCGCTGGAAGCCGGAGCGCGCGACGTTCACCTCTATGCGCGGCGCGAGTCGCTGGCCTCGCTTCCGGTGATCCGGATCCGCGGCTATCCGGGGGCCTACGACAATTACGGGGCTTTGCCGGATGCCATGCGCTGGCAGCAGGCGATCCGCTTCCGCGACGCAGGCTCGACCCCGCCGCCGGATGCAATCTCGCGCGCCGTCGCGTTTCCCAATTTCCATCTCCATCTCGGCGCGCCGTGGACCGCGGTGAGGCTCGAGGGCGGGCGTCCCGTCGCGGTGACGCCGCAGGGCGAATTCGGGTTCGAGTTTGCCATCGCCGGTACCGGATATGCCGTGGACCTCGGCGCGCAGACCGAGCTTCGCGACTTTGCCGATGAGATCCTGCTGTGGCGCGACCGCTTCACGCCGCGCGACCAGGACAGGGATGAGACTCTCGCGGCGTATCCCTATCTGGGATCGGGCCATGAATATCTGGAGCGGGAGCCCGGCCGCGCGCCGTTCCTGAAGAATCTCCATGTCTTCAACCCGGCCGCCTTCGTCAGCTTCGGCCTGCCGGTTGGCGATGTCCCGAGCTTCAAGCGCGACATTCCCGCTGTTGTGGCGCGGATCAGCCGCGATCTGTTCCTGGCCGATCTGGCGGCTCATGAGGCGCGCATCAATGGACCGATCGCCGACGATTTTGGTGCCGAGCTTTATGCGCCGGCGGTCTGGCGCCCACCGGAGCACGTCGCGGCCGAGTAGCGCCTGCACCATCAAGCCGGTTCGTTTGTCTCCGCTGTCGTTCCCGCGACCGGCGCATGGCGGAGCCTTGTCTGGGAGATCGCGGTGAGAGCACGATCATGAGCAACACGACTGTCATCGATAACGTCATTCCGCGCGCCGATATCGTCAAGCGTGCGGCGAGGCTTGGAGCAGAGATCAGGAACGTCCAGCTGTCCGGTGATCTGTCCGATGAGGTTATCCGCGCCATCAACCAGGTGCTGCTCGAGCACAAGGTGGTCTTCTTCCGCGACCAGGAGCATCTCGACGATTCCGAGCAGGAACGCTTTGCCGTGCGGCTCGGCAAGCTGGTGCCGCATCCGACGGTCGGAGCGATCAAGGGGACATCCTCGATCCTGGAGCTGGATTCGGGACGCGGCGGCGGCCGGGCCGACCAATGGCACACCGACGTGACGTTCGTCGATGCCTATCCGAAGATCTCGGTGCTGCGCGGGGTGGTGATTCCGCCCTATGGCGGCGACACCATCTGGTCGAATACAGCCGCGGCCTATCTCGACCTGCCGGCGCCGCTGCAGCGGCTTGCCGACGAGCTTTGGGCCGTTCACAGCAACGCCTATGACTATGCCGTCAAGGCGCGCGCAAGCGAGGCCGACCGCAAGCATTTCGATGAAGTGTTCACCGGCACGATCTACGAGACCGAGCATCCCGTGGTGCGCGTTCATCCCGAGACCGGCGAGCGGACGCTGGTGCTCGGCAATTTCGTGCAGCGCTTCGTCGGTCTGCCGAAATATGACGGCCAGAAGCTGTTCGACCTGTTCCAGTCGCACATCACGGCGCCGGAGAACACCGTGCGCTGGAGCTGGAAGGCCGGCGACGTTGCGATCTGGGATAACCGGGCGACCCAGCACTATGCGGTCAATGACTACGGTGATCAGCACCGCGTGGTGCGCCGCGCCACGATCGACGGCGAAGTGCCGGTATCGATCGACGGTCGCCACAGCGTGACGCGCATCAAGGCACCGAAGCAGCAGGCCGCGAAGGCGGCATGATCCGGCCGGATCGAGGGGAGTTGTGAACATGAATGCATTGATCCGAATCCTGCGCGCCCGGCGTTTCGCCGCACGCGCGGCCGCGCGCCTCATGCTGGCCGGCACCGTGGCGCTCGGGCTGGCGGCTCCGGCCTTTGCCGAGCCGCCGCTCGAAAAGACCGAGATTCGCTACCAGGGCTGGGCCGGCCAGGTGACGTTCACTGAGCTTGCCGAAGACCTCGGCTATCTCGCGCCGCTGAAGCTCAAATGGGTCGGCAACACGATCAGCGGGCCGCAGGACATCCAGACTGTCGTCACCGGCGATACCGACATCGGCGGTGCGTTCTATGGCGCAATTCTCAAGCTGATCGCTGCGAAGGCGCCGATCAAGGCGGTGATCGGCTATTACGGCTCCGACGCCAACACCTATCAGGGCTACTTCGTCAAGGACGACAGTCCGATCAGGACGGCGCGCGACCTGATCGGCAAGAAGGTCGCGGTCAATACGCTGGGCGCCCATCTCGAATTCGTGCTCCGCGAATATCTGGCACGGAACGGCCTCAGCGCCAGCGAGGCGAGGCAGGTGACGCTGGTGGCGATACCGCCGGTGACCGGTGAGCAGGTGTTGCGCCAAGGCCAGGTTGAGGTGAGTACGCTCAGCGGCGTGCTGCGCGACAAGGCGCTGGAGCGGGGCGGCATCCATTCGCTGTTCAACGATACCGATCTGTTCGGCCAGTTCACCGGCGGCGCCTATGTGCTGCGGGACAAATTCATCAAGGACAATCCCAATGCGTCGCGCAAGCTGGTTGAGGGCATCTCGCGCGCGATCCAATGGGCCCAGACCACGCCGCCGGAGGAGGTGCGGGCCCGGTTCGAGAAGATCGTCGCGGAACGCAAGCGCAATGAGGATGCGTCCCCGATCAAATACTGGAAGAGCACCGGCGTGGCGTCGAAGGGCGGACTGATCTCCGACGGTGAAATCCAGATCTGGATCGACTGGCTCGTCAAGGACGGCTTGTTCAAGCCGGGGCAGCTCAAGGCGTCCGATACCTATACCAACGAGTTCAACTATTTCCGTCCTGGCAAGACGGCGGAGGCGCGATGACGAGCTCGGTCAAGATCCGCTTCGAGCAGGTTCGCAAGGAATTCGTGACAAGGGGCGAGGGCGGCCGGCCGGCGGGCCGCTTCACGGCGCTGGAAGATATCACGCTGGATGTTCGCTCGGGCGAATTCCTGGCGCTGGTCGGCCCGAGCGGTTGTGGCAAATCCACCTTGCTTGATCTCCTGGGCGGGCTCACCTCGCCGACCGGCGGCCGCATTCTGCTCGACGGCCATCCGATCACGGGGCCGGGACGCGATCGCGGCATCGTGTTCCAGCAATACGCGCTGTTTCCGTGGCGGACCGCGGCGCAGAATGTCGAGTTTGGGCTCGATATCGCCGGCCTCAAGGCCGGGCAGCGGCGTGAGGTCGCGCGGCATTTCCTCGATCTGGTCGGCCTCTCCGGCTTTGCCGATCGCTATCCGCACGAACTCTCCGGAGGCATGAAGCAGCGTGTCGCGATCGCGCGAAGCCTCGCCTACGATCCGGAAGTCCTGCTGATGGACGAGCCGTTCGCCGCGCTCGATGCGCAGACGCGGGAAACGCTGCAGGGTGAGCTGCTGCGGATCTGGCGCGCCACCGGCAAGACCATCGTCTTCATCACCCATGGCATCGATGAGGCTGTCGTGCTTGGCCAACGGGTTGCGGTGATGACGTCGCGCCCGGGCCGGATCAAGGAGATCATCGATATTCCCGAGCGCTTGCGCAGCGATTCCGAAGACGTTCGCGCGCTGCCGGAGTTCGGTCAGGTGAGGCACGAGGTCTGGAGCCTGCTCCGCGACGAGGTGCAGAGGGCCCAGCAGGGCCAGTTGGCTGACGCCGCCGGTGTGCGTCGTCCGGGTCACGAAGTGGCGGAGATTGCTCATGTCTAGTCTCGAAGTGTTGGCACTGCTGGAGCTCGGGCAGGGGCGGCGCGAGCAGTTCCAGGCTCGCCGGCCACCATTCACCGATCGGTTGCGCAGGGCGCTTCGCGGCCTGGCCACACTCGGGCATCGCTCGTTGCTGGTGATCATCCTGCTGGCCGCCTGGGAGGCGGTGCCGCGGCTCGGGCTGATCGATGCTGTGTTCCTGCCACCATTCTCGGAGGTGATCGCGGCCGGCTGGCAGCTTGCGCAAACCGGCGAACTCTACGACGACATCTCCGCGAGCCTGCTGCGCGCCCTGAGCGGATTCCTGATCTCGGTCGTGTTCATTGTCCCGCTCGGGCTCGTTGTCGGCTGGTACAGCCGGCTCGGCGATCTCCTGAACCAGTTCATCGAGATCTGCCGTAATACGGCTCCGCTGGCACTGCTGCCCGTGTTCATTCTGCTGCTCGGGATCGGCGAATTGTCCAAGATCACGATGGTGATCTATAGCTGCGCCTGGCCATTGCTGCTGAACACCATTGCCGCTGTGAAGCAGGTCGATCCGCTGCTGATCAAGTCGGCGCGGACCATGGGCGCGACGCCGCAGCAGCTGTTCCGCAAGGTGATCCTGCCGGCCGCGCTTCCGACTATCTTTGTCGGCATTCGCCTCGCCAGCGCATCGGCCATGCTGGTCCTGGTGGCGTCCGAAATGGTCGGCGCCAAGGCCGGCCTTGGCTATCTCATCATCAACAGCCAGTACAGCTTCCTGATCCCGCAGATGTATTTCGGCATTCTCGGAATCACGGTGATCGGTCTGGCCTTCAATGCCGTTCTCGAGGCGATCGAACGGCACTTCATGCGCTGGAAGGCGCCGGTGGCTGGTTAGGAGGACGCGTTGCCGCCGCCCGGCGTATTGCGCGCGGTGGCCTGGGTCACCACGCTGTTCGGCGGGACGTCCCGGGTCAGCCAGACATTGCCGCCGACGGTCGAGCCCCGGCCGATCGTGATGCGGCCCAGAATGGTGGCGCCGGCATAGATGACCACGTCGTCCGCGACGATCGGATGACGGGCGTCGCCCTTGATCAGGCTGCCTTCGTCGTCGGTCGGGAAATGCCGCGCGCCGAGCGTAACGGCCTGGTAGATGCGGACATTGTCGCCGATGATCGCGGTTTCCCCGATCACGACGCCGGTGCCGTGATCGATGAAGAAGCCCGAGCCGATGCTGGCGCCGGGATGAATATCGATACCGGTCCGGGCATGTGCGATCTCCGCCATCAGGCGTGCCACCAGCCGCGCCCCGAGCCGGTACAGAAGATGGGCAAGGCGGTGGTGGATGATCGCGGTCATGCCGGGATAGCCGATCAGGATCTCCGGAAAGTTTCGCGCCGCCGGATCGCCGACAAAGGCCGCGCGCAGATCGTTGACAAGAAGCCCGCGCACTTGCGGCAATTGAGCAGCGAACGCGCGCGTCAGTTCGACGGCGTCATGGCGCTGGAAACCCGGTTCGAGTTCGTCGCCGACGAACAGCGCCGCGCGGTGGATTTGCCCGTTGAGCGAATCCAGCGCGATGCTCAAGGTGTTGCCGACGAAATAGTCGATGTTCTCGCCGTCGAGATCCGATTGGCCATAGTGCCGCGGGAACAGCGCCTCGGTGAGGCCGTCAAGGATCGCTTCCAGCGCATCGCGCGATGGGGCGCGGCGCGGATCGCCGTCGCGCCGGATGCTGTGGGTCTCCTCCCTGGAGACGCGCAGCTCGGCGACGATCCGGTCGAGCTGCCAGCGGCCCGGCGGGCTGCCGGCAACGCCGGCCGATGATGGTGGCGACTGTGGCGGCAACTCGCGCTTCATGGCGTGCCTCTCCTTGTCCTAGCGGACGTGAGCCAGCGGAATACTGACTTCGGCGAGTAGATCGAGGTCAGCCTCGTGATCGATCTGCACATACCGTCCGTTCCAGTAGGTGAGGCCGGACAGGCGCTGCGATACGTCCATGCTGGAAAGGCGACCCACGATGATGCCGTGAGAGTGCCGTTCGATGATCTCCTCAACCTGGCATTCAACCGCGGCAAGCGAATGTTCCAGCAGCGGGACGCCGGAAGCACCAGGGGTCCAGGCCGCACCTTCGAAACGCTGCCTGCCTTTCAGGCCGCTGTCGCTGAACCGTTCCGCCAGCGCTTGCTGGTCTGAGCCGAGGATGTTGACGCCGAATAGCCGGTGGCGGGCGATCGGCTCAAAAGAGGAGGCCTGCCGGTTGATGCTGACCAGGAGCCGAGGCGGCGAGGCGCTCAACGACGTCAGCGAGGTGACGGTCATCCCGGTGATGTCATCGCCGCGTCCCGCTGTGATGACGCAGACGCCACCGGCGAGGCGGCGCATCACCAGCCGAAACTGCAGCTCGATCTCGTGATCCGCATCGACCAAATGGATGTCCGGCTTGCTCATCGGGTCTCTCCCTCTCGTCGCCGCCGGATCTGCTTCCGATCAGAAGAAGCCCTTGGCTGGTAGCGGCGTGCCGCTGATCTCATATTGCCCGATCGAGCGGGCTTTGAAGGTGTTCGGGTTGTGCGAGGCCAGGGTCCGCGCGTTGCGCCAGTGGCGGTCGAAATTGGTCGCCTTCTCGGTGGCGGACGCTCCGCCGACATCGAACAGCAGGCTGCCGCTGCGGATCGCCAGCTCATCGGCGACAATCTTGGCTTTTGCCGAGAGCAGCGCGGCCTTGTGCGCGGCGTCGATAGCAGTGGGATCGCCGGCGTCGAATGCATCGGTGGCGGCGTCGAGGGCCTCCGCCGCCGCGAGCACCACGGTCTCGGCCGCAAACGCGCCGCTGGCGATCTGGCCGACGGTCTGCTGCAGCAACGGGTCGTCCGCCGGTATCTCGCTCGGTGCATAGTAGAACGTGCGCTTGCGCGATCGCACCAGTTCGGCCGCGTCCTGCAGCACCGCGCGCGCGATGCCGGCGTTGATTGCGGTCAGGAACAGCTGCGCGAATGTGTTGGCGTAGGGAATGCCGTAGCCGGCGTCAGGGGCGTCGAACACCGCCTCCTGGCGCTTGACGCGCACGTTGCGGAAGTGCGTGGTGCCGGTTGCGGTCAGCCGCTGGCCGAGCCCGTCCCAATCGTCGATCAGCTCGATACCCTCGCGGTTGACCTGGATCAGCACCGCCGCATTGGCGCCTGTCGTATCGGCCGTGCGCACCAGCACATAGTCGGAATAGAGCGTGCCGGTGCTGTAGTATTTGGTGCCGTTAAGCAGATAATCGTCGCCGTCGGCGGTCAGCGTGGTGTTCGGCGTGACATTGCCGACCTTCGGGGTATCGAGTTCGGTGGCCGCGAGCCCGATGATCGCGCCGTCGGCGACGGCCTTCTGCCATTGCCGGTGCTGCTCGTCCCTGGGACGACGCACCAGCCGTTCGACCACGCTGAAGTGGTTGCGCAGGATATGCGCGACGTTGGCGTCGGCCGCGCCGAGCCGGATCACGAGTTCGAACAACGTGCGGATCGACGCGCCCGCGCCGCCGACGTCCGCCGGAAGCCGCAGTGCGCCCAGGCGCGCCTTGCGAATGAGATCGACCTCGGCGAATGGCAGGATGCGTTCACGCTCGCGATGAGCTGCCCCCTCGGCGATACGGCTCAGCAGCGCATCGATGTCAGGGGACTGGCTATCCAGGCGGTCGGACGGCTGCAGGGAAGTGGCGGATACGGGCTTGTTCATGAGTGTCGGCCTGGAGTGATGATCGTTGCTCAGTTGCGCATTCGACTGCGTTCGAACTGGGATCGTTCAGATGACGCAAACTGTCCCACGATTTTTCGCCAACAGAAATAGAGCGGTTTTTCAATTGTCGCGAGATTTGGAGTTTTCTGGTTTGTCCGCGCGCGTGGCGCGGCAAGGAAAATCTTTTGATGTGACGTTGCTTGATCTCCAGCCGCGTCTTCGTGAAAAGCAAAGCGACAAAGCGCAATTCGGAGATCGCCAATGACGATACGACCGCTTCGCTTCGGGATCTGGGCGCTGGTGCACGGTTCGCGCGCTGCCTATCAGGATCCCGAGGAGCCCTACGATGCATCATGGGAACGCAATCGCGACCTCGTGATCGCGGCCGAAAGGCTCGGCTACGACTCCACGCTCATCGCGCAGCACACCATCAATCCGCATCAGGAGGATCTTGATCAGCTCGAAGCCTGGAGCGCCGCTGCCGCACTTGCCGCGCTGACCAGCCGGATCGAGATCATCGCCGCCATCAAGCCTTATCTCTATCACCCGGTCGTGCTGGCGAAGCTCGCGCTCGGGATCGAGAACATCAGCCGCGGCCGCTTTGCGATCAATCTGGTCAATGCCTGGAACCGGCCCGAGCTCGACAAGGCCGGCATCGGCTTTGCGGAGCATGACGCCCGCTATGCTTACGGTCGCGAGTGGATCACCGTGGTGTCGCGCCTGATGCAGGGCGAGCGGCTGACCTACAAGGGTGAGCACTTCGATGTCAGGGACTATGTGTTGCGGCCCGGCAGCCTCTACCGGCCGCGGCCATTGATCTATGTCGGCGGTGAATCCGAGCCGGCGCGCGCCCTGGTCGCCGATCACGGCGATGTCTGGTTCATCAATGGACAGCCGCTCGACGACGTCGCTGGCCTAATCGCCGACGTGGCCGCCCGGCCGAGAGCCACGGCACCACTTCGCTTCGGGCTGTCCGCCTTCGTGATTGCGCGCCAGACCCGGGCTGAGGCCGAGGCGGCCTACCAGCGGCTGTTAGATCTCTCGAAAAAGGATGCGCCGATCAAGGCGATCCAGAAGCAAAACACCGATCCCAAGGTGGTGATGATGCAGACCATGCAGAAATCGGCGCGGGTCGGCAGCAATGGCGGGACGGCTGCGGGATTGGTCGGGTCCTATGACGAGGTGGCGGCTCGCATCCAGGGCTTCCATACCGCCGGCATTGAGCTCTTCATGTTGCAGTTCCAGCCGTTCGAGGCCGAGCTGGAGCGCTTTGCGAAGGAGATCATCCCGCGCGTTCGTGCACAGTCACTCGCCGATGACAATCCGGCACATCTAACAGCCTCGCGCTGATGCGTCAGGCGCTCGTGGCGGTCGCCGGTTGTCGCGCAAAACGGCTGACCGGCCGCGGCAATCCAAAATGCTCGCGCAGGGTGGTGCCCGTGTAATCGTGCCGGAACAGCTCCCGTTGCTGCAGGATTGGCACCACGGTGTCGACGAACACGTCGAGCCCGGTCGGCAACACGTCCGGCATCAGGTTGAAGCCGTCGGCCGCGCCCGCCTTGAACCAAGCCTCGATGTCGTCGGCAATCTGCTCGGGCGTGCCGACGATGATACGGTGGCCGACGCCGCCACCGAGCGCGCGCAGCAATTGACGGACGGTGAGATTGCCGCGGCGCGCGATGTTGACCGTTCCCTGAAACATGGTGTGGTTTGCGTTGGCCGGCAGCGGCAGAGGATCGGGCAGTGGCTTGTCGAGATCGAGGATTGCTGGATCGACCTGCAACGTGCCGGCCAGTCGCGCGAGGCTGTATTCGATCGGAACCAGCTCCCAGAGCTCGTCTTGGCGCCGCTTGGCTTCCGCTTCCGTGCTGCCGATGACGGTCGCGAGCCCCGGCAGAATCACGATGGAGCTTCCAGCGCGGCCGTACGCGGCAGCCCTGGCACGCAGGTCGCGCGCATAGGCGACGCCTTCGTCGATGGTTTGTGCCAGCGTGAACACCGCTTCGGCCTGCGCGGCGGCGAGGTCGCGGCCGTCGCTCGATCCGCCGGCCTGAACGGTGACGGGGCGTCCCTGCGGCGAACGCGGGACGTTGAGTGGGCCGGCCACGCTGTAGTGGGTGCCGCGATGTCCGATCGGGTGGACTTTGGTCGTGTCGACGAAACGCGCCGCCTCCTTGTCGCCGACAAAGGCATCGTCCTCCCAGCTGTCCCACAATGCATGGACGACCTCGGCGAACTCCTTGGCCCGGTCGTAGCGCGCCTTGTGCTCGAGCACGGTGGGAAGGCCGAAGTTGCGGCTGGCTGAGGCATCGGCGGTGGTCACCGCATTCCAGCCGGCGCGGCCGCCGCTCGCCAGATCCAGCGTCGCGAAGCGGCGCGCGATGTTGTAGGGCTCGTTATAGGTCGTCGACGCAGTCGCGATCAGTCCGATATGGCTGGTCGCGGCGGCGACGGTTGCCAGCACGATGGTCGGCTCCAGCGACATGAACGAGCGGTAATCGATGCGATCGGTGATGGCTGGCGTGTCGGCCAGGAAGATCGCATCGAGCTTGCCGCGCTCCGCGATCTGGGCGACGCGCAGGTAGTGGCCGACGTCGAAACAGGCGCGCGGGTCGCTGTCGGGCAGTCGCCAGGCCGACGCATAGACGCCGGAGTGCAAAAGGTTGACGTTGAGGTGAAGCTGACGATGAGACATGGCGGCCGTATCTGCGATGATGCTTGTCGCTAGATATCGGCACGCTGCGCGCGGGAAAATGCGTTGCGGCCCGGAGCGGCAAAAAGAAAAATCCGTCCCGCCGACGAGCCTTGCGTGCAAGCTCGTGTCGCGTTGTCCGCCGATGACGCAACATCCGGCATGCGGCGACACGAATTTTCTTTGCGCGGCAAGTCAGGTGAAAGCTTCGTCCAACTCTCCGCAAATATCTGAAATTGCCAGGCGGGCTCGCGCGCGCAACGATGTGTCGTGGCGCGCCTTGCGCCGCGACAGATCCGCCTGGAGCTTTCCATCATGCCGAACCCAACTCATCGCGCCGAACGCGTGTCCGCGCCTGAGGGCTCGGTCGCGTTCGAGGCCGACGTTCTGGTGATCGGTGGCGGCCCCGCGGGGACCTGGGCCGCGGTCAGCGCCGCCGAGCGCGGCGCACGGGTGGTGCTCGCCGACAAGGGATTTTGCGGCACCTCGGGCGCCACCGCCGCGGCGGGAACGGGCGTCTGGTACATTGATCCGGATCCGGCCCTGCGCGCGGCCGCGATGGCCAATCGCGAGAAGATGGGCGGCTATCTCCAGGATCGCCGCTGGATGGCGCGCGTGCTCGACAGCACCTATCAGCACAGCAATCGCCTGGCCGATTGGGGATATCCCTATCCGGTGGACGGCCGCGGCAAGTCGCAGCGCAACTCGCTGCAGGGCCCCGAATACATGCGCTTGATGCGCAAGCGTACCAAGCAGGCCGGCGTTACCATTCTCGACCACAGCCCGGCACTTGAACTGCTCGTCGACGATGACGGGGCTGTCGCCGGCGCTAGCGGCGTGCGCCGGCAGAAGCAGGATCGCTGGACGGTGCAGGCCAAGGCGGTCGTGATCGCCACCGGCGGCTGTGCATTCCTCAGCAAGACGCTCGGATCGAACGTGCTGACCGGCGACGGCTATCTGATGGCCGCGGAGGTTGGTGCCGAATTCACCAGCATGGAGTTCTCCAACCCTTACGCGATCTCACCGGCGTTCGGCTCGGTGACCAAGACATTGTTCTACGGCTGGGCCAGCTTCACCTATGACGACGGCAGCGTGGTGCCCGGCGCGGCGTCGAAGGGCGGGCGATCGGCGATTGCGCGTGCCCTGCTCGAGGGCCCGGTCTATGCCCGGCTGGACAAGGCGGATGACGATGTGCGGCATCATATGCGGGTGTCGCAGCCGAATTTCTTCCTGCCGTTCGATCGCACCGGGATCGATCCATTCAAGGACCGCTTTCCCGTGACGTTGCGGGTGGAGGGCACCGTCAGGGGGACCGGCGGCCTTCGTATCGTTGACGACAGTTGCGCCACCAGCGTGGCGGGGCTCTATGCCGCCGGCGACGCGGCGACGCGCGAGTTGATCTGCGGTGGCTTCACCGGTGGCGGCAGCCACAATGCCGCCTGGGCGATGTCGTCGGGAGCCTGGGCCGGGCAGGGCGCCGCTGACTATGCCACTCAGATCGGACCAGCTGCCAGGCGCACATTGTCGTCCGCGGGCGCCGTGGCGTTTCGAAGCCGGCAGCGCCGTGCATTCGCGCCGGCCGCGCTGGCGAGGGCGGTTCAGGCCGAGGTCTTCCCCTACGAGTTGAACTACTTCCGGGAGGCATCGCGCTTGCAGGGCGCGCTCGGGCGTCTCGATGCGGCGTGGCGCGATGTGTTGGAAGCGGACGCCGCCGACACATCCGAGATCGTGCGGGCGCGCGAGGCCGCAGCGATGCTCGCGACCGCGCGGTGGATGTACCGCAGCGCGCTCGCCCGACAGGAAAGCCGCGGCATGCATCGCCGCGACGACTTCCCCGATCAGGACAACCGGCAGCGGCATTATGTGACGACCGGCGGCCTCGACGAGATCTGGACCTCGGCCCGGCCTCATGCCGAGGCCAGCTATGCGGAGGCTGCGGAGTGATCGAGGTTATCGACGGCGAGCGCTGTACGTCCTGCGATATCTGTGTCAACGTCTGCCCCACCAACGTGTTTGACAAGACGGACGGAATTCCGGTAATCGCCCGGCAAGGCGACTGCCAGACCTGCTTCCTCTGCGAGCTCTATTGTCCCGAGGATGCGCTGTATGTTTCGCCCTTTGCGGATCAGGCGCAGCCGATCGACCTCGTTGCGCTCAAGCAAACGGACAGCATGGGCAGCTATCGCCGGGCCGTGGGCTGGACCGATGAGACCAGCGATCGCCGCGGCGTCGACCGCAGCTATTTGCTCTTTGGTCATTGAGGCGCGCGGCCGCGCGCGTGGCCACCAAGACGACCTTATGGACTGACTGAATGAACGTGCATCAATCCCTGACGGCAGCGGAACCTGTCGAGACGCTGTCGCCATTGGCGCATCCGCCGACCACGGCCGATGCCATGGTCCGGTTCGAGCGGGTCTCGAAAGCCTACCCGGCTTATCGCGACAAGCCGAGCGTGCAGGCGCTCAAAGACATCGACTTCGCAATTCATCGTGGCTCGATCACCGGTGTGATCGGGCGTTCCGGTGCCGGCAAGTCCAGCCTGGTGCGGCTGATCAACGGGCTGGAGAAACCGTCGAGCGGCCGTGTCGTCGTCGACGGCCGCGATATCTCCGGACTTTCGGGCCGTGACCTGCGTCTGGCGCAACGCTCGATCGGCATGATCTTCCAGCATTTCAATCTGCTCTCATCGCGCACGGCGGCCGACAATATCGCGCTGCCGCTCGAGATCGCGGGCTGGCCGAGGCGCGACATTGCGGCCCGCGTCGCGGAACTGCTCGAGCTCGTCGGCATCGCGGACAAATATGATCGCTACCCGTCCGAGCTGTCGGGCGGCCAGAAGCAGCGCATCGGCATCGCCCGCGCGCTGGCGACGCGGCCGAACGTCCTGCTGTCGGACGAGGCGACGTCGGCGCTCGATCCGCAAACGACCCGTTCGATCCTCGATCTCCTGGCCAACATCAATCGCGAGCTTGGCGTCACCATCGTCCTGATCACCCACGAAATGTCGGTGGTGCGTCAGCTCGCCAAGGAAGTCGTGGTGATCGACGGCGGTCATATCGTCGAGCGTGGTCACGTCGCCGACATCTTCACCCATCCCGCGCATCCGGTCACGCAGGCATTTCTTTCCGAGGTGATCGGCGACAGTGTTCCGGTGTCGCTTGCAAGCCGCTTGCAGCCACAGCCGGTTGCCGGTGGTCACGCCGTCATTCGCGTCCAGGTTCGCGGTGCCGATGCCGGCGACACCATCGTCGCCCGCCTTGCGCGCGAGCTCTCGATCGACGTCGCGCTGCTGGCGGCCCGGATCGATGAGATCGGCGGGCAACATGTCGGCTCGCTGTCGCTGGGTATTCCCGGCGGCGAGGCCGCGGCCAGCAAGGCAGCGTCATATCTCTCCCAGAACAATCTCCCGGTGGAACGTCTCGGCTATGTCGCGTGAACTCCTCAACTTGATCGTTCAGGCCACCGGCGAGAGCCTGTTCATGGTGTCGATTGCTGCGCTGATCGCCACCGCGTTCGGGCTTCCGATCGGCGTCTTCCTGGCCACCAGCCGCAAAGGGGAGTTGTTCGCGGCGCCCGCGGTCAACAGCGTGCTGGGCATCATCGTCAATGCGACACGCTCGACGCCGTTCATCATCCTCGTGGTTGCCATCATCCCGTTCACGCGTCTGATCGCGGGCACCTCCATCGGCTCGGGCGCCGCGATCGTGCCGTTGACCATTGCCGCGATGCCGTTCATCGCGCGATTGGTCGAGGCGGCGATCCGTGAGGTCGATGCCGGCTTGATCGAAACCGCGTCATCGTTTGGCGCCAGCCCTTTGCAAATCGTGCTCAAGGTCCTTATTCCGGAGGCGCTGCCCGGCCTGGTGCTTGCGTTGACACTCGCGGTCGTCAGCCTGCTCGGCTATTCGGCGATGGTCGGAGCGGTCGGCGGCGGCGGGCTGGGCGACCTCGGCATCCGGTACGGCTACCAGCGTTTCATGCCCGAAATGATGCTCGCGGTCGTTGTCGTCCTGATCGCGCTGGTGCAGACGGTGCAGACGGCCGGCGACTATCTCGCCCGCCGCGTCAACCGCCGCCTGCGCCACCGCTGAGACCGGCCGCGATCTCTTCGGCGCCCTTTTTTGCAATACTGACAATTCCTGTGGAGACCCAAATGTCCTTTCGTTCCCTTGTTGCGTTTGCCGGCGTGCTTACGCTCTGGTCGGCGTCTGTCGCGGCGGAAACCATCAAGATCGGCGTGACGCCGGGGCCGCATGCGCAAATTCTCGAGGCCGTGAAGCCGATCGCGGCAAAGAACGGGCTCGACATCCAGCTGGTCGAGTTCTCCGACTATGTGGTGCCGAACGCAGCGCTTGACGCCGGCGATATCCAGGCCAATTCGTTCCAGAACCAGCCTTATCTCGACAACCAGAAGGCCGATCGCGGTTACAAGATCGAGGCGGTGGGGCTGACGGTCAACTTCCCGATCGGCGTCTATTCCAAGAAGCACAAGAACTGGGCGGAGATTCCGGACGGCGGCAAGATCTCGATCCCGAATGATCCCACCAATGGCGGCCGCGCTCTGCTGCTGTTGCGCGACAAGGGTGCGATCAAGTTGAAGGACGGCGTCGGGTTCAAGCCGACAGTCCTGGATGTCGCCGACAATCCGAAGAAGCTCAAATTCGTCGAAGTCGATGCGGCCCAGGCGCCTCGTGCGCTCGACGATGTCGATGCCGCAGTGATCAACACGAACTATGCGACCCAGGCCGGCCTCGATCCGGTCAAGGACCCGATCCTGCGCGAGGACCCGAAGGGGCCTTACGTCAACCTGATCGCGGTTCGCGCCGCGGACAAGGACAAGCCGTGGGTCAAGATCCTCGTGGACAGCTATCACACGGCGGAGGTCAAGGAATTTGTCCTGACCAAATTCAAGGGCGCCGTGCTGCCGAGCTGGTAGCCGCGGCCGGCGACAACGCGCCGGCCGAAGTCAGGCCGTGACCTTATTCGGCGGCGTCGGAGCGGACTGCGTTCGAGGGCAAGTGCCGGTAGCCTGCGCCGGGATGCGTGGCATGAAGGCGCGGTCCGCGCTCCGGGAACAGCTTTTCCCGCAGCGTGCCTTCGCGATAGGCCGTCTTGTACACGCCACGTGACTGCAGTTCCGGCACCACGAGGTCGACAAAGGCGTCGAGCGATTCGGGCGCGACGAGGCGGAACAGGTTGAAGCCATCGACGTCGGTGTCTTCCGCCCAGGCGATCAGCTCGTCCGCCACATCCTGGGGCGATCCGAGCACGAAGGGGGATCGGGCGCCGACGCGGCTCAGCGTCGCAAGATCACCGACCTTGACCGGGCGATCGCTCCGCAGGGTGAAGTTCTCCACCATCGACTGGATCGCGTTGCTCTCAACATATTGCACCGCCTGGTCGGGGCGATAGGTCGAGAAATCGATGCCGGTCCAGCCCGAGAGCAGTGCGAGCTGCCCGGTCTGGTCGACATGTGCGGCATAGTCCGCGAGCAGATCTTCGGCTTCTGCCCGGGTCGGCGCGACGATCACGGTCGCGCCGGCGAAGAGACGGATATCATAGGGATCGCGCCCGAACTCCTTAGCGGCGCTCCTGATGTCGCGGACCGCGCTGGCGAGAATGGGCCTGGTCTGCCCGTTGAGGAAGATTGCCTCGGCATGCCGTGCCGCGAAGGCCCGGCCGCGTTTCGAGGTGCCCGCCTGGTACAGCAGCGGCGTGCGTTGCGGGGAGGGCTCCGCAAGGTGAATGCCGTCGACCTTGTAGTGAGGCCCTTGATGACGGACTGGATGGATTTTGGAGGGATCGGTGAAGATGCGAGCCGCGCGGTCCCGGCGCACCGCGTCATCCTCCCAACTGCCCTCCCATAATTTGTAGCTCGCAGCGAGGAATTCTTCGGCCGCCTCGTAGCGTTCGTCATGGGCGCGGTTCGCCTCGAGGCCCATGCCGCGGGCGCCGCTATCGAGATAGCCGGTCACGATGTTCCAGCCGACCCGCCCGTTGGTGAGATGATCGAGCGTCGAGAAGCGGCGCGCGAGCTGGTAGGGGTGTTCATAGGTGAGGTTGGACGTGATGCCGAAACCGAGATGCCTGGTGACCAGCGCCATGGCGGACACCAGCAAGGTCGGCTCTGCATTCGGCAGTTGAACGGCGTGACGGAGTGCTGTGTCCGGATTGTTGCCGTAGACGTCATAGATGCCGAACACGTCAGCCAGGAAGATGCCGTCGAGCAGTCCTCGCTCGGCGGTCTTCGCATAATTGACCCAGTAATCGAGCGAGTTGTAGTCGAGCGAGGTGTCGCGCGGATGCGACCACAGGCCGGCCCAGTTGTGGCTTGGCGCCATCATGTTGAACGCGTTGAAGCGAAGCTCTCTCGATTTTGCCATCGACCTGTTCCGACAGTGATCGTGTCGGGACAACGTAACAGTTTGCCTGCGCGACTTTGTTTTCTATTCGAACGGCCTGCGCAAGAATCCTGCTGCGGCGGAATTCTCCGATAGCAAGTTACGCTCATTGATACGCGCAGGCGGGGTGGACGCGTTGATGCAGCTCCAACTGCGCGCCATCACTCACCGTGCGAGCCGCGATCTCACGCGCCCGCACCGGCCGCCGGCACACGAAACAAATGCGTCGTGCAGGATGTCTCGTCTGAGAAATTCAGGATGTCGCTCCGCGAGACGTCAGCACGTCCATCGCTATTTTCCTGGACATCTCGACAGCAGCAAAGTCGCTGCGCATCATTTCGCGCCTTTGCAACGCGTGGTTCACCGATCCCAGGAGAGTGCGAAATGCCGGTCGAAACGAAGAATCTCGAGACGCTCGCCCTGCATGGCGGGTCCTACCGGTCCGATCCCGCGACCGGTGCGGTGGCGGTTCCGATCTATCAGACCACCTCGTTCCAGTTCGAGAACACCGACCATGCCTCGCGGCTGTTCGCGCTGGAAGCGATCGGGCAGATCTACACAAGGATCAAGAATCCGACGGCGGACGTCTTCGAGGAGCGGCTGGCTGCGCTGGAAGGCGGCGTCGGCGCGCTTGCCGTGGCGTCAGGCCAGACCGCGTCAGCCTTTGCCATCTTCAATATCGCTCAGGCCGGCGACAACATCGTCTCTTCGACCGATCTCTATGGCGGCACCTGGACGCTGCTGTCGCAAACCCTGAAGCAGTTCGGCATCGAGGTGCGGTTCGTCGATCCGGCCGATCCCGAGAATTTCCGCCGCGCCACCGATGCGAAGACCCGCGCCTATTTTGCCGAAACCCTGCCCAATCCCAAGCTCAACGTGTTCCCGATCAGGGAAGTGGCCGAGATCGGCCGCTCGCTCGGCGTGCCGCTGATCCTCGACAACACGGCGGTGCCGTTGATCGCACGTCCGTTCGAGCATGGTGCCGCGATCGTGGTCTATTCGACGACGAAGTATATCGGCGGCCACGGCACGTCGATCGGTGGCGCGATCGTCGATGGCGGCAATTTCGACTGGGCGGCGCACGCCGAGCGCTTTCCGCTGCTGACGCAGCCGGACGCCGCCTATCACGGCGCGATCTGGACGGAGGCCGCCAAGCCGCTCGGTCCGATCGCCTACATCCTGCGGGCGCGCGTCAAGCTGTTGCGCGATCTCGGCGCAGCGATCGCGCCGCAAAATGCCTTCCAGTTCATCCAGGGGCTCGAGACGCTACCGCTGCGGCTGCGCCAGCACAATGAGAATGCCGTCAAGGTCGCGGAGTTCCTGGCCAGGCACCCCAGCCTCTCCCATGTGATCTTCCCGGGATTGCAGGACGGGGAGAATCGCCGCCGCGCCGACACCTACCTGAAGGGCGGCTATGGCGCGCTGGTCGGCTTCGAGCTGAAGGGAGGTGTCGAGGCCGGTCGCCGGTTCATCGATGCGCTGAAGCTGTTCTATCATGTCGCCAATATCGGCGATGCGCGGTCGCTCGCGATCCATCCGGCGTCGACCACCCACCAGCAGCTTACCGGTGCGGAGCAAATCGCGGCCGGCGTCACGCCCGGCTATGTGCGGCTCTCGGTCGGGATCGAGCACCCTGACGACATCATCGCCGACCTCGTTCAGGCATTAGCCCAGGCCGAGGCAGGCAGCAGCGCCCGCAAGGCGGCGTGATCGCATTTGGTAAATCGAAACAGGATTGTGATGATGAAGACATTGTTGCGCCTGGCGCACGCGGCAGGCGTTCTCCTTGCCCTGACGGCGAGCGCCGTCGCCGACGAACCTCTCAAGATCGCGACCAGCGCCGGTCCGGTCGGCCAACTCGCGGCGTTCGCCGCCAAACTGGCCAAGGACAAAGGGCAGGACGTCAAGGTCATCGAGCTGTCCGATTGGGTCGCCTTGAACGAGGTGGTCAACAGCGGCGACGTCGACGCCAACCTGTTCCAGCACGGCACGTATCTTGCGATCCAGAACAAGCAGCGCGGCTTCAATCTGGTTCAGGTCGACAAGGTCGGCGTGATCGCGCCGGTCGGGCTGTTCTCGAAGAAGATCAAGTCACTCGACGAGATCAAACCCGGCGACAGCGTCGCGATCCCGAACGAGCCGCTCAACGGCGCGCGTGGTTTGATCCTGCTCGAGCGGGCCGGCCTGATCAAGCTGACGCCGGGCAAGGGCTTCGCGGTGAGCCGGTTCGACATCATCGAGAATCCCAGGAATCTGAAGATCGTCGAGCTCGATCCGGCGCAGACCTATCGCTCGCTCGATGACGTCACGCTTGCACTCGTCAACATCACCTATCTGATCCCGGCGGGCGGCGATCCCAAGTCGGCGCTGCTGATCGACCGCACGGTGGATGACGGGCTGGTGCTGCGCTTCACGGCGCGGCCGGACAAGAAGGACGACCCGCGCCTCAAGGCCTTCATCCAGGTCTTCAACTCGCCCGAGGTGAAAAAATTCATCGAGGACAAGCTGCCGGCGTTCATTCCGGCCGGCTTTAGCACCTAAACGCGCGTCAGTTCACGGCGGAGCGGGTGCTGCCCTGTCTCTTCGGTGCGGGAGAGCAGGGCAGCGAGTTCGGCGCATTGGTTGCGGATGCCGGGGAAACGTGGACAGGCGGCCACGGCGAGAACGTTGGCCGCGTGTGTCTTCAGCAAGTGTCTTGGCTCAGCTGAAACCGCAGCACGCGCCGTGTGCGACCGGCTCAACTAGCCATGCGGCCTGAACAGGAAGAGCTCGTGTAGATCGCGCTGTCCATCGGGATGTGCGGCGTGGGCGAGCTTCCTGCGCCACCGCTGCAGTTGTCGGGTCATGCGACCGAGGGTGTGAAGCCAAGAGGATGCGAGACGCATAAAGCCTCCGTCGAATAGTCGTCCCGCTAAAATAGCACGTCTTTGCCCATCTCGAACGCGAACCATGATCGACGCGTCCAGTTTGCAATCAATGAGTCGAACCATGCTGGTTGAACGGTTGCTTCGCTCGTCGAACCGACAACGGAAATTCATTCTCGGAGCGATCCCCGATCAGCGACGGCATTTCGATCTGAGCGGTGCTTGCGGAGCGGGAGCCGCATAGGCGCGCCACATCGAACGACGAAAGCTGGTCTGTCGCACGCCCCATTTGCGTCTCGGCGCTTGTGGGCGGTCGCTTGTACCGGGCATCTCGCTCGATCACCGTCCAGCACCGGTCCGACGTTCGGCACGAACGGATCGGCAGCTGCTGTTCCGATAAACCGGCCCGAGCAGCTTGAGCGATGCGTGAGGTGCGACCCGAGCGCGGGGCGCCCTGCGGCGAGGACGGTTGACAGGGGGGAGCGGCCACTTTAATCACCTGACTAATTAATCAATTAATTAAGGTCTGAAACCCTAGGGAAAGAATCCGCCTGATGCCGGCCGGCCGTCGATATCCGAAGCTGCTTGCCCCGCGCGGTTGCGGCTTCACCGGGCTGGAATACCAGGCGCCCGTCGGCGCCATGCGGATCGGCCTCGAACAGGGCGGAAATGGCCTTGTCCAGCATGCCGCATTCGTTGCCGCTCGGGCATGGCACAGCGCCGGCTCGATCCTCACGGGCGGCGACGCGGCGTGCGCCGATCGCTGCCGTCAGATTCCGCATGCAGTTCCGTTCACGCGTGCGCCGCTCGGCGTTGCGCGCTCGACAGCGATGTCGCGGATCGGCGCGGCCTGCCCGAGCCAGGGTGGGCTTCATTCACCCGTACGACAAATGAGGAGTGAGGCGTAAACGATGGGACGTCGATCTGAGGTACTGATGGCGCAAGACACCGCCGGCACGGACAACCGGCGCGTGATACAGGTGGTATCGCGCGCATTCGACATCGTGCGTTGCTTCGAAGGTCGAAGCATACGCCTGGGCAATCGCGACATCGCCGATCGCTGCGGTCTTCCCCGATCGACGGTCTCCCGTCTCACCTTGACGCTCACCCAGATCGGCCAACTGATCTACCTGCCGCAAGAGCAGAAATATGCTCTCGGTCCGCACGCCGCCGCGCCCGGCGCCCCGTTGTTTGCGGAGGGGTGCGACAAGCCCGTCTGCGCCGACGAGCGGGAGCGCGCAACGGCACAACCGTCCATGCTGATCAACTCGCGCTTCGAATACTTCGAAGATCAGCGCAAGCCGGTTGCCGTGCCGCTTTCGGTCACGCCACACCGCTGACGCCTCGGCTTGTTCCGGGGCAGAAGACCCAGCGCAAACGGTCGGGACCAATCGGCACGAGCCCACAGTCAAGAAACATCCAAAGCAAAGGGAAACGCATGTCTGAAGCATACATCATTGACGCGGTCCGCACGCCGCGCGGCATCGGCAAGCCGGGCAAGGGTGCGCTGTCGCATCTGCATCCGCAGCAACTGGCCGCAACCGTGCTCGGCGCGCTCAAGGAGCGCAACAAGCTCGATACGTCGACCGTCGATGACATCATCTGGTCGACCTCGACCCAGGAAGGCAAGCAGGGCGGCGATCTCGGACGCATGTCGGCGCTCGCCGCCGGCTACGACATCAACGCCAGCGGCACGACGCTGGATCGCTTCTGCGGCGGCGGCATCACGTCGGTGAACCTCGCAGCAGCTTCGGTGATGTCGGGAATGGAGGATTGCGTCATCGCCGGCGGCACCGAGATGATGAGCTATCAGCAGACCCTCGCAGCCGAACGCTCCAAGGCGGGGCAGCCGGCGCGGATGATGGGGTCGGGCAATCCGGCGCTTGACGAGATTCACCCGCAGTCGCACCAGGGTGTGTGCGGCGACGCCATCGCCACGCGCGAGGGGATTAGCCGGGAAGCCTGCGATGCGCTGGCGCTGGTCAGCCAGCAGCGCGCCAAGCGGGCGATCGATGAAGGTCGTTTCGCCAAGTCGGTGATCCCGGTGCTCAACGACGACGGCAGCGTCGCCCTCGGTCGTGAGGAATTCCCGCGCCCCGAGACCACGGCCGAAGGCCTTGCTTCGCTGAAGCCGAGCTTCGAGCAGCTCGCCGATTTCGATCTCGGCAATGGCGTGACATTCAAGAAGCAGATCCAGCGCCGCTACCCGGACCTCGAGTGGAAGGGCGTGCATCATGCCGGTAACAGCTCGGGCGTGGTGGACGGCGCCGCCGCGGTGCTGATCACGTCGAAGCAATATGCCGAGAAGCACGGCCTCAAGCCGCGCGGCAGGATCGTCGCCTACGCCAATCAGGGTGATGATCCGACGCTGATGCTCAACGCGCCGGTTCCGGCGGCCAAGAAGGTTCTCGCCAAGGCCGGCCTGACCAAGAACGACATCGACGTCTGGGAGATTAACGAGGCCTTCGCGGTCGTCGCCGAGAAGTTTATCCGCGACCTTGAGCTGGATCGCGAGAAGGTCAACATCAACGGCGGCTCGATCGCGCTCGGCCATCCGATCGGCGCGACCGGATCGATCCTGATCGGCACGGCGCTCGACGAGCTCGAGCGCAGCGGCGGACGTTATGGTCTCGTCACCATGTGTGCCGCCGGCGGCATGGCACCGGCCATCATCATCGAACGCATCTGATCGCGAAAGGATATTGCCATGAAACTCGATTCATCGGTCGCCGCCGTCGTCACCGGCGGCGCTTCCGGCCTCGGCGCAGCCACCTCGCGGGCGCTGGCTGCACAAGGCGTGAAAGTCGCGATCTTCGACTTCAACGAAGAGAAGGGTGAAGCCATCGCCAAGGAAATCGGCGGCGTGTTCTGCAAGGTCGATGTCACCTCCGACGAGCAGGTCGATGCGGGCTTCGCCAAGGCCCGCGCGGCCCACGGCCAGGAGCGCATCCTGGTGAACTGCGCCGGCACCGGCAACGCGGTGAAGACCGCCGGCCGGGACAAGAAGACCGGTGAACCCACCCACTTCCCGATCGACGCCTTCAACCGCATCATCCAGATCAACCTCGTCGGCACCTTCCGCTGCATCGCCAAGTCGGCGCAGGGCATGCTGTCGCTGATCCCGCTGGAGCACGGTGAGCGCGGTGCTGTCGTCAACACCGCGTCCGTCGCGGCCGAGGACGGCCAGATGGGACAGGCGGCTTATTCGGCCTCGAAGGCCGGCGTCGTCGGCATGACCCTGCCGATCGCGCGCGACCTGATGGCCGAAGGCATCCGCGTCAACACCATCCTGCCGGGCATCTTCAACACGCCGCTGCTGCAGGGCGCCCCGGAGAACGTCAAGGCCGCGCTCAGCGCGTCGGTGCCGTTCCCGAAGCGTCTTGGCATGCCGGAGGAATATGCCCAGCTGGCGCTGACCATGATCACCAACGGCTACTTCAACGGTGAAGACGTCCGCCTCGATGGCGCGATCCGCATGGCTCCGCGCTAAGCGCACGGCAACAGGAGACGAAAGCGATGTCCGAAGAAACTCCGGTCCTCACTGAAGTCCGCGGACCTATCCTGATCATCACGCTGAACCGGCCGGAAGCCAAGAACGCGGCCAACCTCGCCCTCTCCAAGGGCGTGGCCGCGGCGATCGACCGGCTCGACGCCGACGATGCCCTCAGCGTCGGCATCATCACCGGCGCCGGCGGCACATTCTGCTCGGGAATGGACCTCAAGGGGTTCCTGAAGGGCGAGCGGCCCTCCATCCCGGGCCGTGGCTTCGCCGGACTCACCGAGGCGCCGCCGAAGAAGCCGCTGATCGCGGCCGTCGACGGCTACGCGCTCGCCGGCGGGATGGAGATCGCGCTGTCGTGCGACATGATCGTCGCGAACCGCAACGCCAAGTTCGGGATTCCCGAGGTGAAGCGCGGGCTGGCTGCTGCGGCTGGCGGGCTGATCCGGATGCCGCGCCAGATGCCGTTCCGCGTGGCGATGGAGTTCGCGTTGACGGGCGAGTTCTTCGGCGCACAGCGCGCCTACGAGCTCGGCATCATCAATCGCGTGACCGATGGCCCGGCGCTCGACGCCGCGCTCGAGCTTGCCGCCGCGATCGGTGCCAATGGCCCGCTTGCCGTCAAGGCATCCAAGCAGGTGATCGTGGAATCCCGGCTCTGGCCGGAAGACCAGATGTGGAAGAAGCAGCAGGAGATCGTCGCTCCCGTCTTCGTATCCGAAGATGCCCGCGAGGGTGCGGCGGCCTTTGCAGAAAAACGCGCGCCGAACTGGAAGGGCAAGTAAGGCGTCACTCGTTTCGATGACGGAGCGCCGGTTTTGAAGCAGAACCGGCGCTCCAAATTTTTTTGTCAGTGCTTCGGCACACGCCGGCCGGGCTTCCATGCCGCTTGAGAGCGCTATTGGGTGAATGATGCGCAGCTTTACCGAAGACCAGGTCATCTTCCGCGACTCCTATCGCAAGTTCCTCGCCAGCGAGATCACGCCCCATATGGAAGCGTGGCGGGAGGCCGGCATCGTCGACCGCAGCGCGTTCAAGAAGGCCGGCGATCTCGGCTTCCTGATGATCTGGCCCGAGGAGAAATACGGCGGGATGGGCGATGAGGACTTCCGCTATGAGCAGATCATCATCGAGGAGACCGCGCGCTCCGGCTGCAAGGGCTGGTTCAACACGCTGCACAGCCGCCTGGTCGGCTCCTATTTCAAGCGCTTCGGCACCGAAGAGCAGCGCGACCGCTTCCTCCCGAAATGCGTCAGCGGCGAGACCATCCTGGCGATCGCGATGACCGAGCCCGGCGCCGGCTCGGACCTCGCAGGCATGCGGACGACGGCGGAAGACAAGGGCGATCATTTCCTGCTCAACGGCTCGAAGACCTATATTTCCAACGGCATCAATTCCGACGTGGTGATCGTGGCCGCCAGGCTCGCAGGCGCCGAGAAGAAGCACGCGATGGTGCTGCTGATCGTCGAGCGCGGCATGGAGGGCTTCGAGCGCGGCCGCAATCTCAAGAAGATGGGCATGCCGGCGCAGGACACCGCCGAACTGTTCTTCCAAAACGTCAAGGTGCCCAAGGCCAACGTGCTGGGAGAGCCGGGCAGGGGCTTCTACTATCTGATGGAGGGCCTTGCCGAGGAGCGGCTGATCTCCGCGGTCGGGTCGATCGCCAATGGCCGCAAGGCATTCGACATCACGCGCGCTTATGTGATGGAGCGCAAGCTGTTCGGCAGACCGCTCGCCGAACAGCAGAACACCCAGTTCCGCATGGCGGAGATGGATGCCGAAATCGACCTCGTGCAGGTCTATGTCGATCACTGCGTGGCCGAGCACAATGCGGGACGCCTGACCAGCAATATGGGCGCCAAGGCCAAGATGATGTCGTCGGAAGTCGAGTGGAAGATGCTTGACCTCGGCGTCCAGCTGCACGGCGGCGCTGGCTATATGGATGAATATCCGATCAGCCGCATGTTCACCGACGCGCGCGTCAATCGGATCCTGGCCGGAAGCTCCGAGGTGATGCGGCTGATCATCGGCCGCGATGTCTTCTCGGAGCACTACAAGAGCATTCTGGACTAGCGGTTCACTGCAACCGGCTGTCGACCGCACTCCACGCGTTACCCGCGCGCCTGCCGCAGCGGCTCGCGCGCATATTCCTTCGAGCGCATCAATGCGTCGACGAAGATCGGCTCCCAGGAGCGGATGTGGCGGCGAAGCAGGGTCGGCAGCGCCTCGGTCTCGCCGGCGAGCGCGAGCTCGATCAGCCGGTAGTGCTCGGGCACCGAGGCCTGCTGCCGCTCGAGACCGGCGCGTGAGCTGATGCCATAGAGCCGCATCTTGTCGCGCAGGCCCATCACCATGTCGGTCAAGAGCTCGTTGCCGGCGGCTGCGATGAACTCGCGATGATAGTTGCGGTCGGCCTCCAGATAGAGCTGGACGTCGTCGGTCTCGACTGCCTTCGCGATCTCATCGGCCCAGCCGCGCACGGCCGGTAGATCCTTTGGAGGATTGGCGGCGACCAGCACGGCGGCGTGCAGCTCCAGCACCTCGCGCATGTCGAACAAATTGCGCAGCTCGGTCAGCGACGGCTCCACGACCTTGAAGCCGCGGTTGCGCATCGGCTCGACCAGGCCGCCGCGGCTGAGCTCGAGCAGCGCCTCGCGCACCGGCGTCGAGGAGACCCCGAGGCTCGCCGCGAGTGACGGCACCGAATACATCGTGCCGGGAAGGCTCTGCCCGGAGATGATCTCGGCGCGCACCCGCTGCAGCACCTGTTCGCGCAAATTCTGGTCCATGGGTGCCTCTCGCCGGGAGCTCCGATTCGTCCCTGATTATTACTTAGCCTTGACGTGGCCGGTAGCGTATGACGTAAATGTGTAACGCATTACAAGCATGCGTCACAAAGGCTGACGTGATGATGAGACGGCGGTGAAACAGCGTCTACCCGGCTATTGTACGCTTTGTCGCTCGCGCTGCGGTTCCGTCACCGTGGTCGAGGACGGACGCGTTGTCGGCGTGGAGGTATTAAATAACCACCCGACCGGCGGCGCGCTTTGCGCCAAGGGCCGGGCCGCCCCCGAAATCGTCGCCAGCCCGCGTCGTCTGACCGTGCCCTTGAAGCGGACCCGGCCGCGTGATGCCGCCGATCCGGACTGGGTCGAGGTGTCGTGGGACGAGGCACTGACCGAGATCGCCGACCGGCTCGGCAGGATCCGGGCCGAGAGCGGCGCGGAGGCGGTGGCGTTCGGCGTCACTACGCCGAGCGGCACGCCAATGGTCGACAGCTTTGAGTGGGTCGAGCGCTTCATCCGCGGCTTCGGCAGTCCCAACCTGATCTACGCGGTCGAGATCTGCGGCTGGCACAAGGACTACGCGCACGCGCTGACCTTCGGTCGCGGCATCGGCTTTCCTGATTACGACAATGCCGATGCGATCATCCTGTGGGGCCACAATCCCGCGCGCACCTGGCTCGCCCAGGCAACACGGATCGCCGACGCGCGGCGGCGCGGCGCCAAGGTCGTCGTCGTCGATCCCAAACCGAACGGCTCGGGTCAGCAGGCCGATCTCTGGCTGCGGATTCGACCCGGCGCCGATGGCGCACTTGCGATGGGGGCGATCCGTCATCTCATCGCGACCGGCAGCTTCGATGCGGATTTCGTCGATGCATGGACCAATGGATCGCTGCTGGTCGATCGCGCGACCGGGCGCTTCCTGCGCGCCGACGCGCTATGGCCGGATGGCGCACCTGAGGCCTTCGTTCGTCTCGATGCACAGGGCTCGCCGGCGCCTTGCGACACCCGTTACGCACCGGAGCGCGGCGGCCAGCTGCGCGGCGCGCTGTCGATCCGTGCGCGCGACGGCCGGACGATATCGGCGGCAACCGCGTTCGAATTGCTGACCGAGCGCGCCGCGCCCTATACGCCGGCGCGCGTGGCGGAACTGACCTGGCTGCGTGTCGAGGACATCGACGCCTTCAATGCGCTGCTCGCCGCCCGGCCGCGGCTTGCCTATCATTCCTGGACCGGCGTCGGCCAGCACACCAACGCCACCGCGATCGAGCGCGCGATTGCGTCGCTTTATGCGCTGACCGGCGCGTGCGATCGGCCCGGCGGCAACCGCTGGCCGGTGCCGCCGCCGACACGCCCCCTCAACGACTACAACATCCTCCCGCCGGAGCAGCAGGCCAAGGCGCTCGGCCTTGCCGAACTGCCGCTCGGCCCGCCGGCGAAGGGCTGGATCACGGCGCGCGATTTCAGCCGCGCCGTGCTCGAGGGCGAGCCTTACCGGGTGCGCGCACTGGTCGCCTTCGGCACTAACTTCGTCGTGTCGCAGGGCCATTCGGAGCGCAATCGCGCGGCGCTGAACGCGCTGGAATTCCAGGTTCATGTCGACATGTTCATGAACCCGACCGCGGAGAGCGCCGATTTCGTGCTGCCGGCCAGCACGCCGTGGGAGCGCGACGCGCTCAAGATCGGGTTCGAGATCACGCAGCAAGCTGTCGAGACCGTGCAGTTTCGTCCGCGCATGGTCAAGCCGATCGGTGAAGTGAAGGCCGATTACGAGATCGCCGCCGCACTCGCGCTCAAGCTCGGCATGGGGAACTTGTTCTTCGGCGGCGACATCAAGGCCGGCTGGAATTATCAGCTGGCACCGCTCGGCATCGATGTCGAGGATCTGCGCGAACATCCTGAAGGACGCCGCTTCCCGCAGGTCTTTCGCGATGAAAAATACGCCATCACGCGCGAGGACGGAACGGCGGCGGGCTTTGCGACGCCGACACGCCGTGTCGAGATCTATTCGGAGCTGATGCTGGGACACGGGCATGAACCATTGCCCGATCATGTCGAACCGGTCGGCAGCCCGCTCACGACAGCGGCGGACGAACGCTTTCCGCTCGTGCTCTCCACCGCCAAGAGCGGCTGGTTCATTCACTCCTCCTGGCGGCACGTCGCCTCGCTGCGGCGCAAGTCGCCCGATCCGGCTGTCGAGATCAGCCCGCAACTCGCCGAGCGGCGCGGACTTGTGGAAGGCGACTGGGCCGTGGTGGAAACACAAGGCGGTGCCGTGCGCCTGAAGGTGCGCCTCAATGCGGCGCTCGACGCGCGGGTCGTCGTCGCCGAATTCGGCTGGTGGGAGGATTGTCCGCCGCTCGGCCGCGATCGTTCCGCGACGTCAGGCAGCCTCACGCACAACATCAACGCGGTGCTGCACGACGATGCGCGCGATCCCGTCAGCGGTTCCGTTCCGCTGCGCGCGATCGTCTGCGATATCAGGCGGGACGACGTGGCCAGCCGCGGCGTCTGGAGCGGCCAGCGGCGGTTCTTGGTTGGCGAGCGCAGGGCCGAGGCCGATAACGTCATCGCTCTCAGCCTGCTGCCGCTTGACGGTGGCCCGCTGCCCGACTTCCTGCCGGGGCAACACGTGATGATCTCGCTGCCGGGCGCAACGGCGGCGCGAGCCTATTCGCTGACCGGAACGGGCAACCGGCCGCAAGCGCTGTCGATTGCGGTGAAGGGGCGCTTCTTCAATGAGGCGCGGAGCGGTGATGCGCCGTTCTTCATGCCGGATCGTCTGCATGGTCTTGCGGTCGGGGACGAGGTTCTGCTGGAGCCGCCGGGCGGGATCTTCACGCCGCCGTTGAAGGGGCCGCGGCCGCTGGTCTTCCTCGCTGCCGGCATAGGCATCACGCCGTTCATCAGCCATATCGAGACGCTGCAACACACAGCACGACGAGATCGCGTTGCCGATGTTCTGCTGCTTCACGGGTGCCGCAGCAGCCGCGAGCATCCGTTCGCGCAGCGGCTCGCCGAGCTGGAAGCTTGCACGCCGGAGCTGACGCGAATGACGTTCTATTCGGCCCCGCTCGCGCAAGACCCGGTCGACGCGCATTCGCTGCGCAAGGGGCGGGTCGATCTCGAACAGGTCAAGCCGCTCTTGGCGCGCCGGCCGCTAGTCTACATCTGCGGCTCGCCGGACTTCGTTACGGCCCAGATCGAGGCCGCGGTGGTGCTTGGTATCCCGCGGTTCGACATTTTCGCCGAAAGCTTCGTGTCGCCGCCGTCGGTACCGAGCGACCTTGCGCCACGAACCATCCGGCTTGCGGGCAGCAAGCAGAGTTTTTCGTGGGGACCGGAGCAGGGGACGCTGCTCGACGCCGCAAGTGCGGCAGGCGTTGCGCTGCCGAGCGGCTGCCGTGTCGGGCAATGCGAAAGCTGCGCGGTCGAGGTCGTCGATGGGGAGTTCACCCATCTCGGCCCAGTCGATGCGAGCGAGGGCCGGTGCCTCACCTGCCAGGCCGTGCCGCTCACCGATCTCACGCTCGCGCTTTGATGACCAAACACGATTGAAGGCCAACCGCATCACCGGAAGGGGATCAGATTGATGACGAATGCAACGCACGACCAGACCATGAACCTGCGAAAACCTGTCGCTGACAACATCATGGCGCGCTTTTCGCAGGCGCTGGTGGTGTTCGCCGAGCGCTGGTTTCCGGATGCGTATGTCTTCGTCCTGATCGCCGTGATCGCGGTTGCCGCAGGCGCGATCCTGCATGGCGGTTCGCCGCTCGCCGTCAGCCGTGCGTTCGGCGATGGGTTCTGGAATCTGATTCCGTTCACGATGCAGATGGCGCTGGTCGCGATCGGTGGCTACGTCGTGGCGATGTCGCCACCGGTCGCGGCCGTGCTGGCGCGGCTCGCGAACGTGCCGAAGACCGGACGCGGCGCGGTGGTTTTTGTCGGGATGCTCAGCATCTTCCTCTCGCTGCTGAACTGGGGCCTGAGCCTGATCTTTTCCGGTCTGCTGGTGCGGGAGATCGCGCGGCGCACGGATATCCGGCTCGATTATCGCGCAGCCGGTGCGGCCGGCTATCTCGGGCTCGGTTGCGGCTTCACCCTCGGCATCACGTCATCGGCCGCGCAGCTCCAGGCCAATGCCGGCAGCATTCCGGCATCGCTTCTGCCGATCACCGGCGTGATCGGTTTCTCGGAAACCATCCTGACCTGGCAGAACATGGTCACCGTCGCGATGGTGAGCGTCGTGTCGGCGGCGATCTGCTATTTCACGACGCCGGCGCCGGAGCAGGCCAAGACGGCGGAAGACCTCGGCGTCGCGCTCGGCGATGATCGCATCGAGGCCAGGAAGCCGGCCCGTCCGGGCGACTGGCTGGAGTTCAGTCCGTTGCTGACGATCCTGATCGCGCTGCTTGCCGCCGGCTGGCTGTGGCAGACGTTCCAGTCGGGCAATCCGCTGATCACGCTGTCGGGGCTCAACACTTATAATTTCGTCTTCCTCATTCTCGGCATTGTGCTGCACTGGCGGCCGCGCAGCCTGATCGAATCCTTTTCCAAGGCGATGCCGAGCGTCGCCGGCGTGCTGTTGCAGTTTCCGTTCTACGCCGGTATCGCGCAAATCCTGACCAAGGTGCCGAACAGCAGCGGCACCACGCTGTCGGACACGATCGCGCACTGGTTCGTCGGCGCCTCCAGCAATTCTACCGTGTTCTCATTCCTGGTCGGAATCTATTCAGCGCTGCTCGGCTTCTTCGTGCCGTCGGCCGGCGGAAAGTGGATCATCGAGGCGCCCTACATCATGAAGGCGGCCAACGACATCGGCGCGCATCTAGGCTGGACGGTGATGGTCTACAACATCGCCGAGACGCTGCCGAACTTCATCAACCCGTTCTGGATGCTGCCGCTGCTCGGCATCCTCGGCCTGAAGTCGAAGGATCTGATCGGCTACACGTCGGTGCAGTTCTTCATCCACTTCCCGATCGTGATGCTGCTGGCCGCGATCCTGATGGCGACCTTCACCTATCACCCGCCGATCCTGCCCTGAGCGAGCGCGGCCGGGCACCAGGACGCACGGTACCCGGCCAAGGTCGGCCAATTCGGCGGACCGCGACCGTCATCACCAAAACCATGCTGTTTTCCCGGTCGTCGCGAATGAGGCATCGCGCCGGGCCGTGATCTTTGGTCGGTCATTTCATTGACCGCGGTGCGATTCGGCCGGATATTGATCCGCGCTAACCCGCGTTGTTCAAGGTCACTGCCATGAGACATTACCACCGCAGCTTGATGTCCGACATGCGAAGCCGCATGCAGCATCGCTGCGTCTCGGCGGCGACCGGCGTCTGTTGTTGATCGCTTAAGAAAAATCCAAAGCACCCGACAATCAGACAGGAGCGCCGTCATCCGGCGATCGAGCACGCATGTCCCAAGCCCATATGTCCCAAGCTTACGTCATCGAAGTATCGGATCGAACCGCGGGTATTGTCGTCAGCGACGCCAGAGGCTTCTGCTTCTTCTCCTCGGATCGCGCCTTTGATGGCCTCGACGGAGGCTATTTCGGCTCCGCTCGCGCCGCGGAGCGTGCGGTGAGGGCGCTGTTGCAGCAGCGCCGCCCGGCGTCATAGATCATCCCCACGGCATCGGCGGTGGGCCAAGGTTGATGCGGCTGCCAGCAGGCAGCCGCGTGAGGTGCAATACCGTCGCGCGGAAAGTGCCGCCTGCGATCGCGGATCAGGCCGGGCAGACCATCGTCAGCAGCAGCAGCGTTGGCGGCTGATTGTCGCCGTTGGCGTGCTCCCAGGTCAGTAGAATGTCGTGTCGATCGGCGTTCGGCGCATTCTTGTCCTTCTCCTTCACATCGATCTTCATCGGGATCGGAGGTTGGGAGTTGAAGCACTTGCGGACGGCGGCATCCATCAGCGCGCATTTCGTCAGCGGTACGACGCCGGCCTCGTCCTTGGAGAGGGCTGCGGTGCTTGCTTGAGTGGCAAGGTCAAGGCGCGCCTTGCCCATCTCCTTCTGCCACAACTTGCCGCTTCCGCCCGGCCACTGGTGCCTGGGCGACAGGATCGGCTGGTATTGACCATATTCCAGCGTCTCGATGTCGATAAGATCCGACGCCTTAAGTATAGCGACGCTCTTGATCATGTTGTCCAAAGGATAGTAGTGCGCGTTGATATGATCTTTGAACTGCTGGTTATTGAATACTCTTCCGCTCATCGTATGTTTCTCCTGGGTATGACTTAGTTTGCCTTGTTAAGGTGACGCTTCTGCAAAGCTCGGCGGGGTAGAAAATTTGATCTCACGAGACCCGAAAAAGCAGGTCCGTTTTCGCGCGGATTCGCCCTACCACTAGAGCCTGTGGTTCGTCCAGAGAAACAACCTCCCGGAGAGGACGCGCCGGGGCCGACAGGCGGGCCCGATTGATAAGCCGCTCCGGATAGGTAAACATGCCCTTGGGGAGCGCTCGCGATGCTGAGCCGACTGGAAACGCTGGGGCATTGAGAACGAGGGGATGCATTGCTTCGCGTGCCAATCGACGATCGAAGAGGGCGATAGTTGGTGCTCCAAATGCGGAGCCGCGACGCAGCAGCGCCCCGATCCGGATAGCGAACGACGATTCGTAACAATTCTGCGCGCCGACGTGGTCGATTCCACCGGACTCGTTGCTGAGCTCGAGCCGGAAGAAGCGGTCTCCCGCCTGGAGCCGGCTTTGGTCGCGATGCGCGGCGCGGTGCGCCGGTTCGGTGGCATCATCAGCAAGGAGCTGGGGGACGGGATCGCCGCGGTATTCGGCGCCCCGATCGCGGACGACAACCACGCACCGCTTGCCTGCCACGCGGCGATCGAACTCGTGCGACGCGTCGCCAGTTTGGGCGATCCGGGGCTCCAGGTTCGGGTCGGGCTCCATTCGGGGCGTGTCGTGGCCTACATGGTCGCCAGCGAATATTCCAAGGTTTATGAAATCGGAGGCGCCGCACAACATCTGGCCGCGCGGCTCGAAGCGGCTGCTGAACCGAACCAGGTCTACGCATCCGAAGCCTGTCAGAAACTTGCCGAAGGCAATGTTCAGTTCGAGTTTCTCGGGCGCAGGCAGCTCAAGGGGTTTAGTGAGGCTTTGCCGATCTACCGCGTGACGGGTGCAACCGATGTATCCAGTTGGCGGGTACGCAGGGCACGAAGCGTTGCGCGGTTCGTCAACCGGTCGAAGGAGACGGCGCTGCTCAGGCAGTTGGCGCAGGACGCCGACCCGAACCGGAAAACGGCGCTCTTGATTGGCGATCCCGGTATCGGGAAGTCGCGGCTGGTGCATGAGTTCGTTGACGAGCTCACCCGAGAGGGCTGGCTTCCGTTCCACGCCGAGTGCAGCCCGAATCTTCAAGGCGCGCCGTTCAGCACGCTAAAGGCCCTGATGCTCTCGATCCTGGAGGGAGCCGCGGCGGATACGGACGGCGTGACGAGCTTGACAGGGATTCAGCGCTCGGCCATCGACGCGGTGCTGGATCGTCCGATATCGGATCCGGAATGGAGCGAGCTGGAGCCGCACGCGCGCGGCCGCGCGATCAGCGAAGCATGCTGCGCGATTCTCGAAGGCCTGGTTGTTCGCCGGCGCGCGGTGATCCTCATCGAGGATCTGCACTGGATCGATCGCGCCAGCGAGACCGTCACGGCTGCAATCGCTTCGCTGCACGCACCTGGGCTTCTGGTACTTCTGACCAGCAGGCCGAACGGAATTCCGGATTGGGTTGCGCGCAGCAACGCTGAAATCGCGGCGCTGCGTTCGCTCGACGAGGAGGCCGGACGGGAGATGCTGGACGATATCCTGGGCTCGTCCGCGAACATGACCGACCTGAAGAGCCGCGTCGTTCTTCATACGGCCAGCGTACCACTCTTCATTGAAGAGGTTTGTCGCAGCCTCAAGGACAGTGGAGTCCTCCGCGGGCATTGGGGCGATCTGGCGCTCGCGCGTCCGGTTGGCGATCTGGGAATTCCGAGCAGTATCCAGGGCGTTATCGCCACGCGTCTGGATCGCATATCGAAGGAGGAGCGTTCACTGTTGCAGATTGCGGCGGCGTTGGGGCCCCAGTCGACGGAATCCATGCTGCGTGAGGTGGCCCGCCTGCCGCAGGAGGTTTTTCAGCGCTGCCTGATGGCGCTCGATCACGCCGAGTTTCTTGTGAGGATCGATGTCGAACAGGATGGTCTGCTCGAATTCCCACACGAGATGGTTCGCCAGGTGACCTACGACTCCATGGTCGAGAAGGTGCGAGAAAGCGTCCATGCGCGTATTCTCGCGACACTTGAGAGCAGCGGCCGTTGGCTTGATGAACCCAACAGGCTTTGTGATCATGCAACGCGTGCCAAGGATTGGCCGAAGGCGTTTACCTACGGACGAGCCGCCGCAAGGAGAAGTCTGACACGGTCGGCGTTCGCCGGTGCAGCCAGCTACTTCGAGACCGCTATGACCGCGCTCGACAAGATACCGTTCTCGACGTTGCGAGAAACGGATGCTGTCGATCTGCGGATCGAGGCGCGGGTGGCGTTCATGTGGTCGGGGAAGGTCGCGGAATCATTTGATCTTGGCAGAGAGGCCGAGCGCCGTGCCGACGCGATCGGGGACATCGGACGCAAGGTCGCAGCCATGACCGTCAGGTCGGGCACGCAGAATTTCTACAGCACACCGGTCGAGGCGATCGCAACTGGCGAGGAAGTCGTACGTCTGGCAGGGCAGTGGGGTAATGCGGGCTGGCTCAACCTTGCCCAATACACCCTTGGCCAGGCCTACTTCATCGCCGGCCGGTTTCGCGAGGCCGAGCAGATGCTGGGACAGGCCTGCGTCCAGCTTTCCGGGCCGGATGCCAGCGCGCCGCCCGGCACGACCCCGAGAACGCTGCTGTTGCTGTGCTGCATGATGAAGAGCGTAACCCACACGACTCTGGGTGAGTTCGATACCAGCATTGAATTTCACCAGCGCGCGGCAGCGATCGCCGATGAGAGCAACCGACCGTTTGATCGCGTTGCCGCGGGATATAGCGGCGGCTTCCTGCTGCTCGGCCAGGGCAACGCCGAGGGGGCAGCGGCGATCCTGGAGGAGGCTTTCGCGGTCGCGCAGAAGTATGGAATTCGCCTCTTCCTGCCGGTCGTCGAGTGCCATCTGGGCATCGCCTATCTCGAGCAGGGACGCCTCGAAGAAGCCCGGATGACGCTCGCCGGGGCGCACGAGGAGGCCAAATCCGTCGGCTATACGTCGATCGTGCTGCGCACTTCAATCGCTCAGGCACTCGCTCTGAGCCGGCTCGGCGATGCGCCGGCCGCGCTGAACATGCTGCGAGAGGTGCGAAATACCGCGCGGCAGCAGGGCTTCTCCGGCCTGGAAGCCGAGGCGCTGTTCAGCGAGGCGACGATACTGCCTGCCACAAATGAGGACGAGACGAACTCGGTCCTCCGCCAGCTGCGCGCGGCGATCGCGATTGCATCGGACAGTGGCGCGAAGCCGCTGCTGCATCGGGCCGAAGCGCGTCTGAACGGAATGCTCGCCGATCCCCAGGGAAGTGTCTCTCGCCACTAGGACGCCGCTGCGAGCGGCGGCGAGACCACCTGCGGTGCCTCGTGGGTTTGCGTGGCGGTCGTCGCCAGCTGGAAGCGGATGCCGTGCACGGAGACGGTCAGCGGGATGGCGCGGAAGTCGTCGTGGAAGGCGCGGATCCGGCGGGCCAGCTCGCCGGCGCTGATGCCGGCCGGAAGCTCGCACATGTCGCGGTACATCTGCCGGGTGCTCTTGATACCGCACCAGGCGATTTCGAGTTCCTGCAGCGACGAGGGATCGCATGCGAGATCGCGCGACATCCGCCAGAACAGATGGGCAAGCCGCACATAGGCGATCTGCTCGAGCCCGCGCACGCTGATCTTGTCGGGAATGATGAAGGACTCCACCCCGACGATCGGACCGGAATCGACGCGCGCGGCCATCACATGGGCCGTCGCGCCGAACGTGCGTGCACTGTCATAGAGCGCGAAATGCGCCGGCGCCCAGCCGGGATATTGCGGCGGGCCGGGGTGGAAATTGTAGGCGCCATGGCCGAGCGCCGCCAGGATGGTTTCAGGCACGATGACGCTGGTGGTGAATGCCAGCAGCCGGGCCTCGCGCAGCACCTCGGGCTCGATCGCCGCGAGGTCCTCGGCCGTCACCGCGCAGCGGAACGACAGCGCCGGATTGTGCGCCTTCAGCAGCTCGGTGAGTGCGAATTGCTGGTCGGCGACGCCGGTGAGAAGGATGATGGTCTTCATGATGTCGATGTCCTTCTCTTGCCTGGTGGTTGTGCCGTTGATCAGCCGCGCTGCCCGGCCATGACGAGGACGCTGCCGGCATCGCGGGATTGACCCACGGTGCGGAACAGATCGGCCGGAAATGCTTGCCAGGGCGCAATCTCGATGATCCGGTTGTTCGCGCTGGCGGCGGCCGATTTCGCCGCGCGGATATCGTCCTGCCAGGGACAAAGCGCGAGTTCGAGCCGGCCGAACCCGCCGCAATCGGCGGCGAATGCGCCGGTGACGGCCTCGATGCTGGCCGCCATTTCGCGTGCGTCGCTGGTCGCGATATCGCGCATGATCACGGTGATCGCGTTGTTCGAGGAGGCCGGCGACTTGATCACGATCATGGCGTCGCGGCCGCCGCTGCGGCTGGCGCGCCGCGCGGCCCGCATCGTGACACCGAATTCGGCATCGGGCCCAAGGTCGCTGTTGTCGGTCGGCAGATTGTGGACGACCGCGGTGTGGCGGGGCGTGCCGGCATCTTCGGCGGGCGCATGGTACGAGCGCGGCAGCCAGGCGGTGTCGAGCGCCATCTGCGATGACGTCAGGCTCCAGGCCTGGTCGAGCAGGTAGCCCTCCCAGACCGCGGGATAGGCGGTCGCGATGTGATGCCAGTTGCGCAGTAGCGCTTCGGCGGCCGGGGTGCGGCCGAGATAGAGCGTGCGCGCCGACATCTCCCACCGGTTCCACTTGTGGAGCGCGATGTCGCAGTCGAGGGACGACGGCAGCAATGGCGGCTCGCTGAGCGTCGCATCGGCCTCGATGAACAGCAGCGGCTCGCGATGCTTCTGCCACATTCGCAGCAAGAAGGCGGATTTCTCGGAGGCGCACATGCGCTCGCCATCCGCCGTGTCGATCGGTACGATGTCGGAGGCGATCTCGAATTCGGCCAGCTTCTCTCGCAGCGTGCGGGCGTGCTCGTCGCCGCAGGCGCGGGGATAGCAGGAGACCACGCGCAGCGCTGCGTCGGATCGGGCGCCTTCTTCCGGAGCAATCGGGCGCCAGTTGAGGCCGGCCCACCACATCTCGTGCGGGCCGTCGAAGCTCGGCCCGATGGTTCCGAAGTCGGTCAGCTTGGACTTCAGGAAATCGAACGCGGGATTCTCGCCGAAGGGGATTACGACTGCACAATCGGCGCGAAGCGACCGGTAGAGTATTTCGGCGGCGGGGCCGCTCGGCGGCTCAACAAGGATGATGACGCCGTGGTCCCGCGCCGGCACCGTACCGGCCTGGTGGACGGTTGCGCGTCCAAGCCGTTCGCACAGCCATGCGAGCCGACGGCGCTGTGCAGCGCTCATCCGGATGCCGTTCGCCGCTAGTAATTCGTCGATATTCGTCTGCAAGCTGTCCGCTTGCACCGTGTCAGCCGAAATCATGCCCGCACTACCCCTCGTTAACCTTCTACGAGCGGGGCGGCCAGATCAGGCGGACAAATCAGCTGCCGTTGGCTGTCTGCGCACCGTTGGCGCTGCGCCAGGTCAGGGTGGCCGAGGGAGCCCGGTTACCGTCGCGGTCCTCGACCGCAAGGATGCGGTCATGGTCGAGGGCAGTCAGCGCGACGGTGTAGATGGCAACATCGTCCTCGAAGCTATCGACCGGGATCAACAGCATGCCGTCCTCGGTGGTGGCGCGGAACTGACGGCCGCTCCTCTCGAGGCCGGCATCGATCAGCCGTTCCTCGGCGATCGTCTTCACGTTCGCATTCTCTGCCGCCTTCGCGGCGCTCTCGCCGTACTGGACCGTTATGCCGTGGAGCATCCCGGCGCGGCTGAGCTTTGCCAGCGGCAGCGCGATGGTCGCAACCGCCATGCGGCGCGACAACGGAATCCGCAGGCGGAGGTCGCCGAGCCCGGTATGATAGACGCTGACGGCTTCCAGCGACGCCTGGCCGTCCGGCCCGAACAGGCCGACCTGCAGCGTCCCGCATTGCGCCTCGCCGAACACGTTCGCCGGCAGGCGATTGGCGCCGAACAATGTGTAGAGATAGGCGTGCGACGGCGACAACGCGGCAAAGCTGCCGGCCAACCACATCGGCGGCGCCGGGGCCGTGCAGGCGGCCGAGAAGCCGCGTGCGACGATGCAATCATTGATGAAGCCGGCGTCGAGCAGCGGCGCCAGCGCCTGGGTGCCGAGGTTGACGTCATGCTTGATGCCGCCGAGCAGCACGAGTTCATCATCGTCGGGCAGCAGCAGGAGGCGTCCGAGCACGGCGGCGGCCCAGCGTGCCGACACAACGGGATCCGCGTCGGGCCGCAGTGCATAGTGCGGTGCCAGCTCGCGGGCGCGCGATGCATAGGCCAGCGTCCCGGATTGCACCTCGTTCGCGAGCACGAGCTGAGCGGCCGGGCGCTGATCGCCCTCGCGCAACACCTCACCGCCGCGATAGTCGCGCGCCGATCCTTCATCGGAACAGCAAAGCTGCTCCAGCAATGCGACGTTGCGGATCAGCATGCGCTTGACATGCGGCGTGACGATGCGATCCGAGATCAGGCCCTCTGCGGTGTCGTTGTCGGCGATGTCGTCGAAGGCATCATCAAGCGTCAGCAGGTAGGCGCCATGCAGGCGAATGCGAATGCCCTCGCGATCGAAGATGCGCCGCAGCGACTTCTGTACGCTTGCGGAGTAGCCGAGGTCGACGAGGATCAGGTCGGTGCTGCCGTCGAAATCCGCGATCGTCGCCCGAAGATAAGCGAGCAGGCGCGCGCGCACGCCGGCCGCGATGTCGGTGATTTCGCGCGGATCCATCAGATCGGGCAGGGCGTCGGCGAGTTCACGGCCGCTCGCAATGCCGTCGGGATATTGCGCAAAGAACTTCATCACCGCCGGCGGCTGCACCTTGACGATATCGACAAAGGTGGCCGCGTCGATCTTGACGACCCGGCTCAACAACTCGCTGAGAGGTTCGAGCGTATCGGCGGATCCGACCAGGCTGACACGACGATTGATCTCGACATAGGCGCCGGTCTCGCCATGGCTTGCCTGCCAGACGCGATACGGCAGCAGACCGTCGCGGCCGAGGAATCCGATCGCAACGCGCGCGCCCTCGCGCGCCAGCGCAGCGCGCTGTGCTTCGATGAAGGCGTCGAACGTCGCCATCACCGGGCCGAGCACGGTCACGCCGAGGTTGAAGGCGGGAGAATGCTCCGCGCTGCGTGCGGTCACCGCGCGCCGCAGCGTGCGGGCGCCGCAATCGAGCCGCGACGGCTGATCGGGACACAGCAATTCGAAGATCGACGTTTCGCGCTGAAACTTCGATGCCAATGCCGCGCTGGCCTGCGGATAGTAGCGCGGGCGGATGCCGTGACGGCGGGCGCCCTTGATATCGGCGTTGTGATTGTCGCCGACATGGAACGAGCTTGCCGCATCGATGCCTTGCTCGGCGAGATAAGTCTCGAACAGCGCTTCGCTCTTGCCAGACCCGTGATCGCAGGATGCGTAGAGGAAATCCCAGCTCAGTCCCGGGCTGCAGGAGCGCAGCAATTGTGCGAGCTGGTCGGTGCTCCAATAGGTGTCGGAAATGAAGCCGACGCGAAAACCGCCGCACTTCATGTCCAGATATTGCTTGAGCATTTCCGGATTGGCGCGGCACAGCTCGAGCTCGGCGTCGAATTCGATCTGCGCGAGATCGTCCAACGCATCGCGGCTCAGGCCGAACAGCCTGAACGGAAAGTACTTATAGATGTCGGCGATGCGCACTTCAGTGGAGCCGCACCGCTCCAGCGCGAGCTTGCGCGCGCGCGCTTCAGCCTGGATTCGATGCTGAACGAAACTGACGGACATGTTCGGAAATTTTTCAGCAATGCGAGAAAGCTGAAAAACCCTTTCAAATATGCCATCTGGCGTCGTGCAGGCGCGCAGCAGAAATGTATCGAAAACATCGAATGAACATGCAGAAACATTCTGCGCTCGACGCGTTGCGTCGACCGTCATGATCGTCATGCGCAAAATTCCCGCCAGTCCTCATGCGTTGAACGCCTGCGTGAGACAAATCAGGCGCGATGATTCAAAAAAGTTGATGCGGGATTCGAAAACGCGCGCTTCGCGACTGACAGATTCAAAAAATCCGATAACGTCGAAATGGTGATTCGGAAAAAATTGCCTAGTCGCAACCGTCGAATGCAAGATGGCGACCAACGGTGATGGATCACTCGCATGCTCCGCGCATGCATGTGTTCGCGTGGCGTTAGTTGATGTGACAACAGCGTTTTCCGGCGCGACGAACTCTCCCGCGGGAATGCGAGGCGATGCTGAACGACTGCTCCAGACTCCGTCGAACTTTTCCCTGCGCCTCCGCGCAGCGGCAGCTTTTGCCGGGCGGTCGGCAAAACAATCCAGCTAAGCGTTTGAAAAATAACGAAAAAAGTTCGCCTGGTTTGTCTGGCCCCTCCGTTCAACGCTCAGAAGCCGCATGCGATGTGTGCTTGCGGCGTTGGTTGGAGAGCGGCGGATGAGTTACGCGCTTGATGTGATGGCAGCGGTCGAGGTGGAGGCCACGGCGGCCGCGGCTGCGCCGGTCGAAGCGGCTGCTCCCTGGAGCAACGTCCGTACCGTTGCCGATGCAGGCCCACTCGACACCGTCGAGATCCAGGACGAGGACAAGGAGCTGCTCGATCGCCTCGCCGCCGGCGACGAGGCGGCGTTTCGTGCTCTCGTCGAACGCCATGTCGATCGCGCCTACGCGATCGCTCTGCGCATCGTCGGCAACGCCGCAGATGCTGAAGACGTGGTGCAGGACACCATGCTGAAGGTCTGGACCCATCGCGGCCGCTGGCAGCATGGCCGCGCCAAGTTCTCGACCTGGCTCTATCGCGTCGTCAGCAACCGGTGCATCGATCTGCGCCGCAAGCCGCGCACCGAGAATGTCGATGTCGTGCCCGAGGTCGCCGACACCCAGCTCGACGCTTCTACCGTCATCGAGCGCAACGAGATCGGCAATCTTCTGGAGCTCGCGATGCAGCGGCTGCCCGAGCAGCAGCGCGTCGCGGTGATCCTTTCCTACCACGAGAACATGAGCAACGGCGAGATCGCCGAGGTAATGGATACGACCGTGGCCGCGGTCGAGTCGCTGCTGAAGCGCGGGCGGCAACAACTGCGCGAGCTGCTCAAGCGGCACGAGCGCGACCTGCGCGGCGCGTTTACCGACTGCTAACCATAAATTCCGGGTTCTGAAGATTTCGCGCCTGACCACCGGCGGCCGACCCGTTTGATCGGTCGGACGGGGGCTGGATCCGCGTCACCTCTCTTTTTCACGATGCGGCATGCCATGCCCCATCAGCACAGGAGCTACTCATGCCCGCAATTTCCACCAACACAGCTGCCAACTCCGCGGTCCGCTACCTCAACATCAACTCGCAGCAGGAAACCAGCGCGCTGTCGAAGCTGTCGAGCGGCTCGCGCATCACCTCCGCTTCCGACGACGCGGCTGGCCTCGCGATCTCGACCCGCATCTCCTCCGACATCACGACGCTGCAGCAGGCTGCCACCAACGCGGCGCAGGCGACCTCGATCCTGCAGACCGCCGACGGCGGCGCGTCCAACATCTCGGACATCCTGGCCCGCATGAAGTCGCTGGCCTCCGAGTCCGCCTCCGGCACCGTGGCCGACTCCAGCCGCGCCTACATCAACTCGGAATTCACGCAGCTCAAGGGCGAAATCGACTCCATCGCCTCCGGCACCCGCTACAGCAGCCAGAGCCTGCTCGATGGTTCGAGCGTGTTCTCCTCGGGCGTCTCGGTGCTGGTCGGTTCGACCTCGGCCGACACCATCACGATCACGCTGACCAGCCTGACGGCGTCCTCGCTCGGCGTGACCTCGCTCGACGTCTCCAGCCTGTCGAGCGCCACCAGCGCGATGTCGGCCCTCGACAGCGCGATCGACACCGTGTCGTCCGCCCGCGCCGAGATCGGCGCCCAGGAATCGCGCTTCAATTTCAGCGCCGACTCGATCTCGACCCAGACCCAGAACTTGCAGTCCGCGAATTCGGCGATCAAGGACGTCGATATCGCTTCCGAGCAGGCGACGCTGTCGTCGGCCGAAGTGAAGACCCAGGCCGCGGTGTCGGCGGAAACCGCTGCGAACCAGATGCCGCAGTATCTGCTGAAGCTGCTCGGCTAATTCGAACGATAGATCGGGCCGGCATCGTGCCGGCCCGATTCTCACGACGGCGGAGGTGTCGACATGACGGTTAGCAGCGCCACCTCGGGCACATCAGGCGCAACATCGTCGAGTTCCGCCAGCTCTGCCAGCACGGTGACCACGACCGGCACGACCAATTCGGCCAGTATCGACTGGACTGCCCTGATCGATGCCGAAGTCAACGCCAAGCTCACGGCGGCGACCACGATCACCACCAAGATTACCGCGAACCAGGCCAAGGTCACCGCCTACCAGTCGCTGCAGACCGAGCTGTCGACGCTGGCAACCGGGCTGTCGTCGCTCAGCTCGTCGATTATCAACTCGATCGCCACCAACGCGTTCGCCACACGTTCGGCGACGATTTCGTCCACCGGCGACGTCAGTGCCTCCTCGGCGCTGTCGATGAGCGTCAACAGCGGCTCGGCGACGGGCGATCACGCGCTACAGATCACGCAGCTCGCAACAGCGCAGAAGGTGATCGGCACTTCGCAGTCGAGCAGTTCGACCGCACTCGGCTATTCCGGGACGTTTTCGCTGGGCCTCGCCGGCGGCAGCAGCACGGCGATCTCGATCACCAGCGGCATGTCGATGCAGGATATCGTCGACACCATCAACGCCCAGACCTCGGCGACCAATGTCCAGGCCTCCATCGTCCAGGTGTCGGGCGGGTCCTATGAGATGGTGCTGACGGGGACCCAGGACGCCGCAAACATCACCTATTCATCGACATCCGGCGACGACATCCTGAATAAGCTCGGCGTCACCGACACTTCGGGGGCGTTCACCGACGTCTTGCAGAAGGCGCAATCCGCGGAATTCACCCTCGACGGCATCGCGCTCACCCGCAACACCAACGATATTTCAGACGTGCTCTCGGGCGTCACGTTCGATTTGCTGCAGCCGACGCCGAGCGGCACCAGCCTGAACATCAGCATCTCGACCGACACCAGCCAGATCACGTCAGCGCTGCAGACCTTCGTGACCAACTACAACGCGTTTCGCGACCAGGTGATCGCGCAGTCCGCGCAGAATTCCGACGGCACCGCCGCATCGAGCGCGGTGCTGTTCGGCGACAGCACGATGCGCGATATCATGACCCAGCTTCAGCAGGTGCTCAGCGGCTCCGTCGGCGGCATGACGATGGCCGACCTCGGCCTGTCGTTCAACCAGAACAATGAGCTGCAGCTCGATACCGGTACGCTGTCGACCGTGCTGACGCAAAACCTGGCCGGCGTCACCAAGCTGCTCTCCGCGCAGACGACGACCTCGTCCAGCCAGCTCAACGTCGTCAACACCGGCACGTCGCCGCAATCGTTCACGCTCGATGTGATGGTGGATTCGACCGGCACGCTGACTGGTGCCTCGGTCGGCGGCGACAGTTCCGGCTTCTCGGTGGTCGGCAACACCATCATCGGCAATTCGGGCACGATCTACGCCGGCATGGCATTCACCTACACCGGCTCGACCTCGCAATCAATCACCGTGACGTCATCGTCCGGGCTTGCGGCACAACTCTATCAGCTCGCGCAAACCAACTCCGGGACCAGCGGTCAGCTACAGACCATGATCACCAACCTGCAGTCGCGCGATACCGATCTGCAGTCCCAGGTCAGCGACATCCAGAGCAATGCGGCGACGTTCAAGGCGCAGCTGCAGCTTCAATACGCCAATTATCAGGCCGCCATCGAAAGCGCGAACAACACGCTGGGCTACCTGAGTGCCCTCCTGAACGCATCATCGAGTAAATAATGACACAGAATGCTACGGCCTACCTCGCCAACAACGCCTATCGTTCCGCCGCGGTGGCGGTCCCACCGCTGAAGGCGGTGGTGATGCTGTCCGACGGCGCCATCACGTTGCTGCAGAAGGCGCTGGATGCGCACGAGGCGAAGCGCTTCGAGGAAGGGCACACCTATCTGACGCGGGCGACCGCGATCCTGCGCGGATTGAGCCACCATCTCGACGTCACCCGCGGTGGCGCGATGGCCGATCGCCTGTTCCGGACCTACAACGCCCTGATCATGGCGTGCCTCCGCTCCTACGGTCGGCCGCACGCCAGGGAGAATTTCCGGCGCATCATTGCCAGCCTGACGGAACTCCGCGACGCTTGGAAGTTCGTCGAGGCGACCGCCGGCAAGGCCGCCAAGGCCAGGACGCTCGACAAGACGCTCGAATCAGCCGCCGGCCGCTGAGCGGGCGAATCGGCCGGCGAACTCCGTTTCGCCGGGAAGGGGCAAGGCGCTCGGGCGGGCGTCCTGTCGGGAAAAAGGCCGCTCGGTGAGCACCATGCTGGACCTGACGCTACGGCGGCGGAAATTGATTTCCGCCGTCCCGCGAATGCTTTATGACAGCCTTGGCGACGAGGCTGGATCTGCGCGCGGGATGGACGTTGCGACATTCGAAGACCTGATCGACCGGCTGGGGGAGGATCTGTCCCGCTGGCCCGATGATCAACGTCTTGCCGCCGTCCAGCTGCTCGCATCCTCGGTCGAGGCGCGGACGCTCTATGAGGAGGCGAGCGCGGTACGCCGGGCGCTCACGGCGCCGCCGGTCCGCGCACCCAAGGGCCTTCTCGACCGCATCGTGACCGCTGCGGCGAAACTGCCCCAGCAGGAACTGCCCCAAGAGCCGGCCTCGGAGCCGGCCGCACCCGAGGAGCAGCCGAACGATGCGCAGGCTCAAGGCGAGTCCGCACAGCAAGGCAAGGTGCTGCCTGCGCTGTTGCTGGCCCTCTGCCTGCTGCCCGCGCTGGCGCCGCCGGCATTGATGCTCGACGAGCCGGATCTGCCAATCAGCCTCTCGCTCTAAGCCCTCCGCATTCTTTTGCAACGCAACGCGCCCTTCCGCGGCGGGCGCGTTTGCGTGCTGCGGGGCCGCGGCCGATCGGCAAATTCTGCCGATTAATCAAGTGATTCCGGGCGGATGAATCCGCGCCTGAAATCGCCGCGTCATCCGTTCTATCTGCGAACGACTTCACGATCCCAATGTTTCACCGCGTTCCGTCGCCTAGCCCGCGACGAAGAGAGCCTTGTCATGACCGTTTCCTCGGCAACCTCTGCTGCAGCCTCCGCCGCCTCGAGCTCGTCGTCGAGTTCGTCAACCAGCGCGTCGATGGGGATGAGCTCGACCGATTTCCTCAACCTGCTCGTCAGCGAACTGCAAAACCAGGATCCGCTGAACGCCACCAGCACGACCGACTTCATCAATCAGCTCACCTCTTACGCGAACTTCACCGAGCAGCAGTCGACCAACGCCAGCATGACGTCGCTGGCGAGCTCGTTCTCGAGCCTCGTGACGCTCAACTCGGTCAACTATATCGGCCACACCGTCGAGGCGAAGACCAACACGGCGGAGCTGACCAGCGGCTCGGCGACCTTCGGCTACTCGCTCACTTCGGCCGCTTCCAACGTCGCGATCGCGATCCAGGATTCCTCGGGCAACACGGTGTGGAGCGGCAAGGGGACCGGAACCGCCGGCTCGAACACTTTCACCTGGAACGGCCAGACCACGAACGGCACCCAGCTCAGCAATGGCGGCCAGTACACCATCCAGGTGACCGCGACCGACTCCGCCGGAAACTCGCTGCTCAGCTACACCACGATGACTGGAACGGTGACCGGGATCGATGCGTCCGGCTCGACACCTTCGCTGCTCGTGAACGGTGTCCCCGTCAGCGCCGCCAACATCATCGGCGTCACGTCCTGATTGCTTCCGGAGGATTATCATGAGTCTTACTGGTGCACTTTCCTCGGCGATCTCGGCGCTCAATTCGCAGAGCCAGTCGCTGGCAATGATTTCCGACAACATCTCGAACGCCGATACCACGGGCTACAAGACCACGTCGGCGATGTTCGAAGATCTTGTGACGGCGTCGAACAGCGCCACCTCGTACACGTCCGGCGGCGTCAACGTGTCCGGCCGCGCCAACATCAGCCAGCAGGGATTGCTGGCCGCGACCACCAACGCCACCGACGTTGCGATCCAGGGCAGCGGCTTCTTCGTCACCACCAATGCGACGACCGGCGGCACCACCTCCTATACGCGCAACGGTGCGTTCACCACCGACAACTCGGGCTATCTCGTCAACAACGGCAACTACCTCGAGGGCTGGCGGACCGACGCGCAAGGCAACATCCTCGGCAATGCGTCGGCCGCGAGCCTTGGGCCGATCAACACGCAGGTGGCCTCGACCAGCGGCAGCGCCACCACCAAGTCCACCGTCGCGGCGAACCTGCCGGCCGATGCCGCGATCGGCGCGACGTTCAACAGCTCGATGACGGTCTACGACTCGCTTGGTACGGCGAGCACGATCCAGATCGATTGGAAAAAGACCGCCGACAATGCCTGGCAGGCCAGCTTCGAGCAGCCAAAGCTTGCGTCGAACTCCAGCACGGCCAGCGCCAACGCGATCACCGATACGGTGGCGATCACCTTCAATCCCGACGGTTCGCTTAACTCGACGGTGCCGAGTCCGCCGACCATCTCTATCACCGGCTGGAAGGACGGCGCGGCCGACAGCTCCACTGCCAATGGTACGGCGATCACGCTCAATCTCGGCACGGCCGGCAAGACCGACGGTCTCACGCAATATTCGTCGGGCCAGACCACGCCTTCCGTCGACCTCACCAGCATCACGTCGGACGGCCTGCCTTACGGCAAGCTGAGCACCATCACGATCGGTAAGGGCGGCGTGGTCGATGCGACCTACTCCAACGGGCAGACGATCGCGATCTACAAGATTGCGGTCGCGACCTTCAGCGACCCCAACGGATTGAGCGCGGCCAGCGACGGCCTGTACTCCGCGACGGCAGCCTCCGGCAACGCCACGCTTCAGACCTCGGGGGCCAATGGTGCCGGCACGATCTACGGCAGCGAGCTGGAATCGAGCACCACCGACACCAGCGGTCAGTTCTCCAACATGATCTCGGCGCAGCAGGCCTATTCGGCGGCGTCACAGGTGATCACTACCGTCAACAAGATGTTTGATACGCTGATTTCGGCGGTGTCGCGATGATGACGGAAAAGAAGAATGACCGCCTGCTGGTCAGGCTTCAGCGGCTGAAGGCGAGGGCTGCCTCGGTTCGGCCGGACGATCGGGCGCAGCTCACTGCGTTGCTCGACGACGTCGAAACGCTGCGGGACCTGCTGATGCGCGAATGCGCACGGCTCGACCAGGAACTCAACCGGGCCTCGGTCCGGGTAACGGCAATCACCGCGTATGGGCGCAGCGCACAGTCGGTTCGCGCCCTGCGTCGCGGACACTAGCTTGAACGGGAGCGATGACATGACACCGGAACGCAACATCAAGATCAATCCCGCGGGCAATGACGAGCGCGCCAGGTCGTTGATCGCACTGATCGACAATCTGATCGAGATCGTGAACGAGGAGAACGTCGAGCTCGCCAAGGGCCTGCCGGCCTCTCGGCTGAAGCAAGTCGACGAGAAGAACCGCCTCGCGACGCTGTTCGAGCAGTGTGTGGCGGAGGCCGTCGGCAAGGCCGCCAATCTCAACGTCCAGGATCGCGCACTGCGCGAGCAGCTGATGGACCGGATCCTGAAGCTTCGGGTCGCGATGGACGAGAACGTGATGCGGCTCCGCGCGGCGATCGATGCCAGCAACCGCAGGATCGAGGCGATCATGCAGGCGATCCGCGAGCAGATCGCCAATGTATCGCCTTATGGGGCCGGCGGCCGTCGCGTCACATCCGCGATGTCCTATGGCACCAACGTGCGGGCCTGATCGGACCGTCGCCGGAGGGAGTTGGCCGTGTCGTCGCTCGATATCGCACGAAGCATCGCATTCAGCGGGCTGTCAGCCACGCAGGTGCAGATCAGCGTCGCCTCGGCCAATATCTCTAATGCCGACACCAAGGGCTATACCGAGAAGACCGCCAACCAGAGCAGCAGCGTCACCAGCGGCGTCGGCACCGGCGTCACGATCTCGGGGATCACCAGCGCGGTCGACAAGCTGCTCCTGAAGTCGTTGGTCGGGGCCAATTCCGATCTCGGTGCCGCCGACACCAACAACAACTATCTGACCGAGCTCCAGCAGCTCTATGGCAGCACGTCGAGCAGCGGCAGTTCCACGACGGGTACCTCGCTGGCCAACATGATCGCGGCATTCGAATCGGCGCTGTCCTCGCTTGCCAGCACGCCGAGCAGCGCTTCGCTGCAATCGAACGCCGTCAGCGCGCTTGCTGCGGTCACCAATCAGCTGCAGCAGACCTCGAGCGGCATCCAGAAGCTGCGCTCCAACGCCGACCAGGACATCGCGTCGTCGGTCACCGACATCAATTCCGATCTGCAGCAGATCTCCGACCTCAACACGCAGATCAAGCAGGAAGCCGCCGCCGGCCAGTCGACCGCCGATCTCGAGGACCAGCGCAACAGCGCGCTGCAGGACCTCGCGTCGCAGATGAATGTGAGCTATTTCACCACGTCGAGCGGTGATCTGCAGGTCTATACTGGCTCGGGGCAGGCGCTGGTCGACAGCACGGCGCACCCGCTGAGCTACACGGCGGCGCCCAGTGTCACGGCGTCGACGACGTATACCGCGGGATCGGCGACGAGCGGCTTCAGCGGCATCACTGTAAACGGGGTCGACATCACCTCGCAGGTCTCCTCCGGCAAGGTGAGCGCCCTGATTACCCTGCGCGACCAGACCCTGCCGGCCGCGCAGTCGCAGCTCGATGAGCTTGCCCAGCAGCTGGCTTCGAGCGTGAATGCGGTATCGAACCAGGGCACATCGGTGCCGCCGCCGACGAGCCTGACCGGCACGGCGACTGTCAGCAACTCGACATCGTTCGCGGGCACCGGCACGGTGCGTATCGCAGTCGCCAACAAGAGCGGCAATCTCGTATCGTATCAGGATATCGATCTATCGGCGTATTCCACGGTGGGGGCTCTGGCCGCCAAGATCAACACCATCTCCGGCGTATCGGCATCGGTCGATGCCAACGGACATTTGTCGATCTCGGCGACCGGATCGGGCAATGGCATCGCCATCAACCAGATGACGAGTTCGGTCGGCGGTGAGGGATTTTCCCAGTATTTCGGGCTCAACGACCTGATCACGGGGACCAGCGCCTCCAACATCGCTGTGCGCAGCGACATCCTGAGTGGCACGGCGACACTGCCGACGGCGACGCTCGATGCGTCGTCCACCCTGACGGTCGGAAACTCGGTGCTGTCGTCGGGCTCGGCGACGGTGGTGAATGCGCTCTCGAGCGCGCTGACGGGGTCGACCAACTTCGCCATGGCGGGTGGGCTGGGCGCCACCACCGGCTCTTTCACCGATTATGCGGCAGCGATCGTTGCCAACGTCGCCGGCAAGGCGAGCCAGGCGTCGGCAACCTACACATCCAAGCAAGCCGCGCAGTCGACGTATGCGAGCTCGCTGTCGTCGCAGTCCGGTGTCAACATTGACCAAGAGAGCGCGAATCTGAGTGCGTTGCAGAACAAATACGCTGCCGCATCCCAGATCATTACGGCCATTAATTCCATGTTCTCGGCGCTGATGACCGCAATGAGCGCAGCCTGAGTGTGAGGGCCTCGTCATGATGATGCGTGTTGCGACCTTCGCGCAATCGGAGCAGATGATATCAAGCGCGCTGCGCGTGCAGTCGGTGATGGCCAATGAGCAGGTGCAGGAGTCCTCCGGGCTGCAATCCGAGGATTTCGGCGGCTACGGCTCAGGCGCCGGGCGCGTGATCAATTTGCAGGTCTCGGTGACGCGCGCCCAGTCCTATATCGACGCCAGCAATCTCGCCGACAACAAGGTGCAGGCGATGTATTCGGCGGTCGGCTCGGTGACCGATATCATCACGCAGCTTCGGACCCAGCTCAGCGCCGCCACGACCGGCAGCAGCGCGGCGACGGCATCGGTGATCAACTATGCGCAGCAGGCGATCTCGCAGATGCAGGGGCTGCTCAACACCCAGTATGACGGCGAATACGTATTCAGCGGCGCCCGCACCGACGCTGCGCCTGTGGATATGTCGAGCTATGACACCGGCACGGGCTCGCTGACGACATCAGACACCGGCTACTACAAGGGTGACAGCGAGATCGCGTCGGTGCGCGTTTCGGACAGCCAGTCGGTTTCCTATGGCGTCACCGCCGATAATCCTGCCTTCGAGCAGGTCATGCGGCTGTTGAAATACGTCGGCAACAGCACGAATTTGTCGTCGAGCGATATCTCGCAGGCGCTCGATCTCGCCAGCAATGCATTGGACGCAACGTCAACGGTGCAGGCAAAGCTTTCGACCTCTGCGTCGCAGATCGAGACCGCCAGCACGAACCAGAGCGACTACCAGAATTTCGCCAAGACCCTGTCGACCAACCTCACCAGCATCGACGTCGCGGCGGTGACGGCGCAGCTTTCGACCTATCAGGCGCAGCTGACGGCGTCCTATTCGGCGATCGCCAAGATCCAGAGCATGAATCTGGCCAATTATCTGAAATAGCGGGGCCGCGGCGAGCGGCTCAGCGGTTCAGGATCTTCAGCCACACGTCGCCGAGAATGATCGGCTCGCGCGGCGGAAGCCAGGTGAGGCCCGCTGCCTTGCCAAGCTCGGCGATGGTGCCTTTGGCTTGCAGGTCGGACAGCACCTTGTTGACGGCCTCCAGCAGCGCCTTGTCGGTCTCGAGAGCGACGTAACCGCGGTTGGCGCCGATCGGATAGTAATAGCCGGAGGCCGTGATCTTGGTGTCCGGATGGCTCGCACGGTAGGCGTCGAACCGGCGCAGGTCGAGCAGCGTCGCGTCGAATTCACCGCGTTCGAGCTCTCCCAGGAGGTCGCTGCGCCCGGGAACGAGGTGGGTGATGTCTTCGATCAGCTTTCCCTTGTCGAAGGTCATCAGAATGGCATCGCCCAGCGTCCCGCTTTCGATCGTCAGGCGAAGGCCGGCGAGATCGCCGATATCGGCAATCTTGCGGTCCTTGACCCTGTCCTTGGCCTTGGGGCCGAGCACCACGGTCATCGGCGAATAGATGTAAGGCTGGCTTGGTGCCAGCACCCCGATCGGAATCCGCCGCCGGCGATCGTCGCGCGTGGCGCCATCGAAGTCCGGCAGCTTGGCCGTCGCGACACCCGGCGCCTTCAGCGAGTCCGTGGTGAGGGCGTAGCCGCCGACCAGCGAGCATCGCCCGTCCGACAGCAACGCATTGGCCTCCAGCGCCGGGCTCGAATCCTCGTCGAGCTTGCTCTCGAACCACTGGATCTTGAGCGGCCGTCCGAGCCGCTCGGCGATCACTTGCGCGAGTGCGACATCGAAGCCGGCATCCGGCTTGCCGCGATGATGCGCCGACAACGGTGGGAGATCCTCGTCGAGGCATACTTTGAGCGGCTCCCCGGCGGGATGCGCTGCCGCCGTCATGGCGAGCAGCAAAGCGGTCGCGGCGCCCGCCAGGAGCGCTCTCATGGGCGCTCTCATGGGGTCCTCCGGCTCGACAGGAACGCCCAGACGTCGGCGATCTCCTGCTCGCTCAGGATATCAGCCCAGGGCGGCATCTTGCCGTTCTTGCCTTGCTTCACGGTGGTCACAAAGCGCGTCTTGTCGTCGGGAAACGCGCGCAGGTCCGGCGTGATGGTGCCGGAGTTGACCATGTTGGGCCCATGGCAATGCGAGCAGTTCTTGGCGTAGGTGATCTTGCCCTGGTCGGCCTGACCCTGAAGGTCGATTGCACCGGTTTGCTGTGCGGCTGCCGGGATCAACGTGATCAAGGCCGCCGCGACGGCGGCGAAGATCGCCGCCGTCAACAGGGTTACTCTTCCAGTCACGTGTACTCCGCGCTCAGTTCTTGACCGCGAAAACCCACAGCGAGCCGCCGGGTGGAACCTTGGCAAGCCGCTCGTCGCCCGAGAACAGCGAATAGACGCCGCCATAGCCCGAGGTGACGGCGACATACTGCACGCCGTCCTGCTGCCAGGTGACGGGTTGTCCTTCGATGCCCGAGCCGGTCTGGAACTGCCAGAGCTTCTTGCCGGTGTCGGCGTCGAACGCCTCGAATTCGCCGGTCAGCTGACCGGAGAACACCACGCCGCCCGCCGTGGAGAGCACGCCGGAGAAGCGCGGAATATCGCTCGGCGCTTCCCACTTCGCCTTGCCGGTCATCGGATCAATCGCCTTGAGATGGCCGCGCGGTCCGGTGCCCCATTCCCAGGGATCGGTGAGGTCCATGCCGAGATACCATTCGCCCTGCTTGAACGTCACCGGCTCGGACTTGTAGCGACCGCCGAAGGCAAGCGTGTTGGCGTAGGCGAGGCCGGTCTGCGGATTGAACGACATCGGCTCCCAGTTCTTGCCGCCGAGGATCGACGGGTAGACCGTGACCTTCTTGCCGTCACGCGCATCCTTGGCGACGTCGGTCTCGATCGGCCGTCCGGTCTTCAGGTCGACTCCGGTGGCCCAGTTGACGTTCACATAAGGATTGGCCGCGAGCAGCTTCCCGTTGGTGCGGTCGAGCACGTAGAAGAAGCCGTTGCGGTTGGCATCCATCAGCACCTTGGTCGGCTTGCCCTCGACATTCATGTCGGCAAGGACCATTTCGGCCACTGAGTCATAGTCGAATGGATTGTTCGGCGAGAACTGGTAGTGCCACTTGATCTTGCCGGTCTTCGGATCGAGCGCGAGCACCGAGCAGGTGTAGAGGTTGTCGCCGGGACGCACCGCCGAGTTGAACGGTCCGGGATTGCCGATGCCCCAATACACGGTGTTCAGTTCGGCATCATAGGAGCCGGTGATCCAGGTCGATCCGCCGCCCAGCTTCCAGGTGTCGCCCTTCCAGGTATCGCCACCGGGCTCGTCCGGAGTCGGAATCGAGTAGGTACGCCAGAGGCGCTTGCCGGTCGCCGGATCCCAGCCGTCGATGAAGCCGCGGGTGCCGAATTCGGCGCCGGAGATGCCGGTGATCACGACGCCGTCGGCGACCAGTGGCGCCACCGTCATCGAGTAGCCTTCCTTGATGTCCGCAGCCTTTTCGCGCCACAGCTCCTTGCCGGTCTTGGCATCGAGCGCGATCACATTGGCGTCGAGGGTGGTGCGGAACAGCTTGCCGTCATACAGAGCCGCGCCGCGATTGATGATGCCGCAGCAGACGATGCGCGGCGTCTCGGCGGGGTACTCGACCTTGGTCTTCCAGATCTGCTTGCCGGTCTTGGCATCGATCGCCATCGTGGCATTGTGCGTGGTGACGTAAAGGACGCCCTGGTAGACGAGCGGCTGCGATTCCTCGCTGCGGTCGTCGTTCAAGCTGTAATTCCAGACCGGGACCAGATTCTTGACAGTGTCCTTGTTGATCTGGTTCAGCGTCGAGAAGCGCTGAAGATTGTAGCCCATTCCGTAATTGAGAACGTTCGATGTATCAGTCGCACCCTTGACCAACTGCTCGTTGGTCTGAGCGCTTGCACCATAAGATGCAAGAATCACGAGGCTTGCGGCCAGCGCAATGCGTCTCATCATATCCTCCCAATGAACCTTTTCCCGCACGCCTATTCCTGACGTTGCGCACGGAACCATCCCCCCGAAACCAAAACGGGTCAATACGAAAACGTGAACGAACCCCAGTCAGTCTCTGGAGGCCGGTCGAAAGCTTCAGGTTTTTGCTGATGCGCCCGTAGCTTACCGTGGCATGGAATACACAACGCCACGTGTGACTCGCCGCTATGCCGCAGCGCGAACGGTTCGGTCAGCTCGACGGCGCATGCGGACAGGCGCTCGGACGTGGCTTGGTGCCTCGCTTGTCCGGCGGCACATTGCAATTGTCGATGCGCTGCTCGTCGGTCCATTTGCGTCCGAGCCGCTCCTTGCCGGTGAGCGTGCGCTGCTGGACAGCCTGTCCCGATGGGGCAGGGGCCCTGTTTTGCGCGGACGCAGGTGCCGTCAGACCGAGCGCAATGAGGCAGCCCAACGTGGTCTTGCAAATATCGCTCATGGGTCACCTCGCTCGTTCCGGTGCAATGGCATTCGCCGAACGTCACAGATGATCCGCGAAGCAGTTTCTTTCCACCCGAAACCCGACAGGTCTCGCTGGTTGCTCTGGCTGTAGGAAGCCTCGTCGAAGCTGCTATGGTAGCTTCTATCGCAGGGCGCGCTCCGTATCCTTGCCGGAGCGGCACTCAAGGGAGACCAATGATGATTTCGCGCCGATCGCTTGCTTTGACCTTGGCTGTTGCCGTGCTGTCGGGTCCCGCTCTCGCCGCATCGGGTGGTGGCAGCGCGCTCAAGATGCTCGATCCCGACAATGACGGCACGGTCGACCTTGCCGAGGCCAAGAAGGCCGCCGCCGATCTGTTCGCGAAGCTCGATCCCGATCATGATGGCACGCTCGACATCCGCGAATTGCGCGGACGGCTGACCGCGAAAGAACTGGCGAAGGCGGATCCGGATCACGACGGCACCTTGACGCTCGACGAGTATCTCGCGGTCGTCGAGCAGCGGTTCAAAGCCGCCGATTTCGACAATGACGGGACGCTGGATGCGAAGGAGTTGAAGTCGCGCGCCGGCCGGGCGCTGCTGCGTCTGCTCAAATAGGTCCGTGCCTGCGAATTGTGTCGGGCGGATTCCGCCTATTGATGCCGGATCTCGCGCATAACAAAAAAGTTGCGATTTCGCTCTTGGGCAAGACTCGGCCGGCGCAATCGGGTTTGCTTATCGGTGCGTCGCCGCCCGGCAGCCGGAAAATGCCTGACAGATCAGCGTCGGGGTTTCCCAGCCGCTTCAAAGCCGGGCGGACGTCAGCGAGCCGTCGTCCGTTTCGGCATGCCCAGCAGCGAAGTCGGGTCCTTACCCGGCCGGCTTGCGCCCTGGAACAGCCAGCCCTAGCTTGCCGCGCGGCGCGGCGCGACGCTTGCGCCTAACTATACTTGGGAGAAGGAAATGGCCTGGAAAACACCGAAGATCGTCGAAGTGCCGGTCGGCATGGAAATCAACATGTACGCCTGCGCAGCGCGCAAGTAATCCGAGACAAGTAACGCGAGACAGCCTGCCCGGCTCGTGCAGCTTGCTGCATCGAGCCGCGGCAGGCGTCTTTCGCGGCCGCGACGCCGCCGCTACAATTTCCCGCAGATCCTTCCCACAACACGTTGAAATCGAGACCACCTGCGCGATTGGCGGGCCGTCCTGCTTTGTCCTACAGTGCGGCTTGAGGCGGTGGTCCGGGGACGATGAGTTTCGAAATCAAGCGAGGGCGTTGGGTGGGCGTGCTGTGCGCGGCAATTGCCGGCGTCGCAGCGGTGCTGCCGCTCGGCGCCTACGCCGAGGGCTTTGATACCGAGCACATCTTCGGCTTCATGATCGGGTCCGATGTGGGCGACGTCGGCGAGCGGGAATTCCAGAGCCAGAGCACCGGGCGCTTTGCCAAGGACGGCGGCCGGTATCGCGCGCTCAATCAGGAAATGGAGCTCGAACTCGTTCCGGCGCCGAATTTTCGTGTCGAGCTCGGCACGTCGTTCAGCGCGTACGATATCAACCGCGTCCCGGGTATTGATGATCGCCGCCAGCTGTCGTGGCAGAGCGTCTCGGTCGATTTTCGCTATCGCTTCCTCGATCGCGAGGCGGCGCCGTTCGGCATGACGGTGGCGTTGGAGACACGCGCCGGTCGCGTCGACGAAACGACGGCTGCGGCCGTCCGCAGCTACGGCACCCAACTCACGGTGGCGTTCGACCGCGAGGTGATCCCGAATTTTGCAGTGGCGGCCCTCAACGTCAGCTATGAGCCGGAATGGACGCGGATGCCGCGCACCGGCACTGCAGAGCAGGATGCCACGCTTGGCGTCGCGTTTGGGCTGATGGCCAAGGTGAGGCCGGATATCCTGATCGGTGGCGAAGCGCGCTATTTCAGGAAGTACGAGGGGATTGGCCTCGATGAACTGTCCGGGCAGGCGCTGTTCATCGGTCCCACCGCCTATTTCCAGCTCTCGGAGCGCTCGCGCCTGACCGCGACCTGGAGCGTCCAGGCCTGGGGGCAGCGGGCCGGCAGCAATGCCGCCCTCGACCTGGTCAATTTCGAGCGTCACCAGGCGCGGCTGGTGTACGGTCTGAATTTCTAGAGCCGGGTTCCCGCGTCCTCTCACGGGCCTGTGAAACCCAGACCTGGCTGATTACGTATTCCGTCGTGCTATCTATTTCGTGAGCACGCCTAGGGATCGCGCATGAACCCGATTGATCTGATCGTCACTGTTTGTGCCGTGCTGTCGCCCGCCACCTGCGAGGAGCAGCATCTGGTGTTCAACTGGAACGGTTCGCTCCAGCAATGCGCCATGGCCGCGCCGCCTTACATCGCGCAATGGGTCGGCGAACATCCAAAATGGACCGCGGTGCGATGGCGTTGCGAATATCCGCACACCAACGATCGCGCCGGCGCGGACGGCAGACCGCCGGCGGGCTAGCTGCTATTTGTTGCAGTCCTTCAGATCCTTGTCGGACACTGAAAACACGGCATCGGCCTTGATCTCGATGTCACGAACGAAGCACTGCCTGCCGCCGCTGTAGCCGATCTTGGCATCATAGCGGCCGGGCTCGACGCCGGTGATCCGCAAGCGTTCGTCGTGGTCGACTTCCTTGTCCTTGTCGTTGAGCGTCTGGTTCGGACCCCACTCGTTCTTGCCCGCCGGTGACAGCTCGAAGCTCGAAATCGTGGCGCTGGTCAGATTCCACAGCCGGATGCCCTTGCCCTTGCTTTGGGCGAGCGCTGTCGCCGGCAGGACAAGCAACGCAACAGCAACAGCAATCAACGCACGCGCCATCCAACCTCTCCCTCACGCTTTCGTGCAAGGATGACGGCGTCTCACATATTTGCAAGGTCCAACTGTGAGAGCTGCCGCTTGATTTCGTCGATCTCCGGCTCGCCGCGCACCGCGCGCGGCGCGGCGATGGTTTCGACGTGAAGGATTCGAGCCGGTCGCGGCGACAGGAAGAATAGCCGGTCGCCGAGGCGGACTGCGTCGTCGAGATCGTGGGTGACCAGCAGCGTCATCATCTCCCGGCTGGCTACCAGCGTGGCGATCTGGTCGCGCAGCCGCCCCGCAAGTGCATTGTCGAGCGAAGCCAGCGGCTCATCGAGGATGAGGAAGTCCGGCTCGATGGCGAAGGCGCGGGCGAGCGCGACGCGGCGGGCGAGGCCGAGCGACAGCTCACCGGGAAAATGGTTGCGGTGCACGCTCAATTCGAGCACCTCGAACAGCGCCGACAGCGTGCCGTCGTCGATATGCGGAGCGGCGATCCGCACATTCTCCTCCACGGTGCGCCAGGGCAAGAGCCGCGGCTCCTGAAACACCATGCCGAGGCGCATGCCGGGGGAGCGCACGACATGGCCCTGGTAGTTGGCGTCGAGCCCGGCGAGAATCCGCAGCAGGGTGCTCTTGCCGCAGCCCGACGGTCCGAACAGCACGCCAACCTCGCCGGCGTTCAACGTGAAGGTGACGTTGTCGAGCACGTCGTGCCGCTTTCCGGCCGCACTCGCAAAGCTCTTGCCTGTGATATTGACCTCAAGCTGCACGGAGCCGCCACCGCGTTAGCCTGGTTTCAAACGGCTGCACCAGCAGGGTCTCGATGACGAGCACGACACCGGCAAAGCTCAGCGAGTAGGCGAGCAGCAGGGGGATGTCGAACAGCTGGAAAGCGACCCCGATCTCGAAGCCGACGCCGTTGGGGCGGCCCAGATATTCGGCGACCAGCACGATCTTCCAAACCAGCGACAGCCCGGAGCGCGCAGCGGCCGCGATGTAGGGCGCAAGCTGCGGCAGGACCACATGCCGGAACGCGCGACCGCGCGGCAAGGCAAAGGCCGTTGCCATCTCGTCGAGCGCCGGGTCGAGTGCGCGGGCGCCCTCGCGCAGGGTGACGACGGCGGTCGGCAGCTTGTTGATGGCGATGGCCGTGATCGCGGCGACCTCGGTCAGCCCGGCCCAGATATAGGCCAGCACGATGACGACCAGTGCCGGCAAATTGAGCAGCAGGATCAGCCAGGGGTCGCCAAGGCGATTGGCAAGCGACACGCGGCCCATCAGATAGCCGATCGCCGAGCCGAGCGCCATGGCAAGGGTGAAGGCCAGCGCGACACGCGCCAGCGTTGCGCCGAGATTGACGAACAGCGCGCCCGATCGCGCTTCGGCTATGAGGATCGACAGCACCGCCGGCGGCGCCGGCAGCTTCGCATCGCCGATCAACAGCGAGGCAATCCACCAGGTCGCGATGAACAGCGCGAATGACAGGAGGCGCAGCACCGCTAGTCTCCCGGGATCGCTTGATAGAACGTGCCGGGATCGAGCTCGGTCGCGGTACCGACGAGATCGCGGCCGCCGAGCTGCGCCAGCACCCGGTAGAGCACGCGAGCATCAGCCTCTTCGTCAGCGATCGGACGGCGTGGGATACCCTCGCGGTAGCGGTCGCGATAAGCGCGCAGCGTCGCCGCATCCTGCGCGCCGGTCAGCGGCGCAATCGTGTCCCATTCGGCATCCGAGGTCGCCAGAATCTCTTTCGCGGCACGCGTCACGGCGATGAAGCGGGCCACCAGATCCTTGTTGGCATTGGCCCAGGCTTCGTCGAACACGTAGCCGATCATCGCGATGCGGCCCTTGCTGCCGAGCTTTTGCAGGACCTCCTCCATGCCGGCGAGCCGGCGAAAGCCCTTGGCTTCAAGCGCCGCGCAGAAATTCCAGTAATTGAGCGTCGCGTCCATCTCGCCACCGAGGGCCTTGGCGGCCAGCAGCGGCGGCGCGCCATAGACGATGGTTGCCTGCGACTTCAGGTCGACGCCATCCTGCTTCAATGCGGCCTGCAGCAGCAGCCAGTTCTTGTCGATCGCACCGCCGGCAATGGCGAGCTTGCGCCCCTTGAGGTCCGCCAGCGTCTTGAGTGGCGAGGCGGCCGGGACCATCACGGCCCCCAGCGCGCTTGAATAGGGATAGAACTGCAGCTTGGCGCCGAGCGAGCGTTCGCGCGACACCCAGGGCCAGTCGGATACCATGACGTCGGCCGAGCCGGAGCGCAGCGCGATCTTGCCGGCCTCGGGGCTGGCGAGCTCGACGACATCGATCGACAGGTTGGCCTTCTTGTCGAGACCATGGGAGCGAATGACGGCCAGTTCCCAGGCCAGCGTTCCGGTCTTCTGCGCTGCAACGCGGATGGTCTCCGCGGTGCACGAGGTGCCGAACTGCATGACCGCCAGAACTGCCGCAGCCAACACCGTGCGTACAGAGATGATCATCGTTTCTTGAGCCACTTCCCCGAATGTTTTCTTTTCTGATCAACATCCATAGCATAGCTTGCGGAAAGAGAAGAGGAAGCAGGACCATGGCAGGAGCTGGCATGCTACGACCGATTGTCGCCGTCCTGGTGCTCGCCGGGACGGCCGTCAGCGTGCGGGCCCAGGAGATCAATGACTATCCGACCTCGGCGCGGGCCGAATATGTGTTCGGTTGCATGAAGTCCAATGGCGAATCCCGGCAGTCGATCGAACAATGTTCCTGCTCGATCGACGTGGTCGCCTCGATCATCCCCTATGATCGCTACGTCACTGCCGAGACCGTGCTGAGCATGGCGCAGGTGCGCGGCAATCTGGGCGGCCAGTTCCGCTCGTCCGAGCAGGCCGCCAACGCGCTCAACGACCTCAGGCGTGCGCAGGCCGAGGCCGAAGTGAGGTGCTTCTAGCGTTGATCGTGAGATCGCGAACGCGTCAGGTCCCGGGATTCTCGACCTTCCATTCGTGGTCGAAGACGTGCCCGTCGGTATCCTTGGCCTCGGCACGGAAATGCTTGGCGCCATTCGAGACGTAAGTGAAGCGGATGTTGGGGTCCTCGGAAATCGAGATCCCGCCCTCCATCGTGAGCACCGGACTGTCGTCCTGCCAGATGTGCAGCTCATTGACGAAGAAGGCCGGGATATAGAGCTGCGTGACCTGGTCCATCTGCAGGCCTGAATTATTCGGATGCCCGATCATGATCTGGGCCTCCCGTGTGCTCGTCGCCGGCCCCTGTTCGGACTTTGTGAATTGCCGGTAACGCATCTGGCCGAGCCGGTTCTTCGCTTCCTCGACGTTCTTGCCGGCCGGTGCCGAGCAGCCGCCGGATGCTTTCACATAGACCTTGCTGACATAGAGCTTGCCGTCGCTGAGCTCCGCGACGGCGTGCACATTGGTGTAGTTGTTGACGCGGACGCGGGTCGAGATCTCGGTGACGTTGGCGTCCGGCCCCAGCGTGAACTTCGCGGCCATCGGCGCCGGGTTCTCGTCGATCACAAGCGTGATCGCGACGACGCGGCGGCTATCGCTAGGCTGCAGCTTGGTGCGCAGCGTCACCGGAACGATTGCGGCGTCTTCCGCGCGCGTCGGCATCTCGATGCCGACGATATCGTTGCCGTCATTCATCGGACGATTGCTGAAGATGTCCTGGACGAGGCCCGGCCAGGGATCATAGGTCTCAGCCGCGGGCGCAGCGGGTGTCCCCAAGGCGATCGCAAGAAGGCTGGCGATGCAAAGCAGGCGGGCGCGATGTCCAGTCATGTTCGCGAGATCCTATGCCGCCGCATCATTATAGGACGAACAGCTACTCCCATTCAATTTCCGAGAATGCTGCAGTTGCGTTGCGGGCGTTGTAATCGTCAAACAATTGCCAGCGCGGCCGCTCGGCTGCCGCGGCATGCTCCGCCGCGGCCGTGATCGGCTTGCCGCCTGCGACCAGCGCGCGGACGTCCGCGGCCAGCGTCTCAAGATAACGCCGCTCGTCGGCAAGCGCTGCAGGCCACGCACTCACGGGTCCGTGACCGGGAACCACGCGCTCGGCAGGAATAGCCTGGAGCTCGTCGAGCGCACGCAGCCAGCCCTTGAGGCTGCCGTCGACCACCGGAATATGCTCGAGGAACACCTGATCGCCGGCGAACAGCGTGCCGGTGCGTTCATCGAATGCGGTGAGGTCGTTGTCGCTGTGGGCGGGTGGCCATGCCTTCAAGGTGAGGGTCCGTCCGCCGAGGTCGAGCTTCAGCGTGTCCATGACCAGCACGGTCGGCGGAATGATGCGGACCTCGTCGATCAACGCATCGCCCATGGTCCGGCGAAAGCCATCGAGATAGAATTGCCCGCGCGTCGCCAGCGCGCGGGGCAGGGCGTTGTGGCCGACGAAGCTGGTCCCGTCAGCCACGAACGCCGCGTTGCCGAAGCTATGATCCGGATGCGCGTGGGTGTCGATCACATAGCGGATCGGCTTGTCACTATGGCTGCGCACCGCGGCGAGCAATTGCCGTCCTTCGCGGACACTGCCGCCGGTGTCGATGACGGCAATGGCGCTGTCGCCGACCACGAAGCCGACATTGGCGATGGCGCCTTCGTTGTCGCGCGTCATCAATGCAGTGACCCCGGTGTGAACGAATATTCCGGGGGCGACTTCGCTCACAGGCAATTCCGCCTCTTGAGCCCGCGCTATGGTCGGCGCCCAAAGCATCAGGAGCAGCGCAAGCACCGAACCGCCATGAGCCATGTTTCCGCCTCAGTTTTTCCGGGACGCGCGATCGATGTCCTCGCGCTCCAGTTTGCGCTGCAACAAGCAACGCGGCACCGTCGCGATCATTATCCCTGTTGCACGTCATGGTGCGCCGGGCAATCGGTGGATGGCGGCAATCTGTCCGATCAAGAGGAGACCGCGCAATGAGAGTTATCGGATGCCGTCCTGTTCTGCTCGCGCTTGCCGGCTTCATCGTCTGTTTCGCCGGCCGCGACATCGCGCGTGCGCAGGTCAACGAGCAGGGCGAACTCTCCATCGAGCTGGTCGATCCCAAGGTGCTTCGCATCTGCGCCGATCCGCGCAACCTGCCGTTCTCGAATGACAAGGGCGAGGGCTTTGAGAACAAGATCGGCGAGCTGTTCGCCGAGAAGCTGCAAAAGAAGCTCGATTATATGTATTTCCCGCAGGCGACCGGCTTCGTGCGGATCACGCTCGGCTCGCATCGCTGCGACGTGATCATGGGCTTTCCGCAAGGCGACGACCTCGCGCAAGGGACCAATCCGTATTACCGCACGGCCTATGCGATCGTCGCCAAGCCGGGCAGTGGACTTGATGAAGTCACCACGCTCGAGGATGAGCGGCTGAAGGGCAAGCATATCGGCATCGTCGCCGGAACGCCGCCCGCGACCAACATGGCCATCAACGGCCTGATGACCAATGCGAAGCCATATCCGCTGATGATCGACACGCGCTACGATTCCTCGGCCGAGGCGTTGATGAACGACCTCGAGAAGGGCGAGATCGACGCCGGCATCCTGTGGGGGCCGATGGCCGGCTTTTATGCCAAGAAGGCAAACCCGCCGCTGCATGTCACGCCGCTGCTCAAGGAGACCACGGGACCGAAGCTGGTCTATCGCATCGGCATGGGCGTGCGAGCGTCCGATCAGAACTGGAAGCGGCAGCTTAATCGCCTGATCCAGGAGAACCAGCCGGCGATCAACAAGATCCTGCTCGACTTCGGCGTTCCGCTGCTCGACGAGAACGACCGTCCGATCGGGCCGGAGACCGCGACCAAATCGCCATGATCAGGCTCGCGGCCATGCTTGCGGTGATATTGCTCGCCGCTTCGCATGTCCGCGCGCAGGACCAGCCAGCAGAGCCCGAGGGGTATCGCACCGAGGATTATCGCACGGCGGTGCCGGCAACGCTTGCCGGCGCACGGGTGCTCACGACAGCGGAAGCGGCAGAGATCTGGCGCAACAAGTCCGGCACCTTCGTCGACGTGCTGCCGCGCGCGCCGAAGCCGAATCTGCCCGCCGGCACGGTGTGGCGCGAGCGGCCGCATCGCGATATTCCCGGCAGCATCTGGCTGCCCGACACCGGCTACGGCAAGCTCGCCGCATCGACCGAGGACTATATGCGACGCGGCCTGGTCCGCGCCTCCGGCGACGACAAGGCCAGATTGCTGGTGATCTACTGCCAGGAAAACTGCTGGATGTCGTGGAACGCCGCCAAGCGCGTGCTCTCCTACGGCTACCGCAGTGTGGCGTGGTATCCGGAGGGAACCGACGGGTGGGGGCGCGCCAATCTGCCGCTGGCGGATGTGGAGCCCGAGCCGCGCGAGGGCGAGCAGTAAGCCCGTCCTCACGCGGCCAGGAAAATGCTCCAGCGAGCTACTTCTGCTTGTCGAGCTTGTTGATGGTCTTGCCGCCGTCGCCGTCCGTGGTGGTGAACGTCACCTTGTCGCCGGCGTGAAGCTCCTCCAGCGACTGTCCCTTGGCCACCTTGTATTCCTGAATGGCGCCGCCGGCCGCGCCCACCGTGCCGGTTTGCGTCTGCTGGATCGAGATGGTTCCACTCAGTCGGTCAATCTTGGTGACCATTCCCGACATGGATTGCTGGGCCAAAGCCGCTGTGGTGATCAGGCTCGCGGCGGCGAGGCTGGTCATGACGATCTTGGCTGCTCTCATCGAGGTCTCCCAACTTCAGATATAGTCGGAGACAACGAGCGGGCACCGCAGTTTGTTCCGGCTGCGCGCTAATGATCCCCCGGGGGGCGGGCTCGGTCGCTGGCCTCAATCCAGTTCCTGCTGGATGGTGCGGCCGAGCGCGAACAGCCGCTGATCGATGATGGTCGGCACCTCGCAGACGAATTTCACCACGCGTCCGCGGTCCTCGAATATCCGCGTCTCCCAGACCAGCTGGTTGCCGAGCTCGTCGACCTTGGCCTGGTCCGGCGGCGTGGCATCCTGCAGCACCTGCAGCGCGATCGTATCGGCGCGGATCTTTTCCGCGGCCTCGCGCTGCTTGCGCATCACGCGCTCCAGCCCGTTCATGACCGAGGCCCGCTGGCCGTTGAGCGTATCGAACAGGCCCGCGAACAGCAGCTTTCCCGCATTGGCCTTGTCGGCCGCTGCGGCCGACAGGAACTCGGCGATCTCCTTCTGCGCATCCTCGAGCGGAACGCGGCGCGCCGCGAGCTTGGTCGCAAGTTGGCTGACCTTCGGATCGTCCCTCCACTTGGTCTCGGCATCGCCGAGTGGTGGCCCGGCCCAGACCGCGGCGAGCGAGATCTCGGGCACTTTGGCCTGAGCGCATGGCCAGTCCGGGTAACGCGGGTCGGCAGCGAACGCGACCTGGTTCGACAGAACCGTCGCGAGCAGCGCGCCGAGTGCTAGCCGCCAGCCTGTCATGCCTCGCCTCCGCCGGGTCCGCGGCGCACCAGGCCGCGCGATGGATCGTAGGCCAGGATCGCGCCGATCATGAACACCACTGTACAGCCGCCGACCACCGCGAGCGAAACCCAGTTCATCTTGCCGTACAGCGCAAACCGGATCAGCTCCACCGCATGCGTGAACGGATTGCACTGGCAGACATAATACAGCATCGGGCTGCCTTCCTGCACGCGCCAGAGCGGGTAGAGGGCCGACGAGGCAAAGAACATCGGGAAGATGACAAAGTTCATCACGCCGGCGAAATTCTCCAGCTGCTTGATGCTGGCAGAGATCAGCATGCCCAATGCGCCGAGCATCAAGCCCGACAGCACCAGCGCCGGAAGCACCGTGAGGTAGCCGATGGTCGGCGGCGTGATGTCCCAGAACCACGCGATCAGCAGGAACGCATAGACCTGCAGCAGTGACACCGCCGTGCCGGCGAGCAGCTTGCAGAACAGGAGATAGCCGCGCGGCAGCGGGCTGACCAGCAGCGTCCGCATGTTGCCCATCTCGCGGTCATAGACCATCGACAGCGACGATTGCATGCCGTTGAAGAGCTGGATCATCGCCATCAGGCCGGGTGCGATATAGACCTCGTAGAGGATGTAGGTCTCATAAGGCGGGATGATCGAGATGCCGAGTACCTGACGGAAGCCGGCGGCGAAGATGAACAGCCAGACCAGCGGCCGGACCAGCGCCGAGACGAAGCGCTCGCGCTGATGCAGGAAGCGCAGCGCCTCGCGCCATACGATGCCGTTCAGGCAGACGACGTATTCCGACGCCGAGAAGCCGCTTCGCTCAGGCGTGACCGTCGTGCTGCTCATGTTGGCGGTTTTCCGGTGAGGGTTGCCGTTCCGGTCAGGCGCATGAACGCGGTGTTGACGTCCTGGGCGCCTGCGTCCGCGATCACCCGCGACATCGGGCCGTGCGCCAGCATCCGGCCCTGATGCAGCACCACAAGGTCGTCGCCCGGCATGATCTCGTCGAACAGATGCGTCGCCCAGAGCACGCCGATGCCTTGTTCAGTAACGAGCTGGCGGACATGATCGAGAATGTCGGCGCGCGCCTTGACGTCGAGCCCGACGGTGGCCTCGTCGAGCAGCAGCAGCCGCGGACGGTGCAGCAGCGCGCGGGCGATTTCGAGCCTTCGCATCTGGCCGCCCGAAAGATCGCGCACCTTGCTCGTGGCGCGGTCGGCAAGACCAATGCGGCCGAGCACCTCGGCGCTGCGCAGCCGCGCCTCACGCCGCGAGATACCGTGCAGCGCGGCGTGATACAGCAGGTTCTGCGTCAGCGAGAGGTCGAGATCGAGCGTTCGCGGCTGGAACACGACGCCCATCAGCCGCAACGCTTCACCGGGCGTCCGGCTGATGTCATGGCCGAAAATCTTGATCTGGCCGTTCTGGATCCCGAACAGTCGCGTCACCAGCGAGAACAAGGTGCTCTTGCCCGCGCCGTTGAGGCCCAGCAACGCGGTGAAGCTCGCAGGCTGAACCGTGAAGTTGATGTCGATCAGGGCGCGCCGCGGACCGTAGCTGTGGCTGACATTGCCGATCGACAGCGCCGGCGGCACGGCCGCTACAGGGCCTGTATCCGGCGAGGGCTGGCTCGCGATATGGGCGTCGGTTGCGGTCATGGCTGCGCGATCGTGATCCCCCAGGGCAGTTCGCCGACCTGAATGGTCTTGATCACCTTCTGGGCTGCGATGTCGATCACCGAGACATCGTTCGAGACGCCGTTGGTGACCATCAGATATTTTTCGTCGGGCGTGAAATCCATGTGCCAGACGCGCTGGCCGACCAGCAGATATTTGAGGACCTTGTGGGTCGCGCCGTCGACGACAGCGACGCGGTTGGCGGGGCCGAGCGCAACGAACGCGGTCTTGCCGTCCTTGGTCATGCCGATGCCGACGGGCTGGATCGCTTCGTTGCGCAGGCCCGGGATTTCGAAAGTGATCTTGCCGGTCACCTCGCGCTTGACCGGATCGATGATCGACACCGTGCCGCCGATCTCGGAGGAAACCCACAATTCGGAGCCGTCGCGCTTGAACTGGGCGAAACGCGGCCGCGAATCGACCAGCACGTTGGCGACGATCTGGCGCGTCGACGTGTCGATGAAATGCGCCATGTTGGTGGTTTCGGACGTGTTGATCAGGATCTTGCCGTCCGGGCTGATCGTCATGCCCTCGGGCTCGACGCCGACCTGGATGTCGCCGAGCCGAGCGCGCTTCTCGAGATCGATCACGGTGACCGTGTTGTCGTTCTCGTTGGCGACATACATGGTCTTGCCGGCGGCATCCTGAGTGAACAATTCCGGGTCCGGGCCAGAGGGCAGGGTGTCGACGATCTCCTGGGTCTTGGTATCGATCACCTGGATCGTGTCGTCGTCGCCGACCGCGACCATCACGAACTTGCCGTCGCGCGAGAACTCGATGCCGCGCGGCCGCTGGCCGACCTTGATGGTTTTGGTCACCGTCCAGCTGGTGGTGTCGATCACCGTGACGGTGTTGCCCTTCTCGTTGGAGACATAGGCAACGAAGGCGGACGCCGGTGTCGCGGCAAGCCAAACCAGCATCCCGGTCAACAGACAGCGGCGCCACATGCGTTTCATCTCCCTCACTGCAGCTTGCACTTCGTTTCAGGCCGGTCAACACCGAGCGTGTCGAGTTCGGAGACCTGATGCAGGAAACCTTCCTGCGGCGAGACCGAAACGACCATACGACCATCGGCCAGCAGGATCGGCTGGCGGAGCTGCAGATTCCAGTCGCGCAGGGTCAATCGCGTACCCTTGAAGGCGGCGATCGAGAAATCCTTGCCCTTGAGGAAGGCGATGACCTTCCTGGGATCGCCCGGATTGGTGCGGGAGGTGGCTTCCCCGATCATGCGCGCAGCGGTCCAGGCCTGCATGTCGAGCGCCGTCATGCGGCGCATGTTCAGCTTGACGAAGCGGTTCTGGATCTGGACCGCACCCCATTGGTCATGCGCCGCGTCCCAGCTGGTCGGCACCAGACCTGCCGAGCCCGCCACGGGACGCGGCTCCCAGGTCCGGTAGGGCAGATAGTTCGCGAACACCTCGCTCTCGTCGGCGGCGACGAGCACGTCGTAAGCCGGCGCCTGCTGCGTGAACACCGGCATCTGACGCTGGATCAGCGTCACGCCGCTGTCGGTGCGGCGCGCGCCGCCGGTGTCCTCGAATGTCCGTTCCTGGACGATCTTGGCGCCGAAGCGCGTGGCGGCGCGGCGCAGCGCGTCGGCGTAGAGCTTGTCCTGATCGTGCGAGCCAGTCACCAGGAGCCAGCGCTTCCACTGCTTCCACACCAGGTACTGGCCGAGCGCGTCGGCCAGCATCGAGCGGGTCGGTGCGACATGGATCACGTTGGCGCGGCAGTCCTGCTCGCGCAGGCGATCGTCGATCGCGCCCGCATTCAGCAGCACGGTGCCGCGATCGCGCAGCGCGTCGGCGACCTTGAGCAGGGCGTCGGCGGGCAGGTCGGTGATGATATAGTCGTTTTGGCCGGCGAGATCGGTCGCGACCTTGGCGACGTCGTCGCTGTCCTTGACCTTGACCTCATCAAGCACGAAGCGCTGGTTGAGGAATTTCCCGGTCGTATTGTTGTCCTCGATCGCAAGGCGTGCGCCGGCGATACCGTCATTGTCGGCCGGTTGCTCGACCAGCGAGAGCGTCGATTTGATGCCGGCATGGCCGAGATAGCCGATATGGACCTCGACGGGATCAGCCGCCAGCGCTCCGGTCGCCACCATGCTGAGCGCGATCGTGCCGATCAGCCATCGGAACATAACTCCTCCCGTAGTCATTCTTCACCCGGCATGGCATTGTCGAAAAGCGGCCTTCGCTTTTCTGGCCATTCGTTGACGTGCAAGATGCCGGAATTGGCCTGGCTTGCAACCCCGCTTTTTGTCGTTGCGCGGTACCAAATTTCGATTGGTTCACAATCATGAGATCAGCGTTCGTCTTCGTCATGTCTTTGCTGCTGATGTCTGCGGCGCGCGCCGAACCGCCCAAGCTCGCGGTGTTCGACCTCGAGATGATCGACACCAGCCTTCAAGGAGAGGTGGACGGACCGCGGAGCGACGAACAGACGCGGTTGCTGCGCGCTGGCGATCAGGTGCGCAAGGAGCTTGCAGATTCCGGCAAGTTCCACGTGATCGATATCGCGCCGGTCAATGCTGCGGCGCACGGCAGCAATCTTCAGGCCTGCGGCGGATGCGACGTGAAACTGGCCGGCGAGCTGGGCGCCGATCTTGCGATGACCGGTGTGGTGCAGAAGGTCTCCAACCTGATCCTCAACATCAATTTCTATCTGCGCGACGTCCATTCCGGGCAATTGGTGGCAGCAATGAGCGCCGACATGCGCGGCAATACCGACGAATCCTGGTCACGCGCCACCGATTACCTCGTCCGCAACCGCCTGCTCGCGCCAAACTACGGCGCGCCGCAGGCACGATGAGCGACGGGCGCTTGGATGATTTCGGAATATTAGAAGAATAAGCCTGAGTTGCCTGACGTGTCAACTCGTCTGGTTGAACGCCGCCGCCGGCTACTTTGCATGGGGTTGTTTTCGATATTTTGGTATCACGCCGCCTTGCTGGGGAAAGCATCACGCCTTCAGCCGCGCGGCGTGCCACTGCAGATGATCGGCCATGAAGGTCGAGATGAAATAATAGCTGTGGTCGTAACCCGGCTGACGCCGCAGGGTGAGGGGAATGTTGGCCTTCTCGCAGGCGGCCTTCAGGAGCTCAGGCCGCAGCTGTTCGGTAAGAAAGCCGTCGGCATCGCCATAGTCGACCAGCAGATCGGAGAACCGGGCGCCGTCCTCGATCAACGCGACTGCATCGTGCTTGCGCCACGCCTGCTTGTTGCTGCCGAGATAGCCGCCCAGCGCCTTGTTGCCCCACGGCACCTGCGACGGCGCCACGATCGGCGCAAACGCGCTGGCCGCGCGATACCGATCAGGATATCGCAGCGCCACCGTCAGCGCGCCATGGCCACCCATGGAGTGACCGAGGATCGATTGCCGCTTCGTGTCGACCGGGAATTGCTCGGCGATCAACTTGGGCAATTCCTCGGTGACGTAGCTCCACATCCGGTAATTGGTCGCGAACGGCTGCTCCGTCGCATCGACATAGAAGCCTGCGCCGAGGCCAAAATCGTAGGCATTGGCGGGATCGCCGGGGACGCCTTCGCCGCGCGGGCTAGTGTCGGGTGCGACGAAGATCAGGCCGAGCTCGGCACATGCCTGCCGGAACTCACCCTTCTCCGTGACGTTGGTGTGCGTGCAGGTCAGGCCCGACAGATAGGTGACGACGGGCAATCTGGCGCCGGCCGCATGATCGGGGACAAACACCGAGAAGGTCATATCGGTCTTGGTCTCGCGGCTTGGATGCCGGTAAACGCCTTGCGTGCCGCCATGCGACTTGTTCTGGGAAACCGTCTGCATTGCCATATTCCTCTGTGTTGGAGCGCGACGTCAGCCGACGCCGCTCTCGATCGCCAGCCGCACCAGTTCTGCCGAGGTGCGCACGCCAAGCTTCTGGCGCATGATCGATGACGTGTTCGCGACCGTCTTGTATGACGAATGCACCAGCCAGGCGATCTCCGACAGGCTCTTGCCGGAACTGAGCAGGCGCAGGATCTCCATCTCGCGCGAAGTGAGCTTGGAAAGTGGATTTTGCGCAAAGCCCGGCCGCGCAAAGGCGACGTTGCGTGCAATCGCTGGCGGCAGATAGACGCCGCCATTGCCGACCTCGCGCACCGCCTCCACCAGATCGTTGGGGTCGCCGGTCTTCGAGACGTAGCCCTTGGCGCCGATGTCGATGGCGCGGGCAGCGAACACCGGGTCGTCGTTCATGCTGAACATGATCAGGCGCGCGGATGCATCGCGGCTCAAGATACGGCGGGCCAGCTCGAAGCCGGAGACGGTCGGCAGGTTGATGTCGATCACGCAGAGATCGGGCTTCTCCGCGACGAAAGCCCGTTCGCCGCTTTCGGCATCCGCAGCTTCCAGCAGGATGATCTCGGGATCGTCGGCGAACACGGTGCGACAACCGGAGGCAACGATGGGATGATCGTCAACGATCAGAATGCGCATGGCGTTGTTCCGGCGACCTGCTTCGACTAGCTCATCGTTACATCGATTTGCACGAAGAACACCTCGGTTCCGACCGGTTGTGCACCTCGCACGAGATTGCGATAGGGTGCGATTAGATAGCCGGGCAAATTTGGCTGTCAACGATCCTCTCGGAGGAGGGATCGCGGTCGGGGGCAACGTCATGTGGCAAAAGCTATCCTTGCGCGCACGGATCAACCTGCTGCTGGCGCTGATACTGGCGCTCGGGTTGGGCATCAATATTGCACGGCTCGTGCTGGAAGCGGCGCCGCGTGTCCAGGCCGAGGACCAGAGCGTGATCCGGCTGGCGCGCGAGTTTGTTGCGACGATGGTGGCCGGTCTCGACGAAGCGCCGGATCCGGATGCGCGGCTCGACCAGATTGTCCAGGACCTGAGCCGGCTGCGCCATGTCAGCATCACGCGGCAGGATGACGCGACCGCAAAGTCTGCCGAGCGCCTGGCGGAGGCAGGCGATCCGCGCGCCCCGCCTGAATGGTTCGTCGCGCTGGTTCATCCCGAGCAGACTTCGGTGCGGGTGCCGATCTCGGTTCACGGCAAGCCGCAATCGCTTGTCATCACCTCGCTTCCCGATGACGAAATGGCCGAGATCTGGGACGGCATCGTCACCCAGATCGAGGTCGGCTCCGCGATCGCGGTGGCGCTGCTGCTGGTGACCATGCTGGTGGTCGGCCGCGCACTTGCGCCGCTGGAGGCGCTGTCGCAGGCCATGACTGGCATCGAGGCTGGGGATTACGACGCGCGGGTCGAGCCCGGCGGATCGCCTGAATTGGCTGCGATCTGTGCCAAACTGAACCATTTGGCGGTGACGCTTGGCGAAGCCGTGGACAGCAAGCGGCAGCTGGCCGAACGCGCGGTCTCGCTGCAGGATTCCGAGCGCAAGGAGATCGCGCGCGAATTGCACGATGAGTTCGGGCCCTATCTGTTCGCGCTGCGCGCCCATGCCGGCGCACTGACGCGGCTGTCGGAGGTCGAAAAGCCGGATCCTGCTGCGCTACGCAAGCACGGCAATGCCATCCTCGAGCAAGTCAACGCGCTTCAGCAGTTCACCCGCCGCATCCTGGAGCGATTGCGGCCGGTGGGATTGGCGGAGCTTGGGCTTGCGGAAGCGCTTGGCGCGCTGGTGCGGCTGTGGAGCGAGACGCACCCGGAGGTGGAGATCGAGAGCAGCATATCGCCTGATCTCGGCGAGACCGGCGAGATGGCCGATCTGACGATCTATCGCATCGTCCAGGAAGCGCTCACCAATGTGTTCCGCCACGCCGGCGCAACGGCAGTCGATATCACGATCGAGCCTGCGGAGCGGCAGACCAGCCTGCGCGGCAGCCGCGGCTGCGCGCTGGTGCGAGTCCGCGACAACGGCCGCGGGCTGCTCAGGGATCACCGGCTTGGCCGCGGTTTGACCGGCATGCAGGAACGAATCCTCGCGCTCGGAGGCACGCTCAAGATCAATTCCAGCGACGATGGCGTGACGGTCGAGGCGCTGGTGCCAAAGGCCGCACAGGCTTAGGGCGTGGTTCGCGGCCAGTATGTGAAGACGGCCCATGCCAGCGCGAGTGCACCGGCGATCCAGAGCACGATGATCGCGATCATTCCCGCTCGACTGATCGGGCGCTGCAAGACGGCACTGGCATTGGCGCGGCATTCGGCCATCACCTCATCCGGAACGAGCGAGATCGCAAGCCAGATGCCGAACGGCAGCAGGATCAGATCGTCGAGATAGCCGATGACCGGGATGAAATCTGGAATCAGATCGAGAGGCGAGAGCGCATAGGCCGCGATGGCGACGGCGAGCGCCTTTGCGTACCACGGTACGCGCGGATCACGTGACGCGAGATACAGTGCAACGCTGTCTCGTTTCAGGTCGCGCGCCCAAGCCTTGATTGAGGAAAGTTTGATTGAGGATAGCTTGATGGACGGCATGGCGTGGCGCCTGCACGCCAGGCGAATCGCTATTCCAGTACCACATCGACCGGCATGCCGCCGTGCAGACCCTTGTGCACGGAGGAGGGGGCGATGCCAAAATACTTCCGGAATACGCGGCTGAAATGCGATGAGCTCGAGAAGCCCCAGGAGAACGCGACGTCCGTGATGGTCTTACCGTTCTGGGATTCCAGCTCCTGCCGGCAATTTTGCAGCCGGGCCTTCCAGATGTAGTCGCTGACCGTCATGCCGCGATCGCTGAACAGCATGTGCAGATAGCGCTTCGAGCAGCCGAGCGCCGCGGAAATGCGGTCGATGCAGAGATCGGGATCGCGCAGATGCTCGCGGATGAAGCCCTGGGCCCGCACGTAGGTCGCCTCGGCGCTGCCGCGGTCGAACATCGCGCCGGTCTCGCGCAGCGGCAGCAGCAGCAGGTCGATTAGCGCATCGGCCACGCCGACGGCGTTGACCGGGGTCAGCGTCGGCGCTTCGCCGAACGCGGCATGCACGAAATCATAGGCGATGCGGCCGGTGCCGTTGCGCGCCGAGAGCTTGCACGGCGCCATCTTGGAGAGCTGGAAGCCGCGCTCCTTGAGCAGGTCCTTCGGAACGATGACAACCTCGTGACGCGTCAGGGACGGGCTGATGATTGTATGCGGACACGACACGTCGTAGGCGAAGCAGTCGCCCGGCATGATGTCGAAGTGCAGGCCGTCCTGCTCGAAATGCGAGACGCCGTGCGTCTGGAAAACGATCTTGATGTAGGGATGCTCGCTCAGCCTGATTCGCGAGACGGTATGGGCGATGCGATGCTGGCTTGCCTCGATCTGGCACAGCTTCAATCGCGATACCGTCGTGAAATTGATCCGGCCCTCGAGCGAGGATCCTTCCAGCGCATCGACGTCGAACTGACCGCAAAGGTCAGTGAGCGCATCCGACCAGCGCTGGATTTGCCGCTTGGGCGTCAATCCGTTCGTGCTGAGTGAATGGACTGTATCGGACATCTTTCCAGCCACCGATTCGATCCCCAACGTGACTGCTCACCGAGCTGAAATCTGGCCCGGGATGATGCGCCTTCTCCCTGATTCTGAACAGCTTAGGGAGGCGGCGGGACTTCTTCCCGGATAATGTCGGGTGATCCTCGGACTTAGTTCTGGGCGCGTCAAGCGCAACCTTGGGCCGGTTCTACTCCGACGCAGGAACAGCACTGAAGACGTTTGATGCCCTGCAACATGAAGCAGCCTTACCTGCCAATTCGCGGTCCGACCGCAAAAATCTGACAATGCTTCGCTTCTGAGCAAACGGCGCTTCGCTGCTGGGCAAGTCAGCGCGGTTCGATGGGACTACCAGTGAGGTACCAAAATGGAAGAAGTGGGGCCGTTTCGGCGGAAACCCTTGAGCTCATGAACCTGGGAGGAAATCCACGATGCGCAAGTTGCTTTACGCGACCAGCCTTGGGGCAATGGCGGTGTTCGCCGCCGGAGCTGCCAACGCCAATGACGAACTCCACAAGATGACGCAGAACCCGAAAGACTGGGTGATGCCGACCGGCGATTACACCAATCAGCGCTATTCGAAGCTGAATCAGATCAACGCCCAGAACGTCGGAAAGTTGCAGGTAGCGTGGACGTTTTCGACCGGCGTGCTGCGCGGTCACGAAGGCGGCCCGCTGATCATCGGCAACATGATGTACGTGCATACGCCGTTCCCGAACAAGGTCTACGCTATTGACCTTTCCAAGGACAATCAGATCGTCTGGAAGTACGAGCCGAAGCAGGATCCGAACGTCATTCCGGTGATGTGCTGCGACACGGTCAATCGCGGCGTCGCCTATGGCGACGGCAAGATCATCCTGCATCAGGCCGACACTACGCTGGTCGCGCTCGATGCGAAGACCGGCAAGGTGGAGTGGAGCGTCAAGAACGGCGATCCGAGCAAGGGATCGACCGGTACGTCGGCGCCGATGGTCGTCAAGGACAAGGTCCTGGTCGGCATCTCCGGCGGCGAGTTCGGCGTTCAGGCCCACATGACGGCCTACGACCTCAAGACCGGCAAGCTGGTCTGGCGTGGCTTCTCGGAAGGTCCGGATGACCAGATCCTGGTCGACGACAAGACCACCGAGCTTGGCAAGCCGATCGGCAAGGACTCGAGCCTGAAGACGTGGCAAGGCGATCAGTGGAAGATCGGCGGCGGCGCGACTTGGGGCTGGATCTCCTACGATCCCGAACTCAACCTCGTCTATTACGGATCGGGCAACCCCTCGACCTGGAATCCGAAGCAGCGTCCCGGCGACAACAAGTGGTCGATGACGATCTGGGCGCGTAACCCGGATACCGGCGTTGCCAAGTGGGTCTATCAGATGACGCCCCATGACGAATGGGACTATGACGGCGTCAACGAGATGATCCTCTCGGATCAGAGCATCGACGGCAAGGCGCGCAAGCTGCTGACGCACTTCGATCGTAACGGCCTCGGCTACACGCTCGATCGCGTCACCGGTGAACTGCTGGTCGCCGAGAAGTATGATCCGAAGGTGAACTGGACCTCCGGCGTCGACATGAACAAGAGCTCGCCGACCTATGGTCGTCCGAAGGTTCTTGACTCAGCGTCGACCGACAAGGCCGGCGAAGACCACAACGTCAAGGGCATCTGCCCGGCGGCGCTGGGTTCGAAGGACGAGCAGCCGGCGGCCTACTCGCCGGATACGCAGCTGTTCTACGTGCCGACCAACCACGTCTGCATGGACTACGAGCCGTTCAAGGTGAGCTACACCGCAGGTCAGCCCTATGTCGGCGCGACGCTGTCGATGTATCCGCCTCCCGGTGAGACCAACATGGGCAACTTCATCGCCTGGGACGGCAAGACCGGCAAGATCGTGTGGTCGAACAAGGAGCAGTTCTCGGTCTGGTCGGGTGCACTCGCGACCGCCGGCGGCGTGGTGTTCTACGGCACGCTGGAAGGCTACCTGAAGGCAGTCGACGCCAAGACGGGCAAGGAGCTCTACAAGTTCAAGACTCCGTCCGGCATCATCGGCAACGTCACCACCTATGAGAACGGCGGCAGGCAGTACGTCGCCGTGCTGTCGGGTGTTGGCGGTTGGGCAGGCATCGGCCTCGCGGCCGGTCTGACCGATCCGACGGCCGGTCTCGGTGCAGTCGGCGGCTACGCAGCGCTGAGCAACTACACCGCGCTCGGCGGAACGCTCACCGTGTTCGCGCTGCCGCAGTGAGTTGAGCAGCCCTCGTTCCGGCGCATGGAGCGATCTCCATGCGCCGGTCCGTCTTCAATCCGCACGCGAGGATATGCTTTTGCGTAAGATCTGGTTTGTGACTGCCGCGATCTTCGTCGTGGCAATGGGAGGAGTTGCCTCCGCCGAGGACGTAGGTGACCCGGCCGCTGTCAAGTCCGAGGACGGCAAGTATCTCGACAAGGATGGAAACCCGACGTTCAAGGTCGCGTCCGACGGTACGGTGGACTGGTACACCTACTCGGGCTACCGCCGCTATCATTCGGAGTGCCACGTCTGCCACGGACCCGACGGCATGGGCTCGACTTACGCGCCGGCTTTGAAGGATTCGCTGAAGACCATGAGCTATCCCGACTTCATGGGTGTGGTCGCGAGCGGGCGCAAGAACGTGTCGACGTCGCAGGAAAACGTCATGCCGGCATTCGGCGATAATCCGAACGTTGCCTGCTACATGGACGACCTCTATGTGTACCTGCGCGCCCGCGCCAATGATGCGGTTGGGCGCGTTCGGCCGGCCAAGCACGAAGACAAGTCGGATGCCTATGGAAAGGCGGAAGACGCCTGCATGGGCAACAAGAACTGAGCGTGACCGGCGCGAATGACAACCTGTTTGATGTTTTGTGGAGACCAAGATGAAGACCCGCGCCGCAGTCGCATTCGAAGCCAAGAAGCCGCTTGAGATCGTCGAGCTCGACCTGGAAGGCCCCAAGGCCGGCGAGGTCCTTGTCGAGATCAAGGCGACGGGCATCTGCCACACCGATGCCTACACGCTCGACGGCTTCGACAGCGAAGGCATCTTTCCCTCGGTCCTCGGGCACGAAGGCGCCGGCATCGTTCGCGAGGTCGGCGCCGGCGTGACGTCGGTGAAGCCTGGCGATCACGTGATCCCGCTCTACACGCCCGAATGCCGCCAGTGCAAAAGCTGCCTCAGCCAGAAGACCAATCTCTGCACCGCGATCCGCGCCACGCAGGGCAAGGGCGTGATGCCGGACGGCACCTCGCGCTTCAGCTACAAGGGCAAGACGGTCTTCCACTATATGGGCTGCTCGACTTTCTCGAACTTCACCGTGCTGCCCGAGATCGCGGTGGCGAAGATCCGCGAAGACGCGCCGTTCGACAAGAGCTGCTACATCGGCTGCGGCGTCACCACCGGCGTCGGTGCCGTCGTCAACACCGCCAAGGTGACGCCGGGCTCCAACGTCGTCGTGTTCGGCCTCGGCGGCATCGGCCTCAACGTGATCCAGGGCGCCAAGATGGTGGGCGCCGACAAGATCATCGGCGTCGACATCAACGACTCCAAGGACAATTGGGGCCGTCAGTTCGGCATGACGCATTTCGTCAACCCGACCAAGGTGAGCGGCGATATCGTGCAACACTTGGTTGGCCTGACCGACGGCGGCGCCGACTACACCTTCGACTGCACCGGCAACACCAACGTGATGCGCCAGGCGCTGGAAGCCTGCCACCGCGGCTGGGGCGTGTCGGTCGTGATCGGCGTCGCGGAATCCGGCAAGGAGATCGCGACCCGGCCGTTCCAGCTCGTCACCGGACGTGTCTGGAAGGGCACCGCGTTTGGCGGCGCGCGCGGCCGCACCGACGTGCCAAAGATCGTCGACTGGTACATGAACGGAAAGATCCAGATCGATCCGATGATCACCCACGTGCTGAAGCTCGACGAGATCAACAAGGGCTTCGACCTGATGCACGAGGGCAAATCGATCCGTTCGGTCGTCGTGTTCTAAAATCAAAACACCAAGCACTAGGAGGATAGGTCAATGACTGTTCATATCCACCCGTCAGTCGACAATGGCGTCAAGCAAGGCTCCGGCAGTTTTGCCGGCGGTACGCTGGTCTGCAAATGCGCAGATAAGAAGGTCAAGGTCGCGGTCAAGGGCGATGTCGCCCACAACCACGCCTGCGGCTGCACCAAATGCTGGAAGCCTTCCGGTGCCACCTTCTCGGTGGTTGCGGTCGTCCCGCGCGAGAACGTCACCGTGCTGGAGAACGGCGACAAGCTGAAGATCATCGACGCCGCGGCGGTGATCCAGCGCCATGCTTGCACCGGATGCGGCACGCACATGTACGGTCGGATCGAGAACAAGGGCCATCCGTTCTACGGCCTCGACTTCATCCATCCCGAGCTGTTCCAGGAGTCCGGCTCGGCGGCTCCGGGATTTGCGGCCTTCGTGTCGTCGGTGATCGAGTCCGGCGTCAAGCCGGCCGATATGGCCGGGATTAGGTCGCGGCTGAAGGAGCTTGGGCTCGAGCCCTATGACTGTCTGTCGCCGGCGTTGATGGACGCGATTGCCACCCACGTGGCGAAATCCAAGGCAGCCTGATCAAGGGCAGCCTGACCGCGGCAGCCTTGACAAGGGCGGCACGACTGGCCGGCCCTGACGAGATCCGGCGTCGGCAGAGGGCCTGCCGGCGACGGATATGCTGGTAGTACCCGTGACCTTGAACCTTGCATGCCCTGCGGGCGACCACAGGGCATGCATTTTATTTTCCGCCTTGCCCTCGTCCTATCCCCGATCCTGGTCCTTTCGCCGGCCCGCGCCGCGTCGCCGGAGGACCGCTACATCGCCGCGCGCGACGCTGCGATCGCCAAGTTCGCCAAGCAGGAGAAGGACGGCAAGATCGACGAGGCTGTCGACAAGGCAGAAGCGGCCGCGCGCGACGAACTGAAGGGGCAGCTGATCGCAATCCTGTCCCAGCCCGCCCGGCCTGGCTTTGCCTCCGCCCAGCTCAACCTCGACACTCTATATAAAGGCGATATGGGGTTCGGCATGCTGGACGGCCTGCGCTTCGATGCCGACACCGGCAGGGACGGCGGCAAGATCGGCGAGAAGCGCGCCGACGGCACCTTTGTCGAACCGAAGGCCCATATCATCGTCACCTCCGAAGCCCTGTTCACGCGCTGGCTGCACGAGCACAAGACCTGGTGGGACAAGGGCAGCAAGAATGTGCCGCAGCAGATAGAACCGGCCCTGAAGTTCGAGGGCCTCTACACCCAGGCGATCTCGACCGACGCCGCCGTGATCAACTTCAACGAGCTGCCGGTCGTCAAACCGGCGTCGGCCACCCTGACTTACGGTTTCCTGGCCGGCCGCACCCAGGACTCGACCCCTGAGGCCGCGGACGAAGTGTTTGTCGCGGCGCTCGTCAACGGCAAGTTCTACATCGCCTATGGCGAGATCGAGCCCACCGTGCAGGTGCCGGCCTGCGCCGCGATCCGCACCGACTACAACAAGCGGGCGAATGAAGCGGACGAGAAGCTACGTCAGAAGCGGATCGACAAGAAGGCTTATGACAAGCTCGGCGACCTGCGCCAGCAGGGCGAGGATGCATTCAAACGCTGTTTCGTTCAGCACGCCCCGGAACAGCTGGCATTCGCTGAAGCCACCAAGCAGGCACAGGCTTTGTTGGAGACGGCGCTTGGCAAATAGCGTCGCCTGACGGTTTGATCGGCTGACGGTCCGACCCTATGTTCCCCAGGCAGATTTCGAGCGCCGGGGAGACGCCATGAATACCGCAATCAGTCCGTTTCGCATCGCCGTCAGCGACGATGTCCTCGAGGATCTCCGCATCCGGCTGCGCCGGACCCGCTGGCCCGAGGCCGAACTGGTCGACGACTGGAGCCAGGGCGCGCCGCTGCAATGGATCAAGGACGTCTGCCACTATTGGGCCGAGGCCTATGATTGGCGGCAGCGCGAGGCGCAGCTCAATCGATTCAGCCAGTTCACCACCGAGATCGACGGGCTCGACATCCACTTCGTCCATGTCCGCTCAAAGCACCCGGAGGCGCGGCCGCTGATCATCACCCATGGCTGGCCGGGATCGGTGGTCGAATTCCACAAGGTGATCGAACCGCTGACCGATCCGACGGCGCATGGCGGCAGCGCGGCCGATGCCTTCCATGTGGTGTGCCCGTCCTTGCCGGGCTTCGGCTTCTCGGCCAAGCCGGGCGCAACAGGGTGGGGCGTCGACCGCATCGCCAAGGCCTGGGCCGTCCTGATGGAGCGGCTGGGCTACGCCAGGTATTTCGCGCAAGGCGGCGACTGGGGCTCCGCGGTCACGACCGCGATCGGCGGGCAGGACGCGGCGCACTGCGCCGGCATCCACATCACGCTTGCGATGTCGACCCGGCCCAATGTCGAGGGCCAGCCGACGCCAGAGGAGACCCGCGCGCTCAACGGCATCAAATACTATGCCGACTGGGATTCCGGCTATTCCAAGCAACAGTCCACCCGGCCGCAGACGCTTGGTTACGCGCTGACGGATTCGCCGAGCGGGCAGGCGGCCTGGATCCTGGAAAAGTTCTGGGCCTGGACCGACTGCGACGGGCATCCGGAAAACATCCTCAGCCGCGACGAACTGCTCGACAATGTCATGCTGTACTGGGTGACCGAGACGGCCGCATCGTCGGCGCGGCTCTATTGGGAAAGCTTTGGGCCCGGCAAGCGAACCCCGCACAAGGTGAGCGTGCCGACCGGTGTTGCCGTGTTCCCCAAGGAGATCGTCACGCCGGTCCGCAAATGGATGGAGACGAATTTCACCAACATCCAGCACTGGCGCGAGATGCCGAAGGGCGGACATTTCTCGGCGTTCGAGCAGCCCGACCTGTTCGTCGGCGAGGTGCGCGAGTTTTTCGGGAAGTTGCGCTAGCCGTGTAGAATAGGTGGAGCGAAGCGAAACCCAACGGAGGGACGTCGGCGTGCTGCTGGACCCCCGCCACGGCGACTTTGAGGACAATGCCGCCAGCCCCGAGCAGCGGTCGTTGTTCGCGATCGTGGGCAGCCTTCTCGTCGAGATAAGCCCGGCGAAACTGCTATTTGCCTGGACGATTTCGATCCTGCTTCCGGGCGTGCTGCTCGGCCTTGCGCCGCTGGTCGCGTCCGTCTGGATTTCGAGCCTTTCGCAACACGTTCTTGCATTGTCCGAAGTGGGCGCCGTGCTGGCGCTGGTTGCGATCGCGGCGTTAGGATGGCTCGGCGGGCGACCGCTGGTTCAAATCGCGGAGACCAGCTTTTGGTCACTCAACGCGCTCGCGGTCCAACCGAGCTACGCGTTCGCGCGCGAGGCGCTGGGCCATCTGGCGGAGCTGCTCTGGCGCACCGGCGCAACTCCCGCCTCTCGCATGAGGCTGCGCCGCGGCTGCTCTGTCGGTGCTGGCATACTGCTCGCTGCAGGTGCGGCATTGGTCGCGGCCCTGGCTTGGCCTGCTTCGCAATGGACTGCTACCATCAACGATCTGGTTCTGATCCATCGTCTTGTGATGCCGACGTTCGCTAACGCTGTGGTGCTGGTGTCCTGCTATCTTGCGGTCGCATCACTGGCCTGGAGCGTGGCCGACGCCAGCATGGACCAACCGGCTGATCTTGCCGCGTTCGATGCGACGCCACCCGGAGGCCGCTTCTGGCGCCTTGCACATCTGTCCGATCTCCACGTAGTCGGCGAGCGATACGGCTTCCGCATCGAAAGCGGGACGGCTGGTCCGCAGGGAAACGAACGCTTCAATCGCGTGCTGGCGAGGCTTGCCGAAATTCACGCTGTTGATCCGCTCGACCACGTGCTGATCAGCGGCGACATGACGGATGCCGGCCGGCCCGGCGAATGGGCTGAATTTCTTGATGCATTGGCAAGTCATCCCGAACTCGCCGCATGCGTCGTCATGCTTCCGGGAAATCATGACGTTAACGTCGTGGACCGCGCCAATCCCGCCCGCCTCGACCTGCCGTTCAGCCCAGGCAAGCGGCTACGGCAGATGCGTACCCTGTCGGCGATCGCGGCTGTCCAGGGCGATCGCGTCCGCGTCATCGACGGTTCCGGCAAACCATCGGTGACGCTGAACCAGGCGCTGGCGCCGTATCATGATCGGATAACGCAATTTGCGCAGCACGGCGGCGTGCGCCGCGCAGCTGCGCTCCGCGGCTTGTTCGATGATCAGTTTCCAATGATCCTGCCGCCGGACCGAGACGGCGGCCTAGGGATCGCAATTCTCAACTCCAATGCCGAAACTCACTTCTCCTTCACCAACGCGCTCGGATTGGTTTCGGAAGCGCAAACGCGGCGATTGGAGGCTGCGATCCGTCATTTTCCGACGGCGTACTGGACCATCGCGCTACATCATCACCTGATGGAATATCCCATGCCGGTGAAGACCTTCGCCGAGCGCATCGGGACGGCCTTGATCAACGGCAGCTGGTTTGTGCGCAGGTTGCAAAAGTTTTCCGATCGTTCGGTCGTGATGCACGGTCACCGTCATATCGATTGGATCGGTACATGTGGCGCGTCGAAGATCGTCTCGGCCCCGTCGCCGGTGATGGGCGCCGATGATGCAGTCACCTACTTTTACATCCATAGAATGACGGTCGGGCCGGACGGGAGGCTCTGCCTCGCGGAGCCCGAGCGGGTGGAAATTGCCAAGAGCTAGGATGTTCCCGGCTTATCTTCATGCGATCCGCCGAACAGATCGGCGATCCAAGCGGCCGATGGGCTCTCGGCGCAGAAGGTCAGAATAGCGAGCGTGATCGGCACGCCGATGAAAGTCCCGAACAGGCCCCAAAGCGAGCTCCAGAAGAAGATCGCAAACAGCACCAGGAACGGCGAGATCGACAACGTCGAGCCGGCGACCCGCGGTTCGATATAGCTGCCGACCACGAACTGGATGACGTTGAGGCAGGCGAAGACACCAAACACCGCGGGCCAACTCTCGAACTGCGTCATGGCCAGCAGGGTGGGGAACAGGGTCGCGATGAAAGGGCCGATGAAAGGAATGTAGTTGAGGACAAATGCGATCACGCCCCATTCGAATGCGAAAGGCAGTCCGGTCGCGGCGGCGAACAGGCCGACCAGCAGGCCCGTGACCGCGCTCATCTGCGTCCGCACCAACATATATTTCCGGAACTTGGCGGCCGTCGCTTTGCTGCCCTTGAGCAGCACGCGCGCAGCCGTGCGGTTCTCCAGCCGCTGGATTCGTCGACCAGCATCTTCGACCTCGAGAAGCCCGAGCACAACATAGACCAGCGCGATGAGCCAAAAACTCAACGTGGTGTTGATGCGGCCCGTGACGTATTGCGTGGTGCGCAGCAGCCAGCCGACATTGAAATGCTCCGCCCAAAGGCCGGCGAAGGAGACGCCATGGCCATCCAGCCAGATCACCGCGGCGTCGTAGAAGGCCTGATACCGCGCCGCATCCGCAATCAGGTAGCGCCCGACGCGGCCGAATCCCCACGCCGCCAGTGAGGCAAACGCGGCGCAGGTCGCGGTCGTCACAATGACCGTGATAGCGAGCGCGAGGAGTTTCGGCAGCCACGACTGGAGCCGTTCCTGAATGGGCCAGACGATCGCAATGATGAACAGGGCGGCCGCGAGCGGAGCGAGCACACTGCGTGCCTGAGCTACCGCCGCAGTGACCAGCACCGCGGCGATGATGCCAGTCGTGATCTTCAACCCGCCGCCCATCTTTGGGTTATCCGACCTTCTTGAACAGAAGGATTGTCAGTCTGTCTCGCTGCGCGACAAGACGGTATGCCCGTCAAGCTGACGGAGACCTCACGAAAGCTGCGACCCATCGCAAGTGTGCCATGTTCCGACGCGCACTGCCAGGTGCGCAAGACTGCAGCGACCGCCAGGCGCGCCCATCCATTTCTACGAACCGGCGCGATACTGCGGCGCGGCTACAGCAGTCCACGATAAATCCCCGGCGCAGAGCCTTCGATGGCCACCGCGCCGACGGCCTTCGAATAGAATTCTGCCGGCCCGACGCCGCCGATGATGGCGTAGCCGAAGCCCTGGTGCTTCATGTCCTCGAGACAGGCGAACAGCAGTGCCTTGCCGATGCCGCCCTGCTGCGCCTTCGGCGCGACGCCGGTCGGGCCGAAGAAGTTGCGGCAGGACGCGTCGTGGCAGGCGAATCCCACGATCTTCTTTTGCTGGATCGCGATGAAGCAGGAGACCGGTTGGCGGCTGAACGCGACCTCGGTTTCGCTGGCCCACGCCTCGCTGAACGTTTCACGCACCCAGGCCACCACTTTGTGCTTTTCGGGCGCGAGCGCCCGGCGCATGACAACTCCGGCCTTGACCAACCGATCATAGGCCGGCCGGGAATCGGGCAGGGCGTAGAGCTTGACGAGCATGTCCATCCCGCGACCTTAGTTGAAAACGCGGCCCTCGGGCAAATCACGGGAGGAAGGGTGGGGCGGGTTAGCTGCGTAGCGGGTGGTTAATCCACCCATGACACGGGTGGGCCTCGTCATTCCGGGGCGTGCGAAGCACGAGCCCGGAATCCATCGGGCCGCTGGCTTTGTGGATGAATCGATTTCCGGGTTCTCGCTTCGCCGGAATGACGGATCTGTCGCGATAGTTTACCGCAGTGCGGAGCGTCGAGCACCGCTGTCATTTCCGCCGTTGCTTGTTCTCGATCCTGGCTTCACGCGCAACGGCCCAGAAATACCCGCCGCAGAATGCAACAATCGCAACAATCACGGCGGCGGCGATAATCTCTTGCATGTCGGCGGCTTTCCAAGTACACGTTTCTCACATACGTGGGAAATATGCCCACGAAATGGCAGGTCGGTTTCGGGACGTAAAGAGGCGGAGCGCATGCATGGCGAGAGACAACACAGCAGGCAGGCGTCTTCGGGCGATCGCTGCTCTCGTCGTCATCGCCGGCATCGGTTCGGCGCAGGCTGCTCGAACCTCTGATAAATCGGATGCCAGCGGGGGCTCGGTCGCTATTCCGATCGACACAAGGAGCCAGACGTCCGCGATGGAGGGCGTGGTGCGCCCCGTCCAGCTTCCCAAGGGCGCTTCCGCGGTCAGCGAGACCTACGGAGACTGGATCGTCAAATGCCTGCTCGACGGCGGTGCCAAGCTCTGCACCTTGGGACAGACACAGACCTCCAAGGAGACCAATCAGCAAATCTTCGCCATCGAACTGATTCCGAGGGACGGAAAGGCCGAAGGCAACATCCTGATGCCGTTCGGACTGAAGTTCGACGCTGGGGCCGTCCTCAAGCTCGACGGCAAGGATCTGGAGCAGACCCGATTCTCCACCTGCACCGCGCAAGGCTGTTTGCTTCCGGTTTCCTTTCCCACGGTTGTGACCGACACCATCAGCAAGGCCAAAATGCTCAACGTCGTCGCGCAGAACATCGGCAACGGACAGGCCGTCGTCTTCAATGTCCCCCTCAACGGCTTCGCCGCTGCGCTGGAACGCACCATTCAGCTTGGAGGTTGACCGGCAATCTCGTCAGTGCGCCAGCACCGGACCGCGTGCCCGTCGGCGCGCGTTTGAAGTGAAGGCCCGGGCTCGCGCTGGCACACCGCTTCGGCGTAGCGACAGCGTGGACTGAATGCACATCCGTCCGGCGGATTGAGCGGATTGGGAAGCTCGCCCCTTGTCGTCGCGAGCGGTGCGCGGCGTAGCGGATCGGGAATCGCGGCGATCAGGGTCTGCGTATACGGGTGCGCCGGCCGTTCGAAGATCTCGCGCCAGCCGCCGGTCTCCACAATGCGGCCGAGATACATCACCGCGACCCTGTCGCTCATGTGCTCGACCACGCCGAGGTCGTGGCTGATCATGATGTAGGAGAGGCCGAGAGTCTCCTTCAACTCCAGCAGCAGATTGATGATCTGGGCCCGGATCGAGACATCGAGCGCCGATACCGGTTCGTCGCAGATGACGATCTTGGGATTGAGGATCAACGCGCGGGCGATGCCGATGCGCTGGCGCTGGCCACCCGAGAATTCATGCGGGTAGCGGCCGGCCTGCTCGGGCCGCAGGCCGACATGTTTGAGCATGGCGGCAATGCGTCCGTCGATCTCGCTTTGGGCGGTCACGCCGTGCAGCCGCAGCGGGTCTTCCAGCGTGCGGCGAACGGTCTGACGCGGATTGAGCGAGGCGTAGGGATCCTGAAACACCATTTGGGCGGTACGGGCCAAGAGCTTTCGGTCGACCGATCGCTGGCCCGTCACGACGTGCCCGTCGAGCACGATCCTGCCGCGCGTCGGCGTCAGCAGCCCAAGCAGCGAAAGGGCGACGGTCGACTTGCCGCAGCCGGATTCGCCGACGAGGCCGAGGCATTCGCCGCGCTTCAGTTCGAGATCGATGCCGTCGACCGCGCGCAGCAGCCGCTGGCTGCCGCCCAGCAAGCCCCCGCCGAGCGGAAAATGCACCGCGAGATCCTCGACGCTGAGGATGACATCGTCGCCGGGCCTCGCCGCGAGGTTATGCATGGTGGTGGCACCTGACAAGGCCGCCTGCACCGAGCCATGTCGTCTCCGGTGCGGTGGTCCGGCAGATCTCGGTCGCCTGCGCGCAACGCGGATTGAAGCGACAGCCGCTCGGAAAGTCCGCGATCGCCGGGACGACGCCGGCGATCTCGCGGAGCCGCGATCGGCCGAGTGCTGCGCGGCTGCCCAGTCGCGGCAGCGAATCGACCAGGCCCTGCGTGTAGGGATGCGCGCAGGCGCGGAAGATGTCGTCCGAGCCGCGTTCCTCGACAATGCGACCGGCATACATGACGGCGACGCGGCGGCAGACATTGGCGACCAGGCCCAGATCGTGGCTGATCATCAGGATCGCCGTGCCTCGCTCGGCGCACAGATTGCGCATCAGCTCGATGATCTCCGCCTGTACCGTGACATCGAGCGCGGTGGTCGGCTCGTCGGCGATCAGAAGATCCGGATCGCATGCCAGCGCGATGGCGATCATCACGCGTTGGCGCATGCCGCCCGAAAGCTGGTGCGGGTAATCCTTCACCCGCCGCTCCGGTGCCGGGACGCGCACGTTCGCCAGCGCCTCGACAGCCAGCTGGCTTGCCTCGCGCCAGCTCTTGCCCTTGTGCAGCACGAACATCTCTGCGATCTGCCGGCCGACGGGTGACACCGGATTGAGCGCCGTCATCGGCTCCTGGAAGATCATGGCGATGCGGTTGCCGCGCAGCGCCCGCTGCTCGGCCGCGGAAAGTCCCTGAATCTCGCGGCCCTCGAACCGTATCGCGCCGGCGGCGACCGAGAGCGGCCGGCGCAGCAGGCCGATCAAGGCGAGTGCGGTGATGCTCTTGCCGCAGCCGGACTCGCCGACAAGGCCGAATGTTTCGCCACGATCGATGCGGAATGAAACGCCCTCGACCGCCGCAACATGGTTGGCGCCGTTGTCGAGATCGATGCGCAGGTCCTCGACTTCGATCAGCGGAGCGGCCGTCATGCGCGCCGGCTCCGCGACTGGGGATCCAGCACGTCACGCAGGCCATCGCCGAGCAGATTGAGGCCCAGTACCGTCAGGAAGATGGCGAGGCCGGGGAATACCGACAGCCATGGCGCCGTGGTGATCTGGTCGCGCGCCTCCGACAGCATGCTGCCCCAGCTCGGATAGGGCGGACGGATGCCAAGGCCGAGGAACGAAAGCGAAGCTTCGGCCAGTACCGCCCCGCCCATGCCGAGCGTGCCGATGACAATGATGGGGCCGACCATGTTCGGCAGCAGCTGCGTGATCATGATGCGCAAATCCCCATAGCCGAGCACTCGCGCAGCCTGCACGTAGCCCTGGCTCTTGAGCGACAGCGTCGAGGCGCGTGCGATCCGGCAGGTGAAGGACCAATTGGTCAATCCGAGCGCGATCAGGAGGCTCGTCAGGCCGGGGCCGAGCACCGCCATGATGGCGAGTGCGAAGATCAGCGAGGGGATCGCGAGCATCAAATTGGTCAGCCCGTTGACGACATCGTCCCACCAGCCGCCCCAATAGCCCGCGGTCAGGCCCAGCGTCACGCCGATGACGCTGTTGACGAGCTGCGAGACGATGCCGACCGTCAGCGAGATGCGCGCGCCGTGCACGACGCGGGAATAGATGTCGCGACCCTGCGCATCGGTGCCGAACCACCAGATCCAGCTCGGCGGTTCTTCGGCATTCATGAGGTTGGCGCCCATGACCGGGTCGGTATGTGCCAGCCAGGGCGCGAACAGGCCAACGAAGATCGCAAGCGCGAATAGCACGCCGCCGATCATCGCGCTGGTTCCAAGCTTCATCGCGGCCGCTCCGCTGTGGCAGGCTGCATGGTCGATCGTGCGCTGACGTGATGAGACTGGCCGCCGCTCATGCGTATCTGATCCTGGGATCGATCACGCCGTAGAGCAGGTCAACCAATGTATTGACGGCGAGGAAGAACAGCACCACCACGAGAATGGTGCCCTGGACGGCGGGGATGTCGCGCTGCAGGACGCTGTCGACCAGCAGCGAGCCGATGCCCGGCCAGGAGAACAATTTCTCGACGACGACCGCTTGGCCCATCACGACGCCGAATTGCAGGCCGATCGCCGTGAGAATGATGACGAGGGCATTGCGCATCACGTGCCACGTCACGACCCGGGTCTCGCTCATGCCCTTCGAACGCGCCGTCCGGACAAAATCCGCGGTCATGATCTCGAGCACCGCTGCCCGCGTCGTCCGCGCCAGCAGCGCCATCGGCGAGACGCCGAGGGTCACGGCAGGCAGGAGCAGATATTTGAGGCTGCCATCGCCATAGCCAAAGCTCGGCAGCCAGCCGAGCTTCAATGCAAACAGATACATCAGCAAAAGCCCGAGCCAGAACTTGGCCATCGAGAGGCCGGACACCGCCAGGACCATCGAGAGCGTGTCGACAATGCTGCCCGGCTTCAGCGCGGCGATGAAACCGAGCGGAACGCCGACCGCAATCGCGAACGCCAGGGCTGCGAAGATCAGCTGCAGCGTTGGCCACATCCGTTTGGCAACCATGGTCGTGACCGGCTCGCGGGTGCGAAACGAGGTCCCGAAATCTCCCGTCGTGAGCTTGGCGACATAAGAGCCGAACCGCACGTAAACGGGATCGTCGAGGCCGAGCTGCTTTTTCATGCGTTCCACGACCTGCGGGTCCGTCGGACCCCGGCCGTCATCACCCATGCTCGACGCGATGCTGCCCGGTACGATGCTGAACAGCACAAAGATCAGCAGCACGACGGCCAGCACGGTCGGAATGGTTTGCAGGACTCGACGGATCGCGAAGGAGAGCATTGGACGTTTTCCTCATCCCCTCCATCATTTCGCATGATGGAGGGAGAGCGATGGCAGCTGTCACTTCGCCGGCGAGGTGTCGTCGACCCAGAGGTCTTCGACGTTTTGATGGGTTAGTTCCGTTGCGTCCAGCTGGATCCCCTTGAGCCAGGGCTGCACCGCCATGACAGCCTTGTTGTAGTTGAAGAACCAGATCGGCGCTTCCTCCTGGAGCAGCGCATTGGCCTTCTGCAGCAGCTGGACGCGCTTTACGGCGTCGTCGGTCTGTCCGGCTGCATCGATCATCTTGTCGAACTCCGCGTTCTTGAAGGTCGTGTAGTTGCAGGCCGATTGCGGCGTCGCCGAATGGAAGCATTTGAGCGCTGCCTGCGGATCCGGGCCGGTCGCCTGGGAATAGATGAAGGCCTGGAAGTCGCCCTTGCGGATGACCTCCGCCAGGACCGCGGTCTCGATCTGCTTGACCTTGACCTTGATGCCCACCTTGTCCAGCATCGGGATCGCGGCTTCGACGATCGGCAAGCCCCAGCTTTCGTTCTGGCTGGTGGTCCATTCGAATTCAAAGCCTGAGGGAAAGCCCGCTTCGGCGAGCAATTGCTTCGCCTTCGCAGGATCGTAAGGGTAGGGCTTCATGGCCTTGTCGTATGCCGGCGAGGTCAAAGGCAGCCAGCTCGTGGCGCGATAGGCTTTGCCCTTGACCAGTTTGCTGATGATCAGATCGGCATCGATCGCGTAGTTGACGGCCTGCCGGACCCGCTTGTCGGAGAATGGCTTGAACGTGGGATTCATCCCCATATAGCGGGTGAAGACCTCGGCGACCTCGACGATGGTGCCCTTGAGGTTGGGGTCGGCCTGATAGGCGACATATTGCGCGGGCCCAAGCACCGAGGTGTCGATCTCCTTGTTGCGGAAGGCGACGTCGCGGGCGGCGGCTTCGCCCATCAGCGATACGACGAGCTTGTCGGCATATGGCTTGCCGGGCTTGTAGAACCGGTCCCAGCGTTCAAGCACGATGCGCGATCCCGGCACGTGCTCGACGAATTTGAATGGACCAAGACCGATCGGCTTCTGGAGGAAGCTCTCCTTGCCGCCCTCGTCGGCCGGATAGATCGAGGTCAACGCGGTGAAGAAATAGAAGGCGGGATCGACTTTCTCAGTCAGCTTCATTTCGAGGGTGAAGTCGTCGATCTTCTTCAGGCCGGAGATTTCCTTGGCTTGGCCCTTCTCGACCTCGGCCGCGCCCTCGATCAAGCGGACAAAGCGCGCACCGGGATAGGCCTTGGTGCCGTCCATGATGCGATTGTAGGACCAGATGATGTCATCGGCCGTCATCTTGCGGCCGTTGTGGAAATAGGCATCGTCGCGCAGCTTGAAGGTGTGAACGAGACCCCCGCCCGAGACGGTGACCTCCTTGGCAAGTTCCAGAACCGGTTTGCCCTCGGTCGAGTCCCAGATGTACAGCGAGCGGTGCAGCGCCTTGGCGTAGATCTCGTCCTGGGCGCGCGGTGTCGTGTGGATGTCCATGCTGGTGAAGCTGGAGCCATAGGGCGCCGTCATGCGAATGGTCCCGCCCTTGCGCGGTGTCTGGGCCTCCGCCGTGGCGGCGAGTGCGAGCCCGAGGCCAACCGCGATCGCAATCAACTTGAACTTCATGCTTCCCCCAACGATGCAGGAACATTCCGATCAACGAGTTGATCATCGCCAGCACGTCAAGCGCAAGGTCCTCATGTCGCGTCGATGGCGACCGGCACCAAATAATTTGTGTTGCCGCGATGCGTGGGGCAGGAATATGGAAACGCTGCTCGTGGTTGCGCCTGCTCCGAGTGGCTCCGACGGGTTAACCAAAAACACGGGTCAGACAGGATAGGCGGGAGGAGACACTCATCGGGCAGGCGCCGAACCTTGGCTGCAACTTGCGCGAGCAAGTAAGCAGCTGCGATTGAATGGATTTCGGCTTCTGTCCTGAAACCGGGGAGCCGGGGTTCCTGACCGCATGCCAGTCGCAGGGCGGCCTCGCGCGCATTCTGCGGCAGCAAGCCACCTGTGACATAGTAACCCGACGGGCTATTTGAAAATTGAAGCGGACCAACCCCGGCGTCGTCCCGGGCAAGCGAAGCGCGACCCGGGACCCCTAACCACAGGGTTGAGTTGTTTTGAAAGGGCTGTGGCCCCAACGTCGCGCAACAATCACCTTCGGTGGTTATGGGTCCCTGCTTTCGCAGGGACGACGAATGCAGGCGAGCCAACAATCACAAATACCAGGCCAGCACCGCCTTGAGCCGGGCGTTCTCGATCACCGGCAGCGCGACCAGCTGGTTCATGCCGGAGCCACGCGCCAGGGTAGCCGCGATCGATTCATCCTGCTTCAGATGCTCGGTGAGCGTGGGCATGCCGGTGGCCCATGCGCCGCCGATAGAGCCTTCGCCGCGACCGATCGTCTTGGCCGCATAGAGCGTGGCGAGATCGGACTGCTCGCTGCAGTCGCCGGAGTGAAACACCAGTACCGACCGCTCTTCGTTCGGCACCCAGATCTCGAACCGGCGTGCGATCGGTGTCGCCTGGGCCGACAGGAATGTCACCACCCAGGTCTGGTCGCCAGTCGTGTAGGGGATGCCGACACCGCAATTGATGCCGATCTCGGATGCGTCCTCCCAGCGCAGGAATCCCTTGGAATTGTGCAGGTCTTTGATGATCAGCGGCCTGCCGGCCTTCCAGGTCCGGCCGGGCAGGCCGAAGCCGCGCGGGAATTTGGTGTGGCGCGAGTTGAACTCGAACATGTCAGCGGTGCCGTAGTAGCCGTCGACCAGCGCCATCTCGTGGGATTTCTCGGGATCGTTGTGCCAAAGCTCGATCGCGCCGACATGCTTCCTGTCGTCACCGCAGAGCAGCACCATTACCGCCATCAGGAATTCGCCGGCGAACACCGGAAGCGCAACGCCGCAGGTCAGGCCGGCTTCGCGCGCCTCGTCGGTTCGCTTGAAATAGGAGTTGGCGAATTCGGTCAGGATGACCGGATGGCCGCTCGCCCAGGCCTTGCCGGGCAGGCCCTCGTCATAGGCGAACAGCGCGTTCTCGCTGACCGCGTTGAACTCGGCGAACTCGGAGCTGTGTAGGCTGCCGCCGAATTCCAGCCGCGTCCGTGTTGGATCGGGCACCCAGAGCTCAACAACGCGAATGAAGGTTTTCATCGCACGCACCTGCCGTCTCGCCGACGGCTAGCATCGGCGATGTCACGGCAAAATGTGCGCTCAAATAGCGGGCAAGCGACGCCCAAAGTTGATGCGAAGGCGCGATTTCGTCTCAGTCCCGGTACGACGGATCGGCGCGATCGAGCTTGCGCAGCAGCGCCGGCCAGGCGAGTTCGCCGTTGCGCGCGGCGCGGCCGGGCTTGGGCAGCATTCGCTCATAGGTGTCTTCGAGGATGTTTTGCGGCGGATAGATCAGCTTGGTGTTGCAGGACAGCGCCATCACCTGGGTCTGGCAGGCGCGCTCGAGCCGGAACAGCACGTTGAAGGCGGCGGGCACGGTGCGGCCGACGACCAGGAGGCCATGGTTGCGCAGGATCATCGCCTCGTGGTCGCCGAGGTCGCGGACCAGCCGTTCGCGCTCGTCGACATTGTCGGCGATGCCTTCGAAGTCGTGATAGGCGATGTGCAGGAAGCGCATCGAGGTCTGCGCCAGCGGCAGCAGGCCGCATTCCATCGCGGAGACCGCCATGCCGGCCGGGGTGTGGGTGTGCGCGACGCAGTCCATATCGTGCTTGGCCATGTGGATGGCGCTGTGAATCACGAAGCCCGCGACGTTGACGTCGTAGTCGGTGGCGTTGAGCAGCGTGTTGCCCTCGACATCGACCTTGATCAGGCTGGAGGCGTCGATCTCCTCATACAGCATGCCGTAGGCATTGATCAGGAACTGGTCGGTGGTGCCGGGCACGCGGCAGGAGATGTGGTTCGCGATCATCTCGGTCATGCCGTACATCGCAGTCAGCCGATAGCAGGCGGCGAGATCGACACGGGCCTGCCACTCCTCGGCGCTCACCTGCTCGCGAACGGATTTCACGACCTTGATCGCGGGCGAGCTGACGGGGGGATTCATGGCGTTCTCTCCTTGAGACATCTGCGGGGCCAGGGCCCGATCGTTGGTGTGGACCATAGCAGAATCGGCACGGCGGCAAGCCGCGGCGCGTCTGCTTATTTGCAGATCTGGCGGGCAAAAACCGAATGCGGCATTGGCGCCCCGAGCCTTCGATGTCAGGATACGAAAAAACAGCCGAGGCGCACAAAATGAGCGAACGCAAGATTCGTATTGCCGTCCTGCATTTCTCCCACGAAACCGTCTCGTTCCTGCCGAACGAGACCACGCTCGACGACTTCATCTATCCGGGCTCGCCGGCCAAAGGTGAAGCGCTGCTGCAGTTCGATCCGAAGAACTACATGGGCGGCTTCGTGCGGGTGGCGCGCGAGTTCTCGGAGGTCGAACTGGTCGGCATCGAGTCTCCGCTCTGGCCGAGGACCTACACCGGATCGGGCTGGATCACCCAGGAGGCCTACCGGACCTTCACCGGCAAGATGATTGCCGGGCTCAAGGAAGAGGGGCCGTTCGACGGCGTCTATCTGTGCCTGCATGGCGCGATGGCCGTGCGCGACGTGCCGCGGCCCGAGGCCGATCTGGCGCGGCAGGTCCGCGAGGTGGTCGGCCGCTCCGCCTTCATCGCCGCGACCTTCGATCCTCACGGCAATGAGGATGAGGCGTTCCTCGAACAGGCGGACATGGCGTTCGCCGTCAAATATTTCCCGCATTATGACGCGCATCTGCAAGGCGAACGGGCAGCGCGCATGCTGGTGCGGGCGATCCGCGGCGACTACAGACCGGCGCACAAGACCATCAAGGTTCCCGTGATCTCTCCCACCGTGCTGCAATGGACCGGCGCGCGTCCGTGGATGGATCTCGTGCAGCGCGCGCTGGTGTGGGAGGCCCGCGAGGTCGACGTCTACGTCAACATCTTCTTCGGCTTTCCGTTCGCCGATGTTCCCGACGCCGGCATGACCGTGCAGGTCCTGACCAACGACAACCCAAAGCTCGCCGAGCAGGTCGCGCGCGATCTCGCCGGCACGATCTGGCGGCTGCGCGAGGCGCTGCTGCAATCGACCAGGCTGCACAGCATTGCCGAGGGCGTCGCGTTGGCCAAGCAGGCCGTCGCCGATGGCAACACGCCCGTGGTGCTGGCCGATCACAGCGACCGCTCGGGATCGGCGACCTGGCTGCTGCGCGAGATCATCGCGCAGGACCTCGCCAACACTGTCATCGCGACCATTGCCGACGCCAGGGCGACGGCAAGCCTGAAGGCGGCCGGCGCGAAGGCTGGCGATGCCTTCGATATGGAGATCGGCGGCCGTGCCGACGAGTCGGCGGGCGATCCGGTTCGCATTCAGGGCACGATCTCGGCTGCGGGTGACGGCTACGGGCAGTTCTGGGTCTGCGTGCGCTTCGGCCGCAACAATGTGCTGATCCTCTCCACCTATCTGGTGCAGATCATGGAGCCGTTCTCGCTGAAAGCGCTGGTGCCTGACATCGGTGGATTCGAGGTCATGGCGATCAAGTCGCGGGTGCACTTTCGGCGCGGCTTCGACGACAATGGCTTTGCCAAGACGATCCTGCTGGTCGAGCCGGATCAGCCGTTCCTCGGCACGACGCGGCTGGACAAGCTGCCCTACAGGAATGTCGATCTTGCGCAGTTCTATCCCTACGGCAATCCGGCTTTCCCGGAGGCGTCGTCATGACGGAGGGCCGCTATCGCCTGATCGGTTCGACCGCGTCGCCCTATGCGATCAAGTTGCGGGCGCTGATGCGCTACCGGCGGATCCCGCACGACTGGGTGATCATGACCAAGATCTTGCGCGCGGCGACTGCGCATCTGAAGCCGATGCTGATTCCGGTGCTGCAATATCCCGACGGCAGCTACCGCGGCGAGACCACGACGCTGGCCTATGATCTGGAAGCGCGTCACCAGGGGCGCTCGGTGATCCCGGAGGATAAGGCCACAGCCTTCGTCTGCGATCTGCTCGAGGATCTCGCCGACGAATGGGCGGTGAAGCCGCTGTTTCTCTATCGCTGGTGGGATCCGGAAGATCAGACCTATGTCTCGCGCTGGGCGGGAGAGGAGTGGTCGACGTCGGACGCCGCGGCCGGCAGCCGCGAGGAGACCGAGGAGTTCCGGCAGCGGCAGATTTCCCGCATGGTCATTCTCGGCGCCACCGAGGAGAATCGTCCGCTGCTGGAGGAGAGCTATCGCCGGACGCTTGCGGCGTTCGAACCGCATGTCGGCATGACGAATTACCTGTTCGGCAGCCGACCGTCGCTGGCGGATTTCGCCTGGTTCGGGCAGCTCAGCGAGATGGCGACCGACCCGACCCCGATGCGGATCATGCGGGAACACGCGCCGTTCACCGATCACTGGGTGCGGCGGCTCGATGATGCGTCCGGTGTGGAGGGCAACTGGTATCCGCGCGAGCAGGCGCTCGGCGGGTTCGCCGAGGCGCTGCTGCGGATCGCGGGCGAGCTCTATCTGCCGTTCCTGGCCGCCAATGCGGATGCATTTGGGAAGGGCCTCGAACGGCTTGAGATCAACGTCTGGCGACTGCCTTACGCGCTGGCGCCGTTCAAATATCAGGTCAAGTGCCTGCAGCAGCTGCGCGAGAAATTTGCAGCGCTCGATGCGGGCGATCGTGCGGCGTTGAAGCCCGTGCTGGAACGCACCGGATGCTGGGCGATCCTGAATGGAGGCTGATCGATCGGGGACGGCAACCAGGTTCAAAACGGCGAGAGCTTAGGTCCGGTGCCTGCTGCCGAGCGCGACCGAGATCGTCTCGGGCTTCTTGATCCGCTCGATCAGCATGTCGATGCGGTCGCCGCCCCAGAACAGTTCGCCGTTGAACACCATGCTGGGCACGCCGAAAACGCCGAGCGCTTCGGCCTCGTCGATGATGCGATCGTGTTCCGCGCGGGCAGGGCCGCGAACATAGGCGTCGAACGCCTCAGTGGAACCGCCGATCGCGGCGATCACGCCCGCAATCTCCGACAACTCGTCGATCTCCAACTCGTGGTTCCAAAACCTCCGGAACACCATGTCATGATAGGGCCGGAACAGCCCGTGGCGCTGCGCGAACAACATCCCGGCGCTGGCGTAGAAGGCATCATAGATTCGGCGCGGGCCCTTCATGATCAGTCCCTGCGCATTCGCGAACCGCCGCGCATCCATGTAGGAGTAGCGCACCTTGCGCCAGAAATGCGGCGTGCGCGCCTCGACCGTGCCCATGAATTCAGGGATGCGAAGCGTGTAGGGCAGCCATTCCAGCTCGACGCCAAGGGTCTCCTCGAGCTCGAACAGTCGCTTGTTGGCGACATAGGCATAGGGAGACTTGTAGTCGGTGTAGATGCGTACGCGCGGCTTTTCGATCATCGTTCCTTCACCCTGTCGGGACAATTGTTCCCGATCCCACGCGGTGACGCAATGCGGTGCGACGAGGGAGAGATGGCGCGCAAACGAATGGGCCCCGGTGCATTCAAGCATCGCGGGGCCCTGCTACTTCGTTTTAGCGAAGGATCTCTGGTGTAGACCAGTGGTGTTTCGGGACCTAAAAGCGCTTGGCCTTTGCGCTCTCGTCCTGCGGATATGTTCAGATTGTCGGCAGTGCACGCGGCTAGCAGCTGCTGTTCGCCTCAACGTGCACCGAGACCTTGCCGCTGAGCAAGGTCGCTGGCTTTCGCCGGTGGCGTCATGCTCCTCTCCAAGAGTGGGCCGACGGACCTCTGTCCGCTTCTCTGCCTGGCGGCCGATTCCAAAATCGTCCGTCAATTCCTGCGAAGCAGGGAGCAGGCGCTCCCGCACCCCAACAGGTGCAGTCAGCGAAATGCTGCGGCAGATATGGCCTGCTGTCAAGTTAACGAGCGGGGTAATTCAGGTCAGGACTCCTGTCGCGACTTGGTCTTTCGATACTGGGTGAAGTCCGGATCGTGCGTCATTTTCCAATAGTCGACGAACCGCCACGGCATTGCCGAAAACACGCGGCCGCTTCTGTTGCGGTAGTAGGTCGTCATGCCCGGATGCGTCCAGATCAGCTGCTCATGTTCGGCATCGACGTTGCGGATGTATTCGTCGTGCGCGTCGGGATGCACATCGATCGCGGCAATATCGTTCTCGATCATCTCGACGAGGCAGGCGGAGATGTAGCGGCTCTGGCATTCCGACTGGAAGATCACGCTGCCGCCATGCGCGGGTCCCGAATTGGGGCCGAGCATCAGAAACAGGTTGGGAAAGTCAGGCACGGTGAGGCCGAGATACGCGGTCGGATTGTCGTCCCGCCACGCCTGCTTGAGGTTCTTGCCGTCGCGGCCGGTGATGTTGAGACGCGCCGCCATCTCCGAGACCTTGAAACCGGTCGAGATCACGATGACGTCGTGCGGCCGGAATGTGCCGTCGGCCGTGACGATTCCGTCCGCAGCGAAATGGTCGATCTTGTCAGTGATCAGCTCGACATTCGGCCTGGTGAGCGTCTTGAACCAGTTGTTGTCGAGCAGGATGCGCTTGCCGTAAGGCGGATAGGTCGGCATGCACTTCTCGATCAAATCAGGGCGGTCCTTCAGCTCGGAGAGGATGAACTCGGCCAGCTCCTGGCGATGCCGGTCGTTGCCCTTGTTGACGGCGCGGTCCGGATGCGGCCAGGCCGGATCCTTGCGGAGGAACGGCAACAATCCGTCGCCGTAACGCCAGAACATGTTGAAGCGATACCACTGCACATAGAACGGCAGGTGCGCCAGCAGCCACTGCGCGCCGTCGGTGATCGGATCGGAATAGCCCTTCACCGGCCGCGCCCACTGCGCGGTGCGCTGGTAGACGGTGACCGAGGCGACGCGGTCTGCGATCGACGGCACCAGCTGCATCGCGGTCGCGCCGGTGCCGATCACGGCGACATGCTTGCCGTCCAGCTTGACATCGTCGGACCACAGCGCCGAATGAACCTTGAGGCCCTTGAAATCCTCGTCTCCCTCAAAGCGGGCAGGCAAGGGATCGTTGAGCTGCCCGATCGCGCTGACCAGCGCGGTGGACTCGAACGTCTCTGCGCCGTTCGCGGTTTTCAGCGTCGAGATCCAGCGGCGCTTGGCTTCATCCCAGCGCGAAGCGACGAGCTCGGTCGAGAGGCGGACGTGCTCGCGGATGCCGTATTCGCGCACGACCTTGAGCAGATAGTCGAGCAATTCCTGGCGCTGTGCGAAATAGCGGGTCCACGGATTGCGGGCACCGAACGAGAACGAATAGGAGTGGTTCGGCGTATCGACGCCGCAGCCGGGGTAGCGGTTGACGTACCAGGTGCCGCCGATCTCGTCCTGCTTCTCGACGATCGTATAGGGAATGCCGAGCCGTCCCAGCGCAACGCCGAGCGCGATCGCGCAGACGCCGGCGCCGACGATCAGCACATGTTGCTGCGCCAGCCTCTCATCGGACGGGCGCTCGCGCCAGCGGGCGTCGCGCGGGACGAACCCCATCTCCTCCCGCATCAGCGGGGCATATTCCGGCGTGACATTCTCGCCGAGCGTCGCGCGCATCATCCGCAGCATCAGCTCGTTGCCGGGATCGGTGATGACGGGCTTCGGCGTTCCGTTCGCGAACAGATTCAGGATGGCCGCGCGGATCTCGTCCTGGATCTCCTTCGGCACGCCGGCGTCCGGATCGGGGATCAGGCGGACGTCGCGCTTCGGCTTGTACGGCGGCTCGAGCCACTTCTCGTCGCCGGTCATGTGCACCAGCACCATCAGCAGTACGCGGATGTCGCCCTCGGCGATGGCGGAGGACAGATCGAGGTGTTTGCGCGAAAGCTCGATATTCATGCGTTGTCCTCAGCTCGCCGGTGCGTCCGGCAGGCCACCATAGGCGGCCCAGGTGGTACCCACGATGTAGCCGGCATCGACCGGCAGGTTGATGCCGGTCACGCCGCTGCTCTGCGGCGAGAGCAGCCAGGCGATCGCCTGAGCCACTTCCATCGGCTCGACCAGCCGGTTCATTGCGGTCGGGCGGGCCAGCAGATCCTTGTTCAGGGCGCCCGACGCGATGCCGGCCTCGAGCGCCACGGTGCGGGTGAAGCCGGGCGACACCGCGTTGACGCGAACGCCGGAACGGCCCCATTCGGCGGCGAGCGTCTGCGTGATCTGGATGACACCGGCCTTCGCGGCGGTGTAGGCGTGGATCGGACCCGACGTCATGCCGGCCACCGAGGCGACGTTGACGATCGCGCCATGCCGCCGCTTCGCCATGCCGATGCCGACGCTGCGCGCGACCAGAAAGGTGCCGCGCAGGTCGATATTGACCTCGCGGTCCCATTGTTCCATCCGCACCCGCTCGATCGTGTGCATCTTGCCGAACACGCCGGCCGCGTTGACGAGGCCGGTGATCGGGCCGTGCGCCTTCTCGATATCGGCGACGCCGGTAACGACAGCGCTTTCGCTCGCGACGTCGAACGGCGCCGGCCAGAGGATGGCGGCCGTTCCGACCAGCGGCTCGGGCGCGATGTCGACGATGACGACGCGATGGCCCTCATCGGCAAGCAGCGTTGCGGTCGCCGCGCCAATGCCGCGGCTGCCGCCGGTGACGAGGATGATGCCGTCAGCGCTCATGACCTTCTTCCCTTGTCGCTCGTGGTGAACAGGCCGCGCGTCACCAGCTTTTGGTAGGCCGTGATGACGTAGTCGGGCACGGCGGTGACGCCTTGCTCGGAGTAGGAATAGCGGCGGCTGAGATAGCCGCGCGCACCCATCAAGACCTGGACGATGGCCTCGAACTCCTCGTCGCTGAAGGTGTTGGTGGCGCCCGCGGCCCGCGCGCGCTGCAGGATCCGGACATAGGCGCTCGAAATATTGTCGAAATGCTTCTGGTAGCCGATCGGCGCGAAGAACTCGGCCTCGTTGAGGATGCGGAGAAACTCGGGCACCTCGCGGATGAAGTCGAAGAAGGCACTGAAGCGCTCGACCTCCTGCCGTGCTTCGTTGGCAGTGCCGGTGCGTGCATGGATGAAGCGGACCATGTCGAGGCCGATCTTCGGCAGCAGCTGATCGAGCAGCTCCTGGCGGTTCTCGAAATGATTGTAGAACGTGCCTTGCGCCACACCGGCGGCTTCGGTGATGCGCGCAACCGAGGCTTCGGCATAGCCGTATTTGCCGACGACCTTGGTCGCGGCGTCGAAGATCTTCTGCTTGGTCCAGGCGTTGCGCTCGACCCGGTTGAGTTTTGTCACTTTGGCGGATGTCGCTTGCGTCATGCGGTGGCCTCGAGTTCAGCGCGGAGCACGCGTTTGAGCACCTTGCCGGATGGATTGCGCGGCAGGCTGTCGCGGATGATCAACTGCCGCGGCACCTTGAAGCCGGCGAGACGTGTTCGGCAGAATTCGGTGAGGTGGGGCAGGTCGAGCCCTGCGTCATCGGCCAGCACCACGATGGCGACCGGCTTCTCGCCCCAGCGGTCGTCCGGCAGGCCGATCACCGCGACCTCGCGCACTCCGGGGATTTCATAGATGACGCGCTCGACCTCGGAGGAGGCGATGTTCTCGCCGCCGGAGATGATCATGTCCTTCTTGCGGTCGGTCAGATAGAGGAAGCCATCGTCATCGAGATAGCCGACGTCACCGGTGCGGAACCAGTCGCCGAAGAAGGCGGATGCGGTTTTATCGGGATCCTTCCAGTAGCCCTGCGTGACCTTCGGTCCGCGCAAGCAAATCTCGCCGTTCTGGCCAGCGGGCAGGCGCTTGCCGGCGTCGTCGCGGATCTCGATCTCGACATGGGCGATGGCGCGGCCGGTCGAGCCGATCTTCTCGATCTCGCGGCCCGCCTCCATGAAGGTATCGCCGCCGCAGCTCTCAGTGAGGCCATAGGCATCGATGTAGCGCGCGTTCTTGAAATGGTCAGAGAAGGCGCGGATGCGGACTTCCGGCGTCTTCTCGCCGCCGCCGATCGCCCATTGCAGGCTGGAGACATCGTAACGCTCGCGGTTGGGGCAGGTGAGGAGGGCCGTGGTCATGACCGGCGCAAACCACGCCGCGTTGAGCCTCTCGCGTTCGATGGCGGCCAGCGCCGGTTCAGGCTCGAAGGTGCGGTGAATGCACAGCATGCCGCCGTGCCAGAGCACCGCAATGCCAGGCAGGTCGAGCGCGCCGGCATGATAGAGCGGGCCGACGACGAGCAGCCGCGTGTCGGCGTTCAGCCCGAGCGCCACGGTCTGGTCGGCGGATTTCCAGTAGATGTTCTCGTAAGTGAGCATCACCCCCTTGGGGCGATCCGTCGTGCCCGAGGTGTACATCAACCGCATCAGGTCGCGCGGCTGGCGCACATGGATCGGCGCCGGCGCAATGTCCGGCGCAAGATTGGTGACGCTGGATTGCGCGGCTTCATCGAGCAGCACGACCGGCGCGCCACAAGCTGCGATCGCGGCAAATTCCTCGTCGGCGACGAGCAGCCGCGCGCAGGAATTGCCGACGATGTAGCCGACCTCAGCGGCCGACAGGCGATAATTGATCGGCAGGAACACCGCGCCGATATGGCTGGTTGCGAACACCAGTTCGAGAAAGGCCGTGCTGTTCTTCATCAGGACCGCGACGACGTCGCCGGGCGCGATCCCGCGTGTCGCGAGCCAGCTGCCGACCTGCCGGATCCGCAGATCGAAATCTGCATAGGAGACGTCTTCGCCGCGATATTTCAGCGCACAGCGGTCCGGAGTCCGCCTGGCATGAAATGCGATGAAGCTGGAAAGATTGATCATTTGCCGTCCGTCGGGCCGATTCCGGCGCCGTTTTCTCCCTGGATGAATTATGAGTCGTAGTTCATCTTTGGCTTGACGTCACCCCCCTTGCTCTGAAAACATCGCGGCCATGGAGACGAAACGATCTCCGACAGGGATTTGGGAACGCGAACCCGACAGGGAGGGGAATATGACGAGGACCCGGAAACCGGGCATCAGCCGGCGCTCGACGCTTGCGCTGATGGGCGCCGGTGCGGTGAGCTTTGCTGCGCCATGGGCGGCGCGCGCACAGGCCAAGACCATCAAGATCGGCATGCCGACCATTCTGTCGGGTCGCGTCGCGCAACTCGGGACGTCCTCGCGCAATGCGGTGATGCTGGAAGTCGAGAAGGTCAATGCCGCAGGCGGCCTTGCCGGGCGGCAGATCGAGATGGTGATCCGCGATTCCAAGGGACAGCCGCAGGAAGCCGCGCGGATTGCGCGCGAGCTCGTCAACACCGACGGCTGCGAGATGCTGCTCGATGGCGAGGCATCGTCGGGATCGTTCGCGGTCCACGAGGTGGCGCGCGATCTCGGCGTGCTCTGCATCCACACCTGCTCGGAAGCATCGTCGCTGACGGCCGATCCCAAGCAGCACATCCCGAACGCCTTCCGCTGCGTGCGGCAGGGCATTCATGACTCGATCGTCGGCGCCGGCTATGCGGCAGGGATCGCCAAGGCCAAGGGCCTGAAGAAGTGGGCGACCTGCTCGCCCGACTACGCCTATGGCCGCGATACGACCGGCGAGTTCGTGCTGTACCTGAAGAAGTTCGCGCCCGATGTCGAGATCATCAGCGAATCCTGGCCGAAGCTGTTCCAGCCCGATTACACCGAGGTGGTGACCAAGATCCTGCAGGCCAAGCCGCAGGCGCTCTATTCCTGCCTGTGGGGTGGCGATCTCACGTCCTACATCGACCAGGCCAACATCTACGCGATGTTCAACCAGATGGAGGTGTTCGCGGTCAACATGGCCGACTACACCGCGCTCACGGTGGTGAAGAACCTGCCCAAGGGCATCCACTCCGGCGACCGTTACATCAAGACATTCCCGCCAACGCCGGAGAATGCAGCCTGGGGCGATGCCTACAAGGCGAAGTACAACGAGTATCCGACCAACTGGTCCTGGCAGAACGCGACGGCGGTCATGTTCCTCACCGAGGCCGTCAAGAAGGCGAACTCGACCGACGGCAAGAAGGTCGCAGAGGCCCTCACGGGGCTCACCATCAAATGCCCGTTCGGTGCCGACGGCACCGTCACGATGCGCGCCGACGACCACACGCTGGTCGGCTACGCGATCGGCTGGGGCACCACGATCCCGCAGGAGCCCTACGTGCCCGACGTCAAGGCCGGAGACTGGAAGACCATCTTCGAACTCGAAGCCGAGTGGAAGAAGAGCAAGGGCTACACCTGATCCGCATGCGGGGGCGGAGGCCGCGTGCTGTCTCCGCCTTGCATCTGATGTTTGTCGCGCGCCGGCGTTGCGGCCCGCCGTAATGGATGATTCCCGTGGACCTCGACGCGCTCGCCAGTTGCCTCAGCAGTCCTGCATGCCTGGTGACGCAGACCACCAGCGGCTTGATCATCGGCATGCTGCTGTTTCTTGTCGCCGTCGGGCTGACGCTGATCTTCGGCGTGCTCAAGGTGGTCAATTTCAGCCACGGCGCCTTCTATATGTTCGGCGCCTATTTCGCGATGACGGCCTACCAGCTCACCGGCAGCTTTGCGCTGGCGATCCTGAGCGGCGCCGTCGGCACCGCGCTCCTCGGTCTGATTTTCGAACGCGCCTTCATGAGCCGCGTCTACGGCCGCGATGTGCTGATGCAGCTTCTGGTTTGCTACGCCTTTGTGCTGATCTTCGACGATGTCGTCCGCATGATCTGGGGGCCTGAATTCAGGTCAATGGGTATGCCGGCAGCGTTCCAGGTGCCGCCGCTGTTCATCGCCGGCGGCGTAGTGCCGCCATACTATCTTCTGCTGATCGGGGTGGCGCTCGTGGCCGCGGCGGTTCTCGGGCTGGGGCTGGCGCGTTCCCGGATCGGCAAGGTGATCCGTGCGGCTGCGCACAATCCCGGGATGGTGTCGGCGCTCGGCATCAACACCGGGCTGATCTATGGCGGCGTGTTCGCGCTCGGCGGCATGCTGGCGGGGCTGGCCGGAGCGCTTGCCGCGCCGGTGCGCTCGCTGACGCCGGGCATGGGTTTCTCGGTCTTGATCGAGTCCTTCATCGTCACCGTCATCGGCGGCATGGGCTCGATCCTGGGCGCGCTCATCGGTGCGCTCCTGATCGGCCTGATCCGTTCCTTCGGATCGCTCGGCTTCCCGCTGTTCACCGAGGGGCTGATGTATCTCTTCATGGTGATCGCGCTGGTGTCGCGTCCGACCGGCCTGTTCGGCAAGGAGGTCGCATGACCGAGTTGCAGGCCGGGCAGGGCGCGCAGCCCCTCGAGGTGCCCCGGATCGACGCCAGGCCGCAGCGCTATCGCGATGTGCTGATCGCGCTCGCGGCCTTTGTGCTGCTCGCGCTGCTGCCGATGGCGTTCGGCAGCAAGCAGCTGCTCGACTTCGTGATCCGCTGCGCAGCCTACGGATTGTTCGCGACGTCGCTCAACCTTCTGGTCGGCTACACCGGACTGATCTCGTTCGGGCATGGCATGTTCTTCGGCCTCGGCGCCTATGGTTTCGGCCTCATGATGCAGAAGACCGGTGTGCCGATCCTAGTGGCCTTCGTCGCCACGCTGGCGATGACTTTCGTCGTCGCCGTCGTCATCGGCGCGATCTGCGTGCGGCTGAAGGAGATCTATTTCGCCTTCGTCACGCTGGCGTTCCAGATGCTGATTCATTCGACCATCCTGTCGTGGCAGTCGCTGACCGGCGGCGACCAGGGACTGCGCGGCGGCATTCCGCGGCCGCCGTTTCTCGGCATCGACCTCTCGAACCATCTGCATCTCTACATCACGAGCTGCGCGCTGCTGGTGATCGGGCTGTTCCTGATGCGCCAGATCGCGCAGTCGCCGTTCGGCTACACGCTGCGCATGATCCGCGACAATGCCACGCGGGCGAGCTTCATCGGCATCGATGTCTGGCGCGCGAAGCTGACTATCTTCGTGCTAGCGGCGCTGTTCGCGGCGACTGGGGGCATCATCATGGCGCTGTTCGTCTCCGGGGCCTATCCCGAATTCGCCTACTGGACAATCTCGGGCGAGGGCATCTTCATCAACATGCTCGGCGGCGTCACGACCTTCCTCGGGCCGATGGTCGGAACGGTGCTGCTGCTGATCCTCAACGACACCGTCACCCGCCTGACCGAGTATCACGGTATCGTACTCGGCATCGTGATCCTGTTCTTCGCCATCGGTCTGCGAAAGGGCTTGATGGACTTCGTTGTCGAATGGTTCGCGCAGCGTCGTGGCGAGGGGCGCGGCTAGCCATGCTGGAAATTCGCGCCCTCTCGAAATCCTTCGGCGGCGTCAAGGCGACCGACAACGTCTCGCTCGACTTCGCCGACGGTTCGCTCACCGCCGTGATCGGTCCCAACGGGGCCGGCAAGAGCACCTTCTTCAACTTGATCACCGGCGCGCTGCGGCCGGATGCCGGTCAGATCCTGCTCAATGGCGTCGACATGGCGGGGAAGACGCCGCCAGAGATCGTGCGCCACGGCATCGGCCGCGCCTTCCAGGTCGCGAGCATCTTCCCCTCGCTAACGGTCGAGGAGACGATGCTGGCGGCGGTCTGTGCCGATCAGCGCCGCGCTGGTGTGATGCATCGCCGCTTTCCATTGGCCGAGACGCGCGACCGCGCCGAGCATGCGATGGAGCTGCTCGGCCTCGCCGGTAAGCGCAACAGGACCGCGGCGACGCTATCGCATGGCGACCAGAAGCTGCTCGATATCGCGCTCGCGCTGGTGCTCGATCCCAAGGTGCTGCTGCTCGATGAGCCGACAGCCGGCATGGGCACCGAGGAGCGCTGGCGCATGATCGACAAGGTGCGCGAGCTCTGGGAGAAGCAGAAGATCACCGTCGTGTTCATCGAGCACGACATGGATATCGTGTTCAAGATCGCACCTGAGATCGTTGTGCTGTGTTACGGCCGGATCCTGGCGACCGGGACGCCTGATGCGATCCGCAGGAATGAAGCCGTCATCGAGGCCTATCTCGGCAGCGACGACCACGCGGGAGCGGTGCTATGAGCACGCAGCCGGTGGTGCAGGTCGAGGACCTCGACGTCTACTACGGCACCAGCCAGATCCTGTTCGGCGTCGGCCTCTCCGTGCGGAAGGGCGAAACGATGGCGCTGCTCGGCCGCAACGGGGCCGGCAAGTCGACCACCATGAAGGCGATCATGGGGCTTGCGCCGGCGCGCCGCGGCAAGGTGAGTCTGCGCGGCCGGGTGGTGTCCGGAATGAAGCCGCATCACATTGCGCGGGCCGGGCTCGGCTTCGTGCCGGAGGACCGCCAGATCTTTCCCGAGCATACGGTCGAGGACAACCTCGTCATCGGCCAGAAGAAAGGGCCCGACGGCGAGGACGAGTGGTCGATCCGGCGCGTCTATGACGTGTTCCCGCTGCTGGAGCCGCTGCGGCACCGGATCGCGGGCCGGCTGTCCGGCGGCGAGCAGCAGATGCTGGCGATCGCCCGCACGCTGATGGGCAATCCGGTGCTGCTGCTGCTCGATGAGCCGAGCGAGGGGCTGGCGCCGATCATCGTGCAGCGCATCGGCGAACTGCTGCGGCAGCTCCGCGGCACCGGTGCCACAGTATTGATCGCCGAGCAGAACATGCATTTTTGCCTTGGCCTTGCGAGCCACGCGACGGTTATCGACAAGGGACAAATCGTCTACACATCCTCCATCGATGAGCTGAAGGCCAACGATAACATCCGGCAGCGCTATCTAGCGCTGTAGGGCATGATCCGGAAAAGTGCGCAGCGGTTTTCCGATAAGATCATACCCAAGAGAATAGGGCTCTTCGACAGCTGTGGGAGGACAAATGGCGGGCGAACGCAAGCTGATGCCGACGCACGAGGCGCCGTATCGCGGGCTGAAAGTGCTGGATTTTGGGCAGGGGATCGCCTCGCCCTATTGCGCGATGCTGCTCGGGATCTATGGCGCCGACGTCATCAAGGTCGAGCCGCCTGAGGGCGACTGGTCGCGCTATCTCGGCACGACCTACGGCAATCACACGACCCTGTCGGCGGTCTACAATCGCGGCAAGCGCAGCCTGTGCCTCGACATGAAGCACAAGGATGGGATCGCCATCGCGCAGCTTCTGGCGCGGGAAGCCGACGTGCTGATTGAAGGATTTCGCCCCGGTGTCGCGGAGCGGCTCGGGCTCGGCTATGAGAGCCTGTCGCGCGACAATCCGGGCCTGGTCTATCTGTCGGTTAGCGGCTTCGGGCAGAGCGGGCCATACTCAAAGCGGCCAGGCTCGGATTCCGTGGCGCAGGCGTTCTCGGGGCTGGTCTCGGTCAATATCGGCACCGATGGTGTGCCGCATCGGGTCGGCACCACGATCTCCGACGTCGTCACCGGCGTCTACGCGTTCCAGGCCATTGCGACGACGCTGTTCGCGCGTGCGACGGTCGGCACCGGACGCTGGATCGACGTCAATCTCTGCCAGTCGACGTCGGCACTGCTCGGGCACAAGGTCGCGGAGTTCATCCTTGAGGGCGGTGCGCCGCGCGCTCTCAATGTGCCGGCCGGCACCTACCAGACCCAGGACGGCTGGATGATGGTGACGCTGGTGAACGAGCCGCAATACAAGCGGCTGTGCGGTGCGATCGGCCGAGAGGATCTCGCCGCCGATCCGCGCTTCGCCGACTTCGCCCGGCGCGCCGATGCGGCCGACACGCTGATCCCGCAGCTGCGCGAGGTGCTCCTGACGCAGCCGACGGATGTCTGGCTGACGCGGCTGCACAGTGCCGATATCATCGCGGAGCGCATCCTCAATCCCGGCGAATGGCTGCGCAACCCTCACGTCGAGGCGACCAGCGCGTCGGTCCGCCAGGATACGCCGGGCGTCGGCGCGGTCTATTCGCCGCGGACGCCGGGGATCGCGAGCCTGTCCGAGGATCATCTTTGTCCTGCGCCGGACGTTGGGCAGGATAGCCGCGCGGTGCTGACAGAGGCTGGCTTTGGTTCGGTCGAGATCGACGGCTTGCTGCTGTCGGGCGCGGTGCGGCAGGCCAAAGCGATGACAGGAGGCAAGACATCATGAGCACGGACCTCGTTCGTTACTCGGTCAGCAACCAGATTGCGGAGATTGTGCTGGACCGCGGGCCGGTGAATGCGCTCAGCATCCCCCTGATCGACGCGTTGCTGGCGGCGCTGGCGAAAGCACGCGATGATGATGCGGTGCGCGCCGTCATCATCAGCAGCGCCCACAAGGTGTTCTGCGCCGGCCTCGACCTCGACATCGTCAGGGGCAAGCCCGCGATCGAGACCAAGGCATTTCTCGAGCGGCTATATTTCGCGCTGAACGATACGCAGTACCGCATGGGTAAGCCGACCATCGCGGCGATCGACGGCGCGGTGCGCGCCGGCGGCATGACGATCGCGATCTCCTGCGACATGATTATCGCGGGCGACAGCTCGACCTTCGGCTATCCCGAGATCGATGTCGGCCTGATCCCGGCGATCCATTTCGTGCAGTTGCCGCAGCTGGTGGGGAAGCACCAGGCGTTCGGCCCGCTGTTCCTCGGCGAGCCCTTCGATGCCGCCACCGCCTATCGCATGGGGCTGCTCAGCGAAGTTGTGCCGAAGGGCACCGCGCTCGAGCGGGCCCGCGAGATCGCGCGGAAGCTGGCCGCGAAATCGCCGATCGTGATGAAGATCGGCCGCGACGCCTTCATGCGCGCGGTCGATGCCGATTTCCGCCGTTCGGTGGAGAACACGGCGGAAAGCTTCGTGGTGGTCGCATCGACGGAAGACTGTCAGGAAGGGCTGAATGCGTTCGTTGAGAAGCGAACGCCCAACTACAAGGGACGTTAAATGGCTGGATTGTATTTCGAAGAGTTCGAGGTCGGGCAGGAATTCCATCACGAGTTCAGCCGGACCGTGACGGAGATGGACAACACCATGTTCAGCCTCCTGACCATGAACCCGCAGCCGCTGCACATCGATGCGCATTTCTCAGAGAAGACCGAGTTCGGCCAGCGGCTGTTCAACAGCCTCTATACGCTCGGCATCATGATCGGCATGAGCGTGTACGACACGACCTTGGGAACCACGGTCGGAAACCTCGGCATGACCGACGTCAAGTTTCCGAAACCAGTCTTTCACGGCGATACCTTGAAAGCGCATACCAGGATCATCGGCAAGCGCGCCAGCAAGTCGCGGCCGACCCAGGGCATCGTCGAATTCGAACACACCATGACCAATCAGCGCGGCGAGGTGGTGGCAAGCTGCCGCCGCACCGGCCTGATGCACTGCAAGCCGAAGGCATAGACGATGCGATCGTTCCTGTTTGTTCCCGGCGATAGCACCCGGAAATATGAGAGCGCGAAGAAGACCGCAGCCGACGCATTGATCCTCGACCTCGAGGATTCCATCGCGCCGGAGCAAAAGGTCGTTGCGCGCGGCATCACGCGCGAGATGCTCGATGCGCGCAATCCGGACCAGAAGCTCTATATCCGCGTCAACGCGCTCGACACCGATCTGACGCTCGGCGACCTCGCGGCCGTGATGCCCGGAAAGCCTGATGGCATCGTGCTGCCGAAATGCGCCGGCGCCGCCGATGTCAACAAGCTCGCGCTCTATCTTGATGCATTCGAGGCCGCCTCGGGTATCGCGCAAGGCACCACGCGGATCGTTACGGTCGCAACCGAGACGGCGCGGGCGGTGCTGAAGATCCTGGACTTCGAGAACATGAGCCCGCGGCTCTGGGGCATGATGTGGGGTGCGGAGGACCTTGCGGCCTCGCTCGGCGCAACGCGCAACCGCACCGACGGCCGCTATCATTCGCCCTTCATCCTTGCCCGCGATCTCTGCCTGATCGGCGCGGCCGCGGCCGGCGTGGTCGCGATCGACACCATCGCCACCGACATCAACGATCTTGATGCGCTGAAGGCGGAGGCGATTGCCGCGCGGCAGGACGGCTTCCTCGCCAAGGCCGTGATCCATCCCAAGCATGTCGATGTCGTCAACGCGGCCTTCATGCCGAGCGACGAGGAGATCGCGTGGTCGGAGCGGGTGATCGCTGCGTTTGCCGACAATCCGTCCGGAGTCGCCAAGATGGACGGCAAGATGCTGGACAAGCCGCATCTGCGCGCCGCCGAGAAAATCCTGGCGTCGCGCAGGAAATAGTCAGTCGGGTTCGATCAGCGCGCCCTCCGTGAGGAGGGCCGCAATCTCCGCATCCGCAAGTCCAGCCTCGCGCAGGATCTCCCGGCCATGCTCGCCGAGGCTCGGCGGATAGGTCCGGATCGATGGCGGCGTCTTGCTCCAGGTGGCGGCCGGGCCGGCCACGCGCAGCGTGCCTTCGGTCGGATGCTCTATTGATTGGATCAGCCCGACGGCTGCAAGATGCGGATCGTCGATCAGGCTGTCGAGGTCGTGCAGCGGCGCATGCGGAATGTCGGCCTCTTCGAAGAAGCGCATCCAGTCGGCGGTGCTGCGGGTCTTCATCATCTGCGAGAACCAGCCGTAGACGAAGTCGTAGTTCCGGGTTCGCGCAGAGATGCTGTTCAGCCGCGGGTCGCGGTCGGATTCATTGGCGAGGCCGATCTTGGCGAAGAACGCGTTCCACTGCTTGTCGGAATAGACCAGTGCGCAGATGTAGCCGTCGCTGGTCTGATACGGACGGCGGTCTGGCGACAGCAGCCGGGAGTAGCCGGGTGGTCCGATCGGCGGCTCGAAGCTGCGGCCGGCCATGTGATCGCCGAGCACGAACTGCGCCATGGTCTCGAACATCGGGATTTCGATCGCCTGGCCTTCACCAGTGCGCTCGCGGTGGAACAGTGCCGCCAGGATGGCGTGGACGGCATTGAGACCGACGATGCGGTCGGCCATGGTCGCCGGCGAGTAGCGCGGCTCGCCGATGATCCTACCGGTCAGCGCGGGCAGGGCGGTCAGCCCCTGGATCAGGTCGTCGTAGGCGGGCCGGCCGGCATAGGGCCCGGTCTCGCCGAAGCCGTGCAGGCTGGCGTAGACCAGCCGCGGGTTGGTGGCGAGGAGATCGTCGGCACCGAGCTTGAGCCGCGCCATCGCCGCAGGACGGACGTTGTGGACGAACACATCGGCATCGGTGGCAAGACGCAGCAGCGCCGCGCGGCCGCCAGCCTTCTTCAAATCGAGCACGATCGAGCGCTTGTTGCGATTGCCCTGCAGATACATCGCGCCCATCGCGGGATGGCGCATCGGGGCGGCGTGGCGCATCACATCACCATCGGGGCTCTCGACCTTGATCACGTCGGCGCCGTAGTCGCCGAGGATCATGGTCGCGTAGGGCCCCATCATCACGCTGGTGAGGTCGATGATCCTGACGCCGGCGAGCGGGCCCGCCGGCGCGGATGGTTTGTCTCTCGTCGGTGCCTGGCTCAATGGGTAGCGGCCAGTGCTTCGGTGAAGGCCTTGAAGACGTCGGTACCGGGCTTGCCGCGCTTGTCGACGTCCTTCACCCAATCCTGCGCCACCGATTTGAAGGCGGTGTCGAACACCTCCTTGTCGTCGGCGCTGAAGTTGATGACCTTCATGCCCTGCGACTTGATCTTGTCGGCCGCGGCCTTTTCTCCGTCCTCGAACCGCTTGCAGGCCTCGCGCGTGGTCTGCTCGCCGGCCTCGACCAGCGCCTTGCGCACATTCTCGGGCAGCGACTTGAATTTCAGCTCGCCGATCGAATAGGTGAAGATCGCGGTGCCGAAGTTGAGCCCCTCGGTGCCCGACTTCAGGATCTTGCCGAAGTCGTAGGATGCCGAGCTCTGGTAGGAGAAGATCAGCCCGTCGAGCGTGCCGCGGGTCAGCGATTCATAGATCTCGGGCGCGGCCATCCGCACCGGAACACCGCCGATCGAGCGCATCATCAGGTCCATGGCGCCGCCGGTGGTGCGGATCTTCAGGCCTTCGAGGTCCTTCGCGGTCTTCACATCGCGGCTGGTCGCAAGCTGGACCTGGTAGGCTGGCAGCGCGAGCGTCACCAGCGGCCGAAGCTGGTTCGGCGCAAACTCCTTCGTCTCCAGGATGCCGCCATTGTGCGAGACCTTGTAGAAGGCGAGCGAGCCCTGGCATTCGCTGTCGAAGATGCCGGGCAGTTCGGCGACGGCCGTCAGCGGAAACTTGTCCGACGAATAGGACGGCACGATGTAGGAGACGTCGGCAACGCCGAGCGCGGTGAGCTGAGCCATGTCCTTGGCCTTGCCGAGCTGCTCCGCCGGGAAGTGCTGGAACGTGACCTGGCCGTTGGTCAGCTTGGTGACGAGCTCGGAAAAAGGCTTGCCGACGAGCTCATGGATCACGTGGCCGGACGGCAGGCTGTCGGCAAGGCGCAGGGTGATCTTCTCTTGGGCGAGGCCCGATGATGCGGAAGCCGCCAGCAAGGCGGTGGCGACAGCTGCGCCGGCGAGGAAACGGGAAGAGAAATTCATAACAGTCTCCCAGAGATGGCCGTCTCGACCGACGGCTTCTTCAATGTTGCATGTGGTTCGGCAGCCAGAGGATGATCTCCGGGAATGCCACGAAAATGGCGATGGCGATCAGATGGGCGATGAAATGCGGCAATGTGCCGTGGAACACCTCGCCCACGGGACGATGTGCGTAGCGTGCGACGATGAAGCAGTTCAATCCGATCGGCGGTGTGATCATGCCGACCTCGGCAGTCACGATCTTGATCACGCCGAACCAGATCGGATCGAAGCCGAGCGACTTGATCAGCGGCAGCACGATCGGAACCGTCAGCACCAGGATTGCGATTTGATCCATGAACGAGCCGAGCACGATGTAGCCGCACAGGATCAGCGTGATGATGATCCAGCGCGAGACGTCGAGCCCGCCGACCCACCCAACGATGTTCTGCGTGACCTGGGTGAGGGTGAAGAAATAGCCGAAGATGTGCGCGCACATGATGATCAGCACGATCATGCAGGTGCCCTGGGCGGCATGACGTAACGTCGTGTAGAGCGAGGTCAGGTTGATCTTGCGTTTCCAGCAGGCGAGGCAGAAGGCGCCGAATGCACCGAAGGCCGAGGCTTCCGTCGGGGTCGCGATCCCGAGATAGATCGTGCCTGTGACGATCGAGAACAGGACCACTATCGGGCTGACCTGCCAGAGCAGGCTGAATCGCTCCGACCATGTCACGGCCGAAATCGTCGGTGCGCGCGAGGGATCGAGCAGCACCAGGATATAGATCGTCGACATGATGATGATGGTGACAAAGATCGCCGGGATGATGCCGCTGATCAGGAGCTTTCCGATGTTCACCTCGGCAAGCAGGCCGAAGATCACGAGCGCCACCGAGGTCGGCAGCAGCATCGCCAGCGTGCCCGAGATCGCGACGACGCCGGCGGCCATTTTGGGCTCGTAACCCTGGCGGATCATCGCGGGCAGGCTGGTCGAAGAGAGCGTCGCGGCGGAGGCTGTGCTGGTACCACAGATCGAGCCGAAGCCCGCACCGGCCAACGCGGTCGCCATGCCGAGACCGCCGGGGATGCGTCCAACCCAGGCTGCGGCGGTCTTGAACAGATCGTCGGCGACGCCCGACAGCAGCACCAGGTCTGCCATCAACAGGAACATCGGGATCGTGATCAGCTCGTAGGAGGTGACGGCCGACAGCGGCGTGGTCTGCAGCACGCCGAGCAGGATCGGCAGGCCGCCGGTCAGATAGAGGCCGAGCCCGCCGGAGAATGCCATGGCGAACGCGACCGGCGTTCCGATCGCGAGCAGGAAGAACAGCAGCGCGAGGATGAAGGTCGGGATCATTCGAAACCTCCGGCAGCCTTGTCCGAATGACCGGAGATGGCCGGCAGCGGCAACAAATTCTCGCCGGTCAGGAGGCTTGCGGTATTGGCAATGAGATGAACGGCAAGGCGCAACGCGAGAATTCCCGCACCGACCGGCACGAAGATCGAGGACGCCCAGGTCGGCCAAGGGATCGCACCGGCCATCACATCGCCCGACACATAATTGTCGAGCGCGCGCTGATAACCGAGCCAGGCGATTGGAACGAAGATCGCGAGGCCAACGAGGTTGGAGATGATGACGCAGAGGCGCTGGATAATCGCCGAGAAGCGTGGCAGTAGGATATCGACGCTGATATGGCCGTTGACCGCGTAGGTGCCGGAAAGGGAGAGAAAGAACACGCCGGCCATCACGTAGAGCGAGATCAGATCATAGGCCCAGGAGAACGGCCGGTTGAAGACGTAGCGCATCACGACATCGGAGAAGACGATGATCATGATCGCGAACATCATCGCCGCGGCGATGGCCGAGGTCACCTTTTCGATGGCGGTCAGAGCCTTCAGGCCTGTCTTGATCACGTTGGGCTCCGTCCGCGTTACTGGGCCGGCACGGCCGCAACGGCGGCGCTGAATTCCTTCAGAGCGTCGCTGCCGTGCTTGCCGCGGGCATCGAGCCCGGCGGCCCATGCCTTGCCCACGCCCTTGGTCAGGTCCTTGAGCTTGGCGACGACGTCAGGCTGTAAGGTGTCGAAGTGGACGCCTGCGGCTTCCATCGACTTCATCGTCTCGGTGTCCTGCTTCTGCACTTCCTTGCAGGCAGACGGCAGGATTTCCTCGGCGGTGTCGATCATCGCCTTCTGGATCTCCGGCGACAGTTTCTTCCAGGCGTTCTCGCTGATCGAATAGGCGACCACGAAGCTCGCGAAGCCAAAGCCGTTGGTAGAATGCTTCACGAGCTTGTCGGCGCCATAGGCGACGACGCTTTCGAGCGGAAACAGCAGACCGTCCATCGTGCCGCGCGACAGCGACTCGTAGGCGTCGGGGGCCGCCATCCGCACCGGCACTGCGCCGATCGCGCGCAAGGTGAGGTCCTGCGCGCCGCCGGTCGACCGCAGCTTCAATCCGTTGATGTCGGCGACATCCTTCACCGGCTGCTTCACGGTCAGGATACGATAGGGCGGCAGGCTCACCGCGAGCAGCAGGCGGATGCCGTTTGCGGTATAATCCTGCTCTGCAATCACGCCGCTCCGCGCGGCCTTCCAATAGGCGAGCGTGCCCTGGCAGGAATGCTCGAACGCGCCGGGGAGCATCGCGACTTCGGAGACCGGCATCTTGTCGGACACGTAGGCGGGCGCGACGTAGCCGATGTCGGCGACGCCGGTTTGCGTCAGTTTGAGCATGTCGGCGGCCTTGCCGAGCTGCTGGGCCGGATAGTGCTCGAACGTCACGGCGTTGTTGGTGCGCTTCTGCACCTCGGCCATCCAAGGCTCGAGCACGAGGCGGACGAGGTAATGCCCCTTCGGAAAAGAGTCGGCCACCCGCAGCTTGATCGGCTCGGCCGCTGCCGCCAGATTGATCGATGCGATGAGGAAGCCGTAACCGGCCAGCGCCCGCCGAAGCCCGCCCATATGTCCTGCCCCTGAGTAGCCTTGTTGTTTTGAGCAGCTGCGCACAAACGAATTTGCCCGTCAAGCATGGCTCGGCTGAGCAAGCCTGATCGGGCAACCGGAGAGCGTGGGCCGCCATGCGCCGACGCGATTGCGAGGGCGGAAGGGATCACACGAGGACGTCGATGCCCTTGATTTCGAGCCGTAAGCGCGCGACGGCCAATCGGCTGGAAGCCGATGCTGAGAGGCAATCAGATCTCGATCAATTTTATCCACCACGCGGGAAATTCCTCCGGTGTGCTCGACGGCTCAGCGCCGCCGCCGGCGGCATGGCGGCCACGATCATCATCGAGCGGGTCTGACGCCGTTAGACCGCGGGAAACTCCAGCGCGAACGCGACGCCCTGGCTGGCGGGCAGGAGACGGATCGTACCGCCATGGCTCACCATGACCGCTTGCGCGATGGCGAGGCCCATGCCGGTGCCGCCGCTATCGCGGCGGGTGGTGAAGAAGGCATCGAAGATCTTGTCGCCGTTGGCGTTGGAGATCGCATCGCCATCGTTGCTCACCGTCACCCTGACGGTCGAGGCTCCGGCAGTCGCTTCAAGCTGCACCAATTTGGCATTGTGACGGAACGCGTTGTCGGCCAGGTGCGCCAGCACGATCAGCGCCTTCTCGCCGGACATCCCGATCGGGCCGTCGAGGTCGCCGCTGGCCACGATTGTCCGCTGCGCAAAGCGGCTCTTCAGGTTCGCGATGACGCCAGAGAGTGAGGTCTGCTCGTTCTGCGGAGCGCTCTCTGCGCGCGCCAGCTCGCGCAGCCGCTGGCTCATCGCATCGAGCCGCGCGACGTCGCCAAGGATGTTCGAGATGAAGCTCTGTTGCTCGGATCGGGTCAGCGTATCCGACTTGCTTTGAAGCGAATCCTGCAGCAGCTCGGCCGCGCCCCTGATCGATGTCAGCGGCGATTTCAGTTCGTGCGTCAGGTGTGCCGAGAAGGTGGCGATGTAGTCGGAACGCCGCGACAGCTGCTGGGCCATGTCGAGGAAGCTGTCGGAGAGCTGGGCCAGCTCGCGGGTGCCATAGTGCTGCAAGGGCTGAAACGCATTGCGGTCGCCGCGGCCGATCCGCACGGCTCGATCGACGAGCTCGCGCATCGGACGCGTGACTGTTCGTGAGAACATCAGCCCGATCGCAATGGTCGCCAGCAGCACGGCCAATGTGGCGAGCAGGAACTTGCCGCGCTCCTGATAGAGATGATCGAAGATGTTGCTCGGCGTCCGCGACGTGTAGATCACGCCGGCGACGTGATCGTTGACGATCACGGGCATCGCGGAGAAGACATGGACACCGACGCCGCGGCTGATCGAATAGATCGGTGGCGGAGGTTTGTCCGGCATGCGGATACGGAGCGCGGCGCTATACTGGCCTCCAAGCGCCGCGGCCACTTCCTCGATAAGGGCAAGCGACTGCCCGACCTCCTGGCGTCCGGCGATCACCACGCCTTGCGGATCGAGAATACGGAAGCCCGCCAGCGTGACCTTCTGGGTCTCCAGGATGATGGGCATGAGCGCGGTACCGATCTCGACATAGGCCGGATCCGCCGGCTTCGCCGCCGGCAACGCATCGGGCCGTCGCCGCAGCAGGTCGTTGCCGGCGAGATCGAGCGCGGGCCGGATCGGCGTCACCTGGTCGTCGGGGTCGGGCAAGGCCTCTTGAGGGACTGTAGCGCCGAGCGGGATGCCATCGCCAAGCCGTGCCTTCACGTGTTCGGCGTAGATCGCGGCAAGCACACGGCTTTGCGCAATCAGCTCGGCTTGCGTCTGGTGAATCAGCTGATTGTCGTAGAGGCGAAAGAAAAACAGCCCCATCAGTGGCAGGACCGCGACCGAGGCAAGCACGGTGAAGATGACCAGGCCAAGCGACGGTCGCCACTTCTGGCGGGCGCGGAACGATGTCATGCTTGCTGCTCGCAGCGACCGAGCTTGAAGCCAACGCCGTGAACGGTTTCGATAGCGTTGTCGCAGTTCACGGCTGCGAGCTTGGCCCGGATGTTGCGGATGTGGCTGTCGATGGTGCGGTCGGAGACCTGGATGTTGAGCTGGTAGGCCGCGCTCATGATCTGCTCGCGGTTGAACACCGCCGTTGGCCGCGTCAGGAAGGCGCGCAGAATTCCGAACTCGATCGCGGTCAGGCGCAGCGGCACGCCTGCGAATGCCGCCACGTGCTGCTCGGGATCGACCGAGAGATGTCCCCGGGAGAGCACGCCGGCCTCTGTCCTTGTCTCCGCCTTCCGCGGAGTCAGGCGCCGCAGGATGACATTCACCCGCGCGACGAGCTCGCGCGGGCTGAACGGCTTGGTCACGTAGTCGTCACCGCCGATCTCCAGGCCGAGGACGCGGTCGATCTCGTCGTCACGGGCGGAGAGGAACAGGATCGGCACGTCGGACGATTTGCGGATCTCGCGGCAAACCTCGAGGCCATCGAATTCCGGCATGCCGATATCGAGCACGATCAGGTCCGGCCGCTCGCCGGCAAACCGGGTCAGCGCCTCCTTGCCGTCGCGGGCCTCGGCCACGTTCATGCCGGCTTTCTTGAGCGCGACGCGGATAACCTCGCGGATATGCAGGTCGTCGTCGACGATGAGGATGCGGTGCGTCACGAGTCGTCTCCGAAAACCGGCGCTTGGACTACCCCGGCGCGTTGCTCTGCCGCCCGTCCAGGAAACGCTGAAGCCGCCAGCCGCGAAAGCTCCAGCCGCGCCATGAGGCCATCTGCTGGCGTTGCTGTTCTACAAGGCTATTGCGGCGAGAGACAAGGACCGGGTTGGCGTAACGCAGTTGGATCGCCTGGTCGATGGCCGGAAGCGCGTTCGGGCCGAGCTGGATCAGGTAGTCCATATCCAAACTAACGGCGCTGCCCGAGGCTTCGCGGCTGTGACTGACATTATAGTCGGCGACGACGGCGGCGAAATTGATCAGAGAGCCGACATAGAGCACGATGGTCAGTACCAACAGATTGCCGCGGACGAGCCATTCATTCGATGCCCGCAGGGCAATGCGCACCAGAATCAGGATCAGCCCGACGGCGACGAGCAGCATCCAGACGAATGCCGCGACGCGCCAGTAGGTGAGCAGATAGGTTTGGACATAGAGATCAAGCCGGAGCATTGAGGAGATCACCAGTAGAACATTCTGCCCGACCCAGAGGTAGACGAGCGGTCGGATCACCCGCGATTGCTCGGCCGGGCCGCCCGGCCGCATCGCGACCAGAACGAAGGCCGCGGCCAGGAGCGCCGTGACAATCAGCGGATAGGCGCCACGGTGGGCGTAGGACGCGTAAGTGATGGCGGCGGGAAGCGTTGTGTTGCCCCAGAGATAGATCGCATCGAGAATTGTCTGAATCGAAAACAGCAAGTTGAACAGGATCAGAGAGCGCAGGATGGTGCCTGCGCCGAGCAAGTCGATGAAATGATCGGGTTCGGCTGGACCCTGCGCGGAAGATCGCGGTCCGCTGGCCGCGACATTGGTGTAGCGCCGCCATTTGACATGGACGAATGGCCAGACCAGCGCCAATACGAGGATCCAGAACAGCGTGCGACCGAGGCTGAGGCTGGCGGCGGGATTGCCGGGGTTCAGCTGGCTGATCCATATCTCCAGCACCGGATTGGCTGCGACGAACAGAAAGACAAACACGGTTCCGAGCAGCAACGGCACGAACCATAGGATGAACCCCCTGGTGAGGCCCGGCAGATCGAATGCGCTGACGACGTCCCGGAACAACCTGAAAGGGCTGACCAGAAGGAGATCCACCAACGAGGCAGCTCCCCTGGTTACGCTGTTGAGACAGGGATTGGTCGTCAGAGCAAGCGCGGTGCCGAGCGCAAGAATGGCGAAGGCCAGCGAGACTGCGTTGACCTCTTCCAGGGCAGGGAGTAGCCCGGCCACAACGATCGCGCCGGCGATCGGCAGCCTGTGGCGAGCGACGTGACCGAAGTTGGCGGCTAGTGACACGCCGGCCAGCGCGAAGGCGAAGAGGACCACCGAGAGTCCGGCATTCTGATCATAGAACAACCAATCGGCCAGCGCGGCGAGCGCAAGCGCGGCGGCGGCCTTGGCCGGCGGCAAACCATTGGCAATCGAGTGGGTCTCAGCTTCCGGTGACTCTAGGCTTGTCATCATGACCTCAGGACTGAAGGACGTATGGACTTCAGCGGTCGCGCTGAAGTCATCGACGGGTGTGCGAACGCGATCCTGGTTGCGGCAGGGCGCACCTTGGGTTGGCCGCGTGCAGACAGCGGGAAGGCGATCAGCAGGAGTTCAGGATTGTTATGCAGATTGCGTGCAGAACGGTCTTATCCACTCGCTGCGGCGAGTCCGGTCTGATACGGACGATACGTTCGGTTCGTTCACCCGTCGTCTCCATGCAAATCATCAAGCGCGTCGGCATCGCCCTGGCCTGGATCTTCGGGCTCGTATTCGTCTTGGCCGGCGTCAACAACAACGATCCCTATCTCGTCCCGTTGCGCGGGACGGGCAATCTTCTTCTTGTGCTCGCAAGCATCGTCGTCGCGTTCATGCTGGTTCGCGGCGCCACGTGGCGGGGGCGGACGCGGTCAGGAAGGCTCCTGGTGATCCTGTGGTGTCTGCCGCCGCTCGCGATGCTCGCCGCGCATGGTGTGTTCGAGGTGCGGAAGCACCGCGTTCTCCAGACTGAGCCGGTCCTCGCGCGGTCGCTGGGGCAGCATTTTATCGTCGGCTATCGGTCGTTCGACGAGGTCGCACCGCTTGTGGAGAAGGGGTTCGTTGCGGGCATCTATGTCACCCGGCGCAACATCGCCGGCAGGACGGCTGACGCCTTGAAGGCGGAGATCGCCACACTGCAGGCGAGGCGGCGGGCCGCGGGGCTGCCGCCGCTGATGGTCGCGACGGATCAGGAGGGCGGCATCGTTTCGCATCTGGCACCGCCGCTCACGAGACTGCCCGCACTGGCCTCCCTGGCCGAGCTGGCGCCGGATGAGCAAAAGGCGAAAGCCGAGGAGTTCGGGCGCACCCATGGGCGCGAGCTGGCATCGCTTGGCATCAACCTGAATTTTGCCCCGGTGCTCGACCTGCGGCCGGCGGCGAAGCACAACCGGCTCGATTTCAATACGCTGATCAATCAGCGCGCGATCTCCGATGATCCGGCCAAGGTGAGCGCGATCGCGGGCGCCTACATCCTTGGCCTCGAGTCCGCGGGCGTCAATGCCACCGTGAAGCACTTTCCGGGATTGGGCCGCGTGCGCGCCGACACGCATCATTTCAACGCCGATCTCGATACGCCGGTCGACGAACTGCAGGCGACGGACTGGCGCCCATTCCGCGATGTGCTGTCGTCGACCGATGCGCGCCTGATGGTTGGGCATGTCGCGGTGAATGCGCTCGACCGAGGGCGGCCGGCGTCGCATTCAAAGGCCGTGGTCGGCGGCCTGATCCGGAAGAGCTGGAACTACCAGGGCATCGTCATGACAGACGATCTGGTGATGGGCGCGATCTATCAGCACGATGTCTGCACCGCAGTCGTTGAGGCGTTGAACGCGGGCGTCGATCTGTTGCTGGTCGCCTATGACGGGTTGCAGTTCTACCGCCTGTTCGCTTGCGCGACGGATGCAGCTGCGCGAGGGGGCGTCGACACCGCCATGCTGCACGACAGTGAGACGCGGCTAAGGCGCGCGCTGCTGGTCGACTAGATCGATGGATTCAGGAATGAGCGCCGACCGCAGATTTGTTATCCTGCTGCTTCGACCACGAGACGTAGTAGGCGACAGCCGTCATCGCCGCGAGACCGGCGAGGCTGACCGCGACCTGCCTTGTCAGTGAGTAAGGGCCGGTGATCAAAATCAGGTGCGCGGCGAAGGAGAGGAACACGCCTGCACAGAACACGGCCAGCCATTCCTCGCCGCACTTGATGATCGGCTGCAGGGCGTAAGATCGCAGATATCCCCAGTCGCGCGGCACCAACCAGGTGAACAGGAATGTCAGGGTCAGGAAATGCAGGATGCGGTGAGGTGCGACATCCTCCCGGTCGTTCTGCAGCAGCATGTCGCTCAGTCCGCTCGGCATCATTTGGGCGAGTGCGGGGATATCGCTACTGGAGACGATCGTCAGCGCGAACAGCAGGTACAGCAACGCCGTGGCGCGCAGCGCGGCAACGGCCTGCATCGCGCGGATCGCGGGTGCATAGCGCGTGCCGATGAGCGCGAGCCAGCCACCCATTACGAACAGCAATTGCCAGCAGAACGGATTAAGGTACCAATCTCCGTACGGATATGAAGTCAGGTTCCAGTCGAACACGCGGGCGGTAGCGTAAAGCGCCACTGACGCGAGAAGTGTTGCATTCGGCACGTAGAGCAATCCGAGTACGACGAACGGCTGGAAGGCCATCAGGGCGATAGTGAGTTGCAGCACGTCGAGATTGAGGGGTTTGGCCTGCAGGAACAAGCCGTAGATCAGCGTCCGGATCGGGTGGTCGATGAATCCGGTGATGTTGAACTCGCTGATGATCTCGGGCGCCGCGGTCCGCGTGGCGACATAGCTGATCAACTCGACATAGATCACGAACAGGACGATATAGGCAGCATAGAGCTGCCATACGCGCTTGAAGATCCGGGTCGCAGCCACCACGAATCCGCGCTCCAGCGCCATCCGGGCGTAAATGAGCGTCACCGCATAGCCGCCGATGAACACAAAAAGGTCGGTCGCGCCGCTAAAGCCGAAATTGCGCATGGTCAGTGCACTGACGACGTTGTGCGGCACGTGATCCAGGAACAGAAACCAGTTTGCGATGCCAAGCAGCAGCGCGATCCTGAGATCGCCATCGGCTCTCGCGATCTCGGCGTTTGTTGTCGAAGTCATCTGAAGGTGAAATCTGCCGGCCCGAGAAAACGAGTTCGCGAATCTAGTGGGAACCCACGCCCGGTCCGAATAGACTCTGCGTGAACCCTATCTAGTCTGTTTCGGGTTCCGGCCAAGTGGCCGGTTCAAGAAAGATCACGTTTTCGCAATCACCGCGTGAGCGCGGTCAGACCGGCTCGTGTTTGCGCAGGTCGCGGGCGTGATCCAGTGTACTGGCTTGCAGGTTCGCGCCGGTCGGGGCGACCTCCGGCAGGGCAGCCTCCGCGAGGATATCGTCCGTGATATCCTCGACCGAGCACTCGGCAACCTCGTGGATGAAGCTGATGTTGGTGTATTCCCCCGACGCGACCCGTGAGATGACCTCGCGCCGCGTCATTTCGGGATCGACGATCGCCTCGCGGCCACGGCGGCCATAGTCGATCATCACAACAAAATACTGCATTGCCTGGCGGTTCGATGCGTTGACTTTCGTTGTCCATTATTTCCGATAATCGGAATTGTGTCAAGGGAAATTGACGATAATCGGAACTCGGGCGCGGTCGCACCAACCGATTCGGGCCGAAGGCACCCGAATCGGTCAGGCCAGCCCCTGAAGCCGGGCGGCTATTTCTCGGACGACCGTCCGCCCTGCGCCCGGGCTGATTTGCGGCCCTTCGCCGCCGTCTTGCCGCGCAGCCTTTCGATCTGGCCGCGGGGCAGGGTGACGCAGATCTCGCCGATCCATTCGAGCTTGACGCCGTTGATCGGCTTGGCATTGAAGCTCTTGAGGTTGACCGTGCCGGACGAACTGCCCCGCTCGATCGTCTTCAGATAGCGCTCGCCGCTCTTCAGCCGGACCGCAGCCTCCTCTCCGTAGAAGCTCGACAGCGGATAGCGCTGCTCGCGATACACCACGATGACATCGCCGTTCTCGTATTTCGGCAGCATCGAATCGCCCGAAACCTCGAAAGCGACGGTTTCCTCCGTCATCGGGAAGGGAAGCTCGATCTCGCCGAGACCCTCCGGCGGGACCTGCTCAAGTTCCGGCTGGATCGAGGCGCCGGCGCCGACCCGGCCCACGATCGGCACCGCGTTCAGCTCCAGATATTCCATGATCGGGGCGATCTCCGATGCCTTGATCAAGCGGATTCCCGACAGGATTTCGGACACCGCCCCGGCCCGAACCCCCATTGCGCGGGCAAGCCCGCCCTTGCTCTTTCCCGTCTTTTCCAGAGCTCGTTCGATAAGTGCCGCGTCCAGCATGTTTCATCCTCTCCAAAGCTGGACATACTCTTACCGTTACGATTATCAGAATTCAAGCTTGACTTTTTCTTCGGAATATCGGAAGGTGTGCGAGGCGCCGGCGGAATGACAAAAATGGGAATTTGGAATGGATATGGTGAACTGGCTGCCGGAGCATTCGGCTGCCTTGCAGGACCTGCGGGCCCGCGGCTTGTCCTATTCGGAAATCGCTGACACGATCAACGCAACCTTCAGCACGGCCTATACACGCAACGCGGCCCTCAGCCGGGCGCAGCGCATGGGGCTGGCGGGCCTCGATCGGCCAGAGCCGTCCCTGCCAGGGCATCTCGATCCACCCAAGCCGGCCTTGCCGGAGCCACCGAGGATCGGGCGCCTGCGTGAAGGGCGGGCCGAGCTCAAGCCCGATCTGCTTCGCTGGCCGAAAAGCTTCACCGAAACGGTGGAGCTGCCCCAACTTCGTTGCGCGGCGGTCGCGCCACGGCACCTTTCACTGTTCGACCTCAAGCGCGGAGACTGCCGCTATCCCTATGGCGGGGATGCCGACGGCGAAACCATGACCTTCTGCGGTCACCCGTGCCGGCCGGGCGCGAGCTATTGCACGCCGCATTTTCACCTGAGCCGCGATCCCGAGGCATCGACGAGGCCGGTACTGAACGACGCCTGGCTTCAAGCCATCGGGGCCATCTGAGGCCGCTCACCTCCCGACCGATCGATGTCGGTCCACACAACCACGGTCGCGCGGACGCCGCCGCGCGCTTTCATCACACATTTCGGAGGTCACCAATGCCGCGCGCAAAACGCCGGAAACCGTACGATCCCGCTGGAACACATGATCGGCGCTCCCAGGATCTGCCCTTCAACGCCGAGGTGGCGACCGTCGAGATCGACGATCCCCTCGCGCTCTAGCCGGGCGAGAAGATCGTTGCCTTTCGCTCGATACGCAACGACCCGCTCGGCCGGTTGCATGCACACCGGCAGATCGACGACACACAGTACCGGAGCGGCCGGGCCTTCCAGAACGATTGGGAGAAGGCCGAGCGCGGCCCTCGCGCGGTGGATACGACGCGTGAATATGTTGACGGCGGTCAGCAACGAGAGCCGATCACGGAGGGACAGCGCCAGGCGACCTTGCGCCTGAATCGTGCCGAGCATGAGCTTGGTGCCGACGGTTCGGCGCTGGTGCACGACGTCCTGATCCTCGGCATGACCATGGAGCAGGTGGGGCAGCGGCGCGGCTTGCGTACGCAGCGCTGGCAGGACTATTTTGCGCGGCGCCTCAAGGAATGCCTGGATCGGCTGGCGCTGATGTACGGGCTTGCCACGCCGAACAAGGTTCCGGTGAAGCACCGTCAATGCTGATCTGAAGTGATGTGCTCGCGTGCCGGGTGCCGCTCAGGCATCTGGCGCGGCAGTGATTCATCATGTTGCGGCACTGTGCTTTGCCTCACACTGAGCTCATCCCTATCTGCGTCGAAGACGGTCGACAGCAGCGCGGACTCTCATGTAACTTCGCTCGCGTCGACGACCTGTCTGCATTGGAGCGCAGCGTGATTGCCTCCCGTGCGAGGAATGGTCTGTACGTCCACAATGGAGTTCGCAGCGGCTATGCCCGCCTTGATCTTATCCTGCATCGTGAACATCACGAGTAACGTGGGTCGATGCCGGCGCGGAGTCTGATCAATTCACCCTCCGATCAATTCACCCAAGGGAGAACCGAGCGATGAATCACACTGGAACCTGCTTTTGCGGCGCCGTCGAACTCAAGGTCACCGGGGAGCCTGAGGCGATGGGCTACTGCCACTGCCGTTCATGCCGTTCCTGGTCCGGCGGCCCAGTGAATGCGTTCAGCCTCTGGAAGCCCGAGGCGGTCGAAGTCACCAAGGGCGCCGATCATGTCGGGACGTTCGAGAAGACCGCGATGAGCCAGCGCAAATACTGCACCAAGTGCGGCGGTCACCTGATGACGAACCACCCGACGCTTGGGCTCGTCGACGTGTTCACGGCAACGATCCCAACGCTGAAGTTCAGCCCCGGCGTTCACGTCAACTATTCCGAGGCAGTGCTGCCGATACGCGATGGCCTGCCGAAGCTGAAGGACTTTCCGGCCGAGTTCGGCGGCTCCGGCGAAATGATCGCCGAATAGTGCGACGGTTCTCGAGCGGGTGGCGACGAAGCGTCGCTACCCGCCGATGTCCATTCTTCCGCTCGCCGGACGCGCTGACGGATCCGGTATCCGGCGGGTTTCCTTGACATTCGAATCGTTTGACCGTGTCGGCACTGCGGGACCCCCTTGCCGGTGACAGCCATGTCAGGCGAAGGTCCCGCCCTGCAAAATCCGGGTTTGGTTCTGGTGACGGGCTTCCGCTAAAAGGCAGGCAGTGTCGGTCCTGGCAAGGGCCGTCGTATTTCGCCTGACAAAATAACAGAGGAAGCGTCAGATCATGACCAAACCAGAGTTGCCAGGGCGCGCGCCGCGCGGGGAGGGAGTTCCGACGGCGCTCGATGGCCTGCTGGTGGTCGACTTCACCCGCGTCGTCGCCGGCCCGGCCTGCACCCAAACGCTGGCCGATTTCGGGGCCGAGGTCATCAAGATCGAGAATCCGGACGGTGGGGACGACACGCGAGCTTACGAGCACGCTGAAATCGGCGGCGAAAGCGCAGCGTATCTGAGCCTCAACCGCAACAAGCGCGGCATTGCGCTCGATTTCAACAATCCGGTCGCGCTCGAAGTCGCGCGCGCGTTGGTTGCCAAGGCAGACGTCGTGGTGGAGAATTTCTCCGGCGGCGTGATGAAGAAATTCGGTCTCGACTATGCGTCGGTGTCGCCGTCCAATCCGCGGCTGATCTATTGCTCGATCTCCGCCTATGGCCGCAAGGGTGATTTCGCGCTGCGCCCGGGCTTCGACCCGATTACGCAGGCCGAAAGCGGCTTCATGTCGCTCAACGGCTTTCCGGATGGCGAACCGGTGCGCACCGGGCCACCGATCGTGGACATGGCAACCGGTATGTCGGCCTGCAACGCCATCCTGCTCGCCTTGATTGCGCGGGATCGGCTCGGTCGCGGGCAGCAGGTCGAGGTCGCGTTGATCGACACCGCAGTGTCGATGACCGGCTTCTACGGCATGGCCTATCTCATCAACGGCAACAACCCCGGCCGTTTCGGCAACTCACCGAACGGTTCGCCGACCGTCGGCGTCTACCGGGCGTCCGATGGTCCGCTCTATATGGCTTGCGCCAACGACCGGCTCTATCGCCGGCTCGTGACCGACGTACTCGATCGCCCGGATCTCATCACCGACCCCGAGTTTGCTCACCGCAAGGCGCGGACCGCCAACAAGGAGAAGCTGCGTGCCATCATCGCCAGCGTGTTTGCAAGCGACACGCTCGAGCACTGGATGGCAAAGATGAAGAAGGCCAATATTCCGGTTGGCTATCTGCGTACGGTCGAGGAAGGCTTCAACGCACCCGAGGTGCGCGATCGTCATCGCCTGAGCAGAATCGCGCATCCGACCGCCGGCTCGGTTCCGAACATCGAGTCGCCGGTCAATATGAGCCTGACACCTACGGTCGATCCCGTTGCGGCTCCGCTGCTCGGTCAGCACACCCGGGATGTGTTGAGCAAGACGCTCGGCTACGACGACCGGCGCATCGCCGCTTTGGCCGAGGCAGGCGCGTTCGGCAAGCCAGGTAACACCGGCTAGCCGTTTGGTCTGAACCAAAGATCAGATACGCGCTAACCACCTGACCTGAGGCGAGAGGGAAGCCTCTCGCCTCGCAAGATGTCGTTCAGACGTCGCGGGCCCCCACCGCGTGCGGGCGGCCTTCGACCCGGAACTGGCCCGTTCAGGACCTCAGTTCGGCTTGCTGCGCAAGTTGTTCCTTGGCATACTTTCAACTTCCTCGGGCTCCGCCCTATCAATCTCGAGACGGGCCATCCGGAGTATGAGGGTTGCCGTGGTCAGGCCAAGGCGTTCGGCCTCTTGCGCTGCGGTGTCGACCTTCTGGGCCAAGCCTTCACGTTTACCTGGGTATGCCATTCGTAATCCTCACTTAAGGTGCGAGATGAAAAATCCCACATACGTTGCAGAGCTGCAGAACAAGCTCGGAGCTCCATCGAGCGAAACACTGGAAAGCCTGCGACTGTTGAAGGCTTTCCTTCGACTTGCGCCCAACCAGCGTTCCGAGGTCATCGAGCTGGTCGAACGTTTGGCGGTTGAGCCGCCGCGCGATCCCTCACTGTCCTGAGGTGTTCGCGTTTTTCCTGGATATCAGTTGTTCATTGACCTAGCGGGCGGCTGTGTCGCGATCACGTAGATTGCACCACCCTCGAGCGCTTCGGATTGATGCCGGGTGCCGGCAGGCAGCAGGATGGTGTCGCCGGCACCGACGACCCGCTCACCGCCGTCCCAGATGAAGTTCAACCGGCCGCTGATGATCATCAGGATTTCATCGACCGGATGGGTATGGAAGTGATGCACCTTGCCGGCTGCATCATGCTGCAGCTCGACGGACCCCTGGGCCGGGAGCAGGTTGAGAATCTCCGGATCGATGGCAAATTCGGTCTTCGTGCCCGCAATGATTTGGGTCATGCTGCCTGTTCCTTGTTCGCGATAGCTGGCGTCTTGTTCTGCGCGAGCTTGGCAAAGGGGCAGCCTCCGCTCGCATTGTTGTCGTCGTGCAGGAAGTACTGCAGATATTCGCGGCCGTCGGTCGCGCCGTAGCGGCCAAGAAGCGGAGAGGGGCTCGCGCTGTCGTACGGGATCAGGCGCTTGCGCACCTCGGCGAACGCGGCAGTCGCGGCCTTTTCCGTCCCGAGGATCTTGTCGAACACCCAGCGCGGCTGGAACGTGAGCATGAAGGCGCTGGATCGGCGGCTCTGGCGCATCACATGAGCGGGCGTCGTGCACACGACGAAAATGGGCTCACCGGCAAACGAGAACTCCCACATCGGGTGGTCGATCTGTTCCGGAATCTCTGATGGCCACGGGTTCTTGTCCAGGCGTGCGAGCTGGTCGAGCGTCAGCCACATCTTGCGATAGTAGGCATCGAGCGTCTGCACGGGGCGGGGACGCGTGAACACGATCAACGAGGTATTGGGGCCGAACGAGCGCGCGTCTGAGACATATTGTGCGAGCTGCTCGCCGAGCACAGCAACGTCATAGGGGTCGAGGAAAAGATAGCGGAGCTGATCCTGGCGATGTCCGGTCACCCCGAACACGCAAGGGAACGGCCTTGCCTCGCTGCTCATCTGCGCTTCAAACTCGGAGAACATCACGCTCTGCCAGCTGCTGACCGGAAAGTTTGACGCGACTTCACCTTTTCTCAAGAACAAGCGCTCCATAACACCCCCTACACTCATAACGACACTAACGGGCTATCAACTTGCTTCTCATCAATAGCGGCCCGGCAATGCCCGGCAGCGACATGAGAAGGAGAATGACGATCAAGGCGCTGTAGCCGCCGTCACCGATCGCGGCCGTGTTGTGCACGGCGTCGGTTCCGGAGGCGTTGCTGGCTGCAAGCATCGCAAAGCCGATGATCGGCTGCGAGACGCCGGCGAATATCCCGGCAGCAGTGGTGTTCACAGAAGCGCCGACACCGATCAGTTCGGAGGTGTAGAGCTTCTTCACGCATTTCAGCACCAGCGGGACGGTGCCGCCGGCGACGAGCCCCAAGGCCGTGAACACGACGGTGACGTAGGCGAGACCAAATGTCCGGGCGACCTGCGGCAGCAGCATCGCGATCAGCAGCATGCGCAACACGCAAATGCCGATCAATGCGCGGTCGAGCGCCGCCGCGGCACGATCGGCGGCGTGACCCAGGAAGATCGAGCCGAGCGCATTGCCGATCATGAAGGCGAGCAGCGGCGTGCCGGCGGCCGTCGGGGAGATATGGAAGAAGTGGGCGACCATCGGAATGCCCCAGACGCCCGACAGCGTCGTCACGACCGCGAAGTGCGACGCAAACGTCATCGCACAGCCCCAGTTCGCGATATGGGCCAGCGATTGCCGCGCAGCGATCACGACGCCCTTCAGCGTCTTGTTGCTGTGCGATGCCGGATCAGGCTTGAGCGCGAGCTTGGCGAAGGCGAGGTTGGCGAGGCCAATGCAGGCGATGAACAGGAAGCAGGCCCGCCAGCCAAACCCCGAGACGGCGGCTGCGAGCGGCGTGGTCGCGATCACGCCTCCGACATAGCCGGAGACCTGCGAGATGCCCGACATCATGCCGAACCGCTCGTCAGCGAAGCTTTGTGCCACGAGCTTGAGGAGTGCCGTGAAGACCAGCGCATCGCCGCAGGCGACAATCAGGCGCGCAGCAAAAACGTCGAGCAGGTTCGGCGCCAGCGCGAACGCTGCGCTGCCGAGCGATGAGGCGATCATGCTGAGGAGGACGACGCGCTTGACGCCGTAGCGGTCGACCAGAAGGCCGGCCGGAATCTGCATCACGGTGTAGCCCCAGAAATAGCTCGAGGCGAGCATCGCAACACCGGCCGCATCGGTGTTGAAGTCGTGCATGAAACTGAGGCTTACCGATTGCGGTGACACGCGCTGCAGGAAGGCAATGGCGTAGGCGATGGCCACCGCCGTCCAGGCGAGATAGGCGCGGTCGGTGAAGCGGGTCGTCCGGGCGTAAACGGCTTGTTGTCCGAGCATCGACATCACACCCTCGCGTAACCCACAGAGAACAGGGCATCCGCTGAATTCGGAATCTTCCGCGACATCGCAGCATCGACCAGCGACGCGGTGCCACGATAGGCCTGCCGATGGTGTTTAATGTGGCCGTAAGCGCCACGCATGATCATGTCGGGCAGTTCGAGCGGCTTGCCCGGATAGAGTGAGGTGCACATCTCGACACAGGCCGCCTGCAACGCAGAGTCCTGCGCATCGTCGAGCAACGATGGAGAAACTTTCTCGCAAATTTTAGCGTTCGCTGCCCAGACGATCGGATTGCGGGTCCGCCAGCCGTAGAGCACGTTGCCGTCGGCCCTCTCGGCGGCGCCGGAGCATTTCAGAACTTCCGCCGTAAAGAAGCCGTAGAGGCCGCGGCCCTGATGCGCCGGGAGTACTTCTGTCCCGCTGCGATAAATTCCAAGTCCGGCCGACATCTGCAGGATGCGGTAGACCGAGAAGGCCACGAGGCCGGAGCCGTCATAGACGAGGATCAGGCTGTACTTCTGGTCGAAGGGTGAGGAGGTTGCCGTCCAATGCGGCTCGGTGGCCTGCCAGTTGACGGCAATGATGCCGTTCATGGCGTCCATCAGCGGCTGGCGGTCGCGGGCTTCGACCCGGGAGGCATTGGGTAGACTGTAGATCGCGTAATCCGCCCAAGGCGATTTGATCGCCTCGTATCCGCTGCCCAGATTTCGCGACATGGCAGAACTCCAGAATTCCATTGCAATCTATACAGGGCAGCCTCGAATGGCTTAAAGGACAATATGCCCTCGAAAACTGCCAAGCCGCCCCGGCCCGAGCCGCGCGACAAGAAAGCGACACGGCGGATCGCGATCGTTGCCTTTCCGGGCGTGACCTTGCTTGACATCTCGGGGCCGGCTCAGGTGTTCGCGGAGCTGGAGGCGATCGAACTGCCCGGGCCGGACTATTCGCTATCCTATCTGTCGACTTCAGGCGGCTTGGTGCCGACCGATGTCGGTATGATGATCGACACGGCGCCGATCGCCAGTGTTGCGCCCGCCCAGGTCGACACGCTGGTAATCCCCGGCGGGCCCGGTATCTGGAAGATCCGCAACGACGCCGAGTTGATGAACTGGATTACGGAGGCGCTGCCGAAGGCGCGCCGTATCGCATCAGTCTGCCTCGGCGCGTTTGCGCTGGCCTGGACCGGGATCCTGGACGGCAAGCGTGCTGCAACGCACTGGCGCTATTGTCCGCGTTTGCAGGACAGCTTTCCCGACATCCGCGTCGAGCCCAACGCGATTTTCGTCAAGGACGGACATGTCTGGTCGTCGGCGGGTGTCAGCGCCGGCATTGATCTGGCGCTCGCAATGATCGAGGAGGATTTCGGCCACACCATCGCGCTCGATGTTGCGCGCAGACTTGTGGTGTTTCTGAAGCGGCCGGGCGGTCAGAGTCAGTTCTCTACCGTCCTTGCGGCCCAGGCGTCGGACGTCGAGGGACGCTTCAGCGCGCTGCATGCCTGGATCATCGAGAACATCACGAGCGACCTCAAGGTCGAGACCCTCGCGGAAAAGGCCGGGATGACGCCACTCACCTTTGCCCGGACCTATGTCAGCCGCACCGGCATGACACCTGCTAGCGGTGTCGAGGCGCTGCGCGTTGAGACCGCGCGCTTGCTGCTCGAAAGCCGCCAGATCGGCGGCGTGGTCGAGGTTGCCAAGCGCGCGGGATTTGGCGACGACGAACGAATGCGGCGGGCCTTCCTGCGCCACCTCGGCGTGTCGCCGACCGAGTACCGAAACCGGTTTTCGGGCAGCTAGCGCGTGTCGGACGGCTCAGTTCGGAGCCGGCCGCTTCGTTTCGAAACTCGATCCATCTCACAAGCGAATAGCTGGCCTTCGCTGGCCGGATTCGTCGGTCAAGGTGGTAGCTTTTCCGGTTTGTCTGCGGCTAATGTGCCGGCCAAATCGGGAGAAGAAACGACCATGAATGACGGGACCCCCATTCAGCAGGCGCGCAATGTCGAACTCGGCGCCAGCGGCGAGGAATTCCAGAATCTGCACGAATTCGCGCAAAAGGCCCGCGCCAGGCTGAATCAGAACGCCTGGGACTATATCGTCGGCGCCTCGGAAACCGAGACCACGATGCGCCGCAACAGAATGGCGCTCGACGAGATCGCGTTCCGGCCGCGCGTGCTGCGCAACGTCATCAATGTGGATCCATCCACCGAGGTATTCGGCCGCAAGCTCCGGCTTCCCGTGATGATCGCGCCGGTCGGCGCGCTCGAGATCTTCGATCCGGATGCCGGCGCAGCCGTCGCGCGCGGAGCGGGAACGTTCGGCGCGGCGCATATGCTGAGCTCGGTGTCGGAGCCGGGGCTGGAGAATACCGCCAAGTCGGCGCCCGACGCCTTGCGCATATTCCAGCTCTATGTGCGCGGCGATGATGCGTTCGTCGAGGATGTGGTCAGCCGGTCCATCGACAACGGCTACGCCGCGTTCTGCCTCACCGTGGACACCGCGCATTACAGCCGGCGCGAGCGCGACATCGCCAAGCGCTATGTCCGCGAAAGCCGCATCCGCGCCACCGGCGGCGATTTCCAGAAGGGGCTGGAATGGCGGACGGTGAAGTTGATCAAGGACAAGTTCAAGATACCGCTCATCCTCAAAGGAATCGCCACCGCGGAAGACGCCAAGATCGCGCTCGATCACGGCGTCGACTGGATCTACGTCTCAAATCATGGCGGACGGCAGCTCGACCACGGCCGCGGGTCCATGCACGTTCTGCCCGAGATCGTTCAGGCCGTCGCAGGCCGCGCCAAGATCATGGTCGATGGCTCGATCTGCCGTGGCACTGATATCGTGAAGGCCATCGTCTCGGGGGCCGATCTCGTCGGGATCGGCCGTCTGCAATGCTGGGCGCTTGCCGCGGCGGGCGAGGCAGGCATCGTCCGGATGCTTGAATTGCTGGAGGACGAGGTGATCCGCTGCCTTGGGCTGCTCGGCGTCACCAGCTTCGCCGAACTGGACAAGTCCTATCTACATCCGGCGACGCCGACCAATCTGCCGAGCGTGTTCAGCGCATTCCCGCTGCTCGATATAGATCCCTACCGCTACTGAGCCGCGCCGCTGCGAAGACACATGGAGTGATGACGCGATCGGGGCGCCGGGTAGCTCGATCGCGCCGGCTCGCCGTCTATCTGTGGTGTCCATGAAGCCGCCGCGGCAAAGACAAAGTCTGATCCAAATGCCGCACTAGTCGAAGCGAATGGCAAACAATCCATTCGCTGAATTTTCACTTGAGCGCGCGATCGCCTTGCGCTGGACCCTCCGTGATATCCAGGCCGGCCGGCTCAAACTGTCACCGGTCAGTGACGAGGACCTGGGCGTCCTCATTGAACTCGGTCTGGTCGAACTGCATGACGACCAGCCCGAGCTGACGGAGGCGGGGGCCGCGGTGCTGAACGACTGAACGGGCCGATAGCCTAGCGCGCGTTCAGGAAGCTTTCGCCGGCATTGCACGGCGCGCACTGATAGGTCAGCACGTCGTAGACTTGGTCGCGCGGCTCGATCAAGGCGAGCCGCATTTGCGTGCCGCACTTCATGCACGGCATCTCTATGCTGGTCTTGAAGCGGGTGCAGGTCGGTGTTGGACGAACGGCGCGCAGCATCGGATCCCCTTATTCCCCCACAAGAGACGCGAACGCGACCAACGACGAGGCCGAATCACTATGCCACAGTGCTGACATGATTGGAATCGGCCTGCGGTGCAGTCCGGTCGCTGCTAGGTAAATTTTCCTCGGCTGCAAGGATGAGTGGGCCTCTCATGGTTTGGCGATACGACGCTGACGCCGTCACAATCTATGCTAACCTTGGCAGACGCTTTTTTCAGGGGGCGCGATCATGATTGAGCCGAAGCTTGAAGTTCCCGCCGAGTTGCGCGATTTGGCGGAAAAGACCATCGACCAGGCCGAACAGGCCTTCAGCCTGTTCTTTGATGCCGCGAGCAAGTCGATGACGGCGATGCCGGGCACCGGGACCGAGATTTCCAAACAGGCGCTGTCGTTCACCGAGCAGAATATGAAGGCGGCGTTCGAGCACGCGCGCAAGCTCGTGCACGCGACCGATCTGCAGGAGGCGATGCGGATCCAGTCGGAATTTCTGCGCAGCCAGTTCACCAATGCCGGCGAACATATGCGCCAGATCAGCGGAAGCGTGATGTCAGCCACCAAGGACGCCACGAAGGGCAAGTTCTAGGGCAGGCGGCCTTCGCGGCGCGTCGGCGTCTAGCGCCGGCGCGCGACCGCGACGCCGAGCAGAAACGCGACGAACAGGCTTGCGAGCGGCGCTTCGCGCGCGGCCGCGCTCACGGTGGCGAGGACGCCGCCCGGCCGGCGCGAGGTTGCGATCGCGTCGCTGAGGCGATCGGCCGCCGCTCGAAGTCCGTCCGACACCTCCGTGATGGTACGCGAGACGTCCGTCGCGGTGTCGATCGCCCGCTCACCGAGTGTGGGCTGAAGCGGAGACTCGGGTGTTTCAGAGCTCATGTGCCGTGCCGCGATTTCACTAAAGGTGGGGTGGCCGTTACCCTGGCTATCCGCGCGTGCGCGTGGTGACGGCCACATATCGGGGAAATTCAGCAGTTGGGGATTGGTTCCACCAACATGCCTCGCTTTCGCATCGGGGAACAGGAAACTTACGCGCCGGTTGCGGCTTGTTTCCGTGGAGGAGACGATGATGACAATGCAGGCGCATGGCATGGCGGATGGCCGTTCGGTCAAGCATCGAAATCGGCACGGCGGAACGCCGCTGCTGATCGCGGCCCTGGTTGCGATCCTCGGCGTGCTGGGCATGCTGATGGTCGACCACGGTCCGTGGAGCAAGCCGAAGGTGCAGCCGGCCGCTTCCGCCAACTACTCAACGACCGGCGAGGCGGCACGCGCGGCGGGCGCAAAGGTGATGCCGACCGAGCCCAAGACACCGATTGAGCCTGATCCGCCCGGCCCAAAGCCCGCTCAGCCGGCAAATCCGAGCACGCCGCAATAGATGCGGGGCGTTCCTGAGATTGCATCCGACGCAAAGTGCAGGAATTGACTCGTCGGGCAAATCAGCGGCACAAAGCTATAGTTGAAATACTGCGGGACGATCAGCGCACGCTGACGAGCATGCCCCACGCCGCGGCGAACCCGGCACCGACGAGAACCAGCACCGGACTGTCGCAGAAGATACCGCCATACTGGCACATGGTGGCACCGATCGAGCCGATCTCATGATGGCCCGCTGCATAGAACAGGCCGGACAGGACCGCGAGCACGGCAGCAACGAAATACATCGGCGCTTCCTCCTTGCAATCTAACTGCGGCGCGGGTCGACCGACGCGAGCCAAAACTGTCCTGATGTCGATCCAAATGTTGTGAGCCGCTTGCCCGCTTGACGCGTCGGGCAACTCAGCGGCACACTGACATCATCGCAACAAGCATACGGCCGATCGGCGCCGGCTCGTGTTGCGATTCCGGATCATGCGCCAACTTTCGGTCAAAGCGGTTTCCCTCCGTCGAAGCCGACGCATCACATTTTACCGATCGCATTCAGCTCGCAAAAACGTTTGACACGTCGGGCAACTCAGGGGCATAATCCGAAAATCAGAAATTGTTGAGCCCGCGCGGAGCAATCCACGGCGGGCTTTTTCTTTGCCATTTCACCAATCGGACGGCGGCCGCAACGTCACGACGCCACATCCTCCCAGCCCGTCGCCTGAGCGTCGCAAGCGAGCCGCCGTCCGAACCCATTGAAACGAGCACGAAATTGGCCGGTGCGCGCGAACGCGCCGGTCCTGCGGCGCGGCGAAAGCCGGCGCCGCCCGCGGCCCCACTCGTCAGGGATAAGGTTCGCGCCCCAAAGATCGCCGCCCGCTGCGCGATCTGCCGCACATTCATTCCATGGCCGCATCGCGCGGACGGCCGATCAACGAGGTTGCATGACCGCCTATCTCATATCGCTCGCGCTCGCGGGCCTGATCACGATTGCATTGTCGGAGTTTGCATGAGCGCAGAGATCATACAGTTCATCCCCCGTCCGCGTTACGAGCACGACCGAACGGATTTTCCCACGATCGCATTTCGCTCGGTAGTGCCCGATCCCGATATCTATGATGTCGATACGGCTCCGAGCGAATATCTCCCGTCCGATTGGGAGGAGAAATAGCTTGGCCAAGACGATCACGCAGATCCGCTCACTTGCGCGGAGCCATACAAGAAGCGCACTCAACGCACTGGTCGGCGTGATGCGATCGACCAGTGCAACTCCGGCTGCCCGCGTCTCGGCTGCCAACGCCATCCTCGATCGCGGCTGGGGCAAAGCGCCGCAGGCGATCGAGAACGGAGATGGAGCGCTCGAACTTGTGCACCGCATCGAACGAGTGATCGTTGAGCCCGCGGAAGTTGAGGGCGAAGATACCTGACAGCCGCGGGCCGTCCGACTTGGGCCGACTTTGTCGACGACCCCGCCAAAACGTTCAATCACGTCGATGCGAAGCCGAACCGCTATCGCGGCCGACTCTCGGCATCGTGGGCCTCGTTCTACGGGACCGCTCTACCAACGCGTTGCCCGGCATGATATCTACCATGGCGTGCCCGAGCGGAACGGTACCATTGTGCGATGATGCGGCCTGGTCCGTCGGTAGCGTCTGATCTCATATCGGTGGATGTCGATGGCCATGGCCGATAGGCGTCTTCGTGCACTCCGGGCGGAGAGTATCACAGTGCTCCTCTCGACCTTTGAATCGATCTGGTGGCTATTGGGTTAAGCCATGGCTCGGCTGATCTTGCCGATCGTCTCATTTGGTAAGGTCCGCGTCGACTCATTCCTCGATTGTCACAAATTCAACTGGCTCGGCTATCGGTATCGCGAAGACGGCCACCTGGAAATCGAAGCTACTTTCGCCACCTTGATCGGGCTCTTGGCCTCTTGCACCGGGCTTATGGTGATTCTGTTCTTCGTTCACTGAGCTGAATCACCGGTCGGATTTTTTCTCACACTCTACCATGACGTGCCCGCATCGGAGCCACTAGGTTGGTGAATGTCGGTAAGGTGACTTCAATGAAGTGTGGATTGATGTTGCGAGGAGGACTTGTCTCGATGCTCTTGTTATTGGTGCGCTGCTTTTGGCCAGTGCCGCCGCGTGCTCGATGATCTGGAAATGCGATCCAACGAACCGGGCATGAGTTGGTGGTAAATCGCTGCAAAAGCGGGGGCAGCCATGCGAAATTTCGTTCTCTTGTTTGCAAGTCTCGTCGTTCTTGTCGATGCGCCCTTGCCGGCGAGTGCCGAGCAATCTTCTGAACAAACAGGTGCGCCGGCGTCGAGAGCCAAAACCCGCAACGAGTCGTTTTCACGCGGAATTCAATGCACGGTGTGTGGCGTTGGCGGGGCCGCTGGCCGCAATGCGAGGCAACACTCTCGTTCTTCGCATGGATAACAGCAGTCGCAAAAATATTCGATAACAAGAACAGATTCGGAAGGAGTGAAGGAGGATTTGGTTACGGCCTTGCCGACTTCTATCCATCGACACGTATTTTCGTCGCTTGTGACCATGGAGCGGACGGTGGTCAATGCATGGCTATCGAGGGAAGAACAGGTCGCGAGCTCGATTTCGGAAATGTGTTTCCTCAATTTTCCCCAGACGGGAATTTAGTGCTCACCGAGGAAGGCGGCGAGGACGAAACAAGCTTTGCGATTCTCGACGTTCGAGGCAAAAAGCAGCGTCTAGTTTGGAAGTCGAAAGAAAGCAAGACTCCCTTACCTGCAAGAGCGACCTTCGTCGCGTGGATCGATGACAAGACGATCAAGCTTGGGAGCCCCGACAAGAAGCCCGTGGTGTTGACCCAAGGTTCGGACGGAACGTGGAGCGTCAACGCTGCGCCAGTCAAATGATCGAATGTCCGCTTCTGACTTATATACGAAAGTCTCCTTGGTCGCTGCAGGGTCGGCTCATTGGAGATGGGCGGACGCTGACCGATCTGGCAGCCATTTGCGGCTTTTGACCCAACGCAGACTTCAAAAGCTCTGCACAGGAAATGCTGAAATCGTGCGCGGCAAATCACCGGCGAAGTTCGGAGAGACTCTGCTACATCTGTCCGTGAGCGTAGTTTATCGCGCTTGCGGACTTGAGCTTGCCTGGCCGGACGAAGGAGAATCAGGTCCGTGCCAATTGCGTGCCGCTGCCTACGATTTCTGCAGAGACGATCGATGGATGCCTGTCAAGTTATCGGACTGACACCTCTGATCAACGACCTTTCTACAATCGCCTCTATTGGGTGCGTGTTACCAACATATTTTCTTCATCTCCGCCCTCAGGCCTACAGAACGATCCTGTCACTGGCTATCGTTTTCGCCCTATCGACGTTGGCATTCGCGTTCACAAGAGAAATCTCCTGTCCGTACTTCAATGGAACCTGCGCGGTCGCAATGTTTGTGCCGCTGAACGTTGTTCTGGTCGCGATCCTGGCTGCGATCCGCCGGATTGCCCGCGTAGGCTTATGGAGTACGGTCGTCTTGGCGTGCGTCATATTCGATTGGGCGGGACTGTCTGTTCTTTCAGGATTGCTTTGTAAGCATCGATCGGCTGATCTGAAATCGCTCATACCCAGCGATGAGACCGTCGAGCCCGTTCAGCGGGCAGCCAATGCGATATTTGCCGCCGTCGGTGTTTGGTGTTCCGGAAGCCTCCAGCACGGCGAAATAGCAATCTGACCGACTGGCTTGCTGGCCTGACCGGAGCGCGCCCTCGCCAATGACAGTTCAAGCCCGATGAGACCCGATTTGCCCTATCGAGAGTAGCCTTGTCGATCCTGAAAATTCCAACCGCAAAAGTGTTCGAGCCGCTGCTTCGGCCGGCGCGCTATAAGGGGGCATTCGGCGGCCGGGGATCGGGAAAGTCCCATTTCTTCGGTGAGCTCCTGGTCGAGATGTGTCAGGCCGAGCGCGGCACGCTGGCGGTTTGCATCCGCGAGGCGCAGCGAACGCTGGCGCAATCATCGAAGCGGCTGATCGAGAGCAAGATTGCATCGCTCGGTGTCGGTCAAGGGTTCAAGAGCTATTCAGACAGGATTGCGACGCCCGGTGACGGCGTGATGATCTTCCGGGGTATGCGCGGTTTTCTACGCCAAATGCGTGATCTGGGACAAGGTTCTCGGCCTGGGGACGACGCCGCAACTCGCGGGAGACGTGAGCACCTGGGCCGGCATGATCATGGGCTTCTACTTCGGAAAGCGTACGTTTGAGAATGTCGCCCGCATCATACGAAGGTGATCCCATGCGCGAAGCCGATGTCAAAGCAATCGTGATGGAAACGCTGATTGAACAGGATCGGGTGCGCAGAAGCGACATCGATGCCGTTGTGGTCAAGACCATCGCGACAGTCTTGACTTCATTTGGATTTGAGGAGGGGGACCGACGAGAATTGCGCGCGGACTTTCAGCACCTCCGGCGATGGCGAAAGAGTGTGGAGCAGGCGCAAAGCTATACTTTCAAGGCGGTGATCACCGTGATCGCTACCGGCTTTCTCGGCGCCGTTTGGTTGGGGATCAAAGCCACGCTCGGAAGGTAATTCGTGTTGCAGCTGGAGTGGGCGCATCTCTCTCCAGACTGGAGAACCAGGTACGTTGGCGGACAATAGAATTTCGAGGTGCGAAGAATGTACAGGATACGCGAGGTTGATCCGCAGGACGAAGAGGTCGCGGATGCGCTCGCCGAGCTTCATCAGCTGACCTTCTGCGATGGGACTCGTGTGCCCGACTTCGAGCAGGGGTATTGGTGGATTGCTTTTCATCGGCTAAAGCCGATTGCATTCGCGGGCGTCGTTCCGTCAACCCATGTTGTCAACGCCGGATATCTGTGCCGCGTTGGGGTCGTGATGCCGCACTGCGGCCACGGCCTGCAAGTGCGGCTTACTCGCGCGCTGGAAGCGCGCGCGCGGCGCTCCGGCTGGAAGGCGATCGTCTCGGATACGACAGACAATCATTTCTCGGCCAACAACTTCATCCGGCAGGGGTATCGGCTCTTCGAACCGGCCTCGCCCTGGGCATGGCAGCACACGCTGTATTGGCGGAAGCAGCTCGTCTAGATCCTGCGAGGTGGATTTGACCGTTGCCGAAAGTTCGACGATGTAGAGCGCCCGGTGGTCGATTGGCCACCGGGCTTTTTGGCGTTTCTGGTTCGTGGGCCGCACCCTTCGGCAAGCCGCCGTCGTTGGCCGGAGCTTGGCCGCGCATCGAATCTTGGACGGGAGAATGCTAGAGTGCCGCGTCCCGCGCGGACGAAACATGGCTGAGAGCGTTCCCGTCACCGGACGCCCGGTGGCGGCAGTTGAGAGTTCTGCGCCTTGAACTCGCCGGACGCAGGCTTGCGCGTCTTGATCTCTGGTGATCGCTCGATAAACTGGGCCGAACGATCCGGTCGCGCGAATGTTTCGGAGATCGAACGAAGGAAGAGACCATGGTTGAGGTTGGCCGCGGGCTCGACACCAAGGTGCCGCCAGGGTCGGATCGGGACCAATATTCGCTCATGGTCGCACGAGCCCGAGCGCTGGCACCGGCTCTGCGTGAACGGGCGGCGCAGACCGAGGAACTGCGCCGTCTGCCGCCCGAGACCGAGCGGGATCTACACGATAGTGGCCTTTTCCGGATTCTGCAGCCCAAGCGCGTCGGAGGCAGTGAGCTCGACTATGTTGCACTGGTCGATTGCGCCGACGCCCTGGGGCAGGGCGACGCCTCGGTCTCCTGGAACTTTGCCAATCTTGCGAGCCACCACTGGATGCTGGGTATGTTCGCGCCCGAGGCGCAGAGCGCCGTGTGGGGCGAGAATCCCGATACGCTGATCGCGTCTTCCTTTGTTTTCCCGGCAGGACGGGCCACGAAGACAAGTGGCGGTTATTTGCTGAGCGGTCATTGGCCGTTCTCGTCTGGGGTGGAGGCGTGCGGGTGGAACATGCTCGCGAGCGTGGTTGCCTCGGATGATGAGGCCGACGGCGTCGAGTATCGGCTCTTCCTGTTGAACAGACGGGACTACAGCATCGACGACACCTGGAATGCGGCAGGCCTGCGCGGAACAGGATCGAACGATGTGCGAGTAACTGACGCATTCGTTCCCGAGCACATGACGGTTGGCGTCAGCGATCTTGCGGGCGGTGCAACGCCAGGCAGCGTCGTCAATCCGAACGCGCTCTACATGCTTCCGGTTTTCTCGTTGTTCCCCTATGTGCTGTCTGGCGTCGGTCTGGGAAATGCCCAGGCTTGCCTTGATGATTACGTCGAGATCGCGCGACACCGTGCCTCGACATACAATCGGGCCAAGCTCGGCGATCTGCAGAGCACACAGATCAAGATCGCCGAGGCCTCCGCGAAGATAGATGCCGCACGGCTGATCATGCGCACGAATTGCGTCGACGTGCTTGCAGAGATTCGGCGTGGTGATGTCCCCAGCATTGCGGCGAAGACGAGGCTCCGGCGCGATGGCGCGTTCGCGGTCAATTTGTGCACCGAAGCCGTTTCTCTTCTGTTTGCAGCAAGCGGGGCGCGCAGCCTGTTCACCTCGGGTGCACTACAGCGCCAATTTCGCGATGCGCATGCAGTGAACGCGCATCTCGCCTTCAATTTCGACGCGGCGGGCACCAACTATGGGCGAGTAGCTCTTGGGTTGCCGTCTGAAAACCTGACACTTTGAGGCGAGCCGCATGCCTCACTCACCCAAACATCCGCCGGATCCAGCCAGTGAACTCTCAAGCGACAGCTCGACGATCGATCCACGTGACTTCCGCAATGCCCTCGGTATGTTTGCGACCGGTGTGACGATCGTCACCGCGATGTCGACCGAAGGACGTCCGTACGGAATCACTTGCAATTCCTTTGCGTCGGTGTCGCTCAACCCCCCGCTCGTGTTGTGGAGCTTGGGGATGTTTTCGCAGGGACTGCCGATCTTCCAGAATGCCAGTCATTTCACGGTCAACGTTCTTGACGCGTCGCAGCAGACGCTGGCGATAAAGTTTGCCAGATCATCGGGTGACAAATTCGCCGGTGTGAGTTGGTCACCAGGCCTCGGGAACGCTCCCGTGCTTGCCGACGTGGTCGCAAATTTCCAATGCCGGGCAGCCAACCGCTACTACGGCGGCGACCATGTCATTTTCCTTGGGGCGGTGGAGGCCTACGCCTACAACCGGAATCATCCGCTGCTGTTCGCGCAGGGAGGTTTTGGCCGGTTTCTGGCCGACGATGACGGCAACGCATCATGAATCGAAAGGCGTCCGTCAAGCGAACTCGTGCCAAGCAGAGACGGCTGTCGGCCGACGATCGTCGCACTGAATTCGTCACCAAGGCGACAGAGCTTTTTGCGGAGGAGGGGTTCGGCAGCGGCACGCGTGCCCTTGCTCGCAGGCTCGGCGTGACGCAACCGTTGCTCTATCGCTACTTTCCGAGCAAGGACGATCTCATCAAGGAGGTCTACCGCAAGGTCTATCTCGAGCCCCTTGAAATCGGCTGGGAAAAGTTGCTCTCCGACCGGTCGCGTCCACTCCGCGTGCGGCTTCAGGAATTTTACGAAGGCTACACGGACGCAATCTTCAACCGAAAATGGCTGCGGATCTATCTCTACTCTGGACTGAAGGGCCTCGATATCAATCGTTGGTATGTTGGCATGGTCAAGGACAAGATCCTGACACGCATTGTCAGGGAATGTCGCCACGACGCCGGTCTTGCCACGCAGAGCAGGCCCAGCCCGGCCGAACTGGAGCTGGCCTGGGTGTTTCACGGCGGCATCTTCTATTACGGCGTACGCAAGTACATCTACGAAGCGCCCGTCCTGGAGGACAAGGCGCAGATGATCAGTGATGCGCTGGATCTCTTTCTGGCGGGATTTGAGAGGATGGCGGAGAGCGCGACCGATCGTCGGGGAGCACCGATTAAGGTCGTCGGCTGAGCCGGATTACTTTGCCGCCATCTGGTCCCGATACCAATCTCCAATCTCGCTCGCCGTCATGAGCGCGACGCCATCATGGCCAATCACGTAATCGAGCAGGGCCTCCAGATACTTGATTCGATGTGGTACGCCCGTGATGTAAGGATGCACCGAAATTGCCATGATCCGCGCGTTCTCTGCGCCTTCGAGATACAGCCGATCGAACTGGTCGGTACAGCGCGTCAGGAACTGTTCCGAGGGCAGGTGCTGTAGCGCGTGAATGACAATGTCGTTGGTCTCGACGGAATAGGGAATCGTCGTCACAGTTCCGTGCGGTGTCGCGATGTCCTGAGGAAGATCGTCGATCACCCAATCGGCCACGTATTCGATCCCGTTGAGGCGCAGCAGATCGAGTGTTTCTTCGGTCTCGGTCAGGCCCGGGCTTTCCCATGATCGCGGTGGCTTGCCCGCAAATGCGGCGATCGTGTCGACAGCACGCTTGATCGCATCCGTCTGGTTCTCGACCTTGTGCATTGGGCCCTGCACGAACCCATGCCCCATGAATTCGAAGCCCGCCTCGCGCGCCGCCGATGCCACGCGCGGATAGCTGTTGCAGACGTTGGCATTCGCGGCCAGCGTCACCGGTATCTTTCGGTCGGTGAGGGCTTTGAATTGCCGCCAGAAGCCGGCGCGCATGCCGTATTCATGCCACGACCAGTTCGGCACGTCAGGCAGCAGCGGCTGGCCCATTGGTGGACTCAGCACGGTGCGTGGCATCGCACTTTCGATACGCCATTCCTCGACATTGAGGATAACCCAGACAGCAAGCTTCTTGCCATCAGGCAACGTCAGTTTCGGTCGGTCGACCTGAGCCTGGTACGGAATGCGGTCAGTGAAAGCCACGTCGAAACTCCCTGGTCACGCGGATGATCCGGCGGCGGTGTTGATCCGCGGCAAGACCCTCTCGGCCATCAGGATCATCGATTGACGGCCAAGCTCGCGATCCTTCCAGTCCTTGCCAGCATAGAGCAAGGTTCCGAAGGTGCCGATCTCTTCCCGGAATGCCAGTAGCTGATCGGCCACGCTTTCGGGCGTGCCGTAGACGATCAGCTTGTCGCAGATCGATTCCAGCGTGACCTCCGTGTCAGGTTGGTCTCGCCCCGTCTTGAACAGTTCGAGCCGGCCGCCGCGCTTCAGCTTCGTGAACAACTGGTGATAATAGTACACGTAGGGGCTATCGGGCGACGTGGCATAGGCCTTCGCGGTTGCTGCGTCCTTTGCAACGAACACGCTCTTCGCAACGCGCCAGTTGGCGGGGTCGGCGACCCGGTTCACACGCTCGCAACCCTCGACGTATTTGGGCCAGTGGCTCTTCACCCAGGCAGGCATCAGGAAATTCGCCGAGATCGGATCCCAGCCGCGCGCAGCAGCTTCCGTAACGCCTTTTGAGAACGGCGCGACCGCGGTCACCACGATCGGCGGGTGAGGGGTTTGCAATGGACGGGCAATCAATCCCTGGCCAATGTCCTCGATCAAGGTTCGCTGGACCGAGACATTCCAGTATCTGCCCCGCAGATCATAAGGCGGCTTGCCTGCCCAGATATCGAGAACCTGATTGATCGCCTCCAGGAACATCGCATTGCGGTCGGCATCGAGATTGCCGAAAACCTCCGCGTCGGACAGCAATCCGCCGGGGCTTATTCCGAGTATGAAGCGGCCATCAAGCATGTGATCGAGCATGGCGACGGATGCGGCGACCGCGGCCGGATGAGTGTTCGGCATGTTGATGGTGCCGGTTCCAAGCTTGATCTGCTTGGTTGCGGCTGCGAGCCAGGCAATGAACGCAATGCTGGAGGTGATATTCTCGGCTTTGTCGGTGACATGCTCGCCGACATACGCCTCCGCGAACCCGAGCTCGTCCGCAAGCAGGAAGGCCTCCCGATCCTCCCGGAGCGATTGCCGCCAATCCTTATCAAGAGGGTGGATCGGCATCGTAAAGAATCCGAGCTTCATGATCCGCCGCCCTGCGCGTTGAACCTTAGTTGGCAAGGAACCTGCGGCCTTCCCAAGGTGAAGACAAGTCCTGCCGCACAAATAATCACTCGATAAACAAGCTTGACCTTTGAAGGGGGCGGCCCTCTAATCGGACAAACCAAAATTGGGCCGGGAGGCCACGCCCACATGAAAGCTGCGGCTTTCGCCTACGCCCGCGCGACGAGCGTCGTGAATGCGCTGGAGTTGCTTGCCGCGCACGGCGACAAGGCGAAGGTTCTGTCGGGTGGCCAGAGCCTGATGCCGGCCATGAACCTGCGGCTCATCTCCCCGGACATTCTGGTCGATATCGGTGGCCTCACTGAGTTGCGTGGCATCGCCGTGAGGGCAGGCGTGCTGGTCGTTGGCGCGCTGACGCGGCATGTCGATCTGCTCAGGTCGTCGGAGATTGCGCTGCACGCGCCGCTGTTGCGGGATGCCGTTGCCCACGTTGCCCATCCCGCTATTCGCAATCGCGGAACGATAGGCGGTAGCCTTGCGCACGCCGATCCGGCGTCGGAGCTGCCGGCCTGTGTTGTCGCACTTGACGCGACGATCGTTGTCCGCGGCCCGACGGGCGAGCGCCGGATTGCTGCGACCGAATTTTTCAGGGGCATCTACGAAACGGCGCTGTCGCCGGACGAATTGCTTGTCGCGATCGAGGTGCCAGTCGTGGGCCAGGGCTCGACATTCTTCTTTCAGGAGTATGCGCGGCGACATGGTGACTACGCCGTCGTTGGTCTCGCCGCGCGTGCTGCTGTTGCAACTGGCAGATTCACGGATCTTCGGCTCGGCTTCTTTGCGATTGGCGACCGGCCTCTGCTAGCGGCCGCCGCAGGTCGGTTGATCAATGCATCCGTGAGCTCTACCTTGCTTGCAGAAGCGGCGACAGCGCTGGCCGATGAACTCGATCCACAGGAGGATCAGCAGGCGACCGCGGCGATGCGCCGACGTCTTGCTACGGTCTTGCTCCGGCGCTGCGTTGCCGCATTGCTGGCGCGGCCCGATCTGGCACGGGAGTGACCGGATGAGCACTCCGGTGTCGGTTTCGCTTCTGGTCAACGGCGAGCCCATTGATGCATTTGTATTGCCGCGTCTCAATCTCGCCGATTTCCTCCGGGAGAATCTGAAGCTGACCGGAACCCATGTCGGTTGCGAGCACGGCGTTTGTGGTGCCTGCACGGTCCGGATCGATGGCGAGATCGTCCGCTCCTGTCTGATGCTGACGGTCCAGGCGCAGGGGGCATCAGTCGAGACAATCGAAGGGTTGTCCGACAGCGGCGAAATCGCCGATCTTCAGGCGGCCTTTCGCGAACGCAATGCATTGCAGTGCGGCTATTGCACGCCTGGGATGCTGATGACGGCGCAAGACTTGCTGAAGCATTTGCCCGTGCCTGATCGCCAAGCAATTCGCGAGCATCTTTCCGGCAATTATTGCCGCTGTACCGGCTATCAAGCCATCGTGGATGCGGTGGAGGCGACAGCCAGGACGCGCGCGGAGCGGCCGGCATGACGGTAACCCGTGCACCAGCAGAGACCCTTTCGGTGCTCGATCGCCCGAACTCCTATATCGGCAAGACGGTGCCACGGCCGAACCTCGACAGGTTGCTGCAAGGGCGTGGACAATACGTCAGCGACCTGGAATTGCCGCGGATGGCGCACGTGGTTTTCTTGCGTTCGCCTCATGCCCACGCCAGAATTGTGGCGATCGATGCCGACGCGGCGCGGCGTATGTCCGGCGTCATTTCCATCGTCACGGGTCGAGAGCTTGAGGCTGTCATCACGCCGTGGGTCGGTGTGCTTTCGCACCTGAAGGGATTGAAGTCGGCGCCGCAGCATGCGATCGCGGTCGATAGGGTCTGCTGGCAGGGTGAGGCAGTCGCGGCGATCGTCGCAACCAGCCGTGCGGTGGCTGAAGATGCAATGGAGCAAATTGCCGTCGACTACGAGGAACTCGAGGCGGTCACGGACATGCGCACCGCGCTCGATCCGGCAACGCCAGTCATTCATGCCTCGCTCGGTGACAACCTCGCCTTTGAACGGACGCTTGATGCCGGCGATGTCGACCAAGCATTGTCGGATTCCGAGGTGGTCGAGGCCGACTTCGTATTCGGGCGCCACACTGGCGTGACGCTTGAACCGCGGGCGGTGGTTGCCGACTGGAATGCAGCCGAGGCACGGCTGACGATCTATCAGGGCACACAGGCGCCCCACATGGTGCAGAACATTGCAGCCCTGCATCTCGGACTAAGGGAAGCGCAGGTCCGGGTGGTCTGCAAGGATGTCGGCGGCTCGTTCGGCATCAAGGTCCACATCTACGCCGACGAGATGGCGACCTATGCACTTTCCAAGCTGCTACGGCGGCCGATCAAATTCGTGGCCGACCGCGTCGAGAGCTTCAACACGGACATTCACGCCCGCGATCATCGTTGCAGGGGCCGGATCGGCGTCAGGCCGGACGGCACCATCACGGCCTTCGAGATCGACGACCTGACGGGGATCGGCCCCTATTCGATGTATCCGCGCACCAGCGCCATCGAGGCCAATCAGGTAGTCAATCTGGTTGGCGGGCCGTATGTCACCCCGAACTATCGGGCGCGAGCGCGGGTCGTCTTCCAGAACAAGAACGTGATGTGTCAGTACCGGGCGGTCGGACACCCGATTGCTTGTTCGGTCACCGAGGGTCTGGTCGACCTTGCCGCAGCGAGGATCGGCATGGACCCCGTCGAGATCCGCCGGCGCAACTTGATTGCCGACGACGCCTATCCTTGTGCATCGCCCTCCGGCATGAAATTCGAGCAGCTTTCGCATCAAGCCTCGCTGGCCAAGCTGCTGCAGATGATGGATTACGACGCATTGCGTGCTGAGCAAGCGACATTGCGCGCCAGAAATATTCGCCGGGGTATCGGCATCGCCAGCTTCATCGAAGTGACCAATCCCAGTGCTGCCTTTTACGGCGTCGGCGGCGCGAAAATCTCGTCGCAGGATGGCGTTGCGGTTCGCCTCGACGCGCAAGGCTCGGTGATCTGCCAGACCAGCATCACGGAGCAGGGGCAAGGGTCGGAATCGCTGACCGCCCAGATCGTGGGCAGCGTGCTGGGCGTTTCGATGGAACGGGTCCGCGTGATCCTGGGCGACACCGACAACACGCCCTATGGCGGCGGCACCTGGGCCTCGCGCGGTGCCGGCATCGGCGGCGAAGCCGCATTGCAGGCCGCCAAGGCCCTGCGTCAGAATATTCTTAGTATCGCGGCGGCCATCCTGCAATCGACGCCGGGCGGGCTCGATATCGTCAACAACAGCATCGTCAATGCCGACGACGGTGCGTCACGGATCGAGCTGAGCGAATTGGCGCGGATCGTCTATTTTCGGCCGGATACCCTCCCGCCGGGCATCCAGCCTGAGTTGATGGCGACCAGACATTTCGTGCCGCGCCGGTATCCCTTCGCATTCACAAACGGGGTTCAGGCCTCCTGGCTTGAGGTCGATACCGAGACCGGGTTCGTGACGCTGCTGAAGCATTGGGTCGTCGAAGACTGCGGCACCATCATCAACCCGCAACTGGTCGACGAGCAGATCCGGGGCGGGGTCGTGCAGGGGCTCGGCGCGGCGCTGTTCGAGAAATGCATCTATGACGAGCGCGGCCAGCTGACCAACGCCAACATGGCGGACTACCTGGTCCCGATGTCCGGCGAGATGCCCGATATCGAGATTGGCCACGTGGTGTCTCCGACGCAGGAATCGGAGCTCGGAGCCAAGGGGGCAGGCGAGGCAGGGACAGCCGGTGCGGCAGCTGCGGTTGCCAACGCGGTCAACGACGCGTTGCGGCCGTTCGGCGTAACAATTACCGAGATTCCGCTCACGCCTCAGGTTATCCTGACGGCCTTGGGACGAATCTGAGGTGGAGACGTTCCGGCAAAGATAACGATAAACAAAACACAGACAGTTCTTGGGGAGGAATAGTCATGACGAACAAGGTCACCAAAGCTGGATCGATATCGCGGCGTCGTCTGCTGATGATGGCAAGCGCCGGCGCCGCTCTCGCCGTCTCGCCTTTTCGGATCAATCTGCTCCAGGCCGAGGAAGCCCCCATCAAGATCGGCTTCCCCGTTCCCTTGACCGGTCCGTATGGCGCCGAGGCCCAGGATCAGGTGCGGGCGGGGCAGCTCGCTGTCGCCCAGTTCAACGATGCCGGCGGTCTCAACGGCCGCAAGGCCGAACTCGTCGTGCGCGACGACAAGCTCAATCCCGGGGAGGCCGCGACGCGGACATTGGAACTGGTCGAGAAGGAGAAGGTGAATTTCGTCGTCGGCAGTCTGTCGGCCGCGGTCCAGCTTGCGATCAACAACGTCACCAAAGAGCGCGGCGTCATCTTCAATTCGATCAGCCAGTCCGACGCCATCAACGAGGCGGCCGACTGCAGCAAATACACATTCCACGAAGCGCTGAACCCGCACATGACGTCAGGCGCGGTCGGCCGCTATGCTTTCGCCAAATTTGGCAAGAAGGTTGCGTTTCTCACGGCGGATTACGCCTACGGTCACGAGATGGTTCGCGGTTTCCTCGAGGTGGGCAAGGAGTTCAACGTCGAGAACCTCGGCGACATCCGCCATCCGCTGGGAACGACCGACTTCTCCACGCTGCTGCCGCGGCTCCAGGCGCTGAAGCCCGATATTCTTTGCATCAGCAATTTCGGCCGGGACCAGCAGATCGCGCTGAAGCAGGCGACTGACTTTGGCATCAAGAAATCGATCCAGATCATCGCGCCGCTGCTTTCACATGCCAGCCGCGTCGCGGCGGGTCCCCAGGCCTTCGAAGGCGTCGTCGGCGGCTGTTCGTTCTACTGGGGTATCGAGGACAAGTTCGCCTCGACCAAGGCGTTCAACGATGCGTTCCGCAAGATGTACGATGGCAAGCTGCCCACCGATTACGGTGCGCTCGGCTATGGCGGTGTTCGGACCGTGCTCGAGGCGGTCAAGGGCGCTGGCAGCGTCGAGACCGACAAGGTCGTCGCGGCATTGGAAGCTCTGAAGTACGACGATTACAAGGGGCCGCAATACTATCGCAAATGCGACCACCAGTCGGTGCAATCGGTGCTCGTGATCAAGTCGAAGTCCAAGGACCTGAGGAACGAGTCCGACGTGTTCGAGGTTCTGTCGACCGAAGAGCCCAACGAGAAGTACCTGCGCACCTGCGAAGCGCTCGGCCACAAGAGCTGAGCTTGTGCGACGGCGCGCGCCACCGGGCGGTGCGCGCCGTGCTGAGGGGGACAAATGGCGGGCCTGAGCTTTGACCTGATTGCGCTGCAACTGTTTGCCGGGTTGGCGCTCGGCGCCATTTATGTGCTGTTTGCCATCGGCCTCTCGCTGATCTTCGGGATGTTAACGGTCGTCAACTTCGCCCATGGCGCGTTCTACATGGTCGGCGCCTATGTCGGGCTCTATCTGATCTCGATCGGGGGCAATTTCTGGATCTGCCTCGTGGCGGTGCCGATCGCAATCGGACTGTTCGGCCTTGCCGTCGAGCGCGTGCTGATCCGGCCGCTTTACGGTCGCGGCATCGACTATCCGCTGCTGCTGACCTTCGGGCTCAGCTACGTGATGGTCGAATGCGTACGCATTGCCTTTGGCAAGACCGGCTATCCTTTCGACACGCCCGAAGTTCTGCAGGGCGCCGTCGACATTGGCGTCGGCTATTTCCCGCTCTACCGGCTGTTCGTGATAGGCGCGACGGCCGTCGTGCTGCTTGCGCTCTGGCTGTTTCTGGAGAAGACCAGCTTCGGGCTGATTATCCGCGCCGGGGCACGCGATCCGCAGATCGTCCGTGTTCTTGGCGTTGACGTTTCCAAGGTGTGGTTGATCGTGTTCGGCATAGGTACTGCGATCGCGGGCTTTGCCGGCCTGCTGGCCGCGCCGCTTCAAGGCGTCATTCCGGAGATGGGCGGCACGATCCTCGCCGAAGCCTTTGTCGTGACCGTGGTAGGAGGGATGGGGTCGATCGGCGGCGCCGTCCTGGCAGGACTGCTGGTCGGTGTGGTGGTCAGCATGACCTCGCTGTTCGCACCCGAGATGGCCAAGGTTTCGATCTTTGCCTTGATGGCGATCGTTCTGATCGTTCGTCCCCAGGGCTTCTTCGGCCGCGCCGGATTGATGAGCTGAGCCCGGCATGACCGAAACCACTCAATCGATCAAACAGCCCGGTGCCACCACGGGCAGTTGGTACGAGTTCGCAACGCGGCATCGTGCCAGCATTGTCGCAGCGGTCATCCTGGTTTTCCCGCTGGTGATGCCTTTCACGGCTCTTGCCGTGAACATCCTGATCTATGGGTTGTACGCCCTCGGCTTCAACCTCGTGTTTGGATATCTGGGTCTGTTGTCGTTCGGTCATGCGGCGCTGTTCGGGACCGGTGCCTACCTCTGTGGTATCGCCATCGTGCACTTCGGCTGGCCATGGTATGCGGCGATCCCCGCCGGGGTTGCCGGCGGATTGTTGATGGCGCTGCTGATTGGCGTGCTCGCGATCAGGACCCGCGGCATCTACTTCGCCATGGTGACCATGGCGCTGTCGCAGTGTGTCTACTACCTTTTCTACCAGGCGGTTGACTTGACCGGCGGCGAGAACGGCCTTCGCGGCATCAACGTCCGCACCATCGATCTGTTCGGCCTGCGGATCGATTTCATCAATCCGATGATCCGCTACTACGTCATCGCGGCTTTCGTGATCGCCGCATTCTTCGTGATGTCGCGCATTCTGGCGTCGCCCTTTGGTGCCGTCATTGAAGCGGTGCGCGAGAACGAGATGCGTGCACGCGCGTCCGGCTACGACGTGACCCTGACGCGATTGCTGACCTTCGTCCTGTCCGGCGGTTTCTGCGGCCTTGCAGGTGCGTTGCAGGCCTTGCACCTGTCGATCGTCCCGATCGAAATCCTGCATTATGAGACCTCGGGCCTGGTCGTGATGATCGCTCTCCTGGGCGGTATGGGGACGTTCTTCGGGCCGATGATCGGCGCTGCGGTCTTCCTGGTCCTGGAGAATGTGGTCTCGGTGTGGACCGTTCACTGGCAACTGATCGTTGGAGCCATTTTCATTGCATGCGTGCTGTTCTTCCCGGCTGGCATCTGGGGCACGCTGATCGCGCGGGGCAGACGATGAGCGCCGCAGAAGGCCAGGCTGGAGAAATCATTCTGCGCACCAGGGGCGTCAGCAAGACGTTCGGGAAGTTTGTCGCCCTCAACAATATCTCGGCCGAGTTTTCCAGAGGAGCGATCACGTCCATTATTGGCCCGAACGGGGCTGGAAAGAGCACCTACTTCAACCTGCTGTGTGGCGCCTTTCCGCCGACGAAGGGCAGCGTTGAGTTCGAGGGCAAGGATGTCACCGGTCTGCCGCAACACCGCTTTGCACATATGGGGATCGCGAAATCCTTTCAGATCACCAGCGTGTTTCCGCAGCTTACGACACGAGAGAACATCCGCGTCGGCCTGCAGGCGCTGGTGTCGCGATACGATATCTGGCGTCCCCGTGCGCGCCTGACCGAACTTGTCGAGCGTGCGGACGAACTGCTGGCGCTCGTCGGGTTGTGGGAATCCCGGGAACGTGCGGCCAAGACGCTGGCCCATGGTGAGCAGCGGGCACTGGAGATCGGCATGGCGCTTGCCAGCCAGCCCCGTTTGCTGCTGCTGGACGAGCCGACGGCCGGCATGAGCCCGGAAGAAACCCGGACCATGATGGACCTGATCGTGAAACTCGCCAGGGAGCGCACGGTCATCCTCGTCGAGCACAAGATGAAGCTGGTGCTCGGGATCAGCGATCGCATCCTCGTGCTGCACCACGGAGAACTGCTGGCCGAAGGAACGCCGCAGGAGGTCCGGCAGAATGAGGCGGTGAAGAGGGTCTATCTCGGCCAGCGGGAGCACTGACGGGATGCTGCAGATCAGCAAGCTCAATGCCTGGTATGGCGCAAGTCACGCGTTACAGGACATCAGTCTCGAGGTGAGCAAGGGCGAAATCGTCTGCCTGATCGGCCGCAATGGGGCCGGCAAGACGACGACGCTCAAATCGATCATGGGGTTGATGGGGCGGGCGCGCGGCTCGGTCACCTTCAAGGGTGAAGAGCTGCTGCGCCAGCCGGCGCATGTGCGCTTCGCGTTGGGACTCGCCTACGTCCCAGAGGAGCGACGGATTGTGCAGGGACTGACCGTGCGGGAGAATTTGCGGCTCGGGCTGGTGGCCTCGAAGGAGAAGAAGCGGGAAGCTGAGCTGATCGACGAGATCGCTGCGATCTTCCCCCGGCTGGCCGAGCGCATGGATCAAGAGGCGGTCACGATGTCCGGCGGCGAGCAGCAGATGCTGGCGATCGCGCGGGCGATGATCGCAAAGCCCGACCTGATCATGCTGGACGAGCCGTCGGAGGGCATCATGCCGGTCCTGGTCGACGAGATGTTCGAGCTGTTCAGCAGCATGAAGGCGCAGGGAACGACGGTTCTGCTGGTCGAGCAGAACGTCGAGCTCGCACTCGGCATCGCCGATCGTGCCTATGTGCTGGACCAGGGGGCGGTGGTGCACCAGGCCTCGGCGCAGGCGCTGCTCGCCGACGACGAGATCAAGGAGCGCTACTGCTCGGTGTGAGCAGGCTCCCGGATCAGCGCGCGCGCCACCGGCACGTACTGAACTTTACTCCGCAGCGCTCGCGATCGCACCGGCTTTCCGATTGGTAACGACAACCTTGATCGCGTCATCGACGCGGTCCCGTGCATATCTGAGCGCCGTCGGCAGGTCCGCCAGCGGAAACGTATGCGTGTGGATCCTGGTCGCGTCGAACCGCTTCGCTGCCATCAATTCCATCGCGCGGTGTGTGGCGCTGCGGCCTTCGCCCCGGATGCCATAGGCATAGATGTTGTTTCGAACGAGGTGCGCAACGTCCAGCGTCGCGGCCTCGTGCGGGAACGCGGCCAGACAGATCTTGCCGCCCCGATTGGTCATGTGAATGGCCTGGTTGAGTGTCGCTTCGGTGCCGGCACATTCGACGACATAGTCCGCGCCGATCCCCCCTGTTAGTTGCTTCACGACATCAACGGCGTCTTCGTCGTTGATGTTGATGACGCGGTCGGCCCCCAGTTCCCGGCCGATCGCCAGCCGCTTGTTGCGCGTGCCGGTCAGGATCACCGGGCTTGCACCAAGCGCCTTGGCCACAGCAACTGCGAGAAGTCCGATCGGCCCTGGGCCGATCACCACGACGCTCTCGCCGGCCACCAATCCCCCCAATTCCGTCAAGCCATACATCGACGTCCCGGCAGTCACCACGAGCGTCGCTTCCGCATCGCTCATGGTATCCGGGACGCGCGCCAGCGTATTGATGTGGTTTACTGCGTATTCGGCGAATCCGCCGTCGGTCGTAAAGCCGTTGGCGCGGTGACCCTTCTCCGGCTTTCCATAGTTGAGGCACGATGTGTACATGCCCTGGCGGCAGCGTTTGCATTGGCCGCAGCCGGCGTGGATCTCCACGCTGACCCGCTCACCGATCCTGAACTCGTCGACATCAGGGCCAAGCGCGGCAACCGTGCCCATGTATTCGTGACCCGGCGTAAAGTTCTTGTTGAAGGGCGCGCCGCCTTGAATGCTTGCCGGCGACCCGGCATGGATGATTTCGAGATCGGTGGCGCAGATCGCAACCGCGTCGATGCGCACCAGCACTTCGGCGCGCGACGGGATCGGCGTCGGCTTCTCGCGAAGCAGGAGCTGGTCGGGGTCACCAAGGACCCAGGCTTTCATCAGGTCGGGGACGGGAAGGTCGGACGATGTCTTGACGCCGGGCGGCTGATACATGGACGCTTCCTCTTTTGGCTCGCAGCCTAGCGCGAAACGACGGTTTGCCGCGAGCCTCCGGTCATTGGCATCCGGACTGCTGCATTTGCTGCACGGCAGCAAGCGCGTCGCAAAACCTTCATGCGCGGCCTATACTTGGTCCCCCGTTGATGTTGAAATCCGCATTGCATCCTCTCCCAGACCGGAGCCTGCCATGAAGATCCGCCTTGTCCTTGCGTTGCTGGCGCTGACACTGATCGCGCCGTGGCAATCCGCCAAGGCGGCCGACGTGATCTGCTACAATTGCCCGCCGGAATGGGCCGATTGGGCGTCGATGCTGAAGGCGATCAAGGCGGACCTCAACTACGATATCCCGCATGACAACAAGAATTCCGGTCAGGCACTGGCCCAGATCCTCGCCGAGAAGAGCAATCCGGTCGGCGATATCGGCTATTTCGGCGTGACCTTCGGCATGAAGGCCAAGGCCCAGGACGCGCTCGAGCCATACAAGCCCGCGCATTGGGATCAGGTGCCCGCCGGTCTCAAGGATCCGGACGGCTACTGGACCACGATCCACTCCGGGACGCTCGGCCTGTTCGTGAACAAGGACGCGCTTGGCGGCAAGCCGGTGCCGGCCTGCTGGAAGGACCTCCTGAAGCCGGACTACAAGGGCATGGTCGGCTATCTCGACCCGTCGTCCGCGGCGGTCGGTTATGTCGGCGCGGTCGCCGTCAATCTCGCGCTGGGCGGCTCGCCCACCAATTTCGATCCGGCGATCACCTTCTTCAAGGAACTGCGCAAGAACGATCCGATCGTGCCCAAGCAGACGTCATATGCCCGTGTCGTCTCGGGAGAGATGCCGATCCTGTTCGACTATGACTTCAACGCCTACCGCGCGAAATATTCGGAGAAGGGCAACTTCGAGTTTGTGATTCCCTGCGAGGGCTCGGTGGTGTTTCCCTATGTCGTCGGTCTCGTGAAGAACGCGCCCGACAAGGAGAAGGCCAAGAAGGTGATGGACTATCTGCTGTCCGACAAGGGGCAGGCGATCTGGACCAATGCCTATCTGCGTCCGGCCCGCCCGATCGAGCTGCCTGCTTCCGTGAAGGGCAAATTCCTCCCCGACAGCGACTATGCCCGCGCGAAGAGCGTCGACTGGGGCGAGATGGAAAACGTGCAAAAAGCCTTCGTCGACCGCTATCTCGCCGAGGTCCGCTGAGGCAATATGGTGCCCTCGCAGGGGCACCAATCTTCCGATGTCGCAAAAATCCTTCGTTTGGCTCTGCCTGCTGCCGCTTGTTCTGGTGACGACGGCGTTCTTCTTGTTGCCGATGGCGCGGCTGGTGGTGGCGGGCGCCGAAGGGCCGCACGGGCTCACCGGATACCTCGCAATCCTGACCGAAGGCCGTTATCGCGCAACGCTGATCAATACCGTGCTGCTGGCGGCGGCAACCACGGTCGTCACGCTGATCGTGGCGACGATCGCCGGAATGTTCCTGCAGCGGCACCGCTTTCCCGGGCGGGCCGTGCTGATCGCGATGCTGACCTTTCCGTTGGCGTTTCCCGGCGTGGTGGTCGGCTTCATGATCATTCTGTTGGCAGGCCGGCAAGGGCTGATCGGCGATCTCTCGAACCGGATCTTCGGCGAGAAGTTCGTTTTCGCCTATTCGATCTACGGGCTCTTCCTCGGCTATCTCTACTTCTCGATCCCGCGCGTGATCCTCACCATCATGGCGGCCGTGCAAAAGCTCGATATCGGGCTGGAGGAGGCCGCGCGTTCGCTCGGCGCAAGCCCGTGGGCAGTGCAGCGTGACGTCGTGTTGCCGGCACTGGCGCCGGCCTTCGTTGCGTCCGGCGCGATCGCATTTGCGACCGCTATGGGCGCCTTCGGCACCGCCTTCACGCTGGCGACGAACATCGACGTGCTGCCGATGCTGATCTACACCGAGTTCACGCTGGCCGCCAATTTCGCGACCTCGGCGGCGCTGTCGGTGGGGCTCGGCTTGATCACCTGGTTCATCCTTGCGCTGGCCCGCACGTTCAGCGGAAGCGCGGTCGCGGCGGCCGGGTGAAAGCATGCGCGATCGCCTGATCTTTGCCGGCCAGTTCATCTTCACACTGCTCGTTGCGGCGTTCCTGGTAGTGCCCGCAGGGCTTTCGATCTCCGCCGGCGTCACCGTGAATTATTTCCGGGGCATTCAGTCCGGCGTGACCCTGCAATGGGTCGTGCAGGTCTGGGAACTCTATGCCGGCACCATCCTGCTCTCCTTCGTGATCGCTTTCGCGACACTCGCCGTCACGTTGCTCGCCGGCGTTCCCGCGGCCTACGCGCTGCACGCGCGGGGAGGCCGCCTTGCCCGCATCGTCGAGGAGATCATCACGCTGCCCTTGGCGATCCCCGGGCTTGCGATCGCGCTTGCGCTGTTGCTCGCCTATGGGAGCTTTGGCGGCTTTCGCCGCTCCTGGTTCTTCATCCTGGTCGGCCACGTGATCTTCACCATGCCGTTCATGGTGCGCTCGGTCATGGCGGTGTTTGCGACCGTGGACATCAAGACGCTCGATGAAGGGGCTGCCTCGCTCGGCGCATCGCCATGGCGACGCTTTTGCGATGTCATCGTGCCGAACGCGCTGCCGGGAATTCTCGCCGGTGCACTGATGGTGGTCACGCTATCGCTCGGCGAGTTCAACCTGACCTGGATGCTGCATACGCCGCTGACGAAGACGCTGCCGATCGGGCTCGCCGACAGCTACGCCTCGATGCGGCTCGAAGTGGCCTCGGCCTATACGCTGATCTTCTTCGTGATGATCATTCCGCTGCTGGTTGCGATGCAGCTGCTGGCCGACCGGAATCACAAGCGATGAATACGACCGGGCACGGTGCAGCAGTGCGGATCGAGGCGTGCGGCAAGACCTTTGCCGATGGGACGCGGGCCCTCGATCCCGCGACCCTCGACATTGCGCGCGGTGAGACGCTGGTGCTGCTCGGACCATCCGGATGCGGCAAGACCACGATGCTGCGCATCATCGCGGGCCTCGAGTTACCCGATGCGGGCGGCAAGGTGCTGTTCGACGGCAAGGATATGACCTCGGTCCCGATCGAGCGGCGCAATGTCGGCATGGTGTTTCAGTCCTACGCCCTGTTTCCCAACATGACGGTCGCGGACAATATCGCCTATGGCCTGAAGATCCGGGGTGTTGCCAGGCACGAGCGTGCCGCGCGCGTCGCCGAGTTGGTTGCTCTTACGAACATCACGGGGTTGGAGAACCGCCGCATCGACCAGCTTTCGGGCGGCCAGCGTCAGCGCGTCGCACTGGCACGTGCCGTCGCGATCCGGCCGGGCATCTTGCTGCTCGACGAGCCGTTGACCGCCCTTGATGCCGCCTTGCGCGATCGGCTGCGAGGCGAGCTCAACCGGTTGCTGCGCGCGCTCGGAATCACGACGATCTACGTCACCCACGATCAGTCCGAAGCCATGGAATTGGGCGACCGCATCGTCGTGATGCGGAAAGGTGCGATCGCCCAGATCGGCACGCCGCGCGAGGTCTACTTCGCACCCAAGGACCGCTTCGTGGCGGAGTTCATCGGAGCGGCGAATATAGTTGAAGCTCCGATTGAGAACGGCGCATTGATCCTGCCCGGCGGACGATTGCCGATCGAGGGTGGCGCGACAGCGTCGAACGCGACCGTCATGATCCGTCCCGAAACCATTCGCGTGACGGACGCCGGGGCAGGGCTGCTCTCGGGAGCAGTTGATTCCGTCAGCTTCATCGGCGACCGGCAACGAATTGTCGTGAGTGGTGCATCGCGCAAGCCACTCAATGTCGACGCGCCTAACACAATCCAGGCCAAGGTTGGCGATCGAATCGGGCTTTCGATCGCGGCCGACGCCGTTCGTCTGCTCCCTTTCGAGCCCTGAGATTGATCGATGCCGCCGAAACCGGTTCTCATCGCACAGATATCCGACCTCCACATCAAGCCGCCGGGAGCGCTGGCCTATGGCCGGGTCGATACCGCGAAGGCGCTTGAGCGCTGTGTGGCGGCGCTCGGCGCGTTCGAGCCGGCGCCCGATTTCGTCGTCATCTCGGGCGACCTTGTCGATACGCCGTCGGTCGAGGAATACGACTATCTCAAGCAGTTGCTCGCGCCGCTGCGCCTGCCGTTTGCCGGCATTCCCGGCAATCACGACTCGCGCCAGTGGATGCGCGAAGCGTTTCCGGCCGCGCCCTATGTTCACGCAACAGGTCCGCTCGACCAGAAGATCGAAGTGAATGGCCTCGATCTGCTGCTGCTTGACTCAAGCGTTGCCGGCAAGCCGCACGGCATGCTCGAAGCGTCCACGCTGCAATGGCTGGACGCGGCGCTGGCGACCGCAGTCGACCGGCCGGCGCTGCTTTTCCTGCACCACCCGCCATTCAAGGGCGGCATCTGGCACATGGACCGGCAAGACCTCTTCAATGCCGACGCATTGGCGGAAATCGTCAGGCGTCACCCGCGTGTGCGGTTGATCGGGTGCGGGCACGTCCATCGCGCGATGCTGACCACCTTCGCCGGGATTGCCGTGACAATATGCCCCGCGCCGAACCACGCGGTCGACCTGGACCTCGGACAGCTCCGCGAACCATCGTTCAAGGTGGAACCGCCCGCATTTCATTTGCACACATGGTTTCCCGGGCAGGATTTTGGACAGCTGGTCACACACCAGATCCCCATCGGTCAGTTCGATGGGCCGCATCCGTTCTTTGGACCGGACGGCAAACTGCTGTGAGCGGGTGGCGTTGACCCGTCACACGGACGGGTCCTGCCAGGCGAGATTGCGGTTGATGGGCGGGTTTTCCAGACCAAGGGCGGCCGTTGCCTACAATTGAGCGTTGCAACTAGCCGCATATTTATTCCAAATTGTACCTTCGATGCCTTCTAGCCCGATCTCACCGGCCCGGACCTTTTGTTGCTGTAGGCCCCCGGTGGGGCTATAGTCCTTTCCGCTTTCATTGATCGATGGCTTGTCGGTGTGTCGCGCTGCTGGCGCGCCGATCGAACGCAACACAATCAGTCTGGATCACAATGACCGGTGCGCTGCCCATAGAACGAACTGCCGGCGCGCCGTTGTTTTCAAACAACAAGCTATCGGTGCTGCGCAAGCATCCGTACTTTGCCGATCTCGAGCCCGAGGCATTCGATCAGCTCTGCCGCTATGCCAAGCACACCACGCTGAAGCGCGGAACGACGATCTTCTCCAAGGGCGATCCGGGCACCAGCCTGATCGCGGTGATCTCGGGCACGGTGAAGATCAGCATCTCGTCGCCGGATGGTCGCAATGCGATCCTAAACCTGATCGAGGCAGGAGAGATATTCGGGGAGATCGCGCTGCTCGACGGCTTGTCGCGGACGGCCGATGCCACCGCCAACACCAATTGCGAGCTGTTCGTCATCGACCGGCGCGAGTTCATTCCGTTCGTGCGCAGCCAGCCGACGCTTGCGATGAAGTTCATCGAGCTGCTTTGCGCAAGGTTGCGCTGGACCAGCGACCAGGTCGAGCAGGTGATCCTGCAGGATTTGCCGGGCCGTCTGGCGAGCGCGCTGCTGCGCCTGAGCGACAAGCACAAGCCGCAGGGGCGCACCATCTCGATCACCCAGCAGGAGATCAGCGAGATGGTCGGGATGACCCGCGAGAGCATCAACAAGCAGCTCCGCGCGTGGGCGACACGCGGTTGGGTCAGGCTCGAACATGGCGCGATCGTCGTGCTGAAGCCCGAGTCGCTGCAGGCGCTGGTCGACGCCGGGGCCGATGACGGCGAGTAGTCGCTGCCGTCTGCGCGGTTAGTCCCGCACTTCACGAAACGGTGAACCGGACAAAGCCTGTGAAACCATTCACATCGGCCGTGCGTGCCCTGCGGTAAGTGACGCTTCGGTGGAGCACACTCGCACTGTGGAGGAATCCATGCAGGGCTCTTTCGACAACCGGCAGCGGGATCCGGAAAGCAACTACCGGAGCTTCAGCATCAAGCTGATCGCTTTGCCGGTGCTCGTGATCGTTGCATTGATCGGGATGCTGGTCAGCCACCCCGCCGCGGTCAAATGGATATCGGATGCGGCGCAAGCGGAGTTCGCGGGAACCGACGTCGTCGATGTCGATCCATTGACCAAGATTGCGCAGCCGGCACCCACTGCGCTGCCGCGCAATGAGATGCGGACGGTGAAGGCCAACTGATCGTTGGCACCGTCGTCACGCGGCAACGCCGAGCAGCTTGGCTGCAGTCCGGCCGAGAATGTTGGCCTTGTCGTCGTCGCTCAGCGATGAGCAGGCGAAGATGTGGTCGGCCGGTGCCATTTGCCATGGATAGGGATAGTCGCTTCCCAGCACAATCTGGCCGGCGCCAACCTGGGCGGCGAGATGCCGGATCGCCTCAGGCGTGAACACCAGCGAGTCGAAGTAGATCTGCTTGAGATATTCGGTCGGCGCCTTCTGGAGCTTGATCTCCGGATTGCATCCCTTGGGTCCGACCAGGCAGGGATGGTCCGAGCGATCGGCATAGGAGGGGAGATAGCCGCCGCCATGTGCGGCGATGATCCTCAATCCCGGGAAGCGGTCGAGCGTGCCCTCGAAGATCAAATGGGACAGTGCGATCGTGGTCTCGAGCGGGTTGCCGATGGTGTTGCCGAGCCAGCCATTGCCGGAGAGCCGCCTGCCGAGCTCGGGCACGCCCTGCGGATGGATGAACAGGGGGACGCCGAGTTCCTCGGCCTTGGCCCACACGGGATGAAACCTGGGATCGGAGAATTCGACGCCATCGACCACACCGCCGATCGCCGCGCCCTTCAGCCCCTGTTTCTTCACGGCCGTCTCCAGCTCCTGCACCGCAAGGTCCGGCGCCTGCAGCGTCAGCGCGGCGAAGGCCGCGAACCGCTCGGGCTTCGAAGCGCAGAGTTCGGCGAGCTTTTCATTCTGGATCTTCACGATCTTCCCGGCAAGCTCGCGATCGCGGTCGTACCAGAACGGATTGATCGAGAGCACCTCCATATCGACGGCCTGCGCGTCCATCGCAGCAAGGCGCTTGTCGATTTCGACGAAGGCCTCAGAGGCGCCGTTGACCGGCGGCAGCTGCAGCTTTCCGGCGTCGGCGCCGAGCAGGGCGCCGGCCTCACGGAAGTGGCAATGCGAGTGAATATCGATCGTCTTGATACGCTTGCCGTCGACGGTGACCGGCAATTTCTGGCGCGATTGCTGCGCATTCGCATTGTGGACGAGCCCGCAGCCGCAGAACACGATGCCCGCCGCCGCTGCTCCCGCTTTCAGGAAATCCCGCCTTGTGGTCATGACGACCGTCTCCCTGGTCTTTTTGTTATGGACGGGGAGCCTAGGGGCGCCGGCGAACGGTCGCAAGGTCACACGCTGTGCGTGTCGCGCAATGTTGATCTGCTCAGACCGGTTTGATCCCGGCCTTGGCGATGATGTCGATGGGTTCCGGTGACGGCCGCAGTTCTGCAAGATGCCCGCTTGCCCTCAGTGCAGCACCTGGAGCTGCCGCGGCAGCCATAGCGAGATCTCCGGCAGATAGGTCACGCACATCAGGACAAAGAACATCACCGCATAGAACGGCCAGATCTTGCGCATGACTTGCTCGATCGTGACCTTGCCGACCGCGCAGCCGACAAAAAGAATTGCTCCGACCGGTGGATGGCACAGGCCGATGCCGAGATTGAGCAGCATGATCATGCCGAAATGGACCGGATCGACGCCGAAGTTCTTCATGACAGGCAACAGGATCGGCGTGGCGATCAGGATCGATGGCGCCATGTCGACGAGCGTGCCGAGCACCAGCAGCAAGACGTTGATCAGGAGCAGGATGACGTACTTGTTATCGGAGATCGACAGGAAGAAGGCGGTCATCTTGGCCGGCATCTGCGTCAGGGCCATGATGTAGCCGACGAACTGGCGCGTTAGGAGACAAAGCCCGCATTGCTGCGGAGCTCCGACGCCGCCGGTGACGTCAGCAGTGCGATCAAACGCTGCGCCTGCGATGCAGCCGAGGCCTGCGTTGCAACGGCAGCCGTATACATGGTCGCGAGCCCGTATCGCGGCGGCAACGTGCCCGATAGCACGACGCCCTGCGTGCTGATGATCTCGGTCGATTGCGTGCAACCAATCGGCCGCCGGTCACTGGACCCGGCTAGATGCCGCATCGCCGTCGCGCCGTTCGGATAGATTCTCAGCCGGTCGGCGACGGCGTCGGCAATATCGAGTTGCGCCAGCACTTTGGCGACGTGAATTCCGGCGGTTGATGTCTTGGTATCGGGCACAAAGATGGCGTCCGCATCGAGCAGCACCGCGCGCAGGCCCGCGGCGTCCTCTGCGCTTGCCGGCGGATCGCCGGCGCGGACGGCGAGGGCGGTTTCAACACGCCCGATGTCGATGATCGAGCTGCGCAGAACCAGTCCCTCGTCGGCAAGCTTCGCGATCAGCGCGGCGGTCAGGATGACGATGTCGGTCGGAATGCCGGCACGCAGTCTGTCGGCCATGACGCCGACCGCGCCAAAATCACCGGCAATGCCGAGGCCGGTTTCGGCTTCAAACGCTGGCGCAAGACTGCAGACCAGTCCCTGCGCTGCGCCGCCGCTCAGGATGTTCAACGTCTTCATTTGCACCTGTTCCGTCACCACGGTCTTGGCCGCTACGTGCCTATTCGGTCTTGTCGAGTTTTTTGACGACATCTGCCCACTTCACGATATCGGCGCGCAGAAATTTGTCGAAGGCTTCCGGCGTCATCGTCATCGGCACCGCGCCCTGCTCGGCCCAAAACTTCTCGACCTCCGGCCGCCTGACCGCGGCATTCACGGCCGCGTTGAGTTTCTCGATGATCGGCTGCGGCGTACCCGCTGGTGCCATCAGGCCGAGCCAGATCGTTGCCTCATAACCGGTAACGCCCGCCTCGGTCACGGTCGGAACGTTTGATAGCACCGCGGAACGGGACTTGCCGGTTGTTGCGAGCGCGCGCACCTGGTTCTCGGCAACATTCGGTGCCATCGCCGGAACGGCGTCGATCATCATCTGGACCTGGCCGCCGATGACGCCGCTGCGGGCCTCACCACTGTTGCGGTATGGCACATGCACGATGTTGACCCCGGCCATGGCTTTGAACAACTCGCCCGCCATGTGATACGGCGTCCCCTGACCCGACGAGGCGTAGTTCAGCTTTCCGGGCTCTGCCTTTGCAAGCGCGATGAACTCCTGCAGCGTCCTGGCCGGCACGGCGGGGTGGACCACGATCACCAGATCTGAAGTGTTCAGGGTTGCGATCGGCGTCAGGTCGCGCATCAGCTCATATTTGCGCTGAGGCACCAGCGATTCATTGGCGGTCTGGGTGTTCGACATCATCAGAAGGGTGTAGCCATCGGCCGGCGCCTTCGCGACCTCGAGAGTGCCGATCACGCCGCCAGCGCCGGTGCGGTTCTCCACCACGAAGGGCTGGCCGAGGTTTTCCTGCAAGATGCTGCCGATCTGGCGCGCAACGACATCGGCCGGACCGCCGGGACCAAACGGAACGATGATCCTGACCGGCCGCGCAGGGTAGCCCTCGGCGTCCGCATGTGAACCGGACATCGACACGCTCAGCAATGCCGCGACACACATCAAGGCGTACCGAAAGCCCGCCATTGATCGTCTCCCCCAACTTTAGTCTTCTTTCTTGACCAGAAGTCTAGCTGCAACCTGAAGCATCTGTCGACGACAGACATCGTCTTCGCGCATCGGAACAAGGGCGGGAGGACGGTGTACTCAAACTTCGCCATTGCGTGCGGGGAATCAAATGAGGAAACATCCTGGGCTATCGCGCCGCGATCTGCTGAAGGGCGCCAGTGCCGTGCTGGCAGGAACCGCCTTTTCAACACGCGTGATGGCCGCCGCGCCAGCTGCGGAACCGGTTACGCCGACGCTGATCGAGGCGGCGAAGAAAGAGGGCCAGGTCGTCTACTACACCTCGACCGATCTGCCGGTCGCCGAGAAACTGGCGAAGGCATTCGAGGCGAAGTATGCGGGGATCACTGTGCGTGTCGAACGCACCGGCGCGGAGCGTGTGTTCCAGCGCGTCGGCCAGGAATATTCCAGCAGCATTCACGCGGTCGACGTTGTCAATTCCTCCGACGCCGCGCATTTCATCGTGTGGAAGCGCGACGGCATTCTGGCGCCCTATGTCCCGGAGGAGGTCGCGAAATACTATCCGGAGGAGCATCGCGACCCGGATGGCCAGTTCGCAAGCTTCCGGGTCTGGCTCTCGATCATTGCCTACAACACCAATCTCGTGAAGGCCGAGGAGGCGCCGAAGAGCTTCGCCGATCTGCTCGATCCGAAATGGAAGGGCAAGATCGTGAAGGGGCACCCCGGCTATAGCGGCACCATCATGACCGCGACCTATCAGATGCAGCGCGATCTTGGCTGGAGCTTCTTCGAGAAGCTCGCGAAGCAGAACATCATGCAGGTGCAGTCCTCGACCGATCCGCCGAAGAAGCTCGATCTCGGCGAGCGCGCGGTGATGGCCGACGGCAACGAGTACAACATCTTTCAGCTGAAGGAGGCCGGCCGCCCGGTTGAGCCGGTTTACGCCACCGAAGGGTCGCCGATCATTGTCGGCCCCAACGGGATCTTCAAGGACTGTCCGCATCCGAATGCGGCAAGGCTGTTTCAATCGTTCGCGCTCGGGCGCGAGGGGCAGCAGCTCAACGTCGAGATCGGCGGCCTCAGGTCGGTCCACGCGCAGGCTCAAGAGAAAGCCGGGCGCAAGCCGTTAAAGGACATCAAGACGATGAAGGACGACCCCGCCGCGGTGGAGAAGGAAGGGGAATCGATCAAGGCGCACTACACCCGCATCTTCCGCGTTTGACGGACGGAGTGGACCGGGAGCCGAGCATTTGGGCGTTTGCCGCATGGCTTATGCGCGGTTTTTGCCCGGACTGGGTCAATAATGCCCCTCGGCGGAGCGGATATTTGATGTTACCAATTTGGCATGAACCAGCATGCCAAGATCGATATCCGCCATTCCACCTGTCCGCACGACTGCCCCTCGGCATGTGCGCTCGACGTCGAGGTGATCGAAGGACGCTCGATCGGCAGGGTGCGCGGCTCGAAACGGCAGACCTATACGGCCGGAGTGGTCTGCGCCAAGGTCGCGCGCTATGCCGAGCGGATTCACCACGCCGAGCGGCTGATGCATCCGCTGCGCCGGACCGGCCCGAAGGGCTCCGGCCAGTTCGCGCGGATTTCCTGGGACGAGGCGTTGGACGAGATCGCGGCGCGATTCGACGCTGCTGAGCGGGAATTCGGCGCCGAGTCGGTCTGGCCCTATTACTACGCCGGCACCATGGGGCTCGTGATGCGCGACGGCCTCAACCGGCTGTCGCATGTGAAGAAGTATTCGCGCTTCTACGGCACGATCTGCTCGACGATCGCGCGCATCGGCTTCGCCGCCGGGACCGGCAAGATCGCCGGCGTCGATCCGCGCGAGATGGGCGTCTCCGACCTCGTCGTGATCTGGGGCACCAATCCGGTGAACACCCAGGTCAACGTGATGACGCATGCAGCGCGCGCGCGGAAGGAGCGCGGCGCCAAGATTGCGGCGGTCGACGTTTACAACAACGAGACCATGAAGCAGGCGGATATCAAGATTCTGCTGCGGCCGGGAACCGATGGCGCCTTCGCCTGCGCCGTGATGCATTTGCTGTTCCGCGAGGGATTTGCCGATCGCGATTATCTCGCGCGCTATACCGATTGCCCGGATGAGCTGGAAGCGCATCTGAAGACCCGCACGCCGGAATGGGCCTCTGCGATCTCGGGCGTGCCGGTCGAGGAGATCGAGGCATTCGCACGGCTGGTCGGGACGACCAAGCGCTCGTTCTTCCGCCTTGGCTACGGTTTCACCCGCAGCCGCAACGGTGCCGCGCAGATGCACGCCGCGCTGTGCATTCCTGCGGTGACCGGCGCCTGGCAACATGAGGGCGGCGGCGCATTCTTCAACAATGCCGGCATCTGGCGCTTCGACGAGTCGATCATCGAGGGCCACGACGCGATCGATCCCTCGACGCGGGTGCTCGACCAATCGAAGATCGGCCGCATCCTGACCGGCGATGCCGAGGCGCTGAAGGGCGGCGGGCCGGTCAAGGCGATGCTGATCCAGAACACCAATCCGATGACGGTGGCGCCCGAGCAGGCGCTGGTGCGCCAGGGCTTTGCCCGCGAGGATCTGTTCGTCGCGGTGCATGAGCAGTTCATGACCGAGACGGCGCAAATGGCCGACATCGTGCTGCCGGCGACGATGTTCATGGAGCACGACGACCTTTATTACGGCGGCGGTCACCAGCACATCTCGGTCGGCCCGAAGCTGATCGATCCGCCCGGCGAGTGCCGCTCCAACCACGAGGTGCTGCAGGGGCTTGGCCGCAGGCTCAATGCTGTGCATCCCGGTTTCGACATGACGCCGCGTCAGCTGATAGACGCAACTTTGAGGAAAAGCGGGCACGGCGATATCGAGACGCTGGAGGCTGACATCTGGCGCGATCTGCAGCCGGATTTCCGCACCTCGCACTATCTCGACGGCTTTGCTCATTCCGACAAGAAGTTCCACTTCAAGGTCGATTGGGGCAAGGTCCCGGTCGGCGCGGGCGGGTTGATGGGCGCGTGGGACAGGATGCCCTCGCTGCCCGACCACTGGACCATCATCGAGGAGGCGGACGCGCAGCATCCGTTCCGGCTCGCGACGTCGCCGTCGCGCAGCTTCCTCAACACCAGCTTCAACGAAACGCCGTCGTCGCAGGCCCGCGAAGGCGCGCCGACCGTGATGATCCACCCTGATGATGCGGCCGCGCTTTCGATCGCCGACGGGGAGGCCGTGACGCTCGGCAACATGCGTGGCGAGACCACGCTGACCGCAAAACTGTTCGATGGCGTTCGCCGCGGCGTGCTGATCGCCGAGTCGATCCATCCGAACAAGTCTCACATCGGCGGCCGCGGCATCAACATGCTGACCGGGGCGGAGGCCGTCGCGCCGCTTGGCGGCGCCGCGTTCCACGACAACAAGGTCTGGATCAGGAAGGCGTCCGCCGCCGCATAAATCCTGCTTGCAGTCGGCGCCGATCCTGCCGCAAATGTGCGCTGACACCAGCGTACAGGCAAGAAACAGGCAGGAAACATGACCGACAACAGCGTTCTTCTCGAAAAGCGCGGGCAGGCGTACTGGATCACCATCAACCGCCCGGACAAGCGCAACGCGCTCAATGCCGGTGTGATCGCGGGCATCGCCAAGGGCTATCGCGAGGCGCATGACGACAAGGACGTGCGCGTCATCGTGCTGACGGGCGCGGGCGACAAGGCGTTCTGCGCCGGCGCCGATCTGCAGAACAGCGGCGCGGCGTTCTCGATGGATTTCTCGCGTCCCAATGTCGACTATGCCGACCTGTTGCGGCTGTCGCAGAACGCGACCAAGCCCGCGATCGCGCGGGTCGGCGGCGTCTGCATGGCGGGCGGCATGGGCCTGCTGTGCATGACCGACATGGCGGTGGCCGCCGACCAGGTGATCTTCGGCCTGCCCGAGGTGAAGGTCGGCGTGTTTCCGATGCAGGTGCTGAGCCTGCTGCAATCGATCGCCCCGACACGCCTCATCAACGAATGGGCGCTGACCGGCGAGCCGTTCGATGCGAAGACCGCACAGGCCGCGGGTCTTCTCAACTACGTCGTGCCGGCAGCCGAGCTCGACGCCAAGGTCGATTGGCTGATCGGCCGCATCGTCGACAAGTCACCGACTGCGATCCGTCGCGGCAAATACGCGATGCGGGCGATCGCGTCGATGTCGTTCGACGAAAGCATCGCCTACACCGAAAGCCAGATCGCGCTGCTCGCGATGACCGAGGACGCCAAGGAAGGCCTCAAGGCCTTCGGCGAGAAGCGCAAGCCGACCTGGACCGGACGCTGAGGCATCACTCTGCCGCTTCGCCTCGCTGCATACGGCCGCTCAGGGTGACGGAATTGGCTTGCTCAGTGTCATCACCCGCGCATGCGGGTGATCCAGTATTCCAGAGACGGTTGTGCTTGAGCCGATAGGCCGCGGCGTACTGGGTCGCCCGGTCCATGTGCGCAATTGCGCACAGGCCGGGCGACGACAACAGTGGATAAGGACAAAGCTTCACGTCCTCTCAGGCGCGCAGTATCAAAATATCGAAAACAACCCCATGCAAAGTAGCTGGGCGGCTGCCGGCGTTCGACGCGGCAGCTTGACACGTCGGGCAAATCAGTGCTCTATTTCCATTATTCCGAAATAGTGCTCCGCTTGCTCGCAACGGCCCGTCTGCGGGGAGAGCCGAAACGCACCGCGCGATGCGTTCCGGTTGAAGAGCCTCCGCGAACGACTGCGATCCGTCGCGGCAAATATGCGATGCGGGCGATCGCGTCGATGCCGTTCGACGAGAGCATCGCTACACCGAAAGCTAGATAGCACTGCTCGCGATGACCGAATACGCCAAGGAAGGCGCCCAAGGCGTTCGGCGAGAAGCGCAAGCCGACCTGGACCGGGCGATAGATAGGGTCATACTCGTCGTTCGAGAGCGGTTACCCGCTCTCGAAATCCCAAGCCAATTGATCAGAACGCTGTGTCGAGCGGCTAAAAAGAGGTGGCTTGGCCAATTATCGCATTCCCGCCGCCGGCCGGCGTCGCTTGAAGGTAGACACCGTCGTTGATAAGCTGAATCGACGAATACACCGAACCGCCGATATTGTTCGGTGGCGATACGCAAGGCGAAAAAGTACTGCCCAGGTTGATCCCGGAGCTCAGGAAGTACTGCGGCGGACTGCCCGTGGGGTTGCCGACTGGATTTCCGGTGCACACCCGTCCGTCAGTCTGCAGGACGTCAAGAGTTTGTTGGCCGACGCCTACGAGCAATTTGCTCAGCTGGCTGTTGATCGGGCCGAACGCGCCGCCAATGGTCGAATGAAGATAGAGGCCATTTGAGCTCCAGTATGCGACGAACTCTCCTTGCCGCAAGCTCGTCACCCCGACAATTCCGGAATAGGAGGCTACCGTCTCCCCGCTGGACGAGACGATCGAGAACAGCCCCGATGAATAGACGACGTAGAGGCCTTGGCCGTTCATCCCCGTCGCAATTGCCTTCACACCGGTGCGCACCTGGGTCCAGCTAGCGGTGGTCGTCAGCACGTACAGGCGACCGTCGGATGTCAGTTCGTAGATGGCGGCGCCACCTTGGCCGCTCGCAATCTGAGCGACTCCGCTACCCGCCGCCAAAACCCAACCTGACGGCGTGCGCTGCCAAAGCGCACCCGCCTTCGTCAGTTGAAACACTGATGATGGTCCTGGCCCCGCTGCAATCGCGGCAACACCGGGGCCAGCCAACGTGATGCCAGTACTATCAACCTGCCATAGCACTCCGGCCCCCGTCTTGTAGTAATAGTCGCCCGATGGTCCTGGCACGACCGTGTCCACGAAGGCAGGCGTTCCAGCGTCGACCACCCATTGAGCTTCCGTCGGATCGCTCGCGAATGCGGTCAGCAGGGAATACATCAGGAATTTCCCGCCCTGATAGTGACCGCCATTCGTACTCGTGAGCGAGCCGACCACCGTCGCAGGAAAGCTCGGGATCGACGACGCTATGGAACGAAGGCTGATGCCATTCACGACCTGATTGGGAGAAACAAGAGTCCCGTTCAAGTGGTTCTTAAGTGTTGTACTAGCGATGACATTAGCAGTGGGGTCGAGGAGCATGTTCGGCCCGACACCCGTCACAAAAAATTGGGCGTGATTGCCGACGGGGTTTGGGGTCGTCGGGTCGGACCGCCATCCCACGGTGTGAATCTTTATCCCGGCGGGTGGGCTCATTCCTGAGGCTTGATAAATCCAGTAGTAAAGACGTATGGCCAGCGACACGTACTGGCTGCAAGACAGCAAATAGTCGCCACTCTGCGACACGTAGCTGTTGTTCAGAAGGTTCGATGCAGAGCCTGCTGCGCGCGAACTGCCGTAGGATGCGGACTCATAAGAGAAGGCGGTCGCCACAATCAGCTTGAGGCCGTCCGGCGCTAGCGAACCGCAAAGGGAGCTGTTGTTGGCCTTCAGGAACATACTGAGCGCGTTCAGGCATTGGGTATTTGAAGCCCCGGGAGCGCCCACCAACTGTGCGAACACGGCGGGGCTCTGCCGTATCGCACTTACCCAAGCCGGATCGAACGACCGGTTCATGGTTCCTGCCGGATCCCAACTCGTCGGACCGGCTCCGGGGAATCTGCATGGATCTGAGCTGAGAGCGTGCGCTGGCCTCGCAACGATGAAGGCAAGCAGCAGGGAAGACAACAGGAAGGCAATTTGAGATCGGGCTCTGGCCAGAGGCGTCATTTTGCGCCGAGTGCGGCGGGCATTCTGGTTCATTTTTGCTGTCCTGTAGATCTCGGATTGATGCACGGAAGTGCGTAGCCGCTTGTCGTATTGTCCAAAGCAGAAGTTGATCAGGATAAAGAACGAGGATTTGAGGGAGGGACTTCAATCGCCAAATACGCGTGCGACACTAGGCTACGCGAGCGTTCGGCTAGTTTACGCAAATGTCAGATCCACGACGCTGGCTTCTCAAGGCTTCGTAGATGATCGAGCCACTTCTCATGTAGACAACCAGCGGCGATCTCTTCTGTCCTGTCATCATACTGTTACAACATTTGGATGATTGTGTGCAGACAATCAATTATAGATAGAATATTTGGATCGAAACAAGAAGAGTTTGAAATCTCTCTAAGCCATCGCGAGGGATCCAATGCTCAGGCTGGTGCTGACGTTTGTGCTTTGCGTATTGAGCTTCTCTGTGAAGGCGTCTGCGCCATCTAGTTCGCAACCAGGTTTGCAACTGCAATTCTTTTCTACGAACCAGCTCAATCAGATCGCGTCGGCTGCGACGCAGACGACGGAAGCTCAGTTTGATGCAGCTCAAGGCCAACTTGCGACCCAGCTGACTCGGTGGGGACGCTTGCTTGCTATGGAGATCCGACCCAGCCCGGAAATCTCTCCATTCAGGCGGCAAATTCAAACGGCTATTCCTACTACAAGCGCTCGGATCGCTGGGTCGACGCGGCGGCGAAAAACGTTGCTTGTCCATGAAGACAGGCCTGCAGGTGCCGTGACACGAAGGCACTAGTCATGAGGTCAACGAGGCAGTTCGCGAGCATTGTTCGTGAGAACAGGCTCTGTCAGCATCATCATCGTCGAGGATGGAAGCCGTAGATGCGTAAATTGATCGTCACGCTTGTCACGTGGCTCGCTTTCGCGCCAGCGTTTGCAGCTCAGACCAACTGGACCAACACCTGCACGACATGGCACTTCAATCCGAACAATGTCCGCGACCCGACCATCGTGTTCAACAATACGAGCTTGCCGAATTGGGGCGTGTGCCCGGGGTATGACGGCACTCCCTATGAATTTCATCCATGCAACTTCGCGCCGAACACAACGCCAGCGACTTGTTCGGATGGAACAGGTCCGAAGGATGCCTGCGCGAACACATGGACACAAATCCCGCTTTGGCCCCAGTTCAACATTCCCGCCACAGCGAAGGAGGTCATCCTGACCGGTAACTCCTACATCACTGGTCCGAACCAGTGGACCGCGACGGTCTACGCCTGGTTTCGCGCTCCGGGTTCGACATGGGCGCTCTCACCGATCTTCGATGGCGGCTACATGTCGACATTGATCGTCCATGCACCGGTCGGTCTAGTGAACGGTGTTCCGAATATTGAGATGGCGTGGAGAGCCGAGGGCGCGACGCTCGCACCGGCGCCAAATCCAGATACGGTCGCGCTCGTGATGATTTTGTCCGGGTGGTGCGAATAGGGAAGCAGCAACGAGACAATTTTCGCTCGGTTCCCCGGAACACCACGATGATGCCAGCTACCGGCATCATCGACAGCATCAGCTCCCCAGGCTCACTGACTCCAAAGACCGCTGGAGCGAAGTGGAGCGGATTAGCCCGCGTTGGCCTTCAGGCCAGCGGCTTCGATGCCGGCTACGGCGCAGATCTCGTCATTGTCTGAGGTGTCGCCGCTGACGCCGACGGCGCCGAGCAGGGTCGAGCCGTCCATGATCAGGACGCCGCCGGGGACCGGCACCAGCCGGCCCTGCGCCAGCGTGTTCACGCTGTCGATGAAATAGGCCTGCTCCTGCGCGCGCTGAAACAGCGCCCGCGATCCCATCCCGAGCGCCAGCGCGCCATAGGCCTTGCCGTGGGCGATCTCCGCCCGCATCAGGCTGGTGCCGTCCTGCGCCGCCGTGACCTTCACGGCGCCGCGGGCGTCGAGGATGGTGACCACCAGCGGCTTGAGCTTCTTCTCGACGCCCTTGGCGAGCGCGGCATCCAGAATCTTGCGGGCGGTTTCGAGAGTGAGCTCAGCCATGGGCCTCTTCCTTTGTCGGCAATGATTGGTCGGATTTCGATGTCGCACGTTTCAGGCTCATCGCCAAGACGCTGGCGACATGCAGCGGCGTGCGTCCGCTGCCGTCCTTGATCTGGTGCCGGCAGGAGGTGCCGTCGGCCACGATCAGCGTGTCCTGATCCGCGCCACGCACCGCAGGCAGCAGCGACAGCTCGGCCATCTCGATCGAGGCCTGATAGGTGTCCGCGCCATAGCCGAACGCGCCGGCCATGCCGCAGCAGCTCGACTCGATGGTCTTGACGTCGAGACCGGGCACCAGGCGCAGCACCTTCTCCACCGGCTTGAACGCGCCGAAAGACTTTTGATGGCAATGACCGTGCACGACCGCCTTGCCCGCGACCGCGCCGAGCGGCAGGGCGAGGCGTCCAGCCTCGGCCTCGCGCACCAGAAATTCCTCGAACAGCAGGGCATGCGCGCTGACGGCCTTCGCGGCGTCATCCGAACGCAGCGACAGCAGCTCGTCGCGCAGGGTCAGCAGGCAGCTCGGCTCGAGACCGATGATCGGCACGCCGCGCGCCGCGAACGGCGCGTAGGTCGCCACCAGCCGGTCGAGCTCGGCTCGGGCCTGCTCCACCAGACCCGCCGACAGGAACGTCCGTCCGCAGCACGGCGGCCGGCGGCCGTCCGACGGTTTGGGCAGATGCACGCGGTAGCCGCCGGCGACCAGCACCTCGATCGCGGCGTCGAGATTTTCCCGCTCATAGCCGCGGTTGAACGTATCGGCGAACAGCACGACTTCGCGCCCTTCAGGCGGACCCAGCACCTCGGCGTCCGGCCGGAAGGTGTCGCGGCGAAACGCCGGCAGCGCGCGCTTGGCGCTGATCCCGGCGAGCTTCTCGAACAGCGTGCGTAGCAGCGGGCTCTTGTTGCGCCAGTTCGCGAGCGGCGCGAAGCGCGAGGCGAGATCGACATAGCGCGGCAGATAGCCGACCAGCCGGTCGCGCAGCGACAGGCCATGCGTCGCGGCGCGGGCGGCCAGCACCTCGATCTTCATCTTGGCCATGTCGACCCCGGTCGGGCATTCATGGCGGCAGGCCTTGCAGGAGACGCAAAGTTTCAGCGTCTCCATCATCTCGTCGGAGGCCAGCGCGTCCGCACCCAACTGGCCCGAGATCGCCAGCCGCAACGTGTTGGCGCGGCCGCGGGTAACGTCCTTCTCGTTGCGCGTCGCGCGATAGGACGGGCACATCACGCCGCCTTCGAGTTTCCGGCAGGCGCCGTTGTTGTTGCACATCTCGACCGCGCCCTGGAAACCGCCGCCGGCGCCGGGATAGGCCGACCAGTCCAGCGCCGTCTTCAATTCGCCGACGCGATAGTCCGGCGAAAAACGAAACAGCGAGCGGTCGTCCATCTTGGGCGGATCGACGATCTTGCCCGGATTGAGCGTATTGTCCGGATCGAAGCGCTGCTTGATCTCGCGGAAATCTGCCACGATGCGCGCGCCGAACATGGTCTCGTGGAATTCCGAGCGCACCAGGCCGTCGCCGTGCTCGCCGGAATGCGAGCCCTTGTATTCGCGCACCATCGCGAAGGCCTCCTCGGCAATGGCGCGCATTGCCTTGACGTCCTTCTCAAGCTTGAGGTTGAGCACCGGGCGCACATGCAGGCAACCTTCGGAGGCGTGCGCATACATCGTACCGCGGGTGCCGTGCTTGGCGAACACGGCATTGAGCCGTTCGGTATAATCGGCGAGATGCGGCAGCGGCACCGCGCAATCCTCGACGAACGAGACCGGCTTGCCCTCCTGCTTCATCGACATCATGACGTTGAGTCCGGCCGCGCGGAAATCGGCGATGCCGGATTGCAGCGCGGGCTCGACGATCTCGACCACGCCGCCCCATTTGCGCTGCGGCTTGTCCCAGCCGAAGCCGAGGTCGGCCATCAGCTCGCCGAGCTGCTTCAGGCGGGCGAGGTTGTCGGCCCGATCTTCCTCGGCGAACTCGACCACCAGGATCGCGTCCGGGTCGCCGCGCACGGCGGCGGAAATGATCGGCTGGAACATCGCGATCTCGCGGCCGAGCGCGATCATGGTGCGATCGACCAGCTCGACAGCGATCGGCCGCAGCTTCACCAGATGCTGGGCCGCATCCATCGCCTCGTAGAAGCTGCCGAAATGGCAGACGCCGAGTGCCTTGTTGCGGATGACAGGCCACAGCTTCAGCTCGACCTGCGTCGTGAAGGCGAGGGTGCCTTCCGAGCCGACCAGAAGATGCGCCATGTTGTTCGGCGCGTTGCGCGGCACCAGCGCGTCGAGATTATAGCCGCCGACCCGGCGCTGCACCTTGGGGAATTTGTCTGCGATCTCGGCCGCCTCGCGCTCGCCGAGGTCGAGCATGTCGCGGAACAGCCTCTCACCGCTGTCGGGAGTATTGATCCGCGTCAGGTCGCGCGGCACCTCGCCGAAATGCAGCAGCGTGCCGTCGGCGAGTGCCGCATCCATCGACAGCGTATTGTCGCGCATGGTGCCGTAGCGCAACGAGCGGCCGCCGCAGGAATTGTTGCCGGCCATGCCGCCGATCGTGGCGCGCGACGCAGTCGAGACGTCGACCGGAAACCACAGCCCATGCTTCTTCAGCTGACGGTTGAGATCGTCGAGCACGATGCCGGGCTCGACCACGCAGATGCGGTTCTCGACGTCGAGCGAGAGGATCCGGTTCAGGTGCTTGGAGAGGTCGACCACGATGCCGTCATTGACGGTTTGGCCGCATTGCGAGGTGCCGCCGCCGCGCGGGGTGACGATCCGCCCGGCGTCGCGGACGATCGCCAGCGTCCGCAGCGCCTCGTCGACGGTGCGCGGCACCACCACGCCGGCCGGCATGATCTGGTAGAACGAGGCATCGGTCGCGTAGCGGCCGCGGTTGAAGGCATCGAAAAAGACGTCGCCGGTCAGTTCGGACCGCAGGCGCTGTTCGAGCGAGGAGGCGTTCTTCATCCCAGATCCGATGTGATCCGCGGCGCAATCCATATTGCCCGGGAATTATTCATTCGATTGAGCCGAGAATTACATTATGAATTCAAAATGAGCAACTAGCTGCCCTGAGGCGTCGTCTCTGGGGCGGCGTCCGGCGCCTCGGCGAGGTGCTCGAGGGCGGCGCCCCGCTTGTTGCGCAGATGGGCGAACAGGATGTCGCTGAGTTCGCTTCCGGCGCGGCGGCGCAGCGCATCGAGGATCGCCTCGTGCTCGCGCATCGCCTCGGCCCAGCGCTGCCGCTTGCGGGCGAAATTGGCGGAGTAGCGCACACGCCGGATCCGGCCGGCGAAGTTGGCGTAGGTCGTCTTCAGCGTCTCGTTGCGCGCGGCCGCGACGATGCGCTCGTGGATCTGCTGGTTGGTCTGGAAATAGCCGTGCATGTCGCGGTGCAGATAGTGACCGTACATCTCGTAGTGCAGCCGCTCGATCGCGGCGATTTCCTCGTCCGTGATGCTCTCGCAGGCCAGCCGTCCGGCCAGGCTCTCCAGCCCGGCCATGACGTCGAACAGCTCCTCGAGGTCGCGCTGGCTGAGCTGGCGCACCCGCGCGCCGCGGTTGGGCAACAGCTCGATCAGGCCCTCGGCGGCCAGCACCTTGAGCGCTTCGCGCAGCGGCGTCCTGGAGATCCCCAGCATTTCGCACAGCTGGCGTTCCGGAACGCGAGCACCTTCGGGAATGTTGCCTTCCACCACGTAGTCGCGCAGCCGCAGCAGGATCTCGCCGTGAAGCGAGACTTCATGGCGGTCGCTGCCGTTGCCGGCGGCGGGTTGGGTGATTGGAACCCCGGTCTCGGGAATCGCAGATTTCATATTCTGAACAATAATTTGCCGGCGCGGTCGCGTCGATCTCCACAATCGAATACCAAAATTCGATTGATAATACAAAAAATGAATGCAAAATGGCTACCCAAGGAGCCGAAATCCGGCGATTGGGAGGTTCTCATGCATCAAGGACGCCATTTTCTGCAGATTCCGGGGCCGAGCCCCGTTCCGGATCGCATTCTTCGCGCGATGGACATGCCGGTCATCGACCATCGCAGCGCCGAGTTCGCCGAGCTTGGCCGCATTGTGCTCGAGGGAAGCGGCAAGATCTTCCAGACCGCAGGCCCGGTGGTGATCTTCCCGTCGTCGGGTACCGGCGCCTGGGAAGCCGCGATCGTCAACACGCTTTCGCCCGGCGACAAGGTCCTGATGGTCGAGACCGGGCACTTCGCCACGCTGTGGCGGCAGCTCGCCGGCCGTTTCGGCATCGAGGTCGACTTCATTGCCGGCGATTGGCGGCGCGGCGCCGATCCGGCGTTGATCGAAGCAAGGCTCGCCGCCGACACCGCGCACAGCATCAAGGCGGTGATGGTCGTCCACAACGAGACCTCGACCGGCGCGACCAGCCGGATCGCCGACATCCGTGCCGCCATCGACCGCACCGCGCATCCGGCGCTGTTGATGGTCGACACCATCTCTTCGCTCGGCTCGGTCGACTACCGGCACGACGAGTGGAAGGTCGATGTCAGCGTCAGCTGCTCGCAGAAGGGTTTTATGCTGCCGCCCGGCCTCGGCTTCAACGCCATTTCGGAGAAGGCCCGCGCCGCGTCGCGCACCAACAAGATGCCGCGCTCCTATTTCGATTGGGAGGAAATGCTGAAGCCGAACGCCAAGGGCTTCTTCCCCTATACGCCCGCGACGAACCTGCTCTACGGGCTGCGCGAGGCGATCGCGATGCTGCTGGAGGAGGGGCTCGACAATGTGTTCGCGCGCCATCGGCGGCTGGCCGCCGCGACGCGGGCGGCCGTCAATCAATGGGGGCTCGAGAATCTCTGCCAGGAGCCGTCGGAGTTTTCGCCGGTGCTGACCGCAGTGATGATGCCGCCCGGCCATGATGCCGATGCGTTCCGCACGGCCGTGCTCGACAATTTCAACATGTCGCTCGGGGCCGGCCTGTCGAAGGTCGCCGGCAAGGTGTTCCGCATCGGTCATCTCGGCGAGTGCAATGAACTGACCTTGCTTGGCGCGCTCACCGGCGTCGAGATGGGGCTGTCGGTTGCCGGCGTGCCGCACCGTTCGGGCGGCGTCGAGGCGGCGATGCGGCTGCTCGAGCAGCGCGATCAACGCAACGCGTCGCATCTGAAGGTGGTCAGCACCTAAGCGCCGACCAACGGCATCCCGCACGCCAACGGCTCAGAAAAACCGCGGATCAGGGAAGGGGAGGGATATGAGGCTTCGGTTCAAGGCCACCCATGTCGTGTTAACCATGCTCTGCGTGATGTATTTCATCACCTATGTCGACCGCGTCAACATCGGCACCGCGGCCAGCGAGATCCAGAAGGAGCTCGGTCTATCGAACACCGAGCTCGGCCTGGTGTTCTCGGCCTTCGCCTATCCGTATCTGCTGTTCCAGGTGATCGGCGGCTGGGTCGGCGATCGTTTCGGGCCGCGCCAGACCTTGTTCTGGTGCGGCATGATCTGGGCTGCGGCGACCATCATGACCGGCTTTGTCCATGGTCTCGCCGCGCTGTTCATCGCGCGCTTCGCGCTGGGGTTCGGCGAAGGGGCGACGTTCCCGACCGCGACGCGCGCGATGCAGTACTGGACGCCTGCGAACCGCCGCGGCTTCGCGCAAGGTCTGACACACGCGTTCGCACGGCTCGGCAACGCGGTGACCCCGCCGGTGGTTGCGCTGCTGATCCTCTGGCTGACATGGCGCGGTGCCTTCGTCGCGCTCGGCATCGTCAGTCTGATCTGGGGCGTTGCGTGGATCTGGTACTTCCGCAACGAACCGGGCGACCATGGCTCCATCACCGCGGCCGAGCTTGCGACGTTGCCGCCGCGGCCGAAAGGCGAGCGGCCGAAGGTGCCGTGGGGACCGCTGTTGCAACGGATGTGGCCGGTGACGCTGACGTACTTCTGCTACGGCTGGTGCCTGTGGCTCTACCTCAACTGGCTGCCGCTGTTCTTCAAGAACAACTACAGCCTCGATCTGAAGAACTCGGCGCTGTTCGCATCCGGCGTGTTCTTTGCCGGCGTCGTCGGCGACAGCATCGGCGGCGTCATCTCCGACCGCATCCTCGAGCGCACAGGCAATGTGCGGCTGGCGCGGCTCGGCGTGACGATCGTGGGATTCGCCGGCGCGCTGCTGTCGCTGATGCCGATCCTGTTCGTTCACGACATCACGGTGGTCGCGCTCTGCCTGTCGGCCGGCTTCTTCTGCGCCGAGCTCGTGATCGGCCCGATGTGGTCGATCCCGATGGACATCGCGGCGAAATATTCCGGCACCGCCGCGGGGATCATGAACAGCGGCTCGGCATTTGCGGCAATCGTCTCGCCGCTGGTTGCCGGCTTCGTCATCGACGCCACCGGGAACTGGTACCTGCCGTTCCTGATGTCGATGGGGCTGCTGCTGCTTGGTGGTTTCTCGGCGTTCCTGATGCACCCCGAGCGCCCGTTCGAGGAGGCGAGCGAACTGGCGGTGCAGGGGAAGGTGATGGCCGCCGAATGAGCGGCTGCAGGTGCCTCCCGGCGCCGCCGGATATGCATGTCTGCCCCCCGCCGGGAGGAGAACAAACCCGGCGAAAATGGTGACATGGATGCGATCTTGAAGAGAGGTCAGGAGTATTGAGCTTGGGTATGCTTCGCGGCGGCTGCCATTGCGGTGAGATCAGGTTCGAGATCCCCCATCAGGCGGCTTTCAGTACCGTCTGCCATTGCCACGATTGTCGTAAGCAATCTGGCGCGCCGATGCTGGCATGGGCAATGGTACCGCGGGCCGCGGTCTCGATCCAGGGGAAGCCGAAGCTTTATTCGTCTTCAGAGAGCGGCCAGCGCTCGTTCTGCCCGGCATGCGGCGCGGGGCTGTTCTTCAGCAACGGAATTCTCGACCAGATGGGCATGATGCAGGTCAGGATCGCCGCGCTCGACGATCCGAATGCGATCGCGCCCAAGGTTCAGGTGCAGACAGCCGAGCGCGTTGGATGGGTGGGCTTGCTTCACGATCTTCCGGCCTTCGAGCGCTTCCCGGGCTGAGCGCGCGTAATCGCTGGCGGGGCATGGCAACGGATGCCAGGTCAACTCACTGAGCTGTCTGAAGAAAAGTTAAGCCATGTGGGCCGTTACGGGCTGATATGGTTGGCTTCGATTTCCGGATAGTGATATGCGAGCGGCTCACCACGACCAAGGCAAGACCGGGAAAGACGCTCATGACCGTGCATACTGGAAGGCATTTTCTGCAGATTCCGGGACCGACCAACGTGCCGGACCGGGTGCTGCGGGCGATGGACATGCCGACCATGGACCATCGCGGTGCCGAATTCGCCGAGATCGGCTTTGCCGTGCTTTCTGCGATGCAGCGTGTGTTCCGCACCAAGCAGCCCGTGATCATCTACCCCTCGTCGGGGACCGGCGCCTGGGAAGCCGCGATCGTCAACACGCTGCAGCCGGGCGACAAGGTTCTGATGTGCGAGACCGGCCAGTTCGCGATGCTGTGGCACGGCATCGCCGACAAGTTCAAGCTCGACGTTGATTTCATTCCGGGCGACTGGCGCCATGGCGCCGACCTCGAGCAGATCGAAGCCAGGCTTGCCGCCGACAAGGCGCACAAGATCAAGGCCGTCTGCGTGGTCCATAACGAGACCTCGACCGCCTGCGTCACCTATCCGCGCGACGTCCGCAAGATCCTCGATACGCTGAAGCATCCGGCACTGCTGATGGTCGACACCATCTCGGGCCTCGGCTCGCTGGAATATGAGCATGACGCCTGGGGCATCGATGTCTCGATCGCCGGCTCCCAGAAGGGGCTGATGCTGCCGCCCGGCCTAGGCTTCAACGCCGTGTCGGAGAAGGCGCTTGCCGTGGCCAAGGCCAATCCGGGGATGCGCTCCTATTGGGATTGGCAGGAGGTCATCAACATCAACAAGGCCGGCACCTGGCCGTATACGCCCGCGACCAATCTGCTGTTCGGCCTGCGCGAGGCCGTGAAGATGCTGGAGGAGGAGGGGCTGGAGAACGTCTTCGCCCGCCACAAGCGCCACAGCGAAGCGACGCGTGCCGCCATCAAGGTCTGGGGGCTGGAGACGCAGTGTCAGGAACAGGGCGCGCATTCGCCGGCGCTGACCGCGGTGCGCGTGCCTGACGGCCACGACGCCGACCACTTCCGCAAGGTCGTGCTCGAGAATTTCGACATGTCGCTCGGCAGCGGCCTCAACAAGGTCAAGGGCAAGGTGTTCCGGATCGGGCATATCGGCCACTTCAACGATTTGATGTTGATGGGCACGCTGTCCGGCGTCGAGATGGGTCTTGATCTGGCCAAGGTGCCGCATCGCAGCGGCGGCGTGCTGGCGGCGATGGAGGTCCTCAAGGGACGCGACCCGTCGCAGGCCTCGAAAGCCGTTGCTTGAGTAGGCTGGCCTGAAATCTTATCGCAAAGAACAGAAAGAGCGAGACATGAACGCGCCCGTCGCACCGACCGAAGACCTGATCTACTCCGTCGCGGACGGGATCGCGCGCATCACGTTCAACAGGCCGCAGGCCCGCAACGCGCTAACCTTTGCGATGTACGAGCAGATGGCCACCATCTGCGAGAACATCAATCAGGATCACGCGATCAAGGCGCTGATCCTGACCGGTGCCGGCGACAAGGCATTCGCCTCGGGCACCGACATCTCGCAGTTCCGCGCGTTCAAGACCGCGCAGGATGCGCTGGACTACGAGGCGCGGATCGATCGTGTGCTGGGAACGCTCGAACAGTGCCGCGTGCCTGTGATCGCGGCGATCGCCGGCGCGTGCACCGGCGGCGGCGCCGGCATTGCCGCATGCTGCGATATCCGCATCGGCACCGAGGCAACGCGGATCGGCTTCCCGATCGCGCGCACGCTCGGCAACTGCCTCTCGATGTCCAACATCTCGCGGCTGGTCTCGCTGATCGGTCCGGCACGGACCAAGGATCTGATCTTCAAGGCGCGCCTGGTCGAGGCACCCGAAGCGCTGGCGCTCGGGCTGTTGAACGAAGTCGTCCCCGACGTGGAAACATTGCAGCGCCGCGCCACCGAGACCGCGCAGCTCGTCGCTGGCCATGCGCCGATCACGTTAGAGGTGACCAAGGAAGCGGTGCGCCGTATCCGCCGCACGCTGTCGCGCGACGAAGGCGAGGATCTGATCCTGCGCGCCTATATGAGCGAGGATTTCCGCGAAGGCATGGACGCTTTCCTCAACAAGCGTGCGCCCAGCTTCAAGGGCAAGTAACGGCTGCGAGGACGCAACGGCGTCCCCATCCTCATCTGTCATCGCCCGGCTTGACCGGGCGATCCAGTACGCCGTGGCCCATCGGTTCAATAACGACTGCCTTTCAACAACGACTGCCTCTGGAATACTGGATCGCCCGGTCAAGCCGGGCGATGACACCGTTTGTCGATGCGAGCGAAGCAACGACACCCACCTCATTCCAAAGTCATAGGTCATGCGGCAGTTCGGCGGCTTGAACTCACCTGCATTCTCGGCACAATGACACGAACCCGCCACCTCGACGGTTTTGCGAAGCCGAACAAATAGATAGGGAAGAAACACGTGGGACAGATTGTGAAAACCACGGCAGCCATCGCGGCCTTGCTGCTGAGCACGCCGGCCTTCGCCGGCTGGGAGCCGAGCAAGCCGGTCGAGATCGTGGTTGCGGCAGGCGCCGGTGGTGCCTCCGACCAGATGGCGCGGATGATGCAGGCGGCGATCCAGAAGAACAATCTGATGAAGCAGCCGATGGTGGTGTCGCTGAAGGGCGGCGCGTCGGGTGCGGAAGCGCTGATGTACATGAAGTCCAGCGAGGGCGATCCCAACAAGGTGCTGATCGCCTATTCGCTGATCTACATGCTGCCGCTGTCGGCCAAGATTCCGTTCAACTGGCGCGACCTCACGCCGGTGTCGGTGATCGCGCTCGACCAGTTTGTGTTGTGGGACAATGCCTCCGGCCCCAAGACGGTGAAGGATTTCATCGCGGCCGCGAAGGCTGCGAGCGCGCCGTTCAAGATGGGCGGCACCGGCTCCAAGCGCGAGGATCACGTGCTGACCGTGTTCATGGAGCAGAAGACCGGCGCGAAATTCTCCTATCTGCCGTACAAGTCCGGCGGCGAGGCCGCGACCCAGCTGGTCGGCGGCCACACCGAATCCAACGTCAATAATCCGAGCGAGAACCTCGAAGTCTGGCGCGCCGGACAGGTTCGCGCGCTCTGCGTGTTCGACAAGGAGCGCATCTCCTACAAGACCAAGGTCACCGACACGCAATCCTGGAACGATATCCCGACCTGCAAGGAAGAGGGGCTGGACGTGCAGTATCTGATGCTGCGCGCGATGTTCCTGCCGGGCAAGGTCACGCAGGAGCAGCAGGCATTCTATGCCGACCTGTTCCAGAAGGTGACGCAGACGGCGGAATACAAAGACTACATGGAGAAGCAGGCCTTGAAGCCGATCTTCCTCACCGGCAAGGATATGGTCGAGTTCCTCGAGGATGACGACAAGCTCAATGCCTCGCTCATGAACGCGGCGGGCTTTGTCGCGAAATAGCGGTCGCGGTTGTGACGTCTTCCGTCATTCCGGGGCGATGCGAAGCATCGAACCCGGAATCTCGAGATTCCGGGTTCGCCCTTTGGGCGCCCCGGAATGACCGCCGTGATTGCTTTACCTTCCGTTCGAAATCGCCTTGCATCGCATCGCCGCCCCATCGATATTGCGCCGCAGTATGGCCGAACGTCCGGCGAGCCCGATCGGGCTGGGTCACCCCTCCGTCGCCGTTGCGGGACCGTGAGGAGCGATCATGACCAAAGCCGTTCTCGGCATCATCGGCGGATCCGGCATCTACGATCTGCCGGGCCTGGAAAACGTCCGCGAGGAAGCCATCGCAAGCCCGTGGGGCGAACCGTCGGCGCCACTGCGCCGTGGCGAGATGGCGGGATTGCCGATCGTGTTCTTGCCGCGGCACGGCCCGGGACATGCGCTGTCGCCGTCCGACATCAACTATCGCGCCAATATCGACGCGCTGAAGCGGGCAGGGGTCACCGATCTGGTCGCGCTGTCCGCATGCGGCTCGTTCAAGGAAGAGCTGCCGCCGGGCACCTTTGTGCTGGTCGACCAGTTCGTCGATCGCACCCACAAGCGCGAGAGCTCGTTCTTCGGCAGAGGCTGCGTCGCGCATGTCTCGATGGCGCATCCGGTATCGCCGTTGCTCGTCAAGCATCTCGCCGCCGCTGCCGAGGCCGAGCGCATGGCGTTCGCGCGCGGCGGCACTTATCTCTGCATGGAGGGGCCGCAATTCTCCTCGCTCGCCGAAAGCCTGACCTACAAGGCGCAGGGCTATTCCGTGATCGGCATGACCAACATGCCGGAAGCCAAGCTCGCCCGCGAGGCCGAGATCTGCTACGCCAGCGTGGCGATGGTCACCGATTTCGATTGCTGGCATCCGGCGCATGATGCAGTGACGGTGCAGGATATCATCCGCGTGCTGAATTCGAACGCCGAGAAGGCCAAGGCGCTGGTCGCGCGCCTGGCGCGGGATTTCCCGCGCGAGCACGAGCCGTGTCCGATCGGTTCGGACCGGGCGCTGGACACCGCTCTGATCACGGCGCCCACGGCCCGCGATCCGCAGCTGCTTGCGAAGCTCGATGCCGTCGCCGGAAGGGTCTTGCGCGCATGAAAGTCGACGGACGCCATTTTCGTAGCATCTGGCTGGAGCCCGACGGCTGGTCCGTCGGTGCGATCGATCAGCGACGATTGCCGCATGAATTCATCGTTGCGAAGATCAAGACGGCGGACGAGGCCGGCGAGGCCATCAGCTCGATGCTGGTGCGCGGCGCGCCGCTGATCGGCGCCACCGCAGCCTATGGCATGGCGCTCGCGATGCGCGCCGATTCCTCCGATGCGGCGCTCGACCGGGCCGGCAAGATGCTGGCCGCGACCCGGCCGACCGCGATCAATCTGAAGTGGGCGATCGATGAGATGCAGCGCGCGCTCGCACCGCTCGCCGCGTCCGCCCGGGCGGAAGCGGCGTATGCGCGCGCCCGCGAGATCGCAGATGAAGACGTCGAGATCAACCGCGAGATCGGCCGCCACGGCCTCGGCCTGATCGAAAAAATCGCCGCGACCAAGCAGCCGGGCGAGCCGGTGAACGTCCTGACGCATTGCAATGCCGGCTGGCTTGCAACCGTCGATTGGGGAACGGCGACGTCACCGATCTACCAGGCGCATGATCGCGGCATTGCGGTCCATGTCTGGGTCGACGAGACGCGGCCGCGCAATCAGGGCGCTTCGCTCACCGCCTGGGAACTCGGTCATCACGGTGTGCCGCACACCGTGATCCCCGACAACACCGGCGGCCATCTGATGCAGCATCGCATGGTTGACCTTGCGATCGTCGGGACCGACCGCGTCGCCGCCAATGGCGACGTCTGCAACAAGATCGGGACTTATCTGAAAGCGCTCGCCGCGCATGACAACGACGTGCCGTTCTACGTTGCGCTGCCGTCGCCGACCATCGATTTTGGTATCGATGATGGCGTCAGGCAGATTCCGATCGAGCAGCGTGCGGCCGCCGAGGTGACGCACCTCACCGGGCGGACGGCGGACGGACGGATCGAGACCGTGCGCGTGGTTCCGGACGGCTCTTCGGTGGCCAATTTCGGCTTCGACGTCACGCCGGCGAGGTTGGTGACGGGATTGATCACCGAGCGCGGCGTCCTCGGTGCGAATCGTGCTGCGCTTGCGAGCGCATTTCCCGAACGTTCCGGCGTTAGCTGAAGGCTGCATTGACGGTGATTGGTTCAGCACGCTATCCCAATCGTTGCCCTCGCAACCCAGACCGTCCAGTCCATGTCCAATACCGAACTTGAGATCGTCGTCGACGATCCGACCGCGCCTGAAGAGAATTCGCCCGCCGTCGTCTCTACCGGCGCGGTCGATGTCATCGTCTCGCTGCTGCTGCTCGCGCTCGCACTTGTGGTCGGCTGGGACAATTGGCGCACCGGCGCGTCGTGGGATTCGACCGGGCCGCAGCCGGGTTATTTTCCGTTCTATCTCTCGGTGATTCTCGGCGCCGCCAGCCTCTATGGTCTGGGCGCTGCCTTCGTCTCGCGCCGGGAAGCTGCCGAGACCTTCGTCACCCGCGCCCAGCTTCGCCGGGTGATGGCGGTGTTCGTGCCCACATTCCTGTTCTGCCTCGCCACCCAATATCTCGGCCTCTATGTCGCGAGCTTTCTCCTGATCGCGGGCTTCATGCGACTGGTCGGTAAGATCGCGCTGTGGAAGTCGCTCTTGACCGCCTTCATCTTCACCGCCGCGATGTTCGTGACCTTCGACATCGCATTCGACGTCATCATGCCGAAGGGGCCGCTCGAAGCGGCCTTCGGCTACTGAGCTAACCGACAGGATTTCGAGACATGGAAGCCTTCGGTCTCCTGCTGCACGGCTTTGCCGTCCTGCTGACCTGGAAGACGCTGCTGTTGATGATGGTCGGGCTCGTGCTCGGCATCTTCGTCGGTGTGCTGCCCGGACTGGGCGGCCCCAACGGCGTCGCGATCCTGCTGCCGCTGACCTTCACGATGGATCCGACATCCGCCATCGTGATGCTGTCGTGCATCTATTGGGGCGCGCTGTTCGGCGGCGCCATCACCTCGATCCTGTTCAACATCCCCGGCGAAGCCTGGTCGGTCGCGACCACGTTCGACGGCTATCCGATGGCGCAGCAGGGCAGGGCGGCCGAAGCGCTGACCGCGGCGTTCACATCGTCCTTCATCGGCTCGCTGGTCGCGGTGCTGCTGATCACCTTCCTGGCGCCGATGATCTCGTCGTTCGCGCTGAAATTTGGTCCGCCGGAATTCTTCGCCGTCTATTTGCTGACGTTCTGCTCTTTCGTCGGCCTCGGCCGCGAGGCCAAGCACAAGACGGTGATCTCGATGTCGCTCGGGCTGCTGCTTGCCGGCGTCGGCATGGATACGGTGTCCGGGCAGCTGCGCATGACGTTTGGTTCCGCCGAGCTGCTGCGCGGCATCAACTTCCTCGTTGCTGTCATCGGCCTGTTCGGCATCAGCGAGATCCTGCTCACGATGGAGGAGCGCCTGGCGCTGCGCGGGCACGCCGCCAGTATCAGCCTGCGCGTCGTGCTCTCGGTGTGGAAGGACCTGCCGAAATACTGGGTGACGCTGCTGCGCTCGTCGGTGATCGGCTGCTGGCTCGGGATCACGCCGGGCGGTGCGATCGCGGCGTCCTTCATGGGCTACAACCTCGCCAAGCGCTTCGCCAAGGATCCGGAAAGTTTCGGCAAGGGCCGTATCGAGGGCGTGTTCGCGCCGGAGACCGCGGCCCACGCCTCGGGTACCGCGGCCTTGTTGCCGATGCTCGCACTCGGCATTCCCGGTTCGGGGACCGCGGCGATCCTGCTTGGCGGCCTGATGGTGTGGGGCCTCAACCCCGGGCCGCTGCTGTTCGTCGAGCACAAGGATTTCGTCTGGGGCCTGATCGCCTCGATGTATCTCGGCAACGTCGTCGGCCTCGTGCTGGTGCTGACCACCGTGCCGATCTTCGCCTCGATCCTGCGGGTGCCGTTCGCGGCCGTAGCCCCGATGATCGTGGTGTCCTGCGCGATCGGCGCCTACGCGATCCAGAATGCGATGTTCGATATCTGGCTGATGCTGGGCTTCGGCGTCGTCGGCTACATCTTCAAGAAGATCGGCATCCCGCTTGCGCCATTCACGCTCGCATTGGTGCTCGGCAGCCGCGCCGAGGACGCGTTCCGGCTCTCGATGATCGGCTCCGGCGGCGACATGAAGGTGTTCTGGTCGAACGGCCTGGTCGGCACCATCACGACATTGGCGATCGTGCTGCTGTTCTGGCCGGTGATCGATCGGGCCTTTGCCGGCGTCGCACGTCTGGTGCGGCCGGCAAAGGCGTGAGGCCTTATAGCGTTTTCAAGCGAAGTGGATACCGGTTCGCGTGAAGAAAACGCGTCAAGACTGGAATCTCTAGACGACCTTGCGCTGGCGCAGCTCGGCGATCTCGTCCTGGCCGAAGCCGAACTCGCCCAGCACTTCCTCGGTCTGCTCGCCGAATTCCGGCGGCCGCGCTGCCATCTTGCTCGGCGTCCGCGACAGCGTCACGGGCTGGCTGACCAGCTGGATGTGCCGGTTCTCGTCATTGGGGACGTGCTGGGCCATGCCGAGATGCTTGACTTGGGCATCCTCGAACATCTGGTCGATCGAGTAGATCGGCCCGCACGGCACGCCGGCGGCGTTCAGCTCCTGCACCCAGGTCTCGGTGGATTTCTTTTCCGTCAGCGCGTTGATTCGTGCATTCAGCGCGTCGCGGTTCTTCGAGCGCGCCGGTGCGGTCGCGTAGTCGGGGTCGGTGACCAGCTCGGGCGCGCCGATCGCCTGGGCGCAGCGCTCCCAGATCCGCCCGCCCGTGGTGGCGATGTTGATGTAGCCGTCGGTGGTCTTGAACACGCCGGTCGGGATCGAGGTCGGATGGTTGTTGCCGGCCTGCTTGGCGACCTCCTTTTCCATCAGCCAGCGCGCCGCCTGGAAATCCAGCATGAAGATCTGCGCCTGCAGCAGCGAGGTCTGCACCCATTGGCCTTCGCCGGACACGTCGCGCTCGAGGAGGGCGGTGAGGATGCCGATCGCGCAGAACAGCCCTGCGGTGAGGTCGGCCACGGGAATGCCGACCCGCATCGGGCCGCCGCCGGGCGCGCCGGTCACCGACATCAGGCCGCCCATGCCCTGCGCGATCTGATCGAAGCCCGGCCGCTTGTGATAGGGGCCGTCCTGGCCGAACCCGGAGATGCTGCCATAGACGATCCGCGGATTGATCTTGCGCACGCTCTCATAGTCGATGCCGAGCTTGGCCTTCACGTCCGGCCGAAAGTTCTCGACGATGACGTCGGCCTGCTCGGCCAGCCGCTTGAACACTTCGAGCCCCTTGGAGTCTTTCAGGTTCAGCGTCATGGCGCGCTTGTTGCGATGCAGGTTTTGGAAGTCCGACCCGCCGCGGGGGCCGCCCGGCTGCTCGCCGCCGCCGTCCTCCAGCAGCGCATCGATCTTGATGACGTTGGCACCCCAGTCGGCGAGCTGGCGCACGCAGGTCGGCCCCGACCGGACCCGGGTCAAATCCAGCACGGTGAACCGGGACAGGGCTTGGGATGCGCGGGGAAAGGGCATTGAGACACCTCTTGTTTGGCGGGCCGCTCTGGGGGCTACTGCCTATCTGCCATAGACAATTTGGCTGACCTTTCCAACTGTTACCCGGGCAACAAACTGGGCTGGAAACAAACAGGCATGGTTCCGTGCAGATCGGCCTCCGCCACGGCTGTCTTTCAGGTTTCCCCACACCTGCTTACAGGCCCCGCCATCCGCCAACCCTCGACAATCACTGCGCCGGCTGCTAGCCCGTCGCCATCCGAGTGAGTTTTTGCCCTTATGGAAGAGGCACTTGAGGCGCATCAAGGCGATGGACCGAAAGCGGGCATGGCGGTGAAAAAGGGTCCATCCCATCTGCTCGGCAATTCGGCGTGGAACGCGACGGCGTTCGCGGTCGCGGTGCTGCTCAATCTCGCGATTCTGCCATTCGTGATCTTCCGGCTCGGCCTAGCCGCCTTCGGTGTTGCGGGCCTGGTGACTGCCTGCGTCGCGCCTGCCCTGATGTTCAGCAATGCGCTTGGCCTCTCGACGGCGCGCGAACTCGCGCAACGGTTGGAGCCGTCCGATCGCGGCGAGGCACGGCGTTTCTTCTCGACCGCCCTTGCGCTCGCCATCGCCGTGGGGTGCCTGATCGCAGCATTGCTCATCCTTGCCGGACCGCCGCTCGCGCGATTGGGATTTCACCTGGGTGGTCCGGCGTCCGACGACCTCGGGCTTGCCTTTGCATTGGCCGGTACCGGTTGGCTGTTCCAGTGCCTGTTTGCGGTCTTCCTCTCGCTGTTCACGGCGCGCCAGGATTACCGGCGGATCGCGTCGATCAGCATCGCCGGCACGGTGGTGACGACGATGTCGATGCTGCTGCTGATCCCACACGCGCCGCGCGCCTCGACCTTCCTCGGCTGTCAGGCCCTGGGCTTCGCGACGAATCTCCTAATGGCCTTCGCCTGGTCGCGGCATGCCATCAGCGACTGGCTGGCACGGCCCGCACTCGATCGCAGCGCGCTGCGTGCACTCGTGAAACTTGGCGGCTGGCAGGTCGCGGCGCAAAGCGGCGCGCTGTTTGCCGGCCAGGCGGACCGCTACCTGCTCGGCGCGCTGCTGCAGCCGCAATTCGTCGGCTTCTACAGCGTCGCGCAGCGGTTGGAGGAGGCGGTCTATATCGGTGTGTTGAAGATCGGCGAGATCTTGTTCCCATTCTTCAGCACGCTGCAGAAAGAAGATGACGATCGCAAGGTCGACCTGCTGCTTCGCTCGTCCTGGATTCTCAACGTCCTTGCCGCGAGCGCGCTTGGTGGCCTGATCCCGGTTGCCGGGGCGCTGCTGTATCGATGGACCGGCGCCGAGGTCGCCGCCGAGGCGCAGCTGGTGCTGGTGGTGCTTGCGATCAGCGGGATCTTGGGGTCGAGCGCCAACGTGTTCGCGTTCTATCTGTTGTCGCAGGGACGCTCCAGCTTCAACGCGTTGATCTCGCTTGTCACCGGCTTCTTCACACTGGCGACCAGCGCCATTGCGTTGCCGTATTTCGGCTGGCAGGCGGCCGGCTGGAGCTCCTGCGTCGGGATGGTTGCCCAGATGGTCGTCACGGTGCTGCTGCTGCGGCGAACCTTCAGGCTCTCGGCCATGTGGTCACGGATGCTGCATTTCGTCCTGATCCCGCTCGGCACCGGCATTGCGGTTGCGCTGGTGCTGCGCGCGCAGCTCGGCCATGTGTCGTTCGACCACGCGCCGTCATGGTGGTATGTGGTGTCGCTCTACGGCGTGTCGGCGGCGGCGATCTTTGTCGCCGCCGTTGCCGTGTCGCAGCTCGGTCCCTATCGCGCCGTCTGCTGGCGGGACCTCCGCGTCATCATCACTCGCTTCTTGCCCCTCAAGGCCGCCTAGACATGTGTGGTATCGCAGGCATCGTCAATCTGCGCGGCGGCCCCGTGGACCCAGCCGACATCTCGCGGCTCACGAGCCTGATCGCGCATCGTGGTCCGTTCGGCGAGGGCACCTGGTTCAACGCGAAGCGAAACGTCGCCTTCGGCCATCGCCGGCTCGCCATCATCGATCCCGGCGAGGGCGGCTATCAGCCGATGGCATCAGGCGATGGCCGCCATGTGATCGTCTACAACGGCGAGATCTACAACTTCCTCGAATTGCGCCGCGAGCTCGAGGCGAAGGGCGCGGTCTTCCGCAGCCAGTCCGACACCGAGGTGATCCTTGCCGCATGGCAGGCGTGGGGCGAGGACATGCTGCTGCGCTTCAACGGCATGTGGGCGCTGGCGATCTACGACACCGTCACGGATGATCTGTTCCTCGCGCGAGATCGGTTCGGCATCAAGCCGATGCTGTACGCGTTGTCATCCGAACGGTTCGTGTTCGCGTCCGAGCAGCGGGCGCTCGCGCGGAGCGGGCTGGTCGAGACGTCGCTCGATGTCGACGTGGCGCGGCGGCTGTTGCTTGACCCGTTCGGGATCGAAGGCAGCGAGCGCACCCTGTTCGCGCAACTGCGTCGTCTGCAGGGCGGGCACTGCATGTGGTTGCGCCAGGGGCGCGTGCATGTGCGCCGCTGGTGGCGGACCGTGGATCATCTGCCCGCGATCCCTGATACTGAATCCGAACGCGTCGCGCGCTTTCGCGACCTGTTTCAGGATTCCGTCGCCCTGCGCATGCGCAGCGACGTTCCGATCGGCACCTGCCTGTCCGGCGGCTTCGACTCGTCCGCGGTGATCTGCGCGATGGCGACCCATGAAAAGGCCGGCATGGGACCGCGCGACTCGACCGCCTGGCGGCACGCCTTTGTCGCGACCTTTCCCGGCGCCAGCAACGACGAGCGGCCGATGGCGGAGGAAGCGGCCGCGTGGGCCGATGTGGCGCCGAGCTTTCTCGAGATCGGGCGCGCCGATGCGCTCACTGACCTTGATCGGATCCTTGACGACAACGACGACGTCTATATCGGGCTGCCGAGCGCGCCGTGGCTGATCTATCGCGAACTCCGGCGCCAGAACGTCACCGTGTCGCTTGACGGCCACGGAGCGGACGAATTGATGGGCGCCTACCTGCAGGAGGGGCAGTCGACCGCATTTCGGATCCGCAATGCCGCCGCCGCGCTCGCGTCACGATCGCAGCTGGCGCAGCGCGGCATCGACTTGCTGCGGGCGCAGATGATCAGGCGCCAGGGGCACTATTTCCTGCGGGGAGGCCTGACGGCGATGCCGGCAGCGCTGCCGCTGGTCGCCGAGGATGACGAGTTGCCGAACGCGTGGGGCGCGCTGAACCGGCGTCTCTATCGCATGTTCCACTCGACCACGCTGCCGACCATTCTGCGCAATTTCGACCGGCTCTCGATGGCGCACGGGATCGAGGTGCGCATGCCGTTCATGGACTGGCGGCTGGTGACCTACACGATGGCGCTGCCGGAAACCAGCAAATCGGCCGACGGCATGACCAAGGTGGTCGCGCGTCAGGCGATGGCGAACCTGATGCCCGAAAGCATCCGCACCGCGCGCCGCAAGGTCGGCTTCAACTCGCCGATGCCGGAATGGCTGAACGGGCCATTGGCGGGCTGGACCAATGAGCTGCTCAATCGCAATGTGCCGGCGTTTGCCGAGTTCGTCGACGAAGCACCGCTTCGAAAGACGGTCGACCACTTGACGGCATCGCAGAGCTGGGATTGGGAATCCGTCGGCCGGATCTGGCCATACCTGAACATGAAATGGATGTTGGCAAGGTCCGTATAACCAATGCGCCTGTTCCAGAATAGCGGTCTCTATCCGTCTTATCTGCCGCGGCTGAACCAGCTTGCGGCAAAAGCGTCAACCTTTGCGGCGCGTCGCGACGTGTTCCTGCACGATCGCTTCGGGGCGGCACATTTTCTCGAGCCCGTGCTCGACGGTGCGCCTGAAGCCTTCTTCACCAATGGCGACGACGAAGTGCTGCAGCGCCAGTGGGCGCGTGAGCAGGGCATGAAGGGGACGCCGACGCTCGACGCCATTCTGCTCGCGCAGATCGAGCATCACAGGACCGACGTGTTCTACAATCTCGATCCGGTACGCTATCCGAGTGCGTTCATCGCCAGGCTTCCGGGCTGTGTGAAGAAGACATTGTGCTGGCGCGCGGCGCCCTCCGGCAATGCCGACCTGACCGCCTACGGCGCGGTGCTTGGAAACTTCCCGTCGATCCTGGAGGCGTGGCGTAGCAAAGGCTGCCGGGCGGAGCTGTTCTTCCCCGCGATCGATCCTGTCATGGAGCAGTACGGCCACGGCGAACGGCCGATCGATGTGGCGTTTGTCGGTGGATATTCGCGGCATCACAGCGCGCGCGGCAGGACGCTCGAACAGGTCGCGGCTCTGGCCGCTGAACGCAAGGTCGTGTTCTGCCTCGATGCGTCGCGGCTGACGCGGCTTGCCGAAAGCGCGGTCGGTCGGTTGCTGCCGCTGCAAAAGCACCGCAGACCCGACGTCATCGCGCGAATAGCGCGGCTGCCGTTGTTCGGCAGGGACCTCTACGAGTTGTTCGGATCTGCCAAGATCGTGCTCAACGGCGCAATCGACATGGCCGGCAACGACCGCGGCAACATGCGCTGCTTCGAGGCGATGGGCTGCGGGTCGCTGCTCGTGTCGGATTCCGGCAACTATCCGGAGGCGATGGAGGAGGGTCTGACCATGCGCACCTATGACGCTCCGGAACGGGCAGCCGAGGCGATTTCAAGCAGCCTGCAGGATTGGCCGCAATGGGCGGCGGTCGCCGCATCCGGCCGAAGCCGCGTGCAGCAGACCTACAGCAAGGCCTCGCAATGGGCCCAGTTTACCGATCTCGTGGCGCGGATTGAGCCGTGCTAGAGGGCTTTTCGAGCGAAGTGGATGCCGTTTCGCGCAAAGAAAATGCGCCGAAACGAGAATCTGGAGCCCCGTTCCGATTCCATCGGAACGAAAAAGGCTCTAGACGGTGCACAATGCCGGCCAGTGGGCGGGCGATCGGGCCGAGATGATGTCTGCAAGTGACTTGATCCATCAACTGAAATGGGTGGCCGACGGGCTTGCCGTGCCGCTGTTCAGGTTGCGGCCGCGGCCGTTCGGGCCGGGCTATCAGACGGTCAAGCGCGACACGATTACTGCGGCCATCGACGCCGGCTTGCTTCAGGCAGGAAAGGAGCTTCCACCGGGTTACGGCGTCGCCATGGACGAGCGCGTGGTGGAATATCCTTGGGTCTATGGCCGATTGAACAATGTCGGCAAGATGCTGGACGCTGGATCGACCTTCAACCACGACTTCTTGCTGCAGCGTCCGCCGTTGCGCGGCGCGGACCTCACCATCATGACGCTGGCACCGGAGCGGCGGTGCTATTGGCACGACGGTTACTCCTATGTGTTCGGCGATCTCCGGAAGACGATGTTCGGCGATCAGGTCTTCGACACCGTTGCCAGCATTTCGACGATCGAGCACATCGGCCTCGATAATCAGATGCTGTACACGGGCGATCCGCGCGACGCGGAGACCGATCGGGACGGCTTCGTTCCGGCGGTGCAGGAGTTCAAGCGCATTCTCAAGCCCGGCGGCACCTGCCTGATCTCGGTGCCGTTCGGCAAACGCGAGAATCTCGGTTGGTATCAGGTGTTCGATCTTGCCATGATCGAGCGGATCATCGAGGCATTCGGCGCGGTGTCTCACCATGTCGACTATTTCGGCTATTCGCGACAAGGCTGGTCGCGCCAGAGCGCCGAGGCGCTCGCCGACGCCACCGTTTTCGACATCCACACCGGCAAGGGGCAGGGCAACGACCTTGCGGCGTCGTCGCGCGCCGTCGCGTGCCTGCAGTTGACGGCATGAATCTCGATTATCTGATCCAGCGTCTGATGGGTCGCGCGACGTGCCGCTTGCAGGCGGACGCGGCGCTCGGCCGCCATGCCAGGATCAGAAACATCCGTGGCGATTCCGACAAGATCGTCGTCGGCCGCAATAGCCGCATCCTGGGTGAGCTCCTGACCTTTGCGCATGGTGGGGAGATCAAGATCGGCGAGTGGTGCTACGTCGGCGAAGGAACCCGGATCTGGTCGGCCGCCTCGATCGAGATCGGCAACCGCGTTCTGATCTCGCATTCGGCGAATGTTTTCGACAATCTCACGCATCCGCTCCGGGCGACGGAGCGGCACCGGCAGGTCCAGCAGATTTTCACGCGCGGACATCCGAACGAAATCTCGCTTGACGAGAGCCCGGTGAAGATCTGCGATGACGCCTGGGTCGGCGCGGGCGCAATGGTCTTGCGCGGTGTGACGGTTGGCCAGGGCGCCATCGTCGCGGCCGGAGCAGTCGTGACCCGGGATGTCGCGCCGTTTTCGATCGTGGCGGGCAATCCGGCCGTGCTGGTAAGGGAACTTGGCCCCGATGAACGGTGAGCGCAAGTTTACCACCTGGGAGGACGCGGTGGTCTGGCTGCGCAATCAGCCGGAGCAGCGCCAGCTTGTGCTCGACGCGTTCTATGACGATCCGCTGGTTGGTGCTGCTGAACGCTATTTCCGGAGCTCCGAGTGGCAAGCGGTCGCGACGCTGCTCGCCGGCCGGTCAGGTACCGCGCTCGACGTTGGAGCCGGTCGCGGCATTGCGAGCTACGCGCTCGCCCGAACCGGCTTTGCCGTGACGGCGCTCGAACCGGACCCGAGCGCGATCGTGGGAGGGGCGGCGATCCGCGGCCTGGCGCAACAGACGCAATTGCCGATCCAGGTGGTCGAAGAGTTTTCCGAGCGGCTGCCGTTCGCCGATGCGACGTTCGATCTCGTCTTCGCCCGCGCTGTGCTGCACCACACGCGCGATCTCGAGGGGGCGTGCCGGGAGATGTTTCGCGTGCTGCGGCCCGGTGGCATGCTGATCGCGGCGCGCGAGCATGTCATCAGCAAGGAGGCGGACCTTCCGCAGTTCCTTGCGCAGCATCCGTTGCATCACCTCTACGGCGGCGAGCATGCCTTCCTGCTCGATCGCTACACCGGCGCGCTGACCAAGGCAGGGTTCTCCGCGGTCGACACGCTGGCGCCGCTGCAAAGCCCGATCAACCTGTTTCCCTATACGTCGGAGACCCTGAAAGCCGCGATCGTGACCAAGTTGTCGCAAAAGATTCCGGTTGCTCCGCTATGGCGAACTGCGCTTGCCCCAAGTTGGCTGTTCGGCTCGCTGCTGTCGATGGCCGAACGTTTCGATCACCGACCGGGCCGGCTCTATTCCTTTGTCTGTCACAAGGCTTGAGCGATGATCGTCTGGGTTACAGGCGCGAACGGGTTCATCGGCCGCCATCTCGCACATGCGTTGGCGGGAGCGGATCACGCGGTGCATGGCATTGGACACGGCGCGCTTGACGCAACGGAAGCCCGGCGGCTCGGCTTGCAGAGCTGGATCAACGGTGAGATCGATGCAGCCAATCTCAACGCGCTCGCGACGGCGCACGGGGTGCCGACGCGTGTCTTTCATCTGGCCGGCGGATCGTCCGTCGGCGTCTCGATCGAACGGCCGTTCGAGGATTTTTCGCGCACTGTCGCGAGCACGGCGCGGCTGCTCGAATGGCTGCGCGGATCCGCGCCAGACTGCGCGGTGATCGCGGCGTCGAGTGCGGCCGTCTATGGCGCCGATCATTTCGGCCCGATCGCTGAAAGCGCGATCGTAACTCCGATGTCGCCCTATGGGCAGCATAAGCTGATGATGGAGCAATTGTGCGCGAGTTACGCGCGGTCGTTCGCCTTGCGTTGCACGGTCGTGCGGCTGTTCTCTGTGTATGGGCCCAACCTGCGCAAACAATTGCTTTGGGACATCTGCTCGCGGCTCAACGCCAAGGAGCAGGTGCTCACGCTCGGGGGGACCGGCAACGAGATACGTGACTGGACCGACGTTCGCGACGTCGCGAGGCTGCTTGCAAGCGTCGCGGAAACGTCGTCGTCACAGGAGACCGCCTTCCGGGTCATCAATGGCGGTTCGGGCCGGGGGACGAGCGTTGCCGACATCGCCGCCGGTCTCATCGGACAGTGGGGCAGCAAGACGGTCGTGCGGCACTCGGGTGTCAGCCGCCCCGGTGATCCCATGAGCCTGTTGGCCGATGCTGCGATGCTGCGCCAGATCGGCTTCGATTGGCGCATTCCGCTCGATCAGGGCCTCGCCGATTACGTGGCCTGGTTCAAGGGGCAGGCTTCGTGACGCCCCGCCCATTGCGGTTCGCGTTCAATCACATCTCGCGACGGATTTGGGCCGGCGGCTACAATTATCAGCGCAATCTGTTCGCGGCGCTCGATCGGTTTTTGCCCGGCGAGTTCGCCCCGGTCGCCTTTGCCGGGACGCGGGCCGACGAGAGTGAACTCGCGGAACTTGATGCGATACCGGGCGTCGAGATCGTCCGATCGGAGGTGTTCGACGGGCAGCCGGGTCTCGCTGCGGCACTCGCGCTTGGTCTGGACCGCGGCGCCGCGGCGGCGTTTCGCTCCGCGCATGTAGATGTTGTGGTTGAATCCGCGCGCTTCTTCGGTTGGCGGCTGGCGATCCCTGCAGTGGCGTGGATTCCGGATCTGCAGCACCATTCTCTGCCTCAGCTGTTTCCGCGGACGGCACGCTGGCGCCGCGAGATTGGCTTTCGCGTTCAGATCGCGTCAGGGCGGACCATCATGCTGAGCAGCGAGAGCGCCTTCCGCGATTTCAGGGCCTACTACCCAAACGCCAGCAACCGGGTCAGCGTCGTTCGCTTCGCGACCCAGCCGCCGGCCGCATTCCTGGACATCAGCCCATCAGAGGTCATCGCAGCGTACAATCTGCCGACGAACTACTTCTATCTGCCCAATCAGTTCTATCGCCACAAGAACCATCGGCTTGTCGTCGACGCCCTGGCGATCCTGAAGCGTCGTGGGATCGAGGTCGTTGTCTGTGCATCAGGCAGCACGGAAGATCGGCGTGAGCCGGGCTACTATGATCTGGTCAACTCCGAGATCCGGAGGCGCGGCCTCGATACGCATTTTCGTCACCTCGGCGTGATCCCGTTGCCGCATGTCTACGCGCTGTTGCGGGCTTCCACCGCCCTGCTCAACCCGTCGCGCTTCGAGGGCTGGAGCACGACGGTCGAGGAGGCGAAGTCGTTCGGCGTTCCGATGATCCTGTCCGACATCGACGTGCACCGGGAGCAGACCGCCGGCGCTGCGCGCTATTTCGGCGTCGATGATCCGGTCGCACTGGCGGATCATCTGATGCAGCTCTCGGAGACCAATAGCGCACCGGTCATACGAGGTCTCGTCTCGCATCAGGACGACAATGTCCGCGCCTTCGCGATGAGCTTCTCTGCAACCGTGCGGGCGGCGGCGGGTGAGCATGTCGGTGAATCGTCGAAAGATGGAAGTGAAAGTTGAACTGCAACAGGACGAGCCTGTTTCCCGAAGTGAGGCGGCCGTTGCATCCATCTTGCAGGCGCGGGCAGGGTCCTTCAGTTGTGGTGTTGCCGTCCATCACGCCGGCCTGCCGCGACATGATTAGGCCGATTCGGGCGCGTGCTGCCCCTCCATGTCCGCGCGCTCGTGATGCAATGATCGCTGCAGTTACGGCGTCGTTCGCACGTAGATGCGCCAGGCCCCGACACCATACATCTTGAAGTTCGGCGGGGCCAGGAGTTCAAGAAGCGGCGCCGTGGGCCCGGCCATATCGACGTACAGCCCACTATACAGGACGACAGCACAGATATCGCGTCTATCCAGTTTATGCTGGAGCTCTTCCTTGTCGCGTTCGACTAGAAGGTCGCGCATATATTTGCTGTAGAGTTGCAGAACCGGCCGCTGAGCCAAGAAATTGATGCCGGTATCCTCGGCCAATATGCGACACGTTGGTGGCAAGCTCGCCGTCAAGGCGTTCAACTGCTTGGCAACGGCCTGATAGCCGCTCGTCGAATAGTACGCCCATCGTTTGGCGAGGATGCTGGTTGTGACGATCGCTACACCGATGATCGCCAACGACAAAGCGATTCCGGTCCAAGTGTCGCGGCGCACCTTGCTTGTCGATGTGGAGGTCAGTGCAGCCGGGACCGTCGCTATTCCCCAAGCGACGAGCAGAGCAGCGAACATGTAAGACTGCATCGCATAGCGTGCATTCAATACTGTCCAACTGGATAGCTTGTAGTGTTCGGTGTCGAAGGCGCCCAACAGCAGCAGCGTTTGGCTCAAAAACCAGGCCGCGAACATTGCTCCGATGCGCCAGTCGATGGTGACGGATCGGACGTCGGAGCCATCGCGAGCCGAAACCCGCCGAACGAAGTACAAGGGGAACATTGCGAACAGTGTAACAAGCGCGGCGATGCTTGGCCAGCCACAGTCTCTGGCAAAGCTGGTGGATAGTCGGCTCGCTAAATTTGCGCCTTCTCCGATACGTGCGGCATCGCGCAATTCAACGCCGTGTGCGTAGACCGTGCCCGCGGTAACCTGGGCCGCGTCGACATTGTCGCCCGTGAGCGAGCCCGTCATGTAATAGGCGACCGCGACATGAAGACCACCAAGGCAAAAGCCCAACGCCACCGCCACGGTGATCAGGGCGATACGCGTCGGCGGCAGTCTGAACGAAGCGCTTAGAAGCGTCCAGGGCGCGACAATGAGTGGCACGAGCACAATGGACAGGGCGTGGCCTTGCATTGCCCAGCTGCCGAGCGCGACGCCCAATGTCGCGGCTGCTCCGCCTGAGTGACGCATGCCGTCTTGCCACTGCGCGACGAGAAACGTGCAAAGCAGCAAGAGAGCTGTCAGTCGGAACGCGTCACGACTGCCGTCGATCGCCCCCCCCTCTATGAGAGGAACCACCAAAATCAGCAATGGTACAAGGATCGCGAGGCCGCGCAGCCGCGCGGCGCTGCCAAGGGCAACGCCTGCCGCGATATAGCTTATGATCGTCAACTGGAACGCAACGCGCGGCACCATTTCATCGCTCAAGCCAGCCCCACCGAGGCCGGACCAAACCAGAGCCGAGGCATTGTACGCAGGCCAGAGCAGTCCATGGGGATCACCGCGCAGGCTTCCGTCGGCAAGGCCTCCAACTCCGGAAGCATCGAAGAAGCTACGGTGCGAAAGAAGTTGCCGCGCTTCCGCAAGGTACTGCATTGCGTCGGAATTGCCGGTCAATTGGCCGCCATAGAACCAGATGCGCGGCACGATGATGCAGGCCACCATCAATATGGCCGCTGCCGAAGCCAGAACGACCGGATCGCGCAAGGCGTGCGGGTTTTTCGGACCACGGGGCGCCGGTCGTTTCCAGAGCGCGACAAGCACCCCCAATCCGACGATGAAAGGCGCGCTGGCGTGCCCGCCAAGAGCCAGCCCGGGTGCAACAAGCGTGAGCAGCAACAGCAGACTTGCCGTGAAAAAGCCGGTCGTCGCCACTCCGAAGGCGATACGTCCAAGGGGAGGAATTGGAAGCACGAAGTCAAAAAGGTAGAAAAACCTCGCCAAGCCGAACGCTAGAACGAACTGGCCGATCAGAAACGGAATGCTCAAGCCATTGTCCCTTTGTCGTTTGGCCCATCGCGCAAATACGGCGCCGGCATTCCGTTCGTGGGGTAAGGTATACCCCTATCGCGAAGCCGGAACTCGAGGAGGTTGTAGTCGCCCCGTGCAGGAGCCGCCACTTATTCTTCAAGCGTTCCATCGAGATATTGGTGCGCCACGACCATGCTGCGGGCCTTCTCCATCTTGTGTTTTCAGGCAAGCCGCGGCGGGTGGACGCCATGCGGTCGCCACTTGCGTCCCGAGGCCAGAGCCTTGGCTTGATCGCACCAAATCAGCAAGGTGCTTCGCGCCGGGCCGTTATCTGGCGTTGTTTCCGACGGCGCCGCGCTCCGAGGCGGGGATGGCAAACAGTCGATCTAGGGCCGAGAACGCGTTGCAATCAGCCCGGAGACGGCGAAACCAATCAGCAGCGGAAGGGCCGTGCGCACGGTACGATGAATCAGGGCAAGTGCTGCAGCCGTCTCCGCGGGAGCTCCCGCCTGCTGCAACAGCAGCACGAATGTGACGTCGCGCACCCCAAGTCCTAACGGTAGCAGTGAAATTGCTCCGGCCAGATAAGAAATGACGATCGCGTGGCCGATGGCCACCGGGGGAAGATCAGCACCCAAGGCGCGGCTGAGATACCAGATTGAAGCCACGTCGACCACATAGGTCGTCGCAAGCCAAAACGTCGCGAGTGCCAGCGCAAGCGGCTTGATCCCGAACATCGCGCTTCGCAGATCGAAGACGAACTGACGGATCGGCCCAGAGGCCCGAAACAACCGGCCGAGCACCCACATCCGGTCCAACACCGTAGGACCAAGTCCCACGGCCGCGATGCCGGCGATCAGCAATCCCGCGGCCGCCAGCGATAGCGAAACCGTGCGATCACCTGCCAACCCGCCTGGAATAACAAGGACCGCCCCCATCAAGAACAGCCAAAGCAGGCTTTCGATCGTCGTTTGAGCCGCGCCGACGCTGACTGGAATATCCGCCAGCATCTTGTAGAACGCCAGCCGCGCCGGCACGCCGAGCTTCGGATCTCCGGCGAGGCTCACCGTGCCAGCGGCCAGCATGGCCATCATGACGTCCATCAGACTGGCTGGATGACGCATTCCCGCCAACAGCGTCGCCGCGCCTGCTGCATGCAGCACGATCATGACGATCGACGAAAAGCAGAGTACGAGCAGCGCCTGGATCGAAATCGACCGTAGCGTGTGCCAATCAATGCGGCCGACCAAATAGAACAGCGCCGCAGCGCCGATCATGAAGGCCGCGCCCCAGAGCAACCGCTTGCGAGTAAGCAAACGCATCAGGTTCCGTGCCTCTCAAGTGGATTCGAGGCGCAACAGGGGCTCTCGACCAGCGAGGCGCGACATCGCAGTCCGGCTCGCAACGAGCAGCGTGTGAGGTCTTTCATCCACGCTCCATGACCGGAAAGCTCGTCAGATATTTGCTGGTCGCCTTGTACATCGGCGCTTGCGTCCAGCGAATGAAGACGGCGTCGTTGTTGTTGCCGTTCTCGAATGCCTTGTAACGAAACCTGCCTTCGCCGGCATAAAAGCGATCCATGGCAAACTTCATATGGCGCTTTGCCAGATTTTTGTCCTCGCAGGCGAGCGCAGTCAGGATGCTCTGTGCGACATCGTGGGAATCGATCGGCCAGGTCTGCTCGGGGCTCCAGCGCGGCTTGTCGTCGTCGATCAATTGGGCCTGCATGTAACCCCAACCACGCTCGATCGCATCCGCGACACGTTGATCTCGCATCGTCGCGTTGACTTCGACAAGCCCTTCGATGATGTAGCCAGTGTGCCGGCTATCGATGATCGTGTCGACGGCGTGATCGCGAAACGCCGGCGCGTAGAACCAGGAGCCATCCTGATTCTGATGATGCGCGGCGAACAAGGCCGCCCGCGCGGCGAGCGCGACAAGATCGTCGCGATCGAGCACCCGTCCGGCTCTGGCCAGCAGACCTGCGGCTGCAACGCTGGCGTTGATGATCAGACGCGTGTCGCCCGGACCAAAATGGATGCAAGCGCCTTCCGGCAATTCGGTCATGCCTGCCTCTTCCAGCATGAAACGTATGCCGGATTCGAGCAGCGCCAGCACCCGGTCGCGGTCGAGCAGATGGATGGCATCGAGAAGACCGGTCAGCACGATGGTGGACGTGATCGTGGTCGGCCAATGCTTCGAATGCTTTCCCATCCCTCCCCAGGTGAATGGCAAACCCCAGGCCGCATTGCGGGCCAGCGGGCTGCGCGTGTCCTCCAGCAGGGTTAGCAACCTCGTCGTTCGGCGACGCGATACCTTGCTGTCGGGTTGTTGAGCTTCACCGGCGAGGCTGTCTCCGAGCGCTTGCGGCATGACAATGGCTGGGACTGCCTGGAAGAGGCGCTTCGGGATCAGCGCGTGGTAGGGCTTCAGCGTCCGCCGGGCAAAGTGCATCAGCGGCCCGAGGATAGGCCGGCCACCAACCTGAGAAATGATGTTGTCCAGCTGGTAAGGATCGTTGCCAGCATAGTCGTTTTGCTCCAGCCAGTTGCCGAGGGCATCGGACGCTGCACGAACACGGTCGAGCAAATCTTGATCCGAAGTCGGACCCTGACCGGTCATCATGCGTGAAGGCCTTCCACAAAAACGCGCGCTGTAGCCATTTACTCTTCGTGTATGCAAAAGGCTAGGCCGCTAGCGTTGCCCGACCAGAATCTTCAAGTGTCGCAGTCGTACTTTTCGCATCAGCCAACTGGTCAGCTCAATGTTGCGAAACAGCAGGTCAGAACGAACGACTGGTGGCGATTGGGCCAGCGCTTGCTGGCTCGAGGCTGGATCGACGGTGCGAACGGCACGCTCCAGCGTTGCAATCTCTCCGTCGAAGCGACCGACGCAGTCGGCCAGCAATTCGTCGAGCACCGCGCAAGCGCGCTCGTCCGGCCGAAATCCGCGTTCGATGTCTATCAACGAATAGGAATGCAGGAACAGCACGATGATGTCCTGACCGGACGCCAGGACCGCATCGATCTGGCGGCGCAATTCGCCGGGACTGCACCAGTCCGGATCGAGTTTCTTCGTCAGCGACAGCAGGCGAGCGGGGCCGAGCGCAAGATCGCAGTTCGTCACGGTCACGGGAACTTCGAGCACATCGCCATGCCGAACGACCGCGTTCACGGTGAGCGGGGGATGATTGAGTCCGCAGTACGGATAACCGTAAAAAACACTCGAATCGATTTCGATGCCGTTTTGCTCCAGGGCAGCGAGCGTATCGTAGTTGGCGCCATAGCCACCGGCACGATGGCTGACAGGACGTCGGCCGGTCCAGGCTTCAATCAGCGCCGCGCCTTCGGAGATGAACAGGCGCTGCTCTTCGAGCGACAGCGTCTTCATCGTCTGCGCCATTCCGTATCCACGCTTCCCCTCGGGGAAGGCCGGATGCGTGTGCAGGCCAACTTCATGGCCACGCTCGGCGATCTCGCGCGTCAGACCGGCAACGAGCTCCTCGCTTACGGTCCGGCGATTTTGGACGTCGACAAAGAAGGTGCCGCGGCCGCCATGTCGTTCGAGAATATCCATGATGCGCGGGGTTGCGTGATCGCGTCCGGCGCTGCGGCCCCGATACGTGTCGATCGGAGGCCGCGGTTCGAAGAAGTCCTCGACGTCTACGGTCACGACGAATTTCGGACGCTGTCGTCCCGGCTTCATTTCACGGCCTGTGCAATCACGAGGTGGAAGCGGGCACGGCGTCCGAACGTCGGGTGCTTTGCAAGCCGATGATCAAGGCTCTGCGTGGCGTCGATCAAGCCCGACATCACCGGAAACAAGGGCGGCCAGATATTCAGCGGAAACTCCGGCACGAAATCAGGAATGAGTCTCATTCCGGATATCTCAATCACCTTGAAGCGGCCCTGCAGCAGGGCTTCGATCTCTTGGCGAGAGAACAGGACGCGGTGATATCTCGATGCGCCCTTCACGATGCGCTGCACAAGCTTCGCGAGATAATATGGGGAATAGTAGAGATAGCGCGCAAAGCGTGCCGTCTCCTCGCTGTTTATGATCGTCGCGCAGAATGCGCCGCCCGGTCGCAGCACTCGACGAATTTCATCGAGGGCAATGTTCAGGTCGGGAAAATTGTTGGGCGCCGTGCAGGATACGATCAGATCAAAACTGTTATCCGGAAACGGCAACGCCATTGCATCGCCAACGCCGTAGGTTGCCGGGAGATCGCCATTCAGCGCCCGTGCATGGGCGATCATTTCGGGGCTGAAATCCGCTCCGTGCACGGTGAAATCTCCGCTCTGATCTCGCTTGCTCTTTGCGAGCCACCGCGTCAAACGTCCCTCGCCGCAGCCAAGATCGAGGATATTTGTCGCCGCCGCTACGAGGGGCGCCATGGCCTCTCGCTCAAGCCTGTCGGTGTAAACCTGAATGGGGCGGGCTCTGATCGCGGCGTAGTTTTTCGCCTGCAGGTTGTAGAATCGGAGCGTTTCCTCATTCATGGAGTGCAATCCGCGCCTGCTCGTCCAAGTTGTTTCTCTCGCATCTTATTGATTCTACTGGACAATATGATGCATTCGCGCGGAGGCGCGAATCTGCGGGGCTGGCCTGCCATCCCTTTCGTCGACGCCAAAGTCGAAAACTCAACAAATTCAGACACGAAAGCCAGAAAAATTGGGGCCGACCGCGATCTCTGGACCGACGCGTCGGCGGACAGCCTATTGACGAAACTGCAGATACCGCATTCAAGCAGGGTGGTTCAACCTGGAACAGAGGCTTAAGCAGGTTCCCCAACCGGCCTACGACTCACGAAGCCGCGCCGCGGCGGGAAATGCGCATGTATAAATCGAAGAGTGTCGCGGTTGTGGTGCCTTGCTACAACGAGGAGAAACTGATCGGCCGGGTCATCGAGACCATGCCGGAGTTTGTCGACCATATCGTTTGCGTGGACGACCAGAGTCGCGACCGTACCGCTGAGATCGTCGAGCGCTATTCAGCCGCGCGGCCCGAACGCGTTATTCTGATCCGACTCCCCAAGAACGAAGGTGTTGGTGGGGCGATCGCCGCCGGCTACCGCTGGGCACGCGACCGCGACATCGATGCGACGGCCGTCATGGCCGGCGATGCCCAAATGGATCCGGGCGATTTGCACGCACTGCTCGAACCCGTCATTGCCGATGAGACCGACTACGCCAAGGGCAACCGGCTGTTCACCGGCGAGGCTTGGAACCTGATTCCGCGCGTTCGCTACATCGGTAACGGATTGCTTTCGATGCTGACCAAGATCGCCTCGGGCTACTGGCACGTGGCGGACTCGCAGACCGGTTACACGGTGACCAACCGGAAGGTGCTCAAGACGCTGAACTTGGACGACATCTACAAGCGTTACGGGATGCCGAACGACATGCTCGTTAAGCTGAATATCTTCGATTTCAGAGTGCGCGACATCCCGATCAAGCCGATCTACGGTATCGGCGAGCAATCAGGCATCAAGCCAATTCGCCTCGTGCCGAGGTTGTCGCTGTTGCTGGTGCGATTGTTTGTGTATCGCATGCTGCAGAAATATATCATCCGCGACTTTCACCCGTTGGTGCTGTTCTACTTTACGGGCGCCGTTTTGTTGTCGCTCGGAATGCTCGTCGGGCTCTACGTTGTGATGCATCGGCTTTTCATCGGGTTCGTGGCAGACAACACGCCGCTTTTCACGACATTCCTCGTCTTGATGGGCTGGCAATCCGTCATGTTTGCCATGTGGCTTGACATGGAAATGAACAAGCACCTGAAATAGGTCGGGCGACGGGCGGTTGAAATGTGCGGCATCTTCGGAGTGATTGCGAGCCCCGGCGCGCTTGATCGCCAGATAGTGGAGCGCGCAGTCTCGCGGCTGTTCCTCCTGTCGGAAACGCGCGGCAAGGAATCGTCCGGGCTCGCCATCGTTGGGCCGACCGCCATCACCTTTCGCAAGAGCGCACAGCGTCCGCGCGACTTTCTCGCCTCGACGGACTTTGCTCCCTTCTTCGCAGGGACTCTGGACCCGGTCTACCGGTCTCGCGAGCCTTTCGCGATCTTTGGACATTCGAGACTTGTCACAAACGGCACTCAAAACCTGCACGCGAACAACCAGCCGGTTCTCGCCGGCGGCATCCTGGGTGTTCACAACGGCATCATCGTCAATGACGAAGATCTGTGGCGGACCATGAATGCGGCCGAGCGGAAGGCCGAGGTCGATACCGAAGTGATGCTCCAACTGCTTCGCCAGCATCTCGACAGGGGCGAATCCCTCGCCGACGCGATGCGCTCGACGTTCCGCAGGTTGCTTGGGACGGTCTCGACCGCGCTCGTGTTCGACGACCTCGATTGCATGGTGCTCGCAACGAACAACGGCTCTCTCTATGTGGCGCCGAGCGTGGCCGACGGCACAATCGTCTTCGCTTCCGAGCGTTACATTCTTGAGGAATTCCTGACCACGCCAGGCCAGGCTTGGCCCGCGCGTCGGGACGCGATCCGACAGATCGAGGCTGGTAGCGCGCTGCTGATCAAACTCGATACGCTGGCCAGCCAGGAGATCGACCTCGGGGCTGACCCCGAGGGGGCTCCGGCAATCGCCCCGCGGCGGCGCGAGATCACGGACGACACGCCCGCCAAGGTCCGCAATGCCGCGACGTTCAATTCGGTGCCCGCAGTCAGGCTTGGCAATTTCTCGCGCTTCGAGATCGATCCGCAACCCATCAAGGCATTGCGTCGCTGCACCCGCTGTATTTTGCCGGAAACTGTCCCATTCATCGCTTTCGATGCAAGCGGGGTCTGCAACTTCTGCCAAAGCCACGAACCGAAGACCTATCTGGGGCGTCCGGCCCTGGAGGCCGAGGCCAACAAGCTGAAGGCGCGCCGCAACGGCGCCTCCGCCGACTGCCTGATCACGCTGAGCGGAGGACGCGACAGCAGCTTCGGTCTTCACTACGCGGTGCGCGAGCTCGGCCTTAAGCCGATCGCCTACACCTACGATTGGGGAATGATCACGGACCTGGCGCGCCGCAATCAGGCGCGGATGTGTGGAGCGCTCAAGGTTGAGCACATTCTCGTCTCGGCCGACATTGCCGAAAAGCGAGAAAACATCCGTCGCAACGTTTCCGCTTGGCTCAAGCGGCCGTCACTTGGAATGGTTCCGCTCTTCATGGCCGGCGACAAGCAGTATTTTTACTACGCCAACGATCTCGCAGAAAAGCTTCACCTTGAAGCGACGGTGCTTGCCTCCAACCCGCTCGAGAAAACACACTTCAAGGCCGGCTTTTGCGGTGTGCCGCCCACGCTTGGACACCGGCCGTCACAATTCGCGCAGCTTCAGATGGCGAGCTACTACGGCAAGGAATTCGTGCTCAACCCACGTTACATCAACAAGTCGCTGCTCGATACCGCCGGCGCCTTTCTCAGCTACTATTCGATCAAGCACGAATATCTCCGACTGTTCGACTACATTCCCTGGGTCGAGAGCGAAGTAAACGACACGCTGATCGATCAATACGACTGGGAGACCGCCAACGATACGCGATCGACCTGGCGCATCGGGGATGGGACGGCTGCCTTCTACAACTACATTTATACGAAGGTCGCAGGCTTCAGCGAGAACGACACCTTCCGCTCGAACCAGATTCGGGAGGGTGTGCTCGACCGAGCGAGCGCGCTTCGTCTCGTCGAAACGGAGAACGTCCCGCGCTTCGAATCGATCGCGTGGTATTGTGGCGTGATCGGTCTTGATACCACCGAGGTGCTGGAGCGCATCGCTCAGATTCCAACGCTCTATCCCAGCAAAGTTCACCAGAGCGATGCACGTTCTCTTTGATATCGGCCATCCTGCGCACGTTCACCTTTTCCGGAACGTGGCGCAGCGCATGCGCGCGCGTGGCGACAGGATCACGGTCACGATCCGTGATCGCGGCATTATCGGTGGATTACTCGATCATTACGGCTTGCCCTATACCGTCGCCTCGAACCCGCGGCAGGGCCTGGTCGGCAGTGCCATCGAACTGACGATCCACAATTGGCAGGTTCTGAAAGCCGCGCTTCCGGACAGACCGGATTTCCTTGTCGGCACGTCCGTGTCGGTTGCTCATGTCGGCCGCATCATTGGCAGGCCCTCGATCGTCCTGAACGAAGACGACGCCGATTACGTGCCGCTGTTTGCGAGGATTACCTATCCTTTCGCAAATCGCGTCGTCATACCGGCGGTCTTGCGGGACAAGAAGACGGCGAAGGTGCGGACCCATGACAGCTATCATGAGCTCGCCTACCTCCACCCGAACCATTTCAAGCCAAACCCAGAGGTGGTCCGCCTGTTGGGAATAGAGCCTCGCGAACCATACTTCATCATTCGATTGGTTTCGCTGACGGCCCATCATGACGCGGGCGAGAGCGGGCTTTCCGAGGCTCAGGTCCTTCGATTGATTGCGTTGCTCGAGCCGCATGGTCGCGTCTTCATCAACGCGGAAAGCTCGATTGCGCCGGGCCTCCAGCCATATGCTCTGAAGGCTCCGCCCGAGAGCATGCATGATCTTCTGGCTCACGCGAAGATGTTGATCAGCGACAGCCAGACGATGACAATGGAGGCGGCTTTGCTGGGGCGGCCGGCGATCCGCTGCAATAGCTTTGTCGGCCGCTGCTCGGTGATAGCAGAATTGGAACAGCGGTATCAGTTGGCTTGGGGTTTTCAGCCCCGGGAGTTTGAGAGGCTGATGACGTTGGTGTCGGGCATGCTTGCTGATCCTGGTTTGGAACCAACCTTGACGCAGCGGCGCGCCAGAGTTCTGGCCGAGAAATGCGATCTTACCGAATGGCTGCTGGAGCAGTTTGATAGAGGCTTCGCCTGATGGCCGATTGCCGTGTTGGACAGCGATAACTTTGCAATGGAGAGCCGGCTCAAAGGCCGAAGCGTGATGATCCAGCGGGCGATCATCTTAGGTCGTGTCGGAGAGGTATGGCGCGGCAAGATTGACGTTGAATGCATGGACGGGCTAGAAGGGGCTTATTGTTTCCGTATGCGTCTATGGTCTGACGCTACCGTCACGGTGAGTCCCGCGGCACAAATCCGGATAAGCATCTCGTGTGCGGCATATTTGGCCTTGTAGATAAGACCGGGCCCGTCGATGTCCGTCAGGTGGATGAGTTAACCGATATCGTTGCTCACCGCGGACCGGATGGTCGCGGAGTGAGGGTCAATGGCAAGGTCGGGCTAGGGCACCGCAGGCTGGCCATCATCGATCTGACCGACGACGGCGCGCAGCCGATGCGCGACAGGTTGCTCCCGATCTGGATCACGTATAACGGTGAGATATACAACTATCTTGAACTTCGTGCGGAGCTGGAAGCGCTCGGCCATGTCTTTCACACCGCTTCCGACACCGAGGTGCTGCTGGCGGCCTACGTCCGCTGGGGCGAAGAATGCCTCGACCGTTTCAACGGCATGTGGTCGTTTGCGATTCACGACGAGCGCGACAACACGCTGTTCTGTGCTCGCGATCGATTTGGCGTAAAGCCGTTCTACTTCGCAAACACCGCTGCGGTGTTCGCCTTCGGTTCTGAGATACGCCAGTTGCTTCCGCTGGTCGGCCGTTCGATCGCGGACGACGATCTTGTCAGGGACTTTCTCGTTTGCGGTTTGAGTGATCACACCAACCGGACCTTCTTCAAGGGTATCGAGAAGCTGCCGCCCGGACACAAGATGCGCGTCGACGTGTCGACAGGTCGACTCGAGATTGAGCGCTATTATTCGCTGGCGCCTCGTACGGCCGTCGGGGACGAACGGGATGCGGTCAGGCTACTGGCGGAACTGCTGGACGATGCGACGCGCCTGCGCCTGCGCTCGGATGTTCGGGTCGGAACCTGCCTGTCGGGCGGATTGGACAGTTCGAGCGTCGCGACGCTGGCTGCAAGGCGCTACGCGTCCTCCAACGATCGCTTCTTTGCCATCACGGCAGTGAGCGAGGAGGCGGCGAACAACGAGGAAGCCTACGCGGCCGATGTCGTGGCAAAGGCCGAGCTGAACTGGTTGCGCACCAAGCCGAGTTACGAGGATTTCGCATCGACCGCGGAAGCCTTGCTTGAGGTGCAGGAAGAGCCATTCGCTGGCCCATCGATCATGATGCAATACGAGGTGATGAGAACGGCGCGCAAGAACGGCGTGATTGTGCTGCTCGATGGTCAAGGCGGCGATGAGACGTTGCTGGGCTATCATCGCTATTATGCGGCGTGGCTCCGTGATCACCTGAGCCGCTCAGGTATAAGGGGATTTTTCGCCGCTTTCCGGGCGGCCACGCAGGCCGGCGTTTCGGCCCAGCGCTTGCTGATGTACCTGTTTGGCGCCAGTTCGGCGGTGCTGAGGGCCGGATTCTACCGCTGGCGGTACACCTTCCTCAAGAATCCGGACCTGCCGGAATGTCTTCGTCGTTTTGCGCGAGAGACGAGGGATGCGCAGGAAATGCAGGTGCTGGAAATCACCGAAACCAATCTGCCGATGCTGTTGCGCTTCGAGGACAAGAACTCGATGCGGTTCGGGATTGAGACGCGATTGCCGTTCCTGGATTATCGATTTGTCGAGTTTGCGTTGAGCTTGCCGACGCGTATCAAGCTGAACAATGGGTGGACGAAGTGGCCGCTCCGTGCAGCGATGCAAGACGCTCTTCCGGCCAGTATCTCATGGCGCAAGGACAAGATCGGGTTTGCTGCGCCCGATCAGCTATGGCTCAACCGACACTCGGCCGCAATGCACGAAAAGGTGGCCGACAGCGCACTGCTTGCTCGGTACGTGGACATGGCAGCGGTGAAGAGGAAATTCCACCGGCTCGATCTCGGAATGCGCTGGCGGCTCTATTGTGTGGCGCTTTGGGCTGAACGCTTCGGGGTCGAAGCTCCATGAAGATTTGCATGTTGTCGAGTGTCCATTCGGCCAATGACATTCGAATTGTTGAGAAGGAGGCACGGAGCCTCTCCGAGGCTGGTCACGACGTCACTGTGGTGGCGAGGTCACCTCGCCCGAGCGATCCAGGTCGTATCGCATTCAAGTTGATCGAGGTGCCGCCGGTTGCCCGATGGAAGCGTCCGTGGGTCGTTGGGCGAGCAGCGCTTGCGCTTGCTCGCGCGACCGGCGCGGACGTCGTGCAATTCCACGATCCCGAACTGATACCCTTCGCGCTGATGCTCAAGCGTCGCGGCTGCAAGGTGATCTACGACGTTCATGAAGACGTGCCAGCTGATATTTATTCCAAGCGGTGGATTCCGCGGTGGATGCAGCCGGTCGTGGCGTTTGGCATGGATCTGGTGGAGCGGCGCGCCGCGACGCGTTTCGATGCGATCGTGGCCGCAACGCCAGCCATTGCGAAACGCTTCAACGATTTCGGTGCAGCCGTGACGCTTGTTCGAAACAGCGTCCGACTGGAAGAGTTCATCGAGCCGACCAGTCAAACTCCAAGGAAGAAACAAGCCGTCTATGTCGGGCACGCGAGTTTCAACCGCGGACTCGTCGAAATGGTGGAAGCTTGCCAGGCTGCGCGGCTCCTGCTGGTACTTGCCGGCAGCATCGGTGCCGCGGAAGCTGACTGGCTGGCAAGGTCGTCAGCAGAGATCATCCATCGCGGAAAACTGGGCCGATCCGAGATCGCTGCGTTGCTCAATGAGAGCTTGATCGGCCTCTGTCTTTTCCAGCACGAGCCAAATCATCTCTTTGCCATGCCAACCAAGATCTTCGAGTATATGGCCGCGGGAGTCTCGGTCATTACCAGTGACTTGCCGAAATCGAAAGAGATCGTGGAAGCTGCCGGTTGCGGCTATTCGGTTTCATTGGACGACAAGAAGGGGTTGGTGCAACGGCTGTCGATGCTTGCGGACGAGCCACGACGGGCGATCGAACTTGGGTTGGCGGGCCGCGCCGCCGTTGCCAGAGACTACAATTGGCAACACGACGCGGCCGAGCTCGCGATGCTCTACCGAGAATTTTCTTCGCGCCGGGTCGCGGTATGAACATCTGGCTGCTGCATCCGTTTGCCGGAGGGCCCGGTCTGGGACGTCACTGGCGGCCGTTCTGGCTCGCAGATGCCTGGAAGCACATGGGGCACAAGCCGCTGATCGTGAGCGCCGGGTTCCATCACCTTCACAGAGAACCCCAAGCCTTGGGGCTTCAGCGGATTCACGACGTCGATTTCTGGTTTCTCGATACGCCGCGCTACGGTAAGGGCAGCGTGGGTCGCCTTCGAAACAATTTGAGTTTCGGACCGCTGTTCCGAGCGGCTTCGCCCGCGATCTCCAAGCAGTTTGGCTCTCCGGATCTCGTGATCGCTTCAACCCCACATCTGTTCTTCATCTCCGCCGCGCATCGTGTTGCTCGGCAATTCGGCGCCAGGTTCTGGGTCGAGGTGCGCGATCTCTGGCCTGAGAGCATCGTAGCTCTCGGAATGACCCCGCAGTGGCATCCGCTGATCAGGGTGCTCGGTTGGAAGGAGCGATCCGCTTATCGCTCGGCGGACCATGTTGTTTGCTTGCTAGCGGGCGCGGAAGCTCACATGCGGGCGCGAGGGTTGCCACCGGGCAGGTACACATGGATTCCGAATGGGGTGTCTGAGCATGAAATCCGAAGCGCGCCGACGATCGAAGGATTTGAGCACCCGCTCGTTGATCGGATCAAGGAAATGAAGCGGCAGGGCAAGCGGGTCATACTCTACGCTGGCGGCATGGGCCCACCCAACGCGATGGAGGTCATTCTCGACGCGGCGGCCGCGCTCGGTAGGACCAACCCGGAGATTCATTTCGTGCTGATCGGCTCGGGCACTTCGTTGACCGAACTCAAGCTGAGATCGGAAGGGCTTGCGAATGTGGAATTTCAGGACGAAGTCGATCGATCGATCGTGCATGGAATGCTCCATGCATCCGACTGTGCGGTCGTCTCGTTCCATAACAGTGCGCTCTATCATCACGGTATCAGCCCGAACAAACTGTTCGACTACTGCCTCTTTGCTCCGCGAAGCGTCATCGCGTGCGAGGGCAGGGCGCTTGCGGGGCTAGAAGAGCTGGTGACGTCTCAATGCGCAGCGGATGATCCGGCGGCACTCGCCAAGTCCCTGGTTGCGGCGCTCAATGGCCCTGAACGCTCGCGGTGTGATCGGATGGCCGTAGCCCAGCGGTACAGTTACTCGGTACTGGCAGCGCGATATCTTGTGTCATGGGACGACCGCGTCTGAAGTCTGGCGGTGGCGAAGCGTGCGTTGCTCAGGTAAAATCGTTTAGAAACAATGCCTTGCGCCATTCATGGCTTGAACGATTTGGCTTGACGTTCATCGTATGAACGCGGTAATGCACGCATTGCAGGAAATGGGGCGCATGGCAAACACACTCCCGACGGGCGACGGAGACAGCGATCGACTTGTGCTCGGTCTGCTAACCTCTGTGGAAATCGACGGGGCGCGTTCGCAGCGGCGGATCGCGGCGGAACTTGGAATCGCGCTTGGCTTGGTCAATGCCTATCTGAGGCGCGCCATCAAGAAGGGGTTCGTCAAGGTCGGCCAGGCGCCGGCCCGGCGCTATGCCTATTATCTCACGCCCCAGGGCTTTTCCGAGAAATCGAGGCTTACTGTAGAGTTCCTCTCCTCCTCGTTTTCGCTTTTTCGGAGAGCCAAGGAGGAATATTCGTGCGTATTCGATCGCGCGGAGGTGCTCGGGTTCAAGCGAATCGTTTTTGCCGGGAAATCTGATCTCTGCGAGATAGCTATTCTCTGCGCCGTAGATAGCCCGGTAACCATCGTTGCTGTCGTTGATGCCGATGGAGTTGCCTCGCGCTTCTTTGGGATCGAAGTGGTGCAGTCCTATGCTGACGTCGCCGAGCCGTTCGATGCGGTCGTCGTTACGCATCTCAACAAGGCCAAGGATGTGTTCGATCAAGCTGTCGGCATGTTTGGGCCGGAGAGAGTGTTGACGCCGGACCTGCTGGGGTTGCGTCCACCGACTATGCAGAGGGTGGAATGATGGCAACGGAAGCGCAACTCGGCCTCAGCTGGCATGTCGTGCAGACGCACGTCAATGCCGAAGTGAAGGCCGCAGCCAACCTGGTCCGGCAGGGGTTTGGTGTCTATCTTCCGCGGTACCAAAAGCGCCGCAGTCACGCGCGCCGGGTCGATCTCGTCGCGCGGCCGCTGTTTCCGCGCTACCTGTTTGTTGCCATCGATCTCGCGACGCAAAGGTGGCGCGCCATTCAATCGACGCTCGGTGTCTCCCATCTGGTCTGCCTGCATGGCCGGCCAGCGTCGGTGGAGAGCGCCGTGGTCGGCGCGTTGAAGGCGCGTGAGGACGAGGCCGGTTTCATCACGCTCTCGCGCCGGTTGCCTTTTTCGCCCGGAGACAAAGTGCGGATTACCGAGGGGGCGTTCGCTGACAGTCTCGCGCTGGTGGAGGGCGTCAGCGATCATGAACGTGTGGCAGTCTTGCTCGACCTGTTGGGACGGAAGGTGCGTGTAATGGTCGGCGCCAATCTGATTGCCGCGGCCTGATCGCGCCTGCTGCTGGCAGGCGCGGTGATAGAGAAATTCGGCTCGGGGTGGTGCTCGATTCACCCCGAGTGCGGTAGCTTGGAAAAATCGAACTTCGTTGGGAGGCGCGAGAAGCCAGATGCATTCTTTTGCGTTGATAGGAGCGGCCGGTTATGTGGCGCCGCGTCACATGCGGGCGATACACGCGGTAGGTGGAGATCTGAAGATCGCCTACGATCCGAATGACTCGGTCGGCATTCTGGATAGCTATTTTCCCAATGCCCACTTTTTTACCGAGTTCGAGCGATTTGACCGCCACGTCGATAAGCTCCGACGGCGCGGCGAGAAGATCGACTACGCGTCGATCTGCTCGCCCAATCACCTGCACGATGCGCATTGCCGCTTCGCGCTGCGATCGGGAGCCGACGCAATTTGCGAGAAGCCGCTGGTTCTGAATCCGTGGAACATCGACGGTCTCGCCGAGATAGAGCAGGACACCGGCCGGCGCATCTCGACAATCCTGCAATTGAGGCTTCATCCCGCCATCATCAGCTTGCGGGAGAAGTTCGGGACGAGCAACAAGCGCCACAAGGTTGAGCTCACCTATATCACCTCACGAGGCCGTTGGTACTACACGTCGTGGAAGGGCGAGGATGCCAAGTCGGGAGGGGTTGCCACCAATATCGGCGTGCACTTCTTCGACATGCTGAGCTTCGTGTTCGGTTCGGTCAAACGCAATGAAGCGCATCTGCGCCAGCGCGAGCGGGCCGCCGGCTTCCTCGAATGCGAACGGGCCGACATCAGCTGGTTTCTGTCGGTAGACAGCAATGATCTGCCGGCCGACGTGCAGGGCAAGAAGACGACGTTCCGCTCGATCACCGTGGATGGCGAAGAGGTCGAATTCTCGGAAGGCTTTACCGATCTCCATACGCGGAGCTACGAGGATATTTTGGCTGGACGCGGCTTCGGCCTTGACGATGTGCGGGCTTCGATCGACATCGTGTCTACCTTCCGCCAGGCGCCATTGACCACCGGGCATGAATGGCAGCATCCGTCCGCGCGTGGGCGTCATCCAAATGAGTGAGATGAAGGATGATCCGCGATTTCCAGGCGTACTGATCCACGCATCCAGTTACGTGGACGATGGCGTGATCATCGGCCGAGGTACCAAGATCTGGCACTTCTGCCACGTGCTTCCCGGCACGGTCATCGGTCAGAATTGTTCGATTGGACAGAATGTCATGATCGGGCCGCGCGTAAAGATCGGCGCCGGATGCAAGATACAGAACAACGTGTCGCTCTATGATGGTGTCGAACTCGCAGACGACGTGTTTTGCGGCCCGAGTTGCGTGTTCACCAACGTCAATAATCCCCGTGCCGACGTGTCGCGCAAGGACGAGTTTCGAACCACTCCGGTCGGGCGTGGCGCCAGCATCGGTGCCAACGCCACGATCGTGTGCGGCCATTCGCTCGGCGAATACTGCTTCATCGGCGCCGGCGCCGTCGTGACCAAGAATGTGCCGGCATTCGCCTTGATGATGGGTAATCCGGCGCGACGAGCGGGCTGGATGAGCCGAAGCGGAGAGCGGCTGGGCGAGGACCTGGTCTGTCCGCGAACTGGCGAGCGATACAAGCTCGACTCGTCAGGAGCACTCGGCGCCGGCGGCGGCTAGGGTCGCAATTCGAGGAAGTTGATCGACGGGGCAGGTCTTGGCCTACGGAGCCTCTTCTCCACCGCATCGATGAAGCTGATTGGAAGATGAAGTACTCATCAAACCTGAATGTTTTTCGGCTCCTTTCGATATACGGAGGGCGCGTCATTGAGGGAGTGGCTCATGACGTGCGCCAACGTTATCTTGGGTCAGTGGTCGGCATCGGCTGGGCGGTTCTTCTGCCGGCGATGCAGCTAAGCATCTACGCCGGATTGTATGCCTTTGTGTTCAAGGTCCGCCCCGCCGGTCTTAACGAGTGGGGCTACATCTTGCTGGTCTTCTCCGGACTCGTTCCGATCATGGCCTTCAACGAAGCGCTCACGAGCTCAATTTCCTCGGTCTCGGCAAACAAGAATCTGCTGCTCAACACCGTGTTCCCCGCGGAGTTGATCCCGCTCCGATCCGTGGTAGCTGCCCACTTTCCTCACGTGTTCGGTCTGGCAATCACGCTCGCGCTGGGCTTCTTTCTGGGGCGGACCGATTGGAAGGCCATCGTGCTCGTTCCGGTTTGCTGGGTCCTCCTGCTGATGTTTGCGACGGGAGTTGGATGGATACTTTCGCTGGTCTCGTTGATTGCGAAAGACATTCAGCAGGTGATCGGACTGGTTCTTATGGTGATGATGATCATCAGTCCGTTCGCCTATACGCCGGAGATGGTTCCGGCCGCCATGAAGCCGTTCCTTCTCCTCAATCCGCTGTCCTACTTCGTGCTGACGTTTCAGCAGTTGATCTGCTACGGCAACTGGCCCGATCCCCGCATTTTCGGCGGCGCGGCACTGATTGCGGTCACGAGCTTTATGGTGGGATATTCGTTCTTTCAGCGCGCAAAGGGTGTGTTCTTTGACTACGCTTGAAGAATTCGCGATCAAGTTCGAGGCGGTTTCCAAGATCTACAAGCTCTATGGGAGTCAAGGCGACCAGCTCGTCGACGTTCTCGGCTTGCAACGCTTCGGATTTCGAACCCGGCAACAGCCGAAGATATTTCCTGCGCTCAGCGATATCTCGCTCGCGGTCCCGCGCGGCCACAGGATCGGGATCATTGGGCGAAACGGGGCTGGGAAGACCACGCTGTTGAAGCTGGTCTGCGGGAACTTCGCGCCGACCTATGGATCGGTGTCGGTGAACGGGCAGGTTCAGGCGCTGATGGCCGCGGGCCTCGGGTTTCATCCGGAACATACCGGGCGAGAAAACGTCGAAGCGTCATTGCAGTACAACGGCCTTCGCAAGGACGAGTATCGCGAGGCGGTCGAGGGAATTATCGACTTTTGCGAGCTCGGCGACTTCTTCGATCAGCCGATCAAGACCTACTCGTTGGGCATGCTGGCGCGCCTGATGTTTGCTGCCGCAACCGCGATCCGGCCAGAGATATTGATCGTCGATGAAGTCCTCGGTGCTGGAGATGCCTACTTCGTCGCCAAATCGAAGGCGAGGGTGGAAGCCCTGGTGCGAAGTGGCTGCACGATGCTTCTGGTTTCCCACTCAATGTCGCAGGTACTTGAGCTGTGCAGCGAAGTGATCTGGCTTCACGAGGGAAAAATTCACATGCAGGGGGATGCCTTCGCGGTGGTGAAGGCCTATGAGGAGTTCGTGCACGGAGGCGGCGATCAGCGTGTCATGGCTCCCGTGATTTCGTCTGGGGCCGATGAGAATGGCGGGCCGGCAGAGGCTGCTGGTTCAGGGGAGCTCCCTGCGCGGCCGGAACTGACTGCGGACGGCAAGACAATATTCGATCGGGAGACCTTGTTGCAGGAGCCGCGTTTCGCTCCACACGCGACAGCAGCTGTTTTTCCGGCGATCGAGCCGCCCCGGGACTTCAAGTTCGTGGCGCGCGGTGGGCTATCGAGATGGGCATCGAGCGGCGATCTGATGCTGTCCGGATTTACGATGGTCACGGAGCGCGGAGAGACCAACAAATTCATGGCGCTGGCGCCGGCAAAGCTGGTCCTGAACGTGGTGGCCTGCGTGGACGGCGACTTTGAATGCCGATACGGCATCGTCGTGCTCGACTATCTGGGAGCATGCCGCGCAAAGCTCATAAGTCCACCCGACAAGTTTTCCGCGACGAAGGGGCAAGAGCGTTGTGTGGAAATGCTACTTAATCCGGTGCAGCTCGGTCCAGGTGAGTACGTTGTCAGTCTCAGCATTCATGGAGCCGATCATCTGACAAAGTTCAACGGCACCGTGCGTCATGACTTGTTGTCGCGAAGCTTCGATCTGACTGTCGAAGTTCAGGAATCCCTGGCTGACGTCTCCGCGGATTTCTTCCATTCGGCGGAGTGGCAGTTCGCCCCCGATCAGGACGCAGGCTCGAGCTTGAATCCGCAGGCTCGACATTTGCTGAATACCGAGATTCGATGACGGATCGTGTGAAGCGGGTTCTGGTAGCTTATTCGGCTGCCGCGAATGCCGTCCCAACGACATTCGAATATCTAACCGCGCTGAAGGACCTTCCCGGCTGCGAGGTCCAGTTCGTGCATTGCACGGACGATGCCAGGCTGAATTTTGACATCAACGAATTCGATGTTCTGATCAACAGCTACAGTGCGCGCCTATGCTTTGATTGGTACTTGAACCCCGATTACGTGCGGGCCGTCCTGTCGTTCCGTGGCTTGAAGATCGCAATAGCGCAGGACGAGTACGATCGCACGGGTGTGCTGCGGAGTGCGATCAGGCGCCTCGGCTTTCACGTTCTGCTCACAAGCGTTCAGCCGGAATTCTGGCCGCTTGTTTACCCCAAGACGCAGCTGCCGGGGGTTGCCTTGAGGCAGGTGCTGACGGGATACGCGTCGGCGCCACATCCGGAACGGCGGATCAAGCCGCTCGCTGATCGAGCTTTTCCGATCGGTTATCGCGGCCGCCAAATCGGCGCCAGATACGGACGGCTTGGCTTTGAGAAATTCGAGATCGGCCGCTATATGGCCGAGCTTTGCGATGAGGTGGGCCAGCCGCACAGCATCAGGACTGATGAAGCCAGTCGCATCTACGGCGAGGACTGGTTCAACTTCGTTGGTGACTGCCGGACCATGCTCGGTAGCGAAAGCGGTAGCAACGCCTTCGACTTCGACCAGGAGCTTGAGCGGGAGATCGAGCGGTTCCAGACCCTGCACGGTCGTGCGCCTGAATATCCGGAATTGGCGGACTTCCTGGCGCCTTTCGAGCAGCCATTCGATACCGGCCAGGTTTCGCCACGCGTGTTCGAGTGTGCCGCGATGCGGACGCCAATGGTTCTGTTCCGGGGACGCTACTCCGGCGCGATTGAGCCGGATGTTCACTACATCCCGTTGGAGAAGGATTTCTCCAACGCCCGCGAAGTTCTCGCGAGGCTCGACGACTTTGAGTACTTGCAAGGCTTTGCGGAGCGGGCCCATAAGCATCTGATTGCGTCTGACAATTACAGCTACCGTTCGCTCATTTCGGTGATCAGTTCGGCGATCGACGATGTCCATCCAGGGGTGATGGAGGATCCCGAAAGCCAACATCGGCAATCCGTTGCCCAGCCATGGCGATCCCCGCATGATCCGCAGGATCCCCGCACGGTCGCGCTGTCGGAAGCGCCGACCGATGCGCCGCAGCTGCCGCCCTATCTCTTCGCCAAGCAGGAGCATCTGCGGCAGCTACTCGAACCACCACGCGAGCCGGAGATGGAGGACGATGTCCTTCAAGTCGCGAATGCTGATAACGCAGCGCAGGCGGTGGCGGCGATCGAGTCTGATATGAGCTCGATCGGTCCAATCACCAGAATATGGAGAGCCGTGCCTGTGAGGGTCAGAAGCCAAGTTAGCCCGTTGCTGGCCTGGCTGGCCAGGTAGCTTGTCTCATCGCAACCGGAAGAATGCCGGAGTTTCGATCTCCGGCGTAGACGCGTCATATTGGGAACTTGATACCGGAATTTCAACGACGATAAGCCCGATCGCAGAGACCAAGCGCGCGCTTGACGCTCTCTGCAAAGACTCGCGCACTCTACATCATGGACAGGTCCTCCACGTCGTTTCGATAGGAGCTTGTATCAATGTTGAGGCGAATGCGGACTGCGTTGATGGACAGAGTAAGGGGCGTATGGATGACACTTGGAACATCGCACAATAAGGACGGCACATCCTCCGAGACCTATTGGACCGATTTCAACGTCACGCTCCATAAGAAGTTCTCATCGCCGGCGGAGTCTCTCGACTACTTGCACTGGCGAAATGATCAATATGTCGACTACATCAAGTTTCTCCCGGTCGCATCGCACGATGGAGAGGTGATCGTCGACTACGGTTGTGGGCCCGGTCACGACCTGGTTGGATTTCGTACGTATTCCAGTCCGGCCGCACTGTATGGCATCGACATTTCGCGGGCGTCGTTGGCGGAGTCGGCGGATCGTCTGCGCGTTCACGGATATGACTGCGCGCTTGTTCACGTCTCTGAGTCCGACGAGCGCATCCCTCTTGACGACGGTACGATCGACTATGTGCACTGCTCCGGAGTGCTCAACCACGTTCCAAACCCGGAGAAGATTCTGAAGGAGTTTCGGCGTATCCTGAAGCCGTCGGGTTACGCTCGGCTGATGGTCTACAATCGCGACAGCATCTGGGTTCACTTGTTCGTTTCTCATGTCCTGCCGGCGAGAGATGCAGAGTTTCTCGGCCTCTCGCGTGAAGAGGCGTTCAGGCGGTCGACCGATACGTTCGACTGTCCAATCAGTCGAAATTGGACGGCGCAGGAGATGGATGAGCTCGCGCGGAGCTCGGGCTTCAGTGCCAAGCACCTCGGGAATGCGGTTTCGATCTTCGAGATGTCGTTGTTGCCTCAGCGCTTCACGGCCATGATGGATCGATCATTTGATGCCGAAAGTCGTCAGTTTCTTTCGAAGCTTGTTTTTGATGCCAGAGGTGTCCCCTATGTCGACGGACAAGCCGCCGGAATTGACGGCTGCTACGAACTTCGGAAGGCGGAATAGCATGTTCTTCATCTTCGAAGTGCCTTGCGTTCCTCGACGCGGTAGCCGGGCGAACCGGCTGCGCATCCTGATCAAGATGTCATATCGCTGATGTGCGGCATCTTTGGTGTCTTTGATCGCGGTGGCTTCCGTATGCCACCCACGGATCTCCTCAAGGGGCTGTCGGTTGCCGCGCATCGCGGTCCTGACGGAGAGGGCGTTGCCTGGTTCGATACGCGACAGGGGCAAGGTAAATTCATTCCCACGGAGCGTCTGTCCGGAGCTGGAGACAATGCCAGTCTCGTTCTTGCGCACCGGCGTCTTGCGATTATCGATCTGTCGGATTCCGGTCATCAGCCGATGCCATCCGATGATGGGCAGCTCTGGATCACCTACAACGGCGAGATCTACAACTATCTCGAATTGCGGGCCGAGCTGGAGGGCTGCGGCGCCGTTTTTCGCTCTCATTCCGACACAGAAGTCATTCTTCGCGCTTACGAGATGTGGGGAACGGACGCCTTCACCCGCTTCGTCGGGATGTGGGCGGTTGCAATTCTCGACCTTCGGCAGCAGCGTCTGGTGCTTTCGCGGGATCGTTTCGGAATCAAGCCGTTGCACTATGCCGCTTCGGGCGATCGCTTTGCGTTCAGCTCGGAGATCAAGCAACTGCTCGAAATTCCGTGGGTTCCGCGATCGCTGAATGGTCGGGCGGTCTATGATTATCTTCGCTACGAAGTGTCGGATATTGGAATCGAGACGTTCTTCTCCGGAATCTACAAGGTCCATCCTGGCAGCACGCTGGTTCTGCCGCTGGACACGGGCGGCCACACGGAGCGGCCATATTGTACTTCGCCTGCCAGGCCCGCGTTAGAAGACATTTCCCCTGAAGATGCAGCTGGACGGTTTCGGGACCTGCTTCGGGAAAGTGTACGGATCCATCTGCGCGCCGATGTGCCAGTCGGGACCTGTCTTTCCGGAGGCCTGGATAGCGGCGCCATCGCTGTCCTCATGCGGGATATCTCGCAACGCGAGCAGCTTACGATCGAAAGACACGCCTTCAGCTGTCACTTCGACATACCGGAGGCGGACGAGCTTGAGTTCACGAAGCAGAATATGGCTGCCGCAGCCATGCGGCCCCATTTCGTCGAGCCTCAGGACAAGGATGTCGAGGCCGACTTGAAGGCCTTGGTCTGGCACCAGGACGAGCCATTCGCTTCAACCTCCATTTTTGCGCAATGGTCGGTATTTCGATTGGTGCAGGATGCAGGGATCAAGGTGGTCCTGGACGGTCAAGGTTCGGACGAGATGCTCGGTGGCTATGCGAGCAGCGTGCCGCACGTCTTTCTCGAATTGGCTGCGCAAGGGCGCGTAATGAAAGCCCTTGCCGAGAGCTGGCAATGGTCGAGCTTGCAGGGAGTTCCGTGGCGCACCGTCGTGCCTTCGCCCGCGCTGAGGCGCATGTTCGGTGCGCTGACTGGTACAAAGGTTGCCGTAACGGCCCCGCGTCGATCCTGGATGCAGGGTGATTTTGAACGTACTTGGGCGGCCAGCTCCGTGTTCGGCACAGGGGCCTACGAAACGCCGTGGGACAACAAAGCTCCCTTGGACTCGATGCTGCGACGGTTCTTCTTTGAGAGCAACCTGCCGGCGCTGCTTCGGTACGAGGATCGGAACTCGATGGCATTTTCGGTCGAGTCGCGGGTGCCGTTCCTGGATCATCGCCTCGTCGAGTTCGCGTTTTCGCTGCCGGCCCACGTCAAGTTTCGAGGCGGATACACCAAGCGGGTTTTGCGTGACGCCATGCAGGGGCTGCTGCCGGAGCCCGTCCGGATGCGGGCCCGCAAGATGGGCTTCGCGACTCCGGAAATGCGCTGGCAAACGGGTGTGCTCAAGCCGCTGATCCTCGATGCCATCAATTCGGATAGCATGACTGACTTTATCGACAGGGATGCAGCGCGTGAGACGCGTGATTGGATAGAGGAAACGCAGCGGCTCGACTTCCTCCCTTGGCGGTGGCTCAATCTGTATCTGTGGCGCAATCAGTTTCGGGTTTGAGCTCTCCTGTCAGGTCCAACGTCCATACTTCACTCATCCTGCAAATGCTGCATTTGGAAAGATCGTTCTTATGACGACTGGCGCTAACCGCAGGCCCGTCATTGTATCTCTGACGCCGCTGCCACTTTCGGCTGATAGCCGAACCCTGAAGCAGGCGATGTCCGTGCAGCGATTCGGCTTCCAATCCATTGTTATCGAAGGCGCGAGAAGCAAATTCGCGGGCGCGGAAATGCCGATCGATATCATATCGAGCCTTGGCGGTGTGAGTCCGGGGGCCGCCGCTGTTGCGGTTGCGCCCGTCGAGCCCATCGAGCCAGTCGCGTCCATCGAGCCAGCCGCGGCGGAAGCCATCGCGTTGCCGTTGCCAAGCGCGCCGGCGCCTGCCTCGGCAGCCACTACCCCTGTTTCGATTTTTTCCAGATTGCGGGTATCTCGTCTGGGCCAACTTGTTCGACGGCTGCCGGGTACGCGGGGCATCGCGCGCGTCCTTATCCCCGGCTTGGATCACTTGGATATCGCGGTAAAGTCCCGCCGCGGTCCGGGCTCGACCTCCGAGCGCCCCTCGATCGCAGAGATCGCTATCGCCATTCCTACGGCGATCCTTGCCATCTTGGGAAGCGTTGTCAGGACGGCGGCGAGCAAGCTTCCCAATTGGGCATTCTACTACCCGTCGGTCTTCGCGCAGCACCTTGCGACCTATTTCAATAAGTATTTCTTCTCAGTCCTGGCCGTCGCTCCGCGTGCTGATATTTATTACCTGCATGCATTTTACCAGTTTCCGGCCGTGTTGGTCCTTGCTCTGAGGTATCGTGCCAAGGTGATCTACGATGCCCACGACTTTTATTCGCAGCTGGAAGATGATGGCACCCTTTCGCCGTTCTGGAAAAACTGGGTGATGCCTTTCGAAGGCCTCGTCGAGCGGCTTTGCGTCAAGTTTGCCAATGATGTGGTGACGGTTAATGACGGTATCGCTGCCCTGATGCACAAGCGGTTCGGTTGCGACCCCGTCATCCTGCGCAATGTGCATGATCTTCGGCTTGATTGCGAACCCGCCAAGACCATCAGGGAAGCAGTCGGTCTGCCCGTCGGAGCATTCCTGGTTGTTTCGATCGGCAACTGGAAGCCGGGGATGGCCATGGAGCAGATGTTCGATGCCTTGGCACGGTTGCCGGCACATGTTCATCTGGCTTTTCTTGGAGCGGGCTATCCACCGCTCGATGAGGCAATCAACCTGCGTGGCATGGCTGGACGGGTTCATGTGGTTGCGCCGGTGCTCCCGCAGGAGGTCGTGCCCTTCATCGCGTCGGCAGACGCCTCCGTTGTGCTGTATTATGGTAAGTCGCCCAACTACCAGAACGCACTACCGAACCGCTTTTTCCAGTCGATCGCAGCACGGCTGCCGCTCGTCTATCCCGATCTTACGGAGATTCGCCGCTTGGCGGATCGTTACAGGGTCGGGCTCATGGCCGACCCGCAGGAGCCGAGCCAGATCGAGGCGGCGCTGCGGGCATTTGTCGAGAACCATGATCAGCGCGCCGCGATCAGAAGGGATCTCGACCTGGCCTGTCGCGAACTTTGTTGGGAGCGCGAGGAGCGGGTCCTCAAGGAACTTTTCGATCGCCATCTCAGCATGACTGAAACCTCACGCTCGGCGATCGAAGGTAAAGCCGTTGGCTGATCAGCCGAGGCGCAAGGTATCAAAGTGGAAATGAAGAACACTCTCTTTCTCGATCTGAACGGGATCGGGCCTACGGTCATGGCTTCGGCGACGTTGTTGCGCGGCCTCTTTGGGATCAAGGACGGTACGCAACCTCCGTCTTTGTTGCGTCGTAGCGCCGGCATCCGTAATCTCTACGCTCATTTGCAGGATTTCAATCAGCGGCTCTCCTACGTGCGCGATTGGCGGGATGCCTTTTGTCGATCACCAGCGCTCAACGTGACGGTCTGCGACATGAACAATCTCGTTCATCTCGCAGGTTGCATGCTGCGCATCAGGACCTATGACCTCATCGTGGTGTCGCATGTGGCAGCCGGTGACGACATGTCGTTGATCAGCCGGATTGCCCCCTTTTTGGCCAAGCGCGCTTGTCCGATCGTTGTTTTTCTCGGTAACGAGTACGATCTCCTCGATCAGAAGCTTGAGTTCTGCAGGGCCGTAAGCGCCGACTTTCTCTGCAGCCAGCTTCCCATCGCGGCCGCCAAATATCTCTATGGAGAGCTTGAGAGAACGCAACTCCTTGCGGCACCGCATGCACTCAATCCTTCCGTATATTCGCCGCAACCCGACGCGCAGCGCGATATCGACGTGGGATTTGTCGGTGACATCTATTGGCCCTTTGTTGGAGATCGAGAGCGGACCGATCTGATTGCGTATTTCGAGAAGCGCGGCGAGGAGCTGGGCATTCGATGTGACATTAGAGGTGGGCGGTCGTCACGGATGCCGCGCGACGATTGGGCTGCATTCCTCAATCGTTGCCGTACTCTGATCGGCGCGGAATCCGGGACCTACTATCTCAACGAAAAAGGTGCGCTTCTCGATCGCGCCAGAACCTACAACCTGAAGCAGAATCAGGATGCGAGCTTCGAGGAAGTGTTCGACAAGTTCTTTGTCGGCGTCCCCCGAGGCGTGTCGGGTAAGAGCATCTCGTCAAGGCACTTCGAAGCGATCGGTACCAAGACCTGCCAGGTCCTGATCGAAGGAGGCTATAACGGAATCCTCAGGGCCAATGAGCACTACATCCCGGTACGCTGGGACCTTTCGAACGTCGACGAGGCTATCCGCGCGCTCCGGGACGAGGCGCATTGCCGCGAGATTGCGCAGCGAGCCTATGATTTGGCGATGTCCGGACACACCTACGATCATCGCGTGGCCGACATCGTGGCGCGCGTTCTCTAGCCAGCGGGCAGATAGTTCAAGATGTGCGGAATCGCGGGAGTCCTGAATTTCGACCGGCAACGACCGGTTGATCGCCAATTGGTCGTGGCGATGACGCGGGCAGTCGCCCATCGGGGTCCGGACGCCGAGGGCATCTGGGTGAATGGCCCGGTGGGGCTGGGGCACCGACGTCTCTCGATCATCGACCTCTCGGTGGCCGCCGAGCAGCCGATGGCATCCGACGACGGGCAGGTCCGCATTGTTTACAACGGTGAGGTCTACAATTTCCTCGAACTAAGGCGCGAGTTGCAAGGGAGGGGCTATGCCTTCCGGACGTCGTCGGACACCGAAGTCATTTTGCAGGCCTATCGATGCTACGGTGTCGACTTCCTGGCGCGGTTGCGAGGCATGTTCGCACTCGCAATTTGGGACGCCGGACAAGGAACGCTGCTGCTCGCGCGCGACCGGATCGGGATCAAGCCGCTCTACTATTATATTGGTAAGGACCACGTCTCGTTCGCATCGGAATTGAAGTCACTTCTGGCGGACCCGCGCACGCCGCGTGAGGTCGAACAGGGGGCGCTGACGAACTTCCTTCATCTACTCAGCATTCCGGATCCGCAGTCAATTCTGAGGGGAGTGCGGCGGCTTGAAGCCGGTCACGTGCTGATCGTTCGTGGACGCGACGTGCAGGACCGTGAGTACTGGAGCGTTCCCTTGCCGGCCGCTCCGCGTGCTCTTTCACTCGCTGACGCGTGTGCCGAATTCGACGAGCGCTTCGGAGACGCCGTTCGAAGTCACCTTGTTGCGGATGTACCGGTGGGCGCCTTCCTGAGCGGTGGAGTCGATTCGAGTTCGGTGGTCGCCTTGGTTGGGCCACAGGCCAGCGCCGGCATGCGAACCTTCTCTGTCGTATTTCGGGGGGACGAGGTTTTCGACGAGGGCCCTTATGCCAGGGCCGTGGCGGAGCGCTATGGTACTGCGCACCGGGAGATCGACCTCGGCGCCGAAGCCGGTGATTTTCTTCCCGCGATGGCCTGGCACTGCGATGAGCCGTTTGCCGTATCATCCGCGCTCGGAATCTATTTTCTGGCGAAGGCGGCAAGAGACGATGGAATCAAGGTCGTTCTGACCGGCGACGGCGGCGACGAGGTATTTGCTGGATACGCCTGGAGGCACCAGGACTTCGCTCCGCTGCTTGCACAGAAATACAGTCCCTTGCAGCGGCTGCTCGCCCGGACCGGAGCGGTAGGCAATCGCATTGCTCCAGGGCTTCGGTTGTGGCGTGGAATGACGAGGGATCCGCGAGACTCCGGGCGCTATATCGACAGTTTTGCCTGCTTCCGGGACATGGACCTCGTGGATTTCGTGCAGCCCGATCTCTGGCCTCACCTCAAGGAGGCGTGGTCCAACAATGTCACGGCTCGGCATTATGATGCCGCGATCGGTCAGCCGGAGCTGACGCGCAAGCTCTACACCGATATGAGGTCGACGCTGATCAGCGAGATGCTGACCAAGCTCGACAGGCTGACAATGGCGGCGGGCGTCGAGGCGCGCGTTCCATTCCTGGATCACGAACTGGTCGAATGGGCATTCTCGCTGCCAAGCGATCTCAAGATTAAGGGAAACGAAGGCAAATTGATCGTGAAGAAAGCCATGGAGCCGCGTCTGCCGGCCGATATTCTCTATCGCCCCAAGGCCGGCTTCAATCTGCCGCTCGGCAAGTGGCTACGGACTGGGTTGAAGGACATGGTGTATGATCTCCTCTCGCCAGCAAGCGTGGCGCGCAGGGGGTATTTCAGACCGGATGTCGTCGCGAACATGGTCGATCGTCACATGAAGGGCGGGGACGATATCGGCAATCGGCTCTTCGTCCTGCTGATGCTCGAGCTTTGGCATCGGCAGATTCTCGATCCGGGCCCTTCTTCAATGACCGTCGGCTCGGCGGCCTAGCGCGACGACTTCGATGACCCGTCCGTTGAAGATCCTGGCGATTGGTTATGCCACGAGCACCCACGTTGTGAACCGGGTGCGCTGCTTCTGCGCCTTGGGGCATGAGGTCTATCTGTTGAGTACGCCCGCCGCTGGACTCACTGAAATCATCGAGCTCACGCCATCGGTTCACCCTGGCCGGGATGAATGGATCACGCGCCTCGCACGTTGGGGTAGCAAGCTGGTCCGCCGGGATCTGAGCGGACTATCCGATATGGCGCGGCTGTTCTTCGATTTCCGACGTCTCATCAGGACGACAAATCCGGACATCATCCATGTGCACTACGCATACAGCACTTGGGCGTGGCTGGCAGGTGCTCTGGGATTTCGGCCGCTGGTGGTCAGCGTCATGGGCGGTGACGTGCTGTTTGAGGAGCAGGGGGCGCCGACGCCACGCGGGATTGCGTTGACCAAAAGGCTCTTTGCGGTGGCCGACCGCATCACGGCAAAATCCGATTTCCTGATCACGAAACTCAACGAGTTGGGCGGCTACGGCGACAAGGCGACGCGCGTTGTGTGGGGGGTGGATCCCGAGCAGTTCCGCCCGCTGGATGCATCGGCGCTTCGGGCTGAATGCGGAATACCGAACGGCGCACGGGTCGTGCTCAGCCCGAAGATCCTGCAGCCATTCTATAATATCGACGTGCTCGTCGAAGCCATGGCATCGGTGGTCAAACGAGTCCCGTCCGCGCATCTCGTTGTCACGGAATATGGAGCGGACCCGCAATATCGTGCGGAGCTCACGGCTCAGATTGAGGCGCTCGGCCTCACGCTCCATGTCAGCTTTGTTGGTCGCATCTCCTACGACCAGATGCCGTTGTTCTATTCCATGGCGGAAGTTGCTGTCGGAATCCCGCACTCGGATGGCCTGCCGCAGACCCTTCTTGAAGCGATGGCCTGCGGGGTCCCCAGCGTCGTCGGTCGGCTGGACCGCTATGGGGAGATCGTCAAGGACGGCGAGAACGTCCTGTTCGCTGACATCGATCCAACGGACGTCGCCAACACGATCCTCCGCCTGCTCGAGGACGAGGCCTTGCGTGAGCGTATCGCTGCAACGGGGCGCGACATCGTGGTCAAGGTGGCGAATTTTCCGATCGACGTACAGCGCGTCGAAGCGATCTACCGGGAGCTTGCGTCGAAGCCGCGAAGGCGCGCCTTGTATCGTCCGCTCATGCTGATCGATGTGGCCCGCTATTGGCTGCGGGTTTGACATGAGCTTGCGAAACCCCGCTCTTGGACTCTTGACCTTATTTCCATTGGATGACTCACCAGCATGAAGCCGATCGTTCCACTCATCTGCCCTGACACGGGTGAATTACTGCAGCCGTTGCCGATGTCCGATGACATTTCCAACGGAACAACGGCGCTAAAAGCACCCGGTGGTCATACGTACCCCGTCGTCGGAGGTGTACCGCGCTTTGTTGCGCCGGAGAACTACGCTGCTGCTTTTGGACTGCAATGGAAGACCTTCCGCAAGACTCAGTTGGATTCCTTTACGGGAACGTCGATTAGCCGGAATCGGCTAAAGCGGTGTCTTGGCGGCTTCGATGCTGTTCGTGGCAAGCGAGTTCTGGAAGCTGGGTGCGGCGCCGGGCGATTCACGGAAGTCCTGTTGACCGAAGGAGCGCAGGTTTTTGCTTGCGACCTTTCCACGGCTGTGGAAGCCAACCTGGAGAATTGCCGCGATCGTGCCGGGTATTTCGTCTGTCAGGCTGATATCCGCGCACTTCCGGTTGCGCCTCGGTCCTTTGATGTCGTGATCTGCCTTGGCGTGATCCAGCATACGCCCAATCCTGAAGAAACTATCGAGGCGCTTGTCCGTCACGTTGCTCCGGGAGGACTCCTGGTGATTGACCACTACCGCTATGGTCATGAAGACATGACAGCGATACGGCAGCGAATCCGGACTTTTCTCATCAAACAAAAGACTGGCGTTGCCATGGCATTGGTCAGAGCGATGGTCGCCATTCTCTGGCCCCTGCATCGGCTCGCATGGGCTTGTCGTAACCTGCCGTTCGGTGGCAGCTTTCGGCGTGCTTTGCTTCGTGCTTCGCCGGTGTTGGACTATCACGATCAGTATGGCGAACTGGGTCCTCGTTTGCTCTATGCGTGGGCAGTCCTTGATACGCATGATGCGCTCACTGACCGCTACAAGCACAAGAGGTCTACCGATCAGATCGCGCAAGGTCTCAAGGCTCTCGGCCTTGTTCAGATCGGAGCGGAATATGGCGGCAACGGGGTTGAAGCCCGAGCTCGTGCTCCGGGATAACCGTTCTCGCTGGCATCGTTTCGTGCCTTGGCTGGAGTTTCTCCGGTTCGGGCGTCGTACGGAGCTGGCCGACCTCGTTCAGCGGGTTATTTCGAAAATTGAAAGGCACGTGACAACCGCATGTGTGGAATCGCTGGCTTCCTGTCGCTAAGCTCCGATCCCTTCCCCAAGGGAGAGGCAGCGCTGCGCGCAATGTCCTCGCTGATCAGTCATCGCGGTCCCGATGGAGCCGGCGAATGGACATCGACGGACAAGCGCGTGGGCTTCGTCCACCGGCGGCTCGCCATCATCGACCTGTCCACGAGCGGCGCGCAGCCCATGATTGCGCCGAACGGCACGGTCATCACGTATAATGGTGAGGTCTATAACTACATCGAATTGCGCAATGAACTGTCGTCCGGATGGGCGTTTCGCTCGACGTCAGATACCGAAGTGATCCTTGCCGCCTATGACAGATGGGGGGACGATTGTGTTTCGCATCTGAGGGGAATGTTCGCATTTGCGATCTGGGACGAGAGAAAGCAGAAGCTGTTTGCTGCACGAGATCGTTTCGGGATCAAGCCCTTCTACTATACGGAGCAGGACGGCACGCTGTTCTTTGCGTCGGAGGCCAAGGCGTTGTTGCCCTTGCTGCCGGAAATTCGCACTGACTCGACGGCGCTCGCGGAATATCTGACGTTCCAATATACGATTGGTGGGAAAACGCTGTTTGCGCATGTCAACGCTCTGCTGCCAGGGCATGTGCTCACAGTCGACAACGGAAATATTCGCGTTCAGCGCTACTGGGATGTCCAGTATGTCGTCGATTTCGACCACAGTCCGAGGTATTTCGAGGAACGCTTCAGGGAGTTGGTCGCCGACTCCATGAATGTCCATTTGCGGGCGGATGTCCCAATTGGTGGCTACGTCTCGGGAGGACTCGATTCGAGCCTGGTCGCCTTGCTGGCCTCGCGCCACGATCACCGCAATCGTCTCGCTTTCCACGGCCGCTTCACGGAATACCCGGGGTACGACGAGAGCCGCTATGCGCAGGAGGTGGCCGGTCGGGCCGACATGGCAGTGCATATCGCGGATATCACCGCGGAGGATTTCAGAAGCTCGCTGCGCGACGTCATCTACCACCTTGATTTCCCGGTTGCCGGCCCGGGCTCCTTTCCGCAATTCATGGTCTCCGCGCTCGCTGCGAAGCATGTGAAGGTCGTGCTCGGAGGGCAGGGTGGGGATGAGCTTCTTGGCGGTTATGCGAGATATCTCGTCGCCTACTTCGAGCAGTGCATCAAGGCCGCCATGGACGGTACGTACCGGGAAGGAAACTACGTCGTTACGATCGAGTCCATCGTTCCGAATCTTGGTCTGCTGCGCGAGTACAAGCCGATGATCAAGGAGTTTTGGCGCGAGGGGCTGTTCGACGACCTGGACAGGCGGTATTTCAGGCTCGTTGACCGCTCCACCGACATGGTTGGTGAAGTCGATTGGAGGTCGCTCGACAAGCCGCGTGTCTTTGAGGCGTTCCGCGAAATCTTCAACAACCAGGACAATGTGAGGAAGGAAGCCTATTTCGACAAGATGACTCATTTTGACTTCAAGTGTCTCTTGCCGGCATTGCTGCAGGTCGAAGATCGAATGAGCATGGCACATGGGCTCGAGAGCCGAGTGCCTCTACTCGATCATCCTCTGGTCGAGTTTCTGGCGACCGTGCCCGCCGACGTGAAGTTCAAGGGCGGGCAGATGAAGCAGCTGATGAAGACCGTCTATCGAGATATCTTGCCCGAAGGCATCTTGAAGCGGCGTGACAAGATGGGCTTCCCGGTTCCGTTGAAGGAGTGGTTCGAAGGGACGCTTCAGGAATTCGTCACCGATATTTTCGATCAGCAGCGGGCGCGCCATCGTGACCATTTCAACAGCGACGTGGTGCTCGCCAGCTTTCAGAGTGCGTCCCGCTTTTCGCGCAAGACCTGGGGCCTGTTGTCGCTCGAATTGTGGCATCAGCGCTTCCATGATCGGGCCGCCGAATTCAAGGCCATGGTTCGATAGTAGCCGGACCCGAACGGCCTAAACCTCGGGTGGCGTTTGACAATGGCGGCTGCCATGTTATCGCATCTCGCCAAATGCTTTCCATAGGCTTGGGTCCGCGCCGAGCTTAGACCAGGATCGAAAATGAAACACGGACGCAACATCGCTGTAATTGGGTTAGGCTATGTCGGTTTGCCCGTAGCCGTGTCGTTTGCACGATCGGGCGTGCCGGTGGTCGGGTTCGATATTGACCAAAGGCGCGTTGCTGAGCTGACGGCTGGTAACGACAGAACGCGAGAGGTCGAAGCGCACGATTTGCGTCAGGCGTCGCTTGTCTTTTCATCCGATCTCGAGGCAATCGCGGGCTCCGATTTCTACATCGTGACGGTGCCCACCCCGATCGACGAGGCGAGGCGGCCAGATCTGGGCGCGATGATCTCTGCATCGCGATCCATCGGCCGTGTGCTGAAGAAAGGCGATATCGTCGTCTATGAGTCTACGGTCTATCCGGGCGCCGTGGAGGAGGAGTGCATTCCGGTCCTGCAGTCGGTATCAGGGTTCAAGGCGGGAGAGGATTTCACTGTCGGCTATTCGCCGGAGCGGATAAATCCGGGTGACAAGCAGCACCGGTTTGAAACCATCGCCAAGGTGGTTTCGGCACAAGATCAGCGAACGCTTGATGTCGTCGCCGAAGTTTACGGATCGGTCGTAACCGCCGGGATTCATCGCGCGCCGACGATCAAGGTGGCAGAGGCGGCGAAGGTCATCGAGAACACCCAGCGCGACCTGAACATCGCCTTCATGAACGAGCTGTCGCTGATCTTCCAGGCTCTCAATATCGACACTGCGGACGTATTGTCTGCCGCGCGGACCAAATGGAATTTTCTGCCGTTCCAGCCGGGGCTCGTCGGTGGTCATTGCATCGGTGTGGACCCATACTACCTGACCTATCGCGCAGAGAAGGCCGGCTATCATCCGGAGGTCATTCTCGCGGGCCGGCGGATCAATGACGGCATGGGGCAGCGGGTGGCGCGAGAGTGCGTCAGAGGGCTGCTGCGGCGCAAGACGCAAAGCGGGATAGTCACGGTCCTTGGACTTACATTCAAGGAGGACGTTCCCGATACGCGCAACTCGCGGGTCGTCGATATCGTGCGCGAACTGCAGTCGTTCGGCTTGGTGGTGCAGTTGCACGATCCTCTCGCGGACGCGGGCGATGCTGCGGAAGAATATGGGGTCAGGCTCCTGCCGCTGGGCGAGTTGCGACCGGCTGACGCGGTCGTTCTGGCGGTGGCCCACAACGAATACGCGGCCGGCGGGTGGCCGCTGATCCAGCGGTTGCTGACCAGTGGCAATGGCTTGGTCTACGACGTGAAGTCGACGCTTGATCGTGGCTCGAAGCCGGCCGGCATTGAGCTGTTGCGACTTTGAGAGTGACCATGGCCAGCAAGCCAGTTCTTGTCACCGGGGCAGCCGGCTTCATCGGATTTCACGTCAGTCAGCGCCTTCTGTCGGAAGGCCATGACGTCGTTGGCGTTGACAACATCAACGACTACTATGATCCCAGCCTCAAGCTCGCGCGCCTGGATCTGCTCAAGGCCAGTTCCGGTTTTGGCTTTGAGAAGCTCGATCTTGCTCATCGCGCGGAAACCAAAGCGCTGTTTGAGCGGTATGGCTTTGCCAAGGTAATTCATCTGGCTGCGCAAGCCGGCGTCCGGTACTCGATCCAAGATCCGTACGCGTATGTCGATGCGAACATGCAGGGCTTCATTAACGTCCTGGAGGGATGCAGACACAACGGATGTCAAAACCTGGTCTACGCGTCGTCGTCGTCAGTCTACGGGGCGAATACCAAGCTCCCGTTCTCGACAGACGATGGCGTCGATCATCCGATCAGTCTCTACGCGGCGTCCAAGCGAGCAAACGAGCTGATGGCGCACTCGTACAGTCATTTGTACGGCCTTCCCACGACAGGGCTGCGCTTCTTCACGGTCTATGGTCCATGGGGCCGGCCCGATATGGCGATGTTCATCTTTGCCAGATCCATTCTGGCCGGAGAGCCAATCAAGCTCTTCAATCATGGTCGAATGCGTCGGGACTTCACGTATGTCGACGACGTCAGCCAGGGCGTTGTTCGTCTCATTGATCGCGTGCCGCAGGGCCGCCAGGATTGGAACAGCGACAAGCCGGACCGAGCGGCCAGCCGCGCCCCGTGGAAGATCTACAATATCGGGAACAACAAGCCCGAGGAACTGACATATGTCATCTCGCTCCTCGAGAAGGAGTTGGGTAAGGTGGCGGTGAGGGAGATGCTGCCGATGCAGCCTGGCGATGTCGAGGCCACATACGCGGATGTCGAGGACCTCGAGAAGGACGTCGGCTTCCGGCCTGCGACACCAATCGAGGAAGGTGTCGCGCGCTTCGCCAAATGGTACCGGGACTACTACCGGATTTAGCAACAGAACTTGATCGCAGTTTCTCAAATCTGGGTAATCGGATGAAAATCTTTGTCACCGGCGGCGCCGGACAGGTCGGATCAACCGTCATCGATATGTTCTTGTCGCGTGGCGACGAGGTAGTTGCGATCGACAACTATACGACTGGCCGGGCCGATAACCTGACCAAACATGAAAACCTGACCCTGGTTGAAGACACGATCGCCAATGCCGACGTGATCAATCGACTGTTCTCGGATTTTCGGCCCGAGATCGTCGTCCATACCGCGGCGTCGTACAAGGACCCGGAGGATTGGGGCACCGACGCATTGGTTAATGCTGTCGGCACTGCAAACATCGCGAAGGCCTGCAAGGCCTTCGGCGTGTCTCGCCTCATCTACTTCCAGACGGCGCTCTGCTATGGCACCAAACCGCTGCAGTCTCCCATTCCGCTCGATCATCCGATCAACCCCGTCAATTCGAGCTATGCAATCTCGAAGACGGCCGGCGAGAACTACGTGCAATTTTCCGGCGTCGATTGGGTCACATTCAGGCTCGCCAATGTGATCGGACCGCGAAACGTATCCGGCCCGCTGCCGATCTTCTATGGTCGCTTGGCGAAGGGGCAGAAGTGCTTCGTTACACCGGCCCGCCGGGACTTTTGTTACGCGGGCGACCTGGCGAAGGTCGTCGTCAGGGCCGCCGATGGCGCCGGTCGCGGCACCTATCATTTTTCTTCGGGCAAGGACGTCGCGATCAAGGAACTCTACGACGCGGTCGTGCGGGCAATGAAGATCAACGACTATCCGGAGCCGGAGGTCAAACCGCTTGGCCCGGATGATGCCGCCTCCATCCTTCTCGACCCCGAACGCACGTTCAAGGACTTCGGCGCTGTCGAATTCACTTCGCTCGACGAGATCGCTCGTCTGTCGGTGGAACGCTGGCAGCGGGAGGGTGTGGTCGGGGGCTACACCCATCTGAAGGAAGCGCGTGCGGAAATCCGCACCTGATCGGACCCGGCTCGATGCGCATCATTATCACTGGCGGGGCAGGGTGCCTCGGCTCGAATCTGATCGAGCACTGGCTGCCGCAGGGGCACGAGATTCTCGTCATCGACAATTTCGCGACCGGCAAGCGCGAGGTTGTGCCCGCACTTCCCGGCCTAAGTCTGGTCGAAGGTTCGATTGCCGATCGTGATCTGGTGGCGAAGGCTTTTGCTGAATTTGCTCCAACTCACCTGGTGCATTCGGCGGCCTCCTACAAGGATCCGGCGAACTACCGCGAAGATATTGCAACGAATGTCGACGGTACCGCGAACATCATTGAATTCGCGCGGGCAGCGGGCATTCGCCGGGTCATCAATTTCCAGACCGTCCTGTGCTATGGGCGCCCCGAGAGCACGCCTATTCCCGTCGAGCATCCGCTGCGTCCGTTCACGAGCTATGGGATTTCAAAGGTCGCCGGCGAGCAATATCTGGCTGCGAGCGGCCTGCCTTTTGTTTCCCTGCGCCTTGCGAACGTCGCCGGTCCTCGGCTTGCAATCGGTCCGATCCCGACTTTCTACAAGCGATTGAAGGCGGGACAGGCATGCTTCTGCACGGCGGCATACCGGGATTTCCTCGACATGTCCGATTTCGCCGCCGCGGTGGATATCGCGATGGATGAGGGTGCGCCGACCGGCATCTTCAACGTATCGAGCGGGACCGGACATTCCATCAAGGAAATATACGATCTGGTCCGAGCGCATCTTCGGTTGCCGGCCGATCCGGATGTCAAGGTGGTGCCTGTCGGGGACGACGACGTCCCGTCCGTCGTGCCGGATCCTGCCAGGACGCATGAAATCCTCGGCTGGAAAGCGCGGGTTTCGTTTCAAGAGACGATTCAGCGGCAGCTCTCGTGGTACGACGCCCACGGAGTGACGGACGTCTATAGTCATCTGGCTGCACCTAAGGGGTGAAGATGAATTCTTTCAGTGGGGCCACCGTCCTTGTCGTGGGCGGGGCTGGGTTCGTTGGATCGAACCTCGTCAAGCAACTGCTGGAGCAGGCGCCGGCGCGCGTCGTCATAGTCGACAACCTGCTGTCGGCTGACATTTCAAACGTACCGGACGATCCACGGGTCGAGTTCATTCGGAACTCGATCACCGATGACGCTGTTCTTGCGGCGCTGCCTGGAAATCTGGACTACGTCTTTCATCTGGCCTGCTATCACGGCAATCAGTCGTCGATCGCCGATCCGCTGGCGGATCACGAGAACAATACGCTCACGACGCTGAAGCTCTTTGAAAGACTAAAGGGCGTTAGCTCGTTGCGGAAGGTCGTGTACGCCGCTGCAGGCTGCGCTGTGGCCGAAAAGACCTTCGAAGGGGCTGAGGCTACCAGGGAGGACGCGCCGGTTTCCCTGTTTCACGACAGTCCGTACTCGATTTCGAAGCTGATCGGCGAAATGTACGGCAACTATTACTTTGCGAGATACAAGCTGCCGTTCGTGAAGGCGCGCTTTCAGAACGTTTACGGTCCCGGCGAGATTCTCGGTGCTGGCCGCTGGCGTGGAACGGTGCATACCGTGTGGAGAAACGTGACGCCGACTTTCATATGGCGAGCGCTGCACGGAGAGGCCTTGCCGGTTGAGAACGGCGGGGTCGCATCTCGTGATTTCATCTATGTGGAAGACATGGCGCGAGGACTGATGGCGTGCGCGCTTTCGGGAGAGCCCGGTGAAATCTACAACCTCGCCTCGGGCGTCGAAACCAGCATTCTTGAACTGGCAACTCGCGTGAACTCTATCGTTGGCAATGCGACGCCAATCGCGCTGACGCCGGCGCGGGATTGGGATAGGTCCGGCCAGCGCTTCGGCGATCCGGCCAAAGCCCGCGAGAAACTCGGCTTCGTCGCGACCGTGACCCACGAGGACGGTCTTCGAAAGACCATCGATTGGACGCGCGCAAATCGCGAGCGCATCATCGGCTGTATGCGACATCATCTTACGCAGGTGCCTGATGTCGCGAGGTATTCCTGAATGCTGAAGATTCTCACGATTGTGGGCGCTCGTCCGCAATTCATCAAGGCGGCGGCTGTCAGTCGTGCGATCCGTGAAACCGGAGGGCTCACGGAAGTAATGGTGCATACCGGTCAGCATTTCGATCCGAACATGTCGGACGTGTTCTTCGAAGAGCTGGATATTTCAAAACCGCAGCATCATCTCGATATACATGGCGGCGGCCACGCCGACATGACAGGACGTATGCTGATGGCGATCGAGCCTATCCTGGTCGCGGAGAAGCCCGATTGGGTTGTCGTCTACGGCGATACCAACTCGACATTGGCCGGCTCGCTCGCTGCATCGAAGTTGCATATTCCGGTCGCGCACGTTGAAGCGGGACTACGTTCATTTAATCGCCGCATGCCCGAGGAAATCAATCGGGTTGTCACTGATCATCTCGCCGAATTGAATTTTTGTCCGACGACGGTGGCCGTTGCCAATCTCGCCGCCGAAGGAGTGACCAAAGGCGTGCATCATGTCGGCGACGTGATGTATGATGCCACCTTGTTCGTGACGGACAAGGCAGAGCAAAGCTCGACCATACTGACCGACCTCGGGCTTCTCCCGAAGCGATACGCGCTTGCCACGATCCATCGGGCTGAAAATACCGACGAACGGGAGCAGCTTCTGGCCGTCGTGCGGTTTCTGCAAGATCAGTCGCAAAAGTATCCCGTTGTCCTGCCGCTGCACCCGCGCACCCGGCAAGCTGCCTCGCGCATGAGAGTTGCTCTCGACGGCTTGAGGATCATCGATCCGGTCGGCTACTTCGAAATGGCCAAGCTGCTGCGTAACGCGGTCGAAGTCTACACGGACTCAGGAGGCCTGCAGAAGGAGGCGTATTTCCATCGTGTGCCGTGTACCACTCTGCGAGACGAGACCGAGTGGACGGAGACGATAACGCACGGCTGGAATCGCCTCTGGATGCAGCCGACCTGGGCGGATCGGCGCGAAATAGAGGAATATGGGACCGGTAACGCGGCTCACAACGTCACGCGCTTGTTGAGTTCCGTTCGTCCGGCGGATTGACCCGGTGTTGCGGAAACGCTGAGGTCTGGGCGCCCGGATTTGCGATCAAGCTGGGATGCGCACTGCAGCGTGATGACGGCTTCACCCGATCGCGCTTTGGCCGAGGCTGTCAACGTCGGCTGGTGCGGCCTTCGGAGCTTGCTCGAAGGCGCACCGCGGCGAGACATACCAGAGCAGGAACAGCAGCCCGACGCCATTCGTCAGCAAGGCCGTCGAGAGCGGTACGTTGAGCAGAACCTGGGGCAGGATCCCAGTCGACAGCAGTACGAAGCGCGGTGGCAGTCCGGAGGACAGGCGATTGCCAAGCGCGATGATCAGGCCGCAAATCAATGCAGACACCGGTGCGAGCACGAGGCCGACCGACGCGATCCCTTCGGTCGCGAACAATGAAGCATTGAAGGCGCCGAGTTCATAGACCTTCGCCATGATGGCCCAAATAGGCTCGTCATAGGGGCATGCAGCCACCAGCTTCACGATGTTGATCTGACAGAAATGGGTCAACGGATGCGCCGAGAAGTAGTTGTTGTAAATCTCCAGGGCAAGGGACGGGATTGCAATCATCCTGTTGTTGACGATGCCGAAATACACCATTGCGGGCCTGAGCGGGATCAAACCGGCGTTGTACAGCAGCGCGCAGACGACACCAATGAGCACAGGCAGGAAGAACGAGAGGATCGTTGCTTTCCGGGCCTCGACCAGCTTGCTGATGACCGCGAGAAACAGCAGCCAGGCCGGAGCGAACAGCGCCATCTTGGTCAGAATGATTGGATAGAAAAGCAGCATCAGCAGTAGTGCGACCCCTGCCTGCAAAAGTCGTTTGCTGACGACGAAACATGCAAAGGCGAACGGCAGCAAAGCGCTCGAGAAGATCCAGACCGCGTATCGCAGGTAGGCGGGCAACGCCACCTCAGCGCGATATTTGTACATTTCGGTGAGGTCGACCAGCTTGAGGTTGTAGAGGGAGCCGATGCCGATGATTGCGGCCGAGGCAATCAGGATGATGGAAGGCATCATGTGGAAGGTGCGTGCCGGTATCACGACGGCCTGTCGCACCGGCGCGGTGATGAACAGCGCGGGTGCGAGAAAGGCCAATGCCGAAAGCACGATCGAGGTCAGCGCCAGGCGATGATCGTATTCGAGTAGCGAAAACTCGATCAGCCAGAGATATCCCAGGACCATGATGTAGAAGTAAAAACCGACCAGGTAGCCAAAGCTGAAGCGTCCGATCGCGAACAAAAGCACGGCCGGGCTGAACGCCACGACGTTCAGGATCGCGGCTGTCAGATGCGACTGGTCGAAACTGATGACGGCTGGGAACGAATTGACGAGCGTGACGAAATACAACGAAGCGGCGCAAACCACGACGTGCGCATAGGCGAGCATGGCAAGTTTGGTCTGGGGCCACCCGAAACCGGGCATCAGCTGAACAGCGCGATCGTTCATTTGCATTTACCGCCGGGTCGGGCTGTTTGTCTGGAGTGCTTCATTGATGGTCATCGTATTCGGCAGCGACATGGCACGGCCCGGGCGGAACGACAAGATGATGCCGAGAAATCCTCGGGCCTCATTCTAAGAGTCCTGCCGCATGACGCAAATGCCGCCTACAGTTCGGCCGGGGTGGGACGTGGCAGGCCTTGCTACCCCTTCGGCGCATGGCCTTGCCTTATCCCGGGTTTTCTGGGTAATGGAACGCTACCGTGCGGCTCGCAAGGCCGCTTGTTCCCTCGGCTCTTCGGCTGGCTGCAATGGCTGGTCACGAGACAAGACAGGGCCTGTTGCATGATCAGATTTGGCCTGCTCGGGTGCGGGCGTATCGCCAAGCGCCATTCCGATCTCCTGGGTGGCAATCACATCGCGGGAGCGAGCCTGGTTGCTGTTTGCGATCCGCTTCGTGCGCGTGCCGATGCGATTGCCGGGAAGTTCGCCGTTCCCGCCCATTACGACATGGACGAGTTCCTGGCGCGCAAGGATATCGACGCCGTTGCCGTGCTGACGCCGAGCGGGCTGCATCCCGCGCATGTGATCGCCTGCGCCAGGGCGGGCAAGCACGTCGTGGTCGAGAAGCCGATGGCGCTGCGCTTGCAGGACGCCGACGACATGATCCGGGCCTGTGACGAGGCCGGCATCAAGATGTTCATCGTCAAGCAGAACCGCTTCAACGTGCCGGTGGTCAAGGCGCGCGAGGCGCTCGATGCCGGCCGCTTCGGCAAGCTCATCCTGGGAACGGTCCGGGTGCGCTGGTGCCGCGACCAAGCCTACTACGACCAGGACGATTGGCGCGGCACCTGGGCCTATGACGGTGGCGTGCTGACCAATCAGGCGAGCCACCATGTCGATATGCTGGAGTGGTTCTTCGGCGACGTGGTGAGCGTGCATGCGCGCGCGACGACGGCGCTGGCCAACATCGAAACCGAGGACACCGCCGTCGCGACGCTGAAGTTCCGCAACGGCGCGCTCGGGATCATCGAAGCGACCACCGCGGCGCGCCCGACCGATCTCGAAGGCTCGCTGTCGATCCTGGGCGAAAAGGGCACGGTCGAGATCTCCGGTTTCGCGGTCAACCAGATCCGGCACTGGCGCTTTGTCAACGAGCTGCCGTCGGACAAGGACGTCGTGGAGAAGTTCTCGGTCAACCCGCCCAACGTCTACGGCTTCGGCCATCAGGCCTACTATCATCACGTGGTCGATTGTCTGGAGAACCAGCGTGCGGCGCTGGTCGACGGGCTCGAGGGCCGCAAGAGCCTCGAGCTGATCTCGGCCCTCTATGAGTCGATCGAGACCGGAGAGGAGGTTGCGCTGCGCTTCACGCCGCGGTTGAGCCGGCTGGGTGTCGTTTCGTGAACCGGCCGGAAGTGCATCAGGCCAGCGTGCGCGACGTCGCGTTCGGCGAACGCGTCAAGATCGTCGAGCCCTGCAATCTCTACGGCTGCACGCTCGGCGACGACTGCTTCATCGGGCCCTTCACCGAAATCCAGAAGGGCGTGGTCGTCGGAGCGCGCACCCGCGTGCAATCACATGCCTTCGTCTGCGAGCTCGTCACCATCGGCGAGGACTGTTTCGTCGGGCACGGCGTGATGTTCGTCAACGACACGTTCTCCACCGGCGGTCCGGCGCGCGGACGCAAGGAGTTGTGGCGCGAGACTGTCATCGGCAACCGGGTGTCGATCGGCTCCAACGCCACGATCATGCCGGTCAGGATCGCCGACGACGTCGTCATCGGCGCAGGGGCTGTCGTGACCAAGGACATCACGATATCAGGCACCTATGCCGGCAATCCGGCACGCCGGCTGCTGGCGAGCCAATAGGGGAATATCGATGCCGGTGCCGTTTGCCGACCTGCAACTGCAATACCAGTCCATCAAGGGCGAGATCGATGTCGCGATCGCCGGCGTGATCCGCGACAACGCCTTCATCCGCGGCAGCTATGTCGACGCCTTCGAGCGCGAATTCGCCGCGGCCGCGGAGGTCGCTCATTGCGTATCCTGTGCCAACGGCACCGATGCGCTTTACCTCGCCATGCGCGCGCTGAAGGTGAAGCCGGGCGACGAGGTGATCACGACGGCGCATTCCTGGATCTCGACTGCGGCGATGATCACCCATTCCGGTGCCACCGTCGTGTTCTGCGACACCGACGACGCAACGTTCACGATCGATCCGGCCGCGATCGAGGCCGCGATCACGCCGCGCACCGTCGGCATCATCCCGGTGCATCTGTACGGCCAGCCAGCGGACATGGACGCCATCATGGCGATCGCGCAGAAGCACAAGCTCTGGGTGATCGAGGATTGCGCCCAGGCCCATCTCGCGCGCTACAAGGGCCGCATGGTCGGCACGTTCGGCGAGGCCGCGACCTATTCATTCTACCCCGGCAAGAATCTCGGCGCGATGGGCGATGCCGGCGCTGTCGTCACCAATGACGCGGCGCTCGCCGAGCAGATGGCGATGCTGGCGCGCCACGGTGGGCTGGTGAAGCACCAACACCATATCGAGGGCGTCAACAGCCGGCTCGACGGCATGCAGGCTGCGATCCTCTCGGCCAAGCTGCCGCATCTCACCGCATGGACCGAAGCCCGGCAGGCAGCGGCCGAGGTCTACGACGCCGGCCTCAACCAGATCGAGGACGTCGTGGTGCCCGAAGTGGCGCCCGCGCGCAGCCACGTCTACCACCTCTACACGATCAGGCATCCGCGCCGCGACGCGCTCGCCGCGCATCTCAACGCCAATGGTGTGCAGACCGCGATCAACTACCCCACCGCGCTGCCATTCCTGCCGGCCTATGCACGGTTTGGCCACCGGCCGGAGCAATTTCCCAACGCCCATCGCGATCAGGGCCAGATTCTCTCGCTGCCGATCTTCGCCGAGATCACGCGCCAGCAGCAGGATGAGGTGATCGACCTGGTTCGCAAGTTCTGATCGCGCAGACGTCCTCGCACCGGGCGGAGGGCTCAGCTTCGCTGCAGCAGCGGCTTCAGGAATGCTTCCAGATTGGGGCCTGAGAACAGGTAGCCCCTCAGGCCCGCTGCGCGTGCAGCCTCGAGATCGGTCGGCTGATCACCGATCAGAAAGCTCCGTTCGACATCGACCGGAAAGCGCTCCAGCAGATCGGTGATCATGCCCGGCGACGGCTTGCGCCGGTGGCTGACCTGCCGATAGTGCTCAACGGTCCCTTCCGGATGGAACGGGCAATACTCGAAGGCGTCGATATGCGCGCCGATCTTGCCGAACTCGGCAGCCATCCAGTCGTGTAGCTCTTGGACGTGCGCCTCCTCATAGAGGCCTCTTGCCACGCCTGACTGGTTGGTCACGACGAATGCGAAATAACCAATGTCGTTGACGGCCTTCACCGCCTCGCGGGCGCCGTCGATCCAGATCAGCCTGTGGCTCTCGAACAGGTAACCTATATCCCGGTTCAGGACGCCGTCCCGATCGAAGAAAACCGCCGGCCGTCGCGGCTCACTTTCGGAAGCACTGCTCATGAGGTGATGATCCCGTCTCCACGAGGCATGAGCCAGCTCAATAGTTCACAATGCCGCGTGCGACAATGCGGACCGAGCATGCCCCGGGTGGCCTCAAGGCTATCGCTCGTCCGCAATCACCTTGCCATCGTTCGGCAGCGAGCCTGCGCCGACCAGCTCGACGGCGCCGCCAAGCTTTGTGACGGCACGCAGCGTGGCCGCAACTTCGTTCAGCAGGGCATCCGGCGCCGAAGCACATTCGGCTTTCAGCGTCATCGCGTCAGCCTCGCCGGCACGCGTGACCACGAGGCGCAGCCGTCCGAGCTCGGGATGGCGCTTGGCGATCTCCGCGATCTGCTCGGGGCGCACGAACATGCCCTTGACCTTGGTGGTCTGGTCGGCGCGGCCCATCCAGCCCTTGATGCGCATGTTGGTGCGTCCGCACGGGCTCGCGCCGGGCAGGGCGGCGGTCAGATCGCCGAGCGCGAGGCGGATCCACGGATGATGTGGATCGAGCGAGGTCACCACGATCTCGCCGACGTCACCGGGCGTAACGGGGTCGCCGGTGCCGGGCTTGACGATCTCCAGGATCAAATCCTCGTTGACCGTCATTCCCTCGCGCGCCGGCGTCTCGAACGCGATCAGGCCGAGATCGGCCGTGCCGAACGCCTGGTAGGCCTCGACGCCACGCGACTTCATCTCCTCCTGCAGCGATTTCGGAAAGGCGGCGCCGGAGACCAGAGCGCGCTTGATCGAGGACACGTCGCGGCCATCAGCTGCGGCAGCGTCGAGCAGGATCTTCAGGAAATCAGGTGTGCCGCTATAGCCGACCGGGCGATAGGCCTCGATAAGCTCGAATTGCTGCTCGGTATTCCCTGGGCCAGCCGGGATCACCGCGCAGCCGAGCGCCCGCGCGGAGGCGTCGAAGATGAAGCCGCCCGGGGTGAGGTGATAGCTGAAGGTGTTGAGAACCACGTCCCCTTCGCGAAAGCCGGCCGCAAACAGCGCCCGCGCCCCGCGCCAGGGGTCCGCCTGGCGGCCTTCGGGCTCGAAGATCGGTCCGGGCGAGGTGAACAGCCGGGCGAACGAGCCGGGCTTGTCGGCCACGAAGCCGCCGAAGGGCGGGGCGGCCTTGTGCAGGGCCGGCAGTTCCGATTTGCGCAGCACCGGCAGCCCCGCCAGCGCCTGCCGGCTGGTGATGGAGGCGGGATCGGTGCCCCGCAGCAGGTTGGCATAGGCGGGCGCTGCCATCGCCTTGCGCAGTACGTCCGGCAGCCGGGCGAACAGGGCGGCCTCGCGCTCGGCCGGATCGCGCGTTTCAAGGGCGTCGTAATGGTCGGTCATGGCGGGTCCTTGAGAGGATTTGCGCAGGTGGCGTGCCGGTCAGCCCGTGCTATCAGACGGGGACCGCTGACATTGGGACGGTTCCAGGGAGCACGATGGCTGAGGCAGAGAGCGTTGCGGCGGACGGGGCCGCCGACGTCGTCGCGAGGTTGAAGCGCCGCATCATCGACCAAGCCTTGCCGCTGTGGTCGACGGTCGGCTGGGACGGCAAGGCCGGTGGCTTTGTCGACCGGCTGCATCAGGATGGGACAGCCGACAACGCTGCGCCGCGCCGGCTGCTTGTGCAGGCGCGCCAGATCTATTGCTACGCCAAGGCGGCCCAGATGGGCTGGTATCCCGAGGGCCGCGCGATCGCGCTGAAAGGGCTGGACTACCTGCTGGCCAAGGCCAAGGCGCCGGATGGCCGGCCTGGCTTCGTCTTCAGCCTGACGCCGGACGGTGGCGTGCATGACCCGCTGCGCGACACTTACGGCCATGCCTTCGTCCTGCTCGCGCTGGCGACCGCCTATGGCCTCGATCAGGACGCCCAGATTCGCGCCGAGATCGACGCGCTGCTGTCGTTCCTCGACACCCAGCTGCGCTCGCCCCATGGCGGCTTCCAGGAGGGCCTGCCGCCGTCGATGCCGCGCCGGCAGAACCCGCAGATGCATCTGTTCGAGGCGATGATCGCCTGCTTCGACGCGACCCACGATTTGTCGTTCCAGAACCGCGCCGGCGACTTCTTCGCGCTGTTCCTGGCCAATCTCTACGACAAGCAGACGCACACCCTCGGCGAATATTTCGAGGAGGACTGGTCGAAGATCCCGCCGGTCAGCGTCGAGCCCGGGCACCTCGCGGAATGGGTCTGGCTGCTGAAGGGATTTGAACGGATCACCGGCTGCCCCACCGGGCGTCCGCGCGGCGAGCTCCTGGCCTCTGCGCTGCGCTATCGCGACGCCACCGGCTGCCTGATCGACGAGGGCGATGCCGAGGGCAACATCCGCCGCCACAGCAGGCGGCTGTGGCCGCAGAGCGAGCTGGCGAAGGCCTGGATCGCGCAGGCGGAGTCGGGCGAAGCTGGAGCGGCGGACGAGGCTCGCGCGGCGCTGGTGCTGCTGGAGCGGCACTATCTCAGCCATCCCGTGGCCGGCGGCTGGTACGACCAGTTCGACCGCGAAGGCGCTTCGCTGGTCGCCACGATCCCGGCGTCCTCGTTCTACCATGTGCTCTGCGCGGTCACTGAGGCCGAGCAGGTGCTCGGATAGAACCGCCTTCCTGGTCTGACGCGTTTTCTGCACACGCAACTCCGCCCGAAAACGCTCGATATCCTCACAGCCAGCGCTTGCGCCGCTTGAAGCTCTTCAGGTTCTTGAAGCTCTTGCGCTGGTCGCCGGCGCCACCGAGGTAGAATTCCTTGACGTCCTCATTGTCGCGCAGCTCGTCGGCGGAGCCGTCGAGCACCACCTTGCCCTGTTCCATGATGTAGCCATGACTCGCGACCGACAGCGCGGCGCGGGCGTTCTGCTCGACCAGCAGGATCGTGACGCCGAGATCGCGGTTGATCTCCTTGATGATCGCGAACACTTCCTTGACGAGCAGGGGTGACAATCCCATCGACGGCTCGTCCATCAGGATCATCTTCGGGCGCGCCATCAGCGCGCGGCCGATCGCGAGCATCTGCTGCTCGCCGCCGGAGAGGTAGCCGGCGAGGCCGGTGCGCTCCTTCAGGCGCGGGAAATATTTGAACACCATGTCGATATCGGCCGAGACCTCGCGGTCGCGCCGGGTGAAGGCGCCGAGCCGCAGATTCTCCAGCGACGTCATGTCGGCGACGATGCGGCGGCCTTCCATCACCTGGAAGATGCCGCGGCGGACAATCTTGTCCGGATCGATGCCGTTGATGCGCTGGCCCTCGAACAGGATCTCGCCGCGGGTGACTTCTCCGTCCTCGGTCTTGAGCAGGCCGGAGATCGCCTTCAGCGTGGTCGACTTGCCGGCGCCGTTGGCGCCGAGCAGCGCCACGATCGCGCCCTTCGGCACCTCGAGGCTGAGCCCGCGCAGCACCAGGATGACGTCGTCATAGACGACCTCGATATTGTTGACGCTGAGCAGTGGCGGCGGCGGGACGGCCGTCGGCACCGGGCGGGTGGCTGTTGCGGTTTCGCTCATGCTTCGATCACCTTCGACTGTCGCCACCCGCGAAGGCGGGTGGCCCAGTATCCCAGAGGCATCAGCGACCTCTCGAGAGGCCGCGGCGTACTGGATCCCCCGCTTTCGCGGGGGATGACGATTGTTGTCGAGGCTGCGCTGGTGGCAGCCTCACGGCCTCACCAGCCAAACCATTCCGGCTTGCGCGGCAGTTCGACGGTCTTCACCTTCTCGAGCTTGATCGTGCCCTTGCCCATCAGGTCGTTGATGTCGCCATCGGTCGCGCCGGAAACCTTGGCGCGATAGAGGTCGACCTTCGTCGTCGGGCGATGATCCTTCTCGGTCCAGTTCGATGGATTGCAGACGCCGTCCATGCCGGCCGGCACCCAGTCCTTCTTCTGGTAGAATCCCTTGGCGACGTTCTCGCCGGTGGCGCCGCCGTTCTTGGCGGCCCAATCCAGCGCTTCCTTCATGTAGAGCGCGCTGCAGACCGCGGCGATGTAGTGCACCGGGCGATAGACCTTGCCCGACGGATCGGACATCTTGGAAATCTCCATCACCGTCTTCATGCCGGGCGCATTGCCGCCCCAGCCGACCGCCGTGCGCAGCGGGAAGATCACGCCGTCGGCGGCATCGCCTGCGGTCTTGGCGGCATTCTCGTCCATGCCCCACACGTTGCTGAGGAACTGGACGTCGACGCCGGCGGTCTTGCAGGCCTTCATGACCGAGATGTTGGAAGCCGCGGTATTGCCGAGATAGGCGTAATTGGCGCCCGAGCTCTTCAGGCTCAGGCACTGCGCCGAGTAATCGCCGGGCGACAGCGCGAACACCAGCGGCGGCAGCACCTCGAAGCCGAGCTCGGTGGCGAGCGCCTCACCGGCGGCCTTCGGCGCGTTCGGATAGGGATGGTTGGCGCCCATGTGGACGAATTTGGGCTTGCCGGGCTTGCCCTTCGCCTTCCAGTCCTCGGCCGCCCAGGTCAGCTCGGCGCGCAACGCATCCGAGTAGCTCGGGCCGTAGAAGAAATTGTAAGGTGCGGGCTTGGCCTTGCCGCTGGTGCCTTCGGGATCGGTCAGCGCGGCGGCGTAGGAGCCCGACATGTCGGGGATCTTGTCCTGGGCGAGGAAGCCGGTCAGCGCCTCGGTGTCCGCCGTGCCCCAGCCCATGATCGCCGCGACCTTGGCGTCGGATGCCGACCACTTCTTGTACAGCGCGATCGCGCGCGGCACCTGGTAGCCATAGTCGTTGCTGTCGACGCTGAGCTGCTTGCCGCCGACGCCGCCGTTCTTGTTGACCCAGGCGAAGGTGTCGGCGACGCCCTGGCCATAGGGCGTGCCGACGTCGGAGGTGCCGCCCGAGAGGTCCTGCAGATGGCCGATGGCGATCTGCGCCTGCGCGGCGACTGCCGCGCTGCTGACCAGCAGCGCAAGCGAGACCGAGCTCAAAAGGGATCTAATCGTCATTGTTGTTTCCTCCTTTTATTCGTTGAACCGAATTTGAGTTGCTTCAAGTGTCAGTGCGAGAACGGGTAAAGCTTCCAGTAGGCCTTGATCTGCCGCCAGCGATGCGCGAGGCCATCCGGCTCGAACATCAAAAAGCCGATGATGATCAGGCCGATCGCGATCTCGCGCAGGAAGGTGATGTTGTTGTTGAGCTGCAGCGCCTTGTCGATCGCGCTGCCCTTCAGCCAGGCGCTCAGCCATTCCATCGATTCCGGCAGCAACACCACGAATGCCGTGCCCATCAGCGTGCCCATCACCGACCCGGTGCCGCCGATGATGACCATCGCCAGGAACAGCACCGAGCGTTCGATGCCAAAGCCTTCCTGGGAGACCACCAGCTGATAGTGCGCGTAGAGCGCGCCGGCGATGCCGGCAAAGAAGGCGGCCAGTCCGAACGACAGCGTCCGGCATTTGGTCAGGTTGATGCCCATGATCTCGGCGGAGAGATAGTGATCGCGGATCGCGACCAGCGCGCGGCCGTCGCGGGTGCGCATCAAATTGGTGACCAGCAGATAGCTGATCACCATGTAGGCGAGCACGACGTAGAAATACTGCCGGTCGCCGCGCAGCGTGTAGCCGAAGATCGAGAACGGGTTGGCGCTGGCCGGCACCGAGCCGCCCGAGAACCAGTCGGCGCGCGAGAAGAAGTCGAGCAGGATGTACTGCGCGGCGAGCGTTGCGATGACGAGGTAGAGCCCTTTCAGCCGTGCCGCCGGCACGCCGAACACCAGGCCGACCAGCGCCGTGATCACGCCGGCGAGGGGGATCGCGAAGAACACCGGGATCGGCGCATTGTTGGAGATGTAGGCCGAGGTGAAGGCGCCGAACAGGAAGAACGCGGCGTGGCCGATCGAGATCTGGCCGGTGAAGCCGACCAGCACGTTGAGGCCGAGCGCTGCGATCGCGAAGATGCCGATCTGGATTGCGATCGAGAGCAGGTAGTTCGACAGCAGCATCGGCGCGAAGCAGGCGAGCGCGATGCCCAGAATCGCGAAGTTACGGCTGGTCGCGGTCGGGAAGATCGTGGTGTCGGCCGCGTAGCTGGTGCGGAAATCGCCCGACGGGATGAGGGTGCTCGTTGCCATTGATCAGACCCGCTCGATGTCCTTGGTGCCGAACAGCCCGTACGGCTTGATCATCAGGATGATGATCAGGACGTAGAACGGCGCGATCTCGTACAGATTGCCCCAGTGCAGATATTCGCTGTCGACATACTGGGCGACGTTTTCCAGCAGCCCGATGATGATGCCGCCGAGCACCGCGCCGCCGACCGAGTCGAGGCCGCCGAGGATCGCGGCCGGAAACACCTTGATGCCGTAGGCGGAGAGGCCGGACGACACGCCGTTGACCACGGCGACCACGACGCCGGCGACCGCCGAGACCGTGGCCGAGATCGCCCATGCCATCGCGAACACGCTCTTCACGGAAATGCCGAGCGACTGCGCGACCTGCTGGTTGAAAGCGGTGGCGCGCATCGCCAGGCCGTACTTGGAGGCACGGAAGAACCAGGCCATGCCGACCATCATGGCGAGCGAGACCACGAGGCTCATGACATAGACGGTCTGGATCTGCAGCCCGAACAGGCTGACCGACTGGCTCTGGAATATCTGCGGGAACGGCTGCGGGTTGACGCCGAAGATCCATTTCAGCGCCGCCTGGAACACGGTCGAGAGGCCGATCGTCACCATGATCACGGAGATGATCGGTTCGCCGATCATCGGCCGCAGGATCACGACCTGGATCGCGATGCCGAAGATGAACATGAACACCAGCGTGATCGGCATGCCGACCCAGAATGGCACCTGATACTTCGTCAGCAGCGCCCAGCACACCCAGGCGCCGACCAGCAGCAATTCGCCCTGCGCGAAGTTGACGACCTGCGTCGCCTTGTAGATCAGCACGAACGACATCGCGACCACGCCGTAGAGCGTGCCGACCACGAGGCCATTGACGATCAGCTGGATCAGGAACTGGATGTTCATGGGGTGTTGCCAACCTTGCAGATCGTCATCGCCGGGCTTGACCCGGCGATCCATCGCGAATGAAGACCCTTGCGAAGGGGATGGATGCGCGGGTCAAGCCCGCGCATGACGACCGAATTCCCTGTGACCAGTTGTCTCATTCCGCAGCCTCCGCGATCGCGGCGCGGCCGAGATCGACGACCTCGAGCGTGGTGCGGACGCGCTGCGTGGTGCCGTCCTGGAAGCGGATCACGGTGTCGACGGGGATGTTGGCCTTGCCGCGGTAGATCGCCTCGATGATGTCGGCGTATTTCTCGTTGATCACGCCGCGGCGGACCTTTCGGGTTCGCGTCAGCTCGCCGTCGTCGGCATCGAGCTCCTTGTAGAGCAGCAGGAAGCGTGAGATGCGTTGCGCGGGCGGCAAGGTGGCGTTGACCGTCTCGACCTCTTTCTTCAACAGCGCGTAAACCTCGGGCCGCGAGGACAGGTCGGTATAGGTCGTGAACGAGATCCGGTTCTTCTCCGCCCATTTCGAGATGATCGAGTAGCGGATGCAGATCATTGCGGCGAGCGCGTCGCGGCCGGCGCCGAGCACGACGGCCTCGGCGACATAGGGCGAGAATTTCAGCTTGTTCTCGATAAATTGCGGCGAGAACCGCTCGCCGCGCGAGGTCTCGGCGAGATCCTTGATGCGGTCGATCACGACAAGCTGCCGGTCGTCGTTGTAGTAGCCGGCATCGCCCGAGTGCATCCAGCCGTCCTTGATGTCAGCGACCGATGCTTCGGGGTTCTTGTAGTAGCCGTGGAACATGTTGGGGTGCCGCACCACGATCTCGCCGACGCCGTTGATGTCGGCATTGTCGATGCGGATCTCGATGTTGTCGGCCATCGGCACGCCGGTGGTATCGGGATCGACCTTGCCTTCGGGATGCAGCGTGTAGGCGCCGAGCAGCTCGGTCTGGCCGTACAGCGTGCGCAGCGGCACGCCCATCGCCTGGAAGAACTTGAAGGTATCCGGCCCGAGCGCCGCGCCGCCAGTTGCAGCCGAACGCAGCCGCGTGAAGCCGAGCCGGTCGCGCAGTGCACGGAACAGGACCTGGTCGGCGAAGACAGAGCGCTTGCCTTCGGCGAGCGCCGCAAGCCCGGTCTTCATGCCGAGGTCGTAGAGCCGCTGCTTGAACGGCGAGGCATCCATCACGCCGGCGCGGACGTCGGCCGCGATCGATTCCCAGACCCGCGGCGCGAACAGCACGAAGGTCGGCGCGATCTCCCGGAAGTCGTTCATCATCGTGTCGGGCTCTTCGACGAAGTTGACCTTCATCCGGGAGAGCAGCGCTTTGCCCAGCGCGTAGATCTGCTCCATGATCCAGGGCAGTGGCAGCACCGAGACATATTCATCGTCCGGCCCCTTCGGATCGAAGGCGAGATAGGTCGCGCAGTGCCGCAGCACGCGCCCGGCCGAGAGCATCGCAAGCTTCGGATTGGCTGTTGTGCCCGAGGTGGTGCAGAGGATCGCGACGTCCTCACCACGTGTGGCATCGACCAGCCGCTCATACAGCCCGGGCTCGCGCGCGGCGCGATCGCGGCCCAGTGCGACGAGCTTGCCGGCCTCCATTAGCCGCGGATCGTCGTATTTGCGCATGCCGCGCGGGTCGGAATAGACGATGTGCTTGAGATTTGGCACGCGATCGGCAAGGCCGAGCAGCTTGTCGACCTGCTCCTCGTCCTCGGCGAACACGAGCTTGGCCTCGCCATAGGTCAGGAGGTAGGAAGCTTCCTCATCCAGCACGTCGCGGTAGAGGCCGAGGCTCATCGCGCCGATCGCGTGGCTGGCGATCTCGGCCGCGACCCAGTCCGGCCGGTTGTCGCCGATGATGCCGATCACGTCGCCGCGTCCAAGGCCGAGCTCGACCATGCCGAGCGCGAAATCATGAGTGCGGGTCTGGTAGTCGTTCCAGGTGAATTCGCGCCACAGCCCGAGATCCTTCTCGCGGAGCGCGATCTCGCCTCCGTGCTCCCTGGCGTTGAGACGCAGCATCTTGGGAAAGGTGTCGGCCTGCACGGCGCGACCGGCATAGTCCATCATGCCGCGCTCTCCCGCACCGCCGGCTTGTCGTCGGGATCGACCAGCACCTCGTCCTCTTCGCCGAGATAGGCGCGCTTGACGTGGGGGTCGGCGAGCACGGCGGCCGGATCGCCCTCGGCGATCTTGCGGCCGAAATCCAGTACCATGACGCGGTGGGAGATGTCCATCACGACACCCATGTCGTGCTCGATCATCATCACCGTCATGCCGAACTCTTCGTTGAGATCGACGATGTAGCGCGCCATGTCTTCTTTCTCTTCGAAGTTCATGCCGGCCATCGGTTCGTCGAGCAGGATCAGTTGCGGTTCAAGCGCCATCGCGCGGGCGAGCTCGACGCGCTTGCGCAAGCCGTAGGGCAGGGTGCCGGCGGTCGCCTTGCGCACCGACTGCAGATCGAGGAAGTCGATGATCTCCTCGACCTTGCGGCGGTGCTCCAGCTCCTCGCGGCGCGCGCCGGTCAGCCAGTACAGCGATCCCGTGATGAAGTTGTTCTTCAAGAGGTGATGGCGGCCGACCATGATGTTGTCGAGCACGCTCATATGGTGGAACAGCGCGAGATTCTGGAAGGTCCGGCCGATGCCGAGACGAGGCCGAGCGTTCGGGGTGAGGCCGGTAATGTCCTGGCCGCGATAGAACAACTGGCCCTCGGTCGGCCGGTAGCGGCCGGAGATGCAGTTGACGATCGAGGTCTTGCCGGCGCCGTTCGGGCCGATGATGGAGAACAGCTCGCCCTCGTTGACGCCGAAGCTGACCTCGGTCAGCGCGCGGACGCCGCCAAAGCGCAATGAGACTCCGCGCACCTCGAGACTGTTGGCCACCCTGTTCCCTCCAGATACGGGCGCTTTGGCGCGCTCTTTATCTTCGCTTCGATCTGACTTCGATCTTACATGGGCCGCCGGAGTGAGACCATCCGACTAATGAAGCCGGCGTTCGGGAGCATCGCTCGCCCCGATCGCCTGCGTCATGCGCGGTAACGCCGCACCCCGCCTGCAAGCCCGTCTCTCGCGTCGTCCGCGGTCAGCGATCCATCAAGGCGCTGCACGCGGCGTTAGGCGAGGTGGCTCTGAATACGAGAAAGCGATAGGTTGAATTGTCATGTGCCCGACATTTGGTCAGGAATTTTCGCTGGCATTCCAGGCCTCGGGCTACTGGCTTCGCGCACGGCGTTGCTGCGGTGCAATATCGTGTCAGTATCTTGGTCAGTGTCTTTGGGGTGGGATGCCGTCGCCAGAATGATTGCTGCTGATTACCTCAAGCGCATCGCGGCCTGGTCGCGCGAACTGAGCGAGCAAGAGATCGAAATCGCGCGCGCCGGCATTTCCGAGAAGTCTTACCGCGCCAACGAATTCATCTTCATGCGCGGCGACAATTTCCAGTACTGGACCGGCATTGTCACCGGGCTGGCGCGGATGGGCATCGTCTCGCGCGGCGGCAAGGCCGCGAGCTTCGCGGGCCTCACCGCCGGCGCCTGGTTCGGCGAGGGCACCGTGCTCAAGAACGAGCTGCGGCGCTACGACGTGGTCGCGCTGCGCGACACGCGCCTCGCGATGATGGATCGCCGGACCTTCGTCTGGCTGTTCGAGAACAGCGTCGGCTTCAACCGCTTCCTGGTGGGACAGCTCAACGAGCGGCTCGGCCAGTTCATCGCGCTGCTCGAATATGGCCGCACGCTGGACGCCACCGCGCGGCTGGCGCGCTCGATCGCCTCGCTGTTCAATCCGATTCTCTACCCCGAGCTCACCTTGCACCTGGAGATCACCCAGGAGGAGATCGGGGCGCTGTCGGGTATCTCCCGGCAGAACGCCAACCAGTGCCTGAAGCGGCTCGAGCGCGAGGGCCTGTTGCGGCTCGAATATGGCGGGGTGACGATCATCGAGCTCGACCGGCTGCGCCACTACGGGGAGTGACCGGCTCCGCGCCGAACGACGCCACTTTTCGAGGCTCTAAAGTCCTGATTTCAAACGATTAAGCCATTAGACTTGAAGCAGGCCGGATGCTACAGACCGGCCTCGTCGGGACCGCGCGGTTTTCGCGCTCTCTGGAGATGACATGGCGGTTAAGAATTCGGCGGCTCAGGACTCAAAGCGGCGCGTTGCGCTGATCACCGGCATCACCGGGCAGGACGGCGCGTATCTCGCCGAATATCTGCTTGGTCTCGGCTATACCGTGCACGGCATCAAGCGCCGGTCGTCCTCGTTCAACACCGCGCGGGTCGACCATCTCTACCAGGATCCGCACGCCGGCAACGTGCCGTTCCTGATGCACTACGGCGACATGACCGATTCGACCAATCTGATCCGGCTGGTGCAGCAGATCCGGCCGACCGAGATCTACAACCTCGCCGCCCAGAGCCACGTCCAGGTCAGTTTCGAGAGCCCGGAATACACCGCCAACGCCGACGCCATCGGCGTGCTGCGCCTTCTGGAGGCGATCCGCATCCTCGGCATGGAAAAGGAGACCCGGTTCTACCAGGCCTCGACCTCGGAGCTGTACGGCCTCGTGCAGGAGGTGCCGCAGAAGGAGACCACGCCGTTCTATCCGCGTTCGCCCTACGGTGTCGCCAAGCTCTACGGCTACTGGATCACGGTGAACTACCGTGAGGCCTACGGCATGTTCGCCAGCAACGGCATCCTGTTCAACCATGAGAGCCCGATCCGCGGCGAGACCTTCGTGACGCGCAAGATCACCCGTGCCGTCGCCCGCATCGAGGTCGGGCTGGAGAGGAAGCTCTATCTCGGCAATCTCGATGCCAAGCGCGACTGGGGTCACGCCCGCGACTATGTCGAGGGCATGCACAAGATCCTGCTGGCGGACGAGCCCGGCGACTTCGTGCTCGCCACCGGCGAGACGCGCTCGGTCCGCGAGTTCGTCGAGCTGGCATTTGCCGAGGTCGGCCGCAGCATCGAATGGCGCGGCAAGGGCGTCGAGGAGATCGGCGTCGACAAGGCGACCGGCAACACCCTGGTGCAGATCGACCCGGTCTATTTCCGTCCGACCGAGGTCGATCTTCTGATCGGCGACGCCAGCAAGGCGCGCGCCAAGCTCGGCTGGAGGCCGAAGACGCCGTTCGCGCAACTGGTGAAGGAAATGGTCGCCAGCGATCTCCTCGAGGCCAGGCAGGATGCGGCCAATGGCAAGCACGGCGTTTGAACTGAAGGGCAAGTCGGTTTTCGTTGCCGGCCATCGCGGTATGGTCGGCTCGGCGCTGATGCGCCGGCTGGCGCGCGAACAGGCCGATCTGCTGACCGTGGCGCGCGGCGAGGTCGATTTGCGCGACCAGGCCGCGGTCAATGCCTGGTTTGCCGCGAAGCGGCCGCAGGCCGTGTTCCTCGCCGCCGCCAAGGTCGGCGGCATCGTCGCCAACAACACGCTGCGGGCGGAATTCCTCTACGACAATCTGGCGATCTCGAGCAACGTGATCCAGGCGGCCCACGCCAACGGGTGCGAGAAGCTGTTGTTCTTCGGCTCGTCCTGCATCTATCCGCGCCTCGCGCCGCAGCCGCTGCGCGAGGATTCGATGCTGACCGGCGCGCTGGAGCCGACCAACGAGCCCTATGCCATCGCCAAGATCGCCGGCATCAAGATGGCCGAGGCCTATCGCAGCCAGTATGGCGCCGATTTCATCAGCGTGATGCCGACCAATCTGTACGGTCCCGGCGACAATTATCATCCCGAATACAGCCACGTCGTCGCCGCGCTGATCCGCCGCTTCCACGAGGCCAAGGTCTCCGGCGCCGGCAGCGTCGTCGTGTGGGGCACCGGCACGCCGCGCCGCGAATTCCTCTATGTCGACGATCTCGCCGACGCCTGCATCCACCTGATGAAGACCTATTCCTCGCCGGAGCTGGTCAATATCGGCACCGGCGAGGACATCACCATCGCCGAATTCGCCCGCGTGGTCGCCGCTACCGTCGGCTATCGCGGTGAGATCAGCTTCGACACCTCGCGTCCCGACGGTACGCCGCGCAAGCTGCTCGACGTCAGCCGGCTCGCCAGGCTCGGCTGGCGCGCCGCGACCTCACTCGAGGATGGCATCAAGCTCGCCTATCAGGCCTATCTGAACGAGACCAAGCAGGCGGCGGAGTAGAATTCGACTACTTCCACGCCGTCATTGCGAGCGCAGCGAAGCAATCCATCACGCCGCTCCGGAGAAATGGATTGCTTCGTCGCTTCGCTCCTCGCAATGACGCTTATGGCAACTACTTCGCCGTCGCGCGCGGCGGCGTCTTCGACAGCGCCGTCGCCATCGCCGAGATCAGCGGCTTCATGAAGAACGCATCGTTCGCCGGGTAGATGTCGGTGGATAGGCCGTAGGCCTTTAGCTCGTCCGACACCACCGGCCCGACGGAGGCGATCGGGGTCTGCTGCAAGCCCTCGCGCAATTGCGCCTCGCAGCGATGCGCCTGGGCCACCTCGATTAGGCGACGAACCTGACCCGAACTGGTCAGTGCGATGGCATCGATGCGGCCTTGCGCCATCTCCTCGATCGCGGTCACGATGTTGGCGTCGGCGGCTTGCGCGTCATAGACATAGGGCAGCACCGTATCGACCTCGGCGCCCTGCGCCTTGATCGCGCCAATCAGCGTGGCGTGATCCTTGTCCGGATAGAGCTGCAGGCCGAGCCGATGACCGCTCAGGTCGAGCTTCGACAGCATCTCGGCGACGCCTTCCGAGGTCGGCTTCTCCGTCGTCATTTGTGGCTCCAGGGCGATCTCGCGCAGCGCGCGGCCGGGCTTGGGGCCGCGGGCGAATTTGCGCGCCTTGCCGAGGCCCGTGACAAACTCCGCCTCGACCCCGATCCGGCGCACCACCTTCATCAGCCGGCGCAGGCCTTCGCCGGTCATCAGCACGAGGTCGTCGAGCGGCCGCTCGATCGCACGGCGAATCCAGGCCTCGATCGGCGCGGGATCCGGCGCGTCGTGGATGGTGAACATCGGGCACTGCAGCACGTCGGCGCCCTGCTCGGCGAGCAGGCGGGAAAACTGCGCCTCCTCGCGCGTTTCGAGGATCAGGATGCGGTAGCCGTTCAGCCGGTCAGCCATGATGGTCCCTAACAAACATTGTCGTCATTTGTTCGATTTGACCCCCGCGCCGGGATTGGCGCAAGGCCGCCTGCGGTGTAGACGGAGGCCGAAAATGAACGTTCCACGCATCTGCTCAAGCTTTGGTCAATTGGCATGCCCGACCATCAATTCGTTCTGACCCTGTCCTGTCCGGATCGACCGGGGATCGTCTCTGCGGTCTCGACGTTCCTGGCGCATAACGGCCAGAACATTCTGGACGCCCAGCAATTCGACGACATTGAGACCGGCAAGTTCTTCATGCGCGTGGTGTTCACCGCGGCCGATCTTGCGGTGGAGCTGGCTGCGCTGCAAACCGGCTTTACTGCGATTGCCGAACGCTTCGGCATGGAATGGCAGATGCGTGATCGCGCCAGCCGCCGCCGGGTGATGCTGCTGGTGTCCAAGTCCGATCACTGCCTGGTCGACATCCTCTATCGCTGGCGCACCGGCGAGCTCGAGATGATCCCGACCGCCATCGTCTCCAACCATCCGCGCGAGAGCTACGGTTCGCTCGATTTCGGCGATATTCCGTTCCACCATCTGCCGGTGACCAAAGAGACCAAGCGGCAGCAGGAAGACGCGGTGTGGAAGCTCGCCCAGGACACCAACACCGATCTCGTGGTGCTGGCCCGCTACATGCAGATCCTGTCGGACGAGATGTCGGCGCGGCTGTCCGGCCGCTGCATCAACATCCATCATTCCTTCCTGCCGGGCTTCAAGGGCGCCAAGCCCTACCACCAGGCGCATGAGCGCGGCGTCAAGCTGATCGGCGCCACCGCGCATTACGTCACCAGCGATCTCGACGAGGGGCCGATCATCGACCAGGACGTCGAGCGGATCAGCCATCGCGACACGCCCGAGGATCTCGTGCGCAAGGGCCGCGACATCGAGCGTCGCGTGCTGGCGCGGGCGATCCGCTACCATCTCGCCGACCGCGTCATCCTCAACGGGCGCAAGACCGTGGTGTTCGTGGACTGATCCGCCGTTCACCCGGTTGTCGTGCTGACGGCCATGGTGTCGCCCTGCATCGAGGTGCTGCATGAAACTCATCCACATGAGCGACATCCATCTGACGGCGCCGGGGCGGACGATCTTCGGCCGTGATCCTCTGCTGAACCTCGAGCGTGCGCTCGACCATGTGCTTGCCGATCATCGCGATGCCGAGCTCATGGTGATCTCGGGTGATCTTTCCGATCTCGGTGACCTCGCCGACTATCAATTGCTGCGCGAACGCCTGAGCCGGTTTCCGATGCCTGTGCGGCTTTGTATCGGCAACCACGACCATCGCGAGACGTTTCTCGGCGCGTTTCCCGAATGCGCCGACGCGGACGGTTTCGCGCAGGGCGTTCACGACGCTTCGTTCGGCCGTTGCCTGCTCCTCGATACCTACGAGCCGGAGACGGCCGCCGGCAGTTTCTGCGAGAGGCGGCAGGCCTGGCTGGAGCGGCAGCTATCGGAGCATGACGGTCCGTTCTTCCTGTTCATGCATCACAATCCAATCCCGACGCATATCGCCCCGGTGGACCGGATCGGCCTGCTCGACGATGCTGCGTTCCGGTCGATCGTCGCGAAGCACCGGAGCAAGATCCGGCACATCTTCTTCGGTCACTGCCACATGGTGCTGAGCGGTTCGGTTGCCGGTGTCCCCACGACCTCGCTGCGCGGAACGAACCATGCCAGCTATCCCGTGTTCGCGGAGGTCTTGACCGTCGCCGATCTGCCGGAGTCCTATGGCGTCGCGTTCATCGGCGCGGACTACGTCACCGTGCATATGGTGGAGTTCGGCTATCGCGGCGACATCCTCAGCGAGGATTCGCCCAGCCAGGCAGTCATTGGGTAGCGTTCTGCGCCGGCGCCGCCGGCTTGGCGTCGTCGCCGCGCTCGGCCGCCGGCATCAGGCGCTTGCGTTCCCGCTCCTGCATGAACTTGTCGTATTCGGGGGTGCCCGCCCGCGGCGGCGCGTCTGCGGGCAGGCCGCCGGCCCAGGCCGGAATGGTGTCGGCCATGCCGGCCGAAACCTTTTGGTTCACGGTGCTGCACCCCCCGAGCGCGCAGGCCGCGAGCGCGAGGGCAGTCAGGACAGGGATGTGGCGTGTGAGGATCGGCATTGGCGGCAGCATACAGCCCTGGTCTTTATGGATGATGATCTCAGGCGCGACCGTTCGGCTGCAATTGTGCTTGTTTGTTGACATTGCAGATTGATTTGTACGATCGTACAAATCAATCGAGCCAACGGAGGCCTGAGCGCGCGAGTTCGGTTCTTGTGGGGCGTTGAGTTTCGGGGAATGATTCTGGTATCCTGATACTTGTTTCCGCGGCGGGCCAAATCGCAGCGCGCGCGACCCACGCCCATCGTCCGATTGACAGAGGGCGCGGGGAAACGCCTTGTCGCGTTACGGCTCGGCCGTGACTTGGTTGGGCTAGGGTAACGCAAGGGCCGGGGACTCGGCTCGACGCAGAACACTGGAAGGGGGAGGGATGTCGATGTTCAATCGTCGCAAAATGTTGCTGTGGGGCGCCGCTTCGGCCGTGCTTCCGGGTTTGTGCGCCAGCGTGCCGGCGCGGGCGGACGACGCCGTCAAGATCGGCCTGATCCTGCCGATGACCGGCGGCCAGGCCTCGACCGGCAAGCAGATCGATAACGCGATCAAGCTCTACATGCAGCAGAAGGGCGACACCGTCGCCGGCAAGAAGATCGAGATCATCCTGAAGGACGATGCCGCGGTGCCCGACAACACCAAGCGGCTCGCGCAGGAACTGATCGTCAACGACAAGGTCAGTTTCATTGCCGGCTTCGGCGTGACGCCCGCGGCGCTCGCCGCGGCGCCGCTGGCGACGCAGGCCAAGATTCCGGAAGTCGTGATGGCTGCCGGCACCTCGATCATCACCGAGCGCTCGCCCTATATCGTGCGCACCAGCTTCACGCTGGCGCAGTCCTCCACCATCATCGGCGACTGGGCGGTCAAGAACGGCATCAAGAAGGTCGCGACGCTGACCTCCGACTACGCGCCGGGCAATGACGCGCTGACCTTCTTCAAGCAGCACTTCACCGCCGGCGGCGGCGAGATCGTGGAAGAGGTCAAGGTGCCGCTCGCCAATCCGGATTTCGCGCCGTTCCTGCAGCGCATGAAGGATGCCAAGCCCGACGCGATGTTCGTGTTCGTGCCGGCCGGGCAGGGCGGCAACTTCATGAAGCAATATGCCGAGCGCGGGCTCGACAAGAGCGGCATCAAGGTGATCGGTCCCGGCGACGTCATGGACGACGACCTGCTCAACAACATGGGCGATGCCGCGCTCGGCGCGGTGACCGCGCATCTCTATTCGGCGGCGCATCCGTCCGCGATGAACAAGGATTTCGTCGCCGCCTACAAAAAGGCATACGGCAACCGCCCGGGCTTCATGGCGGTCAGCGGCTATGACGGCATCCATCTGATCTACGAGGCGCTGAAGAAGACGGGCGGCGCGACCGACGGCGACAGACTGATCGAGGCGATGAAGGGCATGAAGTGGGAGAGCCCGCGCGGTCCGATCTCGATCGATCCTGAAACCCGCGACATCGTGCAGAACATCTATATCCGCAAGGTCGAGAAGGTCGATGGCGAGCTCTACAACGTCGAGTTCGCGACCTTCGAGGCCGTCAAGGATTCCGGCAAGACCAAGAAGTGACGCGCGAAAGCGCCGCCTTCCTCCACGTCATGGCCGGGACCAGCCGGCCATGACGATCCAGTTGACGTGGTGTCCTTTGCGTCCTCTCGGTTAAGCTGACTTCATGGCCTCTATCCTCACCAACTTGTTCGACGGCGTCGCCTACGGCATGCTGCTGTTCGTGCTGGCCTGCGGGCTTGCGGTGACGCTCGGGCTGATGAACTTCGTCAACCTCGCGCACGGCGCCTTTGCGATGGCCGGCGGCTATATCTGCGCCGTGCTGGTCAACAATTCCGGCTGGCCGTTCTTCGCAGGCCTGCCGCTCGCCTTTGTCGGAAGCGCTGTGATCGGCGTCGCGCTGGAGCGCACGCTGTACCGCCATCTCTATAGGCGCAGCCATCTCGATCAGGTGCTGTTCTCGATCGGTTTGGTGTTCATGTCGGTCGCGGCGGTCGACTACATCATGGGATCGTCGCGGGTCTTCATCAAATTGCCGGCGGCGCTGGAAGGCCAGATCGACCTGTTCGGCGTCGGCATCGGGCGTTACCGGCTGATGATCGTCGTGATCTGCGGCCTGCTGACGCTGGCGCTGCAGCTGATCCTCGCCAAGACACGGTTCGGCAGCCGCCTGCGCGCCGCGGTCGACGATCCGCGCGCCGCGATCGGGCTCGGCATCAACGTGCCGCAGGTGTTCGCCTTCACCTTTGCCTTCGGCTGCGGCCTCGCCGGGCTCGGCGGCGCGCTGAGCGCGGAGATCCTCGGGCTCGATCCGTACTTCCCGCTCAAATTCATGATCTACTTCCTGATCGTCGTCACCGTCGGCGGCTCTTCCTCGATCACCGGACCGTTCCTGGCATCGCTGCTGCTCGGCATCGCCGACGTCGCCGGCAAATATTACGTGCCCAAGGTCGGCCCCTTCGTGATCTACACCGTGATGATCGTGATCCTGCTCTGGCGCCCGAACGGCCTGTTCGGCCGCACCGCGGCGCGGTGAGGCGGGTATGACCGCGCTGTCCGACGTCTCCACCCACGCGATGGCCAGCGCGCGCTGGCGGATCAGCGAGGTCGCGTTCTGGGTGCTGGCGCTCGCCTGCGCGTTCCTGTTCCCGTCGCGCTATCTGATCATGACCGACATTGTGCGGCTCGGCCTGTTCGCGCTCTCGCTCGACCTGATCCTCGGCTATGCCGGCATCGTCTCGCTCGGCCATGCAGCGTTCTTCGGCGTCGGCGCCTATTCGGCCGGGCTGCTGGCGCTGCACGGCATCATCAACGAGCCCGTCATCGCGCTGGTCGCCGCCGGCCTCGTTGCGGCGGTGCTCGGCTTCCTGACCAGCTTCCTCGTCATCCGCGGCGTCGACCTGACCCGGCTGATGGTAACGCTCGGCATCGCGCTGCTGCTGGAAGCGCTCGCCGAACGCTTCTCGGACATCACCGGCGGCACCGACGGCCTGCAGGGCATCGAGATGCAGCCGATCCTCGGACTGTTTGCCTTCGACATGTTCGGCAAGACCGGATTGTTCTACTCGCTGATCGTGCTGTTCGTCCTGTTCCTGTTTGCCCGTCGCGTGGTGCATTCGCCGTTCGGCCTTTCGCTGCGCGCGATCAGGAACAATCCGCTGCGCGCGGCCGCAATCGGCATACCCGTCAACCGCCGCCTGATCGCGATCTATACGCTTGCTGCCTTCTATGCCGGGATCGCCGGCGCGCTGTTCACCCAGACCACGGCGCTGGCCTCGCTCGACGTGTTTTCCTTCGAGCGCTCCGCCGATTTGATGCTGGTGCTCGTGATCGGCGGCACCGGCTATCTCTATGGCGGCCTGATCGGCGCCGTCGTGTTCAAGATGCTGCAGGAGCTGTTTCAGAGCATCACCCCGCAATACTGGCTGTTCTGGATCGGCCTCGTGCTGGTTGTGATCGTGATGGTCGGCCGCGCGCGTATCCATCGCTGGGTGCTGTTCGTGCCGAACCTGATCATCCGCCAATTCGCCGGCCGCAAGGCCGCCGTTGCCATGCCCGAGGGCGACGCGCCATGACGATCGCGCTCGAAACCCGCGGCCTCGAGAAATCCTTCGGCGGGCTTCGCGTCACCCGCGACCTCTCGCTGAAGGTGATGCAGGGCGCCCGCCACGCGCTGATCGGACCGAACGGCGCCGGCAAGACCACCGTCATCAATCAGCTCACCGGCGTGCTGACGCCGAACCGCGGACAAATCCTGCTCGAAGGCAGCGACATCACCGGCCTCTCCGTGCACAAGCGGGTGCTGCGTGGGCTATCGCGCACCTTCCAGATCAACCAGCTCTATGCCGATTTGACCCCGCTCGAAACCATCGGGCTTGCGGTCTCCGAACGGATGGGCCGCGGCGGCGACTGGTGGCGGCGGATGGGAACGCGTAGCGACGTCAATGCCGAGATCGCCGAGATCCTGTCGCGCTTCCATCTGCTCGACGTGATGACCGAGCTCACCTCGACATTGCCCTACGGCAAGCAGCGCCTGCTCGAGATCGCGGTCGCAATCGCCGCCAGGCCGCGGGTGCTGCTGCTCGATGAGCCCGCCGCCGGCGTACCCGAAAGCGAGCGCCATGATATCCTGGCGGCGGTCGCGGCATTGCCGCGCGACGTCACCGTGCTGCTGATCGAGCACGACATGGATCTGGTGTTCTCCTTCGCCGACCGCATCTCGGTGCTGGTCAATGGCGGCCTGCTCACCGAGGGCGCGCCCGACGAGGTCGCGCGCGATCCGCAGGTGAGGGCGGTCTATCTCGGCGAGGCGGCCGATGCCTGACCTGCTCTCCATCAAGGGCTTGCGCGCCGGATATGGCGAGGCGGTGGTGCTGCCCGACATGTCGCTGGCGCTCGCCGAGGGCCAGGTGCTCGCGCTGCTCGGCCGCAACGGCACCGGCAAGACCACGCTGATCAATTCGATCGTCGGCATCGTCAGGCGCCTCAGTGGCAGCGTCGCGCTTGCGGGCGAGGACATCACGGCACTGCGGCCCGACCAGCGCGCCCGCGCCGGGATCGGCTGGGTGCCGCAGGAGCGCAACATCTTCCGCTCGCTGACGGTGGAGGAGAACATGACCGCGGTGGCGCAGCCCGGTCCGTGGACGGTCGAGCGGGTGTACGAGATGTTTCCGCGGCTGAAGGAGCGGCGCGGCAATTTCGGCAACCAGCTGTCGGGTGGCGAGCAGCAGATGCTGGCGATCGGTCGCGCGCTGACCTTGAACCCGAAAGTGCTGCTGCTCGACGAGCCGACCGAAGGCCTCGCGCCGATCATCGTTGAGGAATTGTTAAAGGCGATCGGAACCATCACGCGCTCGGGTGGCATCTGTTCGATCATCGTCGAGCAGAATGCACAAAAGATTCTCGGGCTCGCCGACCGCGTTGTGATATTGGAACGCGGAACGATCGTGCACGATGCCGCAAGCAGCGCGCTGAAGGCCGATCCCTCCGTCCTCGAGCGCCATCTCGGCGTCGCTGGGACCAAAAAACACTGACGCCCTCAGGGAGTTCACCATGCAGCGAACCAAGCCACCGTTCCGCGCCGACGAGGTCGGCAGCCTGTTGCGTCCGCCGAAGATCAAGGAAGCTCGCGCCAGGCTGGAGAAGGGCGAGATCTCGGCCGACGAGCTGTGCAAGATCGAGGACATGGAGATCGAGAAGGTCGTGCACAAGCAGGCCTCGGTCGGCCTGAAGCTTGCGACCGACGGCGAGTTCCGCCGCTCCTGGTGGCACTTCGATTTCCTCAGCCATCTGACCGGCTGCGAGCTGTTCCACCCCGACATGGGCATCCAGTTCGCGGGCGTGCAGACCCGGCACGACGCCATCCGGGTGATCGGCAAGCTCGACTTCTCCGATCATCACCCGATGCTCGATCACTTCAGGTTCCTGAAGAAGTACGCCGACCAGGCGCATGTCACCCCGAAGATGACGATCCCGTCGCCGGCGGTGCTGCACTTCCGCGGCGGCCGCAAGCTGATCTCGAAGGAGGTCTATCCCGATCTCGAGGAGTTCTACCAGGACCTCGGCAAGACCTATCGCAAGGCGGTGAAGGCGTTCTACGACGCCGGTTGCCGTTACCTGCAATTCGACGACACGGTGTGGGCCTATCTGTGCTCGCAGGAGGAATTGCAGAAGTCGCGCGACCGCGGCGACAATCCCGATGGCCTGCAGGAGATCTATGCCCGCGTCATCAACTACGCGATCGCCGATCGTCCGTCCGACATGGTGATCACGACGCATGTCTGCCGCGGCAATTTCCGTTCGACCTGGATTTCCTCCGGTGGCTACGAGCCGGTCGCCGAGACCATGCTGGCCGGTACCAATTACGACGGCTACTTCCTCGAATATGATTCCGATCGTGCCGGCGGCTTCGAGCCGCTGCGCTTCCTCCCCAAGGGCAACAAGGTCGTTGTGGTCGGCGTCATCACCTCGAAGTTCGGCGAGCTCGAGAAGAAGGACGACATCAAGCGGCGGCTGGAGGAGGCATCGAAGTTCGCCCCGATCGAGCAGCTTGCTCTGTCGCCGCAATGCGGCTTCGCCTCGACCGAGGAGGGCAACATCCTCTCCGAGGAAGAGCAGTGGGCCAAGCTGCGGCTCGCGGTCGAGGTCGCGAACGAGGTGTGGGGGAAGTAACTCCCGTCGTATCCTCGCGTCATTGCGAGGAGCGCTAGCGACGAAGCAATCCATCTTTCCAGTTGTGGAGGTATGGATTGCTTCGCTTCGCTCGCAATGACGGGGAGAGAGCTCTGTTTCACTGCTCCGCTAGATAGACCTCGCCGAGCAGCGAGGAGTTCGACCACGGCACCTGCTTGCCCTTGGTCGCGGCGACGACTTCGGCGCGGACCCGCGTCAGCATCTGCTGCACCTCGAGGCCGGGCGTACCGACATGGCGCGACAGCGCCGCCGAGAACGGGCTGTTGGCGCCTTCGCCGTCGAGCGCGACCTGGCCCGGCGCGGTCGCGAACGCGATCAGCGTGCCGGCGCCAAGCGTCGAGCCTGATCCGAGCGAGGCGGGCGCGGCAAGGCCGGAGCCGGCTTCGATGCCGCGGCTCGGGCCTGTTGATGCCACCTGTGGCGCCATCGGATTGTTGCGGCAGGCATCGAGGATCAAAATGTTGGTGCGGATCTGATCGTCGAGGCCGGCCATGATGGTGTCCATGTCGACCATCGCGTCGGTCATGCGGCCGCCGGCCTTGAACTCGATATCGACCGGCACGAGGTAGTTGCGGCCGTCGACCTGCACGCCGTGACCGGCGTAGTAGACCACGGCGATCTGCGACCGCGCCGCCTCGCGCAGGAAGTCATGGATCGTCGTTTGCATCGCGTCGCGATCGAGATCGAGACCTTCCGAGACGGTGAAGCCGATGTCGCGCAGGCTCTTGGCGATGGCGCGGGCATCGTTCGGTGGATTGGGCAGCGCCTTCACATGCGCATAGGCGCCGTTGCCGATCACCAGCGCGACGCGCCGGCCGGTTGCTGCGGCCTGCACGCGTGCCGCGGGTGCGGCCGGAGCTGCTGCCGCGGGCGCCGGCGGTGCGGGCGCAGGGCTGCTTTCGGCGGCAGGCGCCGCCGCGGTCTTGCGCGGGGCTGCATCGGCTTCCTTGAGCAGTGCGAGCCGCACCTTGGCGGTGGCCTGGTTGGCCTTGCTGCCGGCATCGGAGGCCTGGCCCTCGAGCACCGAGGCGTAGTCTTCTTTGGCGTGCGCAGCATCGCCCTTGGCCTCATAGGCGAGGCCGCGCTGGGTGTAGGCCGAGATCAAGACGCTGCCGGGCGGCGTCATGATGTTGGCGGGCGCCTTCGCCTTCGCGAGCCGGATCGCTTCCGAGGTATCCGCAATCGCGCGCGCGATGTCGCCCTTGGCGCGCCAGATCACGGCGCGGCTGATCAGCGGCTGCGGCAGCGACGGGTCGATCCTGACGGCCTCGTTGATGTCGGCGAGCGCGCCGTCGAGATCGCCGAGCGCCTGCTTCGAGGCGCCGCGGTTCTGATAGGAGAACGCCGACTTCGGACCGGCCTTGATCGCGGCGTCGTAGTCGGCGATCGCCTTGGCGTAATCGCCCTTGCCGCGATAGGCATTGCCGCGGTTGTGAAAGATGATGCCGCTCGGCGGCCCTATGCGCAGCGCGTCGTTGAAGTCGGCGATCGCGATGTCGTACTCGCCCTTGTCGTAATAGGCCGAGCCACGCAAATTGTAGACCGCAGTGCTTGGCTTCAGGCGCAGCGCCTCGGTGGCGTCAGCGATCACCTGGGCGTAGTTGCCTTTCTTGTTCCAGCCCACCGCGCGCCAGAAGTAGATGGTCGCGAGCTTCTCGCCGGAAAACACCTTCAACGCGATGATCTTGGTGCAGGCGTCGATCATCTGGTCGGCCGGCGTGGTGTCGGTCGTGCAGAGTGGGCCGAGCTGGGAGCGCGCCTGGGCGAAGCAGGGCGCCGACCACAGGATGGCCGCGAGCAGGCAGGGGATCAGGAGCAGGCGGCGCATCGATCATCCAGGGGTAGGGCCGTCACGGTGGTCGGCGGCGGCGAGGCGGTCCAAGAGGCTATCCATGACTGTTTGGTGATCGGCCGTGGAGGGGGGTTCAACTGGTGGGAAAATGGTGGTAAGACCTCGCCGCTCGCTAACTCTGCCCACTTTTGTCCCACTGGCCGCTGCCCACCCCAGGCACCATGAAGAACGACGAAATCCTCAGTCAGATCACGGATTTCTGCCGTCACTCCGACATGGCGGAGACGACGTTCGGCCGCCGTGCCGTCAACGACGGCAAGCTGGTGCACCGGCTGCGCGAGGGCAAGCGCATCACCATCGATACGCTCGACCGCATCAATGCGTTCATTGCGACCTCGACGCCGGGCGGCGTGGCGCCGCCGCGCGGCCTCGTGGTTCCGCCGGAAAAGCGCGATCCGAGGGGCAATTTCCGCTTCTTCGAGAACCGCCAGCGTTATCTGCTGTTCGTGCACACCTGCAGCGAGAAGCGGGTGATCGCCGACCGGGTCGCGCTCGAACTGGCCGCAATCCACCCGCGGCCGCCGGCTTTGCGGGTGTTCGATGCCGGGATGGGCGACGGTACCGTGCTGGCGCGGGTCCTGCGTGCCATGCATGGCCGCTTCCCACATATGCCGTTCTACGTCGCCGGCAAGGAACTGAGCCTGGAGGACGTCCGCCTCACTCTGGACAAGGTCCCGGACCGCCTGTTCGAGCACCCGGCCAGCGTCTTCGTTTTCACCAACATGTATTACGCCGAGGCGCCCTGGCTGACGCCCAAGAACTCGGCGGCGGCGGCCAGCATGATCTGGCACGAGGTGGCCTTGCGGGGCGCTTCCTCCGGCGAATTCGAGACCCAGATCGCGGAACTCGGTCCATTCCTGGAGCAGAACTGGCGGGCCAACCTCAGCCCCGGCAATGCGATGCCGATCTACGAGCGGCCGGTGGCGCTGGTGCTGTACCGGGACGATCACCGGTTCCTGCTCGATTCCATCATTCCCCGCGCCGGCCGGACCGAGGCCAATTTCGACCTCGTGATCGCCTCGCAGCCCTATCGCGCCAAATCCTCGGTGAATTTCCGCGCCAAGCGGATCATCGCGCCGCTGGCCCGCGCGCTGCGCGGCGGCGGGCGGCTGATAGGAATCCACTCCCACGGAAGCGATCCCGGACTTGAAATCATTCAAGCCGTCTGGCCCGGAGAAAATCCTTTCGCCGTCAGCCGTCATGAGATACTGCGCGCGGTGAAATACGAGTTGGGCTCGGCCGGCCGCGAGCTGAATTTCAACGCCTACGCCGATAACCGTTCGATCTTCCGATATGATATGGAAGCGCTGCCTAATGAGGTGACCGGCTCGATCGGAACCTCGACCGCCTTCGCCGCCTGGAACGCAGCAGTGTATGTCGCGCAGATCGAAGATGAGCGGTTGACTGAAACGACCGAAAACGGACGAGCTCTCGAGGCCACACGCGAGGTTCTCCGTAAACACAACGGGCTGTGGTTTTACGACGAATCCTACGTCATCTCGCGGCGACGAGACTGACATTCCGGGGACATATTCACCAACCAACGTCGGACTTCGACGAAACAAGGGGTTTGCTTGATGCGCGCGTCTTATCTCTTCACCAGCGAGTCGGTCTCGGAAGGCCATCCGGACAAGGTCTGCGATCGCATCTCGGATGAGATCGTCGATCTGTTCTATCGCGAGGGGCCGAAGGCGGGCATCGACCCGTGGCAGATCCGCGCGGCGTGCGAAACGCTCGCGACCACCAACAAGGTGGTGATCGCCGGCGAAACCCGCGGGCCGGCTTCGGTCACCAACGAGCAGATCGAGGGCGTGGTTCGCTCTGCGATCAAGGACATCGGCTACGAGCAGGACGGCTTCCACTGGAACACCTGCGACATCGAGATCCTGCTGCATCCGCAGTCGGCCGACATCGCGCAGGGCGTCGACGCGCTGCAGCCGGGCGAGGTCAAGGAAGAGGGTGCCGGCGACCAGGGCATCATGTTCGGTTACGCCACCAACGAGACGCCGGACCTGATGCCGGCGCCGATCTTCTACGCCCACAAGATCCTGCGGCTGATCTCCGAAGCGCGCCACTCCGGCAAGGAGAAGGTGCTCGGTCCGGACTCCAAGAGCCAGGTCACCGTCCAGTACGAGAACGGCAAGCCGGTCGGCGTCCGCGAGATCGTGGTGTCGCACCAGCATCTGGTCGAGGACCTCACGTCCAGCCAGATCCGCGACATCGTCGAGCCCTATGTGCGCGAGGCGCTGCCGAAGGAGTGGATCAACGGCAAGACGATCTGGCACATCAATCCGACCGGCAAGTTCTTCATCGGCGGCCCCGACGGCGACTCCGGCCTGACCGGCCGCAAGATCATCGTCGACACCTATGGCGGCGCGGCTCCGCATGGCGGCGGTGCGTTCTCCGGCAAGGATCCGACCAAGGTCGACCGTTCGGCCGCCTATGCCGCGCGCTACGTCGCCAAGAACATCGTCGCGGCCGGTCTCGCCGACCGCTGCACGTTGCAGCTCGCCTACGCGATCGGCGTGGCGCGTCCGCTGTCGATCTACATCGACACCCACGGCACCGGCAAGGTGTCGGAGGACGAGCTCGAGAAGGCGGCAGCCAAGGCGATGGATCTGACGCCGCGCGGCATCCGCACCCATCTCGACCTCAACCGCCCGATCTACGCGCGCACCTCGGCCTACGGCCATTTCGGCCGCACACCCGACAATGAGGGCGGCTTCTCCTGGGAGAAGACCGATCTCGTCGAGCCGCTGAAGCGCGCGCTCTGACGCTTGCGACATTCCGGGACGCTCGCGACTGCGAGGCGAACCGGAGACCTTCCTTCATCCCATCGAGATTCCGGGTTCGCCGCTGCGCGGCGCCCCGGATTGACCAGTTCAACAACAGGACGCTCAAATGAACGCCCCCACGAAGCCCGGCTTCACCGACTACATCGTCAAGGACATTGCGCTCGCCGATTTCGGCCGCAAGGAAATCTCGCTGGCCGAGACCGAGATGCCCGGCCTGATGGCCACCCGCGAAGAGTTCGGCCCCAAGCAGCCGCTGAAGGGCGCGCGCATCGCGGGCTCGCTGCACATGACGATCCAGACCGCCGTGCTGATCGAGACGCTGGCTGCGCTCGGCGCCGACATCCGCTGGGTCTCCTGCAACATCTATTCGACGCAGGATCACGCCGCTGCCGCGATCGCCGCGGCCGGCATTCCGGTGTTCGCCGTGAAGGGCGAGACCCTGACCGAGTATTGGGACTACACCGCAAAACTGTTCGACTGGCATGGCGGCGGCACGCCGAACATGATCCTCGATGACGGCGGCGACGCCACCATGCTGGTGCATGCCGGCTACCGTGCCGAGCAGGGCGACACCGCCTTCCTCGACAAGCCGACCTCCGAGGAAGAAGAGATCTTCTACGCGCTGGTCAAGCGTCTCCTCAAGGAGAAGCCGAAGGGCTACTTCGCCGAGATCGCCAAGAACATCCAGGGCGTCTCGGAAGAGACCACCACGGGCGTGCATCGCCTGTACGAGATGGCCAACAAGGGCACGCTGCTGTTCCCGGCGATCAACGTCAACGACAGCGTCACCAAGTCGAAGTTCGACAACCTCTATGGCTGCCGCGAGTCGCTGGTCGACGGCATCCGCCGCGGCACCGACGTGATGCTGTCGGGCAAGGTCGCGATGGTCGCGGGCTTCGGCGATGTCGGCAAGGGCTCGGCCGCCTCGCTGCGCCAGGCCGGCTGCCGCGTCATGGTCTCCGAAGTCGATCCGATCTGCGCGCTGCAGGCGGCGATGGAAGGCTATGAGGTCGTGACCATGGAAGACGCGGCGCCGCGCGCCGACATCTTCGTCACCGCCACCGGCAACAAGGACATCATCACCATCGAGCACATGCGCGCGATGAAGGATCGCGCCATCGTCTGCAACATCGGTCACTTCGACAACGAGATCCAGATCGCTTCGCTGCGCAATCTGAAGTGGACCAACATCAAGCCGCAGGTCGACGAGATCGAATTCCCCGACAAGCACCGCATCATCATGCTGTCGGAAGGCCGCCTCGTGAACCTCGGCAATGCGATGGGCCATCCGTCCTTCGTGATGTCGGCCTCGTTCACCAACCAGACGCTGGCGCAGATCGAGCTGTTCGCCAACAACAAGGACGGCAAGTACGCCAAGAAGGTCTACGTGCTGCCGAAGACGCTCGACGAGAAGGTCGCCCGCCTGCATCTCGCCAAGATCGGCGTCAAGCTGACCGAGCTGCGCAAGGACCAGGCCGACTACATCGGCGTCAAGCAGGAAGGTCCGTACAAGTCGGACCACTACCGCTACTGATCTGCGCTCGCAGCAATCGATCACGTGAAGAGCCCCGGCATCGTCCGGGGCTTTTTGCTGAAGTGGTGTGGGTGACAAGTCGGCTGCGGTTCTCTGACGTCGCTCAAATCCACCGCCTTCGCCGGGACGACGATGAGGATGGTTCTCGCGCGATGCGATGCACGGTCATTGCGTACTTCATCTCGGTGTCATCGCCCGGCTTGACCGGGCGATCCAGTATTCCAGCGACGGCTGTGCTTGAGCCGAGAGGCCGCGGCGTACTGGATCGCCCGGTCAAGACCGGGCGACGACAGATGTAGGCTGGGACGCAGCTTCGCATTCGCACCGGGGAATGACGGCGGGGAGGGCTCACCATCACGCCGATGTCCGCACCGTGCCGTGCCCGAGCTGCCGCGAGATGTCGCTCGCGCAATCACGCAGCGCGGTTGCGATCGCACTGTCCCAGCTGGCGTCGAAGGTGCCCTCCGGGCCCATCGCCGTGATGACCAAAGCGACGTGGCCGGCGTGATCGAACACCGGGGCGGCGAAGGCGTTGACGCCGGGAAGCGGATCGCCGATCGCGCGCGCGAGCCCGCGGCTCTGCACCTCGGCAAGCATCTCCGTGGTCTTCGCGGTGATGGTCTCGCGTTTCGGATTGTAGCCGACGCCGAGGCGGTCGAGGCCGCTCTCGAGCGCCGTCTTGACGGCGTTCGGCGGCATGAAGGCGGCGAAGGCGCGGCCGGTCGCGGTTTCGAGCAGTGCCACCACCGATCCGACGCGCATCGCGATATGCACGGGATGGCTCGGCTCCTCGAGCCGCACCACGGTCGCGCCGTGGGTGCCCCAGACCGACAGCGACACCGCATGATTGATGCTGTCGGCGAGCGCGGCGATCCGCGGCGTCGCGATCCGCACCGCGGAGAGCCGGCGCAGGCTGATCAGGCCGAGCTCGAGCGCCAACGCCCCGATCTCATAGCGGCCGGTGGTCTCGTCCTGCTCGATCAGGCCGATGCGGGAAAAACTCACGAGATAGGGATGCGCCTTGGCCGGCGGCATGCCGGCTTCGCGGGCGAGATCGCGCAGCATCATCGGTTCGCCGCTGCGGGCGAGCGCGCGGAGCAATTCTCCGCCGACCTCGATCGATTGTATGCCGCGGCTTTCTCTCGTCATGTCGCCCTGTCAGTTCTTCGACAATTTGCTTATACGGCGAGAAACCCTCCGTCGACGGGCAGGGTCACGCCGTTCACATAAGATGCCAGCTCCGACGCCAGGAACACCACCGGACCGGCCAGCTCCTCCGGCTGTCCGACGCGGCCGAGCGGCGTGCGGCCCAGAAAGCCGGCGAGCCGGGCAGGGTCGTTGCGGGTCGCCTCGGTCATCGCGGTCTCGATCACGCCGGGCGCGATCGCATTGACTCTGATGCCGTCGGCGGCAAGCTCGCGGGCCAGCGCCTGGGTGAGGAGTTTCACGCCGCCCTTCGACGGCGCGTAGCCCAGCGTATCGGCAACGCCGAGGAAGGAGGCGATCGAGCCGAGGTTGATGATCGTGCCGCGTGTCTCGCGCAGCGCCGGCAGGAAGGCGTGGGTGACGTTGAATGTGCCGGTCAGGTTGACGTCGAGCACCCGCCGCCAATTCTCCTGCGCACGGGGCGAACAGATGCCCTCACGGATGATGATCCCGGCATTGTTGACCAGGATCGCGATCGGACCGACCTCGCGCGCCACACCCTGCGCCAGGGCGGAGCACGCCTCGGCATCGGTCACGTCGAGTTCGAACGACCAGGCCGCGCGGCCGCGCTGGCGAATATCGGCTGCGGTCTGTTCGACGCCGGCGCGATCGATGTCGGCGACCACGACGTCGGCGCCATGCGCCGCGAGGCCAAGCGCGATGGCGCGTCCGTTGCCGTGCGCGGCGCCGGTCACCAATGCGCGCTTGCCCGCGAGCAGGGACGCCATCGTGCTCATGCCGCGCTGCTTTCCGCCGCGGCACCGGCGATGTGCTTGCCTGCGATGTAGCCGAAGGTCAGCGCGGGCCCGAGCGTGATGCCGGCGCCGGGATAGTTGCCGCCCATGATGCTCGCCATGTCGTTTCCGGCTGCATAGAGGCCGGCAATCGGCTGCCCATCGGCGTCGAGCGCGCGGGCGTTGGCGTCGGTGCGGATGCCGGCATAGGTGCCGAGATCGCCGACCACCATCTTGATGGCGTAGAACGGCCCGTGCTGGATCGGCGCGACGCACGGATTGGGGCCGTGCAGCGCATCGCCCTGGTAACGGTTATAGGCGCGCGAGCCCTTGCCGAAGGCGGGGTCGCGGCCCTCCGCCGCGGTTGCGTTGAACGCCGCGATGGTTGCCTCGAGCGCCTTCGCATCGATGCCGGCTTGCGCGGCAAGCTCCGCCAGTGTCGCGCCGCGCTTGAGATAGCCGGTCTTCAGATGATGGCCGAGCGGCATCGGGCGCGGCGGCACGCAGCCGAGGCCGTATTTGCGCAGCGTCTCGTGATCGCAAAGCAAGAAAGCAGCGATCTCCTCGCCGGGCTTCGCCGCCCTGATCATCGCCTGCACGAAGTCGTGGTAGGAATTGCCCTCATTGGCAAAACGCTTGCCGTCGCGCATCACCGCGATCACGCCGGGCTTGGCGCGGTCGATGAAATGCGGCATCACGCCCTTCGAGCCGTCCTTGCGCGTGGTGACCGAGACCGGCACCCAGGCCGCGGCATTCGGCAGCGAGTCCTCGACGCGGCCGCCGGCCGACTCCGCGAGCCGCAGACCGTCGCCGGTGTTGCCGACAGGTCCCGGCGAATAGTGCTCTTTCCCGGTCGGCGCGTGCGGAAAAAGTTTCTGCCGCCGCGCGACGTCATGCGGGAAGCCGCCGCAGGCAAGCACGACGCCGCGCTTGGCGTTGACGCGGATGGTGCGGCCCTCGCGCGCGATCACCGCGCCGCGCACCACGCCGTTCTCGACGATCAATTCGCGCACCGGCGAGTTGAGCCAGAGCGGGATCTTGAGGTCGAAGGCGGATTTCGCCAGCCGGCCGGCCAGCGCATTGCCGTTGGTCAGCGTCATGCCGCGGCCGTTGCGCATCACGTCCATCGCGTGCTTCGACAGCCGCTTGGCGACATAGGCGGCCGAGGTCAGTGACCGCGTCGCGCGCATGAAATGGACGATCTCCTTGCCGGAGCCGAGCATCATGCCGAACACGGTGAGCTCGGGCAGGGGGCTGCCGAGATTTTTGAGGGCGTCGCCGAGTTCGCGGGCGTCGAACGGCCGCGTCACCATCGAGCGGCCGCCCTGCGCGCCGCCGGGCGCTTCGGCATGATAGTCTGGGAAGGTCAGCGGCATGTCGAAGCGCACGGCGGTCTTCGTGGTGAAGAAGTCGACCGCCTTCGGACCTTCGGTCAGGAACGCATCGACGCGCGCGGCATCGAAGCTGTTGCGGGCCTCATGGCGCAGATAGGTCCTGGCCTGATCGGGGCTCTCCTCGATGCCCCAGGCCTTCGCCAGCGAGGTCCCGGGAATCCACAACCAGCCGCCGGAGCGCGCGGTGGTGCCGCCGAAGCGCGGCTCCTTCTCGACGACGAGGACTTTCAGGCCGTGATGGCCGGCGGTGACCGCCGCCGACAGCCCGGCGCAGCCGGAGCCGACGACGAGCGCGTCGCAGTCATACGTTTCTTCGTTGGCCACGCGATCGATCCTATTTCTTGAGCAGCGGGCACTTGGACTCTGACACCGGACGATAGGCGTCTTCGCCCTTCACCGTCTTGATGATGTCGAGATAGTCCCACGGCTCCTTGGATTCCGAGGGCTTCTTCACCTTCGCCAGATACATGTCGCGGATGACGCGGCCGTCTTCGCGCAGCTTGCCGCCATGCACGAAGGTGTCCTCGATCGGCAGCTCGCGCATCTTGGCCATCACCGCTTTCGGATCATCGGTGCCGGCTGCCTGGATCGCCTTGAGATAATGCAGCACCGAGCCGTAGACGCCGGTCTGGATCATGGTCGGCATCACGTTGGTGCGGGCGTAGAATTTCTTCGACCAGGCGCGGGTCTTCTCGTCCATGTTCCAGTAGGACGCCGTCGTCATGTAGGTGCCCTGTGCGGCGTTGAGCCCGATCGCATGCACGTCGGTGTCGAACATCAGAAGGCCGACCAGCTTCTGGCCGCCCTGCACGAGGCCGAACTCGCCGGACTGCTTGATCGAATTGTCGGTGTCCTGGCCGGCATTGGCGAATGCCACCACATCCGCCTTCGAGCTCTGCGCCTGCAGCGCAAACGAGGAGAAGTCGGCCGTGTTGGTCGGGTGCCGCACGCTGCCGAGCACCTTGCCGCCCATCTCGTTGATGAAGCGCGTCGCATCCTTCTCAAGCTGCTGGCCGAAGGCGTAGTCCGCGGTGATGAAGTACCAGGACTTGCCGCCCTCCGCGATCACGGCCGAGGCCGTGACCTTCGACAGCGCATAGGTGTCGTAGGTGAAGTGCACGGTGTTGGGGCTGCACAATTCGTCGGTCAGCGAGCTCGCGCCGGGTCCGGACAGCAGCGCGACCTTGTTGCGCTCGCGCACCATGTTGTGCACGGCGATCGCAATGCCGGAGTTCGGGATGTCGGCGATCGCATCGACCTTGCCGTTGTCGAACCAGCCGCGGGCGATCTGAACGCCGACGTCGGTCTTCATCTGGTGGTCGGCGGAGATGATCTCGATCGGCTTGCCGAGCACGGTGGGGCCGAATTCCTCGACCGCCATCTTGGCCGCCTCGACCGAGCCCGGGCCGGAATTGTCGCGCCCCCAGCTCGACAGGTCGGTCAGCACCCCGATGCGCACGACGTCATCGGAAACCTGGGCGTGAGCGGCCGTCGTCATCGCCGCGAGAATGGCTGCCGCCAAAAATTGTCTCATCATTCCTCCTGCTGGATTTCCTCTTGGATGTCCCCGTTCTTCGGCGGGCCGCAGAATTAGTAATTATCTAATCAGTTTGTCAATGGCGAATAATGTGTCCTTGATGCCACAGGGTTGATCCTGCAACGGCGCGGCGCTTCAAATCGGTGAGCGAACGCTTACATCGTTTTGCCGGGCGACACCGCGGCGGGCTTCCGGCCCACGCCGGATATCGCCGCAGTGCCAAGTCAGGATGAAACAAGGGGAGTTTTCGCGGTCGGCGTTGCGCTTCGCCGCCCCGGGGCTAAGCCGCCCATCGAGGGTCCAGGCTGCTACGGGCGGTGCATGGAGAGCATCGGCGCGCTGCGATCATAGACGGACCATGTTGAGACAACTCTTTGCGCCGCAGCTCGTCATTCTCTACGTGCTGGTGGCCTCCACGCTCTACGTCCACTTCCGCGGCAAGCAACGGCTGCGCTTCGCCCGCCAGCTCGGCGATCACTCGACCTACCTCGCGCCCTACAATGTGCTGATGTATGCGGGCTCGGCCGTGCCCAACACGCCGGTGATCCCCGTCGAGCAGTTTCCAGAGCTCAAGAAGCTCTCCGAAAATTGGGAGGCGATCCGCGACGAGGCGACGCGCCTGTTCGACGAGGGCTTCATCCGCGCCGCGGCCAAGAACAACGACTGGGGCTTCTACTCGTTCTTCAAGAGCGGCTGGAAGCGGTTCTATCTGAAATGGTACGACGACTTCCTGCCGTCGGCGCGCACGCTGTGCCCGAAGACGGTGGAGCTGTTGAACTCGATCCCGAACGTGCACGGCGCGATGTTCGCGATGCTGCCGCCCGGCGGCAAGCTCGGTGCGCATCGCGATCCCTTCGCCGGCTCGCTGCGCTATCACCTCGGCCTGGTAACGCCGAACTCGACCGCGTGCCGCATCCTGGTCGACGGCGTCGAATGCGTCTGGCGCGACGGCGAGGCCTTCATGTTCGACGAGACCTTCATCCACAGCGCCGAGAACAAGACAGACGTCAATCGCATCATCCTGTTCTGCGACGTCGAGCGCCCGATGAAGTACGGCTTCATGACCCGGATCAATCGCTGGGTCAGCCACAACATCGTCAAGGCGTCGGCCACCCAGAACGTCGATGGCGAGCATGTCGGCGCGCTGAACAAGGTGTTCGGCAAGCTCTACGAGATCCACCTCGCCAGCCGCAAGGTCAAGGAGTGGAACCGGAACGTGTATTACACGCTGAAGTATTCCGTGACCGCGCTGATCCTCGGCCTGATCGTGGTGTCGGCGCTGCGGTGAAGGCAGCGGCCGCGCCGCGTTGAACGCAAAAGCCCCGGAGCAAACCGGGGCTTTTTGTCTGGGGTGTGAGCTGTGAAGCGCAACGGCATCAGTCGCGTTCGAAAACCTTGGCGCCGGGGTAGACTCGCCGGGCATAGGCGACAACCCACTCCCGGTTCTGGGTTTCCAGGAACGGAGTGCGGATCGTGCACGACCCGACGATGAGGTGCCACAGGCCATTCAGCTTCTGAATGTTGACGATCATGTGAGTGCTCCTCGATAACCCGCGTTCCAGTCGACACTTACTACTCGTGATAGTCCTGCGCTTCACGCCTCGGTGCAGTGATCCCGATCACAGATTTCGGAACACTTTTTGCGCCCGCAATCGTTGGTCGCCCGTTGGAGTGGCCGCGAGTATAAAAATCGCCCGCCATCGCTCAACTGTACGAGCGTAGGTACAGGGCATCACAAGGAATCAGAGAGGCCATACCAAGGTATGTTGATGTCTGTCCGGAGGCGCAGCGGGAGCGCGTTGCCTCAGTCCGGATGAGCGCTGATGCTCGCCTGGCCGAAACTCCACCGGGCTGATGCAGTCTTCTACGAGGTCCATCTCGCCGGCCGCGACGTCGGCGCCGTTCAACTTTGCGCAGCATGACGTCTTCGCGCTCCGATCCGTTACACGGGCGTGATAGAGTCCGATCAGGCGTTTCGCATTGAAGGGGATCTTGCCATGTCGGAGACTACCGGAGCTTTTGCGACGACTGCGCTGAGCGGTTACGAGCTGTTGGCTGATCCGCAGTTGAACAAGGGCACGGCGTTCTCCGAGGCCGAGCGCGAGGCGTTCGACCTGCATGGCCTGCTGCCGCCCAATATCTTGACGCTGGACGAGCAGGTTTCGCGCCGCCTCGAGGCGTTGCGCGGCTACGAGACTGACATCGAGCGCTATGCCTTCCTGCGCGAACTGCAGGACACCAACGAGACCCTGTTCTACGCGCTCCTGGTCGGCAACCTGGAAGAGCTGTTGCCGATCGTCTACACGCCGACCGTCGGCGAGGGCTGCCAGAAATTCAGTCGGCTGTTTCGCAAGCCGCGCGGGCTGTTCCTCAGCATTCCGCACCAGCACCGGATCGACCGCATTTTCGCCCATCCGCGCTTCGATCATGTCGAGGCGATCGTGGTGACCGACGGTGAGCGCATCCTCGGCCTCGGCGACCAGGGCGCCGGCGGCATGGGCATCCCGATCGGCAAGCTCGCGCTCTACACCGGCTGCGGCGGCCTGCATCCGGCGACGACCCTGCCGATCCTGCTCGACGTCGGCACCGACAATCCCGACTGCCTGGCCGATCCGCTCTATATCGGCTGGCGCAACGAGCGCGTCCGCGGTCAGGCCTATGACGACTTCATCGAGGCGTTCGTCTCGGCGGTGGTGAAGCGCTGGCCGCGCGTCCTGCTGCAATGGGAGGACTTTGCCAAGAACAACGCGACGCGCATGCTGGAGCGCTATCGCGACCGGCTCCTGACCTTCAACGACGACATCCAGGGCACGGCGGCGGTCGCGACCGGCGCCTTGCTCTCGGCCATCAACGTCACCGGAGTGCCGCTGACCGAGCAGCGTGTCGCGGTGTTCGGCGCGGGTTCTGCCGGTTGCGGCATCGCCAGCCTGATCCGAGCGGCGATGATCGACGCCGGCCTGTCCGAGAGCGAGGCGGCGAAGCGCTTCTTCATGGTCGACCGCGACGGGCTATTGCTCGAGGGCATGAGCGGGCTCGCCCCGTTCCAGCTTCCGTTCGTGCAGAGCAAGCAGGCGATCGCAGGCTGGCAGCTCAGCCATCCCGACAAGATCGCGTTGCTCGACGTCGTGCGCAACGCCAGGCCGACCGTGCTTATCGGCGTCTCCGGGCAGGCCGGCGCGTTCTCCGAACCGATCGTCCGCGCGATGGCCGTGTGCAACAAGCGGCCGGTGATCTTCCCGCTGTCGAACCCGACCTCGCGCGAGGAAGCGACGCCTTCCGATATCGAAGCCTGGACTGAGGGACGGGCGTTGATCGGCGTCGGCAGCCCGTTCCCGCCGATCACGCGCGACGGCGCGCGCTTCAAGGTCGACCAGACCAACAACTCCTACATCTTCCCGGGCGTCGGCGTTGGTGCGCTCGCGGTCGGTGCCAGTCGGGTCAGCGACGGGATGTTCATGGCCGCCGCCAAGGCGCTGGCCAGCGTCTCGCCGGCCCGCAACAACCCGAAGCACAATCTGCTGCCGCCGGTCAGCGCGCTGCGTGAGGTGTCGCTGACGGTGGCGCTGGCGGTCGCGCTGCAGGCGCATAAGGAAGGGCTCGCCAAGGATATTCCGATCGACCAGGTCGAGGCGCGCATCCAGGCCAAGGTCTGGACGCCGCGCTACGTGCCGTATCGGCGCAGCGATCGGGCCTAGGGTCCGCGGGGCGTATCAGGTGGCGCGATCCTTCGCGCCACCCGTGGGCAGGCGATGGCTTCGATCGTCGCGACGGCCGACTAAAGTTCTAGCCTCCACGTTCCGTTGCGTTGGAACTTTCCGGGGCGCGATGTCGTTTGTGTTCAAACGACCCAAACGGTCAAAATCCATCCGGGGGCTTGTCCGAGGGAGACGCTCCCATGGTAACGCTCGGCCCGACACTCGGCCTAACCCCTGGCCTCGACGCCAACCAGCTCTCGGCAGCCGAACATCAGCTCCAGATGCGCCGCGCGGTCATCGCCTCCACGGTCGGGACCGCGATCGAATGGTATGACTTCTTCCTCTACAGCACGGTTACCGGCCTGGTGTTCGCAAAGCTGTTCTTTCCGAATTCCGACCCCCGGGTCGGCACGCTGGAGGCTTTCGCCATCTATGCGGTCGGCTTCATCGCGCGGCCGATCGGCGCCGCGATCTTCGGCCACTTTGGCGACCGCATCGGACGCAAGTCGACGCTGATCGCGACGCTGCTGTTGATGGGACTGGCGACGGCGGCGGTCGCGTTGGTGCCAACCTATTCCAGCATCGGTATCTGGGGCGCGGTGATCCTCACTGTGCTGCGCTTCATCCAGGGCGTCGGGGTCGGCGGCGAATGGGGCGGCTCGGTGTTGATGTCGATGGAATGGGCGCGCAACGATCGCTCCCGCGGCCTGATCGCGTCATGGCCGCAATTCGGCGTGCCCTGCGGGCTGTTCCTCGCCAACCTTGCCGTGCTGGCGTTCAGCCAGATGTCGGGCGACCAGTTCCTGGCATGGGGCTGGCGCGTTCCGTTTGCACTCAGCATCATCCTGGTCGGCGTCGGCCTCTACATCCGGCTCGGCATTCTGGAGACGCCGGTCTTCGCCAAGCTGGTGGCCGAGCGTCAGCTCGACCGCACGCCGATGCTGACCGTGATCCGCGACCATCCGAAGGAGATCCTGCTGTCCGCCTTCGCGCGGATGTCCGAGCAGGCGCCGTTCTACATCTTCACCGCCTTCGTGTTCTCCTACGGCGTCGGCACGCTGCACATGTCGCGCGACTTCCTGCTGACCGCGGTGCTTTCGGCCTCGGTGCTGTCGTTCGTCTCGATCCCGGTGTTCGGACATCTGTCCGATCAGATCGGCCGCAAGAACATGTACATGATCGGCGCGTTGGTGACCGGCATCTTCGGCTTCATCTACTTCGCGATGCTCAATACCGGATCGGCGTCGATCATCTTCCTCGCGATCATTCTCTCGCTCATTCCGCACGACATGCAGTACGGGCCGCAGGCCGCCCTGATCGCCGAAAGCTTCACCGGCCGCCTGCGCTACAGCGGTGCCTCGCTCGGCTACCAGCTCGCATCGGTGATCGCCGGCGGTCCCGCGCCGCTGATCGCCGCATGGCTGTTCGGCACCTATCATTCGTCGATTGCAATCGCTGCCTACATCGCGCTCTGCGCCGTCATCACGCTGGTCGCAACCGCGCTGATGACCGACTACACGGGAAAGGACATCAATGCCGCGACCGCGCATCAGCGGTGAGTTCGAGACAGCACGGGAGGAGCAAATGGTGAAATGGCGAAAGGAATCGGCGCTCGATCTCTATAACCTCGTCGCGGCGATCTTCTTGCTCGCAGCGCCGTGGCTGTTTGCGCACGCCAACCCGACGGCGGCGATCGATCTGTGGATCAGCGGTGCCGCGATCGCGATCATGTCGCTGGCGGCGATCTTCGCGTTCTCGATCTGGGAGGAATGGATCAATCTGTTCGTCGGATGCTGGCTGATCGCCTCGCCTTGGCTGCTCGGCTTCACGCACACCCGCGCGATGCATTTTGCCATCGCGGCGGGTGCGGTGGTCGCATTCATGGCACTGCTCGAACTGTGGCTCGAATACGAGAAGACGCATTTCGGCCCAGCCGCGTCGTAGGCCGCAGCAAAGCATTCTAGCAACCGCGGCAAATGCCTTTGATCTTGCGGTCGACGATCGCGTCTTCCTGATCGATGATCTGCTGCGATGCCGACGCCGCTGCCGGAATGTCGGCGGCACGCGGCTGGCGATGACCGACCGGCGCCGACCATGGCCGCGTCGCGGTTTCATTTGAGGCAAATGCACCGGGCTGCTGGGCCATCGCCTGTGCGAAGCAGGAGGTCGTCACTGCCGCGGACAGGATTGCAGCCAGGCCAAGTCCTCTGACAAGTCCTGTGCCGAGTCGTCGAAGATCGATCATGAGAATCTCCATACCGTCATCGCCGCGTTTGTGCGCGGCCTTGATGAAATAGAGCGTCTCTGTCGTCCGGGTATTCGCCGGTCCGTCCGATGTGATCGGGCGCTCGCGGTTCGGTGATCGCGCGTGATGAAATAATTATCCGGCGTCGACAGTCATTGGTCACAGGAGCCGAGCTTGGTCGGCTTCATCCACGTGCGGAGAAACCCGATGACCAAATTGACCTTCGTGACGCTTGCTCTGGTTGCGGCAGCTGCGTTCTCGGCTCAGGCCTCGGCCGCCAGCAACAATGCTGCGGTGCGGCGCGCCCATGCTTCGATGACGACGACAACGACGACACCGGTCAGCAGCAAGACGACCGATTGCGTGCGCGCGCCGAACGTCGGATCGTTCGCAACCGCGCCCTTCACCGAGCCGCCCTGCATGCCCGGCACGATGCGCTGACCGCGCGCAGCGGAAAGCCCCGGACCCCTGGTCCGGGGTTTCCCGGGCGATGCGATGTCGCCGGGAAGTGGCCGCGGAATGGGCGTGACCCACCTCACAGCCAAGCCGGTGCGATCGTGCGAAGCGTGCGGCGTCGGAGCCGGCGCATGGTGTCCCGGCCCGAGTTCAAGGAGACGTCGCATGACACGCAATTCGCTTCTTGCTTTCGCTGCCGTTGTCGCGTTCGGCGTTACCGCGCTGAGCTCTGCGCATGCCGGCGGACTTCACATGGCGCCGCCGAAGAATGTGGGCGCAAAACTGCCCCCGGGCGGTTCGGGCGGCCCGCATCGCCAGCCGGTCGATCCGCCGCCTTATCTCGGAACTGGTTACAGCGGTGACAGTGCCGGTGGCAGCGGAGGCGGCGGATATCTCGGCGACCCCAACCATCCCGGCCACGAGCAATTCTGAAAAAGCAACGGCCCCGAACCAGGTTCGGGGCCGCGGTCTGCTGGTGGATCGGATCCGGAGTCTACTCCGGCTTGCCGATCGATACCTTCAGTGTGCCGACGCCGTCGACGCCGCATTCGAGCTTGTCGCCCACCTGCAGCTGCGAGACACCGGCGGGCGTGCCGGTCATGATGATGTCGCCGGCGGCGAGCTTCACCTGCTGCGAGAGCTGCCAGATGATCTCAGGCACGTTCCAGATCAATTCGGTGAGGTCGCCCTTCTGCGCTTCCTTGCCGTTGACGGTGAGCCAGATCTTGCCGCTGGAGGGGTGGCCGATCTTCGAGGCCGGCTGGATCGCGGAGCAGGGCGCGGAATAATCGAACGACTTGCCGATCTCCCAGGGCCGCTCCTTCTTGCGTGAGGCGATCTGCAGGTCGCGGCGGGTCAGGTCGATGCCGACGGCATAGCCGTAGACATGCTCGAGCGCCTTGTCGGCGGGAATGTTGAGCCCGCCGCTCTTCATCGCCACCACCAGCTCGACCTCGTGATGCAGGTCCTTGGTCAGCGGCGGATAGGGGATCGTCGCACCGTCGGGCACCAGCATGTCGGCATGCTTGCCGAAGAAGAACGGCGGCGCACGCTCGTCATTGCCCATCTCCCTGATATGCTCGAGATAGTTGCGGCCGACGCACCAGATGCGGCGGACCGGATAGACGCCGGATTCGCCGACGACGGGGAGTGAGGGCTGCGGGGGAAGCGGAATGACGGTGGAGGCGGCGTTCATGAACGGGTCCCGGAGGGTTGAAGGAGGGAGCGCGGGCCGTATTTACGCGGTTACGGCGCTGGGGGCTAGGGGCCGCGGCTGCACCAGGCGCAGACGTGAGGCCAGCCTTCCGCCGGGCGCGGCCGCCCTTGGCGGGCGAGAGCGGTGATGCCGATGCGCAGATGGCTTTCGATCGGCCTAGCGCTGGTTGCCGCGGTCCTGTTCGCCTCCGCTGTTCGCTTTTTTGTCGTGACCCCGGAACGGATCGACCGGGGGCAGAACAAGGTCCAGCGCGTGGCCGTGGACATCACGCCCGCCGCGCAGGCGTTGCAGGCGACGCTCGACGTAGAGGACATGCACGCGGACAGCCTGTCGTGGAAGCGCGACCTGATCGCGCGATCCGATCGCGGCCATATCGACTTGCCGCGGCTGATCGAGGGCCGCTACGCGTTGCAGGTGTTTTCGTCGGTCACCAAGTCGCCCGAGGGCCAGAACTATGATGCCAATGCCGGCGACACCGACACGATCACGAACCTCGCCATCATCGATCTGCAGCCGATGCGGACGTGGTTCTCGTTGCTGCAGCGCTCGCTATGGCATGCCGAGAAACTGCACAACTTCGCCGACAAATCCGCCGGACGGCTTCGCCTGATCACGACACCGGCCGAGATCGATCGCCTGCTCGCGGATCGCAAGAACGGCATGACGGTGGTTGGCGGAATGCTGTCGATCGAGGGCCTGCACGATCTCGAGGGCAACATCGACAATCTCGATGTGCTCCACACTGCCGGATTCAGGATGGCTGGTCTCGCACACTTCTTCGACAACGATGTCGCAGGCTCGATGCACGGCGTGGCAAAGGGCGGCCTGACGCCGCTCGGCCGGCAGGTGGTGCAGCGGATGGAGGCGATGGGGATGATCGTCGATCTCGCCCATGCGAGCCACGCGGCGGTCGCCGACGTGCTGGCGATGGCGACGCGTCCGGTGGTCTCGAGCCATGGCGGCGTTCAGGCGACCTGCAAGGTCAACCGCAATCTCACCGATGATGAGGTCAAGGGTGTCGCGCGGACCGGCGGAGTGGTCGGCATCGGTTTCTGGCAGGGTGCCGTCTGTTCGCTCGATCCAAAGAATGTGGCGCGGGCGATTGCCCATGTCCGCGACCTGGTCGGGATCGACCATGTCGGCCTCGGCTCGGATTTCGACGGCTCGACCACCACGGGATTCGATGCGAGCGGGATCGCCGCCGTGACCCAGGCGCTGATGTCGAGCGGGTTCTCCGAGTACGACATCCGCAAGGTCATGGGCGGCAATGTCCTGCGCGTACTGCGCGCAGGCATTGCCGCGAAGTGACGGTAAGCCTCAGCCGGTGGCGCTGATCGGCGCCAAAGCCAGCGGCGACGGGTCGTGGTGATGCTGCAGGCGGAAGAACGAGGCATAGCGGCCGCCGCGGCGCAGCAGATCCTCGTGACGCCCGCGCTCGACGATCTCGCCGCCCTCGACCACCAGGATCGCGTCGGCGTGCATGATGGTGTGCAGGCGGTGCGCGATCACGATCGTGGTGCGGCCCTGGCAGAGATGCTCGATCGCCTCCTGCACCTGCTTCTCGGACTCCGAGTCGAGCGCGGCGGTGGCCTCGTCGAGCAGGATGATCGGCGCGTTCTTGACCAGTGCGCGGGCGACCGCGATGCGCTGGCGCTGGCCGCCGGACAGTTGCGTGCCGTGCTCGCCGACCGGCGTGTCGTAGCCGAGCGGGAAGCTCATGATGAAGTCGTGTGCGCAAGCGGCCTTGGCGGCGTCGATGATCTCGGCCTCGGTGGCGCCCGGCTTGCCGAACGCGATGTTGGCGCGGATGGTGTCGCGGAACAGATAGACGTCCTGGCCGACATAGGCGGTCTGCCGGCGCAGCGACTTGCGCGAGACCGACAGGATCGACTGTCCGTCGATGAGGATGTCGCCCTCGCGCGTCTCGTAGAAGCGCAGCAGCAGGGCGAGCACCGTCGATTTTCCGCCGCCGGAGGGACCGACCAGCGCGGTGACCTTGCCGGGCTCGGCCATGAAGCCCAAGCGGTTCAGCACCGGCTCACCGGGCCGATAGGCGAAGCTGACGTCGCGCAGTTCGATCCGTGCGTCGGAGAGTTTGAGCGCCGGCTTGTCGTCGTCGGCCTGTTCGCTGGCGGGGCTGTCGACGACCTCGAGCAGCATCCGCGCGCCGACCAGCTGGCTGTTGAGATCGATGTTGAGCCGCGCCAGGCGCTTGGCCGGTTCGGTCGCCATCAGAAAGGCGGTCAGGAACGTGAAAAACTGGCCCGGCGTGGAACCGAGCGCCACCACGCTGTAGCCGCCATACATCAGGCAGCCGGCGACCGCGAAGCCGCCGAGCATCTCCATCAGCGGGTTGGAGCGGTTGGCGACATGCGCCATCTTGTTGGCGTTGCGCTCGACGATCGCGATGTTCTCGTCGATCCGCTGCTGCATGGTGTCTTCCAGCGTGAACGCCTTCACGGTGCGGATGCCTTGCAGCGATTCCTGCATCGTCTCCATGATGTCGGCGGTGCCGGTGAACTGGTTGTAGGCGAGGCCCTTGATCCGCTTCACCAGCTTGCGCAGCACCAGCATCGCCGGCGGCACCGCCACCAGCCCGATGAACGACATCAGCGGGTCCTGCCAGACCATGACGGCGACCATGCTGATCAGCATCAGGAAGTCGCGGCCGATCGCATTGACCAGCATGTTGAGCACGTCGGTGATCGACTTGGCGCCGGCGGTGAGCCGCGCCAGGAATTCCGAGGAGTGCCGCTGCGAGAAGAAGCCGATGCTTTCGCTCATCAGCTTGGCGAACAATTGCCGCTGGTTCCGCGCCAGGATGGCGTTGCTGATCTTCGACAGGATCACCATGTGGCCGTAGGTCGCCACGCCCTTGATGAACAGCAGCACCACTGTGACCCCGGCAAACATCGCGATGCCGGGGATATTCTTGTCGACATAGGCCTGGTTGATCACCTGGCCGAGCACGTAAGTGGCGCCGGCTGTCGAGCCGGCCGCAACAGCCATCAGGGCGAACGCCGTCAGATAGCGCCGCCAGTAGGTGATCCCCTGTTCCGTGACCAGGCGGCGAATCAGGATCGCCGCGCCATAGGGATCGTCGGTAATTTTCTTTGGAAACTGAGCCATCCGCGTTCCATTGACGGCGGGCAGCGCCGGCCGTCAGGGTTGCGGACCTCCTTGCCCGCTTGGCGGGGCTTTTTCAAGCACAATAACAGCTTGATAACGGCTTGATTTTTAGGCCGATTCTGCCTGTCGCGCGGCGCCCCCGCGCTCCCGGAACAGCTTCTCCTCCCAGGCCAGCGCGTGGTTCGCGATGGTCTCGAGATCGTCGTAGCGCGGGGTCCAGTCGAGCAGCGAGCGGATCCGGGTGGTGTCGGCCACCATGGTCATGATGTCGCCGGGCCGGCGCGCGGCATAGGCGACCGCGAAATTGCGCATCGAGACCCGGCGCACCGCCTCGATGGTCTCGAGCACGGAATAGCCGCGGCCGTAACCGCAGTTCATCGTGACCGATTGCCCGCCGGCGCGCAGATAGGACAGCGCCGAGCGATGCGCCTCGACGAGGTCGCTGACATGGATGAAGTCGCGCACGCAGCTGCCGTCCTGGGTCGGATAGTCGGTGCCGAACACGTCGATCTTGGCGCGCTGGCCGGTCGCGGCCTCGACCGCGATCTTGAGCAGATGGGTGGCGCCGATGGTGGCGAGACCGACGCGGCCCTTCGGGTCGGCCCCGGCGACATTGAAATAGCGCAGCACGACATAGCTCATGCCATGGGCGGAGGCGACATCGTGCAGCATGATCTCGGTCATCAGCTTCGACGAGCCGTAGGGCGATAGCGGACGCGTCGGCGCGATCTCCGGCACCGGCACCTGGTCCGGATTGCCGTAGACGGCCGCGGTCGAGGAGAAGATGAAGCGATTGACGCCGCCCTTCACCGCCGCGTTGAGCAGGCTGCGCGTCGTCATGGTGTTGTTGCGGTAGTAGCCGAGCGGATCGCGCATCGAGTCCGGCACCACGACAGAACCTGCGAAATGGATGATGCTGTCGATGCCGTGCTGTGCGATCACGCCCTCGACAAGGTTCTCGTCGCCGGCGTCACCGATGAACAGCGGAACACCTTCGGGCAGGAACGCGGAGAAGCCGGTGGAAAGATTGTCGACGACGACGACGCTTTCGCCGGCATCGACCAGCGCATGAACCATGTGACTTCCGATATAGCCGGCACCGCCGGTCACAAGCACGGTCATGGATAGAGCTCTCCCGATATCTTTAACCGGCGATGCTAGCGGGAGTGCGGTGAAGAGGGGGTTTCGCCGCGGCCGAACTGGCCACTATGCTTAATGTTGCGTATAGGAACTGGCACGAAACGGAGACTTGCGTGCCGATCGAGAACACACCTGCCGGCGAGCTCGTGCTCATCGTGCCCAATCTGCACCGACGCTATTCGGGTGTCACTGCGACCAACCGCATGGTCGCGCCGAAGCTTGCCAAAATGTTTCGCGCAGGCTGGCTCGGCTCGCACCGGCCGGACGGCATCGACGCGATCGGATTTGTCGATCTGATGCGGCTGTGGCGGCGCGCCTCGCCGCTGATCTGGCATGCGCGGCGCAATGACGAGATGCTTGCCGGGCTTTTGCTGCGCGCGCTCGGCTGGCCGCTGAAGCTGCTGTTCACGTCTGCAGCGCAGCGTCATCACACCTGGCTGACGCGCTGGCTGATCCGCAACATGGACGCTATCATCGCCACCAGCCCGCTGTCGGCCTCCTATCTGAAGCGCGACGCCACCGTGGTGATGCATGGCGTCGACACCATCAGTTATGCGCCGCCGGCCGACCGTGCGAACGCCTTCGCGGAAAGCGGATTGCCGGGGCGCTATGCGATCGGCTGCTTCGGACGGGTGCGCGCGCAGAAGGGCAGCGACGTGTTCGTCGAGGCGATGTGCAGACTGCTGCCGCGCTATCCCGATTTCACCGCCGTCATCGTCGGCGCGGTGGTGCCGGAGCAACTGGCCTTTGCCAATGAGCTGAAGCGGAAGATCGAGGCCGCCGGGCTGCAATCGCGCATCATCATCACCGGTGAATTGCCGATCGAGGATGTCGTGCGCTGGTATCAGCGGCTGACGATCTACGCCTTCACCTCGCGCAATGAAGGTTTTGGCCTGACCTTGATCGAGGCGATGTCGGCAGGCGCGGCGCTGGTGGCCGCGCGCGCCGGCGCTGCCGAGTTCGTGGTCGAGGACGGCACGACCGGCGTGCTGACGCCTACAGGCGATGCCGACGCGCTGGTGGCGGCACTCGAGCCCCTGATGCGCGATCCGGCCGCGGCCGCGGCGATGGGCGCGCGGGCACGCCAACGAGTTGTGGATAAGTTCAGCCTCGATGCGGAGGCGAACGCGATCGCCGCGGTCTATCGCACGCTGATCTGAGCCAACACGCGCTCGGCGATCCCGACGACATCTTCAGCCGCGATGTCGCGCATGCAGCGATGGTCGTTCATGGTGCAGACCGTGCGCTGGCACGGCTGGCACGGCAGCTTGCTCCTGGTCTGCTGCACGGTGGCGGCGAGGCCGTTGAGGGGCGCCCAGAGATAGGGATCGGTCGGGCCGAAGATGCCCATCGTCGGGGTGCCGATCGCGGCTGCGATGTGCATCAGCCCGGAGTCGTTGGTCACAGCGACGCTGGCTGCGGCCATCGCCAGCACGCCGTTGCGCAGATCGGTGCCGGTGAGATCGCGGACCCGCGGACCGCCGACAGCGGCGATCTCCTGCGCCAGCGCCTTCTCGCCGGGGCCGCCGACCACCCAGACGTCGAAGCCGTGTTCGACGAACAGCCGCGCGGCTTCAGGATAATAGGTCCAGCGTTTCGAGACCCCGACCGAGCCGGGTCCGAGTGCGATCGCCGGACCGGTGCCGAGGCCGTTGGCCTGCCGCCATCGGCCGACCTCGTCGGTGGGAACCCGCAGCTGCGGCACCGGCCATTCGGGCGGGCGCGGAGTGCCATCGGGCAGCGCCAGGATGGCGTTCTTGTCGATGAAGCGCGGCTGCTTCTTCTCGCCCCATCGCATCGCGTTGATCAGGCCGAACCGTGCCTCACCGAAGAAGCCGACCCGCTCCGGGATGCCCGCCAGGGCCGGCGCGATGGCAGCCTTCCAGGTGCGCGGCAGCACCAGCGCGGTGGCGTAATTCCGGGCGCGAAACTCGGCTGCCAGCGCCCGCTGTCGGGCCAGCGCCAGCCGGCTGCGCGGCAGGTCGAACACGACACCGGCGCGGACCCCGGGCATATAATCCACCAAAGGGGCGCAAAGCCAGCTGGTCAGGAGGTCGACCGGCCGGTTGGGCCAGCGCTTGCGGAGCACCCTGACCACGGTGTGGCCGCGCACGAAATCGCCGATCCAAACATAGGGCACGACGAGGATCGGTCTGGTATCCTCGGTATCCTGGGTTTCGATGTCAGATATTGAATCAATATTCATTTCTAAACAGGCCAAAGCCGGATCGGCGCGGCCAAGTCGGTAACCGGTTCGCGAAGTGAGGTAAAGCCGTCGTTGCCTGTGGCGCGGGAGTGGGGCAAAGCTGGCGGCTGCAAAGGAATCTGGCGGGATTTCATCATGTTTCTGGTAACCGGGGGCGCCGGTTTTATCGGATCGAACGTCGTGGCCGCGTTGAATGACGCCGGGCGCAGCGACGTGGCGGTCTGCGACCTTCTTGGGGACGACGGCAAGTGGCGGAACCTGGCCAAGCGCCAGATCGCCGATTTCGTGCCGCCGGCCGAGTTGATGGCTTGGCTGCAGGGCCGGCGGCTGGATGCCGTCCTCCATCTCGGTGCGATCTCGGAGACCACCGCGACCGACGGCGATCTGGTGATCGAGACCAATTTCCGTCTCTCGAAGCGGCTGCTCGATTGGTGCACCGCGACCGGAACCCCGCTGATCTATGCCTCCTCGGCCGCCACCTACGGCGACGGCGACCAGGGTTTTGACGACGACGGTTCCGTTGAGGCGCTCAAGCGGCTGCGGCCGATGAACCTGTATGGCTGGAGCAAGAACCTGTTCGATCTCGTCGTCGCCGAGCGCGCTGCGAAAGGCGAACCTCTGCCGCCGCAATGGGCGGGGCTGAAATTCTTCAACGTGTTCGGCCCGAATGAATATCACAAGGGCACGATGATGAGCGTGCTGGCGCGCCGCTTCGACGACATCAAAGCGGGCCGCGTCGTGCAGCTGTTCAAGTCGCATCGCGAGGGCATCGCCGATGGCGATCAGCGCCGCGACTTCATCTATGTCGACGACGTCGTGCGGGTGATGATGTGGCTGGTCGCGACGCCGCGGGTCTCCGGCCTCTTCAACGTCGGCACCGGCAAGGCGCGCAGCTTCAAGGACCTGATCGTCTCGGCCTACGGCGCGCTCGGCCTGCAGCCGAACATTCAGTATGTCGACATGCCCGAGCAGATTCGCGGCAGTTACCAATATTTCACCCAGAGCGTCGTCGATCGTCTCGGGCGCGCCGGATACAATGGCGGTTTTACGCAGTTGGAAGACGCGGTCGGAGCCTATGTGAACGGCTTTCTCGATCGCGCGGATCGCTATCGCTAGAGCGGATGACGGTGACTGATGTTCGATTTTGAAGCGATCTCGCGTGCAATGTCCGGCCAGACCGTGCTCTGCGTCGGCGACCTCATGCTCGACGAGTTCGTCTATGGCGAGGTGTCGCGGATCTCGCCGGAGGCGCCGGCGCCGGTGATCGCGGTCAGGCGCAGCGAAATCAATATCGGCGGCGCCGGCAACGTCGCGCGCAATATCGCCGCGCTTGGCGGCCGCTGCATCTTCGTCGGCCTGATCGGCGAGGATGCCGCCGGGACGGTGTTGACCGAGGCGCTGGCGAAAGAGGCGGGGATCGAAACCGTGCTGGTGCGCGACGCCGCGCGCCCGACCACGCGCAAGGTGCGCTTCGTCTCCGAACAGTTCTCGACCCACATGCTGCGCTCCGATTGGGAGCTGGCCGCGCCGGCCGCGCCCGCCATCGAGCAGCAGCTGATCGACGCGATCCTGCCGCGCCTTGCGCGCGCCGACATCGTGCTGCTGTCCGACTATGCCAAGGGCGTGCTGACCGCGCGCGTGATCCGCAACGTGATCGAGGCTGCCCGCCAGGCGGGCAAGCGCGTGATCGTCGACCCGAAGAGCGCCAATCTCGCGATCTATCGCGGCGCGACCGTGTTGACGCCGAACCGCAAGGAATTCGCCGAGGCGACCCGCAGCCGTGCCGACAGCCAGGACAGCATCGCGCAGGCCGCGCCCGATGCGATGGTCCTCGCCGATTGCGAGGCGATGCTGGTGACGCAGGGCGAGCGCGGCATGACGCTGGTGACGCGGGACGGCGGTTCGATCCATGTGCCGGCGCTGCCGGTCAAGGTGCGCGACGTCTCCGGGGCCGGCGATACCGTCGCAGCGGCGCTCGCGCTGGCGCTGGCTGCTGGTGCCGACTGGGACGGCGCGCTGCGGATCGCGAGTGCCGCAGCCGCGGTCGCGGTCGGCAAGACCGGTACCGCGATCGTCAGATCCGCCGAGTTACGGCGAAAGATTCTGCCGCACGCCTCGCTGGCGGCCGAGGAGAAGATCGTCCCGGCCGGCGGCGATATCGACGCATATCTCGAGGAATGGCGCAGGCAGGATCTGCGGATCGGCTTCACCAATGGCTGTTTCGACATCCTGCATCCGGGCCACGTCAAGGTGCTGACGGCCGCGCGCAGCGCCTGTGATCGCCTGATCGTCGGATTGAACAGCGACGCCTCGGTGAAGCGGCTGAAGGGCGAGGGGCGTCCGGTGCAGGACGAGCGCGCCCGGGCCGAGGTGCTGGCGGCGCTGGAAGCCGTCGACCTCGTCGCAATTTTCGAGGAGGACACGCCGATCAACCTGATCACGAAGGTGCGGCCGAGCGTGCTGGTCAAGGGCGGCGACTATACCCGCGAGCAGGTGGTCGGCCACGAGATCGTCGAGGCCGCCGGCGGCGAGGTGGTGCTGGTCGAGATCCTGCAGGGCCACAGCACGACATCGCTGGTTGCCCGGGCTCGCGAGGGCAAGGCGTGAGCGCGAGCATGGCATCCCCGGCAGGCGCCGCGGCGTGCCCGGCCTGGCGCGATCCGGCGCGCTGGCAGATCACGACCGACGTGGTCGCGGTCCTGATTGCGCTGTCGCTGCCGTGGTCAACCTCGCTGGTCGGCATCTTCGGCGTGGTGCTGCTGATCTCGATTGCGCCGACCGTCGACCTGCGGGCGTTCTGGACGCTGCTGAAGCGGCCGATCTGCGTGGCGCCGATCGCGCTGTTTTGCCTCGCGCTCGCCGGCACGCTCTGGTCGGACGCCGCCTGGGGCGCGAGATTGTACGCGGTCGGGCCGACCGCAAAGCTGCTGGTGCTTCCGGTCCTGCTCTATCACTTCCAGCGCTCGGCCCGCGGGACATGGGTGTTCGTGGCTTTCCTCGTCTCCTGCACGCTGCTGATGCTGATGTCGTGGCTGGTGCTTGCCTGGCCCCACCTCGCGCTGCGGGCGCCAGCCCCCGGCGAGCAGGGCGTCTTCGTCAAGAACTACATCGACCAGAGCCAGGAATTCACGCTGTGCGCGGTCGCGCTGGCTTATCCGATCGTGATGCTGTTGCGGGCCAATCGCGTCCTGCCGGCCGCGTTGCTGGCCGGGATCGCGCTCAGCCTGCTTGCCAACATGGCGTTCGTGGTGGTGTCGCGGACCGCGCTGGTAACCATTCCGATCATGTTCGCGGTGTTTGCGCTGCTGCATCTGCGCTGGCGTAGCATTGCCCTGATCGCGTGTGCGGCCGGCGCGTTGTTCGTGGCGGCGTGGTACGCCTCGCCGCAACTGCGCGCGACGGCCGATTCATTCCAGCGCGACTACAAGCTCTACATGGAGCGTAACGAGCCGACGTCGCTTGGTTTGCGGCTCGAATTCTGGCGCAAGTCGCTCGGCTTCTTTGCCGAGGCTCCGGTCATCGGCCACGGCACCGGCGCGACGCGGGGCCTGTTCGAGCGCGTCGCGGCCGGCGGCGTGAACCAGGCTTCCGCCGAAGTGATCGGAAACCCCCACAATCAAACGTTGAACGTCGCCGTGCAGTGGGGCATTGTGGGTGTAGCGATACTGTACGCGATGTGGCTGCTGCACCTGTTGCTGTTCCGCGGCGACGGTCTCGTCAACTGGATCGGGCTTCTCGTCGTGGTACAGAATATTTCAAGTTCGTTGTTTAATTCACACATCTTCGACTTTCATGAAGGCTGGATGTACGTGCTGGGCGTCGGCGTTGCGGGCGGTATGGCGTTGAAGGGGCGATTGGGGACGGATATGGAACCCGAGCCTCCGATCCGTCCATGATCGCTGGCAAGGGCTCCGCAGATACGCTACAGCCTGCCAATGTCTCGTCGCCAACTCCCAGTTGCCAGCAACCCGTCCGTTAGATGACGCGCCTTTCACAATTCCACCTGCGCAACTTCCTGATTCTGGCACATGACGCACTCGCGACGACGTTTGCGTTGCTGGCGAGCTTTTATCTGCGCTTCGAGGGCAGCCTGCTTACCGATCGGCTGCCGCATTTGCTGCGCATTCTGCCCTGGTTCGTGCTGTTCAGCGTCGTGGTCAGCTATTTCTCCAATCTGACCACGGCGAAATGGCGCTTCACCTCGCTGCCGGACGCGGTGAACATCCTGCGGGTCGCCGCGGTGCTGACGCTGGCACTGGTCGTGGTGGATTACGTCTACTTCTTCACCGGAGCGAATTCGCCAAGTCCGGTGTTCCTCGGCCGCGTCACGATCATCCTGTTCTTCTTCCTTGAGGTGTTCGCGCTGAGCGCGCTGCGCCTCGGCTATCGCTACTTCCGCTATTCGCGCACGCGACTTCATGCCCGATCCGACAATGCCGCGTCGGCGCTGCTGGTCGGACGCACGGCCGACGCGGAAGTCGTGCTGCGCGGCATCGAGAACGGGGCCATCAAGCGGCTCTGGCCGGTCGGCGTGCTCTCGCCGTCGGCCGCGGACCGCGGCCAGATGATCCGCAACATTCCCGTGGTCGGCGGCGTCGATGATATCGAAGCCGTGATTCGGGATTTTGAGAGCCGCCAGCGGCCGATCAAGCGCGTGATCATGACGCCCTCGGCGTTCGAGCCGGATGCGCATCCGGAAAGCGTGCTGATGCGCGCCAAGCGGCTCGGTCTGATGGTCAGCCGCCTGCCGTCGCTGGAGGGCGGCGATACGCCCCGGCTCACCAATGTCGCGGTCGAGGACCTGCTGCTGCGCCCGAGCCAGAAGATCGACTATGCGCGGCTCGAGACGCTGGTGAAGGGCAAGTCCGTCATCGTGACCGGCGGCGGCGGCTCGATCGGTGCGGAAATCTGCGAGAGGGTCGCGACCTTCGGCGCGGCGCGTCTTTTGGTCGTCGAGAACTCGGAGCCGGCGCTCTATGCCGTCACCGAGGCGCTGTCCGCGCGCGACAGCGGCCCCGAGATCGAGGGCCGGATCGCGGACATCAGGGATCGCGAGCGCATCACGCGCCTGATGAGCGAGTTCAAGCCCGACATCGTGTTCCATGCCGCGGCGCTCAAGCATGTGCCGATCCTGGAGCGCGACTGGAGCGAAGGGGTCAAGACCAACATCTTCGGGTCCGTGAACGTCGCCGACGCGGCGCGTGCCGCGGGCGCGAGCGCCATGGTGATGATCTCGACCGACAAGGCGATCGAGCCGGTGTCGATGCTGGGCCTGACCAAGCGGTTCGCCGAGATGTACTGTCAGGCGATGGATCATGACCTGATGGCCGAGGCCAGGGGCAAGTCGCACATGCGGCTGATCTCGGTGCGGTTCGGCAACGTGCTGGCGTCCAACGGATCCGTGGTGCCGAAGTTCAAGGCCCAGATCGAGGCCGGCGGACCGATCACGGTGACCCATCCGGACATGGTCCGTTATTTCATGACGATCCGCGAAGCCTGCGATCTCGTGATCACCGCCGCGACGCACGCCATGACACCGGCGCGACCTGACGTCTCGGTCTATGTGCTGAACATGGGGCAGCCGGTGAAGATCGTCGATCTCGCCGAGCGGATGATCCGCCTGTCGGGCCTGCAACCGGGCGCCGACGTCGAGATCGTGTTCAGCGGCATCCGTCCCGGCGAGCGGCTGAACGAGATCCTGTTCGCAAGCCAGGAGCCGACGCTCGAAATCGGCGTTGCCGGCGTCATGGCCGCCAAGCCGAACCAGCCTCCGATGTCGACGCTGCGCAAGTGGCTCGCGGCGCTGGAAGATGCGATCGAGAGGGATGACCGCGTGACCATCCGTGCCGTCCTTCAGGACGCCGTGCCCGAGTTCGGGTCGAATGCCGCCTGACCGCGCCGTCCTGCGGGTGATCAGGCAGGACCGTTTCGAAAGCCATTGATGCCAAGTTCTCGAAAAGTCGTGGTCGCCAGCCAGCATTATCCGCCGGACCACAGCACGACCGCCGCGATCATGTCCGCGATCGCCGAACGGATCGCGCAGGAGGCCGACGTGGTGGTGGTCTCCGGGATGCCGGGCTCGGCGCGGGCGCCGGCGCCGGGGCGACCCGTCGTCGTCGAGATCAGGAACTGGCTGCCGGGAAAAGCGGCGCTGATCAAGCGCGCGCTGGCCGAGGCGCTGTTCACCGCACGTATGTTCTTTGCGTTGTTGTCGCGGCTGCAGCGCGGCGACGTGGCGCTGACGGTGACCGCTCCCTTCGCGCTGCCTTATGCGGTTGCCGCCGCGGCGCGGCTGAAGGGGGCCAAGTCGGCGTTGATCCTGCACGATTTGTTTCCGGATGTTCTCGTGATGGCCGGGCTGCTGCGGCCGTCCTCGCTGGTTGCGCGGGCGATGCGCGCGATCAACGCGCTGATGTTCCGTGCCTTGAACGCCGTCATCGTGATCGGCCGCGATGCCGAGAAGCTGCTGCTGCGCTATCGCGGAATGACACCGGACAGGATCAGGTTCATCCCGAACTGGGCCACGCTCGACCCCGGCAATCGTCCCGTCAGCCCCGATAATCCGTTTCGCAAGGCGATCGCCGCCCGCTTCGTCGTCGGCCTGTCCGGCAATCTCGGCTTCACCCACGATCCGGACATCGTCTTCGGGGCCGCGCGGCAGTTGCGTGACGAACGCGACATCCATTTCCTGCTGTCGGGATGGGGCATGGGCTTTGCGCGGCTGAAGGAGATGCAGGCCGAGGCGCAGCTCGCCAACGTCACACTGGTCGAGCGCGTCGCGGATGGCGAGCTCCACGCGCTGCTCTCCAGCGCGGACGTCTGGCTCATCCCCTATCGCAAGAACGTTGCCGGTGTATCGGTCCCGAGCCGGTTCTATAATCTGCTTGCAGCCGGCCGGCCCGTCATCCTGGTCTCCGAACCCGAAGCCGAGGCCGCGCTGACCGTCAGCGAGAATCGGCTGGGCTGGGTCGTCACGCCGGGACGGCCCGACCAACTCGCCGATGCGATCAGGATGGCGTCGCAATCGCAGGACGCCGCGATGGCCGAGCGCGCCGTGGCGACCGCGCGAACCTTCAGTCCCGAGCGGGCCCTGTCGAGCTACGCCGCGCTGGTTGCGGAGCTGTTATCCAAAGACGATGTGGAGCGGACAGCATGAATGATCACCGCCCGACGGTTCTTGTGACGGGTGCGAGCGGCTTTGTCGGTCGCCACGTGGTGCCCGAGCTGGAGCAGAATGGCTGGTTGGTGCGGCGCGCGGTGCGCACCCCGCTGCAGGATGCAAACGACGTGGCGATCGGCTCGCTCAGTCCGGCCACCGATTGGCGCGCCGCGCTCGATGGGGTGGACGCCGTCGTTCATCTTGCGGCTCGCGTTCACCAGCAGTCCGATGAACAGGCGATCGAGCTCTACCGCAACGTCAATATCGAAGGCACGCTGCACCTGGCGCGTTCGGCGGTCGCGGCGGGCGTTCGGGATTTCATTTTTGTCAGCACGATCCTGGTGCATGGGCGCAGCAACTACGGCCGCCCGCCGTTTCGCGAGGACGATGTGCTGACACCTCGCGGTCTCTACGGAAACTCGAAGGCGGCCGCCGAGGTCGGTCTGAAGGGGATTGTGCCGGGCAGCGGCATGAGGGTGACCGTGATCAGGCCGCCGCTGATCTACGGCGCCGGTGCGAAAGGAAATTTCGCCCTGCTCAAGCGCGCGGTGATCAATCGCATGCCGCTTCCGCTTGCCTTTGTGAAGAATCGCCGCGCGTTCCTGTCCGCGGAAAATCTGGCGTCGTTCATTCTGTATCGGTTGTCGCGACCGGGAAATGATTTCGACGTGTTTCTGGTGGCCGACCGCGAGCAGGTCTCGACGCGGGAGTTCGTCGAGCGCCTTGCCCGCGCGGCAGAAACCTCGCCGCGTCTGTTCTGGCTGCCGTCGCCGCTCCTGAAAGTGTCGCTCACGGTGGGCGGCCGCAAGGAAGCCTATGACAGCCTGTTCGCCTCGCTTGAACTCGATCTGTCCAAGGTCGCGAGCACCGGATGGCAGCAGCCGATCAGCCTCGACGAGGGGCTGAGACGCGCGCTGAGTCGAACGGACATCTAGATCTTATTTTGACGCGTTTTCTTCACGCGGACCGGTATCAACTTCGCTGGAAAACGCTCTGGCCCGATCAGAACGATCGCGAGAACCGGCGCAGTTGCCAGGCGACGGCGAGCGCGCCGGCCAGCAGCAGGACGATGTCTGCTGCGAGGGAATTGAGGGCGACCGAGGCGAATGCGAGCAGCGCCAACACCACGTTGAGTGCAAAGACCTCGCCGACGACGCGCCACACCACAAATCCGTTGTCGGTCGCGCGCTGATAGAAGTGCGAGCGGTGCGCGGACCAGAACGGCTCGCGCCGCGCGATGCGGCAAAACAGCGTGACGGTCGCATCGGTCAAATAATACAGCGGCAGCAGCAGCGCGGCGGCGAATTGCTGATGCAGGGCAAGCTCGAGCAGGCACCAGCCCAGCAGCAAGCCGATCGGCAGGCTGCCGACATCGCCAAGGAATATCTTTGCCACCGGCCGGTTGAACGGCGCGAAGCCGAGCAACGCGCCGCACAGCGCTGCCGCGACCAGCGCGCAAGCCGCGGGCACATGGCCGAAGCTGCCGAGCAGGGCGACGGCCACCGTGATCGGCACGGCCTCGGCCGCCGTCATCAGGTCGAGCCCGTCCATGAAGTTGACGAGGTTCACGAACCAGAGGCCGGCGATCAGCAGCAGGCCGCGTTCGAGCCAGAGCGGGCAGGCCGGAACGAGCCTGAGATCGACCGGCGCAGCAAACACCACGGCCGCAACGGCGGCCGCCTGCAGCAACAGCCGCGGGACGACGGGTAGCGACCGGATGTCGTCGGCAAAGCCCACCACCGCGATGAACAGGCAGGCCGCGAACACCGTGATCGGTATCGTGAGGTCCGGCGATCCCGCCAGCACGATGACGATCCCGCCCGCCAGCAGCGTGGCTGCGACGACCGCGATGCCGGCGCCCTGCGGCGTTGGAATGCGGTGCGACGAGCGCGCATTCGGCTTCGCCAGTGCCACGCGCAGCAGCAGAGGCCGCGTTGCCCGGATCAGGACGGCCGAGATCGATGCGGCCAGCACCGCTGCGATCAATGACAGGAGGGTCTCGAAACTGCTCATTCTGGTCCGGTCACTGCGATCCCGGGACTCGCGATTGCGATCCCGGGACTTCGATCGGCTCGGCGCCCTTGGCGGCCTTTTCCGGGCTCAGGATCCACACCAGGCCGCCGAACACGCCGACCACGAACGACACCGCACCGAACAGCAGCGAGATGTTGACGCCTTCATTCGCAATCAGGCCGGCATAGCCGAAGGCGAGCGCCATCGTGGCCTCGCGCACGCCCCAGCCCGCGATCGAGATCGGCATCATCGTGATCAGCATGACCGGGGGCAACAATTGGAATATCTCGCCGAAGGTGACCGGAGCCGCGATCGACTTCACCACGCACCAGCCGATCACGACGGTCACCACGTGAATGGCGATCGAAAGGGTCGCGACCCGCAATCCGTGCTTGCGGCTGAACAACACCCGGTTCGCGATGACCGCGCAGGCATGGATGTGGTGCGTTGCCCACCACTGCTTCAGCCACGGCCACGGCAACAGGCCGATCACGAGGAAACCAAATCCGGCCGCAAGCGCGGCGATGTCGAGCAGCAGCAACGCCATCCAGCCATGGGTATCGGAGATCAGCCGATAGCTCCAGGGCAGGGTGGCTGCGATGACGACGGCCAGGGCGATCAGTCCGACCGCGCGATCGACGAAGATCGAGTAGGTGGCTGCGCGCCAGCCCGCACCGGCGCGCGCGACAAGCCAGAGCCGCACGGCGTCGCCGCCGATCGAGGACGGCAGTGTCTGGTTGAAGAAGGTGCCGATCACGTTGAAGCGCATCGCCTGCGCGGTTTCCAGCGGTGCGCCGCACTCCACGCTGATCTCGCGCCAGCGCAGCACCCCGAGAAAGATCTGCAGGAAGGTGACCGCGATCGCGAGGCCGAGCCAGCCCAGGCTCTCGACCTGGATGCGGGAGGCGAGGTCATACAGGTTGACCTTGCGCAGCGAGAAATAGAGCAGCGCAGCCGAGATCAGGATCTTGACGGTCGAAAGCAGGATTCGGCGCATTTCCGTTCGCGCTGCCAGGTTTTCAGGATGTGTCAAAAACAGCGCAAAACGCTTTCGCGCGCCCAAATTCGCCGCCTTGGTATGGTTTCCGCACCGATCTGGCAATACCCGTACTGGTCCCTATTGCGGCAGGCGCGAAGGGGCGGCTAAAGATGCCGGGACGGGGAACGGCCAGCCGTTCGCCGGGAGTTTACGAGACCGGTAAGATCCGACCAGACGCGTGGGGGCGCGTGACTGCCCGGATCGTGCTTCCCAGGCAACAGGGCTGCCGGCCACGGCGGCACCGGGCCATTTTGGTGTGCCGTCCGCGGATGGATACGACAGGACTGGCACGACAGGACTTGAGGCATCGATGGATCGACGAATTATTCCCCTGATCATGTGCGGCGGCGCAGGCACGCGGCTCTGGCCGGCGTCACGCGAGGTGCATCCGAAGCAGTTCCTGTCCCTGTTCGGGGCGCGCTCGACCTTCCAGGAGACGCTGCTGCGGGTCTCCGACGCGGGCCTGTTCGAGCGGCCGATCGTGATCACCAACGAGGCCTATCGCTTCATGGTGCTGGAGCAGCTGGCCGAGATCGGCCGCGAGGCCGATGTGCTGCTGGAGCCGATGCGCCGCGACTCCGGGCCAGCGATCGCGGCCGGTGCGGCATTCGCGCAGAGCCGTGACAGCGAGGCGATCGTGCTGGCGCTCGCCGCCGACCATCTGGTGCGGGATACGCCGGCCTTCGTCGCCGCGTGCCGCGGCGGATTGGTGGCTGCCGAAGCCGGCCGCATCGTGACCTTCGGCGTCAAGCCGGAACGGCCCGCGACCGAATACGGCTATATCAGCCCGGGTGAGGTGGTCGCCGGCGAGGTGCGCGCGGTGGCAAAATTCGTCGAGAAGCCGGATGCCGCGACGGCGGCAGGCTATATCGATGCGGGCTATCTCTGGAACAGCGGCAACTTCATGTTCCGCGCCGGCGTGCTGCTCGACGAGTATCGCAAGGTCGATGCCGACAGCATTGCGTCGGTGGAGCAGTCGGTTGCGTCGGCGACGCGCGATCTCGGCTTCGTCAAGCTCGATGCAGCGGCGTTCGGCGCCGCAAAGGCGATCTCGATCGATTATGCCGTGATGGAGAAGACCGCTCATGCCGCGGTGGTGCCGGTGGCGTGCGGCTGGTCCGACATCGGCTCGTGGCGCCAGGTCTGGGAGCTCTCCGACAAGGACAGCCTGGGCAACGCGGCGCGCGGCGCGGCCGTGTTCGAGGATTCCCGCAATTGCAACGTCTCGACCGACCGGGCGCTGGTTGCGCTCGAAGGCGTCGACGACCTCGTCGTGGTCGCGACCCAGGACGCCGTGCTGGTGTCACGCCAGAAGGACGCCAACGGGCTGAAGCGGCTGGTCGCGAAATTGAAAGTGGCGGCGCCCGAGGTGACCGAGAACCACATCAAGGTGCATCGCCCCTGGGGCTCCTACCAATCGGTCGACAATGGCGACCGCCACCAGGTCAAGCGCATCATCGTCAAGCCCGGCGGGCGGCTGTCCTTGCAGAAGCACCATCACCGCTCCGAGCACTGGATCGTGGTGCGCGGCACCGCGCAGGTCACCGTCAACGAGCTGATCAAGACGGTGCACGAGAACGAGTCGATCTACATCCCGATCGGCGCGGTGCACCGGCTGGAGAATCCCGGCAAGATCCAGCTCGAGCTGATCGAAGTGCAGACCGGCAGCTATCTCGGCGAGGACGACATCATCCGCATCGAGGACGACTACCGGCGCAGCTGAGGCGAGCCGGTTCCCGCGCCAATCGCCGGGCGCGGGACGATGTAACTCTTTGAATCAAAACGTGTCCGGATTTCGTCCTTGGCATTCGCCACATTTGTGACGCCGTGCTATAGCGGCTGCCAACGAAGCGGGGTGATTTGCGCCGGAGGCGCAGATCGGGACGAGGGGCCTTGGTCTGATTCCCTCGGAGCCTGGATGGCTCCCTGAGGAGCCGGGACAACCGCCAGAACGCTACTTGGGGTCTACGATATGAATGCAAAAGTGTCCGCAGCCGGCGCGAGGGCCGATATCGGCCGCGCATTGCGCGTCGGCGTGATCGGCGCCGGCGTGATGGGCAGCAACCATGCCCGCGTACTGGCCGGACTGCCCGGCGTCGTGCTGATCGGCATCGTCGATCCGCTGCCGGAGCACCGCGCACGCGCCATCGACCTGGTCGGTTGCCGCGCCTTCGAAAACCTCGATCAGCTGCTTGCCGAGGGCGTCGATGCGGTGACGATCGCGGCACCCACCCACCTGCATCACGAGATCGCGCTCGCCTGCATCGCGCACAACATCCACATCCTGGTCGAGAAGCCGGTCGCATCCACGGTCCAAGAGGGCCGCGAGATCGTCGCAGCCGCCGAGCGGGCCGGCGTTACGCTGATGGTCGGCCATGTCGAGCGCTTCAATCCGGCGGTCGCCGCGATCAAGCAGGCGATCTCGGGCGAGGATATCCTGTCGATCGGCATCACCCGGGTCGGCCCGTTCCCGCCGCGGATGTCCAATGTCGGCGTCGTGATCGACCTCGCCGTACACGACATCGACCTGATCCGCTGGTTCACCGAGTCCGACATCGTCGAGGTGCAGCCGCAGCTCTCGAGCGCGGTCGCCGAGCGCGAGGACATCGCGCTGCTGCAGTTCCGCACGGCGTCCGGCGTGCTCGCCCACATCAACACCAACTGGCTGACGCCGTTCAAGGCGCGCAACGTGACGGTCGCGACCCGCGGCAAATACGTGATGGGCGACCTGCTCACGCGCCAGGTCACCGAATGCTTCGGCTTCAAGCCGGACGGCAGCTATTCGATGCGCCATCTGCCGGTCGGGCACGACGAGCCGCTGCGCGCCGAGCTGATCGCCTTCCTCGATGCCGTGCGCAGCGGCAAGCTGCCGGCGGTGTCCGGCGACGAGGGCGTGGCGAGCCTCGAGATCGCGATCCGCTGCCTGGAATCGCCCGCCCGGCCCGCCGCCTCGACGATGCGCAAGGGACCGCGCCGCATCGCCGGCTGATTGCCTTCACTGGCTGATTGTAATCCATTCAACACGTGCAAAGAGCTTCCATGAACCAGCATATGCAGCTTGAGCCCATTCCCTTCATCGATATCGCCGCGCAGCGCCGGCGGCTCGGCAAGTCGATCGATGACGCGGTCGCGCGCGTGCTCGACCATTGCCAGTTCATCAACGGCCCGGAAGTCATTGCGCTGGAGAAGGCGCTGGCGGACTATAGCGGCGCCAAGCATGTGGTGAGCTGTGCCAGCGGCACCGACGCGCTCCTGATGGTCCTGATGGCAAAGAATGTCGGGCCGGGCGATGCGGTGCTCTGCCCGACCTTCACGTTCTGCGCGACCGGCGAAGTCGTGACGCTGACCGGCGCGACACCGGTGTTCGTCGATGTCGATGAGGAGACCTTCAACATCGACGTCAATTCGCTGAAGCGCGGCATTGCGACGGCGCGCGCACGCGGGCTGAAGCCGGTTGCCGTGATCCCGGTCGATCTGTTCGGCCAGAGCGCCGATCACGACGCGATTGGCGCGGTCGCCGAGGCCGAGGGCCTGTTCGTGCTCGACGATGCCGCGCAGGGCTTTGGCGCAACCTACAAGAACCGCAAGCTCGGCACCTTCGGGCTTGCGACCGGAACCAGCTTCTTCCCGGCCAAGCCGCTCGGCTGCTTCGGCGATGGCGGCGCGATCTTCACCGACGACGAGGAACTCGCGCGCACGCTGCGCAGCATCCGCGTCCACGGCCAGGGCTCGGACAAGTACGACAACGTGCGGCTCGGCCTCACTGCGCGGCTCGACACCATGCAGGCGGCGATCCTGCTCGAGAAGCTGAAGATCTTCGACGACGAGATCGCCGCGCGCAACAAGGTGGCGGAACGCTATTCGCGGGCGCTCGGTAATCTCGTCGCGGTGCCGCGCGTGGCTCCCGGCTGCACCTCGGTGTGGGCGCAATACACCATCCGTCTGACCAACGGCATCGATCGTGACGCCTTCGCAGCCGCCTTGAAGGCGCAGGGCGTGCCGACCATGATCTACTATCCGAAGTCGGTCCACCAGCAGACGGCCTACAGCCACTATCCGGTTGCCGACGGTGGCCTGCCGGTCAGCGAGCGCCTGTCGAAGGACGTCATCGCCCTGCCGATGCACCCCTATCTCGACGAGGCGGCACAGGACCGCGTCATCGCGGCTGTGCGCAGCGCGCTTTCTGCCTGATACGTCATTTTGACGTAGGGTGATGATGCGCTAGAAGCAGCGCATGCTTGGGCGCATCTTCACCGTCGGCGGCTATACCCTGCTATCGCGGGTCACCGGGTTCGCGCGCGACATCATGCTCGCGGCGATCCTCGGCGCCGGGCCGGTCGCCGACGCCTTCTTCGTGGCGCTGCGGCTGCCCAATCATTTCCGCGCGATCTTTGCCGAAGGCGCCTTCAACGCCGCCTTCGTGCCGGCCTATGCCCACGTCCATGGCGAGCGGGGCGAAGCGTCGGCGCGGCTGTTCGCCGACCGCATCTTTACGCTGCTGTTCGCCTCGCAGGTGATCCTGCTGGTGGTGGCGATGGCGTTCATGCCGCAGGCGATGAGCATTCTCGCGCCGGGCTTCACCGAGGACGCATCCCAGCGCAAGCTTGCGATCGAGCTGACGCGGATCACCTTTCCTTATCTCTTGCTGATCACGCTGGTGACGCTCTATGGCGGCATGCTCAACGTGATGCATCGCTTCGCCAGCGCCGCCGCGGCGCCGATCTTCCTCAACCTCGCCATGATGATGACGCTGGCGCTGGCGGCGTTCTTCCCGAGTGCCGGTCACGCCGCGGCCTGGGGCGTCCTGATCTCGGGCTTCCTGCAGTTCTTCCTGCTCGCCGGCGACCTCGGGCGCCACGGCGGCCTGCCGCGATTCGCGCCGCTGAGGCTCGACGAGGATGTCCGCGCCTTCTTCCGCGCGCTGGGACCGGCGACCTTGGGCTCGATGGGAACGCAGGTCGCGCTGTTCGCCGACACCATCATCGCGACCTTCCTGCCCGCCGGCGCGCTGTCGGCGTTGTATTATGCCGACCGCCTCAATCAACTGCCGATCGGCGTCATCGGGATCGCGATCGGCACCGTGCTGCTGCCGGAGATGTCGCGGCGCCTGACCGCCGACGATCACACAGGCGCCATGGCCGCGCAGCGCCGCGCCTTCGATTTCACGCTGCTGTTCTCGGTGCCGTTCGTGGCGGCGTTTCTGACGGTTGCTGATCCGATCATGCGCGCGATGTTCGCCCGCGGCGCGTTCTCGAAGGCCGATGCCGCCAGCGCCGGCGCCACGCTTGCGGCCTATGCGGTTGGGCTGATTCCCTTCGTGATGATCCGCAGCGCGGTTGCGACTTTCTATGCCCGCAAGGATACCGCAACCCCTGTCAAGGCGGCGCTGACCGGGGTCGCGGTCAATGTCGCGCTGAAGATCGCGCTGGTCGGCTCACTGGCGCAGGTCGGGCTCGCGCTGGCGACCGCGGTCGGGGCCTGGGTCAATCTGCTGCTGGTGCTGCTGTTCGCCGTGCGCCGCGGCTACCTCGCGTTCGATCGCACACTGATCCGCTCGTTCGGCACTTTTGCACTGTGCGGGGTGCTGCTCGCGCTTGCGCTGTGGCTGACCTCGCATTTCGCCTATGTGTGGTTCGCGCCGATGCAGATCTTTCGCGATGAGATGATCCTGCTGTTGCTGATCACGGTCGGCGCCTTCGTCTACGCGCTGCTGATCCTCACGCTGTTCGGTCGTGGCTGGCTGTTCGCGCTGCGGCGCGTATAGTTTTACCTGTCAAATCAAATGCATAGGAGTTGGCCGTGGGACAGCGCCGCGTGCGGCGGAAAGCGGTTTGCGCTTCGCTGACAACCACGCCAATATGCGCGCAAACAACCAAGGAAATTGGAGAGACGATGGCAGCTCCCATCAAGTTCGGCGTCGGACAAAGTGTGCGGCGCAAGGAGGATGACGCTCTGATTCGCGGCAAGGGCCGCTATACCGACGACGTCGCCCCGTCTCCCGCATTGCACGCGCTGATGCTGCGCTCGCCGCATGCGCACGCGACCTACACGATCGATGCTGGCAAGGCCCGCGGCATGCCCGGCGTGGCGCTGATTCTGACCGCGGCCGATGTCGCCGAGCTCGGCGGCCTGCCGTGCCTGTTCAATCTCGAAACCGATCCGTTCACCGCACCGCCTTATCCGATCCTCGCCAAGGATGAGGTACGCCATGTCGGCGACGCGATCGCCTTCGTGGTCGCCGATACCGTCGATCACGCCCGCGACGCGATCGAGGCGATCGACGTCAAGTGGACGCCACTGCCGGCGGTGGCCGGCCTGATCAATGCGGTGAAGAAGGGCGCGCCGCAGGTGTGGCCGGACAAGCCCGGCAATCTGCTGTTCGACGTCTCGATCGGCGACAAGGGCGCCGCCGAGGCCGCGTTCGCCAAGGCGCATGCGGTGGCCGAGATCACCATCGTCAATCCGCGCGTCATCACCAATTTCATGGAGACCCGCGCCGCGGTCGCCGAATACGACGCCAGGAAGGATCACCTGACGCTGACGATCGGCAGCCAGGGCAGCCACCGTCTGCGCGAGATCCTCTGCGACATGATCCTGAAGATGCCGAAGGAGAACATGCGGGTGATCTGCCCGGATGTCGGCGGCGGCTTCGGCACCAAGCTGTTTCCTTATCGCGAATATGCGCTGATCTCGGTCGCGGCGCGCAAGCTCAAGAAGTCCGTCAAATGGACCGCCGAGCGCTCCGACCATTTCATGGGCGACGCGCAGGGCCGCGACAACCTCACCACCGCGAAGATGGCGCTCGCCGAGGACGGCAAATTCCTCGGCATGGATGTCGATCTGATGGGTGACATGGGTGCCTATCTCTCGACGTTCGCGCCCTACATTCCGCATGGCGGCGCCGGCATGCTGCCGGGTCTCTATGACATCAAGGCCTTCCACTGCCGCGTCCGCACCGTGTTCACCAACACGGTGCCGGTCGATGCCTATCGCGGCGCCGGCCGCCCGGAGGCCGCCTACGTGATCGAGCGGCTGGTCGATGCTGCTGCGCGAAAGCTCGGCATGACGCCGGATGCCATCCGGCGGAAGAATTTCATTCCGCCGAAGTCGCTGCCCTACACGACCGCAACCGGCAAGGTCTACGACTCCGGCGACTTCGTCGCGCATATGAAGCGCGCGATGGAGATCGCCAACTGGAAGGAGTTTCCGAAGCGCGCCAAGGCCGCCAAGAAGGACGGCCTGGTGCGGGGCATCGGCATGGCGAGCTATGTCGAGGTCTGCGGCACCATGGGCGAGGAGACCGCCAATGTGGCGCTCGATCCCAACGGCGACATCTCGATCCTGATCGGCACGCAGTCGAGCGGGCAGGGCCACCAGACCGCCTATGCGCAGATCGTCGCCGAGCAGTTCGGCGTACCGCCGGAGCGCGTCCATGTCCTGCAGGGCGACACCGACAAGATCGCGACCGGCCTCGGCACCGGCGGTTCGGCATCGATTCCGTCCGGTGGCGTCAGCGTGCAGCGGGCGACGCACGAGCTCGGCAACAAGCTGAAGGAGCTTGCGGCGCAGGCGCTGGAGGCCGGCGCCGGCGACCTCGAAATCGCCGACGGCCGCATCCGCATCGCCGGCACCGACCGCTCGGTCAGCTTTGCCGATCTCGCCAAGCGTCCCGGCGGCGATACGTCGAAGATGAACTCGAGCGCGACCTTCGCCAGCGCCGACGGCACCTATCCGAACGGCACGCATCTCGCCGAGGTCGAGATCGATCCCGCCACCGGCATCATCAAGATCGTCAGCTACGTCATCGTCGACGATTTCGGCGTCACGCTCAATCCGCTGATGCTCGCAGGCCAGGTTCATGGCGGCGCGATGCAGGGCATCGGGCAGGCGCTGATGGAGCAGGCGGTCTACAGCCCAACCGACGGTCAGCTCGTCACCGGCACCTTCATGGACTATGCGATGCCGCGCGCCGCCGACGGGCCGTCCTTCGTGTTCGAGACCCACAACGTGCCGTGCACGACCAACCCGCTTGGCGTCAAGGGCGCAGGCGAGGCCGGCGCGATCGGCTCGTGCCCGGCGGTCGTCAACGCGATCGTCGAGGGGCTGCATCGCGAGTTCGGGATCGACCATATCGACATGCCGGCCACGCCGGAGCGGGTCTGGATCGCGATCCGCGAGGCGCAGCGCCGCCATAATCTCTGATAAATTGTCGCAGGCGGAATGAAGATTCCGCCTGCGGTGTTTGCAAACCAGGCCGGCCGCGTACCTGCGGACCGGGACAGAGCAGGATTGAGGGGTTTTGCCGATGAAGCGGATTGTCGTCGTTGCAGCGATGCTTGCGTTGAGTGCGGGTGCGGTCGTGGCCGACCAGAATCAGGTCAAGCAGACCCAGGCCCAGATGAAGGAAACCGGCAAGAACGCCGGTGCGCTCGGCGCCATCATCAAGGGCGAGAAGCCCTACGACCAGGCAACGGTCGAGGCCGCGCTGGCGAAGTTCGAGGACACCGCCACGAAGCTGCCGACGCTGTTCCCTGAAAGCAGCAAGGGCCTCAAGACGGAAGGCGATTACTCCGCCGGGCCCAAGATCTGGGAAGACAAGGCCGGCTTCGAGCAGCACATCGCGAGCTTTGCCAAATCCGTCGCTGACGCCAAGGGCAAGATCAAGGATGTCGACACGCTGAAGGCCGAGCTGACCGTGATCGGCAAGCAGTGCGGCGGCTGCCACGAGACCTATCGCCTCAAGAAGGGCTGATCGCCATTCGGTCGATCAAAGGGCGGATGCCGTGAAGCATCCGCCCTTTGTTGTGTCGGCCGTTTCTTGTTGAAGTTTACTTCGTGAGGTCTACTTCGTCACTTGGCCGCGGATCTCACCGCCCGGGTTGGCTGCGGTGTGGACGTTGACATAGTACTTGCCGGCGAGAAGATCGGCGGCCTGCGCGTCGGTCAACGTCGCGCTGCCCTCGACCGGGCTCGACGTCGCGTTCGGGATGGCAACCGCGACACCGGAATTCTTGCCGGCCTCGGCGGGGCCGTGGAAATGCGCTGCGGTCGCCGGGCCCGAGAGGCCGGAATAGGTCAGCTTCCAGCTGAGCTTCTTGGTGGCCGCGTCGTAGTCGATGTCGGCGGTGCCGGTGCCGGCGCTGGTGGTCGCAGGCACTTCGGACTTGCCGTCCAATTTGGCCTGCAGCTTCTCGGCAAAGGCCGGACCGGCGAGCGCGATTGCGGCGCCCAATGTTAGTGTGGCAAGCAAGGTCTTGTTTGGCATGGTTCTCTCCCCTTTGACGTCACACGATGGTTGCAAATCTTCAAACCGCGGCTCTCCGGATTTATTCCCAAAATGATCGTGAGTGCGGCAAATTTGATGCGAGCTTGTGCGATCGGTTGCCATCATACTGGTTGATGAACTGACGCGACCAATGACGGATCGGTGAATGTTGCGACGAATTCTCCTCCTGGCCGCTTTGGCCGGCTTGATCGGCTTCGGTGTGTTCTGGTGGCTGACGATCCCCGCGACCGTTGCCGCGAGCGCGCTGCCCGCCTACCAGCCCAATCTGGCCAACGGGCTCACAACGTTCAATGCGGGAGGATGTTCCTCCTGCCATGCGGTGCCGAAGCAGGACGATCGCACCAGGCTCGGCGGCGGCCTCGCGATACCGTCGCCGTTCGGTACCTTCTATGCGCCGAACATCTCGCCCGACCCGAACGACGGCATCGGCCGCTGGAGCGAGGCTGATTTCGTCACCGCGGTCATGAAGGGCACCTCGCCGTCGGGGACGCACTATTTTCCGGCGTTTCCCTACACATCCTATCAGCACGCCAGGCTCAATGACGTGCGCGACCTGTTCGCCTATCTGAGGACCTTGCCGCCGGTCGCCGGCAAGGTGCGCGACCACGATCTGCCGTTTCCCTTCAACATCCGGCGCAATGTCGGTGTCTGGAAATTCCTGTTCATGGACGGCAAGCCGTTCGTCGCGGATGCGAGCCGCTCGGCGCATTGGTATCGCGGCGCCTATCTCGTCAACAGCTTCGGCCATTGCGCCGAGTGTCACAGCCCGCGCAATTTGCTCGGCGGCATCATCACTTCGCAGCGCTTCGCCGGTGGCCCGAATCCCGAAGGCGAAGGCTGGGTGCCCAACATCACGCCGCGGGGGATCGCCGACTGGAGCGCGAAGGATATCGCCTATTTCCTCGAGAGCGGACAGACGCCGGACGGCGACAGCGCCGGCGGATCGATGGTGCGCGTGATCCGCAACACCTCGCAGCTCTCGCCGACCGATCGCGACGCGATCGCCGAATACATCAAGTCGCTGCCGCCGGTCGAGGGACCGCCGAAGCCGGTGAAGAAGGAGAAGGAGTCGTAGTCCTGCGCCTCGGCTCCTCATGGTGAGGAGCATGGAGCGTGCGTCTCGAACCATGAGGCCCAGGTCTATGGCCTGCATCCTTCGAGACGCCCGCCATGCGGGCTCCTCCAGCGACAAAGGCGAAACCTTTGCGCGGGGATGACGGGTGATTGCTCAGCTTGCTCGGTGTCATCACCCGCGCATGCGGGTGATCCAGTATTCCAGAGAGCGCAGTGCTAGAGCCGAGAGGCTGCGGTGTACTGGATCGCCCGGTCCATGTGCGCAATTGCGCACAGCCGGGCGATGACAGCGGTGGACGAGGATATAGCCTCACATCCTCTCAGGTTGAGGAGTTTACAGCACGCTTGTGTTGGGCCGTCCTACTTCGTGCCGAACGCCTTGAAGGTGATGATGGTGAGGGTGTCCTGGATGCCCGGGATCACCTGAACCTTCTCGTTGATGAAATGGCCGATGTCGGTGTCGTGGTCGACGTAGAACTTGACCAGCAGATCGTAATTGCCCGCGGTGGAATAGATCTCGGACGCAATCTCGGCTTCCGCCAGCGCATTGGCGACGGTGTAGGACTGGCCGAGCTTGCATTTGATCTGGACGAAGAAAGGAACCATCAAAGTCGTCTCCGGGGATTTCCGTGACTATAGGCCAAAAACGGGCGGCCAAGGCAAGGGGGCAAGGCAACGGGGCAACAAGGCCAACTCGCGGGTAAGTCAGGCGAACTTGCTGCCGATGGGCGGCCGGGCTAGGACAGGCCATGATCTTGTTCGTCATGATCTCATTCGTCCCAACCGCCGGTACCGCGCAATGACGCCGGTTGCGCTCACTATTGCCGGTTCGGATTCCTCGGGCGGGGCGGGCATCCAGGCCGACCTCAAGAGCTTTGCCGCGTTCGGGGTGTACGGCGCCTCCGCGATCACGGCGTTGACGGCGCAGAACACCACGGGGGTCAGCGGCATCCATCCGGTGCCCGCTTCGTTCGTCACGGCGCAGATCGATGCGGTGTTCTCCGACCTCGAAATCGGCGCGGTCAAGATCGGCATGGTGGCGCAGGTCGAGACCATCGCGGCGATTGCCGACGGGCTGAAGCGCTGGGCGCCGCGGCATGTCGTGCTGGATCCGGTGATGGTCGCAACCTCGGGCGATCGGCTGCTGGCGGCCGAGGCGGTCGATGCGCTGAAGACCATGCTGTTTCCGCTGGCCTCGCTGATCACGCCGAACCTGCCGGAAGCGGCGGCGCTGCTGAACGAGCCGGTCGCCTCGAACGAGGCCGACGTCGAGCGACAGGGCAGGCAATTGCTGGCGATGGGATGTCGCGCGGTGCTGGTCAAGGGCGGCCATGGGCACGGCGCGGAGAGCATCGACTATCTGATCGATGGCGAGCAAAGCATCGCGCTCGCGGCGCCGCGCATCGCAACCGCCAACACGCACGGCACTGGCTGCTCGCTGTCATCGGCGATCGCCGCCGGACTGGCGAAAGGCGAGGCGATGGAGACCGCCGTGCGCAACGGCAAGGCCTGGATCACGGATGCGATCGCCGCCGCCGATCGCTTCGCCGTCGGCCACGGCCACGGGCCGGTGCACCACTTCCACAAATATTACTGACGCTCTTGTAGCCCGGCTGAAGTTTGTAGCCCGGATGAAGCGCAGCGAGATCCGGGAACAGATCATCCGCGGACGCAAGACCCCGCATTACGCTGCGCTTCATCCGGGCTACGCATCCATCGCCTCTTTGAATGCGCATTGTTCCCCCCGCGATATGCAGGCAACACAACGCCTGTTCCGCACAGCCGCGTCCATCTATGTCGCCAGATTGTCGTACGCCGCTGTTATCCGCACTGGAGGGGCGTGCTGCTGATTCTCGTTAACTGTTAGTGAGGCCTTGGGTCGCGGGGATCGTCATCGCCTTGTCACAGGAATCTGTTAGGTGCACAGGCATGGGAAGTGACTCCTTGAGTGAAGAAAGCCCCGAGCGGCGCTTTCGCACTTTGTTTATCTCCGATGTACATCTCGGAGCCCGCGGTTCGCAAGCCGACCGCCTGTTGGACTTCCTCCGCTCCCACGATGCCGACACGATCTACCTCGTTGGTGATATTGTCGACGGCTGGGCGCTGAAGTCGAACTGGTACTGGCCGCAGACCCACAACGATTTCGTGCAGAAGATGCTGCGCAAGGCCCGCAAGGGCGCCAAGGTGATCTACGTCCCAGGCAACCACGACGAGTTCCTGCGCAAATATTATGGCACGCATTTCGGCGGCATCGACGTGGTGGAGAACACCGTTCACACCGGCGCCGACGGCAAGCGCTACCTCGTGATCCACGGCGACATCTTCGATCTCGTGGTGCAGAACGCGCGCTGGCTCGCCCATCTCGGCGACAAGGCCTACGACTTCGCGATCCAGATGAATCGCTTCGTCAACTTCTTCCGCAAGATGTTCGGCGTTCCCTACTGGTCGCTGTCGCAATGGGCCAAGCTGAAGGTCAAGAAGGCCGTGAACTATATCGGCGCGTTCGAGGCGACGCTGGCCGGCGAGGCGCGGCGTCATGGCTGTGACGGCGTGATCTGCGGCCACATCCACTACGCGACGATCCATGACGAGCACGGCATCCGCTACATGAATTGCGGCGACTGGGTGGAGAGCTGCACGGCGCTCGCCGAGCACGAGGACGGCCATTTCGAGATCATCACCTGGACCGACCCGGTGCGCCGGATCGCGCCAGTTCCGCGAGTGACGGCACGCGCTGCATGACGCATATCCTGGTCGCGACCGATGCGTGGCATCCCCAGGTCAACGGGGTTGTCCGCACGCTGACCATGATGGCAGAGGCGGCGAAATCGCTCGGCGTCGAGGTGAGCTTCCTGACGCCGGACGAGTTCCGCACCTTCGCGATGCCGAGCTATCGCGATCTCCGGCTGGCGCTGCCCTATCAGGCCAAGGTCGCAAGCCTGATCGAGGCTGCCAGGCCCGACAGCATCCATATCGCGACCGAAGGCCCGATCGGGCTGTCGGTTCGCCGCTATTGCCGCAAGCACGGCCTGCCGTTCACGACGAGCTTCCACACCCGCTTTCCCGAATACGTCTCGGCACGCACGCCGGTCCCGGAGGCCTGGGTGTGGCGTGCGCTGCGCTGGTTCCACAGGCCGAGCCGGGCAGTGATGGCCGCGACCCCGGCGCTGGCCGCCGAACTGCGCCAGCGCGGCTTCCGCAACGTGGTGCTGTGGTCGCGCGGCGTCGATACCGCGCTGTTCCACCCGCGCGATGTCGATCTCTGCCTGCCGCAGCCGGTCTATCTCAGCGTCGGCCGGGTGGCGGTGGAGAAGAACCTCGAGGCGTTCCTCGATCTCGATCTGCCCGGCACCAAGGTCGTGGTCGGCGACGGCCCGGCGCGGGCGGCGCTGGAGCGGAAATATCCGGAAGCCCTCTTCCTCGGTGCCCGCCATGGGGAAGAATTGGCCGAAATCTATGCCGCGGCCGATGTGTTCGTTTTCCCCAGCCGCACCGATACGTTCGGTTTGGTGCTGCTTGAAGCGCTGGCCAGCGGCCTGCCGGTTGCCGCTTTTCCGGTCACCGGTCCCCGCGACGTGATCGGCGCGGCGCCGGTCGGCGTGCTCGACGAGGATCTGCGCCACGCCTGTCTGGAGGCGCTCAGCATCCCGCGGCAGGCCTGCGTCGATTTCGCCGCGCTCCACACCTGGCAGGCGTCGGCCCGGGTGTTCATCGACCGCTGCATGAACGTCCGCCCCGCGGCGCCCGACGGCGAGGGCGAGGCGCTCGAATTCGGCGCCGAAGAGCACCATTTCGCCGCCCTGCCGGCGCCTCAGCCAAACTCACGCTAAAGCGTCTTGCCGGGTTACCCGCCGCCGCGATACAAATCGTGGATGACGGACATCACTCTCAATCCACTCGTCGCTGCCGCGGACATCGATGCCGCTGCAAGGGTGGTCGCGCCGTTCGCGGTGCGCACGCCGCTCCTGACTTTCCCCGTTCTCAACGAACGCGTCGGCACCCAGGTCTTCCTCAAGCCCGAGATGCTGCAACGGACCGGATCGTTCAAGTTCCGCGGCGCCTTCAACAAGCTCGCCTCGATTCCGCAGGACAAGCGGAGCGGGGGCGTCGTCGCGTTCTCCTCGGGCAACCACGCCCAGGGCGTCGCCGCGGCGGCAAAGATCCTCAACATGCAGGCGACCATCGTGATGCCTGCGGACTCGCCGATCACCAAGCGTGAGCGGACCAAGTCCTACGGCGCCGAGGTCGTGCTGTACGATCGCGATCGCGACGACCGCGAGGCGATCGCCAATGGCATCGCCAGCAAGCGTGGTGCGACATTGGTGCGCCCCTATGACGATCCCTTCGTGATCGCAGGCCAGGGTACTGCGGGCCGCGAGATCGCCGAGGACATGGCCGCGCTCGGGCTTGTGCCCGACATCGTGGTCGCGCCGGCTTCGGGCGGCGGGTTGATCGCAGGTGTCGCCACCGCCGTGAAGGCGAAGTATCCGCAGGCCCAGGTGATCGTCGCCGAGCCCGCGGGCTATGACGATCACGCTTTGTCGCTCAAGGTCGGCCATCGCGAGGCGCATCCGGTCGCGGCGCGCACCATCTGCGATGCACTGATGGCGATGATGCCGGGCGAGCTCACGTTTGCCATCAACAGCAAGCTGCTCGCGAATGGCGTCAGCGTCTCCGACGACGAGGTCGGTGCTGCCGTCGCCTTCGCCTATCGCGAGCTGAAGCTCGTGGTCGAGCCCGGCGGCGCGGTCGGGCTCGCGGCGCTGCTGGCGGGACGGATCGACGCCAAGGGCAAGAATGTCGTCATCGTGCTCTCGGGCGGCAATGTCGATGCCGACCTGTTTGCGAAGCTCGTCGCCTGAGACCAGCATCTTGAAACGAAACAGGGGCAGGACGGTCGTCGCTCTGCCCCCGTTTCGTTGTGGAGCGCGTCGGATCAGTGCCTGAAGCCGCCACGGTGGCTGCCGCCCATTCCGCCGAGATGTGAGCCGGACGGACTTGGGTGGAACGCTGTATGGCTACCACCCGATCCCGTCCGGTTGACTTGCATGCTCTGCCGCTCGGCGCGAAAGTGCTGCCCGCTGTTATCCTTCATGATCCGGTTCGATGTGGTGTTGCCGGCGTTGGCTCCAGGAAGGCTCGCAACCTTGCCCTTGCCGATTAAGCTCGGCATGCCGACCGGCTTCGCTCCTGACGCGGGCATGGTCACGATCTTGCCGACCGAGCCTTGCGCGCCGGCATTGACCGGCCGGAAGGCCGGACGGTTTGACAGCCGTGTGAACTGCATCAGCGGAATTGCTTTCGGCTGCGCCTGCAGCTTCAACGCCGACTGCGCGTAGGGGCTGTTGCCGAAATTGTCGTGGAAGGTCTTGTAGGCGAACGGCGTGTTGGCAAGCACCGCCTTGTGCCAGGCCGCGACCTGCAGCCAGTTCGTCAGCAGGAAGCGAATGCGATCGCAGAGCGGATCGCGCGGATAGAGCCGGATGAATTCCTCATAGTATTCCGGCCGCCCCTCCGACAGCACGAAGTCATAGGCCTGGCGCACCGACCGGTTCGGCAGGTTCGATGCCATCTGCACGACCGGGCCATTCGCCGGTGCACGCGCCGACGCGACCGCGGTGTCGCCGAAGAAATAGAAATCGGAGGTCAGCGACGAGCTTTCCCACGGCGTCTGCCGGCCGTCGGTCGTAGAGTTGACGTCGAGGCGAATGCGCTTGAACAGCTGCTCGATCGGCAGGTTGGGCTCGCGGGCCAGGCGCAGGAAGGCGTTGGTGTATGGGCTGTGGCCATTGCTGCCATCCTGCGCTTCCATGCCGGGCGCGGTCGAATAGCCGACGATCGAGCCGCTCGGGGCGTCGACGACGGCAAGGCCGCGGCCGGCGTCGTTGACGTTGGGAAACGGGTTGTTGCGGCAGGCATCGAGCACCACGATGCGCATCCGGCTCGGGATGTTCTCGAGCGTGCCCATCACGTCGACGAGGCGCACCGCATTGCCGTCGAGGTCGGACGGCGTTGCGATCCTGGCATCGATCGGAATCAGATAGTTCTCGCCGGCGAGCTGCACGCCGTGGCCGGCGTAGTAGATCATCGCGACTGTGCCGGGGCCGCGCGCCGCGACCTTGTCGGAGAAATCCTGCAACACCTTCACCATGTCGCCTTGCCTGAGGTCGGTCGCGGCGATCACCTCGAAGCCGGCAGCGTTCAACAGCTCGGCCATCGATTGCGCGTCGTTGCCGGGATTGGCGAGCTTTGGCGCATTCTCGTAGTTCGCATTGCCGATCACGAGCGCGACGCGCTGCTCGGGGCCGCGTAGCGCGCCCGGCGTTGCCACAGCAGGCGTCGTCGGCGAAGCGGCTTGATCGATCGGTTGCGCCGGCGCCTGCGTGGCATTGCCGACGGTGATGCCGCCGGTCTCGGCAGATGCTGTGCCCGATACACCGAGGCTCAACAGGCCGAGCAATGCGGCCGATATCATGATGGATGTCAGGCGGACCATCGCGCGCTCCCAAAAGCTGGTCCCGGTGCTGGACCGGTCGCGGCGAAGCTAGGCGCGGACGCGTCCGCCGTACGTGAGCTGGGTCACGCTGCGCGGGTGGTCAATGGGAGGTGAGTGCGCAGCGCGCACACGTCGCGTCTACGAGAAGAACGCTATTCTCTCGACCTGGCTCATGCGGCGGATCGGCGCGAGAGGATCGTTGGCCGCGACGCTCGGCTTTTTCAGGAGGCCGCTCGCGATGATGGTCGAGCCGAGTGACACTTCCGATGCGGGAGCTGCGGCAGCCTCGACGGCGGGCGGGAGAGGCCGCGGCACGGCTGCCGGAGCCACGACAACCGGTGCTGCAGCAATCGGTGCTGCAGCAATCGGTGGCGGCTCGACCTTGACCTCGACCTTCGGCTCGGGCGCCGGTGCGGGCTCGGGCTGAATGGCCGGTGCAACCATCTCGGGCTCGTCAGCCATCGCCTCGGCGACGCGCATCTCCTCGGCAAGGTGCATCTCTTCGGCGATCGCTTCTTCGTCGATCGGATCGGGGGCGCCCATCTCCATCGCGATGAGGTCGAGCACCGCTTCGTCCTGGGCGTCAGCGGCGGCCTCGGTGACGCGGGCGAGCTCTGCGGCTTCGGCTTCGGCCAGCGCGGCCTCCGCCTTGAGCCACGCTTCGCTCGGCTCCGGCGTCGCGGCCGTGCCACCCTCAGTGCTCGGCGTTGCAACGGCCTCCTGAGGCGGCACCGACGGCGTGGCGGCCATGGTGGCATCGGGCGCAGCGCTCTCGGCGGCAGCGCTTTCGGCCACCGGTTGCGGCGAGGGGGCAGCAGCGGGCGGTTCCGCAACCGGTGCTTCGGCCACATCCGGCTCGGCCGCAGGCGTTTGCGCCTTGTCCGGATCGAATTCGCTGAGCCGGCGGGCCAGCGCCGCGAAGGCGGCATCCAGCACGGCCTTGGCGTCGTCCATCGAAACCTGGGTTGCACCGGCCTCGATCGCGCTGGCCTGCGAATCGATGATGTCGCAGATCCGGCCGTCATTGCCGATCTCGCGCAGCCGCCAGGAGATTTCCCGAATCACCCGCACGCCCTTGCGCACCGGCGCGAGGTTTGGTTCGAAGCTGATGCCGTCGAGCGCCGCGATGGCGGAGGCCTGGGCGGCCTCGATCGCGCCGCGCAGGGCGCCCAGCGCCTGCGCCAGCTGCTCGTCCCTGATGGCCGCTGCGGCGGCTTGCCGCTGCGCGCTGAGGCTGTCCTCGATCCGCGCCACGGCATCGAGCACCATGCGGGTATCGGCATTGCGGTTGCGCTTGGCGTATTCGCCAAGGAACCAGCGGCCCCGCGAGGTCTCCATGAAGGCCGCGCTGATCGCAGCATAGTCCTCCTCGCTCGGCAGGGCCGCGCGGGCGGAAATCGGCGACAGGGCGAATGCTTCTTCGGCCATCACAATCTCTCCGCGCAAATCACTGCGCGTTACGCTAACGATCACCACGATATCGCGCGAATCGCAATTGAATTGATGTCTTCCGAATCACAAATCCCCATCGCAGCAAAAGTTGCGCCGCGGCGATTCGCGCGCAGCCTCGCGGCATTCTACGCCACGACGTTCGGGATGACCGGGGTCCACCTGCCATTTTTCACGGTGTGGCTGAAGGCGATCGGGATCGATGCCACCTGGATCGGCCTCATCACGGCGGTGCCGCCGGTGACGCGCTTCACCGTCCTGCCGCTGGTCACCGCGGCCGCGGAGCGCCGCCAGATGCTGCGCGGTGCGATGATCGCCACGGGATTCGCCACCGCGGTGGGCTTTGCCGTGATCGGTACCCAGCACCAGCCGTTTGTGTTGCTCGCGGTCTATGCGCTGACCTGCTGCGTCTGGACGCCGATGGTGCCGCTCACCGACGCCTACGCGCTGCGCAGCGTCAGGCAATTCGGCCTGAGCTACGGACCGCTGCGGCTCTGGGGCTCGGCCGCCTTCGCGGTCTGCGCACTGATCAGCGGGTTCTTGCTCCGCTATGTCGCCGAGGTCGATCTGATCTGGATCATCACGGCCGTGACCGTGCTCGGCGCGCTGGTCGGGCTGACGCTGCGGCCGCTCGGCCGCCCAGCGGCCGCAGCCGCGCCGGCGGCCGGCGCGCCGCGGCTGCTGCGCAATCCGACCTTCCTCGCCATCATCGTGTCCTCGGCGCTGATCCAGGGCAGCCACGGCGCCTATTACATCTTCGCATCGATTGCCTGGCAGCAGGCCGGCTTCAGCGGCCTGACGATCGCGGCCCTCTGGGTGCTCGGTGTGATCGCCGAGATCGTGCTGTTTGCGGCCTCGCCGCGCTTCACGCTGCCATCGGCCGTCCTGGTGATGATCGCGGCCGCCAGCGCCGCGGCGCGCTGGGCGATCACCGCGCAGGATCCGCCGCTTGCCGTACTGGCCGCGGTCCAGCTCGGACACGGGCTGAGCTTCGGCCTGACCCAGGTCGGCATCATGGGGCTGATGGTGCATCACGTGCCGGTTCACGTGATGGCGCGCGCGCAGGGCTATCTCACTGCCTGCGGCGGCATTGTCGCGAGCACCACGGCAATCGTCAGCGGCATGGTCTATGCGCGCTTCGGGCTCGGCGTTTACGACATGATGGCCGCGATGGCAGCGACGGGCGGGTTCGTGATGTGGCTGGCACGCAAGCGGCTAACCCATCATCCCCAGAGTGCGGCGTCGGGCGGATAGACCAGGCTGCCCTCGTAGCGCAGCCCGTTGTCGCGATCCTTGGCCAGCAGCAGTGGGCCGTCGAGATCGACGAAGTGTGCGGCTTGCGCGATCAGCATCGCCGGCGCCATCGCGAGCGAGGTCGCGACCATGCAGCCGATCATGATCTCGAATCCGAGCGCGCGGGCGGCGTCCGCCATCGCGAGCGCTTCGGTCAGCCCGCCGGTCTTGTCGAGCTTGATGTTGACGGCGTCATAGCGGCCGCGCAGGCCCTCGAGAGAGGCGCGGTCATGCACGCTCTCGTCGGCACAGACCGCAACCGGGCGCTTGATCCGCATCAGCGCGTCGTCCTTGCCCGCCGGCAGCGGCTGCTCGATCAGCGTGACGCCGGCATCGGCGCAGGCCGCAAGGTTGGCGGCGAGGTTGTCCTCGGTCCAGGCTTCATTGGCATCGACGATGAGTTCGGATGCCGGCGCCGCCTTGCGCACGGCGGCGATCCGCGCGACGTCACCATCGCCGCCCAGCTTGATCTTGAGCAGCGCGCGATGCGCGGCCTTCGCGGTGGCCTCCGCCATCGCCTCTGATGTCCCGAGCGAGATCGTATAGGCGGTGGTGCGCGGTTCGGGCGCGGGACGGCCGAGCAGGTTCCAGATCCGCCTGCCGGCGCGTTTGGCCTCAAGGTCCGCCAGCGCACAATCCAGCCCATTGCGGGCCGCGCCGGCGGGCATGCTGGCCTGCAAGGCGATGCGGTCCATGCCATTGGCGAGCGGCTCCTGCATCGCCTGGATCGCCTGCAGCGTCGCCTCGGGCGTTTCGCCATAGCGCGGGTAGGGCACGCATTCGCCGCGGCCGGTGAGGCCACCCTGGCTCACCTCGGCCACCACGACGACAGCCTCGGTCTTGGCGCCACGGCTGATCGTGAAGGTCCCGGCGATCGGCCAGCGCTCGATCCGCGTGGTCAGGGAAATAGCTCCGGGAGGGGTGGAAGTCATTTTAAAGTCTACTATTTCCTGAACCGTAGCTTGCGACGCGCAGCCAACTATGGCTGGTTAGCGGCAGATTCGACAAGCCGATCCGGCAAGCCGCCGGAGATCAACGGCCAGCCGGCTTGAGGGGTAGGCAAAAGGTGAGCGGCGACCCGACACTGGAGCGGATAGCCCAAGGCGAAGGACTGGCGTTGTGCGCGGCGGGCAACTGGACAGCCCGCTTTGCTCCCGCGCTCGAGCGGATCGTCTCCGACGCTGAGAAACTGCGCGGCAGCCGTTCCCACATCTTCATCGACGTGTCGCAGGTCGCGAGCCTCGACACGTTCGGCGCGTGGCTGATCGAGCGGCTGCGCCGCAGCCTCAGCGACGCCAGCGCCGAAGCGGAGATCGCGGGCCTCTCCGCCAATTATTCCAGCCTGGTCGACGAGGTGCGCCGCGTGGGTCCTGCGCCCAGGGTCGTCAGCGACCGGCTGTCGATCACGGGCATGCTGGAGCAGATCGGCCGCACCGTGGCCGGGGTCGGCGGCACGATCATCGGCCTCGTCGACATGCTCGGCGCGGTGCTGGCCGCCGCCGGCAAGGTGCTGATCCATCCGCGCAGCTTCCGCCTGACCTCGACGGTGCATCACCTCGAGCAGGTGTGCTGGCGTGCGGTGCCGATCGTGGTGCTGATCACCTTCCTGATCGGCTGTATCATCTCGCAGCAGGGCATCTTCCATTTCCGCAGGTTCGGCGCCGACATCTTCGTGGTCGACATGCTGGGCGTGCTGGTGCTGCGCGAGATCGGCGTGCTGCTGGTCGCGATCATGGTCGCCGGCCGCTCCGGCTCAGCCTATACCGCCGAGCTCGGCTCGATGAAGATGCGCGAGGAGATCGACGCGCTGCGCACCATGGGCTTCGATCCGATCGAGGTCTTGATCCTGCCGCGCATGCTGGCGCTGGTATTGGCGCTGCCGATCCTGGCCTTCCTCGGCGCGATGGCCGCGCTCTATGGCGGCGGCCTGGTGGCCTGGCTCTACGGCGGCGTCGATCCGGAGGCCTTCCTGCTCCGCCTTCGTGATGCCATATCGATCGACCATTTCATCGTCGGCATGGTCAAGGCGCCGGTCATGGCCGCGGTGATCGGCATCGTCGCCTGCGTCGAGGGACTTGCGGTGCAGGGCTCGGCGGAGTCGCTCGGACAGCACACCACCGCGTCGGTGGTGAAAGGGATCTTCTTCGTGATCGTGATGGACGGCGTGTTCGCGATCTTCTTCGCCTCGATCGGGATGTGATCATGGCGGAGCAGGACATCGACGCCATCATCCGGGTCCGCGACATCACGGTCCAGTTCGGCACCACGCGTGTGCTCGACGGCCTCGATCTCGACGTCAAGCGCGGCGAGATTCTCGGCTTCGTCGGCCCGTCCGGTGCCGGCAAATCGGTGCTGACGCGCACCATCATCGGCCTCGTGCCGAAGGTCTCCGGCCGCATCGAAGTATTCGGCGTCGATCTCGATGCCGCGAGCTCGGCGCAGCGCCGCGCCGTCGAGCGGCGCTGGGGCGTCCTGTTCCAGCAGGGCGCGCTGTTCTCCTCGCTCACGGTGCGCCAGAACATCCAGTTTCCGGCGCGCGAATATCTGCGGGTCTCGCAGCGGCTGCTCGACGAGATCGTGGTGGCGAAGCTGGTGATGGTCGGGCTGAAGCCTGAAGTCGCGGATCGCTATCCGTCGGAACTGTCCGGCGGCATGATCAAGCGCGTCGCGCTGGCACGCGCACTCGCGCTCGATCCCGAGCTGGTGTTTCTCGACGAGCCGACGTCGGGCCTCGATCCGATCGGCGCCGGCGATTTCGACGAGCTGGTGCGCACCCTGCAGCGCACTTTGGGGCTGACCGTTTTCATGGTAACCCACGATCTCGACAGTCTATACACCGCGTGCGACCGTATCGCCGTTTTAGGGAACGGTAAGATCATTGCTGCAGGATCGATCGCCGACATGAAGGCATCGCAGCATCCTTGGCTGCAGCAATATTTCAACGGCAAGCGCGCCCGAGCCGTTGTGGCCTAGCCCATGATCCCGAAACGAAAAGGCCGGTTTTCGGTCGAGATCATGCGCCAACAGGGAATTCGACGGGCTCGAACGCAGGCCGACTGCGCGAGCGCCCAAGAGCAATGAACGCGAGCAATTGATGGAAACGCGGGCGAACTACGTCTTGATCGGGGCTTTCACGCTGGCGGTAATCGCCGCGGCGTTCGGCTTCGTGCTGTGGTTCCAGAGCCTGCACACCACCAAGCAGCGCAGCCCCTTGCGGGTGATCTTCGAGGGGCCGGCGTCGGGCCTGCGCAATGGCGGCAATGTCAATTTTAACGGTATTCGGATAGGGGAGGTGGTCTCGGTCAAGCTCGACAACCCGCGACGCGTGGTCGCGCTGGCGATGATCGAGAACAACGCACCGCTCCGCAAGGACACCCTGGTCGGCCTCGAATTCCAGGGCCTGACCGGCGTCGCCGCGATCTCGCTGAAGGGCGGCGAGGAGGCCGCCCCGCCGGTGCCGCTGGATGAGGACGGCATCCCGGTTCTGACCGCCGACCCGAATGCGCTGCAGGACGTCACCGAGGCGATCCGCGCCACCCTGCAAAACGTCAACCGCATCGTCGCCGACAATCAGCAGTCGGTGAAGAATTCGCTGAAGAATCTCGAGGTCTTCACCCAGGCCTTGGCGCGCAATTCCGAGAAGATCGACAACGTCATGCTCAAGGTCGACGGCGTGATGGGCAAGGCCGACAATCTGATGCTGGGCCTCAATGCGATCGCGGGCGGCAACAATGGCAGCGAGCTGAACCTGATGGTGAAGTCGATCCGCGAGCTCGCCGACAACGTCGACAAGCGGTCCAATCTCCTGATCAACGACGGCCGCCGCACGCTGTCCGACATCAGCCGCGCCGTGAACAATTTCGACCGCAACCCGAGCCGGGTGATTTTCGGCGGCAGCAACAACGCCGCACCCGAGCCCGCGCCGGCTCCGGCCGCAGCACCGGCCGGGCCGCGGCGCCGGCAGCAATAGGCTACGCGCCCTCCGTTCGTCCTGACGATCGTCGAGTCCTACTGGGGCGCTGCCCCAGATGGCTCGGCTGCTTCAGGAACGAAGCGGCGATAGCGGTCGTCCGGATACGTCTGCTCGGAGTGAATCGTCAGGCTGCGCACGCGGTGGGGATCGGATGCCGCATCGACGACGCCGTTCGTCGCCGGCCATTCGCGACCGGACGCATCGCGAGTCTCACCGCCGGCCGGCCGGACGGGCGTCGTTCGAACGAGGGGCGTGTCGGCTGCCGGCTTGTTCGGCTCCTGTATTTTGATGGTCCGGATTTTGGACGGCTGGATCGGGTCCGCCGTCGCAATCGCGGCCACCCCGATCGTCCCGAGCATCGTCAGCGCGACGATGGGGCACCAGCGTGCGAGCACCATCTGAACCCTCCCCGCTCGTTCTCCCGCAAAACTTAGTCTTGCGTCGGTCAAAAGCAAAACGGAGGCATCGCTGCCTCCGTCTCGTGTTCTGCGATGGTTCGAACGCTTACCCCAGCCGTCCCGCGGCGTGGGCGAGCAGGGTGTAGACCAGCCCGGTTTCCGAGGTCAGGTGGCTGCTCAGCTCCTGCTGGCCGCGGCCTTCGCGGGCGACTTCGTCGAGCAGGCGCTCGAACTCCGCGATGTAGCGGTCGACCGTCTGCTTGAAGCCGCGGTCGGCGCGGTACTTGCGGGCCACCTCATCGAAGGCCTTCTGGCCGGCCGGCGTGTAGAGGCGCTTGGAGAACGCCTTGTTCTCGCCGCGCTGGTAGCGATCCCACATCTCGGCCGCAAGCGTGCGGTCCATCAGCCGGCCGATGTCGAGCGACAGCGATTCCAGCGGATTGGCGGCCGGCTGCTGCTGCGGACGCGGGCGCTGCTGGGCGTCGCGGTTCTGCGGGGCGGGCGGCGGCGCGTCACTGCGGTTGAGCAGGTCGGACAGCCAGCCATCGCCGTTGTTGGGGCCGGCCGGGCTGACCGGCGGGGCCTCGGTGCGGCGCGAGGTCGCCATGCCGAGATCCGGCGGCGGCAGCGTCGAGGCGCTGTTGCCATTGTCGCGCACGCTGTCGCGCATGCGCACGTCGCCGCGGCCGCCGGCGGCAGCCATCACCGGCTCCTCGTGGCGGACGCTGGCGCGGTTGGACGAGACCACGTCGAGCCCGCGGCCGTGATGGGCGACGATGCGGTTCAGCTCGGCCAGGGCCTCGATCTGGTCGACGATCACCTTGCGCATCTGCGCAGTGTTTTCGGCGGCCTCCTGAGGCATTTCCAGCACGCCGCGGCGCAGCTCGTTGCGGGTGGCCTCGAGCTCGCTGTGCATCTCGCTCGCCATCTGCTTCATCGCCGTGACCATCGCGGAGAACTTCTCCGTCGATTCCTTGAACATCGCGTCGGTCTCGGCGTTGCTCTGCTGGTAGAGTTCGCTCATGGCGTCGACGGTCTGCTGACGCTCGTTCTCGGCGGCCATGCGCACCGCCTCGAACTGCTTGCTGATCGCAGCCGAACCGGCGCCTGCGGTCTCCGCCACCACGCGTGCGATGTCGCGGGCGCGTTCCTCGGCAGCGCCGAGCGATTCATCGAGCAGACCGGTGAAGCGCGACAGCCGCTGGTCGAGATCGGTGGTGCGCAGGTCGATGGTGGTGACCAGCGATTCCAGCGCCGACTTGCGCTCGCTGACGGAGGCCGTCGTCGAGCGGTTGGCCTGCTCGACCACGGCAGCCGCCTCGATCAGCGCCTTGCCATGGGTCTCGAACTGGCTCGACAGCGCGCCGAGATCTTCCAGCGCCTTGCCGGTCTTGCTGTTGAACACCGTGAGCTGGTCTTCCAGCGTCTGGGTCGCCACGCCGTTGCGCGAGGTGACGTCGTTCATGGCGGACACGAAGTCGGCCACGCGGGTCACCAGCGCGCGCTCCAGCGAGTTGAGGTTGTCGTGGGCGCCGGTCAACACTTCCTGCAGCAGGATGTTGCCCTCGCGCAGCCGCTCGAACAGCGCCACCGTATCGGTGCGCAGGATCTTGCTGGTCTCCTGCATCTCCGTGACGGCCGAGATCGAGACCTGGCGCGACTGGTCGATCGCCGCGCGCGAGGCCTGCTCGAGCTCCTTGAGCGACTTCGCCACCGCGCCGGTCGCCTGATCGCCGGCCGAGGTGATGTTGCGCGCGACATCGCCGCCGTGCGCCGCCATCGACTGCGAGAAGGCGAGGCCGCGGGTTTCGATCGCCTTCAGCGCGTCCGCGGTGGCGCGATCCATGTCGTTCGACAGCTGCGTGGTCTTGGCGGTCAGCGCCTCGACCAGCGAGCCGCGGCGGCCATCGACCATCTGCGACAGCCGCTCGGTCTGCTGCTGCACATAGGTGACGATCTCGTCGGTCTTGCCGGTCATCGCCGAGCCGAATGCGCTGGAAGCGGACAGCACCGAACGTTCGATGTCGGCGGAGGTCGTCTTGACCTTGGTCGTGACCTCATTGGACATGTTGACCAGCGCAGCCTGTGCGTTCTGCGCAGAGGTCTGGATGTTGTCGGTGGTCTTGGCCGTGACTGAACCCAGCGCGCGCTCGATGTCGGTCGAGAGCGTGCGGATCTGGGCGGCGGCATCGGCGGAGGTCGCCGCAAACGAGCTCTGGGCCTCGCGGGCGCTGCCCAGGATGGTCTGTGCAGTCTCCGCGCTGGTCGTGGTCAGCGAGCGCTCGATCTCGACGGAGATCGCGCGGATCTGGGTTGCGGCCTCGTTGGACGTTGCCACGAACGAGTTCTGGGCATCGCGGGCGCTGCCGAGGATCGTCTGCGCGGTGTTGGTGCCGACCGACGTCAGGGTGCGCTCGACATCGGCTGCCAGCGACTTGACGTGGTTGGCCGCTTCGGTCGACGCGGTGACGAGGGTGTTCTGCGCCTCGCGAGCGCCGGCCGTCAGCACCTCGACGGTGCCGGAACCGGCCATCGACAGCGCGCGCTGGATATCGGCGGCAAGCGCCGTCACCTTTGTCGCAGACTCGGTCGATGCATTGACCAGCATGCTCTGGGCTTCACGCGCGCCTGATGTGATCGATTCCGCGGTGGCGGAGCCTGCCATCGACAGCGAGCGCTCCATGTCGGCCGCGAGCGTGCGGACCAGATCGGTGGCCTCGGTGGATGCGCCGGCCAGCGTGCTCTGGGCCTCGCGCGCGGCGGCGACGACGGCTTCCGCGGTGGCGGAGCCCGCCATCGACAGCGAGCGCTCGATGTCGGCCGACAGGGTGCGGACCAGATTGGTGGCGTCGGTCGACGCACCAGCCAGCGTGTTCTGGGCCTCGCGGGCGGAGGCGACGACGGCTTCCGCGGTCGCGGTGCCGGCGGTCGAGAGCGAGTGCTGCATGTCGGCCGCGAGCGTGCGGACGAGATTGGTGGCTTCGGTCGACGCGCCGGCCAGCGTGCTCTGGGCTTCGCGGGCAGAGGCGACGACGGCTTCCGCGGTCGCGGAGCCGGCCATCGAGAGCGAGCGCTCGACGTCGCTGGCGAGCGACTTCACCTGACCCGTGATGTCGGCTGACGTCGCGATCAGCGTGGTCTGGGCCTCGCGGGCACCGGTCATGATCGCTTCGGCGGCCGCCGAGCCGGACATCGACAGCGATTGCTCGACGTCAGCGGCCAGCGACTTGACCTGGCTTGCGGCTTCGATCGAGGCCGAGACCAGCGTGGTCTGCGCGTCGCGGGCGCCGGACAGCACCGAGGCTGCGGTGGCGCTACCGGCCGCCTGCAGCGTGCGCTCGACGTCCTCCGACAGCGCCTTGATCTGCGAGGCGACGTCGCCGGATGCGGAGACCAGCGAGACCTGGGCGTCGCGGGCACTGGTGAGGATCGAGTTAGCGGCGCTGGTGCCGACCGCGGTCAGCACGCTCTCGACCTCGGCGGAGCTCTGCTTGAGCTGGTTGCCGACATCCGCGGACACGGTGAGCAGCGCCTGCTGCGCGGTGCGCGCGCCGGTCTGGATGGTTTCGCTGGTGTTGACCACGAGGTTGGTCAGCGAGCGCTCGGCGTCCTCGACATGGGACTTGATGCTCGACGACAACATTTCGGCGCGGGACATCAGGTCCTCGCTCGCCTGGCGGCCGCTGCTCTCGATGCGGCCGGCGACGGCCTCGACGCGCGAGCCCAGCAGGTCCTCGAACTGCGCGACGCGGGTGTCGATGTCTCCGGCGATGACGCCGACGCGGCTCTCGATGCCCTGCTGGATATCGGCGAAGCGCGCCGAGATGGTGTCGGTCACGTTCGAACTATGGCCACTGATGGTCTCGACGAGGCGGCTGTTGTGACCGTTGATGGTATCGGCGAGGCGAGTGCTGTGGCCGTTGATGGTGTCGACCAGGCGGTTGCTATGGCCGTCGATGGTTTCGGTGACGCCGTTGATGCGATGGTCGACCGCGGCGATCGCCTGCACGGTGCCCTCGGTCAGGGTGGTGGTGAGCAGGCCGAGGCGCGAGTCGATCGAGTGGATCGCCTGGGTGGCGCCTTCGGTCAGCTGGGTCGCGAGCGTGCCGAGATGGCCGTCGATGGTGTCGGTGACCGACTTGGCGCGGCTCTCGAAGGTGACTTCGAGCGTCCGCATGCGGCCGTCGATCGCGTCATCCAGCGACTGCAGGCGGCCGTCGAACGTGCCGATCTTGGTGGCGAGCGAATTGTCGAACGACGACAGCTTGTCGGTCAGCGAGGCGTCGAGATGGGTGACGCGGCTGCCGAGCGTGGTTTCGAACTGCAGCAGGCGCTGGTCGAGCGAAGCGGTGATCTCGCCGCTATTCGTGGTGACGCGATTGTCGAAGGTGTCGACATAGGTCTTCAGGCTGTCGGCGATGTCCTGGGTCCGCTGGCCCATGCGCTCGACGATGTCGCCGCCGAACGTCTTCACGGTGCGGTCGAATTCCGAGATGTGGCGGGTGATCAGCGCGCCCAGCGTGCCGGAGTCGCGGGCGAACTTCTCGGCGAGCTCGCTGCCGTGGTTCTTCACCAGGTCGTCGAACGCGCTCATCTGCAGCGACAGCGAGTCGTGCGCGGTCTCGGTCTGGCCCACCACCTTGGCGACCAGCGAATTGACGGTGACGTCGAGCGCCTCGCTCGCCCTGTCGCCGGACGTCATGATCTGGCCGGCGAGGCGGTTGCCGGCGTCGTCGATCTTGCTGACGAGGTCGTTGCTGCGCAGCTCGAGCTCGAGCAGCAGCGAGTCGGCGGAATTCTTCAGGGAGTCGTGAACCTCTTCGGTGCGGTCGGAGATGCCGTCGACGATCGCAGACGAACGCTGCTCGAACTCGCCGGTGATGCGGTCGACGCGTTCGTTCAGCATCTCGTGGACGCGATCGGCGAGATCGACGAACTCGTCATGGACGTGGCCGGTCTTGAAGTTGAGGCTGGTGGTGAGCCGCTCGGAGGCGTCCATCACCGCGCGCGTGGTCTCGGCGCTGGCTTCCTCGAGGCGGTCGAGCAGGTCGCCGCCGCGCTCGCCGAGCGCGAGGATCATGTTGTCGCCGGCATGGCTCAGTGCGGTCGTGATGTGCTGGCCGCGCTCTTCCAGCGCGCCGGTGATGCTCTTGGCGACCTCGTCGACGCGCGAGGCAATCGCGTCCGAGATCAGCGCGATGTCGTGGCGCAGGTCGATCTGCACGCCGGAGATCGCGCTGCGCACCTGCTCGGCCTGGCCGACCAGATTGTCGCGCTGGTGGGCGATGTCCTGCAGCAGCGCGCGGATGCGCACTTCATTGTCGGAATAGGCGCGTTCCAGCGCCGCCACCTCGTTGGCAACCAGGGTCTCGAGTTCGCCGGCGCGCGCGATCGCGCGTTCGACACCGTCGCCCATCGCCGCGACCTCGCGGCGGATCGCCTGGCCGACCGTCACCATGGAATCGGCGGCGGCGTTTTCCGGCTCGGAGAATCGCATCGCGACCTGCGCCATCGATTGCGCGATCATCTGCATGCGCTGACCGTGCGAGGCGAGGCTGGCGAGATAATAGAACAGCAGCACCGGAACGGCGAACAGCGCGGCGAGGCCGGCGAGCACCAGGACGCCGGTGCCTTGGGCCATCGAAGCCTGTAGGGCCGGCCAGAACGCGACGGTGAGGATGACGCCGCCGAGCAGCCAAGCGCCGGAGCAGACGAAGAACAGCGTAAAGGCGTTGCGGGCGCGCCCTCCCTGCAGCGTCTGCAGCATCTGGCCGATGGTCTCGCGATCATCATTGGCGGCGCGGCGCGGCGCGCGCGGTTCCTCGATCGGCTCGAACACCGAACGATCGGTATTCGTACGGGACTCGAACGATGCGGCTGAAAAATCCGGAGCTGAAGGCGGCAGGCTCGGCGCCGCGGCGCCTTCGTTGAGGGAGCTGCGGCTCTCCGCGCCTTGCTCGCCGATGTTGAGGGCTTCCTGGATGGCAGAAAGCGCGACTTCGGTGGGATCTTTGACCTTCTTGGGAGTGTTCGCCATGTTCAGTCTGAGCCCTCTCACTACTTTACGCGTCGGCGAGCCTGCGAAACGTCCCCGCGCAAGCTCGAAGCCGGTGCCCACAAGCGGAGCGCAAGCGCCCCCTCGGCGGCTTGTCCGCTACATCCGCAAACATCCTATTGGGAGAGCGATGCGAATGAAATGCTTGCGATTAATACTTTCTTAATCATCGTTAACAGCTTTGCGCCATAAGGCCTTATGGGTACTCGAAATTCCTGCCGCAGAGGGCCGATTGTGTCCGGAAATTGTCCAGAATCGGGCGGTTTTGCCGATCATCCCGACAACAATTCGTTAACCAGTTTCGTGATTGGCTGGGCGAACGGTCCGCCGGTGAAGCCCGGCAGAGACGACAGGGACAGGCCATGCCGCTTCATCTCGAACGGGTTGAATGGACGCAATCGCCGCCGCTCGCGCCGGGCGACGGGCCGATCGACGTCGATCACCTTCGACGGATGACGCTGGGCGACCCGGGCCTGGAGCGGGAGGTGTTGGCGATGTTCTCGACCCAGTCGGCCCGGATCCTCGGCGAACTGGCTGCCCTGCCGCCCGAGGCTCCGACCCACGCCCACACCCTGAAAGGATCGGCGCGGGCGATTGGCGCCTTCGGCGTCGCCGAGGCGGCCGCCAACCTGGAAACCGCGCTCACCGCCGGTTCCGACCCGGCCCAGCCGCTCGCCGCGCTCGGGGCCGCGATTGCCGAAGCGCGCACGGCGATTGAGCTGATTCTGGGCCGCTCCTAAGCCTTATCGGCCCTCTCCACGGCCTGCGGCAACGGGTAGGGCGCCGCCCTGGCCGGCCGGCAGGTTTTCGGTCTCCGCGCTAGCGCTGTACGGATCGACCCGTTATACGACTGCCGGGACCTTTCCAACCATCGTCCGGCGCATTCCGGCAGCACGAGCAATCATGGCCAAAATACACTTTATCGACCATTCCGGAGAGAAACGCTCCATTGATATCGAGAACGGCGCGACGGTGATGGAAGGTGCGATCCGCAACGCCATTCCCGGCATTGAAGCCGAATGCGGTGGCGCCTGCGCCTGTGCGACCTGCCATGTCTATGTCGATGACGCGTGGCGCGAGAAGGTCGGCGCGCCGTCGCCGATGGAAGAGGACATGCTGGATTTCGGCTTCGACGTGCGTCCGAATTCGCGGCTGTCCTGCCAGATCAAGGTGACCGACGATCTCGACGGACTGGTCGTGTCGACGCCGGAGCGGCAGGCCTAGAGCCCTTCGTTCCGACTGAATCGGAGCGGGGCTCTAGATTTTGTTTTGACGCGTTTTCTTCACGCGAACCGGTATCCACTTCGCTCGAAAGCGCTCTGTCGTCCCCTATTCGCCGTCCGGGTTCACCCCGCGACGGACCCAGCGGCGGAAGTTCTGCTTGACCTCCGCCGGCAGCGGCGTCGGTCTGCGCGTGGCCTCATCGATCATCACGGTGACCGCCTTCGCCGATGCCACGCATCTCCCTTCCGAAAATACCACCTGATCGAAAGTGGTCGACGTCCGTCCGAACTTGACGAGACCGAGCCCGAGCTCGATCTGTCCCGGCCAGTGCAGCTCGGCGCGGAAATGGATGTCGAGCCGCACCATGATCCAGCCAAGCCCGGCCGGCATCAGCCCCATGCTGAGGTCCTTCACCAGCGTGACGCGGCCGGTCTCAAAATAGCTCGCATAGACGGCGTTGTTGACGTGCCCGTTCGGGTCGAGATCGGCAAAGCGCACATTGTCGGACAGGCGATAGGGAAACTCTTCCAGGCGCGGTGCATCGTCGGCGCGGACAGGGGCATTCACGAGGGGGATCTCCATCGGTTTCCCGCCCATACAGCCGAGTTGCGCAGGCTCGGCAAGGGGTTGCCGCGCCAGCCGCTGTCCCTATTATGCATGTCCCGATCCGGCCATACTTGGCTGGGCAGGCGAAAGCCGTCCAGTCGATCTCAACTGAAAAGAAGCGGATATGAGCGAAGCGATCAAAACCGATGTGCTGATAATTGGCGCGGGCCCCTGCGGACTGTTCGCCGTGTTCGAACTGGGCCTGCTCGACATGAAGGTGCATCTGGTCGACATCCTCGACAAAATCGGCGGGCAGTGCGCCGAGCTTTATCCGGAGAAGCCGATCTACGACATTCCCGGGATTCCCTTTGTCACCGGCCAGGGCCTGACCGAGCAGCTGCTGGAGCAGATCAAGCCGTTCGGCGCGACCTTCCACCTCAACGAGATGGTGGAGAGCATCGAGAAGATCGGCGATCCCCTGTTCCGCGTGAAGACCGATGCCGGCAAGGAGTTCGAGGTCAAGGTCGTCGTGATCTCCGCGGGCGGCGGTTCGTTCCAGCCGAAGCGTCCGCCGGTGCCGGGCATCGAGGCCTATGAAGGCACATCGGTGTTCTATGCCGTGCGCAAGATGGAGCAGTTCCGCGACAAGAACATCCTGATCGTCGGCGGCGGCGACTCCGCGCTCGACTGGACGCTCAATCTGCATCCGATCGCCAAGCGCATCACGCTGCTGCACCGGCGCGACGATTTCCGCGCAGCGCCGCACAGCGTCGAGCAGATGCGCTCGCTGGTTGCCGACGGCAAGATGGATCTGAAGATCGGCCAGGTCACCGGGCTCGAAGGCGCCAACGGTCAGCTCTCGGGCGCCGCGCTGAAGGGCAACGACAATGCGATGTCGACGATCACCTGCGATACGATGCTGCCGTTCTTCGGGCTCACCATGAAGCTCGGTCCGGTCGCGAACTGGGGCGTGGCGCTGGAGAACAATCTGGTGCCGGTCGACACCGCAGCGTTCGAGACCAACGTTTCAGGCATCTTCGCGATCGGCGACATCAACACCTATCCGGGCAAGCTGAAGCTCATTCTCTCCGGCTTCCACGAAGGCGCGTTGATGGCGCAGAAGGCGCACCGCTACGTGTATCCCGACAAGCGGCTGGTGTTCCAGTACACAACCTCGTCATCAAGTTTGCAGAAGAAGCTTGGGGTGAACTGATTCCACTCCAGCAGCGACCAATGCCGGGGGCATGGGCCATTGCCCGTGCGGCGCGGGTACTGGAACACTCCGCGAAATGGCCGTAGTCTGCTCGTAATCGAGTTTGTCGATTGATCAGGTGATGATGATGCGGAACACGCTATCCAGACTTCGGCTGATCCTGGCGATCGCTACGGCCTTTGCGCTAGCTGCTCCGCTTGCAGCTTCCGCGGCCGAGCTATCGGCGGCCGGACTCTGGCAGAAGATCGAAGACGGCAAGCCCGAAGGCTGGTTCCTGGTGATCGAGCGCAACGGCCTGTTCGAAGGCATGATCGCAAAGATGTTCTCAGCGCCCGGCGATCCGCCCAATCCGGTCTGCACGAAATGCACGGACGATCGCAAGGACATGCCGTGGCTTGGCATTCCCCTGATCCGCGACATGAAGCGCAACGGGCTCGCCTATGAAGGCGGCAACGTGCTCGATCCGCGCAACGGCAAGGTCTACAAGGCCAAGATGACGCTGAGCGCCGATGGACAGACGCTGACCATGCGCGGCTATCTCGGCATCTCGCTGTTCGGCAAGGACGAGGTCTGGACCCGGCTGCCGGACACGGCGATGGCGCAGCTCGATCCCACAATCGTCGCCAAATATCTGCCGGCGCAAGCCGCAGCGATGAAGCCGCCGCCGCCACCGGCGCCCTTGCCCGCGACGAAGCGGCACTAGACACCCTCATTGGGATCACGTTGGTTCGCGGCCGCACGCGTGCGGCGTCGCGAGCGTGCAGCGTTCAGCGTTGCACCGGTGCCATCGGCAATGGCGCGACCGGCTCGGAGATCACCTCAGGCACTGTCGTGTTCAACTGAAGCACGGTGGCGGCTGCGGGGACCGCGGCATCGGCCATCGCCGCATGTCCTTCGGCGCTCGGATGCACCGCGCCGCCATACACAGCCGACAGGATGCCCCATGTCGCATCGTGGATGTCGGTTGGCTGCATCGAGGACGGCAGGCCCTGCGGGTAGGTCATCGCCGCGAAATAGCTGTCATTGGCGTCGCGGATCCAGCGCGCCCGCGGCAGATAGGCGCGGTATTCGCCGGCGCTGCGGCCGCATTTGAGCGGCTGGTTGGCCGCGGCGACGATGTCGGAGACGAAGCTGTCGCCGTTGGCGGCGAAGCAGTCGCGGTCGAACTCCGGATCGGTCGACGCGCGTGCGCAGAAGCCGTGGCTTGCAAACGCATCCTGATGCGCATCGACGAAGGTCATGCGGTCGGCCTGCGGATTGCGGCAGATGATGCCGGACTGGCACTGCGCGATCGCCTTGAGCTGCGGCAGGAACTCGTTCTGCACGAAGCCCGAGACCGCCGCGAGCCGCTTCGGATCGGCGTTGAACGAGGGATGGATCTCGAAGCCGGCGCGGCCGCCGGGGCAGGGCGCGCCGCCATTGGCCAGCGCCGGATTGGCGTAGGCCGTGTAGACCACGTGCGAGAGGTCGCCGCCGACCAACGGCTTCAGCGCATCGCGCAGCTTGGCGAAGTCGGCCGGCAGGTCGCGCGCCAGTGCCGAACGGGCATCGTCGACGCTGGCCATCGAGCCGCCCTGGCTGAACAGCGCGCGTTCGGTCGGCGTGTCGACGATCACGTTGGCGACGAGGCCGGAGAAGTAGATGTCGTTGGCGCCGACCGACAGCAGCACGAGATCGAGCGTGCGGTCCGGCTGCCGGCGCTTGGCGGCTGCGAGTGCCGTGCGCAGCTCCGCGATCTGGCCATTGACGGTGCCCGAGCAGGTGTTGGCGGTTTTCGTCGGCAGACATTCCCGCGCCTGCTGCGAGCCGAGCAGGCCGTCGGCGATGGTGGCGCCGGTGCAGGCCAGCGGCAGATAGGTCACCGCGATGTGCGGATATTGCACGGCGAGCGCAAGCGCGGTGCGGGTCTGGTAGCTGTACAGCGAACGGTGACAGGCCGAGTTGAGCCACAGCGCGCTCTGGCGCTGCCAGTTGGTCAGGGTGTCGGGCGCTTCGCAGGCGCGGCCGCCTTTGTAGCCGGCGCGGCTCGGCCGGTAGTATTGCGCGCCGCCGAGATAGGAGCGGAAGCAGAACCCCTCGTCGGAAAGTGCGATCGCACGATCGGGATTGCCTTCGCCGGATGCGATGCTGTCGCCGAGGCCGGCGATCAGCAAATCGCGCACCGCGATCTGGGTCGTCACGCGCTGGTTGGCATCCGAGCCGCTGGCGACATCGACGGTCGCGACCGTGGTGCGGCCGTAGCGGACGCGCAGATTGACCGGCTCGGCGCAATCGAATGTCGAGGATTGCGGCCCGTCGCCGTCGTCGAACGACCAGGCGCAGGTCGCGCCGACCGGAACCGGACCCGTGAGCCGCACCACGATCGGGTGATCGATCGGCGTCAGATAGCTTTCCTTGACGTTGTCGCGGGTGCAAGGCTCGCTGACGCGGCCCTGCAGGTCGATGCAGAGCCGGTTGACCGTGTTGCGCGCCCAGCCGCGGCCGTCGCTTTGCAGTTCCAGCGCCTGCTCCGAGGCCAGCACGCTGCGGCCGAGCCCGCTTTCGACATGCAGACGGAAGTCGCGTTCCTCGCGGAACAGTCGGAAGCGGTTGCGGACCTCCCAGGAGATCGAGAGCTGGGTATCCTGCGCGTCGGCGGTTGACGCCAATACCGCCGCGAGCGCGCTGCCGAGCAGCACGCTGCAGACCGTGACACGAAACGAAAATCGAACCAGAAAGCCAATCATGGCGCGGTTTGACGCGAGTGGTACGGCGAAAATAAGAGAAGCGGCTGCAGAGACCAACAATCCGGGATCGAAACACCGGGACTGAAAGCAGGGGACCTTGGGGCCGATAACGTTCGCTGTTACCGTCTCAGCCGCCTGATCTGCTGCTGCCGGCTTTCGATCGGTTGCCGCACGGTCGCCGAAGCCGTGCAGGCTTGGCTGAGTCTTTTTCGTTCCTGCCAGGGCCGCACCACGTTGAGCCACAGCTCGCGCATGCCCATGATCGAGATCGAAATCCCGAACGGGATCAGGAAATAGAGGATACGGAACACGACCAGCGTCGCCAGCAATTGCTCCTTGCTGAACTCCGGCAGCGCCACCAGCATCGCAGCGTCGAACACGCCGATCGAGCCGGGGGCGTGGCTCGCAAAGCCGAGCAGCGTCGCCAGGATGAACACCACCGCCAGCGAGACGAAGTCGATATGCGGCTCGGTCGGCATCAGGAGATACATGGCGAGCGCGCAGAAGCCGAGATCGACCACGCCGATGACGATCTGCAGCAGCGTCAGCTTGGCCGAGGGCAGCACCACCTTCCAGCCGTTCTGGCCGAGCTCGCGGCGCTTCTCGCCGGTCAGGAGCCAGACGAAATAGGCGCCGATGCCGGCAAGGCAGCCGAGCGCGATCAGCCGGTTCATCGCCGGCGGCAGCAGGTCCATCGCCGACGCCGCCGCGGGGTGCCAGGCCATGCCGAAGCCGAGCACGAACAGATTGCCGAGCCAGAAGGTCAGGCCCGAGAGAAAGCAGATCTTGGCGACGTCGATCGCGGAGAGGCCGTAATCGGAATAGATCCGGAAGCGGATCGCGCCGCCGGTAAAGACGGTGGCGCCGATATTGTGGCCGATCGTGTAGCTGGTGAAGCTCGACAGCGCTGCGATCCGGTAGGGGACGTGGGTCTTGCCGATCGTGCGCAGCGCGAAGAAGTCATAGAAGGTCAGCGTGCAGAACGCCCCGACCACGCAGAGCGCCGCCAGCGCGATCCGGTGCGGCGCGATGTCGGTCAGCGCGGTGAGGATGATACCGGTATCGACGCCCTTCAGGGTGTGGACAAGCGTCGCGACCGCGAACGCGATGATGAGCACGCTCGCAGCGATCCCGAGCCGTTTCCAGCCGATCTTTTCCTTGAAGCCACGCCCAAGCGTGGTCAGCAGCCGAAGCATTCATCCTCCCGGCAGGGACAATTTCAGTGGGACCCAGTCACGGACGGCGACGGGTGACGGGCAAACGCACCGTACGCGATGACCCATAAGGCAAAACCGATGCGTTGTGCAGCCCTTGACAAGCCAACCTTCGGCTCCCGTCCAGCGTTGTTGTCATACTGGCTACATATGTTCTCGCGCTGCGGAATGTGAGTCGCAGCCATATCATCGTCCACGACGGGACCACTGCATGTTCCGCCATCCTTCAGCCGTTCCAGGCGATTTCGTCGATATTTCTGCCGTTTTGCCGCCGTCGCAGCGCAACTGCGGGGCCGTCGGAGCGGAGCGAATAGACGATATGCATCAGCGTGGGGGAGGTCCGGGCCGGCTGCGGCGTTTACCAAAGCGTGAAGTCGACGTGCGCATCTGCGTGATCCGGCTGTGGACCGCGGTTCGGGCCGGAATGAGGCGCCCTGTGGGCGGTCCGTAGGTCTATTGAGGCAAAACGCCGCGCAACAGCGCGCGGCGACGCGGCCCCGGCCAGCATGGCGATAGAACACTTCGATCCACAGCGAAGTATCATTGAGAAACGAAGACCTATCTATCGCATTGGTTGCGCAGAGCGAGGTCAAGACCATGCAACAGACATCCCTGAACCTCCGGCGCGTGCCGGATCAGCGCGCGGCGTCGCATCAGCAGCCGACCGGGCTTGCGGCGACGTTGACGCTCGCCGCAATGAGCCTCGGGTACGGCGTCGTGCAGCTCGACGTCACCATCGTCAATACGGCGCTCAACGCCATCGGCGGCTCGCTCGGCGGCGGCGTTGCCGAGCTGCAATGGGTGGTCAGCGCCTACACCATCGCTTTTGCCGCCTTCATCCTGACCGCGGGCGCGCTCGGCGACCGGATCGGCGCCAAGCGCGTTTTCATGGCCGGCTTTGCCATCTTCACCGCGGCGTCGGTTGGGTGCGCCGTCGCGCCTGATGCCGTGACGCTGATCGCCGCGCGCTGCGTGCAGGGGCTGGCCGCGGCCATCCTGGTGCCGAACTCGCTCGCGCTGCTCCGCCACGCCTATACGGACGACAAGGAGCGCGGACGCGCGGTCGGCGTCTGGGCCGCCGGAGCGAGCCTTGCGCTGACCGCCGGCCCGTTCGTCGGCGGCGGGCTGATCACGCTGGTCGGCTGGCGCGCGATCTTCCTGGTCAATCTGCCGATCGGCCTGGCCGGGCTGTGGCTTGCCTGGCGCTTTGCCGGCGAAACCACGCGCCATCTCCAGCACCGGCTCGATCTGCCAGGACAAATTGCGGCGATCGCCGCGCTCGGCACGCTGGCCGGCGCGCTCATCGAGGGCGGCGCGCTCGGCTGGGACAGCCCGTTCGTGGTCGCAGGCTTCGCTCTGGGGGCCGTCTTCTCCGTGCTGTTCATCTGGCATGAGGCGCGCACCGCGCAGCCGATGCTGCCGCTCTCGCTGTTCAGCAACAGGATGTTTGCCCTGACCTCGCTGGTCGGCCTGCTGGTGAACGTTGCGTTCTACGGGCTGATCTTCGTGCTCAGCCTCTACTTCCAGCAAGTCAACGGGCTGTCGGCGTTCGCCACCGGCCTCGCGTTCGTGCCGATGCTCGGCGCCGTGCTGCCCGTCAACCTGATCGCGCCGCATGTCGCGGAGCGGATTGGCGCGCCGGGGACGATCGCGCTCGGCGCCGCGATCTCGGCCGCCGGATGTCTGGCGATGCTGTTCATCGGTCCCGGTACCAGCTATTTCGCGATCTGCCTGCAACTGCTGGCAATCAGCGGCGGCCTCGGCCTGCTGGTGCCGCCCCTGACATCGGCGCTGCTCGGCAGTGCCGAGCCACAGCATGCCGGGATCGCGGCCGGGGTGCTGAATGCGACCCGGCAGACCGGCAGCGTGCTGGGTGTCGCGCTGTTCGGCTCGATGGTCGGCCGGTCCGCGGCCTTCATTTCCGGCCTGCATGCGGCACTCGTGATCTCCGCCGGCGTATTGCTTGCCGCCGCTGCGCTGATCTGGATCGGCGCATCATCACAAGCGCGGCAATGAGCGAGGCGGTCGTTGCGCGGTCGCGGCGCGGCATCTAACCTTGCGCCGTCGGGGACTGTCGCCGAGGGGGCTGATCAGATGCCTGCGCCAATCGACCGTCGTCTGTTGCTGCGCCGCGCCGCCATGCTCGGCGCCTCGCTGCCATTTGCCAACCTGATCGGTCCGGCCCGCGGCGAGGCGCCCGGCCTGATCGCGCGCAGGGTGTTCTTCGACAATCCTGACTACATCAACGTCCGCCTCAGCCCGGATGGGACGCAGCTGTCCTATGTCGCGCCGCTCGACGGCGTGAACAACCTCTGGGTCGCCCCGCTGTCCGATCTCAAGGCGGCGCGGCCGGTGACCCGCGTCACCGATCGCAACATCTCGGGCGGCTATCGCTGGGCGCATACCAACCGCCATGTGGTGTTCTTCCGCGAGCGCGACGGCGATGAAAACTGGCGCGCCGCCAGCGTCGACATCACCGACGGGAAGATTGTGCCGTTGACGCCGGAGACCGGCGTCAAGGCCTTCCTGCAGGAGTCCGATCGCAAATTCCCCGAGGAGATGCTGCTGCGGCACAACCAGCGCGACAAGCGCTACTTCGACATGTACCGCGTCAACATCGTGACCGGCGCCAGCGAACTCGTCTACGAGAACCACGACTATATCGCGCTGATTACCGACAGCACATTCCAGCTCCGCCTGGCGTCGCGCCTGATCGCCGACGGCTCCGCCGAGATGTTCGAGCGCGGTCCGGACGGCAGCTGGACGCCGTTCATGACGGTGCCGATCGCCGAGACCGATACGACCCAGCTGCTGGATTTCAGCGCCGACGGCAAGACGCTGTACCTGATCGACTCGCGCGGCCGCGACAAGGCGGCGTTGTTCGCCCTCGACATGGCGACGCGCCAGACCACGCTGCTTGCCGCCGATGACGATGCCGACATCGTGCGCGCGGTCTTCGACGAGAATCGCCGGCCACTGGCGGCGCTGGCGATCACAGACCGGATGCGCTGGCACGCCGTCGATCAAAGCGTCGCCAACGACCTCGCCGATCTCAGCCGCTATGGCGCCGGCGACATCAGCTTTGTCAGCAACAGCGACGATCTTCGGCTGGGCACGATCCATTTCGAGCGCGACACCGAGAGCGGTGAATATGCGCTGCTCGACCGCAAGACGCGCGAGGTGCGCAAGCTCTACACCCAGCACCGTGCGCTCGACGGTCTCGCGTTGCGCAAGCTCGAGCCGGTCGTGATCCCCTCGCGCGATGGCCTGCGTCTCAACTGCTACCTGACCCGGCCGGCCGAGGCCGCGGCCGGGGTGGTGCCGCTGGTGCTGGTGATCCATGGCGGGCCGTATTACCGCGACACCTGGGGTTTCAGCCCGGTCCATCAATGGCTCGCCAACCGGGGTTATGCGGTGCTTGCCGTCAACTACCGCGGCTCGACCGGCTTCGGCAAAGCCTTCATCACGGCCGCCGACCACGAATGGGGCGGCAAGATGCATGACGACCTGATCGATGCGGTCGATTGGGCGATCGCGCAAGGCATCGCCGATCCGAAGCGGGTCGGCTTCTTCGGCGGCAGCTATGGCGGCTATTCGGCGCTGGTCGCCGCGACCAAGACGCCCGACGTTTTCGCCTGCATCGTCGATCTGTTCGGCATCTCCAATCTCGTCACCTTCATGGCGACGATCCCGCCCTATTGGGGTCCGTGGATCAGCGTCTGGAAAAATCGGCTCGGCGATCCCGCCACCGAGTCCGGTCGCGCGTTCCTGGTCGAACGTTCGCCGCTGACCCACATCGAGCGTGCCGTGAAACCGATCCTGATCGCGCAGGGCATGCGTGACGTGAGGGTTGTGGCGGCCGAGTCCGAGCAGATGGTCAATGCGCTCAAGCAGCGTGGCGTGCCCGTGACCTACATCACATTCGCCGACGAGGGGCACGGCTTTGTGCGGCCGGAAAATCGGCTTGCCTTCTACGGCGTCACCGAAGCGTTCCTCGCCAAGCATCTCGGCGGTGGTTGCCAGCCGATCGGAAACGATTTCGCCGGCTCGTCGCTCAAGGTCGAGACTGGGGCCGAACTGGTGCCCGGGTTGCGCGGCTAAGACGAACTGCGCCAGCGGATTGCGGTTTTCCCCGATCGTCTCGCGTGCATTCAAGGCTTTTTCACCATGCGTGAAGCCTTGTTGCGGTGCGGTTACCGTTCGTACACGAATGCGCTTGTTTTTATGGGTCCATAAATGGGGCCTATAATGTATCGCGTTCTAACCTGTCTCACCCTGGAACATGACTGGCGGTTGGTCGTCCTCGGTGGCGTGATCTGTCTGCTCGCCAGCGCCGTCGCGATCAGCCTGTTTCACCGCGCTCGCGCCGCAGAAGGCCGAGCCCGCGAGATCTGGATCGGTCTCGATGCGGCAGTCGGCGGTTGCGGCATCTGGGCCACCCATTTCGTCGCCATGCTGGCGTACGATCCCGGCATCGAGGCCGGATACAACATTCCGATCACGCTGCTGTCGCTGGTGCTCGCGGTTGCGATCCTGGCCGTCGGCCTGGCGGTCGCAACGCTCAACGAACGCTGGCAGACGGTCGCGGCCGGCGGCGCGATCGTCGGCGTCGGTGTCGCGGCGATGCATTACACCGGCATGCTGGGGCTGGAACTGCCCGCGCGCATCGTCTGGGCGCCCGGCATCGTCATCGCATCGATCGTATTCGGAAGCCTGTTTGGCGCGCTTGCGCTGGTCGTTGCCACGCGCGGCGAACGCCTTGGCACCACAGCGGCTGCGACCGGTCTTCTGACGGTTGCGATCGTCTCGCATCATTTCACCGGGATGGGTGCGGTGACGCTGGTCCCGGATCCGACGATCGTTCCCGACGGACTCTCGGTCTCGCCGCGCGTGCTCTCCTTCATGACCGCGGTTGCGGCCTTCGCGATCCTCGGCCTCTCGCTGATCGCCTCCATCCTCGATCGTCGCGCCAAGACCGAACTTCACAAGCAGAAGGTGGTGCTGGATACCGCGCTCGAGAACATGTCGCAGGGACTGTGCATGTTCGATGCCGATGGCCGCATCATGCTGTTCAACGAGCGCTACACCGAGATCATGGGGCGCAATCGCGTGCCGCTGCAAGGGCGTCTCTTGATCGACGTCCTGCAGGACCTCCATTGCATCGGCGAGTGGGACGGCGATCCCGAGGAATTCTGCAACGCGCTCCTCGCCGAGGCAAAGGCCGGCCACAGCGCGACGCGGATCGTCAGCCGCAACGAGCGCGCGATTCGTGTCGTCGATCAGCCGATGAAGGGTGGCGGCTGGGTCGCGACCTTCGAGGACATCACCGAATGGCAGCAGGCCCAGGAACAGATTTCACACATGGCGCGGCATGACGCGCTGACCAATCTGCCGAACCGGACGCTGTTCCGTGAGCAGCTCGAGAAGGCTTCGAGACTGGCCAAGCGCTCCGACCAGTTGGCGGTGCTCTGCCTCGATCTTGATCATTTCAAGGAGATCAACGACACGCTCGGACATCCGATCGGCGACGCGCTGCTGCGAGAGGTTGCGCGCCGGCTGGGCGAATGCGTGACCGAGCACGACACCGTGGCGCGGCTCGGCGGCGACGAATTCGCCATCGTGCAGTTCTGCAGCAACTGCGAGCCGTCCGTGGTGGCGTCGTTGGCAAGTGCGGTGGTCGAGCGGATCGCCGCACCCTATGAGATCGGGGGCCATCAGCTCGTGATCGGCGTCAGCATCGGCATCTCGCTCGCGCCCGAGGACGGCAAGGATCCCGACGAGCTGCTGCAAAAGGCCGATCTGGCGCTATATCGCGCCAAGGCCGACGGCCGCGGCACCTATCGGTTCTTCGAGACCGGGATGGATGCGCGTGCGCAGGCGCGCCGCCTGCTCGAGCGCGACCTGCGGCTCGCGCTCCAGCGCGACGAGTTCGAGGTGTATTATCAACCGATCCGCGATGTCGTGGGCGATCGGGTCGTCGCCTTCGAGGCGCTGGTGCGCTGGAATCATTCGCTGCGCGGGCTGATCGCACCGAACAATTTCATTCCGGTCGCCGAAGAAACCGGGCTGATCGTGCCGCTGGGCGAGATCGTGCTGCGCAAGGCTTGCGCCGAGGCGGTGAGATGGCCTGCGGACGTCGCGGTCGCCGTCAACCTGTCTCCAGTGCAGTTCAAGAACCCGAATCTGGTGCCGTCGGTGAAGGCGGCGCTGGAGGCGTCGGGCCTGTCGGCGGATCGGCTCGAGCTCGAGATTACCGAATCGGTGCTGCTGCAGAACAGCGAGGCGACGCTCGCGGTGCTGCACGAGCTGCGCGGTTTCGGCGTCCGGATCTCGCTGGACGATTTCGGCACCGGCTATTCCTCGCTGAGCTATCTGCGCAGCTTCCCGTTCGACAAGATCAAGATCGACCGTTCCTTCGTGACCGACCTTGCGACGCGCGAGGACTCGATGGCGATCGTGCGCGCCGTCACCGGTCTTGGCAAAAGCCTCGGCATCGTCACCACCGCCGAGGGGGTCGAGACCGATACCCAGTTCGACCTGCTGCGTCAGGAAGGCTGCACGCAGGCGCAGGGCTACCTGTTCAGCCCGCCGCGGCCGGCGGCTGACGTCGCCAAGATGCTGCGCCGGGCGCCGGAACGGTCGGTCGCCTAGCTCCTGCGCTGGGCAAAATAGGCGCCGCAAAACGCCATCACGGCGCCGAGGCACAGCGCGGCGAGACCGGCGAGCACGGCGGAAATGGTCGAGACCGTGCTTGGCGCTGCCGCGGCCTGGCCGGCGCCGGCCAGCATCAGCACGCCGACGACGATCAGGAACTGGCGCATCCGCTGCGGGATCTGGCCGGCCACCGCGCTGTGCATCAGATTGGCGGTGAAGTAGCCGCCCGAAAACCCGACGCTCGCGATCAGCCACCACGCGATCGCCGCGCCTGCCGGCATGAACTCGTGGGTATCGGATCGCCACAGGCCGCCGAGATCGAGCCCATACCGCGCGCCGAGCATGTGCACGGCAAGCGCCAGCAGCACGCCGGATATCATCGCGCCGCCGAGAATGAGGTAACGCGGAAAATAGGTCGTCTCGGGCATGGCTCGCTTGTAGGATAGGCGTGACATCCCATGCAAGCGCGCGGATGTGTCTGAACAGGTGGAACGGCGGATTGCCAACAACGTTGCAGGACCGGCCGGAGGCAGGCGAGGGCGCAGCGGTGCGCTATGCCTACAAGGCCTCATTGATCGGCTCGGCGCACCAGTTCGAGCTGACCGACGACGGATTGTCGTGGCGGATCGCCGGCAGGTCGGGCGTGTGGGATTACAAGGACATCTCCGCCGTCAAACTGTCCTACCGCCCGGTCTCGATGCAGCAGCAGCGGTTTCGCGCCGATATCGACAATGCCAAAGGCGGGCGGATCGCGATCCTGTCGACCACCTGGCAGACCGCGACGCTGGTCGCGCCGCAAGGCCATCTCTACCGCGACTTCATCGTCGAGCTGCATCGCCGGATGCAGGCGGCGGGCAGCACGGCCAGGCTGGTCGGAGGCCTCGGGCCGAAGACATACACCGCGGCGCTGGCGCTGCTGGCGTGTCTTGCGGTGGCAATGACCGGATTGCTGGTGATGGCGCTGCTGGCTGCGAACTGGATGGGCGCGCTGTTCCTGGTCGGCTTTGCCGCGCTGTTCACCTGGCAGGTCGGCGGCTTCGTCACCCGCAACCGCCCGCGGCGCTACAACTTCGATCAATTGCCTGATGGGCTTTTGCCGAAGGCGGTTCGCAATCAGTGAGACGGCCGCTCTCGCGACCGGACTGTAAGCGGGCTGTAAGCAACACGCTGTAAGCTCCGCAACCGATTTGCTTCAAGCTGGAGTGTCAGATGACAATCCGGACCCCCTTTCTGGCTCTATGCCTTGTGCTCTTGAGCATCTCCCCGGCGCTTTCCAAGGGCAGCGTAGGCAACAAGCATGATCCGCTTGATCACAATCACGTCGACAATCTGCCGCCCGACGTGCGGCAATACGTTGCCGGAATTTGCAAGGGAACGCCGGTCGCGCAGCACGACTTTGCGACCTACTCACCGCAAGAAAAGCGCTGGCGGATCAACCTCGAGTATCTGCAATGCGGCGTGATCGGGGAATATCGCCGAGGCAACCAGTGCCTGGATGTGGATTTCGTAGCCGACCGCGCGCATTTTCGTCTCGTGAGAAAGACGTATGCGGCCTGTGGCTTTTGATGCTCTGGCGCTCGGATCAACGAGAATAGGCCGCTGCGAGTGCAGCGATCGCGAGTGCTATTCGATTCTGGACTACTGCGCCGCTTCGGAGTGAGCGTGCGACGTCATTCCGTCGAATCGAAATCCTCCTCGGTCGCGCTCAGCATTCCCGCCAGGGTCCGCAGGCCGAGGTCGAGTTGCTCCATCGGCGGCGCGGCAAGCGCGAGCCGCACCGCATTGGGCGCGTGTCCCGGCGTGGCGGCGAAGGTGGTCGACGGCGTCAGTGCGATGTCGCGGCGGGCCGCGGCCGCGACCAGGGTCTGCGAGCGCCAGTGCGGCGGCAAGGTCAGCCACAGATGATAGGATTTCGGGTTGGTCTGGATCTCGAAATCGGCCAGATGCTTGGCCGCGATCTGCTGGCGGCGGCCGGCGTCGATCCGCTTCAGCCGTGACAGTTCGGCGGCGGTGCCGTCGGCCATCAGCCGCTGTCCGGCGGCGAAGGCGTAACCCGATGCCGTCCAGCCGCCCGAGCGCACCGCGGCCATGATGCTTTCGCGCAGCCGCGGCGGCGGGACGATGAAGCCGAGCGCAAGGCCGGGCGCGACCTTCTTCGACAGGCTGTCGAGCACGATGCAGCTGTCCGGCGCGAGCGCGGCCAGCGGCACCTCATCGTCGAGGAATCCGTAGACGCCATCCTCGATGACGACGAGGCCGAGCTTCTCCACCACGCGCAACAGCTCGGCGCGGCGCTCGGCCGGCATCGTGATGCTGAGCGGGTTCTGGATCGTAGGCTGGATATAGATCGCGGACAGATGCGCCTCGCGGTGCGCCTTCTGCACCGCGTCGGGGCGTACGCCGTGCTCGTCCATCGCAAGCGGCACCAGCGCGATGCCGAGCCGCGCGGCAATGCCCTTCACGAACGGATAGGTCAGCGCCTCGACGCCGCAGCGGCCGCCGGGCGGTACGACTGCGGCAAGCGCGGAGGCGATGCATTGCCGGCCATTGGCGGTGAACACGATCTGGTCGGGATTCGGCGCCCAGCTCTTGCGCGCCAGGAATTCCGCGGAGATCGTGCGCGCCGCCCGCGTGCCGAAACTGGTCGCCGGCCGCAGCGCACCCTCGAGCACCTCGGGCCGCTCCAGCCCTTCGAGGCTCTTGGCGATCATCGTCGCCTGATGCGGCAGCAGCGGATAGTTGAATTCGAGATCGATGCGGGCGCCGCGCGGCTCGGTCGGAGCGGCGATGCCGCGGCGCGCCTCGCCGGACACGAAGGTGCCGCGGCCGACTTCACCGACCACCAGCCCGCGCCGCAACAGCTCGGTGTAGACCCGGCTCGCCGTCGAGACCGCGATGTTGCGGTCATAGGCGAAATGGCGCTGCGGCGGCAGACGGTCGCCCGCCTTCAGCGCGCCGCTGGCGATCTCGGCGGCCACCGCATCCGCCAGCTTCAGATACTCGAACCTCGACATTATTGCACCGAGAGCAATGTTTTACTTGCTCCGAGCAATGTACCGGATCATTTAAGAGGGAACAAGCCCATGATTGCACCGAGGAGCGCGCAAGCGATCCGAGGTTACGACGGCGCAGGTGTCGAAACGGCATTCGCGTCAACGGCATAGCTTTGCCGTTCGGGCATCGAAGGAGATGACAATGACGACGATATACTCAGCTGCGGCATCGCCCGTGCGGTCCAGCATGATGGGCGGATTGCTCCGATTGCTCCGAGTGTGGGGCGATGCACTCGCGACCTATTGGGTGCGCCGCGAGGCGATCAAGACGCTGCGGCAGCTCGATGACCGGACGCTGCGCGACATCGGAATCTCGCGCTGCCAGATCGAACCCGCCGTCGCCGGCGATTTCGATATCGAGCTGGTGCAAATCCGTTGAGCAGCGGCGTGGTGTGACGGCTTCCCGTGATCGGAGCGGTCGCATCGCAAGCGTCGCGATGGTTCGCTGCGCGGCTCTAGGCAACCAGTGTTTGAGCCTGGCGAAGAACTGTTTGGATTAGATCGCGTCCGGACACCTCGCTCCGGTTGCAGAATTCACGGAAACTACACCAAAGAAGCGGAAGAACCCCGGTTTGTCACCGCCGTCGCTCCAAGGTTGTGACGCTCCATGCTAGCGTATTGGTTGCATGCGCTAGCGTTGTAGTTGGGGACCGATGGCCGCTCGCAAATTGTCGCAAGGGCAGGCCCCGACCCGGGAAGCGCGCCGCCGCTGGCATGAGGAGCGGTCGCTGCGGTGCGCCATCAGATTGGCCCGCATGGGCTACTGGGAGTCGCAGAGCGCCGCCGCGACCGATCTCTGGATATCGCCCGAGCTCGCAGCGTTCTACGAATTCGAGACGGTCGACGGCTACATCCCGATCGCGACGGTGCGTGAGCGCTATCTGCCTGAAAGCCGGAAGGTTCTGGAGGCGCATTACGCGGCCTGCTGGGCGGAGGGGCGGCCCTATGCGGTGCGGACGCGGCTCCGCAGTCCCGACGGCAGCCTGCTCGACTGCGTGGTGCATGGCGAGCCGGAATTCGACGCGCGCGGTCAGGTCCGACGCGTGTCCGGCATTGTCCGCGACGTCACGGAGGAGACCTCCGCGCTGCGGCGCCTGACGGAGAGCGAGCAACGGCTGGCCGATTTTGTCTCGACAGCCTCGGACTGGTGCTGGGAGAGCGACGCTGCCCACCGGCTGCTGCCCTATCCCAAGTCGCTGGCCGGCAATGCGGCCTTCCAGACCGTTGCGTCTGGCGGCAAGGCGCGCTGGGAGCTGGCTTATGCCCCCGAGGACGGCGAGGCCATGGCGCGGCACCGGGCCGACATGGAGGCCCATCGCCCTTTTCGCGACTTCATCTATACGCTGATCGGCCAGGACGGGTCGCGCGTCAGTATCTGCACCAGCGGCAAGCCCATCTACGCCGATGATGGCAGCTTTCTCGGCTATCGCGGCACATCCAGCGACATCACCCAGCTCAGGGCGGCCAAGGCCTTGCTCGACCAGCGCACGCGGGCGCTGGAGGAAGCTCACCGGCTCGGCAAGATCGGCACCTGGAGCTACCGCCTGGACACCGGCCGCACGACCTGGGCGCCCGAACTCTACCAGCTTCTCGGCTTCGACCCCGACACGTTCGAGCCGACCGACGAGAGCATGCGGCCCTATTTCCTGGACGGCGACGCCGACCGCTTCAAGGATCTGCAGAGGAGGGTCGTCCGCACCCGAAGGACCGAGGCCACCGACCTGCGCATCCTGCACGCGGACGGCACGGCCCACGATCTGGCGGTCATCTGCAAGGCGGAGGTCGCCCACGACAAGGTCGTCGGCATCATCGGCACCGTGCAGGACGTCACCGAGCGCAAGGAGGCTGAGCGCCAACTCGAGCAGCTCGCCTATACCGACCCTTTGACCGGCCTCGCCAATCGTGCGCTGTTCACGCGCCAGCTCGCCGCCCTGATCGAGGGCTGCACGCGGCAAGACCGACGCGCCGCGCTGCTGCTCATCGATCTCGATCGCTTCAAGGAGGTCAATGATTCCCTCGGCCATGCCGCCGGCGACAAATTGCTGATCCAGGTGGCGGCTGCGCTGCGGCAGGAGCTGGGGCCGCGCGCTTTCATCGCCCGGCTCGGCGGCGACGAATTCGCCGTGCTGGCGGAGGGATGCGGCATGTCCGACGCCGCGCTGACCAGGCTTGCCGATCGGCTCATCGGCAAGCTGTCGGTCCCCGTCGATCTTGCCGAGGGCGAGGCCTTCGTCGGCGCCACCATCGGCATCGCCCGCCTGCCGGAGCACGGGGCGACGGCGGAGACCGCCGTGCGCAATGCGGACCTCGCGCTCTATATGGCCAAGGAGGCCGGGCGCGGCCGCGCGCAACTGTTCGAGCCGGTCTATGCCCAGGCCGTCGATCAACGGCTCGATCTCGGCCGGCATCTGCGCCACGCGGTGGAGGCCGGCACCCTCGAGGCCCATTACCAGCCGCAAGTGGACCTGAGGACCGGCCGCGTCACCAGCTTCGAGGCGCTGCTGCGCTGGACCCATCCCGAGCGCGGGCCGATCTCGCCGGCAGAGTTCATTCCGATCGCCGAAAGCTCCGGGCTCATCGTCGATCTAGGCCTGTGGGTGCTGCGCGAGGCCTGCCGGCAGGGCCGCGCCTGGCTCGATGCCGGGTTGCTGCCGCGCTCCGTCTCGGTCAACGTCTCGCCGGCGCAGATCTGGAACGTGGATTTCGATGCGGCCGTCGCGGCCGTGCTGGCGGAGACCGGCTTTCCGGCGAAGCTGCTCTGCCTGGAGCTGACCGAAAGCCTGTTCGTGGATCATACCGAGCAGCGCATCAGTCGCACGCTGACGGCGCTCTCCGGTCTCGGAGTCCGACTGGCGCTCGACGATTTCGGTTCGGGCTATTCCTCGCTCGGCTATCTGACGCGCCTGCCGTTCCACTGGCTGAAGGTCGACCGCGCCTTCGTGGATGGCATTTCCACCGCGCCGGAGAAGCGCAAGCTGCTCGGCGGCATCATCGCCCTGTCGCATGGGCTCGGCATGACGGTCGTGGCGGAGGGAGCCGAATTGGCGGCCGAGGTGGACGTGCTCGGCGGGCTCGATTGCGACCTCGTGCAAGGCTTCGTGTTTTCTCCGCCCGTCACCGCCGACAAGGCGCCGCTGGTGGCGGCCAGCATCGAGCGCGAGGCGTGCCGGATCCAGCCAAAACGGAATCGCCTCTAGGCGAACGCCTGCGAAGCCAAGGGCAAGATCACGGAAGACAACTGAGGCGGCCTATCTATTGTCGTTCAGGTTGAAGCCTCTGCGCTGACGAAAACATCGAACACCTCGTAAGCCTGCTGCGGCGTCTTTCCTTCCTTGAATGCGCTTGCGAAACTGAAGATCGCGTCCGCCAAAAGGAATTCTTCCGGGACAGGAAACAGGGTGCGAAGTTCGGCGAGCCAGCTCGCGTAGGAGGGTGGGTTGAACTTACCCAAGGTGTAGTTATCGCTGAATGAGGTGCGCATTTAGGTCGGAGCCTTCAGGCCGGGCGAGGCAAGCCACTCGGTCATGTGCGAGGCGGTCTCAATCTGCCGTGCTCTCCGGATCAACCTCTCACGCTCAATACCTGGCGGAGTGCCCCTCGCTAGCTTGCGAAGTCGCTCTGCCTCATCGGCAAGGCGGTTGTATAGAGGTTCGCCTTGTGGCTGGTAACGGCGTCGCTGCATGTCGCTGCTCCTCTGTTGGAGAAGGCGGGAGCGCGTGATGGCGTTCTCATCACCGTGGGGCCAATAAGGCGGTGCGGTGATCGGGGTAATCTGGCATGTCCGGTAGCCGACATACTGGTCAATATTGACCACATCGACAGAAGTTAACGGCGCACATGAAATAGGACGCCATAACGATAGCCGGTTGCGTCTCGATCGCACTTACCTTGCTGATCCTAATCCTCGTCTTCGCCAGTATGGATGAACAAAAATAGGGCCGTTCGTGACCGGGACGGACCGAACGGCCCCAGCCAGCCCACAGTACTAAAATGGGAAGAATGGGCTGACACCCAAGTTACGGGGCAACCAGGTAATCGGTTGCGCGAGCCAATGGCGGAACTAACTCAAATTGAGTTGGTTTTTCATTATTGGTGTCAGTTCGGAAGTCCGGTTATGTGTAACAAGTGCTCGGAGTTGGACGAGAAGATCGCGCACTACCGTTCGCTCAGGATCCGGATCACGGATCAACTGACCCTAAGCGGCCTCTCGCTCTTGATCGAGCAGTACGAAGCCGAGAAGCGCGAGCTCCATCCCGAACCGAAAAAGTAAGGCCGAGCGGCGAATGCGAAGAGGTTTCATCTGCGGCGCTTTCTCGACCGCTCGACCAACAGCTGCCAGCTGGCAAGCGGTACAACGGTGCGGCTTACGGTTCCGCGCTCGCACGCCTCAAGGCCGCCGGTTCAATTCGGCGGGTTTTTCTGTCGGTTTTGGGGGAAACGGCGAGGGGCTGATCCGGCTTTTTAGATTGATGCCTTTCGGGCCGGCCCGCTTCCACTGGCCGCGCAAATCTGGCGGCCCACCGCCGTTCGAACTTTCTTTGAATATCGCGAGGAACGTCGCTCATAACCCACCTTCAGGTCCACCCCTCGATAGAGCCTCAACGCGCAAGGCGCTCTAAAGGATCCTCATTCGCGTGACGCGGTCCTTTTTCTTTTCAGGCGAACAGGTCGTTTCTGGCCGGGAGAATCTTCACGTACGTCCTCCCGCTCTTACAATTCGCGCTTGATCTCGGGCTTGTCGTACAAGACCGCGTTCAGCAATGAACTGTTGACCTCGATTTTTCCGTTGTAGCTGATGAAGCCGAGCTTGCGGAATCTGTTCATGAAGAAGCTGACGCGGGATCGCGTCGTTCCAATCATTTCGGCCAATGTCTCCTGGCTGATATTTGGACTGATCGGTTGAGGGCTGCCCTCCTTGCCGAAATTCGCCAGCAGGAGCAGCAGGCGCGCCAACCGTTTTTCACTGGAGTTGAAGAGCTGGTCGATCAGGTCCTCTTCAATCCGGCTGTTGCGTGTCAGCAGATAGGCCATGAACAGCTCGGAAAATTTGGGTTCATCGTGCAATGCCGCGACCATGGCGGTCTTCGTTATCGCGGTCACCAGGCATTCCTCCATCGCTGTCGTCGTCGCGATACGCAGCGAATGGCCGTTCATGCAGCCTTCGCCAAAGAACTGGCCGGGCTCCAAAATGCCGACCACGGCTTCCTTGCCTTGCTCGGATATGACAACAACCTTGACCCGGCCTTTCTGGATATAGAAAACCGTATCTGCCACGTCGCCCTGCGCAAAGACGATCTCATCCTTGCGAAACGCGAGAATGCTCTTCCCTTCGCCTACCTTGGCGAGAAACTCCTTGGGATCAAATATGGCGTGGTTGGCATTTTCTGGCATGTCCCGTTTCGTCCCCGCGCGGTGGGACGCCTAGCTTATCATTCAGCCGCCGGCTTTTCGAAGTAAAAGTGCCGCACAGTGGAAGCGCAGCCGGAATGGGAGCACCGGGCTGCCGACAAGCTGATGGAGCGGTCAGCAGGCGAAGTCCGAGCCGGACCCCAGATCGCAAACACCGACTAGAGTGGCGGCTAGATCGCAGCTGCAAAACTTCCAGTCGTCTTGCATTCCGGGCACTGGAAGGTGCGGACTTCATGACCCGGTTGAGCAGGTTCAATGCAAGCCAACCGCATAGGCTTGCCACACCTGGAGCACGGAAGAATTCCGATCTCCGCGCGACTGTATAGCGGATTTGGGTGGACAGATGACATCATGCTTTCCCCTGTATTGGGCGGGAGCATTATCTCCGTCGCCGGTAACTGCCTATTCGGACGGCGATGAAGCCGGTCTAGCCCAATGCGCCAATGCGGGGCTGGTCAATATTGCTCACATCGGAAAAGTTAAACGAAGGCGCACGAAATCAACTCCAACCCGCACATGAAATAAATCCATTGTCGCAGGAACCTCTTATCGACTGACTCTATTTGCGCCCTGCGAGGCAGCCGGGTGGCGCAGGACACCGCGCCCGGCACACGGATGCCGCCGCGCTGCATGCCGATGCCCCGGCCGAGGAACGTGACCCCGCCGAAGCCGACTAGAGCACAAGTCGATCTCGATCACCGAGCCTAGCGCGCTTCCGGGGAAATGCGATAGGCCTGATGGCAGGCAACGCAATTCCTCATCGTATCGGCAAGGGTCTTGTTGATCTTCGCCGCCGGCGCGCGCGCAGCCGCCTGCTCGGCGATCTGGTCAAAGCCGCTACGGACCGAGCCGATCATCGCCTTCCAGGCGTCGCTTTCCTTGGCCGCCAGGGTGGGAGGCCGGACCAGCGCGGCATTGGCCTTGCGGCCGCGTGCCGCTGCTTCGCGTGCGACCAGATCCAGATCGCCCGAGCCAAGCCCTTCCTCGACTTCCACGACGGTGGCCAGGAACAGTCGCATCTGCTCCAGCACGAAGGCTTTCTCCGCGTCCGTTCGTTGCACCGGCTCTCGTGTATCGGTCGGTTGCTCAGCCCCTGCCGGACACGCAATTGCGCCAAGCAATGCAAGAACGGCGATGACGATCGGAGCGATCCGGTAACGCATGCTGCTAGTCCTTCGATTAACGCCGCGCATGATAGAGCCGATAAGAGGCGATGGACCGTTCGCCGCGGTGAACATCGTCTGGTGCCGGATCATTTCCGCTCCACCAGAAGGGCTCGACAGTCCGATTCGCCAGCATTTTCAGCCGTATGCGAGGAAGTCACAGGGCCCGCGCTGGCCACTCCGGCCTTGTTCTTCAGTTCGCGCGTCGTGCCGTCCGGATTGTGGACCCGCACGGTGCAGTCATCGAGCGCGTAGACCACGAAAGGAAGAGGGTGCGAGTGCGCCTTGTCCGTCGCACCTTTCTTCCAGGTGGCCGCGATCACACGAAAGTTCTGATCTTCGAAGATGACCTTATAGACCGTCGGGTCGGCCTGGTAGGAGGGAGGAGCGTTCTGCGCCGCGGCCGAACCGATCCAGATAGCCGCAACACTTAGTCCGAACATCGAACGTCTGATCATAGCCAAATCCTTTTCGGGAGAAATATCGAGAAGCGCTAGAGCAGACCTTGGGCGGCGGCATTGTCGCGATCGACCTGCCGTTGCCCGACGGTCGACAGCTCTCTGCTGCACGCAGCGAACGTGTCCGTGCCCAGTCCGAACATTTTACAGAACCGGCGATCCTCCTCGGCAACCATCCGCACAACGTCATCATGTGCGGCGGCGCGCATGGCGGGACCTGAGATAAAGGCGGCGTAGAGGCCAAAAGCGGCCAATATCGCAATGAACGCGCCGCATACCAGCGGACGGAGCGGCACGGCAGTTGAGCCGCGCGCGCCGCTATCAATCCCGGTCATCAAAATCGTCCTCAAAAAGAATGGAAACTGAAAATATGGCCATTGGGCAAGGTTGGCCGCGGATTGAGTCTAGCCGTTCCAAGCAAAGTGCAGTCGGAAAACTTTGCGCCTATCGAATGCGCAAAGAAAAGTCGCCGGCAGGATCAGTCCGCGATCAAAAGCTGGTCGGCGGAGCTGCGCCGAGCCTCCGTCCAGTTGCGCATCGCCACGAGATTGACCGCATCATGCAGGTACATTCCAACTGCAAGGCCATGATCGTAGCTCACCCAGTGGCGCGGCGTGATTTCGATGCTCCTCCCACCGCGTCCCATGATCCTGACAAGACCGGCCGCCTGCGCGGCGTTCATCAGGTTGCGGATATGAGTTCGTGAAACGCCGAAGCGATCCGCCACATCCATGTAGGGGATCGCCGCGGTCGGGTCGCCTGCATCCATGGCGGCCCTCAGGACCGCATTCTGAATCAGCGGCCCCGCGGCATGGGAAAAAAACAGCATCGTGTCGGGCAGCGTCATCATGAGGCGAACTGAGACCGGAAAGAATGCGAGGCCCACGCGGCAATGGGTCACGTTGAAGGCCTGATCTCGCGACAGCACCGGGCCGTAATCATGATCGGGATACAGCTTTGCAAGCGGCACGAAATGCGTCGCAAGCCATTCGGCGTGATGCGAGCGCAGCTTGTCGGTGGTCGCCAGGAGCCGCACGCGTCGGTCGGACGGCGCGCGGCTCTGCTCGATAAAGCCGACCTCGCACAGCCGTGCCAGGAGATGATCGACCTGGCGGTCGCTCACCTGTCCGTGCATATTGAGTTGCCGCTTCAGGGCCGAGACCGTGAACCATGTTTCGCGTCGCGCCGGATCCTGCGCGGCTTCGAGCACCGCTGCGCTCAGGAAGACGAGGAATCGGCCGGCCTGTAGCAGCAGGCGAACCAAGAACGGATCACCCTCGTACAAATCACAGAAAGCCGCGACATAGGCGCGTCGCGCTTCCGGGAGGCCGGGATGGCTCACAATCTCCTCGAAGCTCAGCCGCAACTTGCGGCCCGCCAGGCGCTCGAGTTCGTCCTTTTCCAAGGCTGCCCCCAGTCTTGAAGTTGCGAGAGTACAAGGCCACCCCGAGGCTAGCAATGTCTCTCCTGCAATTTTGGCCTCCAAGCTCGTAACGGTCAGAAGCTGAACTCGACGTGAGCACAAGGGGCCGCTGTGGAGTGCGTGGCGACCGGTCACCGTCGGTGACCGCCTTGTTGAGGCTGAGCGCCGGTGAGGCTCTGGCGCTTGACGTCCTTTGCCTGATAGTGACGAGAAAGGCAGCCTCCCGCCGCAGGTCAAGAAGGTCTGCCGGGGAGGCGACGGCGGTAAGGGCCGTGCCGTCCGAGGGCATCGGCCGTCGCATCAGAACAGTCTCGTCCGCATCGGATCGCACGGCCGCGAAACCGGTTCGATGCTTGAAATCGACTGCGGCGCTGCGGCTGGCGGCTCGATGTGCCGATCGGAACTGGCGGGTTCGGGCCGGTCACCCAGCAACAGTAGCCCCGCCACCAGCATCAGGGCTGCGCAGAGAATGGTGAAACCGGCGGCAACCAAGTCTCGGTAATCGTCCATCCTGTTTCTTGCTGTCTCAGTTCACGCTCAGGATTCGTGCATCTCGGATTCCGGTCAGCCGCCGAACACCGGCGCAGTGTCGACCGGCCCGCTGGCCACAAAAGAGCGTGGCGAAGGTCGTTACGGCAAAACCGGCGATTGGCACCGGCTGAATCTGACTGGGCGGCCTGAAGCCTCAACCGTTCAGAGCGACGATCGTTCAAAGTGAACCGACGCACCGGCTGGAAGGTCGCAAAAAATTTTGCCCGAGCCCTTGAACGGCGTTTTTTCGATTCCCAAGTCGGTTGCCGCCGGGAGGCCGTGGAGGTCAAAACCCGACACAGCGGCGCCGGCGATGGACTTCCGATGAGGCCATCACGACGATGGCCGGCTCACGCTCGAAGGAGAAAGGAGAGACATACCAGGAGACCCAAGATGAGCAGACGCATGCAAACTCGATCGCGCAAAAGCGGGACGGCTGTACTGCATTGGCTCATGTTCGTCCTCAGCTTTCTGACGATCGGATGGATCAGCTTCGTACCGACAGGAGGATGAGATGGCCAGGAATCAAAAACCCGTCTCCGCCACGCTCGAGACTTTCAGCCGTAGCCGGAGATTTATCGCCGGCACCTTCGCATTGGCGATGTTGTCGCCGACCGGCGCCATTGCCATGGACAGCACGCCCAAAGCTATGTCCGATCGAGCCGGCCATGTATTGCCGCTCCCACCCGTCCGCTATCTCGATTCGATGCGCTGGATGGATTGGAAGCCCGGCGCGCCGCTGTTCAAGGTCGACACCCTGCTGCTGCCGGACAGCAGCCACCCCGGCATGTTCCGCCTTCCCTGGGATGACGAGCGGGACCTGCCCCGTGTCAGCTGAAGCCGACGAGGCCGAAGATGTCCAAGCCTGCATCCTGGCCGCCCGTATCGCAGGGCGGGCGGCCGCTTCCGCAGAACGTGCGCGCTTTTCTCGTCGACAGCGAACGTCGCGTCGTGTCGCACTGCCAAAAGCTGCTGGCGCAGCATGACCTGCCGGGTGAACTCCGGCAGAGGTTGCTCCGCCTGGCCGCGGCAGCCGAGGACCAGATGCAACGCCTTGCAGGCGCGCACGAGATCAAAGCAGCTTAAAAATCAAAGGAGGCGCTTGAAAGAACCGCAGATCTTGACCGCAGCCACAGTATCGGGACGCCGGGTGTGGGCACGTGCGCCCGCACCGCCCCGTATCAACAGGAGAACAAACCCGTATCAGCAGGAGAAGAAACATGGCTATTCGTGATCTCATTCCCTGGACAAAGAACCAGGAGCTTGCGCCCGTGCGCGATACCTACGATCCCTTCATGACGTTGCATCGGGAGATGAATCGTCTGTTTGACGATGTGTTTCGCGGCTTCGGCGGCACCGGTCCGCTCATGGAGGGCCGCTTCGGCTGGCCAAGGCTCGAGCTGAACGATGGCGACAAGAACCTGACCATCTCGGCGGAGCTGCCCGGCATGACGGAGAAGGACGTCCAGGTCGAAATTGCCAATGGCGTCCTGACCATCCGCGGTGAGAAGAAAGCCGAGCGCAACGGCGAGGGCAAATACTTCACCGAGCGCTATTACGGCTCTTTCGAGCGCCAGATCCCGCTCGAGGGCGTGCACGAGGACAGGGCGGAGGCATCGTTCAAGAACGGCGTCCTGACGATCTCCTTGCCGAAATCCGACAAACCGCGAGAAGGCGTCAAGCGCATTGCTATCAACACCCATTAGCGGGCGACGAGATCGTGCTGGATCGCCATCGCGCTTTGGCTTCTTGTCTGAACATGGACATCTTCGGAAAACCGCATCCCGCTTTTCCGGATCGTACTCCAGGCCAAATCATGCGGGCAGCGCTGAAGGCGCCGCCCGCATTGCTGCGCCCTTGGTGAACGGGCGTTTCCCTGGCCAATGCACCGGGCCGCAGTCTTCATCGGCGCAACCGGGGCCGACGGAGCTCCCTCGGTGTCTGTTAACGAAAGCCGGAGGCGCCGGGCCGCCGCTGACGGTCTCCAGAAAATTTTCTGCCCCCCTCTTGAAACCAAAAGCGACCTTGCTAATTTTTTTGTCGCCACCAAGCGGTGGCGTCTGGGCGCCGCAAGGGCCCGGGCACTGAGGCGGGCACCGGTAGTGTCCGGTGTCGCTCGTATCCATCTTGCTCTTAGGAGGATTTGGCTATGCGCACTTACGACTTCTCTCCCTTGTGGCGCTCGACCGTTGGCTTCGACCGCCTGTTCGACCTCGCGGAAATGGCCCAGCGGGCCGGCGAGGACAACTATCCCCCCTACAATATCGAACGGCTGGCGGAGGACCGCTATCAGATTTCGCTGGCGGTTGCCGGTTTTGCGCCCGGCGATATCACGATCACGGCCGAGCAGAACGTGGTCACGATCGAAGGCAGCAAGTCCGACAAGGCCGAGCGGGACTTCCTCTATCGCGGAATCTCGACCCGCAACTTCAAGCGCCAGTTCAATCTGGCGGACTATGTCCAGGTCAAGAGCGCCGCGTTCGACAATGGCCTGCTCAAGATCGAGTTGGTCCGGGAAATCCCGGAAGCCATGAAGCCGCGCCGGATCGCGATCAACGGCGCACCGGCCGACAACGTCCAGAAGCTTGAAGCCAAAGCAGCCTAGTCAAGGCTCCGGTTGGCAGCCGCGCGACGCGTTGCGCGGCCGCCGCTCATCGTCAATGAAAAGGAGGACACCATGCGGCCGACGACCGCCGACGACAATGTTTTCGACTTCAACGCGCTGCTTCATCCCGGCACCGTCTTCGAGCACCCGAAGGATGTGGTGAATCACCCGGTCCTCACAGTCGCCGAGAAGCGAGCAATTCTGGCATCCTGGGCGTCGGATGCCTCTGCAATCGCATCCTGCCCTTCGATGCGTTCGCCTGCCGGACTGAAGAAGCCGGTTTCGATCGACGAGATACTGGAAGCGCTGTGCGAGCTCGATGGCGGTCCCCGGAATTCTCCCGGAGGCAAGCCCTGCCGATTGCGCTCTACCGAACGTGCCATCGCTGCCTGAGGCCGGGGGTGGATCATGCTCGAAGCGAACCTGCAACGGCTGCGCGCGCACCGAAGGAATATCGACCGCTATCGCAGGCTGCTCGCAACGCGTCTTTCGGACCTTGAACGCCGCTATATCGAGCGCCGATTGAGCGAAGAGCAGGCCTCTGCGACAGGACTTCTGCGAGACGCGTTCCCCGACCGCCTCTGCGCGCTGCTGCCGAGGATCGAGGGACGCACGACAACGCTTGAAATGGCCGCGCTGCTGGACCCGGCCGGTGCATTCGCTCATCCGATGGACGTCGTCGACGACTGCGATCTGACGCCGTACGAGAAGCGGGCAATCCTGTCATCCTGGGCCGCAAACGGTTGCGCGGTTGCGGGACCAAGCCAGCCCTCTCAGGATAATGCCGTCAGCTTCGACGACATCGTTGATGCCCTGCACCTTGTAGAGCCGGAGCCGGAGGCCGCCACCGATCACGGTAACGGATCTGGACGTCAGCAGGGGCGCGATGGTCCGGACACTGTTTCCATTGACGTCTAGGAAGCTCTTGCGAGGGGCAAATGCATCAAACCGTCTCTCAACTGCAGCCATCCATCGGCAGCGGGCTAACGCACTATCTCGGCCAAATTCGCAAGTTTCCGATCCTGACTCAGGAGGAGGAGACCCGCTTCGCACGGCGCTGGCGTCAGCACGGCGACCGCGATGCAGCCTATCGCCTCGTCACCAGCCATCTGCGTCTCGTCGCGAAGATCGCGATGCGCTACCGGGGCTACGGCTTGCCAATCGCGGACATCGTTTCCGAGGGAAATGTTGGCTTGATGCAGGCGGTGCGGCGCTTTGATCCAGAGCGCGGGATTCGGCTTTCGACCTATGCGATGTGGTGGATAAAGGCGACAATCCAGGAATATGTCCTTCGGTCGTGGTCGCTGGTGAAGATTTCGGCGAGTTCTGCACAGAAGAAGCTGTTCTTCAAACTGAGGCGAACCAGGAGCGCGATTTCGGCTCTCGATGACGGGGATCTGCGACCGGATCAAGCCAAGACAATCTCTGAACGCCTCAAAGTATCTGAACGTGACGTCGTGGATATGGATCGTCGCTTGCGCGGCGACGTCTCCTTGAATTCCCGGCTCAACGACGCGCCGCAGGCGGGTGATGCACTCGAACGACTGGTCGATCCTTCACCTTGCCATGACATCAAGTTCGCTGAAGACGAAGAACTGGCGCAACGTCGCGCAGCCTTGAAAGCTGCCATTCAAACTCTCAGTCCGCGCGAAAGACATATCTTCACGGTGCGCCAACTCACCGAGGCTCCTCCCAAACTCGACGCGCTCGCGATCGAGTATGGCATCTCGCGCGAGCGCGTCCGCCAAATAGAGTCGCGGGCATTCCAGAAAGTCAAATCCGCGATGCAGCAAGGAGAAACCTGCCGGACGCAGCGCTCAGCCAAATCAACCGACACGCAGTTCGCTCGCCAGTCTGACTCGCTAGGTCTGAGACGCACATGTTAACGCCTGTCGTTCTCTCCCTGCTGATTGCAAATGCCATGGCCGCAACTGGAGTTGCCTTTGCGGCAGGGCTAATCTGCGCCCTTGAGGACCCGTGCAGGCCAATTCCACCATGACCGCAGGCGCAATTCCACCACGGCCGTAGGCGAGTGAGTCCGCGTCCTGGTCGGATCAAGGCAGGATGAGATCAGGTCGCGGCCGCAAATAGTGCGCGTTTCCTCTCCCGCCTGCGACGCGCGGGGTGTTCGAGCGCAATTTCGGATTATTAGAAGAATATCCTTGAGTTGCCCGACGTGTCAAGCCGCGTTGTCGCCTCGCCGCGCCGGCCGGCTACTGTGCATGGGGTTGTTTTCGATATTTTGGCAGCGCCGCCTGCGACGGCCCCATAACTTATCCCGCTAGTGCCGCACCACGAGCACCGAGCATTTGGCGTAGCGCACGACGTGCCCGGCATTGGAGCCGAGGAAGTAGGTGCGCATCGCCGGGCGGTGCGAGGTCATCACGATCAGGTCGGCCTTCATGGTCGCGGCCTCCTCGAGGATCTCGTGATAGATGCCGCCCTGGCGGACCACGCCGGAGATGCGCCCGGGAGCGATGCCGGATTCGCGCGCGACGATCGCAAGCGCTTCCTCCGATGTTTCACGCTGCTGGCTGTCGAAATCCGCCGGGACATATTCGGCGAGCATCACCGGCGTCATCGGCAATACGTTGAGCAGACGCACCGCCCCGTTCCAGGTTTGCGACAGCGTCGCAGCGGTTGCGATCGCCGGCTTCGCCAGATCGGTATCGGCGAGGTCGATCGGCACGAGAATTGACTTGTACATCTGCGCCTCCTGTCCGCGATTGGTCTGGAGCCGTTTGGTCCCTGTGCCGGGACGCGCGCCTTCTTTTTCTTCGGTAGCTCGTCGTGTCGCCGCGAACCGGTCCCCCTGTCGCGCCGGCATCAACATAGCATGGCAGAGCTGCGTTGTCCGCTTGCGTCAGCCGCGCGAGGCCTGCTTCAACAGTTTAGGGCTAACGAACAGCACGAGCTTGCCGCGCCGGAAGGAGACCTCGTTCCAGTCGTCGGTCGCGAAGTCGAAGACGGCGAGCCCTGAGGTCGGCAAATTGTCGCCGAGCGCGCGCTTGGCGGCCTCGTCGCCGCTGCCGGTCAGCGTCAGCGCGAGCTCGTGCATGCCGGGATTATGGCCGATCAGCATCAGCCGCTTCGGGTCGGTGACGGAGGCCATCCGGATCGCGGTCAGCAACTGCGCCGGATCGGCGCCGTAGAGTTCCGGCACGAATTCGACTTTCGGCGCAGGTCCGGCGCCCTTCAGCGCTTCGCGCACGATCTCCCAGGTCTGCGTGGTGCGGACCGCCGGCGACACCAGCGCCAGATTGGGCAGGGGCGGATGGCGGGCGATCCAGCCGCCGATTTCCGCCGCATCGCGGTGGCCGCGGTCGTCGAGACGACGGTCCTGGTCCTGCCCCGAAGGCGCGTCGGTTTCGGTCTTGGCGTGACGCAGCAGCAGCAAACGGCGCATGGACTTCCATCTCGATTCGGTCTGGTCGAATTAATTCTACAGGCGGATGCCCTGGACAAGGTGACAAGCGCCGCAGCGGTTCGTAAGAAACGACATGAGCGAGACTTCCACAAGTGCGGCGGACGGCCCCGACGAGGCGGCCTCGCCGTCCCGCGACCGCCTGGCGTTCGACCTCGACGTCGACATTTGCGTGGTCGGGGCGGGGCTGGCCGGCCTGACCGTGGCCCGCGAGGCGGCGCGGCTTGGCGCCAGCGTCGCCGTGCTCGAGGGTCGCCAGGTCGGCTGGAACGCCTCCGGCCACCATCTCGGCACCGTGATGCCGGGTTTCGGCCTGCCGATATCGGATGTGATCGAGCGCGTCGGCCTCGACGATGCCCGCGAGTTATGGGCGCTGTCGAAGGAGGGCGCCGATTACGTTCGCGCCACCGCCACCGAGGATCTTATCCCGGGCATCAGGGCGAGCGACGGCGCGCTGGAAGTCTCCAATGTCGATGTCGGCGAAGCGCTGATCAGCCGCCTGCAGACGCTGGGCGAGGAATTCGCCACCGAAGTCGAAGGCTGGCAGGTCGATCGGGTGCGCAGCGTGCTCAGGACCGGGCGCTATTTCCACGGCATCTATTATCCGAAGGCGTTCCAGATCGACGGCCGCAAATATGTGCACGGTCTCGCCGCGCTGGCGATGCGGGCGGGTGTGCGGATCTTCGAGGAGACGCCGGTCGTCAGCATCGATTTTTCCGGCATTCGCAAGCGCATCGTGACGCCGACGGCGCGGTTGCGTGCCAACCATATCGTCCTCGCCGGCAATATCCATCTCGGTGCGCCGCTCAAGCGTTTGTCGGATACACTGCTGCCGGTGTGGCGCTATGCGGCGTTGACCGAACCGCTCGGGGAACGACTGGCGGAGGCGATCGCCTTTTCCGGCTCGGTCGTCGACAGCGACGGCATCGACCACTTCCGTGTCGTCGATGGCGATCGCCTGTTGTGGGCCAGTCCCGAAACCACCTGGGACGCGCGACCGAAGCGGCTCGGTGCGGCGGTACAGCGTCGCATCGCCACGGTGTTTCCTCAGCTCGGCAAGGTTCCGATCGCCGACACGTTCGGTGGCGCAGTCGGCGTCACCGTGCATGGCATGCCGCAGATCGGCCAGTTGCGCAGGGGCCTGTGGGTGGCGAGCGGCTTCGGCCGGCAGGGGCTCAACACCTCGGCGCTCGCCGGGCAGTTGATCGCGCGCAGCATCCTGTGGGGCGACGACCGCTGGCGGCTGTTTTCTCCGTTCGAGCTGGTCTGGGCCGGCGGCACCACCGGCCGGGTCGCCGGTCATTTCATCAGCCTGTGGGCGAGGGGCGCCGCGTCCGCGGCGGGCGTGCTGGCGCGTTACCGCGAGGGTGCACGTGCGAAGGAGCGCCGCCGCGAGGCGCGGCTGGCCGAGGCCAATCTCAAGGCGGGAACCCGGGGACCGGCGCCCCGCCGTCCGCCGCCGTCCGCGGTGCGGCCGGTGCGACCCGCGCCCCGCCAGGTTGAGGACGGCGAGCAGCCGTCTGCTCATCCCTCGCAAGAAAGTGAGCGGATCTCCGACGGGCGGATGTAACGTCTGGCGGCGGGGTTCGTATTTGGTGGCAAGCCAGTCTTGTTCGCCAGCTTTGGCCGCCCGCATCGGAGATGATTGATGATCGATCGCCGCATCCTGCTTGCTTCCGTCGCCAGCCTGTTCGGCCTTGCCGCCTTCCGCTGGCTGCGCGCCTCGCCGGCGCAGGCCGCCGAGAAATTCGAGATCGAGAAGACCGACGCCGAATGGCGCGCGCAACTCACGCCGCAGCAATACGAGATCCTGCGCAAGGAGGGCACCGAGCGGCCGGGATCGAGCCCGCTGCTGAAGGAGCACCGCAAGGGCACCTTCGCCTGCGCCGGCTGCGACCTGCCGTTGTTCTCGTCCGAGACCAAGTATGAGAGCGGCACCGGCTGGCCAAGCTTCTGGAAGCCGCTGGACAATGCGATCGGCACCACGTCGGACCGCACCTTCGGCATGCTGCGCACCGAGGTGCATTGCCGCCGCTGCGGCGGCCATCTCGGCCATGTCTTTGACGACGGCCCGAAGCCGACCGGGCTGCGCTACTGCATGGACGGCTTTGCGCTGGTGTTCCACCCGGCCGCACCCTCGGCGACCTGACGCCCACAGCGTTTGCGAGTGAAGTGGGTACCGGCTCGCGTCAAGAAAGCGCGTCCGACCAAGACGAATGAGCGCGGCCAGGCCTGCGCTCTGTCCCGGCAATTGTTGCCTGCCCGGCAATTGTGCCCCGGTTAAACGGCCGGGGCTTTTTTTTCAAGCGCATGATTTTGTTACGTTTCGTTTCGTGGCACGACCTTTGCGACATGCTCCGCCGATGCGGCCATTCCTGTGATTGCCAGCCGCCGGGAATCGAATTGGAGAACATGTCATGGGTATCTTCGGCGCTCTTACGACGGCGGTCGGTGGCTTGCGCGCAGGGTCGTACGCGCTCGAAAACATCTCCGGCAACATCGCCAACTCCCAGACTACGGCCTTCAAGCGCATCGATACCTCGTTTCTCGACCTCGTTCCGCAGACCGCGCTGACCGCGCAGCTCGCCGGCGGCGTCACGGCGCAGTCGCGTTCAACCAACTCGGTGCAGGGCGACGTGCAGTCGGCGTCGGTCGCGACCTTCATGGCGATCAACGGCAACGGCTTTTTCGCGGTGCAAAAGCCGGGCGGCTTCACCGACGGCTCGCCGGTGTTCGACGGCGTCGACCGCTACACCCGCCGCGGCGATTTCCAGCTCAACAAGGACGGCTACCTCGTCAACGGCGCCGGCTATTATCTCGAGGGCGTCCCGATCGATCCGACCACCGGCAACCCCTCGGGCTCTTCGCCGCAAACGCTGCGGTTCAAAAACGACTTCCTGCCGGCGCAGCAGACCACCAAGATCGACTATCGCGCCAACCTCGCGTCCTATCCCTTGACCACCGCGCACGACACCTCGGTTCCGGGCTCCGAGCTGATCCGGCCGGGCGCATTCAGCGCCGGACATAACCCGCTGGTGCTGGGCACGCCGGCCGCGCCGTACACCGATTCCTCCGTCACCGGTACCGCGCAAAACAACAAGGCGACGCCGTCGGTCGCCAATACCGCCGCGACCCTGCTTTCGGGCGCTGCGGGCAGCGATTCGATCAATGCCAGCTTCAGCGCCGGCTCCGCCGGCCCGCCGGTGGTGCCCGCCGATACGATCACGGTCAACGGCACCGTCATCACCTTCGTGGCCTCGGGCGCGACCGGCAACCAGCTCAACGTCACCGACAGCATCGGAACGATGCTCGCCAAGATCGACGCGATTACCGGCACCGCGACGCCATCGACCATCAGCGGCGGCAAGATCACCCTGCACTCGGGTACGTCGGCCGACCTCAATGTGACCAGCTCGAACACGACCGCGCTCGCGGCGCTCGGCTTCACCGGCTCGGCGGTTGCGACCCGCGGCGGCGGCGGCACGGTCGGCACCGGTCAGGTGGTCGGCAACGACAACTCGACCTTCCTGAACCAATCCGTCTCGGGCGGCGCCGTCACGGCTTACGACGTGTCGGGTGCGCCGGTGAACCTGCAATTCCGCTGGGCCAAGACCGACAGCTCCTCGTTGGGCTCCGGACATACCGATAGCTGGAACCTGTTCTATCAGGTCAATCCCAATGCAACCGGAACGCAGGTCTCCTGGCAGAACGCCAACATCAACTTCACTTTCGGGGCGAACGGCCAGATGTCGCCGGCGATCTCCTCGGTCGCGCTCAACAATGCCGTCGTCAACGGCGTGTCGCTCGGCAGCCCCGTGATCAATTTCGGCTCCGGCGGCGTGACCCAGTTCGCGGACGCCAACGGCAACGTCCAGGTCAACCAGATCCAGCAGGACGGCTTCCCAGCCGGCCAGCTGCAGTCGGTCAGCGTTTCCACCAACGGCCGCATCGTCGGCAACTACACCAACGGCCGCAACATCGACCTCGCCGAGATCTCGGTGGCGACCTTCAACGGCACCAACTTCCTCAAGCGCATCGACGGTGGTGCGTTCGAGGCGACCGACGAATCCGGCGGCGCGCTGTTCGGCAAGGGCGGTAGCACCATCGTCGGTTCATCGCTCGAGAGCTCGAACACCGATATCGCCGACGAGTTCACCAAGCTGATCGTGACCCAGCAAGCCTATTCGGCCAACACCAAGGTGATCACGACAACCAATTCGATGGTGCAGGACCTCCTGAACGTCGTGCGCTGATCGCATCAGACATGCGCGTGTGAAGCAGTAAAGGCGAGTACACATCATGGGTTTGAGCCAAGCCCTTTCCACCGCGATGTCGGGCCTGCGCGCCACGCAGGCCTCGCTCTCGCTCGTGTCGTCGAACGTCGCCAACGCGGAGACGCCGGGCTACGTCAGGAAGACGCTGAACCAGGATACCGGCACCACCGGCCAGTTCGGGTCGAGCGTTCTCATCACCGGCGTCAACCGCCAGCTCGACGAATTCCTGCAGACCCAGCTTCGCACCGAGACGTCGGGCGCGTCCTACGCCGACGTCCGCTCGAGCTTCCTTGCCAATCTGCAGGGCGTCTACGGCAATCCCGACTCCACCGGCACGATCGAGGACGCCTACAACAAGTTCCTGACCGCGGTGCAGGGCTTGTCGACCAGCCCGGACTCGCAGTCAGCCCGGATCGGCGTCGTCAACGCCGCGCAGTCCATGGCGCAGCAGCTCAACGCGACCTCGCAGGGCATCCAGACGCTGCGCGCCAACGCCGAGGCCGGCATCAGCGATTCCGTCAATACCGCCAACAATGCGATGCAGCAGATCGCGCGCCTCAATGTGCAGCTGCAGGCCAACGGCGGCACAGCCGATGCGTCGACCGCGGCATTGCTCGATCAGCGCGATCGTTACGTCACTCAGCTTTCGCAGCTGATGGACATCCGCACCGTCACCAACAGCCAGAACCAGGTGACCGTGTTCACCAACTCCGGCGTGCAGCTGGTCGGCACCGAAGCGGCGACGCTCAGCTTCAATGCCCAGGGCACGATGACGCCCAACACGCAGTACAACACCGACCCGACCAAGAGCACTGTCGGTACCATCACCATCAATTTCCCGCATGGCGGCACCTATGACATGGTGTCGACCAACTCGATCCGGTCAGGCAAGATCGCCGCCTATCTCGAGCTGCGCGACAACACGCTGGCGCAGGCCCAGACGCAGATCGACCAGTTCGCCGCCGCGATGTCGAGCGCGCTGTCGGACAAGACGACCGCGGGCACCGCGGCGACGGCGGGGGCGCAGACCGGCTTCGACCTCGATCTCTCGGGGCTGCAGAGCGGCAACACCATCCACGTCTCCTACAAGGACAACACCACTGGCGTCACGCACAATCTGTCGCTCGTCCGCGTCGACGATCCGAGCGTGCTGCCGCTTAGCAACACCGCAACCGTCAATCCGAACGACGAGGTGCTGGGCGTGGATTTCTCCGGCGGCATGAGCTCGGTGCTGTCGCAGCTCAACGGTGCGCTCGGCGGAACCGGCCTGCAATTCTCCAATCCGTCCGGGTCGACCCTGCGCGTGCTCGACGACGGCGCCGCCAACAAGGCCGATGTGACCGCGGCCTCGGTCACGTCGACCGTTTCGTCGCTGACGTCGGGCGATCCGCAGCTTCCGCTGTTCACCGACAATGGCGGGCTCTACACCGGCGCGATCACCGCGAACGGCTCGCAGTCGACCGGCCTTGCCGCGCGCATCAGTGTCAACACCGCCCTGGTCGGCGATCCCTCGCGCATGGTCGTGTACTCGACCAATCCGCAGACACCGGCCGGCGACACCACGCGCGCGAACCTCATTCTGAACCAGCTGTCGAACGCGTCGTACAGTTATTCGCCGAAGACCGGCCTTGGCACATCAGGCGCGCCGTTCACCGGTACGCTGTTGAACTTTGCCAAGCAGTTCATCAGCCAGCAGGGTGAATCGGCGACGGCGGCCAAGCAATTGGCCGACGGTCAGGACGTCGTGCTGAATACGTTGCAGACCAAGATGGACTCGACCTCCGGCGTCAACATGGACGAGGAGATGGCGCATCTGCTGTCGCTGCAGAATGCCTATTCCGCCAACGCGCGCGTGATGTCGTCGATCAAGCAGATGTACGACGCGCTGCTGCAGCTCACGTGAGGGTAACATGTCGATCGACGGCGTAAGCGGCAGAACTTCCTATATCGGCACCACGATCCTCAACCTGCGCAGTCAGCTCAATGACCTGACGACGCAGCTTGCGACCGGCAAGGTATCGACGACCTATGCGGGGCAGGGGCTCGATCGCGGCTTCGCGCTCAGCCTGCGCGCCCAGATCAGCGGCATCAACGCGTTCTCGGATACTGCGACCAACCTCAACACGCGGCTGGGTGTCGCCAACCTCACACTGCAGGGGCTGTCCGACGTCGGGAGCCAGGTGAAGAACGCCGCGACGACCGCGACGCTGACGCTCAACAACAGCGGGCAGACGTCGGGCCAGATCACGGCGCAGGCCGCGTTCTCCAATGCGGTTGCGATGCTGAACAGCCAGTCGGGCGACCGCTATCTGTTCTCCGGCCGCGCCATGGATACGCCGGCCACGGTGTCCGCCGACACCATGTTGAAGGGCACCGCAACCCAGGCCGGCCTCACCCAGCTCATCAACGAGCGCAAGCAGGCCGATCAGGGCACCAGCCTGATGGGACGCCTGAGCGTCTCGTCGCCGCCGGCGACCACGACAGTGACCAGCGTCGCCGAGGACGGCTCGCCGTTCGGCCTCAAGCTGCTGTCGGTGCAATCGTCACTGACGGGCGCCACCGTGACCCAGCCGGCCGGTACGCCGAAGTCCACCTCGGTCGATCTCGGCGCCGTCAATCCGAAGGATGGCGACAAGATCAAGTTCAACTTCACGCTGCCCGACGGCACCACCGATGCGATCGAGCTCACGGCGACGACCACGAACCCGCCGCCGGCCGGCTCGTTCCTGATCGGTGCCGACACCACGGCGACGACGGCCAACCTTCAATCGACGCTGACGTCGTCCATCAAGACGCTGAGCGACACGTCGCTGGTCGCGGCGTCCGCGGTCGCGGCGTCCAACAACTTCTTCAATCCGGTCGCGACCGTCGCGGGCGCCGCCGTCAACAACCAGAACGCGCCGCCGGCGCCGATCAGCGGTGCCACGGCCCTTTCGGGCGCGGCGGGCACCAACTCGCTGTCGACGAGCTTCGCGGCCGGCGACACCATCACGGTCAACGGCGCCCCGATCACCTTCGTTGCCTCGGGCGCCACCGGCAACCAGCTCAACATCACCGACAGCGTGCAGACGCTGATGGCGAAGATCGACCAGGTCAGCGGCACCAAGAACCCGTCGACCATCAGCAATGGTGCGATCACCTTGCATGGCGCCGACGGCGCGAGCCTCTCGATCTCGAGCTCGAATGCGGCCGCACTCGGCGCGCTCGGCATCGCCAACAACACGACCGCAACCCCGGCGCCGCTCAGGGTAGGGGGACCGCCGTTCGATACCGCGACCAACCTGGTCGCTGGCACGCCTGACAACACCGTGTACTGGTACACCGGCGAGAACGGCCCGGGATCGGCGCGCGGCACCGCCGTCGCGCAGGTCGATCAGTCGATCACCGTGCAGTATGGCGCGCGCGCCAACGAGCAGGCCTTCCGCTACCTGCTGCAGAACGTCGCGGTGTATGCGGCGGTGACCACCAACGCCAGCAACCCGAATGCAAGCGCGCAGGTGACGGCGCTCGCGCAGCGCGTCAGCGGGAATCTTGCGCCGCAGAACGGCCAGCAGCAGATCCAGGACGTGCAGGCCGAGTTCGCCGGCGCGCAGACGGCGACCAAGGCGGCCACCGATCGTCAGACCCAGCTCAAGGCCATGGCGGAAACGATGCTCGACTCGGTCGAGGGCGTCAATCAGGACGAGGTCGCGACCAAGATCCTGGCGCTGCAGACCAGCCTGCAGGCGTCGTACCAGACCACGTCGATGCTGTATCAGACCACGCTGTTGAAATATCTGCCGATCGCCTGATCGCTTGCCCCTCATCTCCAGCTAGCAAAAAGGCCTCCCTCGGGGAGGCCTTTTTCGTTCAGGCGAGGGCTAGAGCGTTTTCAAGCGAAGTGGATGCCGGTTCGCGTGAGGAAGACGCGTCAAGACAGGAAGCGCTACGCGCTCTTGCGGGTATCGTCCTGATTGCCGTTTCGCTGACCGCGCGCGGTTTCCAGCAGCTTCTCCTCGTGCGCGATCAGCTTCTTGGATTCCTTCAGCGCGTGATAGAGATCGCCGTTGAGGATGAGGTTGTTGACGCTCTCGATGAACGGCCAGGCGCTGGGCATCGCGGTGATGATGTCGCGCACCAGGCTGAAATAGGTCGGGTGGTGCGCCATCGGGTCTGGCGACAGATACATCAGCTGCACCGCGAGATAGATCAGCTTCGCCGGCGTGTCCGCGGTCTCCGGCGTCAGGATATCCTTCTCGCGCAGGATCGGGATGCGGTCGCCGTCGATCAACAGGCGGGCGCGCTGATCGGTGTTGGTGATCACGCAATTGCCGACGATGATGCGCTCGTTCGGTTTGAGTTCAACCTTCAGGGCCATGACCGTTCTCCTTTGCCGGCAGTCGTGCGATGTCGCCGCTAGCGGAACATGTTCGGCGCTGCTTAGCAGCCGCCGTTGCGGCCCGGGGCCGATGCGACAGCGATCCTTTCCCATGATGGTTAACGCTTGGTGAACGGCGGGGCCGCGCGAGTAATAGCCCTCGGCCGAAATCGGCAATCGTCTCAGTAGTTTTCGCGGCGAACTTCGCCCAATGGCGACAATTTTATTCTTCGGCATTTGCCTTAAATGCCGCGTTGGAGATTTCTTTTTCCTTCGAGGCTTGACCGGCAGGATCGGCCATCCGCCCGATCAGAAAGGATTGGCGCGGTTTTTTCCTCAGTTTCACACCAGAAAGGTATGAAAATGTCCGGTATCATTCTCTCCTCCTCCGTTCGTCAGAACCTCCTCTCCCTCCAGTCCACCGCCGATCTGCTCTCCACCACGCAGAACCGCCTTGCCACCGGCAAGAAGGTCAACACGGCGCTCGACAACCCGACCAACTTCTTCACCGCACAGTCGCTCGACAACCGCGCCAGCGACATCAACAACCTGCTCGATGGCATCGGCAATGGTGTGCAGGTGCTGCAGGCTGCCAACACCGGCATCACCTCGCTGCAGAAGCTGGTCGATACCGCAAAGTCGATCGCCAACCAGGTGCTGCAGAGCCCGACCGGCTACACCACGAGGTCGCAGGTCACCTCCACCGCGGCGCTCGGCGGCACGTCCGCCAACCTCGTCGACGGCACCACGATCAAGAGCGGCGACGTGCTGGCGATCGCGGCCTCGGCCGGTCAGCCCGCCTTCAGCTTCACCTTCGGGGCCAGCAGCTCGCTGACGCAGCTGAATGCGTCGCTCGCGGCCAGCAACCTGACTGCGAGCCTCGACAGCTCCAACAAGCTCGTGATCACCACGACCAACGACGCGGCGTCCTCGACGATCGGTGCGGTGACCTTCACCAACACCGGCGGCGGCACTGCGACGTTCAGCGCAGCCGGGACGGCTCCGGTTGCCGATCCGGCCTCGCAGTCGGCGCGCGCCGCCTTGGTGACGCAGTACAACAACACCATCGCGCAGATCACGACCACGGCGCAGGACGCCTCGTTCAACGGTATCAACCTGTTGAACGGCGACAACCTGAAGCTGACCTTCAACGAGACCGGCAAGTCGACGCTCGCGATCAGCGGCGTCACCTTCAATGCCACCGGCCTCGGCCTGAAATCGCTGGCCGCCGGCACCGACTTCCTCGACAACAACTCGGCGAACAGCGTCATTGCGTCGCTGAGCTCGGCGAGTTCCTCGTTGCGCAGCGAAGCCTCGACGCTGGGTTCGAACCTGTCGATCGTGCAGATCCGCCAGGACTTCTCGAAGAACCTGATCAACGTGCTGCAGACCGGTTCGTCGAACCTGACGCTGGCCGACACCAACGAGGAAGCGGCCAACAGCCAGGCGCTGTCGACCCGCCAGTCGATCGCGGTGTCCGCGCTTGCTCTGGCCAACCAGTCGCAGCAGAGCGTGCTGCAGCTGCTCCGCTAAACGCGCCGACAAGCACTTCGACAACGGCGGGGGAAACCCCGCCGTTTTTCTTTGTCTCCGGGATATTACGGTATCTTTCCCTGCCGTCAGAACGGCGCATTTCGTAACGCCTGCTAACCATATTTAAAGGCGCCGGATGCATAAATATGGAGCGCTAGAATTGCGTCTCCGCGGCCCGAGAAATCCGCATCCCATCGAGGTCATTAATGTCGAATGCAGCCCAGGCCTACGCCCGTACGTCAACGACGACGGCCTCCCCCCGTGAAATCGAAGCGCAGGCGCTGTTGAAGGCCGCGCGGCAGCTGCAGGAAGTCCAGGCAAACTGGAATGGCCTCGACAAGGCGCTCGATCATGCATTGCTGTTCAATCGCCGCCTGTGGTCGATCTTCCTCAGCGCCGCAGAGGGCGCCGACAATCCGCAACCGCTCGAGGTGCGTCAGAAGATCGCGAACATCAGCGTGTTCGTGATGAAGCAGACCATCGACATCCAGATGAATCCGGACCCGGCGAAGCTGAAGTCGCTGATCGACATCAACTGCAATATCGCCGCTGGCCTCTCGGGCCGCGCCTGATCGACCGGTTCACGACGGAGCCCCCGGCATGGCGGACGTATTGAGCATCTTGTCGGCCAACTACAAGGCCGCCGGCCTGACGGTTCCGTCGAAGACGCCCTATGTGGCCGTCGATCCGAAGCTCTATGAGGGCAGCTGGAGCGGCAAATACGCCAACAACAAGTCGTTCAACATCTCGGTGTCGAACGTCGATGGCTTCCGCGCCAAGGTCCACTATCAGAGCGACGGCACCAGCAAATATCAGGACGTGCTGATCAAGGACAGCTCGTTCCGGGTCGGCGATACCAAGTTTTCGCTGGTGCAGCAGGGGACGGCATTGATCGCCAATGTCGTGACCGATCCGGCCACCGGATCGACCTATCTCGACAAGGCCTACGCCACACAGAAGTGAGGGTCCGATCGCTTGCGTTACGCGCGGCGGTCGGTTGCGCGCGCCCGCGTCGGCGCGTCCTTGCTGAGATCGAGCGCGTGGAAATAGGCGCGGCGGCGCAATACGGCTTCTTCCGGAAACTGTCTCACCACCAAATTCGTGCGATTGTCGACCACCTGGTAGACCACGGCGCGCGCGTCGCGGTCGATGATGACCTGGTCGGTGACCGATGGCGCCTGATTTGAGAGCGACGCATTGACGGAGTTGGGGTCGATCGTGACGCGCACGCTCGGCTCCGGAGCGGTGACGCTCTGGCTCGCGGGCAATTCGGTCTTCACCGCCTTCTGCGCCGTATCGCTCACGGGAGTGATCATCGGCGCTGCAACCGGTGCCCCCACCGGCTTGATGTTGAAATCTGTACTCATGGCAGCCTCGTAGTGCACAGGCACTAGTTTGCTTGAGTCAAATCCCAACCCCTCACGATCCGCAACTCTACGGGGAACCTCTCAACAGCCTGTTAGGGAACACGCTGAATGCCGCGCTGCCGGGAGCGCGCCGAATTGAGCTAAATTGTCGGCGTGCGTGCGTCAGAGCGTGCGGCTGACGGCGATCGGCGTCATGTTGCGCGGGCCCGGCGTGGCGCGCTGTCCGTTCGCGGTATAGGTGTTCGGGATGTTGCGGCGCTGCACCTCGGCATTGACGCCGCGCACGATGCCTTCGGAAACCGCGTGTGCGGTCGCAAGCACCGTCAGGTTGACCTGCAGCATCGCGCGGAACGTCTCGTGATGACGCCGCAGCGTGGCGAGCAGTTCGGGTTCGGTCTGCGACAGCATCTTCTGCATCGATTTGAGGTGCTCCACCGCGAGCATGTAGCGTCGCGACAGGTCCGACTTCTGCGCCTCGAGCCGCATGGCCTCGCGGATCTTGCCGGCGCGGACGAACTCGGTCTCCTGCTCGACGACGGTGAGCAGCGCGCTCATCACTTCGGTCAGCTCGTTGGCGAGACGTGCGACATCGGGGGGCGTCGTCGTCGCGGGCCGCACCACGGGGGCGGCTGGCCGATGCTGCTGTGGACGCTGATTCATCGCGCTGCTCCTTGAGAACCGAATTAGCTCTTGTTCGCCTGCTGCAGGATCAGCGAGCGGAACACTTCGTTGGAAATGCCGACGCCGCCGGCCTTGGCGAAGTTCTTCGAATATTCGTCGGTCAGCATCGACCGCCACGCGCCAGTGCCGACCGTGTCGCCGTAGGGGCCTTCACCCTTCAGGCCGGTGGTCATCTGCGAGAACATCGTATTGAGGAACATCGATTCGAAGTCGGTCGCGGTCGCCTTCGCCTTGGTGAGTTGCTGCGGCGAGACCTTCTTCATCGCGTCCTGCAGCACGGGATCGGGGCGGCCGTTGAACATCGGCATCAGCGCCTTGTTCGGCATGCTGCCGGTGGTGCTGTTGATCAGGCTTCCCATCACATCACCTCGATGTCGGCTTCGATCGCGCCGGCGGCCTTGATCGCCTGCAGGATGCTGATCAGATCGCGCGGTCCGATGCCGAGGCCGTTGAGGCCGTCGACGAGCTGTTGCAGCGAGACGCCGTCCTTGACGACCGCGAACTTCTTGCCGTCCTCGGTGACCTGCACATTGCTGCGCGGCGTCACCACGGTGCGGCCGCGCGACAGCGGATTGGGCTGGCTGACCTGCGGGCTCTCGGAGATCGTGACGGTGAGGTTGCCTTGCGCCACCGCGACGGTGGCGACGCGAACGTCGCGGCCCATCACGATGATGCCGGAGCGCTCGTCGATCACGATCCTCGCGGCGAGGTCGGGATCGACCTGCAACTGCTCGATCTCGGTCAGGAAGGCGACGACGTTGCCCTTGAACTCCGGCGGGATCGAGAGCTGCACGGTGGAGGGATCGAGCGGTTCGGCGGTCTTGACGCCGAGATAGTCGTTGACCGCGGCGGCGATGCGCTTGGCGGTGGTGAAGTCGGCGTTGCGCAGCGCGAGGCGGACATTGGGCAGGCGATTGAGCGCGAACTCGATCTCGCGTTCGATGATGGCGCCGTTGGCGATGCGGCCGACCGTCGGCACGCCGCGCACCACCTTGGCGGCCTCGCCCTCGGCGTTGAAGCCGGAGATCGCCAGCGTGCCCTGCGCGACCGCGTAGACGTTGCCGTCGGCGCCGAGCAGGGGAGTGACGAGCAGGGTGCCGCCGCGCAGATCCTTGGCGTCGCCGAGCGCGGAGACGGTGACGTCCATCCGGGTGCCCTGGGTGCCGAATGCCGGCAGATTGCCGGTGACCATCACGGCGGCGACATTGCCGGTGCGGATGGTGGCGCCGCGGATGTTGACGCCCATGCGCTCGAGCATCGCCTGCAGCGATTGCTTGGTGAAGGGGATGTTGTTCAGCGTGTCGCCGGTGCCGTTGAGGCCGACCACCAGGCCGTAGCCGATCAACTGGTTCTGGCGCACGCCCTCGATGTTGGCGAGATCCTTGATCCGCGACGTCGCGGCAGCGGGCATGACGGAGGCCGCCAGCATCAGCAGCGCGGCGCAGGCCAACCCGAATATGCTTACGATGCGGATGCCGGGCATCCAGTGCTCCCCTCGAACTTCAACTCGCGGATCACGCGACACTCCCATGACGGCGATCCGCCGTTAACCATGCGAGCCGCGTGCCACTTCGTTTCAATGGGGTAATGTATTGATATATTTATCGAAATTATCGGGCCGCCGTTCGGTTCCGGTTCGCCAGGGAGCGCGAAACTGCCGTGCGGCGGCAGAAATTGCCGGGTCGTTTACGCACCGTTAACCATAAAACGGCGATGCTCGCGGCATTCAGGCCTGCGGGATCATGACGATGCGCATCTACGGACCGAACGGCACCACGCTTGGCACGTCGACCAGCTCGACGCGGCGCACCTCGTCGAGCGGCTTCTCGCTGCCGGATGCGACCAGCGCGCAGGAGGAGGTTCGCTCCACCGCCGCGCCGAAGGCCGCCACGAGCCTCGATGCGCTGCTCGCGCTGCAGGGCGTCGAAGACCCGACCGAACGCCGCAAGCGCTCGGTGGCCCGCGGCAAGGGCGCACTCGACGTGCTCGACGCGCTCAAGCTCGGACTGCTGTCCGGCAATTTCGATTCCTCCACCGTGAACCGGCTGCGCGATGCTGCGGCGAGCCTGAAGGAATCCTCCGGTGACCCCGGCCTCGATGCCGTGCTGGGCGAGATCGAGCTGCGCGTCGAAGTCGAGCTCGCCAAGGCCGGGCAATACTAGGCTCCTCTCGATCACCTGACCTATCTCACGCGGGCAGGCAGTGACTCAGGCCGCTAATGCTTTGCGCTGCGTGTCGTAGCGGCGTTGTGCGGCCAGCACTTCCTTCAGATTCTGCTCGGCCCAGTCGCGCAGCGGATCGACCGCTTCGGCGAGCGTCGATCCGAGCGGCGTGATCGAATACTCCACGGTGACCGGAACGGTTGCGATCGCACGGCGGCGCAGCAGCCCGTCGCGCTCCAGGCTCTTCAACACCTGCGACAGCATCTTCTGCGAGATGCCTTCGATGGCGCGGCGAAGCTGGTTGAAGCGCATCGGCTCGCTGCGCAGCAGCAGCAGGATCAGCACCGCCCATTTGTCGCCGACCCGGTCGAGGATCTGGCGCGTCGGGCAATTGGCGGCATAGGCGTCCGGCTTCAGGCTGGCGGCTTTCATCGGGTTACTCCGGCGTAATCAGGTGAGACAAGAGTGCCTTCTTCACACTTACATCCATTTCGCTATCTAGTCACCATTGGAAACTACCAATCGGAGACTTTGATGAAGATCGCCATCGCCGGCGCGTCCGGCCAGGCCGGCTCGCGCCTCACCGCGGAACTCGCTCGCCGCGGCCATGCCGTCACCGCCATCGCCCGCAACCCGGAGAAGATCGCAACCCTGCCTGGTGTCACCGCCGTGAAGGGGGATGTGAACGACCAAGCCGCCCTGACTGCGCTGTGGGCCGGGCACGATGCCGCGATCAGTTCCGTCCATTTCACCGTCAGCGACCCGGTCAAGCTGATCGGGGCGGCCAGGGCGTCCGGCGTCGGGCGCTATCTCGTGGTCGGCGGTGCCGGCAGCCTCGAGGTGGCCCCGGGCGTCCGCCTGGTGACCACGCCGAACTTCCCGGCCCAGTACAAGGCCGAGGCCTCGAAGGGGGCCGAGTTCCTCGACCTGCTGCGCCAGGAAAAGGACCTGAACTGGACCTTTTTGTCGCCCTCGGCGCTGTTCGTGGCAGGCGAGCGGACCGGCAAGTTCCGGCTCGGGACCGACCAGCTTTTGACCGCGGCCGACGGGAAAAGCTCGATCTCGTTCGAGGACTTCGCAGTTGCACTCGCCGACGAAATCGAGCGCCCGGCCCATATCCGCCAGCGCTTCACGGTCGGCTACTGACGGGCCAGGAGAGGGGAAAAGCCGGCCCCGGGGCAGCACGGATAAGTTTGCCTGTGCAAGGCCTTGGGGGCAGGCCGCCTTTCGCGGTGGCAGATATTGTCTGTCACATGACGTGGCTATATAAGGCGCCGCGCGGAGGGCTCTTGTTCCCTCCGCCTGACAGGGACATGGCTGCCTTTGGAAAAGCTGAAGAACTACCGGCCGACTGAAAAAGAGCCTTTCATGAATGAGCGGCAGCGCGACTATTTCCGCGCCAAGCTGCTGGCCTGGAAGGATGAGATCCTCCGCGAATCGAAGGTCACGCTGCAGACGTTGCAGGAAGAGAACGTCAATCACCCCGACCTCGCGGACCGAGCTTCCTCGGAAACCGACCGCGCGATCGAACTTCGAGCCCGCGATCGTCAGCGCAAGCTGATTTCCAAGATCGACGCGGCGCTCCAGCGCATCGAAGACAACACCTACGGCTATTGCGAAGAGACCGGTGACCCGATCTCGCTGAAGCGGCTCGAAGCCCGCCCGATCGCGACGCTGTCGGTGGAGGCGCAGGAACGCCACGAGAAGCGCGAGAAGGTCTATCGCGACGAATAGTGGCGGTGGACCGCTACAGATTGATTCCGGCGCGCACCGGTCATACGTTCGCGCCGCCATGATGACACGTACTCTCAACGTCGCATCGGTTTTCTTCCTGGGCTGATCTCGTTTCCGCCAGGAAACACGCTTCCACGCGGAAGCGCTGATCGTCCCCGCGCGCCTGGGCTCGCGGGATTCCAGTGAGCCGAATGAGCCGGCCAAACTCCGCGCCTCGCGGAGCATCGACGGCTGGCGACGATTTGAGAGACAATCATGACCGATCGAGACGACACGCGTGCGCTCAGCGACGCGCAAATCGAGCAATTCATCGAACAGGGCTTTGTCCGGATCGACAACGCCTTTCCCCGCGAACTCGCCGATGCGGGACGTGCCATCATGTGGCGCAACCTGCCGTGCAGCGAGCATGATCCCTCGACATGGACGCGCCCGGTGGTGCGGCTGCCCGGCTATGGCGAGGAACCGTTCCGGCAGGCGATCAACTCGGAGCTGCTGTATCGGGCGTTCGATCAGATCGCAGGCCCCGGCCGCTGGTCTCCACGCCACAACATCGGGACCTTCCCGGTGCGGTTCCCGCATCCGGACGATCCCGGCGATGCCGGCTGGCATGTCGATGCCGGCTTTCCCGGCGACGATTGCGATCCGAACGAACGGAGCGACTTCTCGGCATGGCGAGTGAACGTCAACTCGCGCGGCCGGGCGCTGCTGATGCTGTTCCTGTTCTCCGATGTCGGCGAGGACGATGCGCCGACCCGGTTCGCACTTTCCGATGGCGCGTTATCTGGCGCCGGCGGGCGAGGCCGGACGCGTGCGGATGAACCTCGCGCAAATGGGCGCCGAGTGCGAGCTTGCGCTGGCGACGGGTGAAGCAGGCACGGTCTATCTGTGCTATCCGTTCCTGGTGCATGCCGCGCAGAAGCATCGGGGCACCAGGCCGCGCTTCATGGCGCAACCGTCGCTCAGTCCTGCCGAGCCGTACCGGCTCGAGCGCGACGAGGGCGTTTACTCGCCGGTCGAGATCGCGATCCGGCGCGCGCTCGGCATGGGTTGATCGCGTGCCGACCTGAAGGCGAGACGACATTCAGGCCAGTCCGGCCCCGAGTGTCGTCTCGCTTGCCTCCTCGTGACGGCGCGGTCCGTGGATTTTCGACCACGCCAGCAATTCGCGGAAGGCCGGCATGAGGCCCCAGGCCGAATCCGTCAGCTCGTATTCGACCTGCAGCGGCCTTTCGGCGAGCACCTTGCGTGCCACCAGCCCATCGTGCTCGAGCTCGCGCAGTTGCGCGGTCAGCATATGCTGGGTGACCGGCGCCAGCGCGCGGCGCAGCGCGCCGAACCGCACGCCGCCGTTCATCAGCGTGAACAGGATCTCGAGCTTCCATTTGCCGCCGAGTGCGTGGATCGCGTGCTTGAACTCGATCAGCAGATTGGGGTCGGTCGGGCAGCTCTCGCATTCACCGCCGTCACATAGCTCGCTGGTATTGTTTTCCATACCGGTCTCGAATTTCATTCTACTTGTCTGACATCAGATAGTGACCAGATGCGGCCTGTGCAGGGTGGGCGGTGCAATGTGTGCCCCATCTGCCGAACCATGAAGAGGCTAGGAACATGAGCACGGTTTTGGTCACGGGCGGATCGGGTTTCATCGGCGTGCATACCATCCTGCAGCTGCTCGCCGACGGGCATACGGTGCGAACCACGCTGCGCAATCCGGATCGCAGCAAGGACGTGATCGCGATGCTGCGCGAGGGGGGTGCGCTCGCGGCCGACCAGGTCGGCTTTGCCACCGCCGACCTGCTGCGCGATGCCGGCTGGCGCGAGGCGGTCACGGGATGCGACTACGTGCTGCATGTCGCATCGCCGCTCGGCGCGCATGTGCCGGAGGACGAGAACGAGCTGATCGTTCCGGCGCGCGAAGGCACGCTGCGGGTGTTGCGCGCGGCGCGCGACGCCGGCGTCAAGCGCGTCGTCGTGACGTCGTCGTTTGCGGCGATCGGCTATGGCCATCCGCCGCAAGCCAAGCCGTTCGATGAGACCACCTGGTCGAACCTCGATGGCCCCGATGTGCAAGCCTATCCGAAATCCAAGACACTGGCCGAGCGCGCCGCCTGGGATTTCGTCGCGCGCGAAGGCAATGGCCTCGAGCTTGCCGTGGTCAATCCGACCGCGGTGTTCGGCCCGGCGCTCGGCGCCGACTTCTCCGAGTCGATCGGCATCATCAAGGCGCTGCTCGACGGCGCGATGCCGGTGGTACCCCGGATCCATTTCGGCCTCGTCGACGTGCGCGATGTCGCCGACCTGCATCTGCGCGCCATGACCTCGCCCAAGGCCGGGGGCGAGCGGTTCCTCGCGGTCGCCGGCGAGACCATATCGATCCTGCAGGTGTCCCGGCTGCTGCGCAGGAAACTCGGCAGCAAGGCGCGGCGCGTGCCCCGGTTCCAGGCGCCGGACTGGATGATCCGGCTCGCCGCGCGGCGAAACCCGTTGGCCCGCGCCACCCTGCCGCTGCTCGGCAAGGTGCGCCGCTCGACCAGCGTCAAGGCGCAGAACCTGCTCGGCTGGCGTCCGCGCGGCAATGAGGAGATGATCGTCGCGACCGCCGAGAGCCTGATCAGGCTCGGCCTGGTCAAGGCCTGACGGCCTCTCCCGTCCGGCGTGCTTGCCAGACGGGTCGGCGAGTGCTGAATTGCTGTGAGCAGACGGAGGCGCCACCGCGCCGCCGGAGAATTTCAGGGAGGCTGCGCAGATGGAACGGATCCTCGCGGCCGCAAAGGCGATTGCCAGCGCGCGCCGCAGCCGCGCGCCGCTCAAGGCGCTCGCCAAAGACATCGTGCCGCGCGACGAGGCCGAAGGCTATCAGGTGCAATACGCGCTGCACGATCTGCTGCAGCCACACATCGGCAGCCTCGTCGGCTACAAGATCGGCTGCACCAGCGCGGTGATGCAGGAATACATCAACATCCCGCACCCCTGCGGCGGCGGCGTGTTCGAGAAGGTCGTGCATGACAGCGGCGTGCGGCTGCCGGCGGCCGATTTCGTCCATGTCGGCGTCGAATGCGAGATCGCGGTGCGGCTGGCGCGCAGCCTCGCGCCCGGCGAAGCGCCGTTCACCGCCGAATGGGTCGCGGAGGCGATCGAGGCCTACCATCCGGCGATCGAGATCGTCGACGACCGCTACGTCAAATGGGAGACACTCGGCGCGCCGACGCTGATCGCCGACGACTTCTTCGCCGCCGGCTGCGTGCTCGGCGAAGCCGTGTCGCGCATCACCGTGCCCGATCTGCGCAAGGTCACCGGACGCGCGCTCGTCAACGGCAAGGAGGAGGGGCGCGGCACCGGCGCCGACGTGCTCGGCCATCCGCACAACGCGCTCGCCTGGCTCGCCAATCATCTCGCCGCCGAAGGCCGTGGCCTGCATGCCGGCCAGATCGTGCTGACCGGCAGCCTGGTCAAGACGGTGTGGCTGAAGGCGGGCGACATGGTCGTGATGGAGCTCGATGGGCTCGGCAACGTGGAAGCGACGTTCACGTGACTTTGCGTGCTTTCTGCGCCGCGACGTCACTGTTTCCTACGGTTGATTGCTCGTGCACATCAGAACCTTGCCGTCCCACAGGCTCCTGATCGCGTCGAACGGCACGGCGAGCCTTGCATATTTCCGCTTGAACCAGACGCCGACCTCGAAGCCGTCATCCCTCATCACGAGGCGATCGAATTCGTGCTGCAGGATGATCGTGATCTCCTCGGGATATTGCTCGATCACGGCGGCGGGCAGCTTCACGCCATCGGCCCGGGTTGCGAAGGTGATGTTGACCGGGCGGTCCTCCGCGGCATGGCGGAGCAACGCGGTCATTTCGATCCGCTTCTGCGCCGTGTTGCAGGGCTCGACGCCGGCGCGCGCCGGCAACGAGGCAACGGCCAGAAGCAGCACTCCAGCAATCCACCCGCGCCGGCGCCCCATCCGCCTTCTCCATGTCGCTCACGCGATGTCGTTCTTGGCTTCAGTGGTCGCAGGCCGCGCCGAGGTTCAAGTCGCCGGTCGCCGGGCGTCCGTGACGAGCTCGACCTTGCCGTCGGTCAGCCGATAGACCGCGCCGACGATCCTGAGCTTGCCCTGATCGACCGCGGCGCTGAGGATCGGCGTCGCCGTCTTGAGCTTCGCGACGTTGTCGATGACGTTTTGCCTGATGGCGTTGGCGAGCCGGTCGCCCGGCTTGCCCTCGGTCGCCTTCACCGCAGGCGCGATCGCGGTGACCAGCGAGGGCAGATGGCCGGGCAGGGTGGTGTTGTCCTTCAGCGAGTTGATCGCAGCGTCGACCGCCCCGCAACTGTCATGACCGAGCACCATGAACAGCGGCACGCCGAGCACGGACTGCGCATATTCGAGGCTTGCGATCATCTCGTCGCTGGCGAAATTGCCGGCGACGCGGCAGACGAACAGATCGCCGCGGCCGGTATCGAACGCGTATTCCGGTGCGATGCGGGAGTCCGCGCAACTCAGGATGCCGGCGAACGGGTTCTGTCCGCCGGACAGCGCCTCGCGCTCGTGCTTGAAATCATGCCGCCGCGAAACGCCTTCGACATAACGGAGGTTGCCCTTCACCAGCCGGTCGAGCGCGGCGTCCGGCGGCAGCACGTTCTGCGGCTTCGGCGGCGGTTTTGTCTCTTTGGCCGTCACAGCCGGCGCAAGGGCGAGGCTGGCCGCGGTGCACGCCACGCCAGCGAGGAAGACACGCCGGGAGGTTCGGCTGGGAGGCGTGATTTCGCAGAGCTGGCACATCAAGGTTCTCCGTGAACAGGGACCGCATCCGCGCGATATGTGTAGGTCATGCGCAGCGCCGTCGCAACGAGGCGCATGCGTAGGCTGGTGGGCGCCACATTCGTCACTGTCGTCCTGGCGAAAGCCAGGACCCATAACCACCGAATTCAGTGATGAACGGGATCGCGGCCCCAGCGTCGCGCAACAATTGAAATTTCGGGTAATGGGTCCTGGCTTTCGCCAGGACGACACCGAGTGTGTTGCGCGGGCTATGAGTCATGCTTCCGCATTCTCGCGACCTAATCCGTTTGAGCTTTGCATCTCGTTTCGTCCCGACGGGCAAATCAACGGCAAACATATAACCAGTTGGATATGGGTTTATCGAGATGGCCGACCTTGCATCAAGCCGTCTAAAGCGGCGAGCCAGAGCGTCAGTGTGCTTTCCTCAACTTTCACTTGACCAATCCATAGCTGCTCAGTTATACGTTGATCCATAGCCAACGGGTTATTGATCGCAAAATGCCGGACGCTCACGACGTGCTGTTTCGAACCCTCGCAGACCCGACCCGCCGGGCGATATTCGAGCGCCTGTGCCGCGAGGGCGAGCAGACCGTCGGTGCGCTGACCGCGCGGGCAAAGATCTCGCAGCCGGCGGTGTCAAAGCATCTCGGCGTGCTGAAGCAGGCCGGGCTGGTGCGCGACCGCCATGAAGGAAGGCAGACGCATTACAGCGCGCAACTCGGCGCACTGGCGCCGTTGATCGACTGGACCAGCCAGATGGCGGGCTTCTGGCAGAACCGGTTCGACCACCTCGAAGATCTTCTCAAAAGGATGGACCAATGAACAAGACCACCGCTGAAACGCGCTCCGCAATCGTGGAGCGCGAGTTTCCCCATCCGCCGGAAAAGCTCTGGCGCGCGCTGACGCAACCGCATCTGATGGAGGAGTGGCTGATGAAGAACGACTTCAAGCCCGAAGTCGGGCACAGCTTCAATCTGCGCGGCGAGTGGGGCGGCGTGCTGGACTGCAAGGTGCTCACTGTGGAGCCGCACAAGACGCTGTCCTACACCTGGAATTTCGCGCATGCGGATGCCGCCTATAATCTCGAGAGCGTGGTGGTCTTCACGCTGACGCCGACAGCGAAGGGCACCCATCTGCGCGTCGAGCAGTCCGGCTTCCGGCCGCATCAGAAGCAGGCCTATGGCGGCGCCCATGCCGGGTGGAAGCAGTTCCTGGAGAATCTCGATCAGCTGCTGGTGCGGCCGGAGTGAGAATTGCTACCGCTCCATCCCCGTCATTGCGAGCCAACGGGTCGGCGCGTAGCGCCGTCCGATGACAGGCTCCCGCGAAGCAATCCAGCGTGCAGCGCGCGCGGATGAATGGATTGCTTCGTCGCTTCGCTCCTCGCAATGACGGTCTAACGACACCATCACACCCAACAGGAGGTCACATGAACTGGAACAACTGGATCAGGCAATTTCACCGCTGGCTTTCGATCGCCTTTACGGTTGCCGTCATCATCAACATCGTCGCGATGGTTCTGCAGCAGCAAGCCGTCTGGATCGGCCTGCTGGCGCTGTTCCCGCTGATCTTGATGCTGTTGAGCGGCCTGTATCTGTTCGCGTTGCCCTATCTGGCGCCGCGGATGCAGGGAGGATCGACCTCCGCATCACAAATGTGATTGCATGGGACAGGCTGGGACCACGAGGCAGCAATGACGGCATCGGAACGTATCGACCAGATGATCGAGGATCTCACCGACTGGCGCGGCAAGACGCTCGCCGGCCTGCGCAAGAGCATCCTCGCCGCCGACTCGGAAATCATCGAGGAATGGAAGTGGATGGGCAGCCCGGTGTGGTCGCGCGACGGCATCATCGCGGTCGGCAACGCCCACAAGGGCAAGGTGAAGCTGACCTTCATGTATGGCGCCCAGCTTCCGGATCCCGACAAGCTGTTCAACACCGGCTTCGAGGGCAATGTGCGGCGCGCGATCGATCTGTTCGAGGGCGACAAGATCAACGACCGCGCGCTGAAGGCCCTGATCCGTGCTGCGATCGAGCTCAACCAGGCCAAATCCAGCAAAACTGCGAAGAAGCCGGCGAAGAAGGCCGCCGCGGGCGCTCGCGCAACCGCGAAGAAGGCATGAGCTGCGCCGGCATGCGGCCTGCCGATCCGGTCCGTCCGAGATGATCGAGACCAGGCTCGCCACATCGTCGGATGCGGAAGCGATCTCAGCGCTGCTGACGGCCAACGCCGGCGACCGCGGCGGCATGCTGCTCGGGCAATGGCCGCGCGAGGTGATTGAGACGCGCATTGCACGCGGGCAATCGATCGTCATCGCGATCGGCGATGAGGGCAGGCTGCTCGGTGCGCTCCTGACGTCGGAGAAAGGATTCGGCGAGGCCCCGCCGGTGCAGGCCATGCTGAAGGCCTGGCCAGGCGGCCCCGGTGCGTATGTGTATGGCCCCGTGTGCGTCGCCCCGGACGCGCGCGGCCGCGGCATCCTCGACGCGCTCTACGCCAGGCTTCAGGCAACGTTTCCCGGCCGCGAAGCGATCCTGTTCATCAGGGAAGACAATCCGCGCTCGCTCAAGGCGCATCTGCGGCTCGGCATGCGCGCGGTCGCGCGATACGACTTCGGCGGCAAGGTTTTCGTGGTCCTGAGCGACAGGCCCGACTCCGAATAGCCTGGATCGCGCCGGGAACCTGAGTTCTGCGCACGGGAACTCCAGTCCCGTTGTCAGCAATATCGGGAAATAAATCGTTCACCATCGGATGCGAATGACCGGCGACCTGCCACAGGTTGTATTGGCTTACCAACGCAATTGGAGGCGTGGCGGCTAAACCTGTGGCTGTGGAATGAGCGGGTCTCGTGTCGAGGCGCCCGCTGGAATGGCAGTCGCAATGTTCAGTCAGTTGGTTGGTCCGTCACGGGCCGCGTCGTCGGCCGACACCGATGTCGCACAGCAGGCCTCCCCGAGAACAGCAGCCACGAGCGAGGAAACTCGCATCCCGCAACCCCATCAGCGGGTCGAGCGTGGCGCATGGTTGATTGGCATCACCGCGAGCGGTTTCGCCGGCTTCCTGCTCTGGAGATTCGAGATCGCAGTCGAGCCCGAAAGCCTGGCGCTGTTTTCGGGCCTGATGGGGTTTCTCCTTGCCGTCCATATCGTCTATGGCAGATGGCGGTCCGCGCCGGTTCTGTCCAACCTGGCAGGAGCGGTTGCCGTCTTCTTCTGGTCGGCCGCGGCGGCAGCAACAATCAGCCTCGTTGGCCTGAGATACAAGTTCCCCCTGATCGATGGCAGTCTCGCCGATGCCGATCGCTTCATCGGGATCGATTTGCCGTCCATCATCCTGTGGTTTGCAAACCATCCCTGGCTGATCGAGCTGCTCGCCGCCGCCTATTGCAGCTCATTCGTCCAGGTGGCCGTGCTGTTCGTGCTCTTGGCGGCGACAAAGCGCTTCGACAAGCTTTGGCAACTTGCATTCGTGTTCGCCTTGACGATCGTTGCATCGACGATGTTTTCGGTGTTCTGGCCCGCCAAGGGGGCCTTTGTCTATTTCGATCATCCCGTCGCGATCCTCGATGCGCTGCCCGAGCACGCGGGGATCTATCATCTCGCGAAGTTCGAGTACTTCCGCAACGGCGTATCTCCGGAATTGTCGTTGAGCAATTTGCAGGGCGTCGTGACCTTTCCGTCGTTCCACACCTGTCTTGCCTTGATGACGGTCTTCGCAACGATCGGCACACGGTGGCTGTTCGGCATCACGCTGATCTGGAATCTCCTCGTCCTCGTCTCGACGCTTCCGATCGGCGGCCATTACGTCATCGACCTGACCTGCGGTGCGCTGCTGTGGCTGGCGGCGATGAGGATCGAGGCGATGCTCGGCAGTTCGTTCATGACCTTGCGCGGAATGCCGATGCCGGAAGCCGTGTCCGCCTAGCGATCGAGGCGAGGCGGCAAGGCCTGCTGAGATCAAGGCCTGCCGAGATCAAAGTATCGTCCGCAGCTCCACTGTATCGGCAAGGCGTTTCGCGTCGCGGACAAGCGGGTAGATTCCGATGCACGTCAGCACGCCGAACACGATTGCGCCGAATGTCCGCGTGAAGTCTGCCGACTGCAAGATCACGGCCATCACCGCGATGCCAAAACCCGACGAGAGCATGGCGAAGAAAAGATAAGACCAGAGGAATTGAGTTGCCTGCTGATTGGCCATATCGCCGGCAGCGAGCCGGCGAACCTCGCGGCGCGTCCAGAACCAGTCGGAGATGACGGGGACCGCGAGTAGAATCGTGACGGCGAGCGAGAGGCCATCGAAGCGCTTGATCGTGCTTGCGAGGCACAAGCCGAACACAAAGGCGCCGACGGCGCCGCAGGAAGCATGCGCGACGAGCTTCATGACCGTGGTCGGCCTGGTGCCCATTGCGGTCGTGTCCGTGCTCGTTCCGCTCATGTGGCGTTCGCGGCATCCTACCGCGAACCCCGGCGATTGTCGCATGGATCGGGAGCTTTCGTCCGGACGCCTGTAACCCCAGAGCTATCGCATCTGGCATCAACCGGGCTTTTCGCACCGTCATGGCCGGGCTTGTCCCGGCCATCCACGTCCTTCTTCGCAAGGAGACGAAGACGTAGATGCCCCGGACAAGCTCGGGCATGACGAACTCATCACGCCTTGGTGTGCACGATCACCGGACCGGCAATTGCGGTGACTTGCCCGATCAGCAATGGGCCGAGATTGTCATCGATCCAGGCCAGTGCGCGGCGGTTGGCTTCCTCGGCGCCGGCATGGTTGTTGAAGACGCTGATCGCGGTGACCGTGTCGTCGCCGGCATAGACCACGTAATAGGCCATGAAGCCTTCGACATCGCTGATGATCGGAATTGCGCCTTCCTTGATCCGGCGCGCGAGTTCTTCGGCGCTACCAGTCTTCGCCTTGGCGTGACGGATGGCGGCATACATGCGTTCCTCCTTCCGGCTGTATCGATCGGGCTGCGCTTCGCGCATGCGCGATGCTACGCCTGAAGGGGCGGAGATGCCATCGGGATTGCGGACGGATCAGCTGAAACGCCGGGTCACGACGGTCGTACGGCGGTCGGGGAGCTTCGGCAGCCTCGTCACATCCGCGCGCGTTGCCGTGGTTTTTGGACCGGGGGCGGGCGCCTGCTCCTGTTGCTGCAGAAACAGCGTGGCTTCGAACAACACGCCGGGGGCCTGCTTGGCGGTGCCCGAGCACACCGCGCGATTGCCGCTGAAGGTACCGGTCAGCTGCGCCTCGACCTCGTCGCATCCGAATACGGTGGTAAACGGGCCGTCGGCATATCTGTGCGTCGTCAGGACCGCCGTGAAGCGGTCCTCATCGAGCTGATAGGAGCCGCCATAGGTGAACATGGCGTCGCCGCCTGTGATCCTGCCGTTTGCGAGCTGGACTATTCCGGTGCCTTCGCCGCGCGGTGTGCGAAACCACGCCGCATATTGACCGTCTCTTTGCATGACCGTCACGAACTGCAAACCCTGCGTTGTCGTCTAGCTACGTTGCAAGCGGAGGGACTGCTACTTAACCTTCGCCCAACGGTTAACGAACCGAGAAGCCGATCGCGCGACTTGCACGAAGCGGTATCGGACTGGTGCGCGACGATTGTGCGAGAGCCCGTTCCGATGGAATCGGAACGGGCTCTCGATTATTGTCTTGACGCGTTTTCTTCACGCGAACCGGTGTCCGCTTCGCTCGAAAACACGCTAGTGCATTCGACCGGTCACAAGAATGCCACGGCCCTCGCCAGGGGAGCTAGCGAGGGCCGTGTTGGTACACCGCGCCGCGCCTAGGTTCGCGACGAGATGTGGGAGCTCGAAAAAATCCTACTCAGGCATGATCGTTATCCGAAAATCGGTTTCCACTTTTCGGGATCATGCCGGTTAGAAGGGCAAGAGCACGTCGAGAACCTGCTGGCCGTAGCGCGGCTGTTGCACGTCGGTGATCTGGCCGCGGCCGCCATACGCGATGCGGGCCTGGGCGATCTTCGAGGAGTCGATGGTGTTGTCGCTCTGGATGTCTTCCGGGCGCACGATGCCGGCCACGATCAGCTCGCGGATTTCGTAGTTGACGCGGATCTCCTGCTTGCCTTCGACGACAAGGTTTCCGTTCGGGAGAATCTGGGTGACGACGGCGGCGACGCTGGTCTGCAGCGCTTCCTGGCGATTGACCGAGCCCTTGCCGTCGCTCGAGGCCGTGGATTCGGCGGTCAGGATCTTGCCGGGCAGAATCTTGTTGGCTTGCGTGATGGTCTGCGATCCCAGGAAGTTGGTCACCCCGGAATCTTCGGAATTGCTGCGGCTGCGCTGGGTTTCGTTGGCGATCGCGGCCTTGTCGGTGAAGTTCACCGTGACCGTCAGGATGTCGCCGACGCGCGCGGCGCGCTGGTCCTTGAAGAAGGCGCGCGAGCCGCTGCGCCACAGCGAGTTGGGGCTGTAGGAGGCGACCTCGGGCTTCGGCATCGGCATCTGCACCGGCTTGTAGCCGGGCTGCGCCGTCGGGTTCTCGATCTCCGTCAGCTTCGGCTTTTCGCCGATCTGGGAGAGACGGTCGATCGACGAGCAACCGCTGGCGATCGTTCCGAGTGCGAGCAGCGCACCGGTCAGGATGAGGCGGTTGAGGCGGTACTGGGACATGAACTTTACTCGGCGTTTGGTGCGACTGAACTCAGCTTGACGGGAGCGGAATCTGACGAGGCGGCGTCGGCGGCCGGCGCTGCGCGCGGGGTTGCGACCGAGATCGAAACCTCGCCGCGGCCGGTGACGACGCCGGAGACGGCGCGCTTGGACTGCAAATTCATCACGTTGACGACGTCGCCCTCGGCGCCGCCATCCATCGCCTTGCCGCGGATCGTGAGGTAGAGACCGGAGGTGCGGTAGACCAGCGTGACGTTCTGGTCGCGGGTCACGAGATCGGGTTTTGCCATGTCGGCCGTGCGCAGCGCCTGGCCGGCGCGGATCTGGCGGCGCATCTGCATGCCGACGGCGCCGTCGCGCACCGCCGCGTCGTTGCCGATTTCGGCTTTCGGACGGCGCTCGACCACCACGTCGGAGGCTTTCAGCACGTCGCCGCGTTCGACATTGCGCGTCAGCACGGCGGCCTCGATGGTCTCGATCGCGGTGCCGGTGAGGCGCAGCTTGTACGGAGCCGTGCCGGCTTCGTTGCTGACCTCGAAGGTGACGTCGAAGCGCGTCGAGCGCTGGTCGTAGCGCACGGCGACGGGCTGCATCGCGCCGGTGCTGGTTGCCTCGAGGCGGATATCGCCGGGATCGCGGTCGAAGGTCAGCGCGATGCTGCCGGCCCTGCCGAGCCCGTGGCGGCCCTCCAGCGCGCGCGATACCTGCTGCTCGATCTCCTTGCTGTCGATGATGCGCGCGGGCCGGGTGACGGTGATCTCCTTCAGCTCGCGGGTGTCGACGCCGATCACCTGGTGGGTGCGCAGCACGTTCAGCACCTGCGCGACCGGCAGCGTGCCTGTGGTGCCGAGGTCGGGCGCGCGGTAGATCGCGATGCTGCCGGCGCTGCCGGCGTTGTCGATGAGGTCGCCGACCCGCACGATGTCGTCCGCGACCGTGACGCTGGCGCGCAGTGTCGGCACTGCGATGCTCTCGCCGCGGCTTTGCGCGGCGGCTGGCAGCGCGGTCACCGCGAGCAGCGCGGCTGCGATCAGGAATGAGCGGGCGATCATCGACATCATCCTCAGCGGAACAGGTTGGAGGTCGACTGCATCATCTGGTCGGCCGCGGAGACCACCTTCGAGTTCATCTCATAGGCGCGCTGCGCGGCGATCAGGTCGGAGATTTCCGAGACCACTTCGACGTTGGCCTGTTCGAGGTTGCTCTGCTGCATGTCGCCATAGCCGTCGGTGTTGGCGATGCCGTCCTGCGGCTGGCCGGAGGCCGGCGTTTCCTGGAACAGGTTGTCGCCGATCGGCATCAGGCCGGCCTTGTTGATGAAGCGGGTCAGGCCGACCTGGCCGATGTTGGTCGATGCGGTCTGGCCCGGCAGCGTCACCGAGACCTGGCCCTGCGCATTGATGGTGAGGCCGGAGGCGTTCTGCGGGATCGTGATCGTCGGCTGCAGCAAATTGCCCTGCGCGTTGACGATGCGGCCCTGGTTGTCCATCTGGAACGAGCCGTCGCGGGTGTAGGTGAAGGTGCCGTCCGGCATCAGGATCTTGAAGAAGCCTTCGCCGCGGATCGCGATGTCGAGATCGTTGCCGGTCGGCGACAGCGTGCCCTGGGTCATCATCCGCGGCGTGCCGACGGTCTTGACGCCGCCGCCGAGGTCGATGCCCATCGGCATGATGGTGTTCTGGTCCGACGCCTGCGCGCCGACCCGGCGCACATGGTCGTAGATCAGGTCCTGGAACGCGGCGCGCTGCTTCTTGTAGCCGGTGGTACGCAGGTTCGCGATGTTGTTGGAGATCACCTGAACGCTGAGTTCCTGTGCCGCCATTCCGGTCGCCGCGGTATAAAGTGCGCGCATCGTTCAATCCCCCGGATCAGTTCGGCACGTCGGCGAGCTTCTCGATCGCCGATTTGTGCAGGTCGCTCTGCTGCTGGAGCAGCGAGGCGATTTGGGTGTAGGTCCGCGTGATCTCGATCATGCGGCTCATCTCGACGACGGAATTGACGTTCGACTTCTCGATGAAGCCCTGGCGGATCTGCGCCTTGGTGTCCGGCTGCGGCACCGCGCCTTCGCCCGGCACATAGAGGTTGGAGCCTTCCTTCAGCAGGCGCTGGGCCTGCGCGAATGAGACTAGGCGCAGTTTGCCGCGGATCGAGTCGAGGCGGGACGTGCCCTCGAGCACGCTGACGTTGCCGTCGGGGGCGATGTTGACGTCGTGATCGGTCTGCTGGAACGTGATCGGGCCGGCGGTGCCGAGCACTTGGTAGCCCGAGGCGGTGACGAGCTGGCCGCGATTGTTGATCTGAAGGTTGCCGTCGCGGGTGTAGCGCTCGCCGCCCGGCGTCTGCACCACCAGGAAGGCGTTGCCGTCGATCGCGACATCGAGCGGGTTCTTGGTCTCTTCGGTCGGGCCCTGCGAGAAGTCGTGGAAGGTCGCGCGGTCCTGCACGAAGGAGACGCGGCGGTCGGAGGACGCGAAATTGTCTTCATGCGCGTTCGAGGACAGATATTCCTGGAACAGCGACCGGTCGGCCTTGTAGCCGTTGGTATTCATGTTCGCGATGTTGTTGGAAACGACATCCATCTGCCGTTCCAGCACCATCTGCTTCGATAGTCCGACCAGAAGCGTATTCTGCATCGGTGGTTCTCCCCTGTGAGGTGATCCGATGCGAAAGGTTCTCCCAAACCTTCACGCCGGACCGTCGGTAACCATTGGGTTCTCCCAAACCCGCCGGTCACGTCGTCCTCTCAGCGAAACCTGTGCCAACTTGGAATAATCAGATATTTGAATGGGTTAGGTGTTTTGCAGGGCGCCGTGCCGGGCGGCAGAAAGGTCTTGTTGACCATGTTTGCCCGGCAGTTTTTTCCTAGTTGAAGGTAAATCCTAATCTTCCGTTAACCATTATGACCCCAGTGTTGCCGGCATTGGGGCGCGTATGCGCCGGCGGCCTTTGTATCGCGTCTTCAAGCCAAAGCTGGGGCAAATCGCGTTCGCATCCTTCAGGTTGAAGCGAGCGGACGATGGCGGACGAGGAAAAGACGGATAGCGGCGAGGGCGCGGCCGCTCCGAAGAAGGGCAAGCTCAAGCTGATCATCGCCGTCGTCGGCTTCCTCGTCGTGCTCGGCGCGGGGGCGGGCGGATGGTTCTTCTTCATGCGCGGTCACGGCGAGGAGCAGCACGCCGAAGCGCCGCCGCCGAAGCCGCCGAGCTTTGTCGACGTGCCCGACATGCTGGTCAATCTGGTCGGCGCGCCCGGCGAGCGGGTGCAATATCTCAAGCTGAAGCTCGTGCTCGAGATCAAGGAAGAGAAGCAGGTCGAGGCGATCAAGCCGGCGCTGCCGCGCGTCACCGACCTGTTCCAGACCTACATGCGCGAACTGCGCCCGAGCGATCTCAACGGCTCGGCCGGCCTGTTCCGTCTCAAGGAAGAGCTGACCAAGCGCGTCAACCTCGCGCTGGCGCCCAACCAGGTCAACGCGGTGCTGTTCAAGGAAGTCGTGATCCAGTGACGGGGCGGATGTAAGGCCATGGCCGGCAACGACCAGATGGACCAGGACGCCATTGCGGCCCAATGGGAAGCCTCGCTCGATTCCGAGGATCCCGCGGCGGCCGCGGCGGAAGCTGCCAAGAACGAGCTGACCGAGAACATGGCGCTGCAATGGGCCGCCATGGTCGAGGACGGCAGCCGCGACTTCGGCGGCAAGAACACCAATGGCGAGCGCGTGCTGTCGCAGGAGGAGATCGACAATCTCCTCGGCTTCACGGTCGGCGACGTCAGCCTCGACGATCATTCCGGCATCCGCGCTATCATCGATTCCGCGATGGTGTCCTACGAGCGTCTGCCGATGCTCGAAATCGTGTTCGACCGCCTGGTGCGGTTGATGACGACCAGCTTGCGCAATTTCACCTCCGACAACGTCGAGGTCTCGCTCGACCGCATCACCTCGGTGCGCTTCGGCGACTACATGAACTCGATCCCGCTGCCGGCGGTGCTCTCGGTGTTCAAGGCGGAGGAGTGGGAGAATTTCGGCCTCGCCATGGTCGACTCCAACCTGATCTATTCGATGATCGACGTGCTGCTCGGCGGCCGCCGCGGCCAGACCCAGCTCAAGATCGAGGGCCGGCCCTACACCACGATCGAGACCAACCTCGTGAAGCGGCTGGTCGAGGTGGTGCTGTCGGATGCCGAGCAGGCGTTCCGGCCGCTGTCGCCGGTGACCTTCACGATCGACCGGCTCGAGACCAATCCGCGCTTTGCCGCGATCAGCCGCCCGGCCAATGCCGCGATCCTGGTGCGCCTGCGCATCGACATGGAAGACCGCGGCGGCAATGTCGAATTGCTGCTGCCCTACGCCACCATCGAGCCGATCCGCAACGTGCTGTTGCAGATGTTCATGGGCGAAAAGTTCGGCCGCGATCCGATCTGGGAAGGCCATTTCGCCACCGAAGTGGCGCAGGCCGAGATTGCGGTCGATGCGGTGCTGTACGAGGCCGACATCCCGCTCAAGGAGCTGATGAAGCTCAAGGTCGGCGACACGCTGCCGCTGGATATCCGTTCCGACGCGCTGGTCTCGGTCCGTTGCGGCAATGTCACCCTGACGGAGGGCCGCATGGGCCGCGTCGGCGACCGCGTCGCGATCCGCGTCACCAAGAATTTGCGTAAACCCCAAACCACCTTCGCGATGTTCGAGAAGGCGGACGAGCGGACCAAGATGATGGAGGCACCATGAGTCATGTGCTTGGACTAGCAATCGAGAGTCTGGTAGCCGTGCTGCTGATGCTGACGATCGGCTATTGCTGGCTGCTCAACAAGCGGCTGCAACGGCTGAAGGCGGACGAGCATTCGCTGAAGGCGACGATCGCCGAATTGATCACCGCGACCGAGATCGCCGAGCGGGCGATTGGCGGATTGAAGCACGCGGTGCGCGACGTCAACGAGAACCTCGGCAACCAGCTCGACGCGGCGGTGCAGATGTCGGCGCAGTTGAAGAACCAGCTGGCGGAAGGCGACCACGTGGTGCGCCGCCTGTCCAAGATCGCGATGGCCGCGCGGCCGCCGGAGCCCGCGCATGCGCCGGCACCCGCCGCGCCGGTGGCGCAGGCGCCCAGGGTTTCGGCCGCGCGCGCGGTTGCCGCGGCGGCTGAAGCCTTCACCGAGCGCAGGAGGGCCGGCGGCCTCGCTGCATGAAGTTGCTTCGTGACATCAGAGTGATGCCCGTGGTGCTGGTTGCGATCTTCGGCCTGATGGTGCTGAAGGTCGCGGGCCTCGTGCTCGATGGCGGTTACGTGTTTGCCGACGACGCGCCGCCGGCCGGTCCATCTTGGGCGCAGCAGAATTTCAACTTCCCCGGCGCTCCCAAGACGGTTGCCGACGGCAAGTTCAAGGCCGATCCCGGCGACATCACGGGATCGGTCGAGGGCAAGGACGCGAAGAAGGACGAGGCACCGAAACCGGCCGCACCGGCCGCGGAGGCGCCCAAGCCCGACGGCGTGGTGGTCAATCTGGATGCGCCGCCGCCGGTGTCGGCCTCCGAACGCGCGATCCTGGAACGGCTGCAGTCGCGCCGCCAGGAGCTCGAGACGCGTGCCCGCGAGGTCGAGATTCGCGAAAGCCTCCTGAAGGCCGCGGAGAAGCGCATCGAGGCCAAGGTCGAGGAGGCCAAGGCCAATGACGCGAAGACGAATGCCGATGCGGCGGCAAAGGCAGAAGCCGACGCCGCCCGTTTCAAGGGCATCGTCACCATGTACGAGAACATGAAGCCGAAGGACGCCGCAAAAGTGTTCGATCGGCTGGAGATGACCGTGCTCTACCAGATCGCCTCGCAGATCCAGCCTCGCAAGATGTCCGACATCCTCGGCCTGATGCAGCCCGAGGCCGCCGAACGGCTCACGGTCGAACTCGCCCGCCGCGCCGGCGGCGACAAGTCGGTATCAACAGACGATCTTCCCAAGATCGAAGGCAAGATGCTCACGCCGAAGACGAATTGACGGACCGCGTGAGCTTCAGAGGCTGACTTTCGGCGGGTTTGCGCCCGCAAGCCAGGCGCCGCGCCTTCGCGACGTCGGCGATAGCCGTAGCGACGAAAGATGGATCGTCTTCATCCAGCGCCGCTGCAATACAAGCGGTTTGCTGCTCAACTGCTTTCAGATGATTCTGGATGTCGAATCTCGCCGTATTGAGCGGTAGCTTGAACCACCCATTTCCGCGAGCCGTTCCAATGTGATGGCAAGTATTCTTTAACCATACCACAAACGCGTTCGACTGACAGATTACCGCAGGGGCGAAGCCGCCTCCGAAACCCGCTTCAAAGACACCTTCCTGGTCCCCTCGTAGCGTCCTCTGAAACAATCCATTGACGTTAACAGCTCCTTAACGCCGCCCGATCCAAGATCGGGACGCGTGGGCGAGGGCGCTTCGCGCTGGTATGGCAGAGGTCCGAGAAGACGTTTCGAGATGGCGCGAACGGCTGCCGCTGAAACATGGTCGCTAGGCCGCGCCTGGGCGCGGACTGCCCGTCTGTGCCTGCTCGCCACTGGCCTTGCCCTCACAAACCTCACATATCCAGCCACAGTGCGGGCCCAAGACCTGCCGCCCGTGCCGGGCGAGGCGACATTCTCGGCCGCGAACGGCTATGCCCGGCTGGTGCTGAAGCTGAAGGAGGATGTCGAGTCGGAGGTCACGACCGCCGGCTCGATCATCGTGATCCGCTTCAAGCGTCCAGTCGATATCCCCGTCGAGAAACTCTCGGATGCGGTGCCCGATTATGTCGGCGCCGCGCGCCGCGATCCCGACGGTTCGGCGATCCGCCTGTCGCTGGCGCGGCGCGTCACCATCAACACCATGACCGCCGGCGAGCGCATCTTCGTCGACTTTCTCCCCGACGGCTGGACCGGCCCGCCGCCGTCGCTGCCGCAGGAAGTGATCCGCGAACTGGCGGAGCGCGCCCGTGCCGCCGAGCGTCTGTTGCGCATCCAGCGCGCCGCCGATGCCGCCAAGAAGAAGCCGCCGATCCGGGTTCGCGCACTGGTGCAGCCCACCTTCGTCCGTTTCGTGTTCGAGGTTCCCGACGGGGTCAGCGTCTCCTCGGTGCTGAACGAGCAGAAGCTGACGCTGTCCTTCAACTCGGTCCTGAGCTTCGACCTAGCCGATGCCAAGGTTGCCGCTCCCCCGAACGTCGCGTCGATCAGCTCGCGCGCCGACACGGATACCTCGGCGGTCGACGTGACGCTGATTGGCGATGTCGACGTGCATTCGTTCCGCGACGAAAAGAACTACATTGTCGATGTCGCCTTCCAGCAGAGCGAGCAGCAGCCGGCGGCGAAGCCCTCGCTGAGCTCGTTGTTGCCGACGCCGCGCGGCAAACCGAAGGGTGCGGCTGCAATCGCGCCGGTGACGTCGGAAAGCATCGCGCAGCAGGCCAAGATCGAGATCAAGTCCGAGCAACCCAAATCTGAGCAATCCAAGTCCGAGCAATCCAAGGCAGAGCAACCCAAGGCGGAGCCGGCCAAGTCGGAACAGGTAAAGTCCGAGCCGGTAAAGTCCGAACAGGTGCAGTCGGAGCCGGTCAAGCCCGAACAGGCCACGACCGAACAACCGGCGCCCGCGCCCGTCAAATCGGAACAGCCGAGATCCGAGCTGCCTAATTCGGAGCTGCCGAAGATCGCCGCGGCGCCGGCGGCTGACGTCGAGAAAGCCGCTGCACCGGCCGCGCCGCGCGAGGGCAGCGCTGCGACGGCACAGAGCGACGCGCCAAAGCCTGCGCTTGCTGTCGCGGCCGCGCCGGCCATGGAGGCGCCGAAGCCAGCGGCGGCGCCATCGCCGCCTGCCGAAGCCCGCGCCAACGCCAAGTCTGCTGCCAGTTCCGCGGTCGAAGCCCAGCGCGACAGCGACGGGTTGCGGGTGACGTTCTCATTCCCCGGCGTGACGCCGGCGGCGCTGTTCCGTCGCGCCGACACGGTGTGGATGGTGTTCGACACGCCTGAGGCGATCGACGTCGATCCGATCCGCGCCAAGGCCGGCTCGCTGATATCAGACGTCAGCCGGATCGCGCTGGAGAAAGGGCAGGCGGTGCGCTTCCGCCTCAACAGGCCGCAGATGCCGTCACTCGAGAGCGACGATCGCTCGCGCGGCGTGAGCTGGACGCTGACCTTCGCCGACCGGGTGCAGAAGCCGCCGCTGCCGCTCAGCGTGGTGCGCAACATCAGCGAGCCCTCGCTCGCCAATGTCAGCGTGCCGCTCGCCAATCCCGGCCAGCTCCACAGACTGATCGATCCCGACGCGGGCGATACGCTCTGGGTCGTGACCGCGCCGCCGCCGACCCGCGGCATCATCAAGCGGCAGGATTTCGTCGAGCTCTCATTGCTGGAATCGATCCACGGCGTCGTGGTTCATCCGAACGCCGACGACGTCAAGGCGGAGGTCGGCGCCGACAAGGTGACGCTGGGCCGGCCCGGCGGCCTGACGCTGTCGTCGGCCGACGTCGCCGCCGAGCGCGCGACCGCGGCGGTGAAGCCGCTGTTCGATCCGGACGAGTGGCGCAAGAACCAGTCGGAGAATTTCCTCAAGCAGCTCGACGGCCTGATCGCGGCGGCTTCGACGGCCAATGCCGAGCAGCTGCCGCAGGCGCGGCTCGATCTCGCCGATTTCTACATGGCACGCGCCATGTACCAGGAAGCCCATGGTGTCGCCAATCTGATACTGTCCGAAAGCAAGCGCGGCAGCGAGGCGGCCTCCGTGGTGATGGTGCACGCGGTTGCCAGCATCCTGATCGGGCACCCGGCGCAGGGCCTCAAGGACCTCGCCAATCCCGTGATCGGCAACGGTTACGATTCTCAATTGTGGAAGGGGCTCGCCTTCGCCCGCGAGGGCAAATGGCCCGAGGCGCGCGAAAAGTTCAAGAACGCCGAATTCGCGGTCGCGACGCTGCCGCCCGATCTGCAGCGCATCGTCACGATCGACTCGATGAAGGCCTCGCTCGAGGTCAAGGACTATGCCGGCGCCGCGCGGCGCAAGAGCGATCTCGACGTGGTCGGCATTCCCGACGCGCTCAAGCCCGCGGTTGCGGTGCTGCGCGGCCGGCTCGCCGAAGCGCTCGGCCAGGAGAAGGATGCGCTCGACGCCTATCGCTTCGCCGCCGGTTCGCCCGACCGGCAGGCCGCCGCCGAAGGCAGACTGCTGGAGACGCTGCTGCGGCAGAAGCGCGGCGAGATCGGCCGCGACGATGTGCTGAAGGAGCTCGAACTCTTGTCGATGCTGTGGCGCGGCGACAATATCGAGCTGAAGACGTTGTATGTGCTGTCGCAGATCTATGCCGAGACCGCGCGCTATGCCGATGCCTTCGCGGTGACCCGTGCGGCGACCCGGCTGCAGCCGAACGCGCCGGAATCGCGCCAGGCGCAGGATGCCGCCTCGGCGTTGTTCGTGCAGCTCTATCTCGGCCCGAAGGGCGACGAGATGGCGCCAATCGATGCGCTCGGCACCTTCTACGATTATCGCGAGCTGACGCCGATCGGCCGCCGCGGCGACGAGATGATCCGCCGTCTCGCCGACCGTCTCGTCGGCGTCGATCTGCTCGACCAGGCCGCCGACCTCCTGCAGTACCAGGTCGACAAGCGGCTCGAAGGCGCGGCGCGCGCCCAGGTCGCCGCGCGGCTTGCGATGGTCTATCTGATGAACCGCAAGCCCGACCGCGCCATCGGCGCGCTGCGCTCGACCCGGATCGCGGATCTCTCCGGCGAACTGCGCCAGCAGCGGCTGCTGCTCGAGGCGCGCGCGCAGAGCGACGTCGGCCGGCACGACCTCGCGCTCGACATCATCTCGAACATCACCGGCCGCGAGGCGATCCGGCTGCGTTCGGACATCTATTGGGCGTCGCGGCACTGGCGCGAGGCGTCCGAGCAGATCGAGCTCTATTACGGCGACCGCTGGCGCGATTTCACGCCGCTCAACCCGAGCGAGAAGGCCGACATCATCCGCGCCGTGGTCGGCTACGCGCTCGCCGAGGACGCCATCGGGCTGTCCCGGTTCCGCGAGAAATACGCGCCGCTGATGTCCGGCGATGCCGACAGACTGGCGTTCGACGCGGCCAGCAAGCCGGTAGCGACCTCGAGCGCCGAATTCGCCCAGATCGCGCGGATGGCCGCCAGCGTCGACACGCTCGACGGCTTCATCCGCGAGATGAAGACCCGCTTTCCCGACGCCACCGCCCGCGCGCCGCTGCCCGATCCGGTCACGACCGGATCGCTGGCCGACGGGCCAAGGGCCGCGCCGGTCAGCACGCTCCCGGTCATCAAGGGCGAGCGCCGCGCCGGCGCGACGCCGTAGCGGCACGGGCTGTTACGGGCCGGGTGTCACCCACGCGGTTGAAATGATGCCCTTGTCGTCGAGCGCGATGCGCCAGTGCGCGGCGCCGTTCGCCTGTCTGACGCTATAGACGTCTTCACCTTGCTCGCCGACACCAAGAAAGCGGATCGCCTGGATCGTCCCGAGGTCCGCAAGGGGCTGAAGCCACGTCATCTGCTTGCGGGTCGCCGCCGCCAGCGCCGGGCTCATCTCATTGTAGTTGGGATTCCCCGAGGCGATCCCATCGATCAGGCGGTGCAGCGCAGCCTCGGTTCCAGGACTGGCCGACTGGTTCTTGACGCGCTCCGCCGTCTGATCGGCGATCTTGCCTGCCGCCGCGGCATCGATACGCGCCATCGCAATATCGCTGCCGTTCTGATGCAGAATCAGCGAGGTGGCTCGTCCGTCCGGTCCGACGACGAAGCTGACCTGGGCGTCGACAATCCTGGCGAAGAATTCGGTCACGCTCTCCGCAAAGAACCGCACCGAGCGCTGCCCGGTCAGTTGCATCACCAGATGATGTTCGTCGGGTGTCACCGTGAACACGGCGCGGTCGCTGAGCTTGTAGAAGCCGGCATAATTGTCGAGCACGGCGGAATCCACCGCGATTTCCTGCCGCGCGGCGATCGGCGGTGATTCTGCAGTGGAGTCTGCAGCCTGTGCCGGCGTGCTTGGCGGTCCGGCGGCCTGTATCCGCGCCGCCAGCGTGTTCCAGTCGCGCTGACCGAACAATCTGGCGACCAGCTCCAGGCTGTCGCTGTGGGTGAGGGGGATCGATTTGGCGGCGAGCGCTTCGCGCAGCGTCTGCGCCATGGCCTTGGCATCACGAAAGTCGCGCATGGGATCAACCTTTGCATCGACGAACGGAAAGCGTCAGGGGCTTGCGTTGCTGACCCGTTCGTGCGGGCAAAGGAAGCCTGAAACCTGGCTTGATACGTTCACCGTCCCCGGGCGGGGTGCAAGCGGCGGGTAGTATCGACCCGATCCGATGTTCGCCGGGGACCTGCAATTTGTCAATTGCAACAGCCCGTGATCGGGTGCGTCCTCTCGACATTTCGCTGCCAAATCGGCAACCATGGCTGATGTCGCCAGCCGGGAGGACGCCGTCACATGAGCAAGCCGATCAAGACTGAAGCCGAACTCATCGCGATGGCGCGGGCCGAGTTGAAAGTTCATGCCGACTGCCCCGACGGTATCGACATCTCCGTGCTGCACGACGGCGACAGCTGGGAATTCCGCGCCAGCGCCAACGAAGCCACGGTGGCGCGGCCCGGCTACCCCGAATGCGTCGCGATGCTGGTGCAGATCGGCGATCACCTCAGCAAGCAGTATGACGTAGAGGGCTAGCGGCTGCAGCGAGCCCGGGGAGAGCGATGGACCGCATCGACGCCATGAAGGTCTTCGTCGCGGCGGTCGACGAGGGCAGCCTTGCCGGTGCGGGGCGGAAGCTGCGGCGCTCGCCGGCGGCGGTCAGCCGGGCGATCGCGTTCCTCGAACATCATGTCGGCGCCGAGCTGCTTCATCGCACCACGCGGTCGCTGAAGCTGAGCGAGGCCGGCCAGGGTTACGCGGCGGCGTGCCGCCGCATCCTCAGCGAGCTCGAGGAGGCCGACATCTCGGCCGGCGGCGAACGGTCGGCGCCGCGCGGCACGCTGACCATCACCGCACCCGTCGTCGTCGGCGAGGACGTGCTGCGGCCGCTGCTCGACGCCTTCATGACCGAATATCCGGCGGTGACGGTGCGGCTCGTGATGCTCGATCGCACCGTCAATCTGATCGACGAGGGCATCGACGTCGCGCTGCGCATCGCGCAGCTCGCCGATTCCAATTTTGTCGCGATCAAGCTCGGTGAGGTGCGCCGGGTGGTCGCGGCGTCGCCCGGCTATCTTGCGCAGCACCCTGATATCAGCGAGCCGGCTGATCTCGCAAAACACCAGATCATTGCGATGACGCATTTCGGGCTCGACTCCTGGAGCTTTCCGCCGGCCGCGAAGTCGAAGGTGGCGCGCGCGGTCCAGTTCGCGCCGCGCCTGGTCGTCAACACGGTGCGGGCGGCGGTCGCCTCGGCCAGCGAGGGGCACGGCGTCACTCGGCTGTTCTCGTATCACATTGCCGAGGAAATCCGTGACGGGCGATTGCAGATCCTGCTTGCCAAGGACGAGCATCCGGCCTTGCCGGTGCATCTGTTGGCGCCGCAGGGTCGCTTCGACGTGCCGAAGGTGCGCGCCTTCGTCGATTTCGCGGCGCCGCGGCTGAAGCGCTATTTCGAGCGGCTGTCGCGCGAGGCCAGCCAGGCCAGTCGTTCGCGCCGCGGAAGAGTGTCTGCCGAATAGCGGGCATTCGCACGAAATGCGGATGTATCTAGGTTGCTCTCCATCGAGGCGGTGCTGATGCCGCTTCAGCAACAGATGGAGAGATATCATGGGTGCAGAGCAAAAGGTTGCCATCATCACCGGTGCGTCGCAGGGGATCGGCGAGGCACTGGTCAGGGGCTACCGCGATCGCAACTACCGCGTCGTCGCCAATTCCCGCAGCATCAAGCCGTCGACCGATGCTGATGTGCTGGCGGTCCCGGGCGATATCGGCGATCCCGAGGTCGCCGATCGCATCGTCAAGCAGGCCCTCGCGCGCTTCGGTCGCGTCGACACGCTGGTGAACAATGCCGGCATCTTCGTCGCCAAGCCGTTCACCGATCACACCGACCAGGACTACGCGTCGGTGCTCGCAACCAACCTCAACGGCTTCTTCTACATCACCCGCCGCGTGGCGAAGGAGATGGTGAAGCAGGGGTCCGGGCATATCGTGCAGATCACGACGAGCCTCGTCGACCACGCCAACAGCAACGTGCCCTCGGTGCTGGCGTCCCTGACCAAGGGCGGGCTGAGCGCGGCGACCAAGTCGCTCGCGATCGAATATGCCGCCAACGGCATCCGCGTGAACGCAGTTGCGCCCGGCGTGATCAAGACGCCGATGCACGCCCCCGAGACCCACGACTTCCTCGCCAAGCTGCATCCGGTGGGCCGCATGGGCGAGATGAAGGACATCGTCGACGCCGTGCTGTTCCTGGAAGGCGCGGGCTTCGTCACCGGCGAGATCCTGCATGTCGACGGCGGCCAGAGCGCCGGTCACTGACGAGCACGATCGGGAGCGTGTGATGCCTGTTGTCACCATCCAGGTCACGCGTGAGGGGACGACGCCGGGTGTGTCGTCCACCACGCCTGAGCAGAAGGCGGCGCTGATCAAGGGCACCAGCGAATTGCTGCGCGACGTGCTCGGCAAGCCGATGGAATCGACCTTCGTCATCATCGAGGAAGTCGATACCGATAATTGGGGCTGGGGCGGGCTGCCCGCGCTGGACTATCGCAAGAAACTCGCTGCCGCTACGGCGTTGAAATCTTCCCGCTGACGGCCCCTGCCACGTCGAACTGGGCACCTCTCCCGATCGGGAGAGGTGAGCTGTGATCGCTGCGAGCGATTGCTGCGATCGCAACTAATCATTTTTCACGAACGGTCGGAGGGCCTACTGCGATGTCCATGTCAGCCAATGTCGATCATGACAGGCGCCATCACGCCGAGCCGCATCGCGATGCAGGCCGGCCGCTGTGGCTGTCCGCGGCCGCGGGACTGTGCGCCTCGCTGGTCGGGCTTGGGCTGGCGCGCTTTGCCTACACGCCGTTGATTCCGGCGCTGATCGCAGCGAAATGGCTCACGCCGGCGGAAGCGGTGTATCTCGGTGCCGCCAACCTTGCCGGCTATCTCGCCGGCGCGCTGATCGCTCGCGATCTCGGCGCGCGCATCGGCTCGGTGTGGGCGCTGCGCGGCATGATGGTGCTCGCTGCCGCCACCTGCTTTGCCTGCGCGGTGCCGATCTCCTTCGTCTGGTTCTTCGGACTTCGCTTCCTCGCCGGCGTCAGCGGCGGCGTGATCATGGTGCTGGCGGCGACCGCGATCCTGCCCCACACCGCGCCAAGCAAGCGCGGTTTGATCGGCGGCGTGATCTTCGCCGGTGTCGGACTGGGTGTCGCAGCGTCAGGGACGCTGGTGCCGCTGTTGCTGCAGCAGGGCATCAAGCAGGCCTGGTACGGCCTTGGCGTGCTGTCGGCGGTGCTGACATTGATCAGCTGGAAGGCGTGGCCCGCAGAAGTGCCTGCCGCACATGCTGCGGCCGAGCAGCCTGTTGCTGCGCATGGTGTGCGCTCGCCGCTGATGATCGCGCTATGCGTGGAGTACGGGCTCAATGCGCTGGCGCTGGTGCCGCACATGGTGTTCCTGGTCGATTATGTCGCCCGCGGCCTCGGGCAGGGGATCGCGGCAGGATCGTATTACTGGGTGCTGTACGGCATCGGCGCCGTGGTCGGCCCGCTGCTGACAGGGCATCTCGCCGATCGCGCCGGCTTCGCTGCGGCGCTGCGCGCTGCGTTCCTGATCGAGGCGGTTGCGGTCGCGCTGCCCGCCGTGACGAACTCGCCCGCCGCGCTGATCGTGTCGAGCCTCATCGTCGGCGGCTTCACGCCAGGCATCGTGCCGCTGGTGATCGGCCGCATCCACGAGCTGATTCCGCACTCCGCCGCGAGCCAGCGCTCGGCCTGGGCGCAGGCCACCACGACGTTCGCGCTGTTCCAGGCGGCAGGCGCCTACGGCCTGTCCTACCTGTTCGCGCAGAGCGGCGGCGATTATGCGCTGCTGTTCGTGATCGGTGCGGCCGGAGTGGCTGTCGCGCTGGCGATTGAATTGTTCAGCGTCGTCGCGCTGGGACGCAAGCGAAGTTAACCGCGCAGCGCTTTGGTCAAGACGGCGATGAGGCGGTCGACATCGGCCTCGTCGTTGAAGACGTGTGGAGATATCCGCATCCGGCCGAGCCGCAGCGCGACATGGATGTCCTCCGCGGCGAGCCGCGCGATCAGCTCCTTTGGAATTCCGCCGGCCATGCCGAGGCTCAGGATATGCGGCGTGCGCATGCTGCGCGCCAGCACGTTGAGTCCGAGATCGCGCACACCGTCGGCGATCCGCTCGGTGAGCATCGCGAGCCGCGCACTGACGGCGGCAGCGCCCCATTCCGCCATCATCTCCATGCCGATCGACGCCATCTCGAGGGTGATGAAATGATCGCGCTCGCCCATGTCATAGCGCCGGGCGTTGTCGACATAGGCGAGATCGCCGAAATAGACCGGCTTCTCGGAATTGACGTCACGGCGGCCGGCGGAGGTCTGCTCCAGCGGCACGCCGTTCTGGTGGCGTTTTGCAACGTAGAGAAAGGCGCGGCCGTAGGGGCCGATCAGCCATTTGTAGGTCGGGAAGATCACGGCGTCGGGGTCGAGCTTGGTCACATCCATCGCCACGACACCCGCGCTCTGCGTCGCGTCGATCACGAACATCGCGCCATGCCGCCGCAGTGCGGCTTGCACTTTGTCGACGTCGATGATGCCGCCGTCCGACCAGTGCACCGACGAGATTGAGGCGAGGGCGACGGGCGGCGCGCCCGAGCGGTCGATCGTTGCAAGCACCGCCGACGTCCAGTCGCCGTCGGCGGGCTGGCGCACGGTGTTGACGACAAAACCCTGCGCCTCGGCGCGGGCGTGCCATTCCAGCACCGGCGAGGAGTGATCGTTCTCCAGCACGATAACGCGCGTGCCGCGCGGAATGGTCAGCGCCTTCGCCACGGTCGCGATGCCGTAGCTGATCGCCGGGATCAGCGCGACGTCATCAGGATCGGCATTGATCAGGCGCGCCGCCGCGGTGCGCGCGCGTTCATGCTGGCGGCCGGCGAAACCGGCGTCGATCGTCCAGGGCTGGCCCTTGCGTCCGACCGCCGCGCGGCCGGCGTCGAGCGTTTTCAGCGGCAGTGGGCTGTAGGACGCGGAGTTCAGGTAGCAGACCTCACGTGGGATCTCGAACAGATGGCGCTGGGAGGGAAGCATGTCGTCTCGTGGCTGGGAGTGCTGATGATGTCGCGATGCGGGCGAGCGCGCTCATCCGTCATACTGGTCCGGCGCCATCGCCCATGGCGCCTGGTCGTAGCCGTTGGCGAAGGAGCGGTTGGTCTGCGCCGGATTGCGGTTGACCAGCGGCCGCAGATACATCGGATGGGTGGCGCTGCGCACCTCATGCTCGACGGTGAACAGGTGCCGGCCATTGGCGGGATCGACGATGTCGCAGAAGCGGTACTGATACTGATTGTCCTCGCGGGACACCAGGTTGCGCTCGCGCAGCCGCTTGTAGGGGCCGGAGAAGTCCGTGATGTAGATCTGGACGTGATGGCCGTCGAACTCGCCCTGCGCCTGGTCGGTCTCGCGGAATTGCAGATACTGGTCCTTGCCGACCTTGGCGCGCGCGACGACACCGTCGCCGTTCACGACGCCGGCGGGGATGCCCATGATTTCGGGATAGAACCGGCTGATCGCCTCGGCCGTGCCGTGCGGCACTTCAAATTCAACATAGGGTAGGCCGAGCGCGATGCGCCCGAACCGCGCGGCGTCCGGTTCAAAGCAGCGCAGCCGGTTGCCCCAGGGGCAGGTGGCCTCGACGTGATCGTTGCGCTCGCGATAGCCGAACGCGGTGCCTTCGAGCTTGGGCGCGACCGCGGCGAGCCGCTGTAGCAGGGCCTGCCGTCCGGCGATCACGATCGCCGTGTGGCCGCGCAGCACCTGCGGCCGTCCGCTCGGCAGATGAAACTGGCTGCGGCCGGCATTCACCCACATGTTGCTGTCGGAGACCATCAAATAGGGATCGCGGGTCAGTCCGATGCCGGCGACGTAGAACAGCGTGGCGAGGCGCTGGTCGGGCACCTGCACGTTGACATGCTCGAGATGGATGGCGTTGCCGAGGTCTTCTGCGGCGCGGTCGAATGGCTGCTGCACGGCGCGGCTCCCTGGATGCGGTGCCGCGCATGATAGTGCAACGGCGCGGCCGATCCAGCTGACAGGCCATGAATGTTTCGCAGGGCGCTACCCCCCGTAACTCTGCACCAGGCTGCCGGCGACCAGCGCCCAGCCGTCGACCAGCACGAAGAAGATTAGCTTGAACGGCAGCGAGACCACCACCGGCGGCAGCATCATCATGCCCATCGACATCAAGACCGAGGCGACCACGAGGTCGATGATCAGGAACGGCAGGAACAGGAGGAAGCCGATCTCGAATGCGCGCTTCAGCTCGGAGATCATGAAGGCCGGCACCAGGATGCGCAGCGACATCTCCTCCGGCGTCGCCGGCGGCGGCTCGCCGGAAAGGTCCATGAACAGCTTCAGATCCTTCTCGCGGACGTTCTTCTGCATGAAGCCGCGCAAGGGGACCGAAGCGCGCTGCAGCGCTTCCTCGACGCCGATCTGGTTGGCGACCAGCGGCTTGATGCCGTCGTCGTAGGATTTTTGCAGCACCGGCCCCATCACGAAGGCGGTGAGGAACATCGCAAGCGCGATCATCACCGAGTTCGGCGGCGCGGTCGCGGTGCCGAGCGCGGTGCGCAGCAGCGACAGCACGACCACGATGCGCGTGAACGACGTCATCATGACGAGGATCGACGGCGCGATCGACAGCACCGTGAGCAGCGCGATCAGCTGGATCGCGCGCTCGGTCACGCCGCCATTACCGCCGCCGAGATTGATGCTGATATCCTGCGCCATCGCCGGATCGGCGAAGGATCCGGCGGCGATCAGGACAGCGATGAAAAAAACTCTACGCGGGACTGCGCCTGATCTCACGAAGGATTCTTCGGTCGGCCGAGCAGCGATGCCATCTCGTCCTCGAGATTCTCGAAGCCGCTCTTCTGTCCGCCGGCGGGCGGGGCAGGCGGCTCACTACGCGGCGCGCGAACCGGCGGCGCTTCGGGCGCAACCGGCGGTGCGGCGGTCTCGTTGGCGCCGGTCGGGCGGCGCAGCGCAGCCTCGAGCCGCTGCGCCATCTCGGCCAAATTTGCATCGGCGTTCGATGCCGGCGGCACCGGCGGAGGCGCCTGGGTTGCGACCGGCGGCGGAGCAGGGGGAGGCGGCGGCGTGACGGCGCGCTCGGGCGCCCGCGGCGGCGCCTTCGGCGGCTCGGCAGCGCGCGGCGGACGCGGGATGACGGGTTCGGAGCGCGGCGGCAGGCGCGGCGGCATCGGATCGGGCCGCGGTTCGCTGCGCTCGGCCGTAAAGCCCGTCAGCGGATCGTTGCGACGCTCGGCGATCGGCGGCGGGGGCCGGCGCAGCTCGTCGGCGAAGGAGGGCCGCGCTTGTCGCGGCGGCAGCTCCGGCTCGGGAAGGTCGAAATTGTCGGATCGGGCGGCTTCGCTCTCGTTCCAGGCGGCATCCGGAAGCGGCGCCACGCGCGGCGGCGCGGCATCGGCTGCGACCGCGGGGCGGGTCGACATCTGATCGCGCCCCGGCATCGCCCGGACGATGTTCGGCTCGACGACGATGTCGGTGGGACCACCGATCATCAGGAGATGCTCGATGTTGTCGCGGCGGACCAGCACCAGCCGGCGGCGGCCATCGACGGCCGCGGCGTCGATCACGGCCAGTCGCGGCATCCGTCCGCGGTTGGCGTTGGCCCCGAGGCGGTTCCCGGCGAAGCGGCGGACGAGCCATGCGGTGACGCCGATCAGCGCCAGCACGACAACGAATGCCAAGACGAATGTAATGACCTGCATATTGGAGTCCCCGGCCATCGTGGCCTTCCTCAGCTTCCGCCATCAACGAGCGCGGATTGATAGGTGCGGTTTTGCGCAGCGAATCGCGCCCGAGATTCGCCTTATTTCTTAATTCCCAGCGGCTTGCAGCCGACTGTTCTATTAATAAACCAAGAATCGCTTGTCCCAAAACGACTTCTCAGCGCCCCATGCTGTCTTGGTTTGTGCTGGTTAACGCAGCATTCGTGGCGAAAATGCGCTCGCCGGCCGCAGTTGCGGCGTTCTCCACGGCTCCGTCCGACATTTTAACCACCCGTTAACCATACACCGGGCAAATTCTGCCTACCTCGGAAGGCCCAAGAGGCGCCCAAGAGGTTAACGGAGCCGCGGCGATGTCCATGAACGATCTGCCGATCCTGTCGGCGTTGCGCAGCAAGATGCAGTGGCACCAGGAGCGCCAGCGGGTGCTCGCCGAGAACATTTCCAATTCCGACACGCCGAACTTCCGGCCGCGCGACCTGGTCGAGCCGAAGTTCGACCGGGCCGGCACCACGGTCGGCGGCGGCATGGGGACGCTGCCGATGATGCAGACCAGCGCGACCCACATGGCGGCGTCCGGTGCGCCGGACACATTCGACAATGATCGCGGCAAGAGCGGGTTCCAGACCCGCCCGGCCGGCAATGCGGTCAATCTCGAGGACCAGATGCTGAAAGTGTCGGCCAACCAGATGGACTACGCGGCCGTCACCTCCCTCTACAGCAAGAGCCTGCATCTGCTGAAAACCGCGATCGGCAAGGGTTAGGGCATGATCCGGAAAAGTGTGATGCGGTTTTCCCTCGCGACAAACGCGGAACGCGTTTGCGCGGAGATCATGCCCAAACCAGCAAAAGCCTGACGGCGGCGGGAGGATCCCATGGCAGATGGAACAAGCGATTTCACCCGCTCGATGAGCATCGCGACCTCGGGCCTGCGCGCGCAGGCGGGGCGGATGCGGGTGATCTCGGAAAATATCGCCAACGCCGATTCGACGGCGCAGACCGCGGGCGGCGATCCCTACCGCCGCAAGGTGCCGACCTTCTCCTCCGCGCTCGATCGTTCGCTCGACGCCCAGGTCGTGACGCTCGGCCGGATCCGCCCCGACCAGTCGTCATTCCGCATCAAGCACGAGCCGGGCAATCCGGCGGCCGACGCCTCCGGCAACGTCAAATATCCGAACGTCAATTCGATGGTCGAAATGACCGACATGCGCGACGCCCAGCGCTCCTACGAGGCGAACCTCAACATCATCAGCGCAACGCGGCGGATGATCCAGCGCACGCTCGACATCCTCAAGTCCTGACGCAACGAGAACAGGGAACGCAAATCATGGCTACACCGACAGTCGCCGCCAACGCCTACGCCAACCTCGCGAAATTGATGGAGCGCGGCGGTGTCGAGAAGGCCGGGCAGGCCGTCGCCGGCCCGTCCTTCAGCGCGCTGCTGAAGGACTCCGTCGGCAGCGTGCTGGAAGCCGGCAAGAAGTCCGACGCGCAGACCATGGCGATGGCCTCCGGCAAGGCGAATGTGATGGATGTGGTGACGGCGGTCGCCGACACCGACGTTGCGGTGTCGACGTTGGTCTCGGTGCGCGACCGTGTGATCCAGGCCTATGAAGACATCATGAAGATGCCGATCTAGCCGTCATTCCGGGATGGTCCGAAGGACCAGGCCCGGAATCCATAACCACGATCGGGAGTATGGATTCTCAAATGTGCAATTGCACATCCTGGCTCTCGCGTCGCGATCCCCGGAATGACGAGAACAAACAACTGAAGGCGAGAACAACAATGACCGGCCCTGAAACTCTCGACGTGGCACGCGACGCGATCTGGACCATCGTGCTGGTATCGTCGCCTTTGATGGTGGTCGGCCTCGTGGTCGGCGTCGTGGTGTCGTTGTTCCAGGCGCTGACCCAGATCCAGGAGCAGACGCTGGTCTTCGTGCCGAAGATTCTCGCGATCTTCGTCACATTGCTGCTGGCGCTGCCCTTCATGGCGGACGCGCTCAGTAGCCACATGATGCGGATTTCGTCGCGAATCATCGGCGGTTGATGCACTAATGCCGCGGTCATGCGCATCGATGTCTCCCTGCTTCCGGCGCTGGCCGCAATCTTCGTGCTGGTCTTCGCGCGCGTGGGCGCGATGGTGATGCTGCTGCCCGGTTTCGGCGAGAGCAACATCCCGGCACGGGTCAAGCTGTCGATCGCGCTGCTGCTGACGCTGATCATCCTTCCCCTGCATCGCAACGCCTATCATGTCGACCTGACGTCGATCTCCTCGCTCGGCGTCCTGATGGTGCATGAGCTGATCATCGGCATCGTGCTCGGCGCGACCGCGCGGGTGACGCTGTCGGCGCTCAACGTCGCGGGCTCCGTGATTGCGCAGCAGCTCGGGCTCGGCTTCGTCACCGCGGTCGACCCGACCCAGGGGCAGCAGGGCCAGATCGTCGGCAACTTCCTCACCATCCTCGGCCTGACGCTGCTGTTCGCCACCGACAGCCATTATCTCGTCATCGCGGCGCTGAGCGAAAGCTACCGCATCTTCTCGCCGGGCGAGATCATGCCGACCGGCGACGTCGCCGCGCTTGCGACCTCCGCGTTCTCCGCCGCCTTCAAGATCGGCCTGCAGCTGTCGGCGCCGTTCCTGGTGTTCGGCCTCGTCTTCAACATCGGGCTCGGCGTGCTGGCGCGGCTGATGCCGCAGATGCAGGTCTACTTCGTCGGCGTGCCGCTCTCGATCGTGGTCGGCTTCCTGATCTTCGGCGTCGTGCTGGCGGCGATGATGAATACCTATTTCGACTACTTCAACGGCGTCATGCGCCAACTCGCTCCAATGAATTGATGAGTGAGCGTTTTCGAGCGAAGTGGGAACCGGTTCGCGTGAAGAAAACGCGTCAAAGATAGGGGCCGCAGAACATGATGCGATCAAGTCGCATCATGTTCTAGGGAGAAGAGATGGCCGACGATACCGAAGACAAAACAGAAGACCCTACGCAAAAACGTCTCGATGACGCCCTTGAGAAAGGCGACGTCGTCAAAAGCCAGGAGGTCAACACCTGGTTCATCATCGCCGGCGCCACGTTGGTGCTGTCGACCTTCTCCGGCTCGATCGGCGGCGGCATCTTGGTGCCGCTGCGCAATCTGATCGCCAATTCATGGATGATACGCACCGACGGTGCCGGCCTGCTTCAGCTGACCCAGACGCTCGGCTACGCCGTGGTCGCCGCGATCGGCGTGCCGTTCCTGATGTTGGCGCTGGCCGCGATCGCGGGCAACATGATCCAGCATCAGCTGGTCTGGTCGGGCGAGCAGCTCAAGCCGAAATTCTCCAAGATCTCGCCGGCGGCCGGCTTCAAGCGGCTGTTCGGCAAGCAGGCGGTGGCGAACTTCCTGAAAGGCCTGTTCAAGGTGATCGCGCTCGGCGTCGTGATGGTCATGGTGCTGTGGCCCGATCGGCTGCGGATGGAATCGTTCCTGCGGGTCGATCCGGCCGAGCTGCTGCCCGCCATCACCGGCATGACGGTGCACCTGCTGGCGGCGGTGGTCGCCCTCCTCGCCGTGGTTGCGATCGCCGACTACTTCTTCCAGTACCGGACCTGGTACGAGCGTCACAAGATGTCGCTGCAGGAGATGAAGGAGGAGTTCAAGCAGTCGGAAGGCGACCCGCACGTCAAGGGCAGGATCAAGCAGTTGCGGGTCCAGCGCGCCAAGAAGCGCATGATGGCCCAGGTTCCGAAGGCCTCGGTGATCATCACCAACCCGACCCACTATTCGGTGGCGCTGGCCTACGACCGCAGCATGTCGGCGCCGATCTGCGTCGCCAAGGGCGTCGACAACCTCGCCTTCAAGATCCGGGAGATCGCCAAGGAGCACGACATTCCGATCGTGGAGAACGTGCCGCTGGCCCGGGCGCTCTATGCGACCGTCGAAATCGACAAGGAAATCCCGGTCGAACACTACCATGCGGTTGCCGAAATCATCGGCTACGTGATGCGGCTGAGGCGCGGCCTGTCCGGCCTGCGCCAGTAAGGGGCGGAAAACCGCTTGAAATGCGCGTAACTTGCGAAATTGCCGCCTGATGGACTTGCGTTTTCGGGTCCGATTCAGGCACTCAGGGGCGAGGTGGCCGGCCGGTCGCCTTCGTGATGCAGACGAGCCATGTCTCTCCAGATGACCGCCGATAGCAACGATCCTCCCGCGACCGAGCCGTTCGTGGCTCACGGGCCAGCGCGGCGGAGCGGCAGTATCCTGCTGGTGCTCCTGATCGCCACCGGCATCGTCGCGGTGGCGGTCTGGCTCATGACCATCGGCCGGACCCAGGCGCAGCCCTATATCCTGTTTGTGCTGGCGCTGCTCGCCACCGTGGGGCTGTTCAACCTGTTCGCCCTTGCCGCCGGCATCATCCGCTTCTCCGACCGCACGAGCGACGACCCGGTGATGGGCCGGATCGCCGACCACGCCCATGAAGGGCTCGTCGTCACCGACTCCCGCGGCCACGTGGTCTATTCCAACGCCGCCTATCTCACGCTGACCGGCGCGGCAGGCCCGCAGGACGTCCGTCCCGTCGAACGCGTCTTTATCGGCAACCCCGACGTCTCCGAGGCGGTGTTCCGCCTGTTGAAGGCGGCGCGCGAGGGCAAGCGGCAGCAGGAGGAGGTCCGCGTCGCCGGCCACGAGGCCGGGCAAGGTGGCGGACAAGGCCGCTGGCTGCGCCTGCGGGTACGCCCGCTCGGCGAGGGCAAGCGCGACGCGAAATATGCGGTGTGGTCGATCGCCGACGTCACCCGCGACCGCGAGCGCCAGGAAGACGTGTTCCAGGAACTGCGGCACGCGATCGAATATCTCGATCATGCGCCGTGCGGCTTCTTCTCGGTCAATCCGGCCGGGGAGATCGCCTATATCAACGCCACGCTGGCCAACTGGCTGGACTACGATCTCGCCGAGATCGGCTCGGGCGGCCTGAAGCTGACCGACATCGTCTCGGGCGACGGCGCGGCGCTGCTGACCTCGATCGCGGCGGTGCCCGGCGAGGTCAAGACCGAGGTGTTCGACATCGACCTGCGGATGCGCGGCGGCAAGACCGTGCCGGTGCGGCTCTATCACAAGCTCGCCTTCGGCGCCGACGGCGCGGCGGGCGCCTCGCGCACGCTGGTGATCAGCCGCGCCCGCGACGAGCATTCCGATCCGGAGCGTGCCGCCGAGGTGCGCTTCATGCGCTTCTTCGACCATACGCCGATGGCGATCGCGACCGTCGATCGCGGCGGCAATGTGGTCGGCGCCAATGCCCGCTATGCCAAGCTGGCGCAGGGGTTGAACGGCGACGGCGGCGCGGCCAAGTCGATCTTCCGCGCGGTCAATCCGCGCGACCGGGGCCTGCTGATCGCCGCGATCAACCAGGCTGCCGAGGGCCAGGGCGACATTGCGCCGGTCGAGGTGATGCTCGACGGGCCTAAGGAGCGCTCCGCCCAGTTCTTCGTCACCACCGTCGAGAAGGACGAGCGCGACGCCGAGACCGCGATCGTCTACATGCTCGAGACCACCGAGCGGCGCGCGCTGGAAAACCAGATCAACCAGTCGCAGAAGATGGAGATGGTCGGCCAGCTCGCCGGCGGCATCGCGCACGACTTCAACAACGTGCTGTCGGCCATCATGATGGCGAACGACTTCCTGCTGAACGCGCACAAGCCGACCGATCCGTCGTTCCAGGACATCATGCAGATCAAGCAGAACGCCACCCGCGCCGCGACGCTGGTGCGGCAGCTGCTTGCGTTCTCGCGCCGCCAGACGCTGCGGCCGCAGGTGCTCGATCTCGGCGATGCGCTCTCCGACCTCACCATGCTGCTGCGCCGGCTGATCGGCGAGAAGGTCAAGCTCGACCTTGTGCATGGCCGCGACCTGTGGCCGGTCAAGGTCGACGTCTCGCAATTCGAGCAGGTGGTGGTCAATCTCGCGGTGAACGCGCGCGACGCGATGCCCGACGGCGGCAAGCTGATCATCCGCACCACCAACGTGCCGACCGAGGAAGCCGCGCAGCTCGCCAACAAGGGCATGCCGGCGGCCGATTATGTGAAGATCGAGATTTCGGACACCGGCACCGGCATTCCGCACGAGATCATCGACAAGATTTTCGAGCCGTTCTTCTCGACCAAGGAAGTCGGCAAGGGCACCGGCCTCGGCCTGTCCACGGTCTACGGCATCGTCAAGCAGACCGGCGGCTTCGTCTATGTCGATTCCGTGCCGGGCGGCGGCACCACGTTCCGGATCTATCTACCGAGGCATCACCAGGAGCAAGAGGTTGCACCGGAGGCGCATGCCGGCAACAGCGCGGCGAAGGAAACCGCCGCCGCGGATGCCACCAAGCCGAAGCCTGATCTCACCGGGCAGGGCACCATCCTGCTGGTCGAGGACGAGGACGGCCTGCGCTCGCTGAATGCGCGTGGCCTGCGTTCGCGCGGCTACAGCGTGATCGAGGCGGCGAACGGCGTCGAGGCGCTGGAGGCGTTCGAGGAGAACAACGGCAAGGTCGACCTCGTGGTGTCCGACGTCGTGATGCCGGAGATGGACGGGCCGACGCTGCTGAAGGAAATGCGCAGCCGCAATGCGGAGCTGAAGATCATCTTCGTCTCGGGCTATGCCGAGGACGCGTTCGAGAAGAGCCTGCCGGAGAACCAGCAGTTCGCGTTCCTGCCGAAGCCGTTCACGCTGACGCAGCTGGTTGCCGCGGTGAAGGAAACCATGACGGCGAACTAGGCCCGGGTGACGAGCCATGATACCCCTTCGCTTCCTGCAGGGCAGGGGCAATGTTGCAATGCGGTCTCGCGGTTGAACCTGAGCCCCATCTCGCGCTAGGACGCGCTGTCGCATCCACAAGGACCATTGTGTCACATCGCCGCGACCGAGGGCCGCAGCCGCGGTTCCCGTTTCCCGCTTCACTTTTATCGGGCCCTGCCCATGTTAGGGGTGTTTCCCCATGCCGGGGAATCCTTTGAGGAAACCAACATGAATTTCTCGCAACGCACGCGTGGAATTGTCCGGGCGATCGCCGTCGCGATGGCGCTGGCGCTGCCCGTGATGATGACCGTTTCGGCGGCCGACGCCCGCGTTGGCGGCGGCGGCTCGCGCGGCTCGCGGACATTCTCCGCGCCGCCCTCGACCAGCACCGCGCCGGGCTCGGTTGCTCCGATGAACCGTACCTTCAGCCAGCCTGGTAGCCCCAGCATGGGCTCGCCGGCGGCGGCGAATTCCGGCGGCCTGTTCGGCCGCGGCGGAATGGGTCGCGGCCTGCTCGGCGGCCTGGCCGCGGGCTTCCTTGGCGCCGGCCTGTTCGGCATGCTGTTCGGCGGCGGCCTGTTCTCGGGCCTCGGCGGGTTGTCGTCGATGTTCGGCCTGCTGCTGCAGATCGGTCTGATCGTGCTGGTGGTTCGGCTCGCGATGTCGTGGTGGCAGCGGCGCAATGCGCCGGCCGCCGCCTACGCGGGGGGCCCCGACGTCGGCCCTGGTCCGCAGGCGAACGCCCGTTCGGGCTTCGGCTTTGGCCTCGGCGGCGGATCGAATGCGCCGGTCGAGATCACACCTGGTGACTACGAGACGTTCGAGCGGTTGCTCGGCGACATCCAGGCCGCGTGGTCGAACGAGGACATTGCGAAGCTGCACACGCTCGCGACGCCGGAAATGGTGTCGTACTTCTCGAAGGATCTCGAGGAGAACAAGGCGCGCAACGTCACCAACAAGACCTCCAATGTGAAGCTCTTGCAGGGCGATCTGGCGGAAGCCTGGCGCGAAGGCGACAGCGAATATGCGACGGTCGCGATGCGCTACTCGCTCGTAGACACCATGCTGGAGCGCGGCACCGGCCGTCAGGTCAGCGGCGGGCAGCCGGAGGAGATCACCGAGGTCTGGACCTTCGTGCGCCAGCGCGGCGGCAACTGGGAGCTTTCGGCGATCCAGCAGACCAACTGATCGACAGCCGGTCACGACAAGTACAAGGCGCCGCGGCATCAACCGCGGCGCTTTTGTTTTGTGGGCTTCATTCGCGTGTCGTGGCGCCGGAATATCCGGACTACCTGCGGGTTGATGTCAGCGGGCTAAAGCAACCATCGGGAGAACGAGATGAAGTTCACTGCGCATATCGCGGTTCCTGCCTGTCTTGCGTTCGTCGTCATGGCCGCGCCGCCGGCAACGGCGCAGACCGCCGACACCAGCTTCTTCGTCACCAGCAACGGCATCGGCAATGGCGGCAATCTCGGCGGGCTCGCCGGCGCCGACAATCATTGCCAGACCCTGGCGCAGGCTGCGGGCTTCGGTGCGCCGAAGACATGGCGCGCCTATCTCTCGACCCAGGCGGCCGACGGGAAGCCCGCGGTGAACGCGCGCGATCGCATCGGCAAGGGCCCGTGGAAGAATGTGAAGGGCGTCGTGGTCGCCAAGGACGTCGCCGACCTGCACAGCGCCGGCAACAATCTCACCAAGCAGACCGCGCTCTCCGAGAAGGGCGAAGTCATCAACGGTGCCGGCGACACGCCGAACCGCCACGACGTGCTGACGGGATCGCAGGCCGACGGTACGGCGTTTGCGGCCGGTGAGGACCGCACCTGCAAGAACTGGACAAGCAGCACGCAAGGCGCCGCCATGGTCGGGCATTTCGACCGCAAGGGTCTGCGCGATGACGAGCCGTCAAAATCCTGGAATACGTCGCATCCTTCGCGCGGTCCTGACGGCGGCTGCTCGCAAGCCGATCTGAAGAGCACTGGCGGCGACGGCCTGCTGTACTGCTTCGCCGCGAATTAACGGGAGAGGTGGGCGGCGTGTGACAAACGGTCGTCATTGCGAGGCGCGATAGCGACGAAGCAATCCATCTTTCCGCGCATGCGGCGCGATGGATTGCTTCGCTTCGCTCGCAATGACGAGGAGAGAGCGGCGTGCCCTCGACCGCTCAGCTCTCCTTGCGCTTGCCGGCCTTCTTGGCGGTCTTCTTCGCAGTCTTCTTTTTCTTTGCGGTTTTCTTCTTGTTCGCGAAATGGGCCTCGACCTTCTTTGAGGAATGTCCGACCTCGGCCACCGCGGCCTTGAGGCGGGCAGGGGTCACCTTGAACTTCTTCGACCAGTAGCGGACCTCGTAGGGCTCGCTGATCGCGATCCGCGCGCGGTCGGCGGCCATGTGCCGTTGCTCCTTGAAGTGGGCTTCCACCTTCTTGGCGGAATGCCCGACCTTCTTGACGGCCGCCTTGAGCTTTGCCGGTGTGACCTTGAACTTCTTGGACCAGTACGCAACTTCGTAGGACTCGCTCAACGCGATCAGAGCGCGATCTTGTGCGCCCCGCTTCTTCTTGTTGTCCGCCATAAGTTGATCCTTCATCGAAGATTCGACGCTGGAACCTTAGCAGTCTCCGCGCAATTCGGACAGACGCGCGGTGGACGGTGGACGATCTGACCGCACCACGGCTACGATCACCGTGAAGCAAAGCGATGCGGCGAAGTTTGTGGAGGTAAGTGCATGCACTATCAGCTTTACTACTGGCCGATGATCCAGGGCCGCGGCGAATATGTCCGCCTCGCGCTCGAGGATGCGGGCGCTGAATATACCGACGTCGCGCGCGGCAAGGGCGGCACCGGCGCCATGATGAAGATGATGGGCGCGCGCAAGGGCACGCCGCCCTTTGCACCACCGTTCCTCAAGGCCGGCCAACTCGTGATCGGGCAGACCGCCAACATCCTGCTCTATCTTGGCGCGCGCCATGGCCTCGCGCCGAAGGCGGAGGCGGGAAAGCTCTGGGTGCACGAGTTGCAGCTGACGATTGCGGACTTCGTGCTGGAGATCCACGATACCCATCACCCGCTCGGCCCGTCGCTGTATTACGAGGATCAGAAGGCGCCGGCGAAGAAGCGCACGGAAGAGTTCTGGAAATCGCGGGTGCCGAAATATCTCGGCTATTTCGAGGATCTTGTGCAGGCCAATGGCGGCGCCTTCGTCACCGGACGCCGGCTGACTTACGCCGACCTGTCGCTGTTCCAGATCGTGGAAGGCCTGCGCTACGCCTTTCCGAAGCGGATGGCCGCGTTCGAGAAGAAGGTCCCGCGCCTGATTGCGGTGCGCGACCGCGTCGCCGAGCGGCCGAACATCAAGACGTATCTGGCAAGCGAGCGGCGGATTCCGTTCAACGAGGAGGGGATCTTCCGGCGCTACAAGGCGCTGGATTTGTGATCGCCTGTGCGCAGTCCTGCTGTTCTCGTCATGGCCGGGCAGAAGCGAAGCGCGTCTTCGCGCTAGATGATCCGGCCATCCACGTCTTTGTCTCCAGATGATGGATGCCCGGGTCAAGCCCGGGCATGACGGATGTGGCGGTGAATTCTATCGATTCCTTCCGTCCACCGGCGTCATCGCGATCTTCGACAGGTCGATGCCGTCGATGCAGTTGACATTGAGCGCGATGATGTCGGCGCCATCGGGCTTCTTGCCGCGCGCGAACACGTCGACGCCGCAATCGACGCAGAGCTGGTGGCGGATCGCATGGCGGTTGAACAGATATTCCTTCAGGTTCTCGGCGCCCGCGCGAAGCTGGAAGCTCGATGGCGGCATGAATACGAAGTGCAGGCCCTTCTTGGTGCAGATCGAGCAGTTGCAGGCGGTCACCATGGCCATGTCAGTGGTGCATTCGAAGCGCACCTGGCCGCAATGGCAGCCGCCGGTGTAGGTCTTGCTCTCTGCCATGATGGTCCCTCACCACAGTCCGGGCACGAGGCGATAGCGCACTCGTGCCACGTAATCGGCATAGCCTGACAACCCCGCCATCAGCGTGCGCTCCTCGATCCCGGTGCGGAACGCGAACATCGCGAAGAACACCGGCGCGAAGGCAAGGCCCCACCAGGAGCCGAGCGTCAGCGGCACGCCGATGAAGAACAGCATCACGCTCGCATACATTGGATGGCGGACCAGCGCGTAGGGCCCGGTCGAGATCACGTGATGGTGGCGCTCGGTCTGCACCTTCACGACCGGCGCGGCGAACGAATTGGTGCGGAAAACCCACAGGATCAGCGCGGTCGAGGCCAGATACAGCACCAGGCCGAGCACGATCAGCAGCACGCCGGCATTGGCGCCGCCAAACCGGCGATCGAGCCCCATCGCGACGAACCACAGCACGGCAATGACCAGGAACACCAGCATGAAGCGCTTGTCCTCGGCGGGCTGGCCTTCGCGCGCGGTGAGCCGCATGCGCTCGGCCAGCAGGCCGGGATCGACCTTGGCAAGCCATAGTCCGCAGGCCGGGCCGATCAGCGCCGAGGCGATCAGGTAAGCCCACGCGCCGGGCCAGTGCAGCGTGCCGGCGAAGCCAAACAGCAGCGCGGCCATGGCGAGGACGAACAAGGTGTTCTGCAGGAGGAGCTTTGCGATCATGGGCGGGCTCCGTGATTCCAGCCGCGATTATCGCACCCTTTTTCCGGCAAACATGCGACCGCATTCATCAACTTTCGGAGCACGCCAGTGTTCCTGCGCCGCGACTGCATCGTCTCTGCATTGACATTCGTATAAGCAATCGCTTATATATTTTTATGACCGCCGCCATGCAGCTGACCAATGTGCTCAAGACCCTCGCGGACCCGACGCGGCGGGCGGTGTTCGAGCGGATCATCCGGGAAGGGGAGATCGCCGCGACCGGGCTGGTGCAGGGCTCCAAGGTGTCGCAACCGGCGGTGTCGCAGCATCTGCGCGCGCTGCGCGATGCCGGCCTCGTCGCCGAGCGGCGCGAGGGCAGGCACATCCATTATCGCGTCGCGCCGAAGGGGCTCAGCCCGCTGATCGACTGGCTCGGCCATTACGAGACGTTCTGGGCCGAGCGCTTCGCAAATCTGGAACGCCTGTTGAAGGAGAGTGAGTGATGGGTGAGACACACGCGATCACGGTCGAGAAGGTGCTGCCTTATGCCGCCGACAGGATCTGGCGCACGCTGACCACGAGCGAATTGCTGATGAAATGGCTGATGCCGAACGATTTTCACCCGAGCGTCGGGCACAAGTTCACTTTCCGCACCAAGCCGATCGGCGATTGGGACGGCGTCGTGCATTGCGAGGTGCTGGATTGCGATCCGCCGCGCCTGCTGCGCTACTCCTGGAAAGGCGGCGCCGACACCAATCCGGAATTCGGCTCGAAGCTCGACTCGGTCGTCACCTGGACGCTGACGCCGGTCGAGGGCGGCACGCAGGTCCGCATGGTGCATGACGGCTTCGTCTTCCCCGGCAACCGCTATGCCTTCGACATGATGAGCCCGGGCTGGGGCAAGATCGTCGATGCGATCGGACGGGTCACCGCGGAAGCCTGACGGATCACTCGTTCTTGCCGCGACGGACCGTGATCGAGGCGTCGGTCCGGTTGCGCGTACACTCGAGGTTGAGACGGCGGTAGCGCATCGTGATGGTGTTGCCGCGCAGGATGCCCATGCGCTTCAGGCAGCGCGAGGTGCCGGTGGCGGCGTCGTCCTTCGGCACGGTGAAGACCAGCGCGGTGGCGGAGCCGACCAGGTTGAAGAACTCGGGCTTCATCTTGCGATCGGTCTTGGCAAAGAGCTCGATCGAATAGTCCTTGCCGCGGCAGCCAAGCGACAATTCCTTCGCCGCCGGATGTGTGAGGTATGTGATGTTGGCGGCGCTGAAATTGACCTTCAGCCCGTCGATCTGGCCGGCGAGCTGCTTGGCGATGTCCTCGCAGGGATCGGCATGTGCCGGCGCGGCAGTGAAGGCTGTCGCTAGCGCGATCAGCGCGGCCGGCATGAAAGAGCGGATGCTCAAGGGAAAGCGTCGGCGCAACGGTGCTGTCACGAAATACCCCCGCGGTATGAAAATACGCGAAGCTACATGCAGGCTCCCGCGCAGCGCGTCAATATGGCCGGTCCGTCAGGATGCGCACTTGCCGTCCTGCGCCTTGGAGGCTCCGGCGGCGCGGCGTTCGCAATCGTTGCCGTAGGTCTTGCCGTCGCAGCCGCACACCGGCTTGAAGATCTTGTTGCAGATCGTCGGCCGGAACGCGCAGGTGCCGGTCTGGTCGGCCCGGCCGCATTGTCCCGGCTTGAACTGGCAGAACTGGCCGCTACGGCTGCATTGAATGCCGGCAAGGCCGCCGCACGACTTGCCGAGGCGGGCAGCATCGGCGCCGGTCGGGACCGCGATCAACAAGGCCAGCGCCGCGAACCAGATCAAAAGCGCTGTCTTCATGATGGTCTCCTGATGGCTTCCTGGCCGTTTCGCGGATTGCTGAAGCGTTGTGGCAACCAGAGATTACGGAGGGATGAAACATAGCACGCGGATTGCCGGTCCTGCGCATGGCTGGAAGGCGGCCGGCTTCCCTTTCCTTTGGCCGAAAAAGGCTTAGAACGGCTCTACATTCCGGCGGCCGCACGGCCGGACCGGCCTCACGAACCCGACCTGCAAGCCCAAAGAGCAGCTCATGAACGCCCCCTCAGCCTTCCCCGACCAGAAGCCCGTTCCGCCCTACAAGCACACCCCGCTGTTCCCGCTGGGTGCCGACACCACGCCCTACAAGAAGGTGACGAGCGAGGGCGTCCGGGTCGAGAAGGTGTTGGGCAAGGACATGCTGGTGGTGTCGCGCGAGGCGCTGCGGGCGCTGTCCGAGGCCGCCTTCGGCGACATCAACCACTATCTGCGGCCGGGCCATCTGAAGCAGCTGCGCTCGATCCTCGAGGACAAGGAAGCCAGCGACAACGACAAGTTCGTCGCCTTCGACTTCCTGAAGAACGCCAACATCGCCGCCGGCGGCGTGCTGCCGATGTGCCAGGACACCGGTACCGCGATCATCATGGGCAAGAAGGGCTGCAACGTCATCACCGACGGCGACGACGAGGCCGCGCTCTCCGAAGGCGCGCGCGACGCCTATCTGCGCCGCAACCTGCGCTATTCGCAGGTCGCGCCGCTGTCGATGTACGAGGAGAAGAACACCGCCAACAACATGCCGGCGCAGTGCGAGATCTATGCCGAGGGCGACGACGCCTACAAGTTCATGTTCATGGCCAAGGGCGGCGGCTCGGCCAACAAGAGTTTTCTGTTCCAGGCGACGCCCTCGGTCCTGACCAAAGATCGGCTGCTCGCCTTCCTGAAGGAGAAGGTGCTGACGCTCGGCACCGCGGCCTGTCCGCCGTACCACCTCGCGATCGTGATCGGCGGCACTTCGGCCGAGCTCTGCATGAAGACCGTGAAGCTTGCTTCCGCGCGCTATCTCGATGCGCTGCCGACCCACGGCTCGGCTGACGGCAACGCGTTCCGCGATCTCGAGATGGAGCAGGAAATCCTCAAGATGACGCAAAGCCTGGGGGTAGGCGCGCAGTTCGGCGGCAAGTATTTCTGCCACGACGTGCGCGTGATCCGCATGCCGCGCCACGGCGCCTCGCTGCCGATCGGGCTCGGCGTCTCGTGCTCGGCGGACCGCCAGGTGCTCGGCAAGATCACCAAAGACGGCGTCTATCTCGAGGAGCTCGAGCATAACCCGGCGCAGTATCTGCCCGCGGTCGAGCAGTCGCTCGGCGGCGATGTCGTCAAGATCGCCCTCAACCAGCCGATGAAGGATATCCTCGCGACGCTGTCGCAATATCCGATCAAGACCCGCGTCTCGATGACCGGCACCATGATTGTGGCGCGCGACTCCGCCCACGCCAAGCTGCGCGAGCGGCTGGAGAAGGGCGAGCCGCTGCCGGATTATTTCAAGAACCATCCGGTCTACTATGCCGGCCCGGCCAAGACGCCCGACGGCTACGCCTCCGGCGCGTTCGGCCCGACCACCGCCGGCCGCATGGATTCCTTCGTCGACCAGTTCCAGGCCGCGGGCGGCTCGATGGTGATGGTCGCCAAGGGCAACCGCGCGGTCGCGGTGCGCGAGGCCTGCAAGAAGCACGGCGGCTTCTATCTCGGCTCGATCGGCGGCGCGGCGGCGAACCTTGCCGAGCACTGCATCAAGAAGGTCGAGGTGGTCGAGTATCCCGAGCTCGGCATGGAAGCGATCTGGCGCATCGAAGTGGTCGACTTCCCGGCCTTCATCATCATCGATGACAAGGGCAACGACTTCTTCAAGGAATTGAATCTGGGTTGAGGAGCCGGGTTGAGGGCGGTCGGCCTCGACGGATTCTCCAAAGGCTGGGTCGCCGTCACCATCGACGGCGACCAGCGCACGATTTCCTTTCACGGCGACATTGCTGACGCGCTGACGGGTCCGTTTGATCGTGCCGGGATCGATATCCCGATCGGCATGACCGATGACGGCAAGCGCGATTGCGACCTGCTTGCCCGCGCGCGGCTGCGTCCGCACACCTCACGCGTCTTCACCGGCGCACGGCGCTGGCTGTGGCAGGAGTTTGGCGATCCTGACGCGGCGAACCGTGAAGCGCTGCGCCGCGGTCAGACCCGCGTCTCGCGCCAGCTCTGGCATCTCGGCAACAAGATCATGGAGGTCGACGCGTTCGTTCGCGCGACCCCCGCACGCGACATCTGCGAGGTGCATCCCGAACTGGTGTTCCTGCGGCTGAACGGCGGCACGCCATTGCCGCGCAAGAAGTCGGAGGAGGGCGACGCCCTTCGCCGCAAGCTCTTGACGCGCGCCGGCTTCAGCGAGATCGATCGCTGGCTGACCGAAGCGCGGATCGGCACCGGCGCGAAGCGTGACGATGTGCTGGATGCCTGCGCGGTGGCTTTGGCTGCTCATCAACCAAGCGGCTGCGTTCCTGGGGGACCGCAGCCGCTGGATGCGTATGATCTGCCGATGCAGATCTGGTTCTAGACGGGGACGGTTACGCCCGCGTGCCGGTGAAGGGGAAGCTGCCCATCGGGCCGATGCCCATCTCGCCGGAGATGCCATCGCCTGCGACCGTGCCGGAGAATTCGAGCGTCAGCGGCATCGGATTGGTGATGGAGACCTTCCAGGCGACGCTGTCGCCGTTCACGGTGCCGTCGAAGATTTCGGTGGAGTTGCCCTCGGCACCCTGCGTACCGGTGAGCGTGCCGCCCGAGCTCGCCAGCGACAAGGTCGCCTTGCGCTCGCCCATCGGCGTCGTCATCGTGAGATTCCAGTTTCCGTCCACCGCCATTGATGTCTCCCCTCCGGTAAAAAAGCGTGCGCGGGTATAGCCTATCTTGGCGCGCGCGCCTAGTTCGCGGCTGCGGCGATCAGGCGCGGGCGGCGGCGCGCAGCCGGTTGCCGACCAGGAAGCGGAAAGCGACGTACTGGATCGCGAACGCGGCGATCTTGGCGCCGACCAGCACCACCGACACGTAGAACGCCCACAGCTTGATGTCGCCGGTCGCCGCGATCGCGATGGTGCCGGCGGCGAGGATGAACATCAGCCCGGCCCAGGCGTAGCCGGCGAGGGTGGCGTATTCCGGAATGGTCTCGGTCACGATCGGCGGCAGATAGCGCAGCATCCAGCCGCGCTTGAGCATGATCGCGCCGATCGCGATGTGGCCGATCGCGGGCTTCGCCAGCACGAAGCGCGGATCGTTGGTGAGCAGCGTCGCGCCGCCCAGTACGATCACCAGTCCAAGGCTCGCCCAGGTCATGTAGCCGAGCGCCTGTCCCTTGACGCGCGCATAGACCACTTGCGCAATCGCACCCACGATCGCAACAGCGGTGGCGATCAGGACATTATCGGTGGCGAGATAGACCACCAGGAAAACGATGGTGGAGAGGAAGTCGCTCGCGAGCCTGGCAAATACGCTCTTCATCGTCGTGGTTTCCGTTTCCTCGGGCAGGATGATCGTTGTGATCGTTGATGTTCAGCGTGACGGCAGCGCGCCGGCCGGCGGCGACCCGTACTTGGCCGCGCGATATTGTGGATACCAGCGCGTGAAGCACACCGCGGCGTTGCGCGCGGCGAAGGCGATCAAGAGGCCGGTCCACAGCGGCAGCGCCGGCACATAGAGCACCGCAATGTTGCCGATCAACATCAACAGCGTCGCAGCGGTCCAGGCTCCGGTGATCAGGTAGTTGGCAGTTAGGAAGCCCGGCTGCTTCGCGATCTCGGCATCGACCTGCTCGAGCGCATATTGCCGCGTGAAGGGATGGCCGATCAGGATCGAGGCGAACGACACCAGCAGGATGCCGGCGTCGACGGCGATCTTCACCGCGATGGTGCTTGGCGTCGCATCGACGAAGGTGAGGTAGCTGCCGACCGCGGTGAACACGATCACCGAACCGACGCCGAGGATCTTGATGCTGCGGCCGCGCGCAATATCGAACGCGATGACGCCAAGGCAGATCAGCGCGGCAGCGAGCAAGCTCACCGTGGCCGAGGTCACCAGCATGAGCGTGGCGTAGGCGCCGTAAGGGGCGAGGATCAAGAAGATCGTCATGGGGAGCCTCGAAGGCTAATCTTTACACCGTAAAGATACCCTAAAGGCGAGTAGAGCGAGCGTCAAGCGAAATCTTTACAGTGTCAAAATCGTGATGTGGTCTCGAGAAAGTGAGTGAATTCAGATTGATACTTAAGCGACCGTGGGTCGCTTCTTATACCGCCAGCCGTCATGCCCGGGACAAGCCCGGGCATGACGAGTGGAAGGACCGGGTATTCTCACGCCTGGAGTGACGTGCGGCTACTCCGCCCCCACCCAATTGCCGTGGAATCCATCCGGCACGCGGTGGCCGAGATGAACCAGCGCGGTCGGGCCAGCCTCGACGTCGGTGGCGTTGAAGACGGCGAGGTCGCTGCGGTTTTCGCGGGCACGCCAGACCACCGCGAGCAGCCATCCGTCGCCTTCGGCCGCGTCAGCGCTACGCTCGACGAACACCGGCTCGGAGATGGTGTCGCCGGCGGGCAGGAGGTAGTGGCCGAGCCGCTTGCCACGGCCGTCGACATGCACGATGCCCGACAGCGCGCCGAACATCGGCAGGTCGGGGTTGGCGCAGGCGTACCAGCCGTGATTGCTCGCAAATCCCGCGCGGCGATCGTCGACGCGAGGGAATTCGCCGGTGAGATCGTCGAGATAGGTCTGCGTGAAGCGGTCGGTATTGCCGGAAAGGTCGAAAGTCCAGCGGCAATAGCGCGCGCGGTTCTTTTTCGGGTCGGTCTGCGAGCCGTCGGGATGGTTGAACAGCGGCGCTTCCTCGAATTGCATCACATCGGCGATGATGCGGTTGCCGTCCTCCCACGCGTTCATGACATGGAAGACGTAGCAGGTCTCGGCGCGGAACCAGACGATGTCCTTCGAGGCGCCGCTGCGCTTCATCACGCCGACATAGGCGCCTTTCTCGGGCTCCCAGGCGTAGGGCGCCTGTCCGCGCATCGCGCGCTGCATGCTGCCGGTGATCGGCAGGATCGGAAACAGCACATGGTTCTCGGTGACGATGAAGTCGTGCACCATGCTGGCGTAGGGCGCCTCGAAGCGCTCGAAGCGCGTAACCACGCCGGATGAGCTTACAGATCCGTACGACAGCGCCGGCGTCAGCGGACCCGTGGCGTTATAGCCGAAGAACACCATCTCGCCGGTGACCGGATCGATCTTGGGATGCGCGGTGAAGGGGCCTGAGATCGCGCCCTTGTAGTCGCAATAGCCGAGGCGATTGAGCGTGCCGGGCTCGATCTCGGTCGGCAGATGGCTCTCGACGAGCGCGAGCAGCTTGCCGCCGTGGAAGATGATGTTGGTGTTGGCGACGCAGCCGTCCGTCGTGATGTCGGCGGGGGCGTCCGGCAGCTTGCGGCCGAAGCCGCCGAACAGCGCGCGGCCGGCGTCATGCTCGGCCTGCCATTTCGCGGTGCGGACCCAGCGGTTGCGATAGCTGGCACGGCCGTTCTCGAGATGGAAGGCGTGCAGCATGCCGTCGCCGACGAACCAGTGCGCGCCCGGCGCCTCGAACTGCGGATTGGGACCGTTGCGGTACAGCGTGCCGTTCAGCTCGCGCGGCAATTCGCCTGTGATCTTGAGGAACGGCGCATCGGCTTCAAACGGGATCGGCGCCAGATTAGTCCGCGCCGTGTTGGATGTGACCTGGTCGAGCATTCCGCATCTCCCTGCATTATTATCTTTACACCGTAAAGATATCAGTAGGGATGACGCCATCGATCGTCAAGCAAAATCTTTACAGTGTAAAAATTGCGACCTATAAGGGCCGCATGGCAAGATTATCCAAAGAAAACAAGGCGACTCGTCCAACACGTGCTCCGACCCGCCGGGTTGCGCGGGTGGCCGATCGCTCGGCCCCGCGGCGCCGGACCAATGACGCGCCGTATCATCATGGCGATCTGCATGAAGCGCTATTGAAGGCCGCGGAGCGCGTGCTCGAGCGTGAGGGACTGGCCGGACTGACACTGCGCGCGGTGGCGCGCGACGCCGGCGTGTCGCATGCCGCTCCCACGCATCATTTCGGCGATCTCACCGGATTGCTCAGTGAGCTCGCGGCGATCGGCTTCCGGCAATTCGGCCAGGCGATGGCAGCGGCGGACGCTTCAGCGGCGACACCGCCCGAAAAGGGAGCGGCGAGCGCCAAGGCTTATGTCGCCTATGCGCAGGCGCATCCCGGCATGTATGGGCTGATGTTCCGCAGCGAGCGGCTCGATCATGCGCGGCCGTCGCTGCACGAGGCGTCCGAGGCGTCGTTCGCCGGGCTGACCCGCGGTGTCGCCGCCAGCCGACATGAGCAGATTTCTAAGGAGCAGCTCACGTTGGACCAGGCGGCTGCGATCGCGTCCGCCTGGTCGCTGGTGCATGGCTTTACCATGCTGCTGCTCGACGGCCGCCTCAAGACGATTCTGGATCGGTCGCCCGAGGGCACATCAGTGGAAGCGTTGTTGACCGCGATGCTGCGTTTGTCTGCGGGCCGCTCAGCGCGGCCGTAACCGATATTGCGCCTGCGGCGGCGCTCTAGCGTTTCGTCAGCAACGTCGAGCGGCCGCTCTGCCCGATCGTCTTCACCTGATCCGCGCCGCATGTGAAATCGCGGGCGAAATCGTCGGCGGCCTGCCGCGCCAGCTCATTGGCGTTGGGGTTGGCGGCGACGTCGACATAGGCGACATGGCAGACTTCGCCCGGCGGCAGCCGCGTCACGGCGAGCATCGCCCGTGAGACCGGGCTGCCTTTCTTGTCCTGCTCGCTGCTGTCGGCGATCTGCCAGCGCTGGATGATCGCGAAGGGCTTGCTGCCGGCGGCACGCCATTCGACCGTATCGCCGGTCGAGCTGAACGGGCCGAACCAGGCCTGGGCCGCCGGTTCCCTGGCTGCTGCCGCGCGGTTTCGGCCGACCGAGACCACTTCGCGCAGATCGCCCTCGTTGATCAGCACCACAAGGCCGGATTTTCCCGGGCAGACCCGCGTGGCGCTGCCGTCCTCCTCGTTGGGCTTGCCAATCACCCGGCAGGCCTTCGGCGCGGTCGACGTATAGAAGCTGCTGATCGTCTCGGAGGCAGCCTGACCAGGATTTGCGCAGGCAAGCGCCATCACGGCTGTTGCAAAGGCAAGGTATTTCATCGGGGGAAACCTGCGATCCGGACGTTACTTTGTGTCTGACATATGCAATCTGGGGAAGGTTCAACGGACACGCGGGAAACACCTGACAGGCGCGCGGAATCGTCCTAGAAGGGCGGCTTCGCAACTTCTGTCGCGTGCACCTTGCGTGCCTTAGCCTCGATCGTCATGCCCGCATCATCATCGCAAAAGCCCTATCGTGTCGGCCGTTCCCGTACTGGCCTTGGCCTTTTCGCCACCAAGCCGATCAAGAAAGGGACCAAGATCATCCGTTATTTCGGGCCGTTGCTCGACTCGAAGAAGAAGGATGAGGACGCGATCGAGAACAAATATCTGTTCGAGCTTACGAACCGATGGACCATCGACGGCTCGATCCGCGAGAACGTCGCCCGCTACATCAACCATGCCTGCCGGCCGAACGCGGAATCCGACGTCAAGCCGCGCAAGCGCAAGGTCTTCATCCGCGCCATCAAGGACATCGAGCCGGGCGACGAGATCAACTACGATTACGGAACCGACTATTTCAAAGCCTATCTGAAGCCGATCGGCTGCAAGTGCGATGCTTGCGAGAAGAAGCGCAAGAAGAAGCGCGCGGAGGCGAGGGCGGAGCGGCTGCGGCTGAAGGAAAAGGCCGAGCGGAAAGCCAAGCGTGAGGCCGAGAAGCTCGCTGAAATGCGGGCGAGGCAGAGGAAGGCCAGCGCGAAGAAAGCTGCCAAAGCCAACGGCAAGCTCGGCAACGGCAAGATGCTGAATGGCGCGGCTCTGAATGGCAACGCCCTGAACGGCAAGGCTCTGAATAGCAAGGCCTTGAACGGCAAGCACCTCAACGGCCACAGCCTGACGGCCGCGGCCGGCAAGCGGGCGGTCCCTTCAAAGCGCGGCGCCGCGCGCGTGCTGCAGGCCTGAATTCCGAAACCCATCCGGTTCGACGATCGTCATGACGCGCGCGCCGGATGGCGCGTGGGACGCGGCAGATAGGCGCATTCGGCGAGCGTGGTTCCGTCGAGTTCGCGCATGAAGGCCTCGCGGGCCGCCGCGAGCCTCGCCTTCAAGCGGCAGCGTGGCAGCAGCACGCAATCGCCGCCATCATCCCTGAAACATTCGACCAGCGCGCTGCCGCCTTCGAGCGCGCGCACCACTTCGCCGAGCGTGATCGCCTGCGGTGCGCGCGCCAGCGAAAACCCGCCGCCGGCACCGCGCTGGGTCGCGATGAAGCCGGCCTCGCCGAGGTCGCGCACCACCTTGGCGAGGTGATTGCGGGAAATGCCGAACTCGGCCGCGATCTCGCTGGTCGCGAATGAGCGGTCCGGCTCACCGGCCAGCCGCATCAGCGCGCGCAGCGCAAAATCCGTGAATGATGTCAGGCGCATGGAAGCCCTTCGAAATCAGCACTTGGCGGATCCGCTATAGCAATCTAAATAGGCATTTGAAATACCTATTTAGGATGTGAGGCATGACAGGAGCAGAGCGCCGCGAGCAGATCACCGCCGAGATCGTCGCGCGGACCGGGATCACCGAGGCCATGATCGAGCAGCTGGTGCACGGCTTCTACGCCAAGGTCCGCAAGGACCCGATGATCGGGCCGGTGTTCGAGGCCAGGATCACCAATTGGGAGCCGCATCTGGCCCAGATGTGCGCGTTCTGGTCGTCGGTCGCGCTGATGACCGGCCGCTATCACGGCACGCCGATGGTCAAGCACATGAAGCTGCCGGTCGATGCCGCGCATTTCGACCGCTGGCTCGAACTGTTCGAGGCGACGGCGCATGAACTGTGCCCGCCGGTCGCAGCGCTTCATTTCATCGAGCGCGCGCGGCGCATCGCGGCGAGCCTCGAGTTGGGCGTCGCCAGCGGGCAGGGCGTGATGCTTGGGGTTGGGGAACGTTACAGGCGAAGCGAAGCAGGAGCGGTGCAATGAGGAACAGGGCGAAAGCGATCGCGCGTGCAATCGACAGTGCGTGGTTTCAACAGGATCAAGCCGATCCGTTTTCCGGTAGCAGCCTCGTGCCGATGCTGATCATCGGCCTCGCGCTGACCTTCGCGGGCATGATTGTCGCGATGGCTCTGAGCTGACCGAAGGGAACGGCCGCCACGCTTGCCGCGACGGCCGCTCATCGCGTGCTGTACTCGCCTTACGCTGCGACCGTTTCGCCGCTGCGGCGCAAGCCCATATATTGCAGCTCGGCGAACACGCCGGTGGCGATCGCCTGAGCGAGGATCACGATGGTGCCGAAGAGGTTCGGCGACACCGCGCCCGAGAGCAGCAGCGCGATGCTGGCAAGCGTCCAGGCCGCATTGCCGGCGACCACGAGGATCACGGGTCCTTTCGGCAGCGAGGTTCGCGCGGCGAGCCAACCGACCAGCGCGGTGTAGGCGATCAGGAACAGCCCGGTCTCGCACAGCAGCGCTTCCGGCAGGCCGAGCAGCGAGGCCAGGGCTCCGGCGTCGAGCACCATCGCGATGGCGGATACGCCGCTGAAGACCGCATCGGCAAGCAAGGCGCGTCGCAGCAGCTGGGACGAATGGATCATGGCAGTGTCTCCTCGGGTTGGGATGGGTTTTCAGCGCATCAGGGATTGCAGCTGGCGCCACAGCCGGAGCGGACACAGCGCCTTGCCGACCCTCATCTCCACCGCATAGACCTGCGCGAACACGAACATGCTGGTCGCGTGCACGATCGGCTGGGGCATGTTGAGCGATCGCGCGACCAGCCAGGTGGCCAGATGGACCAGCCACGGAATCAGGACGGCGAGGGCGCGGATAATGGACAGCATCAGCATGGTCATCTCCTGTGCCGTGGAAGATGAGCCGGCCCGCGCGCCAATTCGATTACCTCAGGCGTAATGGAACGGGCGAATTTCGCATGGTAGGTTTTGCACCATGAACGCACATGCATCCCTGGCGCGGGCCGAGCCCGCAAAACCCGTCCTGATCGGCGAGCACCTGCGCGAATGGCGGCAGCGCCGCCACCTCAGCCAGCTCGACCTCGCCGTCGATGCCGAGATCTCGGCGCGGCATTTGAGCTTCGTCGAGACCGGCCGCTCGGCGCCGTCGCGCGACATGGTCCTCAAACTGGCGGAGCGCCTCGACGTGCCCCTACGCGAACGCAACGTGCTGCTGGTCGCCGCGGGTTTCGCACCCGCATTCCCGCAACGCTCGCTGGAGGATCCCGCGCTGAAATCGGCGCGCGAGGCGATCAATTTGGTGCTGAAGGCGCATGAGCCCAATCCGGCGCTGGCCTATGACCGGCACTGGAATCTGGTCTCGGCCAATCGCATGGTGGCGCCGCTGCTCGAGGGCGTGCCGCAGCGGCTGCTCGGCCAGCCCTTCAACATCCTGCGGCTGGCTTTCCACCCGGAGGGCCTCGCGCCGCGCACCGTGAACCTGGCGGAATGGGCCGCGCATCTCCTGGAGCGGCTGCATCGGCAGTGCGAGGCAACGGCTGATCCGGAGCTGCTCAAGCTCTATCAGGACCTGAAGTCCTATCCGATCCCGGCGCGGTCGGCCCCGATCACCCCCGACAACAACGTCGCGCTTCCCTTCAAGCTCCGCCTCAATGGCGAGATCCTGAGCTTCATCTCGACCACCATGGTGTTCGGCACCCCGGTCGACATCACGTTGCAGGAACTGGCGCTGGAGACGTTCTTCCCGGCCGACGAGCTGACCGCCGAGCGGATGCGGCAGATGGCAGCCAGTATGAAATAGCGGCTTGTCTCGGGGCGCTTTCGGCCTACTTTTGGGGTTCCAATTCCGCCGGGAACCCTGCCATGAGCGATCTGAAGCCGCTTCGCCTCGATATCGTCTCCGACGTCGTTTGCCCCTGGTGCTACATCGGCAAGCATCGCATCGAGGATGCGCTCAAGCTGGTGCCCGACGTGCCCGTCGAGGTGCACTGGCGGCCGTTCTTCCTCAACAATTGGGTGCCGCGCGAGGGCATCAGCCGCGACGAATATCTCACGGCAAAATTCGGCTCGGTCGACGCCTACAAGGGCATCGCCGGCCGTGTGGTCGCGGCCGCCAATGAGGAGGGGCTGACCTACCATCCCGAGCTCGTCAAGCGGCAGCCCAACACGATTGACTGCCACCGCCTGATCCACTGGGCCGAGGCCAAGGGCAAGGCGGCCGAGATGAAGCAGCGGCTGATGGAGCTGTATTTCCGCGACGGCGGCGATCTCACCGACACCAACGTGCTGGTGCAGGCGGCCGCCGATGTCGGGCTCGACGCCGACGACGTGCGCAAGCGTCTTGCCACCGACCAGGACGTGGCGCTGGTCTCCGCGCAGGCCCAGGAAGCCTCCGAGAAGGGCATCTCCGGCGTGCCGACCTTCGTGTTCGCGCAGAAATATGCGGTGTCCGGCGCCCAGCCGGCCGAGCAGCTCGCCCGCGCCATCCGCGAGGTCTCGGCCGAGATCAACGCGCAGGCGGCCGAGTAGTCCGAAGTCCTTCACGAAAGCCCGGCACATGCCGGGCTTTTTCGTTTGCCCACACGATCCATCGGAAACAACCAGGGAGACAACCATGATCTATGAGCTGCGCACCTACACGGTACGTCCAGGGACCGTCGGCGAGATGGTCAAGGCGGCGAGCACGATCTCGCGCGACATCCGTGCCGACAATTTCGGCAAGCTGGAAGGTTACTGGATCACCGAGATCGGGCCGCTCAATCAGGTCATGCACATGTGGAGCTACGCCGATCTCAACGAGCGGGCCCGGCTGCGCGCCGAGCTTGCCAAGAATCCGCGCTGGACCGGCGAGTACATTCCGGCGATCCGTCCGCTCCTGGTGCGCCAGGAGGTGCGGCTGCTGAATGCGATCATTCCGCCGGTGGCGCCTGCCACCAAGGGCAACATCTACGAATTCCGCAACTATCGCGCCAAGCCGCTCGGCGGCGTCAAGCAATGGCTCGACCTGATCACAGGCGTGCTGCCGGAGCGCGAGAAATATTCCAAGATCGTCGGCCTCTGGCACACCGATTCCGGGCAGCCCAACGAGGTCTGCCACATCTGGGCCTATCCCGATCTCAACGCCCGCGCCGCGGCGCGCGGTGGTGCGATGAAGGATCCGGCCTGGCTGGAATTCCTCGGCAAGGGCACGCAGCTGCTCGAGGAGATGCACTCGACCATCATGCTGCCGGCCCCGCACTCGCCGCTGCAGTAAGGCAAGCCGCGCCTAGAACGACGGCAGAAAGCCTCACCCGATGTTTCCATCGGATGAGGCTTTCCAGGCAAGGGCATGCACTGCCTGAGAAACAGCGCGCCGCAACGCTAGGGGGGCTGGCTGACACCAATCTGACGGGGGGAACTTGTTGTTTCCCGATATGTCTGCATGGCTACGAAAAGGTAAACCATTGGTCACGGTGAAGGAGCTTGGTGTGCCGTTGTGCCGGGCCGCCCGCCGCACTTACCGAGACCAGGGCGGCACCAAGTTGCGTGATGCCGCTTCGTCCAGCGCGGCGATCCGGTCCGAGCCAGCCTCGAACGCCGTGACGACGTCCGCGAGCCGGTCGAGTTCGGCAAGGGCGTCGACCTTCAAGACCTTGCTCGCCGGCGCAGCGTCGCGCCAGCTATCCCAGGCCGACATTTGCCGATTCGTGAGCGACAGCAGGTCGCGGTAGACGTTGACGTGAAGAAACCACAGACCTCTGGCCGCGCCGTGTCCGAACGCTCCGGCAGCCACCGCGTTGCTTCTCGCCATCCGCCACGCCTGCGATGCCGTCAGAAACGCATCGCGCGGCAGGTTCGCGCCGTCGAACGTGATCTGCAGTTGTTCAATCTGAAGCGCATCGAGCTGCGCGTCGGCCTGCAGCCAGCGCCGGTCGCCCGGTGACCAATATTCGCAGATCCAATGATCATGATAGATGTCGTCGCCGATGTAGGTTGCAAAGCCGCAGCGGACCCGCGCCGGGATCGATCGGCTCCGGAGCATGCTGCACAGCAGGAGCGCGTAGTCGCGACAGGTGCCGAACGTACGGCTGCGTGGCGGGCGTTCCGCGGTGAGCGGACCGGCGAACGACGCCTGGATCAGCTTCAACCGATCTGCAACCGGCTGGGTTTGCCGGACCATCGTGAAATCAGGCGGAATGCCGTACCGCTCGGCCCAGGCGACGTGAACGATCAGCCCCGAGACGACCTCGCACAGTCCGGAGACCGTTGCGGGCAAATCGTCATACACGCCGGCCAACTCGCCGGGGTCGGTCGATGCGTCCTGCCGGACGTAGCATTCTTGGATCGTCACGTTCCCGCCCGATCACGACGTCATCGGCTCGAGGCCGTCATGCGCAGCCTATCGATCCGCGCGGGCTCGCGTAAGGGGGACCGTGTTATCCGGGCTTGCCGCGCCGGCTGCGGATGAAGTGGACGGTGCCGCGCGCGGCCTCGTAGGCGAAATTGTTCAGGGTCAATGCGGCGTGAACCGCGGCGACCAGCGGATCGCGCCGCCTCAACGGCAGCAGCACGTCGCCGATCGCGAAGCGGCCGCGCCAGATCGGGTCGATCATGGGATGGCCGGGCGCCGCGGTGGAATCGGCCGAATTGATCGCTGGATCGGCGCAGAGATGGCGCGTCAGCTCCAGCGTCAATTGTGCGCCCGGCGAATGCTTCGCAAAGCGCTCGTCAATGCCGATCTTGAAGAAGAAGGCGCGGTCCTGATGGCGCACCACGATGCCGCCCGCAACCGCCGTGCCGCCCGCATGCAGCATGACGATCTCGCAGCGGCCGGTCTCGGCCAGCGCCGACGTCGCGCGGCGGATGAAGGCTGCGTCGCCGGCATGCTGGCTGAGCGCGGTGCCGCGCTGGCCCTTCCAGCCACCGGCTTCGAGCGCAAGGAAAGTCTCGAGCGCCGCCGCAACGTCGCGCGGCGAGCGCGCGACGTCGAAGCGCACCGCGCCGTGGTCGGACAGGCGATGGCGCTGCCGGCGCAGCTCCTTCAGCTTCTTGGGCCCGAGCGCGTCGCGCAGCAATTCATCGGCATCGCGCGTCGCATCGAGCTGGGCGCGCTGATAGATGCTCAGCAGGCGCGGCTGCAAGTCGTCGCGCGCGAGCACCGCGCGGATCGCCGCCATGGCCGGGCCCTCGAGCGACATGGTGCGCAGGATCAACGCGTGCGCGCCCGCATTGCGTGCCTGCTGCAGCATCTTGCCGGCGGCCTGCTCGGCGGCATTGCCGTCGAGCAACGGCGTGCACAGCGTGCCGTAGGGTTCGGCGCCGACCAGCGCGGGCAGGGGGATCCGGTAGATTCGCCGCAACGGCACGACCGGCAACAGCCCGATCAATTGCCCGGCATCGCCGGTGGCGCTGAGCAGCGATGCGCCGGTGCGGCCGCGCGCGGAGGCATCGACCGCCAATTCCCAGTCGGGCTGGTAGTAGCCATTGGCCTCGATCGCGCGCTCGGCAAGCGCCCGCCATGCGCCGACCGGCGCGGCCGACAGCGGCGGCAACGCGCGATCGTCCGTGGCATCCTTGCGCGATGCACGGCGGATCATTGCCTGGTCAGCAATATCGGCCACGTCCCATGTTTCCCCGGTCTGCGAGGCTGATCGGCCTTGCGTTCATCGCGGGCAACGCTAGCGGAGAGAGATGGAAAATGCCGTTGAGGCCATCCGGCAATTTGAGCGATCAGGTTAATGGGGCATTCAGCATACCGCGGTTGTGCGCTTGGTGTTGCGACAACGTGGCACCGGAGATCGCGAGAGCTCACAACGATGCACTGACAGCGGTGAGCATCAGGACGCTACGGCTTGGGACTTCGTTGTGCTTCCAGCTGAACGGAGCTTTCGACCGGCTCATAAGTCTCGGTCACGCAATTGTCGTCAGCCTCGACCTGCCGGCGATCGAAGATCGCGCCGTCATTGATGAAGACGCGATAGGTCTGCGTCCCGAGCGGCTTGCCGATCACCGAAGTCAGTTCGGCGCGCACGCAGGCGGTCCAGCCGGTGCCGCGCGGGTCGTGCAGCGGAGCGGAGACCCGCACATGGGCCGGCTGCGAGCCGGCGGTGAACACCGAATCCAGCTTGCCGGCCACCAGCCGCTTGAGATCCGGAGGCGTTTCGAGCGGCGCCGGCTCGGTGGCCTTGACCTTCAGCATGTCAGGCCATACCGCGTGGCTGTCCGCCAGCCCGCAGCCGCTCAACATCAAGGCGGCGCCGGCCAGCAGCGCCACCACTTGTACCTGTCCCTGTCCCATTCAACCAATTTAATGTGCCGCCGCCCACATTGCGCCCCCCTGGTGGGGGTGAATCCGCATCGCGCGGCGCTTTGTCGATCAACAAATGTCGAGCGACAAGCTATGTTCGCGGTAGAGGTGTTGCCGGATGTTTCTACGGCTGCGGGGGAGAGAGACTGACATGAAAAGCTTCACGGTTGCTGCCGTCATTCTGGCGTTGATTGCGACACCGACCCTGGCCCAGGGCCGGCGAGGCGGCGGGGGCGACGACAGGAAGGCGGAGAAGAAACCCCAGGTCGACGAGAAGGCCTACAAGGCCGCACTCGATCGTATCCCCGAGCCAAAGGAGAAATACGATCCCTGGGGCGTCACCAAGCCGGCCGCCGATCCAGCCAAGAAGCCGAAATAGCCGGGCCGATCTGATCCCTGCGACAATTCAGGCCCGACAACCGGCGCCGGCGGCAGCAGATTGCCGCACGGCGTGAACCTTCACCTGACGGCTTTCGACCCATCTCCGATGCCATTGTCGGAGGCCGCTATGTTTCGCTGTTCCCTCCTCAGCCTGATCGTTCCGGCTGCGATCCTGTTCGGTGCCGTGCCGGCACTGGCGGAAAGCCGTCTGGCGCTGGTGATCGGGCAGTCCGCCTACAAGTCGGTGCCGGCGCTGCCCAATCCGGCCAACGACGCCAGGGCCATGTCACAGATGCTGACCGATGCCGGATTTGCCGTGACCACGGCATCGGATCTGTCCCAGGACGAGATGCGCGCAAGGATCAGCGACTTCGCCGGCCAGGTGGCGGCGAAGGGCGCCGACACCGTGGCGCTGGTGTTCTATGCCGGGCATGGTCTGCAGATCGATGGCGAGAATTACCTGGTGCCGGTCGATGTCGATCCGAAGCGCGAGGCCGACATCCCGATCCAGGCGGTTCGCCTCAACGACATCCTGAACACGCTGACTTCGGTGCCGAGCCGGATGCGCATCGTGCTGCTCGATGCCTGCCGCAACAATCCCTTCCCGGAACTCAGCAAGACCGCCGGGCATGGGCTTGCCATCATCGATGCCAAGATCGGCGCGCCTGGCACCTTTGTCTCGTTCTCGACGTCACCGGGTGCCGAGGCCGAGGACGGCAGCGGCGCCAACAGCCCTTATACGACCGCGTTGCTGGCTTCGGCGAAGGAGCCGGGGATTCCGATCGAAGACACCTTCAAGCGCGTCCGTCTTGCGGTAAACAAGGCGACCGACGGCCGCCAGACGCCGTGGGACTCCTCATCGCTCACCGACGACTTCCGCTTCATGGCAGGTACGTCAGCGTCGCCCGCGGCCACGCCGGCGCCGGCCGCGGCCAAGCGCACCGTCGACGAATGGAAGCGCGAATTGCAGGGCAAGCCGATCGAGGTTGCAAACGAGATGATGGTGGTCGACGGCACCGATGAAGCCTATGAAGCCTTCGCCGCGATCTTCGCCGGCACGCCGCGCGGCCTGCAGGCGCGCGACTGGCTCGACCGGCATCGCCGCATGGTGGCTTGGAACGATGCCATCCTCGCCAACACGGCGGCGGGCTATCGCAGCTTCCTCGTGCTGTACCCCGATAGCGATCTGACAGCGACCGCGCGCAAGATGATCGAACGGTTGCGCTACCGTCCCGATCTGACACCGGCCGCTGCGCTCAGCGTGCCCGCGACCAACGTCGCACTGGCGGCTCCGACCTGTCCCTGCAACGCCGTGCCGCAGGAGCAGCAGAAGGCCGCAGCGCCCGTGAAGAAACGGGCCGATCCCGATCCGCCGCGCCGCGCTGGCAAACGCCCGCCGCGCGTCGTGGTCGAGGACGATGTCGTGGTGGTGCGCCGGCCGCCTCCGGCCGTGGTCTACGAGCCGGTCGGGCCGCCGATCGGAATCGGGATTGGCATCGGCGGCGGTGGTTATCGCGGCCATTACGGCGGCGGCTATCGCAGGGGTGGATACTGACGCGCTAATCGCGTAAAGGGTTTTCCCGCATGAGATGCGGCGTTTGATGGTCGCATCTCGCGGGAGGACGCAATGCGGTCGCTGTTTCGTCTGCTTGCCGCGCTGGTGCTGTGTGTACAGCCGGCGCTCGCCTGGGAGTATTGGGGCGGTGACCGTGGCGGACAGCGCTTCTCGCCGCTAACGCAGATCACATCGGACAATGTCGGCACGCTGGTGCGCGGCTGGGAATTCCGCACCGGCGATCTCGACGTGCGTCCGCCCGAGGCGATGAAGCGCACCAAGTTCGAGGTGACGCCGCTGTTCGTCGAGGACAGCCTGATCTTCTGCACGCCGTTCAACGAGGTGATTGCGCTCGATCCCGGCACCGGTGCGCAGAAATGGCGTTTCGATCCGAAGATCAGCATGTCGCAGCGGCCGGCCAATCGCTTTGTCTGCCGCGGCGTCGCGCACTGGACCGATGATCGTGCCGCTGAAGGTGCGGCCTGCAAGTCGCGCATCTTCACCGGCACCAATGACACGCGCCTGATCGCGCTCGATGCCCGGACCGGCAAACCCTGCGCCGATTTCGGCAACAATGGCGAGATCAAGATCGATGCCGGCATGAAGCTGGAATGGCCGGGCGAGTTTCAGATCACGTCGGCGCCGGTGACGGGACGCGGCGTGGTCGTGGTCGGGTCCGCGATCGGCGACAACCGGCGGGTCGACGCGCCGGTCGGCGCGGTGCGCGCCTTCGATGCGCGGACCGGCCAGCCGCGCTGGACCTTCGATCCGCTCGTGCATGACAGCGTCGAGGCCGGCCACAGCAACGTCTGGGCGCCGATGTCGGTCGACGAGGAGCGGGGCTTGGTGTTCCTGCCGACGACATCGCCCAGTCCCGATTTCTGGGGCGGCAAGCGTCCCGGCAATGACGAGCACGCCAATTCCGTCGTCGCGCTGCGTATCGAGAGCGGTGAGCTCGCATGGGCGTTCCAGACCGTGCACCACGACGTCTGGGACTACGACCTGCCGGCACAGCCGACGCTGGCGCGGATCGACACTGGCAACGGCATGCGCGACGTCGTGATCCAGCCGACCAAACAGGGCTTCGTGTTCGTGCTCGATCGCGACACCGGCAAGCCGGTGTGGCCGGTCGAAGAGCGCGCGGTGCCGCAGAACGGCGCCGAGGGCGAGCAACTGTCGCCGACGCAGCCGTTCCCGACCCATGTGCCGCCGCTGTTGACGCAGCGGATGACGGCCGACGATGTCGGCGGCCTGCTGCCGGGCGTCGGGAGCGCGGCGTGCGAGAAGCTGCTGGCGCAATCACGCAATGAGGGGCTTTACACGCCGCCGTCGACGCAGGGCACGATCGTCTATCCGATGACCGGCGGCGGTGTGAACTGGGGCAGTGCGGGCTTTGATCCGGTCAACCAAATCTTGTTCGCCAATGTCAGCCACGCGGCGCATGTCATCACGCTGATTCCGCGCGACCAGGCCAAGGGTTTCAATCCGCCGCCTGGCCATGATTTTGGCCAGCAGCAGGGCGCGCCGTTTGCGATGTCGCGGGCACTCGCGAAATCGGCGGTCGGGTCGCCGTGCAACAAGCCGCCGTGGGGCGAGACGGTGGCGGTCGATCTCAAGGCCGGCAAGATCCTCTGGCATGCGACGGTCGGCACCAGCGAGGATCTCGCGCCGCTCGGCATCGCGCTCAATACCGGCACGCCGCTGCTCAGCGGCGTCGCGATCACTGCGGGCGGACTGGTGTTCACCGGCGCGATGGATGCCTATCTGCGCGCGTTCGACGTCAAGTCGGGCCGCCAGTTATGGCTCGGCCGGCTTCCGGTGCCGGGCGTCGCCAATCCGATGACCTACCTCTGGAAGGGCGAGCAGTATGTCGTGATCGGCGCCGGCGGTCATTCCGAGGCCGGCACATCGATCGGCGACAGCGTGGTGGCATTTCGCCTGCCGCGCCAGAGCGAGGGTGTGTCGCTTCTCACGCGCCTGATCGATCGTCCCGGCGGACGGTTCGCTGCGAAGGCACTCGCTGCTGGCGTGGTGCTGATCGTGCTCGTCGGATTGCTCTGGCGTTGGCGCAGGAGGCGTCGCGACAAGGCGGCGTAGTTCGGCGGCGCGCGCGTCGCGCCGCCGCATGACAAATCGGCGACATCGATTCTCAATCCGCGCACCGAAACGACGTGCAGGCAAACTTGCGCGATGTCTCGCTTGCGTTTGCCGCGACGCTTCGCGTACGAGGTCGCGAGCGGACGCGCCGGGCTTCCGGCGCCTGTTCATTTTCAGATCATTGCTCATGGAGATTGCGATGAAGATCACTGCCTCGATCATGCTTGCCACAGCGCTCGCGCTGCCGTCCGCGCCGGCCAACGCCACCGTGCTCGATCTCTCGACCATGACCTGCAAGCAGTTCGTCGAAGGCGGCGACGACACCATCAAGATGGTGCTGGTCTGGATGGACGGCTGGTACAAGGGCGATTCCGACGAGGCGATCATCGACACCGACGTGTTCGTCGAGAACGCCAAGAAGTTCGGCACCTATTGCGGGAAGAATCCGACCATCAGCATCGTCAACGCCGCCGAGGCGGTGCTCGGCAAGTAGTTATCCCGGCAGCATCGCGAACGCGCTCGACACCATCGCCACCGGCTTGTTGTCGGTGGCGGAGAGCAGCGTGACGCGGCCGAAGCTCATGGTGCGGCCGAGCCGGACCACACGCGCGTCGGCCAGCACGTCGGAGACGGTCGCCGCGCGCATGAAGTGCGTGGTCTGGTCGACCGTCGTCATCGGACGATAGCCCTTGTTGGCCGCGAGATTGGCGAGCACCATCGCGGTGTCGGCGAACGCCATCAGTGCCTGGCCGCAGACGATGCCGCCATTGCGGCACAGCCGCTCCGAGAACGGCATGCGCAGGATGGCGCCGGGCTGCCAGTCGGCATCGCCGCCCGCCGGTGGTGCGATGTCGAACTGCTCGATCGACAGATTGAGGTCCTGCACCCATGGCGCAAAGACGTCGCCGAGCACGCGTTTCGCGTCGTCGATCCCGAATTCACCGGCCTGCTGCATGACGTTCCGTTCCCTCCGCTGAGTCTTGTTTGCCGTTTATTGCCTAGTTCCGCGTGACATGCACGGCCGGCCGCTTGCCGTCATTCCACTTGCCGTCGATCGCCCGTTCGATCTGGGCGGCGAGTTGCAGTAGGAGGCCGTCATCGGCCTGCTTGCCGATCGCCTGGATGCCGAGCGGCAGGCCGTGCTCGTTGGTCGCGAGCGGCAGCGAGATCGCCGGGATGCCGCAGAGATTGGCGAGCGGCGTGAAGGCGAAGTTGCGCCAGAGATTGCCGAACCAGTCCAGCACCGACGGATTGTCGCTGATGGTGAGATATTCGGTGGTGCCGATCTTCGGCGTCGGCAGCGCGGTGACCGGCGTCAGGATGATGTCCCAATCCTCGAAGAAGGCGCCGAAGCCGCGCGCCGTCGTGTTGAACACGGCCTGCATGCGGGCGCGGTCGGCGAAGCTAAAGTCGCGGCCATGCTCCCAGATCCGGATGTTGATCGGCTCGATCAGGTCCGCCGGTGGCCGCGTCAGTCCGCGCGCGGCGAGCATGTTGCCGATCACGACGGCGAAATTGCTGATGTAGCAGGTGGTCTGCGCCGCGAAGGCTTCCGCGTAGTCGATCGACGGCAGTGCGTAATCGACCTGATGGCCGAGGCCTTCGAGGAAACGTCCGACCCGCTCGAGCTCGGCTGCGATGTGCGGTGTCGCGCGATAGTCGCCCCAGGTGTGCGACAGCGCGATCTTGAGCCGGCCCGGGTCGCGCGCGATCATCGCTGTATAGGGCTCAGGCGGTGTCCAGAACGGCATGAACTCGCCGGGCGCCGGGCCACGGCAGCTATCGACGAAGGCTGCGGTGTCGCGCACCGAGCGCGACTGGCAGCCCTGGATCGAGACGAGGCCGGTGAGATCGGACAGATGCGGTGCGAGCGAGAACACGCCGCGCGACACTTTCAGCCCGATATTGCCGTTGACGCCGGCGGGAATCCGGATCGAGCCGCCGCCGTCGGTCGCATGCGCGATCGGCACCGCGCCGGCGGCGACCATCGCCGCGCTGCCGGCCGACGAGCCGCAGGTGGTGTAGTCGGTGTTCCAGGGATTGCGCGTGACATAGACCGCGGGGTTTTCGGCCGAGCTGCAGACCCCGAACTCCGGCGTGGTGGTGCGGCCGATCAGATTGAGACCGGCCTTGCGCAGCTTCGTGGTCAGGAAGGTGTCGGCCGCGGCGCGGTTGCCGCGCATCATCAGCGAGCCCATTTCCTGCAGCCGGCCTTTCAGCGTGGGCCCGAGATCCTTCATCAGGAAGGGCAGGCCGGCGAACGGCCCGTTGAGATCGGCGCCGTCGCGCGCGGGATCGGCGATCACGTCGTCGAACAGCTCGACCACGCCGGAGAGCGCGGGATCGACCTTGGCTGTGGCGGCGGCAGCCTGCGCCGCCAGCTCCCTTGGCGTCAGCTCGCCGTTCCGGACGCGCTCGGCGAGCGCCGTCCCGTCGTGCCGCGTCCACTCGTCCCAGCTCATCGCCAAAGTCATGTCGTCGATCCCTTTTCTGCTTTGTTGCGCAGTGTAGTTTGGGGGGCCGTCCGGTCAAACCATCGCGCGGGCGCTGCGCCGGCGCTGTGCTCGGGCGCGCGGGCGCTGCTGTCCGACGCGCTTGCGCGGCGTTGCAAGCGCCGTGCCCGGCTTGAAAATGCCCCAGTTTCGGCTCCAATTGCCCCTCGTCAGTGGTGGGGGCGTCCATGTTCCGCAGGTTGGTATTGCTGGGCGGCGTGATCGCGATCGGGCTTGCGCTTGCCGGCTGCACGCGGTGCGGGCCGATCTGGGACGACTGGATGCAGTCGCCGAAATCCTGCAAGTCAGACCACCTCTAGGGCAGGGACGGGCGCGCTTGGCGGCGGCTTTCCTGGGGTGATATACCGCTGACGAAAATGCAAGGAGCGTTCTTATGAGAGTTTTGAGCGCAGTTGCGGTTGCGGTGCTGCTGTCGGCGCCGGCCTATGCGCAAATGCCGAACGTCAATCTGATGCCTGAGGTCAAGACCAAGACCCAGGACGAGAAGGATCGGGACGCGATCAACGACAAGGCCTACAAGGACTCGCTGAGCAAGATTCCGGATGCCAAGGGATCGGCCGATCCCTGGGGCGCGGTGCGCAGCGATGCGCCGAAGGCGGCAGCCCATCCTCCCGCCAAGCCGAAGACCAAGACCGGGAGCTCCGCCCAGCCCGGAGGCTCCGCGCAGCGTAGCCAGTAAGCCCCGTTCGGGCCGGCCTCGCCGGTTTCCCGCAGACTCGGATTCTTGTGGCGCCGCCCCTATATTGGGGGTGTCGTCAGTTGGAGCGTTTTCGAGCGAAGTGGATACCGGTTCGCGTGAAGAAAACGCGTCAAAACTAGAATCTAGAGCCCGGTTCCGATTCAATCGGAACGGGGCTCTATTCCGGAGTTGCGGCAATGGTGTTTCGTCCGCGCGATCTCGCCAGCCGGATGGCCGCACGGCACAAGCCGGATGACGGCTATCTGCGCGAGACCTTCAGCCTGCCGCGCGATCAGGCCCGCCTGCGGGCGCGCGACTTTCTCAAGCGCTACCCGAAGGCCGCCTATATGAGCTCCGTCGAGAGCTGGCGCGAACTGCCCGGTGGCGACATCGAGTTCACGATGCGGCGGCTGGCAAGCGCGGACTGAGACTTGCCGACTTGCCGGACAGACTGCGCCTCAATCCTGATCGCGGTGCCCGCGGGTCCGTCCGAGCCCGAGATTGTTCAGCTCGCGGTCGATCCGCAGCTGCACGCGGCGGATCGCCAACAGGTCGAGCTTTGCTTCGGTCTTGCCCGTGAAGACCCGATCGCCGATCTGGAAACGCCATTTCCAGACGCCGGGCATGAGCTGCGTGACGCTGAATTCGACGCCCTTGTGAATCATCTGGAACGGTTCCGCGAATGAATGGCGGTCGTCGATATTTAAATCAAAAGTTGTAGTAATAATTAACACCCGTCAAAGGATGAGTGAACCTGCGCGCCCGTTCGGGCGTCGTTGTGGATCCCGAAGTGGATCCGTTCGCGGGAGGCGTCGCCTTGCCTCGCGACGCGCAATCACGCGCAACCAGTGTGTCGGCCGGACAAGCCAATGTTACGAACACTGCCGGAACCCGAGTCTTCCCTTGAACGCTACGTAGTTTTTTTGGGCGTCAGGAGGGGTACTAAGGTAGTATGCAGATTGTGCCAATCGTGATCCGGCGTCGCCAAATCCTTCGGTAACTCGTTGATCATCTGATGGAGTCGAGACGAAGGCCGAGCAGCCTGCTCGCGGAACTTTGTTCTGCCCCGGAGAACTACGGATCGCGCTGGGCCGCCGCCCAAACGCTTCGACAATGGCTTCCGTCGCCGTGCTCGGATCCGCCCGGTCTCATTCGGGCTGATGCCTGACAGCACAACGCCGCCCGCTTGAAATGCTTGCGGACGGCGCTGGCCCTAGCCCCAGGAAGGTGTGCAAAATCCTGATAGCCGGGAGCCTATACAATTTGTGCCACAGCACATGTCCCAAATTGGCTATCACGGCGATCGGTCGGGACGGCTCGGCCTCAGCGCTTCGCCATGTTGACGCCACCGATGGCGCTGGCGTCACGCGCCAGAATACAACGGAGAGGGCCACCAACTGAGGCGGCCTAAACAAAGCTACGCCGCCCGCTTGAAATAAATGCGGACGGCGCTTCTCTAGCCCCGAGAGGGTACGAACAAAATCCCGGATATTGGCACTTTTTGGAGGGCGATAACCTCTTTAGTGGCGGAGCCTATCCTTCTCCTTCTGGATGGCGGCAGCACTTCTGTCGGTCTGCCGGCGCCAGAAGTGATTCAGGACCGCCTTGATTGCCGTATCGCTCTTGTCGGCCCATCGCCTCCGGAAATTGACCACTCTTTTCACGCCGATATGCGCCTGGGCCTGGTATCGGCCCATCATGTCGGCGCTCGCAAACCGGGCGTCCGCAGCCACTCGCTCAACTGTGAGGTGGTTTCGGCCAGACGAGCTCTGCGGATAAGGCTGGAGCGATCGACACCGGGGGGAGTTCCCGAGGCCTCCTTCCGGAGCCGCTGTGCCTCGATGTTGAGACGCTCTTCAAGTGATCCTGCCTGCATGAGACGCGGTCGCTTCATGACCATGGCGCGCTCCATTCCGTTAGAGGAAGGCGGGAGCGCTGCCGGGCGATCTCATCACCGATGAAAGCCACGGGCGGGGCGGTGATGGACTTACCGTGTACCTGTCTGGGGGGAATAGCGAGCTATCTATTTCAGGCCTTTTGTCGCAACTCGTGGAACGAATGGCGCTTCAAGGCGGCGGAAATTGTTCCGGCTGTAAAGCGGGGAAGAACAGATAGCGTCCTATGGTCGCCGCTCGCTTGAAACAAATCAGGCCACTCCAAAAATTCGGTCTAGGCCACCAAGGGGTAACACGGGCCAGCACCTGCGTCCTGGTGTCTCCCAATCAGGACGTGAGCGATGGCAAATGAGGACAGTCGTGGTTCCGGCATCGGAACACCGTGTTCTTCCGGAGTCCACATAGATTGTGGAAAACTCTAGTCTCATCGTTGCCGGGGCTGGACCTTTCATCCCGATCTTATTTTGGAGAATTTTCCCGGTAAGGGGTCGCGGCGTGAGCGGCCCCTTTCGATTCGGCGGAGCGGCGAAGCGGCCCCAGCATCGATCTCCAAGGGCGCTGGGGCCGTTTCTTTGGATTGAAGTCAAGACGCCTTCCAACCCTCAGAACTACCTCAAGCTGATCGCGTGGCGAGATCGTTGAGACCATGCCGGAGGCACTTGAGGATTAGGTGAAACGCCAGAAGAAGCGGCTGGAACGGGACGCGAAAGAGGCCGCCAACTGAAGCGGCCTAGCTATTGTCGTTCAAGCCTCCGCGCCGACGAAAATATCGAACGCCTCGTAAGCCTGCTGCGGCGTCTTTCCTTCCTTGAATGCGTTTTCGAAACTGAAGATCGCATCCGCTAGAAGGAATTCATCCGGCACAGGAAACAGGGCGCGAAGTTCGGCGAGCCAGCTCGCGTAAGAGGGCGGGTTGAACTTGCCCAACGTGTAGTTATCGCTGAATGAGCTGCGCATTTAGGTCGGAGCCCTAAGGCCGGGCGAGGAAAGCCACTCGCTGATGTGCGATGTGGTCTCAATCTGGCGTGCTCTCCGGATCAACCTCTCACGCTCGATACCTGGCGGAGTGCCCCTCGCTTGCTTGCGAAGTCGCTCTGCCTCATCAGCAAGGCGGTTGTAGAGAGGTTCGGCTTCGGGCTGGTAACGGCGGCGTTGCTGCATGGCGCTGCTCCTCTGTTTGCAGAAGGCGGGAGCGCGTGATGGCGTTCTCATCACCGATAGGGGCCAACAAGGCGGTGCGGCGATCGGGTAACTTTCGCATGTCAGGTAGCCGACATGCTGGTCAATACAGACCACATCGGCAAGAGTTAATGACTTTCAAAGAGGCGACATTTCCCAATCCGTGCCGGTGGCGAGTGACATGCGCTAACGCGGAAGAACGGATGAAGGCCACGTCAAACGGATCTTCGGTCAACAACTCGAAATGGAATTTTGAGGAAGAGGCCGCCAACTGAGGCGGCCTCCGCGATAATGTTTGAGTCAGGGTCTTGGCCGATATCGCGGATATGGCGGCGGTTCCGTGATGCATGTGCCCACCGACGACACTCGGCAAGGCACGTCATAGTGCAGTCTGCCGCCTGGGGCGTTCGCCCGTACCTTTGGCATCGTGGAATCAACCACGTCATTCGCCCTGGGAGCCGTAGTAGCGGAAGGCTGATTTTGCGCGATAGCCAGAGACGACAAGGCAACCAGCGCGGTCACCGTGAACAACGCAGTCCTCATGACTTGTGTCCTCCTCCGTAGTGCTGCACCCAGACCCGGATTAGGTCACTAGTTACCACAAACCAGGACCAGGCTGGGAACTCGGTTCACCCACAGAGAGAAACCCCGGTAACGCTTCAATTAATGCGCGATGAAGGCACCCAATAGCATCACCGCGATAAGCAGTGAGCCGCCGAAAATAGCAATGCCAAGACTGACGCGGGCTGGAATTGAATATGAATCGAAATGGGGCTGTTCGATCATGCCCCGCTCCCTTGTTTCTGGGCGGGGAGCGCGAACGGCTCTCAGTCACCGGCAGACGCCGTTACAGGGCGGTGATGGCCGAAGCTTGGAACAGCCGACGTTCCAAGGCTGGTCAACTTTGATCACTCTCGAAAAGAAAACTAACGATTTGGGCGCGACTGCCGAGACCCGGAAGGCAGGCGTGCGGCTCCAGAGCGGATTCACGCAAGGAACTCCGTTCACCCACGGAGAACCCCGGTAACACTTCTACTCTGTGGATTGAGAACAGTTGTCGGACCATAACGATTGCTATGGGTAGAACGTTGGATTGCCGACTCAGTAGTCCTACCGAGAACAACGGCCAAGCCTTGGTTTCGGCTCGCTTAATCGGAATTAGGACAGTCCCAAAATCAACTTAGGACACGGGGGCTTAAATACGGACAGCACCCAACAAGCCAAAAAGAACATATTGCGAACACGGAACAAACGTGGTACGAGGTTCCTATCAACAACGCGTTCCGCCTGATCGCATCGCCCGTTTTTCCCGCTAGCGAATCCCCGCCATAAGGAGCACATCCCAAATGTCCGCTACTGCACTGCGTATCGTCGAAGGATCCTCCATGGACAAGTCCAAGGCCCTCTCAGCCGCGCTCTCCCAGATCGAGCGTCAGTTCGGCAAGGGCTCGGTGATGAAGCTCGGCAAGAACGACCGTTCGATGGATGTCGAGACGGTGTCCTCGGGATCGCTGGGGCTCGACATAGCGCTCGGCGTCGGCGGTCTGCCGAAGGGACGTGTCGTCGAGATCTACGGGCCGGAATCGTCGGGCAAGACCACGCTGGCGCTGCACACCGTGGCGGAAGGCCAGAAGAAGGGCGGCATCTGCGCCTTCATCGACGCCGAACACGCGCTCGACCCGGTCTATGCGCGCAAGCTCGGCGTCAACATCGACGAGCTCCTGATCTCGCAGCCCGACACCGGCGAGCAGGCGCTGGAGATCTGCGACACGCTGGTGCGCTCCGGTGCGGTCGACGTGCTGGTGATCGATTCGGTTGCGGCCCTGGTGCCGAAGGCCGAGCTCGAGGGCGAGATGGGCGATGCGCTGCCGGGCCTGCAGGCGCGCTTGATGAGCCAGGCGCTGCGCAAGCTCACCGCCTCGATCAACAAGTCCCACACCATGGTGATCTTCATCAACCAGATCCGCATGAAGATCGGCGTGATGTACGGCTCGCCGGAGACCACGACCGGCGGCAATGCGCTGAAATTCTATGCTTCGGTCCGCCTCGACATCCGCCGCATCGGCGCGATCAAGGAGCGCGACGAGGTGGTCGGCAACACCACCCGCGTCAAGGTGGTGAAGAACAAGCTGGCACCGCCGTTCAAGCAGGTCGAGTTCGACATCATGTACGGCGAGGGCGTCTCCAAGATGGGCGAGATCCTCGACCTCGGCGTCAAGGCCGGCATCGTCGAGAAGTCCGGCGCCTGGTTCTCCTATGACAGCCAGCGGCTCGGCCAGGGCCGCGAGAACTCCAAGGCGTTCCTGAAGGCGAATCCCGACATCACCGCCAAGATCGAAGCTGCGATCCGCCAGAACTCCGGCCTGATCGCCGAGCAGATCCTTGCCGGTACGCCCGAGCGCGACGCCGAGGGCGAAGAGCCCGCCGAGGAGTAAGCCTCAAGGCTCAATCATTTCGCTGCAAGCGGGCGCTGAGGACGTTGAGTTGCCGACGTCTTCGGCGTCCGTTTGGTTTTGTGCCGTCCGTGATGCTGTTGGGCCACCTGTTGCGGAATGAACGACCCGTTATGACCCGGCTTATCCTCACATTCACTGATAGCGGCGCTGGCGCCCTGAAGGCCGCACGGCTCGCCGATTGCGTTGTTGGCGTCGAGCTGCGATTCGTGTGCGGAAAATTGCCGCCATCAAGCGAACTGGATGCCTTGTTCTCGCCGCGCGCGGCTTCGCACCGCGCCGGGGCACACTGGCTGGACAATCTTACCGGCAGATTGCTTGAGGACGCGCATCGTCAGGGTCTTGGATTGGTCGAATTTTGCGAGCGCTTCGACGCCGTCGATCTTTGGGTCGATCCCGATCCGAACTCACAACTGCAATTGATCTGGCTGCTGGATTACCTGCGCCCGCATGCGAGCGTCACGTCCAGGCTTGCGATGCTGCAGACCGATCACATCATCGGCGAGCGACAGCCGGCCGAATTGGCCGCTTGGCAGCTGCGCCTCGCTCCCGTCCGCGGGCATCATCTCGAAGTCGCCGGCGCTGCGTGGGCGGCTTGGGGCGCGTCAACACCGGAAGCGTGGTTCAATCTGTTGACTCAGGATCCAGGAGCACTTCCGCAATTGCGCAGCTCAGTCGTCGCGCTGCTGGAAGAACTTCTCGGGCGTAGCTCCGCGCTCGGCGCAACGGAAATGCGAATGCTGGAGCTGCTGTCAGCGGGACAGGTCCATCCGTACGATCTGTTTCCCGGGCACGAGAAACCCAATCGTCGGCGGACGTTCGGTTATTGGGAAACGGGGGTCTTGCTGGACGGGCTGGCTCACTGTCCAATGCCTGCCATCTCCGGCCCCGATGACGGGCCGTTCGATCTCGACATGCACGAGGACCCGGAACGTCACCAACGCTACAAGCGGAGCCGGCTCGCGCTGACCGGCCTCGGCAGGGCAATCGTCGCGGGCTCCGGCGATTTCAGCCAGCACAACCCGATCCATCGCTGGTGGGGCGGCACCGAGCTGACCAACGAGCGGCTGTGGCGCTGGGACTCCGAGAGCCGCACCTTGGTCGCGCCGTAAGGCTTGATCGCGTGACGCCGGTAGGCGCCGCGTTACGCCAGCGCCTTTTCCCGGCTCGCAATCAGCGCGCGCAAGTCTTCCGTCACGGCGACCGATTGATGGGTCTTCTGGTCGGTGGCGACCCAGATGATCTCGCCGGTGGCGCGCAGGTCGTCGGAGCCCTTGGCGAAGATCTCGAGGGTAAGCACGATCGAGGAACGGCCGATCTTGGCGACCCGCACGCAGACCTCGATGTCCTCGTCGAACCGGATCGGCGCCTTGTACTCGACGACTGATTTCACGGTGTGAAAGTCGATGCCGGTCCGCGCGACCTCGCCGAGATAGTCGTAACCGAGCGCGCGGAAATACTCTGTTATCGCGGTGTCGAAGTAGGTCAGGTAGTGCGCGTTGAACACCACGGCCTGCGCGTCGACCTCGGAATAGCGGACGCGGAACGGGAAATGAAACCAGAATTGCTCGCGCATGTTTCCTCCTGCCGCGGCGCTGCTTCTTATCGTTCGTCCGCCTCCAGCGGGGACGTTATGGTGGCCGGATCGTAGGATGGGTAGAGCGAAGCGAAACCCATCACTTCACAGTCCGGATGCAATCGATGGGTTTCGCTGCGCTCTACCCATCCTACAATAGTGGCCAGAGCAACGGCCGCCTTACTCCGCCGCCTGCGCGTAATCCTCGATCGGCGGGCACGAGCACACCAGATTGCGGTCGCCGTAGACATTGTCGACGCGGCCGACCGGGCTCCAGTATTTGTCGGAGCGCGACACGCCGGCCGGGAAGCAGCCCTCGGCGCGGCTGTAGGCCCGGTTCCAGGCATCGTCGGCGATGTCGTGGACGGTGTGCGGCGCGTGGCGCAGCGGCGACGCCTCGACCTTCCAGCGGCCCTTCTCGATCTCCGCGATCTCGCCCCGGATCGCGATCATGGCGTCGCAGAAGCGGTCGATCTCGAACTTCGATTCCGATTCCGTCGGTTCGATCATCAGCGTGCCCGCTACCGGGAAGCTCATGGTCGGCGCGTGGAAGCCGTAGTCGATCAGCCGCTTGGCGATGTCGTCCACGGTGACGCCGCTGGTCGTCTTCAGCGCCCGCGGGTCGACGATGCACTCATGCGCGACGCGGCCGCGCTCGTTGCGATACAGCACCGGGAAGTGCGGCTGCAGCCGTGCGGCGATGTAGTTGGCATTGAGGATCGCAACCTCGGTGGCGCGCGTGAGCCCTTCGCCGCCCATCATCAGGATGTAGATGTAGGAGATGGTCAGGATCGACGCCGAGCCGAACGGCGCGGCCGACACCGGGCCGATGGCGTGTGCGGTCGCGCCGTCGGTTGCGGGATGACCCGGGAGATAGGGCGCAAGATGCGCCTTCACACCGATCGGGCCCATGCCGGGGCCGCCGCCGCCATGTGGGATGCAGAAGGTCTTGTGCAGATTGAGATGGCTGACATCGGCGCCGTAATCGCCGGGCCGCGACAGCCCGACCTGCGCGTTCATGTTGGCGCCGTCGAGATAGACCTGGCCGCCATGCGCATGCACGATGTCGCAGATCTCGCTGATATGCTCCTCGAACACGCCGTGGGTCGACGGATAGGTGATCATGACAGCGGCGAGATTGGCCGAATGCTTCTCCGCCTTGGCGCGAAGATCATTGACGTCGACATCGCCGCGCGCGTCGCAGGCCACCACCACGACGTCCATGCCGACCATCGCGGCCGAGGCCGGATTGGTGCCGTGCGCGGAGGAGGGGATCAGGCAGACCTTGCGGTGCGGCTCGCCGCGGGCGAGATGATAACCCCGGATCGCCAGCAGCCCGGCATATTCGCCCTGTGCGCCGGAATTCGGCTGCAGCGAGATCGCGTCATAGCCGGTGATGTCGCACAGCCACTGCTCCAGCCGCTTGAACAGCGCGTGATAGCCCTTGGCCTGATCCGCCGGCGCGAACGGATGCAGATTGCCGAACGCCGGCCAGGTGAGCGGGATCATCTCGGTGGTGGCGTTGAGCTTCATCGTGCAGGAGCCGAGCGGGATCATCGCGCGGTCGAGCGCGAGATCGCGATCACTGAGTTTGCGCATGTAGCGCAGCAGCTCGGTCTCCGAACGGTGGGTGTTGAACACCGGGTGGGTGAGGAATGCGCTGGTGCGGCGCAGCTCCTTCGGCAGCGCCTCGCGCGCGGCCGCCTCGATCTCGGCAAAGCTGAGCTTGCCGCCGAACACGCGCCACACCGCCTCGACGGTCTCCGGCGTCGTGGTCTCGTCGAGCGCGATGCCGAGCGTGGTCGCACCGATGCGCAGATTGATCCGCTCCGCCAGCGCGCGGGAGACGATCTCGATCTGCTTCGCTCCGACCTCGACGGTTACTGTGTCGAAGAACGCCTCGCTGGTCGGCGCAAAGCCGAGCTTGCGCAGGCCCGCGGCGAGCACGGTGGCGCGGCGATGCACGCCGCGTGCGATATGGGTCAGGCCTTCGGGGCCGTGATACACCGCATACATCGAGGCGATCACGGCGAGCAGCACCTGCGCGGTGCAGATGTTGGAGGTCGCCTTTTCGCGGCGGATATGCTGCTCGCGGGTCTGCAGCGCGAGGCGATAGGCCGGTGCACCGCGCGAATCCACCGAAAGGCCGACGATGCGGCCGGGCAGCGAGCGCTTCAGCGTGTCGCGCACCGCCATGTAGGCGGCGTGCGGTCCGCCATAGCCCATCGGCACGCCGAACCGCTGCGCCGAGCCGATTGCGATGTCGGCGCCGAGCTCACCGGGCGAGGTCAGCAAAGCCAGCGACAGCAGGTCCGCGGCGACGATCGCAAGCGCACCCTTGGCGCGCAGCGATGCGATCGCCGGCCGGAGGTCGCGCACTGCGCCTGTCGTGCCGGGATATTGCAGCAGCGCGCCGAGCACGTCGGCCTTGTCGAGCTCGGTCAGGGGATCGCCGACCACCAGCGCCCAGCCCAGCGGCGCGGCGCGCGTGCGCATCACCGCCAGCGTCTGCGGATGCACCTCCTTGTCGACGAAGAACACCTTTGCCTTCACCTGCGAGTGGCGCTCGGCGAGCGCCATTGCTTCGGCGGCCGCGGTCGCCTCGTCGAGCAGCGAGGCGTTGGCGACGTCGAGCCCGGTGAGATCGCAGATCATGGTCTGGAAATTGAAGAGGGCCTCGAGCCGGCCCTGGCTGATCTCCGGCTGATACGGCGTATAGGCGGTGTACCAGGCCGGGTTCTCCAGGATGTTGCGCTGGATCACCGCGGGCAGGATGGTGCCGGAATAGCCCTGGCCGATCAGCGAGGTGAACACCTGGTTCTGCGCGGCGAGCTCGCTCATATGCGCGAGCGCTTCGGTTTCGCTCAGCGCCCGGCCGAGATCGAGCGGCGCCTTCTGAAGGATCGACGCCGGCAGCGTCTCATTCATCAGCGCCTGCAGGCTCGCGGCGCCGACCGTCTCCAACATCGCGTTGATGTCGCGCGGGGATGGTCCGATGTGTCGGCGGACGAAATCGGTGGCGGCTTCGTTGATCGGCTTGAAGGGCGCGTTCATGGGCTAATCCTTGGGGTGATCCTCAGGCGGTGTGCGCGGCGTAGGCGGCCTCATCCATCAGGCCGCCGAGTTCGCCCTTGTCGGCAATCTTCAGCTTGAAGAACCAGGCCTTGCCGCCGGCATCCGAATTGACCAGCGCGGGCTCGGCCGCGAGCGCCTCGTTGACCTCGATCACTTCGCCGGTGATCGGCGCGTAGACGTCGGAGGCTGCCTTGACGGATTCGACAACCGCGGCGGCCTCGGCCTTCTTCAGACTGCGGCCGACCTTAGGCAGCTCGACGAACACGACGTCGCCGAGCTGTGACTGCGCGTAATCGGTGATGCCGATCGTGGCGACGTCGCCCTCGATGCGGAGCCATTCGTGGTCGGACGTGTACAGCGTCGTCATGGGGATAGATCCTTTGGCGTTTAGCGTTTGTAGGTATTGGGAACGAAGGGCGTGGCGGCGACCTTGAGCGGCAGCCGCTGGCCGCGCACTTCGGCGAAAACCGTGGTGCCGACGGCGGAGAGGGTGGTGGGCAGATAGCCCATCGCAACCGGCGCATTGAGGCTCGGGCCAAAGCCGCCCGAGGTCACCTTGCCGATTGGCTCGGTCGAGGTCGGATCGGCGAACAGGGCAGCGCCTTCGCGCACCGGCGCGCGGCCGTCGGGCTTCAGGCCGACACGGCGGCGAGCGGCGCCGTCGGCGAATTGCGCGAGAATCTTGTCGGCGCCCGGAAAACCGCCGGCGCGGGCGCCGCCGCTGCGGCGAATCTTCTGCACCGACCATTCCAGCGCGCCTTCGACCGGCGTCGTCGTGGTGTCGATATCGTGGCCATAGAGGCAAAGCCCGGCCTCGAGCCGCAGGCTGTCGCGGGCGCCGAGCCCGATCGGCAGCACGTCGGGATTGTCCAATAGCGCACTGACCAGGGCTTCCGCCTTGTCTGCAGGCACGGAAATCTCAAAGCCGTCCTCGCCGGTATAGCCGGAGCGCGAGACGAAGCAGTCGATGTCACTGAGGCGGCGCGGACCTGCGTCCATGAATTTCATCGAACTGACATCTGGACAGAGTTTCGCCAGCGCCGATTCGGCTTTCGGCCCCTGCAGCGCGATCAGCGCGCGGTCGGCCAGCGACACGATCTCGCAGGCATCGGAGAGATGCGCCCGCAGATGCGCCTCGTCCTCGGCCTTGCAGGCGGCGTTGACCACCAGGAACAGGTGATCGCCGAAATTCGCCACCATCAGATCGTCGAGCAGGCCGCCGTCGTCGTTGGTGAATTGCGCGTAGCGCTGCCGTCCCGGCGCGATGCTGACGATGTCCTGCGGCACCAGTTTTTCCAGCGCGAGCGCCGCGTCGCCGACCTTGCCGGATTTGGCCTTCAGCACGAGCTGTCCCATGTGGGACACGTCGAACAGGCCGGCTTCCTTGCGGGTGTGGAGATGCTCCTTCAGCACGCCGGCCGTGTATTGCACCGGCATGTCGTAGCCGGCGAACGGCACCATCTTGGCCCCACGTGCCAGATGCAGCGCGTGCAGCGGGGTCTGTTTCAGCGGGGAGGTTTCGCGCGCAGACATCACAGGGCCCTCGCGGTTCCCGCAGGGGACCTATTTCCCCTTGAGAAACCTGCAGAAAGCCCCATCTGTCGCTGTGCCTGAGAGTATTATCCCGTCGGCGGACGCATCGGGGAGAACCAACCCCAGCGCCTCTTTCCAGATGTTAGACGTCACGCGGTCCTTTTGCCTGAGAGTTTCCGGGGCGGTTGCTCCTTCGGCGCCGGCGGTAAGGCCGGTCTCTCCCGACGTGACTAGTAACAGGTAGGTAGAAAACACGGCGCCACCAAGACTGTCAACGCAGCTGCAGCAACTATCCAATGGGGCTTTGTGCTGCCGCGGCAAGCCCATGATCCGCCTGCACAGTTTCTGGACACCGCAGCTGGCAATGTCTAAAAGCGTTCGGCCGGAAAATGACGCCTTTTTGCGGCTGGCCGGCCCCTTTTTCCGATTGGATGAACATGAGCAGCGTCAACGACATCAGGTCGACATTTCTGAACTTCTTCAAGGAGAACGGCCACGAGATCGTGGCGTCGTCGCCGCTGGTTCCGCGCAACGACCCGACCCTGATGTTCACCAATGCCGGCATGGTGCAGTTCAAGAACGTCTTCACCGGTGTCGAGAAGCGCAGCTATCAGCGCGCCACGACGTCGCAGAAGTGCGTGCGCGCCGGCGGCAAGCATAACGACCTCGACAATGTCGGCTACACCGCGCGCCATCTCACTTTCTTCGAGATGCTCGGCAACTTCTCGTTCGGCGACTACTTCAAAGAGCGCGCGATCGAGCTCGCTTGGAATCTGATCACCAAGGATTTCGGGCTGAAGAAGGACAAGCTTCTCGTCACCGTCTACCACACCGACGACGAGGCGGCCGGCTACTGGAAGAAGATCGCAGGGTTCTCGGATGACCGCATCATCCGCATCCCGACTTCAGACAATTTCTGGGCGATGGGCGATACCGGCCCGTGCGGTCCGTGCTCCGAGATCTTCATCGATCGCGGCGAGCACATCTGGGGCGGACCTCCGGGCAGCCCGGAGGAGGACGGTGATCGCTTCCTCGAATTCTGGAACCTGGTGTTCATGCAGTACGAGCAGGTGACGAAGGAAGAGCGCGTGGCGCTGCCGCGTCCCTCGATCGACACCGGCATGGGGCTGGAGCGCATGGCCTGCATCCTGCAGGGCGTCGAGAGCGTGTTCGAGACCGATCTGTTCCGCCATCTGATCGATGCGGCCGCATCGGCCCTCGGCCATGGGCCGAACGAGCAGAACGTGGCGTCGTACCGGGTGATGGCCGACCATCTGCGCTCCTCGGCGTTCCTGATCGCCGACGGCGTGCTGCCGTCGAACGAGGGCCGCGGCTATGTGCTGCGCCGGATCATGCGCCGCGCGATGCGTCACGCACAGCTCTTGGGCGCGAGCGAGCCGCTGATGCATCGCCTGGTCTGGGCGCTGGTCCGCGAGATGGGCCAGGCCTATCCGGACCTGGTGCGCGCGGAGAAGCTGATCGAGGAGACGCTGCAGCTGGAAGAGACCCGCTTCCGCAAGACGCTGGTGCGCGGCCTGTCGATCCTCGATGAGAAGAGCGCCGGCCTCAAGAAGGGCGACATGTTCGACGGCGACACCGCGTTCACGCTGTACGACACTTATGGCTTCCCGTTGGACCTGACACAGGACGCGCTGAAGTCGCGCGGCATCAGCGTGGACCAGGCATCGTTTACCGATGCGATGAACCGCCAGCGCGAGAAGGCGCGCGCTTCCTGGGCAGGCTCTGGCGAGGCGGCGACCGAGACCATCTGGTTCCCGCTGCGCGAGAAGCTCGGCGCAACCGAATTCCTTGGCTATGAGACCGAGAGCGCGGAAGGCGTGGTGACGGCGCTGGTCAAGGACGGCGCCGAGGTCGACGGCCTCGAGGCCGGCGAGAGCGGCGCGATCGTGCTGAACCAGACGCCGTTCTATGCCGAGTCCGGTGGTCAGGTCGGCGACGTCGGCATCCTCACGGGCGAGGGCGTCAAATTCCGCGTCACCGACATGCAGAAGAAGGCCGGCGACCTGTTCGTGCATGTCGGCACGGTGGAGCAGGGCACGCTGAACGTCGGCACCGCCCTGCAGCTCGAGGTCGACCACGCCAGGCGTTCGTCGATCCGCGCCAACCACTCGGCGACGCATCTGCTGCATGAGGCGCTGCGCCAGGTGCTCGGCGACCACATCGCGCAGCGCGGCTCGCTGGTCGCGCCCGATCGCCTGCGCTTCGATTTCGTGCATCCGAAGCCGATCACGCCGGAAGAGCTCGCCCGGGTCGAGGACATCGCCAACAACGTCGTGCTCGAGAATGACGAGGTGACGACCCGCGTCATGGGTGTTGACGACGCCCGCGAGGCCGGTGCGCGCGCACTGTTCGGCGAGAAGTATGGCGACGAGGTTCGCGTCGTCTCGATGGGCAAGAGCGCCCGCGAGCACGGCCAGAACGCGCTCGGCTGGTCGGTCGAGCTCTGCGGCGGCACCCATGTCCGCCGCACCGGCGACATCGGCCTGATTTCGGTGACCAGCGAGAGCGCGGTCGCCTCCGGCGTCCGCCGCATCGAGGCGCTGACCGGACATCATGCGCGCAAGCACGCCAATGACACCATGACGCTGGCGAAGACCGCGGCGGCCGAGCTGCGCACTACGATCGAGGATGTGCCGGCGCGCATCGCGGCTCTGATGGAGGAGCGCAAGAAGCTCGAGCGCGACCTGTCGGATGCCCGCAAGAAGCTCGCGATGGGCGGCGGAGCGTCGTCGAACGGCGCGGCCTCCGGCGTTCGCGAGGTCGGCAACGTCAAGCTGCTCGCGCGCGCGGTCGAAGGCGTCGAGACCAAGGACCTGAAGAGCCTGGTCGACGATGGCAAGAAGCAGATTGGCTCCGGCGTGGTCGCGATCGTCGGCGTCACCGAGGACGGCAAGGCCGGCATCGTGGTCGGCGTCACCGCTGACTTGACCTCGCGCTTCAACGCGGTCGAGCTGGTTCGCAAGGGCTCCGAAGTGCTCGGCGGCAAGGGCGGCGGCGGCCGGCCCGACATGGCGCAGGCTGGTGGGCCCGACGGCGCCAAGGCCGATGCCGCGCTATCGGCGATCGAGCAGGCCATGACTCAACAGGCATCGGCCGGCGCCTGACGGAGAGGCTGATCGTGGCGACGGCTCCGGGTAGGCCCACGATCAGCGATCCCGGACTGCGGGAGCGTCTCTACGAGCTGCTCGAGCAGGACCACCTGCCATATTCGGTCGGCGCGCGATTTGTCCGGCTTGTCGTCGCGATCATCACCGTCGACGTGCTGGCGGCGATCCTGGCGTCGGTGCCCGAGATCGATGCCCAGTTCTGGTGGCTGTTCACGGCGATCGAGATCACCGCGGTGACCGCCTTCGCGCTGGAATATGCCGCGCGGCTCTGGAGCGTGGTCGGCCGCTCGCTGCGCGACATGACGCCGTTGCAGGCGCGGTTGGAATACGCCTGCTCGGCGCTCGGCGTGATCGACCTGCTCGCCTTCCTGCCGTCGGCCATCGCGCTTGCGATCGGTGACAAGACCGCGCTGGTGCTGTTCGGCATGCTGCCGTTCCTCAAGCTGGTGCGCTATTCGACCGCGATGCGCTCGCTGCTGGCGGCGCTGCATGCCGAGCGGCGCACGCTGTTCGGCTGCGTCGTGATCCTGACCGGTGCGGTGCTGCTGTTCGCCTCGCTGCTCTATGCGATCGAGCACAAGGTGCAGCCGGACAAGTTCGGCACCATGCCGCAGGCGATGTGGTGGGCGATCGTGACGCTCGGCACCGTCGGTTACGGCGATGTCGTCCCGGTGACGCCACTCGGCCGGATGGTCACGGTGGTTGCGATCGTGGTCGGCTTTGCGATGATCGCACTGCCTGTAGCGATCGTCTCGACGGCGTTCGCCGATGAGGTGCGGCGCCGCGACTTCGTCGTGACCTGGGGCATGTTGGCGCGGGTGCCGCTGTTCTCGCATCTCAACGCCGCCGAGATCGCCGACATCATGCGGCTCTTGCGGTCGCAGACCATCGAGGCCGGCGAGGTGCTGGTGCGGCGTGGCGATCCGGCGTCGTCGATGTATTTCATCACCGCCGGCGAGGTCGAGATCGACCTGCCGAGCCAGCGGGTGCGGCTTGCCGACGGCTCGTTCTTCGGTGAGATCGCCCTGCTCAGGCGGACCAACCGTTCCGGCACGGTGACGGCGACGCGGAAGGCCAAGCTGCTGCTGCTCGATGCGCAGGACTTCCATGCCCTGATCGAGCGGATGCCGGCGCTCGCCGCGCATGTCAGGGAGACGGCGGAGGCGCGACTCGCCGATCCGCTCGCGGCCGGTGGCGACCTTGCCGCCAGCGAGATCGCCCAGGCGCCGAACGAGACCGACGGCGGCATCCGCGACTAGAGCATTTCGGTTCTGATTGAATCAGAACCTTCGCTCGAAAACGCTCTAGTCTCTCCGCAGGAACACGTAATCCGCCGAATACGCCGCGCTCTTCAGTGCGCCTGATTTGTCGCAGGCGCCGCTGAGCTCGCCGCCCGAGGTGTTGATCCGCTGCACGGTCGCAACGCTCGTGAGCAGGCCGTTGCCGCGGTGGGAGATCACCTCGAGCTTCAGCCAGGGAATGTCCGCTGGCGTTGCGCCGGGCGCGCTGCCGGCGGTGCGAGCGGTCACGGCGCTGCCGTCGACATGCTCCCAGTTCGGACCGGCATAGTGCCGGCCGACGGTGCGGCCACCGGCGATCAGGGTGGCAACCGGTTCGCGGAACGACCAGGCGAGCTTGCCGTCGGTGACCGGCTTGCACTCATAGACCTGCACGCCCTCGGCATGGGCGGTGAGGACCGCGGTCTCGTCGGGCGCCGCAACGGGGGTGGGGAGCGGATCGGCAGCGAGTGCCGCCGATCCGGTCAGCAACAAGGATGCGAGCGTCACCCGGCCGGGAAAGGTCATGGTCACGCTCGCTATTGTGTTCGGCAACAGGCGGCCGTTAGGCCGCCATCGCCTTTCCGAGATTCTCGGCGACCTTGTCGAGGAAGCCGGTGGTGGAGAGCCAGCGCTGGTCGGCGCCGACCAGGAGCGCGAGGTCCTTGGTCATGTAGCCCTCTTCGACGGTCGCGACGCAGACCTTCTCCAGGGTGGTGGCGAACTTCGCCAGTTCCGGGTTGTTGTCGAGCTTGGCGCGGTGCGCGAGGCCACGGGTCCAGGCGAAGATCGACGCGATCGAGTTGGTCGAGGTCTCCTTGCCCTTCTGGTGCTCGCGGTAGTGGCGGGTCACGGTGCCGTGGGCGGCTTCGGCTTCCACCGTCTTGCCGTCCGGGGTGAGCAGCACCGAGGTCATCAGGCCGAGCGAGCCGTAGCCCTGGGCCACGGTGTCGGACTGCACGTCGCCGTCATAGTTCTTGCAGGCCCAGACATAGCCGCCGGACCATTTCAACGCCGAGGCGACCATGTCGTCGATCAGGCGGTGCTCATAGGTTAGGCCCTTGGCCTCGAATTCCTTCTTGAACTCGCGGTCGTAGATGTCCTGGAAGATGTCCTTGAAGCGGCCGTCATAGACCTTGAGGATGGTGTTCTTGGTCGAGAGGTAGACCGGGTAGTTGCGCAGTAGGCCGTAGTTGAGCGAGGCGCGGGCGAAATCGATGATGGAGTCGTCGAGATTGTACATCTCCATCGCGACGCCGGCGCCGGGTGCCTTGAACACTTCCCGCTCGATCACGGTGCCGTCCTCGCCGACGAACTTCAGCGACAGCGTGCCCTTGCCGGGGAACTTGATGTCGGTGGCGCGGTACTGGTCGCCATAGGCGTGGCGGCCGATGATGATCGGCTTGGTCCAGCCGGGAACCAGGCGCGGCACGTTCTTGCAGATGATCGGCTCGCGGAAGATCACGCCGCCGAGGATGTTGCGGATGGTGCCGTTCGGCGACTTCCACATCTGCTTCAGGCCGAACTCCTTCACCCGGGCCTCGTCGGGGGTGATGGTGGCGCATTTGACGCCGACGCCGACCTTCTTGATGGCTTCGGCAGCGTCGATGGTCACCTGGTCATTGGTCTCATCGCGGTATTCCATGCCCAGATCGAAATAGAGCAGTTCGACATCCAGGAACGGGTTGATCAGCTTGTCCTTGATGTACTGCCAGATGATCCGGGTCATCTCGTCGCCATCGAGCTCGACGACGGGGTTGGATACCTTGATTTTTGCCATGACGGGGAGGCCTTCTTGGGAACGGCGCGCTTTTGACGGCGGGGGGTGGAATACGCCTGCGCTATAGCACCGCCCGGGGACGGGCGGAAGCGCACCGGTTATGCACTTTCAGCCCATCTTTTCACCTAAAATGGGACCTGCGTGGCGGTCCCGGCCACGATGTACCAGGTCACGAACAGGCCCGCGATCAGGGCTCCCGGCAGGCTCGATCCGGTCCGCCGCCAGGTGAAGGTCGCGATCACGGCGACGATTGCCAGGAGCGGCACGAACTGGATCGCGACGATGGTCGAGAGCGGCACAAAACCCGGGTCCGGGATCGGGTTGAACAGCTTTCCGGTCAGCCACAGCGTGCCGTATTGCAGCACCAGCAACACGATGAAACCGAGCGTCAGCGCCAGGATGTTGGTCAGATAGAGTGCCGCGCGCGGGGCGCCCATGGTCGAGAAATTCCGGTGCAGCATGTGGAGCGCCACCACGAAAAACGCCGTGAACGGAATCAGATAGATCAGGAAGATGAGGAATTGCTTCGCGCTCATCAATTTGAGTGCGACGATCCAGAATCTGAAGTCGATCTTGAAGGCGAGGTCGGCGAGCCAGAGCGCGGCGTAGCCCACCGCAACCGAGGCCACCGCGATCACGACGGATTGACCGACGAGGCCGGACCGGCTGGCGCGCTTTGGGACGAACCACATCAAGGCCAGCGTGATCAGGCCGTTGATGATGGCCCAGACCAGGATCTGGTTGGTGATGCCCTGCGGCAGGAACGCGCTCGGGGTCACGATTGTGCCGCCCAGCGCAAAGGCCGGGTAATAAGTCAGCGCCGGGATGAAGGCGGACAGGATGAACGCCGTGGTCCAGCGCCGGCCGCTCGCAGCCGCGTGCGCCGGCATGGTGCCGTCGGCAACCGCGGGCAGCCGCAGGCGGGAGAACATCGGCGCCTCCAGCAGCCCGTCGAACGTCCCGATCATGAGCGCCACGAAGCCGATCAGAGCGATCAGGGTGCCGATCTCCTTGCGGAACCAGATCTGGTCGTCGACCGGACGAGGGGTGCCGCCCTTCAACGTCTTGGCGAACCAGTCGAGGCTGTAGCCGATCGCCTCATGCGAGATGTGCTCGGCCGGATGGGTCATCGCGGGGGTGTACAGCACCCGGGCGGTGCCGTTGGCCGGATCGCCATAGACCTTGCCCGGCTCGACCGCGCCTTGCGTGCCGAACAGCGCCCAGAGTTTTGGGCTCTTCGTGACGTCGCGGGCGAGGTCGACGCCCCACATCAGGGTGGAGAACTCCTCGTACTGGGCGAACACCAGCGCGGTGTTGCGCGGCCAGCTCGCGGTGCCCTCGGCGGCGAACGGCTTGCCGGTGGACGAGCCCTCCAGCACCATCGACTTGTAGTCGTTGGGCTGAGCTGCGGCCGCCGCCAGCACGGTCCAGCCACCCATCGAATGGCCCTCGAGCCCGATGTTCTCCTTGTCGACGAATGGCAGGCTGCGGAGATAGGCAAGGCCGTCAGGTCCGCCAAAACCGTTGGCGAAAGAGGGCGGGTCGCTGTAGCCGTGGCCGGTCTGGTCGAGCGCCAGCACGACATAGCCGCGGCGGGCGAGCTCGATGGCGAAGCCGTCCTGGGTCTCGCGCGAATTGATGTAGCCGTGCACGGCGAGGATGCCGGGCGCCGGGATCTGCGGCGTCGCATTCGGTGGGACGTAGAGCAGGGCACTCATCGTGTTGCCCTTGGCGCCCTTGAACCTGACATCCTCGATCCGGATGCCGCCTGCGGTCTGTGTGAGGTGGGCGAGCAGGCCCCCCGCCACGATCAAGACCACGCCCACAATCGCCAGCGTCCATCTGCCCCGCATCATCGTCCCCCCCCCAAGTGCTTCGACCCAAGTGCGTCGCCGTTCAAGCGGCGTCTCAAGCGTGCCTTTACAGCTTCGCTTTGGTTGTGGTTGATAGCCTATCCGAAGGCTAAGCGCGCGCAAGCGGCAGTCTTCGCTCCGTGCGATTGGGATTCCGATTGAGGATTCGCAAACGCCGCTAACCCTGTTATCTCCTTGGAGAAAATGGTCCCGCGCAAAACCGGTGCAAAGCTGGTTGCGCCGCCCTGCATGAGAGTTTGAATCAGCCGCTTCGGAAGCTGATTCAAAATCTTCAGATGTTGAATCAGAAAGTGAAGTGAGATGTCCGGCACCGACAAGACCAAGGCAGGGCACGACCTTGCCGGTCCCGTCGTCATCCTGGTAGAGCCGCAGCTTGGCGAGAACATCGGCATGGCCGCGCGCGCGATGGGCAACTTCGCGCTGACCCGGATGCGCATCGTCAATCCGCGTGACGGCTGGCCGAATGTCGCCGCGCAACGCGCCGCCGCCGGCGCCGACCACATCATCGGTTCCGTCGAGCTGTTCGACACGGTCGAGCAGGCGATCGCCGATCTCACGCTGGTGTTCGCGACCACCGCGCGCGCCCACGACCAGGCCAAGCCGGTGGTCGGGCCGGAAGGCGCGGCAAACGAGATCGTCGGCCATGTCGCCTCCGGCGGCGGGGCCGGCATCCTGTTCGGGCGGGAGCGCTCCGGCCTGACCAATGAGGAAGTCGCGCTCGCCAACCGCATCATCACCTTTCCGGTCAATCCGGGCTTCGCCTCGCTCAACCTGGCGCAGGCGGTGCTGCTGATGGGGTATGAATGGTTCAAGCTTTCGACCGCGGGCGCGCTGCCGTTCGCGATGCCGGAGCGGTCCGAGCCGGCCTCCCAGCACCAGATGCAGGCGTTCTTCGACAACCTCGTCGCCGAGCTCGACAAGGTCGAGTTCCTGCGGCCGGCCGAGAAGCGCGACACCATGCTGGTGAACCTGCGCAACATCTTCACCCGGATGGATCCGACCAAGCAGGACATGCACACGCTCCATGGAGTCGTGATGGCGATCGCCGAGGGCCGCAAGGGCCCGGCCAAGGGCGGCGTGCTCGACGGCGCGCAGGCGACCCGGCTGCGGGCGCTGCTCGCCGAGCAGGGGCAGGGCGGTGCCGCCGCCGACAACTCCAGCACGGTGCGTGGGCTCGCCCGGCTGCTCCGCCGCAACCCGACCGACGCCGAGCGGATCGTGTGGCAGGCGCTGACGCGGGACCGCCGCTTCGCCGGCCAGTTCAAGCGCCAGACCCCGGTCGGCCGCCACATCCCCGACTTCGTCTCCTTCGTGCACCGGCTCGCGATCGAGCTGGTCAACGCTGGCGAGAGCGACGCCATCGCCGCCGACCGCGCCAATCGCCGCGCCTGGCTCGAGGCGCGCGACTATCGGGTGGTGGATATGCAGGTGGCCGATGTCGAGCGCGACCTCGACGGCGAGCTGGCGCGGCTGGAGGGGAGCTTGCAGCAGGAGCGGTGAGCTTTCGCCGGCTGAGAGTCTGATGGCGTCGAGATCGATCGCGGGCCTCTCCACACGTCGTCCTGGCGAAAGCCAGGACCCATAACCACCGCATTCGGTGATGATCGGGATCGCGGCCCCAGCGTCGCGCAACAATTGAGATTTGGGGTAATGGGTCCCGGCCCGCGCCGGGACGAGACTGAATTTGTTGCGCCACTTGTGAGTCACGCATCCGGGGCGCGGCCCTTCTGTTTGCCTGCTGACCCGCACCAGTTCTCGAGCAGTAGCGATTGGTCGGCGAGGTGTTGATCCCGATAACCAGCGCCTCGTATGTCGGAATGGTCATGCTGCCTTCTCAAGCGCGTGAAATCTGTTAGATTTGGCCTGGCCAGCCCTCCGGCAATCGGATCTGTAGAAGAGAGGGCTGCGATCGTACCATCGATCCGCGCGCGGCATTTCTTGCGCGCCAGCTACGTAATTTTGCACATGGCCTTCGCACCGTTGAACACCGGTGCGCACGTTTCGCTGACGTCCATTTTTGAAGCCAGAAATTGATCTGAGTTCTATCGCATACTTGATTGATTGGAGGCGTCGTCATGATCCGCATCGGATCGTTAGCGCTCGTTATCGGCGTGCTATTGACCGGCCCGGTCAGCGCAGAATCGGAATTGGTGGCGCGCGGTGATTACCTCGTCAATGGCATCCTGACCTGCGGCAATTGCCACACTCCGAAGGGACCGTCAGGGGAGATCAGCGACAAGGCTTTTTCCGGCGGCGCGTCATGGGATGAGCCACCGTTCAAGGTGACGGCCCCGAACATCACCCAAGACACGGAAACCGGCATCGGCAATTACACCGACGCCGAACTCAGACAATTGCTGCGCAAGGGCATCAAGCGCAACGGCGCGCGGGTCGCCATGATCATGCCGAGCGGCTTCTACGAGATCATGACTGATCGCGATCTCGATGCGGTGATCGCTTATCTGCGCACGATCAAGCCGATCAGGAATGCGGTGCCGGAGCCGGTCTACAAGATGGCACAAGGACATCCTGTTCCCCCGGGCGGTGAAGGCCCGTACACCGAAGCGATGTTGGGCGACAAGGTGCAGCAGGGATTCTACCTTGCCACGATTGCCCACTGTATGGAGTGCCACACCCCGATGGGCCCGCAAGGGCGAGAATTTGCAACCAGCATGGGCACCGGCGGCGGCAAGTTTCATGGACCTTGGGGCGTCTCGGTTTCTCGGAACATCAGCTCCAGCAAGACGAAAGGCATTGGCAGCTGGACTGATGACGAGATCAAACGTGCCATCACGCAGGGCGTCAGCAAGGACGGCAGCAAGCTCAATCCGCCGATGGGCTTCCATTACTACGCCACTGTGTCAGCTGCCGATCTCGACGCCATTGTCGCCTATCTGCGCACGGTGCCGCCAAAGGAATAGCCTGAAAGCCGCGCCGCGCCCCGCTGAAGCGCACCTCAGGCGGCGCTGTAGCCGCCGTCGACCACCTGCGATGCGCCTGTCATGAAGGACGCCTTGTCCGAGCACATCCAGACCACGGCCTCCGCGATTTCCTCTGGTACCCCCAGGCGACGTGCGGGCACCTTGGCGATGATCTCGTCGTAACGTTCGTCCATCGTCTCCTTGGTCATCGGCGTCTTGATGTATCCCGGATTGACGCAGTTTACGCGGATGCCGTCCTGGGCGTATTCGATCGCAGCAGACTTGGTCAGCCCAACGACGCCGTGCTTGGTCGCGACATAGTGGGCCGACGTGGCAAGGCCGACCAGCCCGGCGATCGAGGCGGTGTTGACGATCGCGCCGCCGCCGCCCTGCCTCAGCATCTGCGCGACCTCGTATTTCAGGCACAGGAACACGCCCATCAGATTCACCGAAAACATCTTCGCCACCGAGGGCTGCGTGAGCTCATGGATGCGCTGGCCGGGCGGGCCGACGGAGCGCCCGGCCACGCCGGCATTGTTGAACGCGCAATCGATGCGCCCGAACGCCGACACCGTGCGTGCCACCATGTTGGCGACATCGGCCTCGTCGGTGACGTCGCCCTGGATCGCGATCGACTGGCCGCCTGCGGCGTTGATGAGCGCGACCGTCTGTTCGATTCCATCCTTCGAGAGATCCGACACCGCGACGCGCGCGCCTTCGCGCGCCATGGCAATCGCTGTTGCCCGGCCAATGCCGGAGCCGCCGCCCGTCACCAACGCAGCCTTCCCGTCCAGAATGCCTGCCATCAGAAGCTCCTCTAGCGCTTGCCTTCGATTGCGATCTCGACGAGGTACGGGCGCTGCGCCGCGACAGCCTTTGCGACTGCGCCGGCGATGTCGTCCGCCTTCTCGACCCTGACCGCCTCGACGCCCATGCCGGCCGCGAGATGCACGAAGTCGAGCGCGGGACCGGTGATATCCATGTTCTGATAGGGATGCTGGGTGCCGGCTTCGAAGTTCTGTCGCCAGACGTCCACATTGTGCTTGAGAATGCGGTACTCGCGGTTCGCCAGCACCACGAACACGATCGCGAGCTTGTGGTGCGCGGCGGTCCATAGCGCCTGGATCGCATACATCGCCGAGCCGTCGCCGGAGATCGCGACAACGGGACGATCCGGCATCGCGACCTTGACGCCGATCGCGCCGGCAAGACCCTGGCCGATGCCGCCGCCACGTCCGCCGAAATAATCGCCGAAGCCGCGATAGTCGAAGGCGCGCGCGAGATCGAGGCTCGCCGTGATGCTCTCATCGACGATGACCACATCGTCAGGCAGCCCGCGACGCAGTTCCGCGGTGACGCGCGGCATCGAGCTCGGCTCGCGGTTCCAGCTCTTCTCAACGCGCGCGCGATAGGCTTCCTTCTCTTTCGCTTGCAGTTCGGCCAGCGCTGCGTTGCGGGTTTGCGCAGCCTGCCTGAAGTCCGCGCTCGCCTTGGCACGCAGCGCTTCCGTCAATGCACTGATGCTGACGGCGATGTCACCGACGATGCCGGCATCGAGCCGGTTGTTGAGCGCGAGACGCTCGGTTGAGGCTTCGATCTGGAGCACGGACGCGCCGTGGGGAGTGTGGTTATCAGGCGCAAACCAGATGTCCTCGAAGAACGGGCCGCCGATCAGCAGCACGAGATCGGTATCGCCGAGCACCTTGCGCACCTGCCGGGCGTCGCCAGGGAGCGACTGACGATAGCTCGGATGGCTGGTCGGGAAGGGCGCGTGATGCCGCAACCCTTCGAACCAAACGGTCGCACCGATCGTTTCCGCAAGTGCGACCAACGCCTGCTCGCCGCCGGATCTCGCGACGTCATCGCCGGCGATGATGGCTGGATTACCTGACTTCAGAAGCAGCGCGACCAGCGCTTCGATGCCTGCCGGATCGGGGCGTGTCGACCGCCACAGATTGTCCGGCGTCGATGCATCGACCGCGGTCTCCTGATCCATGACGTCGATCGGGAGCGATACGAACACCGGGCCTTGCGGCGCATCGGTCGCCACCTTGAACGCGCGGCGCATGATCGGAGCGATCTCGTCGGCGCGCTCGATCTGAACGCTCCACTTTGTCACGGGCGCTGCCATCGCAACGAGGTCGTGGCCGAGCAGCGGATTGTTGAGCCGCATACGCGTGTCCTGCTGACCCGCCGTCACGACCACGGGCGAATTCGCTTTCAGCGCGCCATAGAGCGAACCGATACCGTTGCCAAGGCCGGGCGCGACGTGCAGGTTGGCAACGGTGACGCGTCCCGATGCCTGCGCATAGAAGCTGGCGGCGCTGACGGCGACGCCTTCATGCAGCGCCATGATGTATTCGAGTTGGGGGAATGCCGGCAGGCTGTCGAGCAGCGGCGTTTCGGTCGTGCCGGGATTGCCGAAGATGTGACGCACGCCGTGCGCCACGAAGGATTCCATCAGCACACGGCGTCCACGCATTCACTTCCTCCCGGTTGGCTCGGATCTGTTTCGCGCATCATCGGCCGATGAAAGGCCGATGGCAACTGCGAGACGGTTCGCGCATGCGGCGCTGGTTTTCGCGGAACGCCGTGGACGATCAAGCCTTCGAGATGCCGCCGTCGATCACGGGGCCCAGCGGCTCGTAACGTTCGCCGCTGAAGCGCGTCAGTTGCAGTTGCTCGAGCGGATAATAGTCGGTCGGCGAGGTGTTGATCTTGATGCCCGGCAGCAGCATGTCGGATTCGACATCCCTGAGATTTGCCGCCTGCTTGATGATGTTTTCCGACGAGACGTCGTCGCCGCACTGCTTGAGCACCTGAACCAGAATCTGGCTGGTGAGATAGCCGGTGACCGCATAGATGTCGTTCCTGGCCGCGGCCGGATCGTATTTGTCGAGGAAGGCACGCCATTTCTGGATGGCGGGATCGCTGTCCCAGGCGGCGTCGACGGGATCCTTCAGATAGGCGCTGGAAATGATCCCCTTGGACACGTCGAAGCCTGCGGCCTTCAGTGTCGAGCCGGCGGAGGAAGCGTTGTTGCCGATGTAATGCGCCGGCTGCCAGCCGAGTTCGGCGATCTTCTTGATGCCTTGCGCGGCGAATTTCGGCGTGGTCATGCTCATGAACACGTTGGCGCCGGCGGATTTGCAGCGGACCACCTGGCTGTCGATGGTCGGGTCGGCGGTCTCATAGGACAGCTCGGCGACGATTGCGGAGGTCTTGCCGCCGAGTCCGTCCTTGAAACCCTTCAGCACGTCGCGTCCGAAATCGTCGTTCTGGTAGACGATGCCGATCTTGGGGTTGTTCTGTGTCGACAGGACATGCTGTGCGAGGGCCCGGCCCTCGATCTGGTAGCAGGGCTGGAAACCCATGGTGTAGGGGAAGTTCTTGTAGTCGCTGAACTTGGTGGCGCCCGAGGCGATGAAGAGGTGCGGGACCTTCTTCTGGTTCATGTACTTCATGATCGCCGCGTTGGTCGGTGCACCGAGCGGCGCAAACAGCACATCGATCTCGTCGCCTTCGACCAGCTTGCGCGCCTGCTCGACGGTTTTGGCCGGGCTGTAGGCGTCGTCATAGGTGATGTACTTGATCATGCGGCCGTTGATGCCGCCTTGCTCGTTGATCATCTTGAAATAGCCGCCGGGCGTGCGGCCGATCGACGAATAGACCGCAGCCGGTCCCGAATAGGCGTCGATGTTGCCGATCACGATCTCAGTCTTGCCTTTGGCGATGGCGGGCTTGCCGAGCAGCAGCGTGGCTGACGTGGCAGCCGTGCCCTTGATAAGATCACGGCGAGTGAGCTGGGGTGAACGGTTCCTTGGCATTGTCGTCCTCCGTTTCTTGTTGTTGGCCGTTTGGCATTATTGGCCGGTTGGCAGCCTCTGACCGGCATGTCGGCTCAAAGCATTTCACAGCCTCCGAGCCGGATCAAACCAGTCTATGAGTGATGTGCGGCGGAACTTGTGTGCAGTCGCTATTGCCGGAAATATTCGCGCGGTGTCAGGGTCCGGCGCGGCAGATCGAATGATCCACCGCGCCGGACACCAAGACCGATCAGGCCGGCAGGGCCCCGCTTGCCGTGCGACCGTGCGCGCTGAGCTCGCGCACCGGAAACACGCGGTCGTAAGCGATGTTGAAGACGAACGCGTAGACCAGATAGAACGCGACGATCGAGATATCCATCATCAGCGCGGCCCACAGCGAGACGCCGAGATACCAGGCGACGAACGGGATCAGCAGCACGATCAGGCCGGCCTCGAACAGCATCGCGTGCGCGACACGGATCGGCATCGTCTTGATGACACGGCCGGTGACGCGGACCAGCGCGTGGTCGAAGCCGAGATTGAACAGCAAGTTCCAGATCGTCGCCACCGTCGCCGAGACGACGCCGATGACGCCCATATGGGCGACCGGCTGATTGAACAGCCAGGCGGCTGCCGGCGTGAAGATGGCGATACCGATCAGTTCGAACAGGACTGCGTGCCTGATCCGGTCGGAGAAGGAACGCATAGACATTTTGAAACCCTTTCTTGATTCTTATTTTGACGCGTTTTCTTCACGCGAACCGGTATCCCCACTTCGCTTGAAAACGCTCTCGTTGTTGCGACGGTTTCTATCTGATATTGTGGGATTACAAAGTTAGATAATATCTGGAAAAGAGATAGATGGCCGTCTCCATGGACCAGCTCGAATCCTTCGTGGCGGCGGCCGAGCAGGGCTCGTTCTCCGGTGCGGCACGGCTGCTGAAGAAAGCCCAATCGGCCGTCAGCACCCACGTCGCCAATCTGGAGACCGACCTCGGGATTGCGCTGTTCGATCGGACCGGGCGCAACCCGGTGCTGACCGAAGCCGGGGCGCGGCTGTTGCCGGAAGCAAGACTGATCCTCGATCGTCGCGAGCATCTGATCGGAGTCGCGAGCAGTTTCGAGGCGCATGTCGAGAAGCGGTTGGTGGTGGCGATCGACGAGCTCTATCCGGAGAGCGCGGTCGGCGAGCTGTTTGCGGAATTCGCCAAGCGCTTCCCCCATGTCGAAGTGGAGCTGCTGTTTCCGATCATGGAGGACGTCAGCCGTCTCGTGCTCGACGGCAAGGCCGATGTCGGCGTGATGTGGCGGCAGGAGCATCTGCCACCCGAACTCGGCTTCAAGACCATCGGCTGGGTGCCGCTGCAGCTCGTCTGCGGCAAGAACCATCCGCTGGCGCACGGGCGGGTGGATTGGGAGGAGCTGAAGCGGCATCGCCAGATCATGGTCACGGTGCGCAACGAAGGTACCGAGCGGCACCGGCTCCGTGTCGCAGCGGAGGTGTGGTGGGTCGAGAGTCACTGGGTGATCCTGCAGATCCTCAAGCAGGGCGTCGGCTGGGCGCTGATCCCGGCCCACATCATGGCGAGCTCGCAAATTGCCGACGAACTGGCCGTTCCCGAACTGGAATTCGACGAGGGCGCGCATCCCGTCGCGCTCGAGGTGGTGTGGCACAAGCAGCGGCCGGCCGGACCGGCGGCAAAATGGCTGCGTGGCCGCTTCGCTACGCGACCGCCAATGCTCCGCATGTGACAGACATGCGCGCCGCCGTTCATCGCATGGGAGCTGACATCGCGGCCGCGATGTGTTGCCATGCGTGCCGCACTGACCGGACAGGGTGGAGACGATGGCGAAGCAATTGGAAGGCAAGGTCGCGGCCGTGACCGGGGCGGCGTCAGGCATTGGACTTGCGAGCAGCGAGGCGATGCTGGCTGCGGGCGCGCGCGTGGTGATGGTCGACCGCGACGCGGCCGCGCTGCAAGCGCTCGCCGGCAAGCACGGCGATGCGGTGATCCCGCTGGTCATCGACCTGCTCGACCCGAAAGCCTGCGCGACGCTGCTGCCAAAAATCCTCGAGAAGGCCGGCCAGCTCGACATCCTGCACGCCAATGCGGGGATCTATGTCGGCGGCGATCTCGTCGATGCCGACACCAGCGCGATCGACCGGATGTTGAACCTCAACGTCAACGTCGTGATGAAGAACGTGCACGACGTGCTGCCGCACATGATCGCGCGCGGCACCGGCGACATCATCGTGACGAGCTCGCTCGCCGCGCATTTCCCGACGCCGTGGGAGCCGGTCTATGCGTCGTCGAAATGGGCGATCAACTGCTTCGTGCAGACGGTGCGGCGCCAGGTGTTCAAGCACGGCATCCGCGTCGGCTCGATCTCGCCAGGACCCGTGATCAGCGCGCTGCTCGCGGACTGGCCGGCGGAGAAGCTTGAGGAGGCCAAGGCGGCGGGCAGCCTGCTGGAGGCCAGCGAAGTCGCCGAGGTCGTGATGTTCATGCTGACCCGGCCGCGCGGCATGACCATCCGCGACGTCGTGATGCTGCCGACGAACTTCGATCTGTAGCGCGGCATTCCTGCCGGACGTCGCCTCAGGCGGCGCCGCGATCGAGAGCCGGCGTGGGGTCCATTTTCGTCAGCCGGCGCAGCGCCGCGACATTGGTGGCGACGGACGCCAGGCGGCACTGTGCCTTGCCGTCGGATTTCGCTTCATAGAGCGCGGTATCGGCAACGGCCAGGAGCTCCTCGGCCTCGGTGCCGTGCTCGGGCGACACGGCGACGCCGACACTGACGCCGACCTTGGCGAAGATGCCGTCGGCGAGCCGGTACGGCATCGTGACGGCCTGGATGATGCGCTGGCCGATCCCGAGCGCCTGCTCCGCGGTGACGCCGTTCGCCAGCACCACGAATTCATCGCCGCCAAGCCGCGCGATCACCGCGGTCTCCGGCAGAGCGCGCCGCAGCCGCTCGGCGGCCAGCATCAGCACCTGGTCGCCGGCCGCATGGCCGTAGGTGTCGTTGACCGGCTTGAAACTGTCGAGGTCGAGGAACAGCAGCGCGAACGGCCTGCCATTTCCGGCCGGAGCCGCCAGCTTCGTGTTCAGCGCGGCGACGAAACCGGCGCGATTGCGCAGGCCGGTCAGGGTGTCGTGATGGGCAAGATGCCCGTTCTCGCGCTCGGCGCGCATGGTTGCGATCAGCATCTTGTTGAGGCGGAAGGCCGCGACCGTCATCGCCGCGAGATACATCGGCACCTGCAGGAACACGATGAACAGCAGCGGCTCGCCGGCCAGCGCCGCGCCGGGCACGATCGGGCCGAGGCTAAGCAGGATCATGGTGCCGGCCAGGCGGGGGGCGCTGAAGTTGCGGAAGCAGATGCCGCCGACCATCGCCGCCGCCGACAGCGAGGCCAGCATCGCAACCACCCAGTCGCCGCTTGCAAGGCTGATCAGGATGCCGAAGCCGACGCTGGCGCTCCAGGCGACCGCAAGGACGAGGTGCAGGTCGGTCGGCGTCGGCCGCCCTTCGCGTGCCGCGCGATGCGCAGCCACGAGCACCGTCAGTCGCGAGAGGCAGATGACGAGTTCGAGGATGACCCAGGCGATGAACGGCGCGGTCGGCTCGCGGATCGCAATCACGGCTGCGACGGCGACCGTATTGACCGCGCCGGCCGCGAACACCGGCAGCGAGCCATAGAGATCCCCGATCAGCGCCGAGCGGATGTCATCGGGCACGCCCGGACCCGCATCGGCGAGCCAGCGCGTCACGCCCCAGCGCGGCTGGCTGTATCGTCCTTTTTCGGACTGCATTGTTCTTGCCCCGTACTTTCACGTGGCAACTGACCCGGCCGGAGCTAACAGGCGTTTAAGGCCGCGGCGGATCGCCCGGTGTGATTGACGACAGGTAAATCCGGCGGGCGATCGCGCCGCCGAATACCGATGCCGGAGGCTGCGATGCGGCCGTTGGTCGCGACGGTCCGTTCGGCCGGCGGTTGAGTTTCGGGCGGGCGTGCCGATCAAGGCGGGCAACGAGGTGATCGGGGGCGTCGCTCCATCGCGGCGCCTAGACTGCCATAAGTTCGTCCGCGCGGCCCGTGCGCTTCGCCTTCTTCAGCTTGGCCGGCGCGAACAGATTGCTGGCGGCGAGGCCCGCGGTGTCGGCGACACCGGGATCGCACGACACCATGGCGGCGACGATGGCGCCGTCGATCAACAGCGCGAGCTGGTGCGCGAGCACGGCCGGTTCGGTCGCGCCCATCTCGCCGGCGAGCTTCTCGATATGCGCCAGCACCACCTTCTTGTGCTTCAGCGCGATGTTGCGGAACTGCTTGGCGTCCTTGTCGTGCTCGGCGACCGCGTTGATGAAGGGGCAGCCGTAGAAGCGCTCCTCGGCGAACCAGCTCTTCAGGGCGGGGAAGATCCGTGCCAGCTTGGTCTGCGGATCGCCGCCGCCGGCCTCGATCGCGCCGATGAACCACTCGCGCCACTGCTTGCCTTCGCTTTCCAGCACGGCGTGGACCAGGTTGGTCTTCGAGCCGAACAGCTTGTAGAGCGTGGTCTTGGCGGTTCCGGCCTCGTCGATGATCGCATCGATGCCAGTGGCGTTGATGCCGTTCTTGCAGAACAGATGTGTCGCCGCGTTGAGCAGGCGGCCGCGCGCGGATTCGTCGTCGCCAACGGCGAACGCGGCGGCAGATTTTTTCTTCGCAATCGATTTGACCATGCGCGGCAGTAAATCGGAGCGCGGCGAAATCATCAAGCCGCATCTTCACGGGGGCGGGCATGTGCGCCGTCCTGCGCTCAAAATAATCGCTGCGGCGCGGCAGATGCACCGCGTTTGAGCAGCCGCGCCCTGATCAATCCGCAGGCAGGCACAGCTAAGCGTCTGCGGGATTTCGCCTTTTGATTTGGGGCGGGACTGGCACGCTTCGTGCAGGAAACAGACCGTTCGGTATCCTGACCCAATCCATCGCTCCCAGGGAGAAAACTGATGACCGCTGTCGCTCAAAAAACCGCACTGACCGGCTGCCTCGCGCCGATCGATAGAGGCGGGCTCGAGCAGCTGATTGCCAACGGCAAGGCCAACCCGAAGGTCATCAAGACCTTGAAGTGCAGAACGGTGGCCGAGGGCAAGTTCCGTCATGCCAACTACATCCGCAACCTCGCGCCCTACATCGTCGATGAGCCGCCGGGCTTGCTCGGTGACGACACCGCGCCCAATCCGTCGGAGGCCTCGCTCGCCGCGCTCGGCTCCTGCCTTGCGGTCGGCCTGCACGCCAACGCGGTGCATCGCGGCTGGATCGTCAACAAGCTCGAACTCGAACTCGAGGGCGATCTCAACATCACCGCGGTGTGGGGCACCGGCGACGTCAGCGAGAAGCCGGTCGGCTTCACCGATGTCCGCGTCAAGGTCGACATGGAATGCGAGGGTGTCGCGCAGACCGAGATCGACGCGCTGGTGGCGCATGTGAAGAAGTGGTCGCCGGTCGCCAACACCTTCACCCGCCCCGTCAATCTCGAGGTCAGCGCGTAAGGCTCGACCGGCAATTCAAGGTGCGGAGACCAACCATGGGTTCACTGGCTTTATCGCGGGTCGCAGCTCAAGATCCCGCACCGACGATCACGGACGAGGTCGCGCGCCTCGCCCGTCAGGAGCTGGCACCGCTCGCATCCGCGATCGATGCCGGCTCGGTCTATCCCGGCGAATTCCTACGCCGGCTCGGCAAGGTCGGCGCGTGGAGCAGCCACGTGCCGCAGGAGGGGCCTGCCGACCTGCGCTGGGCGATCCAGTCGATGGCCGCGCTTGGCGAGGTCTGCGGCGCCACCGCCTTCATGGCGTGGTGCCAGAACACGCTGGTCTGGTACGTCGCCAACTCCACCAACATGAAGCTCGCCGCGCGCTTCGGCAATTGCTTCTCCAGCGGGCGTGCGCTCGGCGGCACCGGGCTCTCCAACCCGATGAAGAGCTTCTTCGGCATCGAGCGGCTGAAGCTGAAAGGCCGCAAGGTCGATGGCGGCTACATTGTCCGCGGCGCGCTGCCCTGGGTGTCCAATCTCGGGCCCGACCATTACTTCGGCACGATCTTCGAGCGCGAGGACGAGGGCACCAACGGCGAGTCGGGCAGCACAGTGATGTTTCTTGCCGATTGCTCCGATCCCGCGATCACGCTGACGCCGTGCAAGCCGTTCCTGGCGATGGATGGCACCGGCACCTACGGCGTCCAGTTCCGCGACGTGTTCGTGCCGGACGAACTGATCCTGGCCGAGCCGGCTGCGCCGTTCGTCAAGAAGATCCGCGCCGGCTTCATCCTGCTGCAGGCCGGCATGGGCCTCGGGCTGATGAAGGATTGCATCAACATCATGGACGAGGTCCATGCACCGCTCGGTCACGTCAACCGCTATCTGCCGCAGCAGCCGCTGCAATTCCGCGAGCTCTATGCCGAGTTCGAGAAGGAGGCGATGACGCTGGCAAGCGATCCCTACAACACCGATGACAGCTATTGGCGCCGTGTCGTCGCGCTGCGCCTGCGGATCGGCGATGCCAGCGTCGCGTTCGCGCATGCGGCGATGCTCCATTGCGGCGCGCGCGGCTACCTGATGAGCCATCGCGCACAGCGCAGGCTGCGCGAAGCCTATTTCGTCGCGATCGTCACGCCCGCCACCAAGCAGCTGCGCAAGATGCTGGCGGACGGCTGAAGCATGATCCGGAAAAGTGGGAACCGGTTTTCCCTCGCGACAAACGCGGAACGCGTTTGCGCGGAGATCATGCTCAACAGGTTCGGGACCACCACAACTGCAACCACAAACAGGAGAGAGCCATGACGGACGTTCTGATCACCGCCGGCGAACTTGCCGAGCTCGTCAAGAAAGAACCATGTGTCATCATCGACACGCGGAATCCGGATGCCTATGCGGCCGGCCATTTGCCCGGTGCCGTCAACGTGCATGACATCTTCACATTCCTAGCGACTTCGACGCCGGAAGGCATCCACGAGCTGAAGACCAAGTTCGCCGACGCGTTTGGCGCCGCCGGTCTCTCCGGCAAGGAGACCGCCGTGATCTACGAGCAGTCGATGAATTCCGGCTTCGGCCAGTCCTGCCGCGGCTATTACCTGCTGACGATGCTCGGCTATCCCAAGGTGAAGGTGCTGCATGGCGGCTTCGATGCCTGGAAAGCCGCCGATCTGCCGGTCACCACCGACGTGACGGTGCCGCCGAAGGCCTCCTTTGCGATCGTGCCGGAGGCCGGTGACATCATGATCGACGCCAAGGCAATGCTGGCCGCGGTCGGCAAGCCCGGCGTCGCAATCCTCGATGTGCGCGATGTCGACGAGTGGATCGGCGAGAGCTCCTCGCCCTACGGCAAGGATTTCTGCCCGCGCAAGGGCCGCATCCCCGGCGCCGTCTGGCTGGAATGGTACCGGATGATGAAGCCGACCGGCGAAGGCCCGCGCTTCAAGTCGAAGGACGAGATCCTGGCGGAGTGCGCCACCGTCGGCATCTCGCAGACCACGCCGGTCTATCTCTACTGCTTCAAGGGCGCGCGCGCCTCGAACACCTTCCTGGCGCTGAAGAACGCCGGCGTGAAGGACGTGCGGATGTACTTCGGCTCATGGAACGAATGGTCGCGCGACCCGTCGCTGCCGATCGATGAAGGCCTGCCGACCGCGGCTGTCGTCACGGACAAGGCGGCATAGAACCTGCATGTTTGTCGGCGTCCGGCGGCGCAAAACGCGGCCGGACGCCGATCAATGCACGGGATCGCGGAGCTCTTCGTGGTTCGGTGCGACAATGGGGCGCAGCATGTCTACCTTTGATGATCCCTTCGACGCCGACCGCGCGCTCCTGCGATCCGGCTGCGCCTGTGGCCGGCATCGCTCAGCCGCCGAGCATGTGCGTGCCGCGCGCACGCCGCGCTGCGAGCCGGTCGCCGATCTCACCGAGCAGAAGCGCTACGAAGGCATCGTCGCGTCGGCGGTGATGCGGGCCGTGTTTCCGCAGGATGTCGCGCGCCGCGCCTTCCTGAAATCGGTTGGAGCTGCGACCGCGCTTGCCGCACTGTCGCAGTTCGTCCCGCTGAAGACGGCGACGGAGGCGTTCGCCGACGCCGGACCACCGGAGAAGAAGGATTTGAAGGTCGGCTTCATCCCGATCACCTGCGCCACTCCGATCATCATGGCGGCGCCGCTCGGCTTCTATGCCAGGCAGGGCCTCGACGTCGAGGTGGTGAAGACCGCCGGCTGGGCTGTCATTCGCGACAAGACCATCAACAAGGAATACGACGCTGCCCACATGCTGGCGCCGATGCCGATCGCGATCTCGCTCGGGCTTGGCGCCAACGCTATACCCTTCACCGTGCCCGCGATCGAGAACATCAACGGGCAGGGCATCACGCTTGCCATCAAGCACAAGGACAAGCGCGATCCGAAGGATTGGAAAGGCATGAAGTTCGCCATTCCGTTCGACTACTCCATGCACAATTATTTGCTGCGCTATTATCTCGCGGAGCACGGGCTCGATCCGGATACCGACGTGCAGCTCCGCTCGGTGCCGCCGCCGGAAATGGTCGCCAATCTGCGCGCCGACAACATCGACGGCTTCCTCGCGCCCGACAACATCTGCCAGCGCGCGATCTATGACGGTGTCGGCTTCCTGCACATCCTGTCCAAGGAGATCTGGGACGGCCATCCCTGCTGCAGCTTTGCCGCGAGCCGCGAATTCATCACGACGGCGCCGAACTCCTTCGCGGCGCTGACCCGCGCGATCGTGGACGCCACCGGCTTTGCTGCGAAGGCCGAGAACCGCAAGCAGATCGCGGAGGCGATCGCGCCGGCCAACTACATCAACGCGCCGGTGACGGTGCTGGAGCAGGTCCTGACCGGCACCTATGCCGACGGCCTCGGCGGCGTGAAGACCGATCCGAAACGCGTCGACTTCGATCCGTTCCCCTGGCAGTCCTTTGCGGTGTGGATGCTGACGCAGATGAAGCGCTGGGGCCAGATCAAGGGCGACGTCGACTACAAGGCGGTCGCCGAGCAGGTCTATCTCGCCACCGACACCAAAAAGGTGATGGCCGAGATGGGGCTCACGCCGCCGACGAGCTCGTACAAGTCGTTCTCGGTGATGGGCAAGACTTTCGATCCGGCCAAGCCCGACGATTATCTCGCGAGCTTCAAGATCAGGAAGTCGTCGTGAGGGGGCGCGCCTACCTATCCACGTCGTCCCGGCGAAGGCCGGGACCCATAACCACTACCGCCAATGATTGGGCACGGCGTCTCCCCGCGTGCCTCACGGTGAGAGCACGGCGTATGGGTCCCGGCCTTCGCCGGGACGACGGGTTGAAAGAGTGCGCGCGATGACGCTCTCCCTCCGTCTCCGCGCCGCCATCGTCTCGATCGCACTGCTCGCCGTCTTCCTCGGCGCATGGCACCTCGCGACCCGCAGCAGCGGCACAACGGCGGCCATGAGCCCCGAATACGCCAGGCTGATGGGGCTGACCGCGACGCAGGGCAAGTCGGCGATGCCCGGGCCGCTCGATGTCGGTGCCAAGCTGTGGGAGCATCTGAAGCGGCCGTTCTACGACAACGGGCCGAACGACAAGGGGCTCGGCATCCAGCTCGCCTATTCGATCGGGCGCGTCGGGCTCGGCTATCTCATCGCGGTCGTCGTCGCGATCCCGCTCGGCTTCATGATCGGGATGTCGCCTTTGATCAGCAAGGCGCTCGATCCCTTCATCCAGCTGCTGAAGCCGATCTCGCCGCTGGCCTGGATGCCGCTCGCGCTCTACACCATCAAGGATTCCTCGATCTCGGCGATCTTCGTGATCTTCATCTGCTCGGTATGGCCGATGCTGCTCAACACCGCGTTTGGGGTCGCCGGCGTGCGCAAGGAGTGGATCAACGTTGCGCGGACGCTCGAGGTCGGCACCATCAGGCGCGCCTTCACCGTGATCCTGCCGGCGGCGGCGCCGACGATCCTCACGGGCATGCGGATCTCGATCGGGATCGCCTGGCTCGTGATCGTCGCCGCCGAGATGCTCGTCGGCGGCACCGGCATCGGCTATTTCGTCTGGAACGAGTGGAATAATCTGTCGATCACCAATGTGATCATCGCGATCCTTTTGATCGGCCTCGTCGGCATGCTGCTCGACCAGGTGCTGGCGCGCTTCACGCGCATGGTGACGTTTCCGGAGTAGCGATGACCGACAAGTTCATCTCCATCGAGGGAATCGCCCGGCGTTATCCCGGCGCCGGCGGCGGCACCACCATGGTGTTCGAGGACTTCTGGCTGTCGATGACGCGCGGCGAGTTCGGCTGCGTGATCGGCCATTCCGGCTGCGGCAAGACCACGGTGCTGAACATCCTCGCCGGCCTCGACGAGCCGAGCGAGGGGACTGTCATCGTCGACGGGCAGGGCATCGAGGGCACCAGCCTCGACCGCGCCGTGATCTTCCAGAGCCATGCGCTGCTGCCGTGGCGCACGGTGCTCGGCAATGTCGGCTATGCCGTGAGCTCGAAATGGCGCAAATGGGACCGCGCCCGGGTCAGGGCCCACGCGCAGAAATTCATCGATCTCGTCGGGCTGACCGGCTCCGAGCACAAGCACCCGTCGGAGCTGTCGGGCGGCATGAAGCAGCGCGTCGGCATTGCGCGGGCGCTGTCGATCACGCCGAAGATCATGCTGATGGACGAGCCGTTCTCGGCGCTGGACGCGCTGACCCGCGGCACGCTGCAGGACGAGGTGCGGCGCATCTGCCTGGAGACCGGGCAGACCACCTTCATGATCACCCACGACGTGGATGAGGCGATCTTCCTCGCCGACAAGATCTTCCTGATGACCAACGGGCCCGGCGCGGTGCTGGCCGAGATCGTCGAGAACCCGCTGCCGAAGGAGCGCGGCCGCATCGACCTGCACCGCCATCCCTATTACTATGCGCTGCGCAACCATATCGTCGATTTCCTGGTCAGCCGCAGCAAGAGCTTTGCCGCTGAGGTGACCGAACACGATCCGCGCCACGTGCCGACGGTGCGGCCCGGCGTCGGCGAGCCGGTGATCGTCTCGCCGCCGCGCGTCGTCGAACCCAATCCCGCGCAGAGCGTTGCGCGCTGAAGCCTGAGGAGGAAACCCCATGAAACGCGAAGACCTCACCGAAAAGCTGCTCGACATCAAGCGCGAGAAGGGCTGGAGCTGGAAGCACATCTGCGAGAAGATCGGCGGCTATTCCGAAGTGCTGATCGTGGGCGCGATCCTCGGCCAGATGAAGCTGACAAAACCACAGGCGGCGAATGCCGGCGAACTGTTCGGGCTGTCGAAGGCCGAGACCGCCATGCTCAACGAGGTGCCGATGCGCGGCGCCGGCACGCCGATGCCGCCGACCGATCCGCTGATCTACCGCTTCTACGAGATGGTCATGGTGAACGGCCCGGCGTGGAAGGCGTTGATCGAGGAAGAATTCGGCGACGGCATCATGTCGGCGATCGACTTCGACATGGCGATGGAGCGTGTCGCCAATCCGAAGGGCGATCGCGTCAAGATCACGATGTCGGGCAAGTTCCTGCCCTACAAATATTACGGCGCCAGCGGCAACGTGCCGGAATACGGCTTCAAGGAGGAGTGAAGGACACGAAGGGCGGATCGCGAGTAGCGAATGGATTCTTGTCCATTCGCTACTCGCTACTCACCATTCGCTACAGGATCGTACCCGGCTTGTAGCTCGCGGCTTCCGGCTTGGCGCGGGCCAGCGCTTCGACTTGCTGGGCGAAGTAGTCGACCTGGGCGCCGGCGTCGCCGGAATTGGCGCGACCCTGCTCGAGCACGAGCTGCAATTCGGCTTCGCTCAAGCCAAGCCGTTGGTCGGCCGCGAGACGCTGCAGCAGGTCGTTCTGCACGATCTTGCCGGTGCGCAGGTCGCCAATGGCGGCGACGGCGTGCTCCTTGATCGCCTCATGGGCGCCTTCACGACCGGCGCCCTTCTTCACCGCTTCCATCATGACCGTGGTGGTCAGCAGGAAGGGCAAATAGCGGTTGAGCTCGGTCGCGACGACGGATTCGAACACCTCCATCTGATCGAGCACGGTGAGCAAGGTCTCGAGCAGGCCGTCGGTGGCGAGGAAGGCATCGGGCAGCATGACGCGGCGGACGACGGAGCAGGAGACGTCACCCTCGTTCCACTGATCGCCGGCGAGCCCTGCGGCCATGGCGAGATAGCCCTTCAGGATCACATGCAGGCCATTGATGCGCTCGCAGGAGCGGCTGTTCATCTTGTGCGGCATGGCCGAGGAACCGACCTGGCCCTTGGCAAAGCCTTCGCTGGCGAGTTCATGGCCCGCCATCAGGCGGATGGTCTTGGCGAAGTTGCCGGGACCGCTGGCAAGTTCGGTGAGGACACTGACCGCACGGAAGTCGAGGCTGCGCGGATACACCTGGCCGACGGCGTCGAGCGCCTTCGGCAGACCGAGGTGAACGAGGATGCGCTCCTCGAGCGCGCGCGCCTTGCCGGCATCGCCATTGAACAGGGTGATCTGGTCGAGACGCGTGCCCACTGCGCCCTTCAGGCCGCGAGCGGGGTAGGTTTGCAGTACATTGACCAGGCTCTGATGCGCCAGCAGCATCTCTTCGCCTGACATGGCGATGCGCTTGCCGAGCGTCGTGACTTGCGCGGCCACGTTGTGGGTGCGCGCGGTGAACGGGATGTCGCGCAATTGCTGGGCGCGCTTCGCAAACCGAATCAGCGCGGCGATGCTCTTGGTCTCGACCAGCTGCAACGCGCGGTAGACCTGCAATTGCTCCACGTTTTCCGTGAGGTCGCGGCTGGTCATGCCCTTGTGCAGGTGCTCATGGCCGGCCAGATCGCAGAACTCCTCGATGCGCGCCTTGACGTCGTGGCGGGTGACGCGCTCGCGCTGCATGATGGAGGCCAGGTTGATCTGGTCCTTGACCCGCTCGTAGCTTTCGATGACGCCGTCCGGAACCGGAATCCCGAGATCGCGCTGGCCCTTCAGCACGGCGATCCAGTAGTCGCGTTCGAGGCGAACCTTGCCCTCGCCACTCCAGATGGCGCGCATGGCGGGTGAGGCATAACGTTCAGCGAGAACGTTGGAAATGTGATCCTGGGACATGATCCCGCTCTCTTGGCACTGCCTGAGGCTGCCTGCAAGTCGCGACCTGTCATGAATCGTCAGGTCTGATAGCGCCTTGGCCGTACTTGCGGTGTTGGCGCTACCATACCAGATCCTTGCAGCCGCCGCCTCTGGCGATCCGGGGCGACGCCGGCCTGCTTCGCGCTGGCCAACGGCTCGTCGCCAGCGCCCCTGCGATGGCCGCCGGCTGTTAGGTCATGCCTGACCAGCTGCAAACATATCCCTTATCGCCTTCACCGGCGCCATGTCGCGCACGAAACTGAACGCGCCCTGGTCCTTCATCTCGCGGGCGCAGCGCAGGAAGGCATTGAGCGCGTGCCGCTCCATCGCGCCGCCGACGCTGATGCGCTTGACGCCGGCGGCGGACAGCTGCTCGACCGTCAGGGTCGGATCGGCAAAGCCCATCACGAGATTGAACGGCCGCGTCACGGCCGAGACCACGGTCTTGATGGTGCCGATGTCATACAGACCAGGCGAATACAGCACGTCGGCGCCGGCGGCCTCGAACGCCTGCAGCCGCTTGATCGTGTCGTCGAGATCCTTGCGGCCGTGCAGGAAGTTCTCCGCGCGGGCGGTCAGCGTGAATGGGAACGGCAGCGCCCGCGCGGCCTCGACGGCGGCCTGAACCCGCTCGACCGCGAGCGAGAAGTCGTAGATCGGATGCTGCGGGTTACCGGTCGAGTCCTCGATCGAGCCGCCGACGGCTCCGGCTTCGGCGGCGCGGGTGATCGCCTTTGCCGCGGTCCTCGGATCATCCGCGCCGCAATTTTCCAGATCGGCGTTGACGGGCAGGTCGGTAGCCGCGGCGATCACCCGGCAGTTCTCGATGATGGCATCGAGGCTGACGGTTGCGCGGCCGAGCGTGTTGGCGAGACCGAGGCTGGTGGTCGCGAGCGCCTCGAAACCCATCGCCGCGAGCAGCTTCGCCGTGCCGGCATCCCAGGGGTTCGGGATGATGAAGGCGCCGCGGCGCTGATGCAGCTCGCGAAACCGTGCTGCCTTGTCTGCCTGGGTGCGCATGTGAACTCCTGATGATGGGAAAAAGCGACTGGCTCAAGCGATAGGGCGGTTTCGGCCATCAAACAAATTTGTTATTTCTCTCGATATCATCAGCTTTTTGCATGGGATGGGGGATGGACAGCGACGCGCTCAACACGTTCCTGGTGGTGCATCGGCGCGGCGGAATCTCCAATGCCGCGAAGGCGCTGCATCGCTCGCAGCCGGCGATCTCGAGGCGCATTGCGCTGCTCGAGCAGGAGCTCGGCGTGCCGCTGTTCGAGCGGATCGCGGGCAAGACGAGATTGAGCGATGCGGGGCGGGTGATGGTGCCCTATGCCGAACGCGCAGTGGCGGCGGCGCAGGATGCCGAGAATGCGGTGCGCGCGCTGCTGCGCGACAATTCCGGTCCGGTGGCGCTGGCGGTGACCGGCACGCTTGCGGGCGAACGGCTCTCGAAAGTGTTGAAGCGCTTTGCCCGCCGGCATCCGGATGTCGCGCTGACGCTGCGCACCGCGACCAGTGCCGAGGTCAGCGATCTGATCCGGCGTGGCGAGGCGACGATCGGGCTGCGCTACGACCGCGACCGCTCGGGTGACCTCGATTGCGAGGTGCTGTTCGCCGAGCCGCTCGGGGTGGTCTGCGCGCCGGACCATCCGCTGGCGGGACGCCGGGTCGGCCGTCTTGCCGATCTCAGGGACGAGCGCTGGATCGCCTTTCCCGAGGTACCCGGACGGCGCGAGATCACCGCTTCGCACGTGTTCGCTTTGTTCCTGACGCACGGGCTCGGCGAGGTCGCCTGGACGCCGGTCGACAGCCTGACGGCGCAGAAGCGGCTGGTCGAGGCCGGGCTCGGGATCGCCCTGCTGTCACGAAGCAACGCGGCGGAGGAGCTGCGCGCCTCCTCGATCGCGACGATCCGCGTCGGCAATCTCACCGCAAGTCACGAGGTCGTCGCCGTCACGCGGCATGGCGGCTTCCTCAGCGCCGCGTCGCGCCGCCTGCTCGAGATCATCCGGGCCGACTTCACCAAAGCGAGGGGCACAAACACGTCGCGCCGGAACGGTGTCCGGCGCGCGTAAAAAGTCGAATTGGAGCTCAGGCGGCATGAGAACTTAGGTTCCCGCCTTCACGTTCCGGCTTTGACCTGGGCCGCAGCCACGGCCAGCAGTTCGTCCATCTTGGCGCGGACGTCGCGCTCGGTGACGGCCTGGCCCTTGGCGGTGAGGTCCTTCAGAACCTTGTGCAGGACGTCATTGTCGCCGGCTTCCTCGAAGTCGGCGGCCACCACCTCCTTGGCATAGGCGCCGGCGGCATCGCCCGTGATCCCGAGCTTCTCGGCGGCCCACAGGCCGAGCAGCTTGTTCCGGCGGGCTTCGGCCTTGAACTTCTGCTCCTCGTCGAGGGCGAACTTCTTCTCGAAACCTTCCTCGCGCTTGTTGAATTCGTTCATGGCCGAAGTTCCAATCCCCTGATGAATGGCGGGCTGCTGCTCGTTGCGGCAGCCCTGATGAGTGCCTAGATAGGTGGGAAGAATCGGCAAGACAACGAGCCGTTAAGCCGCAGGCAAAACAGGCGGAATCGGGCCCTTTTGATAGCGCGGTATAAGTGCCCCGGAGGGGGCACTATCGATTGTGCTGGATGGGCCAATCGGATAGGTTGCCAACAGGCATGGTTCTTGTTCTGTTTCCAATTGGATTGCCCAGGTTCCAGGCCTCCGCGGCAGCTCCGTCGTGGGTCGTAACCCCAAGTCATCCGGAGCACCCAAATCCATGGATTTCAACAAAACACGGTACATCCCAATGAGCCGTCGACGCCGTATTTATGAAGGCAAGGCCAAGGTGCTTTACGAAGGCCCCGAGCCGGGAACCCTGATCCAGCACTTCAAGGACGACGCGACCGCGTTCAATGCCAAGAAACACCAGGTGATCGAGGGCAAGGGCGTCCTCAACAACCGGATTTCGGAGTATCTGTTTCAGCACCTCAACGACATCGGGGTGCCGACCCACTTCATCCGCCGCCTCAACATGCGCGAGCAGCTGATTCGCGAGGTCGAGATCGTGCCGCTCGAGGTGGTGGTGCGGAATGTCGCCGCCGGCTCGCTGTCGCAGCGGCTCGGGATCGAGGAGGGCACCCAGCTGCCGCGCTCGATCATCGAGTTCTATTACAAGAACGACCAGCTCAACGACCCCATGGTGTCGGAAGAGCACATCACCGCCTTCGGCTGGGCCACGCCGCAGGAGATCGACGACATCATGGCGCTCGCCATCCGCGTCAACGACTTCCTGACCGGTCTCTTCCTCGGCATCGGCATCCGCCTCGTCGACTTCAAGATGGAGTGCGGGCGGCTGTTCGAGAACGAAATGATGCGGATCATCGTCGCCGACGAGATCTCGCCGGACTCCTGCCGGCTGTGGGACATCAAGTCGAACGAGAAACTCGACAAGGACCGTTTCCGCCGGGATCTGGGTGGCCTGCTTGAAGCCTACACCGAGGTCGCGAAGCGGCTCGGCATTCTCATCGAGAACGAGCGGCCGGCCGGCAGCGGCCCGGTGCTGGTGAAGAGCTAAGCTTAAGGGGCGACCGTGAAGGCACGTGTAACTGTGACATTGAAGTCGGGCATCCTCGATCCGCAGGGCAAGGCGATCGAGGGCGCGCTGAAATCGCTCGGCGTTGACGGCGTCGCCAGCGTTCGCCAGGGCAAGGTGTTCGACATCGAGCTTGCTGCGACCGACAAGGCCAAGGCGGAGGCGGCGCTGAAGGCCGCCGCCGACAAGCTGCTGGCCAACACCGTGATCGAGAACTACCGGGTCGAGGTTCTGAGCTAGCGAGCGAGCCAAATGACATCTGCCGCTCCCGCCGCTGCTCGCCGTGACCGAATCTTCGTCGGAGCGCTCCTGGTTGGCCTGCTGACCGCAGCCGGTATCGGCGGGGCCTCGGCTCAACCGGCTGCGCCTGCCGCGACGACGCAGCCGCCGCCGTTCACGGTCAGCGGATGGAGCTACGAGCGCCGCGGCTCCGATGTGCATATGTTCCGCTGCGCGCAATCGTCCTGCGGTGCGGGCTCCAAGGTGAGCTACCGGTATTATACCGGCGGAAAACAGATGACGCTCGACCAGTTCCGCGAGGGGCAGGAGCAGATCATCAAGGCGCTGGAGCAGCGGACGCCGGGGCAGCGCATTACGCTGCTCGGCGTTGATGGCGACAAGGGCACCGCGGGGCCGCGCATGTTCAAGGCACGGCGCCTGACCGTGACAGCCAACGGCGCAAGCGAGTATCAGGTCAGCGGCTTGCTGCTTGCCGGACAGGGCTCCGCCAGCCTGATCAGCTCGGCGCGTGACGAAAAGGCCAGCAACGACAATTACGCGAAGTTTGCCGCCGCAGTTAAGCTCGTGCTGGCGCCCAAAACCAGGTGATGCAATGAAATCAGCCGTCCTCGTCTTCCCCGGCATCAATCGCGAGCGCGACATGGCGCGCGCGCTCAAGCTTGCATCCGGCAATGAGACCGCGATGGTCTGGCACGCCGAGACTGCGCTGCCCAAGGGCACCGACCTCGTGGTGGTGCCCGGCGGCTTCTCCTATGGCGACTATCTGCGCTGCGGCGCGATCGCGGCCCGCGCGCCCGTGATGGACGCGGTGCGCGACTTCGCAGCTTCGGGCGGGCTGGTGCTCGGCGTCTGCAACGGTTTTCAGATCCTCTGCGAATCCGGGCTGTTGCCGGGTGTGCTGATGCGTAATGCCGGGCTGAAATTCGTCTGCCGTGACGTGCATATGCGAATCGAGCGCTCCGACACGCCGTTCACCCGCGGCTACAATGCCGGCCAGGTGATCCGCGTGCCGGTCGCGCATGGCGAGGGCAATTACGAGGCGGACGAGGAGACGCTGAAGCGGCTCGAGGGCGACGGGCGGGTGCTGTATCGCTACTGCTCCGCCGAGGGCGTGGTCGACGAAACCTCCAACTTCAACGGCGCCGCGCATTCGATCGCCGGCATCGTCAACGAGCGCGGCAACGTGCTCGGCATGATGCCGCATCCGGAAAACCACGTCGAAGAGATCATGGGCTGCACCGACGGCCGCGGCCTGTTCGCAGGGCTGGTCCAGCAGTTCGACAAGGCGGCGTAACCACCATGTTTGGAAGGTGCCTTGCCGTGGCGACAGCCGCGGTCCTGCTGCTTGCGACGGCGGCCAACGCCCAAGATACATCGAAGCTGGACTTCCCGAAGCGTCCGATCACGATGATCGTGCCGTTCACGGCCGGCGGCACCTCGGATGTGATCGCGCGCGCAGTGGCCGACCAGATGAGCGCGGCGCTCGGCCAGACCATCATCATCGAGAATGTCGGCGGCGCCGGCGGCTCGACCGCGCTGACCCGCGCCGCGCGCGCCGAGCCGGACGGCTACACGATCGCGATCGGCAACGCCGGCACCAATGCCGCGACCTACACGATCTATCCAAAGCTGTCGTTCACGCCTGATTCCTTCGCGCCGATCGCCGTGGTCGCCAAGACCTTCGGCATCGTCGCGTTGCGCAAGGATTTTCCGGCCAAGGACCTCAAGGAGTTCATCGACTACGCCAAGAAGAATCCGGGCAAGGTCAATCTCGGCCATGCCGGCGTCGGCTCGTCGAACTACCTGATCTGCAAGAGCTTCGTGCATGCCGCCGGGATCGACGTGCAGCTGGTCGGCTATCGCGGCGCGGCGCTCGCGCTGACGGACGCGATCGGCAGCCAGATCGACGGCGTCTGCGATGCCGCCGCCTCGGTGTCGCAGGCGATCGACGACAAGCTGGTGAAGGCGGTCGTGGTCGGCTCGACCGTGCGGCTCGCCTCGCTGCCGGACTTGCCGACCTCGGCCGAGGCAGGCCTGCCCGAGTTCGAGGCGCAGGGCTGGAACGGCCTGTTCGCGCCAAAGGGCACGCCGGGCGAGATCATCGCCAAGCTCAACGCCGCCGCGCGCACCGCGGTCGCGAGCGAGGCGGTGAAGAAGCGCTTTGTCGAGCTGTCGACCGTTGCGCCCGACGCCGACGAGCTCGCACCCGAAGTGCTGCAGCAACTCGTGACCCGCGACGTCGCGAAATACCGCGCGTTGCTCGCGGACGACAAGAAGTAGCGGCTTCGCGATGCGCGCGGATCATGAACCTGATCCGCTCCGGCAGACACCAACGCAGGGATAGCCGCTTCCATTTCATAATCTCGTCACGCTAGCGCCGCTTGAGTGGCAACCTGGGATTGTCGCAGCGTGCCGGGTACGCTATGACGGAAGCGATTTGGATGATTGGTCTGGTTCGCTGGAATTCGCATGCCCGTTGCATTGGTCGTACTGCTGCTCGACATCACGCTGATCTATCACGCCTCGCGCACCGGGCGCCTGCAGCCATGGGCCTTCATCATCCTGATGGTGCCGCTGGTCGGCGCACTCGCCTACATCGTCGTCGAGCTCGTTCCGGAATGGTGGGGCGGACCGGCTGCCGCGCAGGCGCGCAAGCGCGTCGCCAACCGTATCGATCCGGAGAAGCGGTATCGCGAACTGTCCGACCGGCTCGCGACATCCGACACGATCGCCAACCGTGCAGCGCTGGCCGCGGAGTGCCAGACCGTCGGGCGCTTCGAGGAGGCGGAGAGCCACTACGATCACGTCTTGCGACTGCCGCAGGGTGACGATCCGGCCTACGCACTGGCCAAGGCGCAGGCCCAGTTCGCCCGCAAGCTACCGGCCGAGGCGCTGGCGACGCTCGATGCGTTGCGCGAGCGCTGGCCCGATTTCGAGTCCGCCGAAGGGCATCTGCTCTACGCCCGCTCGCTCGCCGAGCTGGGCCGGCTCGACGAGGCGCTGGAGGAATATCAGGCGGTGTCGCAGTATTTTCCGGGCGCCGAGGCGCGGGTCCGCTATGGCTTGTTGTTGCAGCTGGTCGGCCGCACCGCCGAAGCGCGCATCGTGTTCAACGAACTGTTGATCCAGATGCGGCGCGCACCGAAGTACCTGCGCGATGCGCAGGCCGAATGGCTGTCGATCGCCGAGAAGCAATTGTCAGCCTGAGCCGCGACACAGGCTAGCGGTTTTGCAATCGGCTCAGCGCGCGCTTATACGCCTCGCCCGGCACCGTCATCGCGGCGACGCCGGCCATGACCAGCAGCAGGCCGAGCGCGAGGTTCGACGGCACGGATTCCCCGAGCAGGATCACCGACAGCGCGACGCCGATCGGAATCCGCAAGTAACCCTGCGCGTTCGTCGTGAGCGTGCCGAGCCGCGTCAGGCACATATAGAACAGCATCAGGCCGAACGCGCTCGAGAAGATGCCCATCACGACGGTGGCGACCAGCGCCTGCGGTGTCGGGTGCAGCGTCCAGGGATGGTCGACGATCAGGGCGACCGGCAGCAGCACGGTGCCGCCGAACAAGAGCGAGCCGGCGGCCACCACCATGGGGTCATAGTCGGAGAGACGAAGCCCGAAGATCGTGGCGCAGGCGAACGAGACGGTGGCGAGCAGGATCGCGATCTCGGCGACAATCTCCTTGCCGAAGCCCGAGAGCGCGTCGAGGCCGATGATCGCGACCGTGCCGGCGAGACCGAGGATCGCGCCGACGAATTTGAGCGGCGAGGCCGGCTCGTGTCGCGTGATCGCCCAGGTGATCAGGAAGGCAAAGATCGGCGTCGTCGAGGCCAGCACCACGGTGTTGGACGCCGGCACGTAGAGCTGCGCCCAGGTGATCACCAGGAACGGGATCGTCGAGTTGATGGTCTGCTGGAAGGCGAACAGCTTCCAGGCCTTGATGTCGGTCGGGATGCGGATGCCGCGGACCCTCAGCACCACGAGCAGGAAGAGCGCGGCGACCAGCGAGCGCGCCGAGATGAAGGTGACCGGCGGGATCGAGCCGAGCCCGATCTTGGTCAGCGGATAGGTCGAGCTCCAGCAGCAGGCCAGCGCCAGGAGCAGCGCATAGTCGCGCCAGCCGCGCGCGCCCGGCGCGGTGGACAGGATCGGCGTTATCGCTGGAGCCGTCATGCCGCCCGTCTTGGCTCTTTGTTTGAGCATGATCCTTTCGGAAAACCGCTTCACACTTTTCCGGATCATGCTCTGGCTGTGCTCTTCGGCACCTTGATTGGCTCCCCCGCGCATTGGCGCGCGACGGGTACAATGTAGCGCGGCGCCGCGCCGCAAGGCTAGGGCGTTTGGAAACGATCACAACACCGTTCAAGGGCTTAAATCACACGCGTCCGCAGCGAATTCGAACTAGCATGGTGCTGGCGCAGCCGCTCCTTGCAAAGCGCAGGGAGCAGTCCGGACGGCACTGCATTCTGCGAACGATTGACAAGGAGCACAGCATGAAGAACGCTCTCGTTTGCGGCTTCGCCGCAGTGGTCATCTGCTTGATGGCGGCGGGCGTCGCTCGCGCCCAATCCGGAGTCCCGCCGGTACCGACCACGCATATCCTTGCCATCGGGACCCTGAACCCGGGCGTTGACCCGGCGGCCGCGCGCGCGATCCTGCCGAGCGAGGTCCGCGAGACCGTCAAGCTCCATCTGGATGGCAAGATCGACCAGTGGTTCTCGCTGCAGGGACGTCCCGGCGTGGTCTTCATCCTGAACATGACCGACACCGCGGCGGCCCACGAGATGCTGGAGAAATTGCCGCTTGGGCAGGCGCATCTGATGAGCTTCGAATTGATCCCTGTCGGCCCGCTCAATCCGCTCCGGCAGTTGCTGGGGACGGCGACGGGGTCGCCGTAGGCTGGACATGGAGGAAACAACGATGGACGCCGGCTTGGCGTCCATCGCGTGACATTTGCCGAAGGATCCTAGCGCAGGACCTCGCTCAGTACCTCGCCATCGACCTGGTGCGGTGTGGTGCCGAGGAGCCGCATGACGGTCGGCGCCACGTCGATATTGCGCATGTGCCGCACCACGGTGTCCTTTCGGATCTGCGGCCCCGCGGCGATGAACGTCGCGCTCATTACCGGAAGCTCGGGATCGTGACCGTGGGCGCCGTAGAAATTCGGCATCGACAGCGCGGTGGTTGCCGCATTGAACGGCGCGTCGCCCTGGCGCGCGACGCCGGGATTCTGCACGCCGTCGAAATTGTAGCCGGGCGCCATCAGCGCGAACACGTCGCCATAGTCCTGGCCGACGGTCTTGCTGGTGCACTGTCCGGTACCGGCGTCGCACTGCAGCGGCCGGGTCTCGACGACGGTGAAGATGCGCTGCTCCTTGAGTGAGTAGTTGAAGCGTGCATTGGGGTCGACCGCGTTCTTCACCGCATCGGTGATCTGCGCCACCAGGCTACGGTAGGTCGCCAGATCGACGGTGCCGCCGAGCTCGCGGTTCTGCAGGTTGACGTAGATGTCGGCGGCCGGGCCGGAGGTGCGGATTCCGACCTTGCTGGTGTCGATGCCGGCGTTGCGGAGGATGTTGGTGAGATTGACCGAGGTGTGGAACGGCGCGAAGCCGTGGTCCGACACCACGACGACGTTGCTGTCACGGCCCGCCGCATCGGCAATCTGCTTCACCGCCCTGTCGGCGGTCTGGTAGGCGAAGCGGATGTAGGAGGCGTATCGCTTGACCTTGGCGGGATCCTGGTTGGCGCCGATCGAATTCGGGTCGGTCGGGTTGGTGCCCTGGCGCGGATCGGTGAGCAGGAACTGATGCTCGGAGCCGTCGGGCTGCTCGATATAGACCATGACGAGGTCGGCGTCCGGATGGGTCTTGATCGCGCGCTCGCCGATATTGGCCTGGTAGCGCACGAAGGTCTTCACCATGTCCTCGTACATCGTCTCGATCTCGACGTCGGGGAAATTGGTGAAGCCGGGGCTCAGGCGCTCCGGAATGCGGAAGTCGGCCTGCGGACGCCAGAACCCGATATTGTTGTTGATGTCGTCGACATCGGCGAGCACGGGCGTGTTGCGCGGGATGAAGTTGGCGCCGTAGCGGGCGAAGCGCACCACCGAGAGGTCCGGCGAGAGCGCCGAGACGAAGTAGGCGGCGCCGACCTTCGCGCCGCTGCCTTCGAAGAAGAACGGTGCGTTCTCGCCGCCGAACTTGACGTAGGCCGGTCCGGTCGACGGTGCGTGGAACGGTCCTGCGGTGATGCCGCTGTTCGCATCGAAGAACACCAGCGTGTCGTAGTTCACCTTGCGGTCATTGGTGGTGTCGATGGCGGCGACGCGGATCGAATATTTGACGTCGAGCGTCGCGGCATTGGTGCAGGTCGCGGTTGCCGCCGCGGAACATGAGAACGTCTCGATCGGCGCCGAGGTCACCAGCACCGGGCTGAACGAGAAACGGCCGGCAGCCTGCAGCGCCGCCACGATGCCCGGATCGGTCGTGAAGTCGCTGCGCGACAGCGAGAAGCCTTGCGCACCGATGCCGCCGAACGCGCCGAACGGCACCGTGAAGTCGGTCACGCGGGTGGGCTGGGCCGGCTGCACCACGGTCTTGTTGATGGAGATGTCGGCGCCGTCGCCGCCGGGCCACGTCGCGGTGACGACCTTCTTGCCCTGCTGGCGCAGCTGCACCCACAGCGGTTGTGCCGTCGGGTGCGCCGACGGCCCGAGCGGGCTTTCGTTGTAGCCGCCGATCGGCGCCGCGAAGCCGCTGATGCTGCTGGAGATAGGGCCGACGATCGGCTCGAACGTGTTGGAAGGGATGTCGTTATGGACCGCCGTCGAACCGGTCGCGATCGCAATATGCGAGACCGCGGTGAGCGACGGTGACGCCGTCACGTTCTGCAGCGCCACTGCGCCGCGCCGGCTGAGCCGGGCGAGGCCGCCGTCGCGCGGCAGCACGCCTTCCTCGATGAATTTCTGAATGAAATCGGGCTTGGCACCATCGAGCGAGATCATCACCACGCGCGGCTTGCGGCCATGATGGTCGCCATCATGGTCCTGGTCCTGGTCCTGATCCTGATCGTGACCGCGCGACTCGCCGACGCCGCGATCGCCATTGTCGCCGTCCTGGCCGGCGCGCGCCGGAGTTGCAACGCACGCCAGCGATGCGACAAGCGACATCACCGACGTGACGGAAACAAACGTCTTCAATTTCATGAGAATGCCCCAACCTCGCTGCGCGAATGCACAAACAGAAACCGTTCAGCAATCTTCGAGGGCTTGGCTGACGTGCATGTGACGCGCGCGCGACGACGCAACGACAGCAGGTCGTCGCGTCACAACCTGCGTTTGAATGCTTCACGCGAAGAACGCGCGTGAACACAACGCGCTAGCGCGGTGCTGTCGATTCAACCCGCGGCGATGTAACGGTTGGATGACGGCGGGTGTCCACAGACACGAAGCGTTTCGCGCGAAGTGGGTAGCGGTTCGCGTAAAGAAAACGCGTCGACGAAAAATCTGGAGCCCGTTCCGATTCAATCGGAACGGCCTGCTAGCGCGCTTTAGGCTGTCGTCGCCGCCGGCGCCTTGCGCTTCGTCCGCTTGATGGTGCCGGAGAAGCTGAACAGCGGCCGCTCGGCCGATGTCAGCATGCCGCGCACGAAGATCAGCGATCCGCCGGCGCGCGTGACCTCGCCGGTGCATTCGATCAAGGCACCCTCGCGGGCGGCGTCGAGGAATTCCGAAGCGAACGAGACCGTGACCCCGGGGCCCTGGAGCACCGGGGAGGCGAGCGCGAACAGGCAGTAATCCGCGAAGGTCATGAGGCAACCGCCGTGGACGTTGCCGGAGCCGTTGAGGTGCTTCGGGCCGACGCGGAACGCGCAGGCGATGCGGCCGTTCTCGTCCATGCGGTGGTAGAATGGGCCGGTATGGGTCTCGTAACTGTCCCGGGTCCAGGTTCGCCAGCCGGCGAATTCGCCTTCGGTCTCGACGTGCAGGTCGGGGCGGCGGTTGAATGCCGTGGTGAGTGCGGTCTTGGCGAGCTCGTTCACGAAATCTGGCCTTCAATTATCGGGTTCGGGACCTTAAATCCGATCCATCCCCATTGTGCAAATCCCAGGTGCAATTCCGGGCTGCAAATCCCGGGCCGCGTCCAACCGCCGCAAAGCTCTGGACAGGCCGGAAATGGGCCGTAAAAGGCCTTTTCGCCCCCGTTCGATCTACCTATTAAGGGTCCCATGACCGCGCCCAAGAACGAGCCCAAGAACGAACCCAAGATCACCCCCGAACTGGTCGCCGCCCACGGGCTGAAGCCGGACGAGTATGAGCGCATTCTGAAGCTGATCGGGCGGGTTCCGACCTTCACCGAGCTCGGCATCTTCTCGGCGATGTGGAACGAGCATTGCTCGTACAAGTCGTCGCGCATCCATCTGCGCGGGCTGCCCACCAAGGCCCCCTGGGTGATTCAGGGCCCCGGCGAGAATGCCGGCGTGATCGATATCGGCGGCGGCCAGGCCGTGGTCTTCAAGATGGAGAGCCACAACCACCCGAGCTACATCGAGCCCTACCAGGGCGCGACCACCGGCGTCGGCGGCATCCTGCGCGACGTCTTCACCATGGGCGCCCGCCCGATCGCCTGCCTGAATGCGCTGAGCTTCGGCGCGCCCGAGCACCCCAAGACCCGCCATCTGGTGTCCGGCGTGGTCGCGGGCGTCGGCGGCTACGGCAATTCGTTCGGCGTGCCGACGGTCGGCGGCCAGGTGCGCTTCCACACCCGCTATGACGGCAACATCCTGGTCAACGCGATGGCAGTCGGCCTCGCCGACGCCGACAAGATCTTCTACGCGGCGGCCTCCGGCGTGAACATGCCGATCGTCTATCTCGGCTCCAAGACCGGTCGCGACGGCATCCATGGCGCCTCGATGGCGTCGGCCGAATTCGACGACGCCTCCGAGGAGAAGCGCCCGACCGTGCAGGTCGGCGATCCCTTCGCGGAGAAGCTGCTGCTGGAAGCCTGCCTCGAGATCATGGCGGCCGATTGCGTGGTCGCGATCCAGGACATGGGCGCGGCCGGCCTGACCTGCTCGGCGGTCGAGATGGGCGCCAAGGGCGATCTCGGCGTCGACCTCGATCTCGATGCGGTGCCGACCCGCGAGACCGGCATGAGCGCCTACGAGATGATGCTCTCGGAGAGCCAGGAGCGGATGCTCATGGTGCTCAAGCCCGAGAAGGAGAAAGAGGCCGAAGCGATCTTCCGCAAATGGGGGCTCGATTTCGCCATCGTCGGCTACACCACGCCGAGCAAGCGTTTCGTCGTCAAGCATGGCGGCGACGTGATGGCCGATCTGCCGATCAAGGAGCTCGGTGACGAGGCGCCGGTCTATGACCGTCCGCACGTCGCATCAACTGCGCTGCCGGTGATCCGCGGCCAGGACGTCAAGCCGCCGCTCGGGATCGCAGAGGCGCTGACCAAGCTGATCGGCACGCCCGAATTGTGCTCGAAGCGCTGGGTGTGGGAACAGTACGACCACGTCATCCTGGGCAATACCATGCAGCGTCCCGGCGGCGATGCCGCGGTGGTCCGCGTCGAGGACGGGCCGAAGGGGCTTGCGCTCACCGTCGACGTCACGCCGCGCTATTGCGAGGCCGATCCGTTCGAGGGCGGCAAGCAGGCGGTGGCGGAAGCCTGGCGCAACATCACCGCGGTCGGTGGCCGGCCGCTCGCCATCACCGATAATCTCAACTTCGGCAATCCGGAGCGGCCCGAGATCATGGGCCAGTTCGTCGGCTGCCTGAAGGGTATTTCGGAAGCCTGCCGCGCGCTGGATTTCCCGGTCGTGTCCGGCAACGTCTCGCTCTACAACGAGACCAACGGCCGCGGCATCCTGCCGACGCCTTCGATCGGCGGCGTCGGCCTGCTCGACGACTTCACCAAGTCCGCGACCCTGGCCTTCAAGGCGGCCGGCGAGGCGATCCTGCTGGTCGGCGACACCCAAGGCTGGCTCGGCCAGTCGGTCTACCTGCGCGACGTCTGCGGCCGCGAGGAGGGCGCCCCGCCGCCGGTCGATCTCGCCACCGAGAAGCGCAACGGCGACGTGGTGCGCGGCATGATCCACGCCGGCACCGCGACCGCGGTGCATGACGTCTCCGACGGCGGGTTGCTGATCGCGCTCGCCGAGATGGCGATCGCAAGCGGCATCGGCGCGCAGCTCTTGGCGGCGCCGTCCTCGATCGTGCCGCATGCCTATTGGTTCGGTGAGGACCAGGCCCGTTACATCGTCACCGTGCCCGCGGCCGACGCCGGTCTCGTGCTGGCCAAGATGAAGGGCGCCGGCGTGCCCTGCGCGCGCATCGGCACCACCGGCGGCGACGCGATTGCGGTCGCCGGCGAGCCGCCTGTGACGATCGAAAGCCTGTCCCGCGCCTTCGAGCACTGGCTGCCGAACTATATGCACAACACCGCCGCCTGATCCGGCAGGATCAGGCGCTGCGGCGCGAAGCAACCCTTTCAATAGCGCGATGAATCCATCATCGCGCTATTTTCTTCTGTTCGACCGCGATCCCTGCGGATCAAGCCTACGTCGCGCCGCGGATCGCGCGCCACGCAAAGATGATGATGCAGGCGCCGATGAAGCCGGCGACGAGAAAGCCGATCCATCCGCCGCCGAGCGACACGCCGAGCAGACCCAATAGCCAGTTCGCCAGCGTGGCGCCGACGATGCCGAGGATGATATTCATGAAGATGCCGGTTCCGGTCTTCATGAACATCTCGGCGAGCCAGCCGGCCAATCCGCCGACGATGATTGCGGCGATCCATCCAACTTGAGGGTCGTTCATCCGAGGACTCCTTGATGTCAGCAGTTCGACCAGCATAACCGAGAATCACGTCGCGGCATGTGACCAATGGCAGGTTGTGCGCAACTTGTCGGCCGCGAGGTCATGATGGGACGACGCATCATAACCGAAGCTAAAGCACGAATTTGGCGCCCGGCAGCTTGCGCAGCACGGCGGTGGCGGCCCAGCTCAGCGCCACGGTGGCGAAGAACGCGATCGCGGCCTTGGCGATTGCCGGCAATTCCATATCGAACAGCCAGTATTGCAGCCACAGCACGATCGGATAGTGCACCAGGAACATGCCGTAGGCGTCGCCCTGCATGCGGTCGAGCAGCGTCGGTCCCTGCGCCTTCGATTGCAGGAAGTAGGCAAGGATCGCAAACAGGATCGAGGCGCTGAACAGCACGTAGAAGGTGCCGTAGGACGCGAGATACCAGCCCGGCAGCGGGTCGGGGTTACCGATGACCCCGCGCTTGATGTAGATCATCACCCACATCAAGCAGTAGGGGATCAGCGTGATGCCGGTCCAGAACCAGCGCCGCTCGGTCAGCCGTCCGTTTGCGCTGAGCAGGCCGCCCTCGAGGTTCGCCGCCCCGATCCCCGCACCGATGAAGAAGTAGGACGCATAGAGCAGCACCCGGCTCGCCTGCACCGAGAACGGTCCGAGCTCGAACCAGTAGTTCTGGCCGTAATGGACCAGCATCGGCAGATAGGCGGCGGCACTGACGACGACGAGGAACAGCCAGAACTTCGAGGGACGTTCAAATCCCTTGATCGACAGACGGTTGATCGGCTCGAGCAGGTGCGACGACACCCGGTACAGCACGCTCGCCGTCACGTCGAAGGTCATCAAGACCCAGACGAACCAGATCGGGCCGCTCGGCCAGGGCCCGAAAATCATGGTCTTCCACCAGAATTCGGAGAAGGTCAGCTCCGGCGTCGCACGCAGCGCGATCGCGTAATAGGCGATCGGAATCACGGTGAACGCGCAGATCACGAAGGGCAGGCCGAGCCGCAGCAGCCGGTCGCGCAGGAAGATCAGCCACGGCTTGTGGCCGAGCCCGGGCCAGACGAACAGCCCCGACAGGAAGAAGAACATCGCCATGAAGAAGCTGTCGGTGGCGAGCACCACGCAGTCGAAGCCGATCCAGGACGTCGGGTCGGTGTGCCCGAAATGGGTGTAGGGGATCACCGCGTGATGCAGCAGCACGACCAGCGTCAGGAAGGTGCGTGCACGGTCCAGGGCGACGTTGCGCTTGTGGAGCTTCGGTGCTGCCTGCACGTCGACGGCCGGAGCCGCGTGAGCAATCGATTTCATGGTGCCCCCAGCCGGGTCTGCAGCCGGATGTTGCAATCGGGAACCCGATTCAGCAAGGCCCAATCGTCCCGATTCCGTGGTGTCGAGGTCGGTCATTTCAGTGGATCTGTTTCGTTCTGGAACCGGGGTCGGTGGCGGGCGTTGTCGGGCGGACGCGCAAGGCGCGCGCGGTTTGTGGAGCGAGCAATGACACTGCTGAAATGGGCGTTGGTCTTCCTTGTCGTCTCGATCATCGCGGGCCTGCTCGGCTTCACCGGCATTTCCGCCGCCTCCGCCGACATCGCGCGTTTCCTGTTCTACGTGTTCGTCGTGATCTTCCTGGTGCTGCTGATCCTTGGGCTCACGATATTCAGGGTCTAGCGGCGATCCGGCCGAACGCTTCCGTCGCCATGCGCGGGCCTCGCCCGGGCATTTCCGTTTTCAGCTTGGATGGCACGAACCAAAACCGCCGGTCGAGGCCCGGCGGTTTGCGGCAGGCGTGACGGTCTATGCGACTTCCTCGATCTTCACCTTGTCCGGATAGAAGGCGAGGTGGCCGGCGATCTCGGTCATGGCCGGAAAGGGCTCCTCATAGGTCCAGATCGCATTGTCCAGCGTCTTGCCGTTGGCCTTGATGCTGAAATAGTTCGCATCCCCCTTATAGGGGCAATGCGTGGTCCGCTCGGTGCGGGTCAACAGCTCCATGTTGGCGTCCTGCCGGGGGACGTATTGCACGGCCGGATAGCTCGCTTCCTTCAAGGTCAGCGCATGGGTGGTCTCGGCGATGACGACGCCGTCGGCGGTGATGCGGACGCGCCTGGCATTGGGCGTGATCGTGATCGGATGGTCGGGGCCGGGGAGCTTCATGATTCTGCGCCTCTTCTGGTCATTTCGGCGTGATGGCTTGTGACCGATTGATGCAGGTTTAAATCGCTGGGAATGGGAATATAGTGTGCCCCAGGATGACCTAGAAGACCTCAAGCGCCGGGTTTTATCTGAGGTTTTATCTTGGGTTTTGTCTTGGTTTTCCTGGCCGAATCGGCCCTGATTCGAATGACCTGACGGAGGTGGACTGGGATGCCGATGGACGCCCGTGATATCGAATCGATGATCAAGGCAGCGATCCCTGATGCCGAGGTGACGATCCGTGATCTGGCCGGCGACGGCGACCACTACGCGGCCACTGTCGTTTCCGAGTCATTCCGCGGCAAGTCCCGCGTTCAGCAGCACCAGATCGTCTACCAGTCGCTGAAGGGCCAGATGGGCGGCGTGTTGCACGCGCTGGCCCTGCAGACCGGCGTGCCGGAAGGCTAGCCCCGGCAACCGCGCGGGGGCCCAAGCGATGGCAGATAATCCGCGCGGCGCGATGTTTCGCGTTATCGTGCCGAACCAGCACAGCCGCGTCACCAATGCCGAGCTGTTCTTCGACCTCGTCTTCGTCTTCGCCGTCACGCAGCTGTCGCACACGCTGCTGCACCACTTCACCCCGCTGGGCGCGGTGCAGGTCACGGTGCTGTTCCTCGCGGTGTGGTGGGTGTGGGTCTACACCACCTGGGTCACCAACTGGCTCAATCCTGACCTGACGCCGGTCCGCCTGCTGCTGTTCGTGCTGATGCTGGGCGGGCTGCTGCTGTCGACCTCGATCCCGTCGGCCTTCGAGGGCCGCGGGCTGTGGTTTGCCGGGACCTATGCAGCGATGCAGGTCGGCCGCACCGCGTTCTGGCTGCTGGCGACGCCGCGGCACCGGACCGCGGTGCGCCACAACGCAATCCGTATCCTGACCTGGCTGTCCTGCTCGGCCGTGCTCTGGGTTCTCGGTGGCTTTGCCGAGCACGAGACGCGGATGTGGCTCTGGATCGCGGCGCTGGCCATCGAGTACGTCGCGCCGGCTCTGCGGTTCTGGACCCCTGGGCTCGGCTTCTCCTCGATGGAGGCCTGGTCGGTCGAGGGCGGCCATATGGCCGAGCGCTGCGCCGGCTTCATCATCATTGCGCTCGGCGAGGCGATCGTGGTCGACGGCGCGACCTTTGCCGATCTGACCTGGACGCCGGAGAATGTCGCGGCGTTCATCTCGGCGCTGGTCGGCAGCATCGCGATGTGGTGGATCTATTTCCACAAGGGCGCCGAGGCCGGCGCGGACATGATCTCCAGGTCGGAGGAATCCGGCCGCGTGGCGCGGATCGCCTACACCTATCTGCACATGCCGATCGTCGGCGGCATCATCCTCACCGCAGTCGCCGACGAGCTGGTGCTGAAGCACCCGTCCGGCCATTCCGACCTGAAGACGATCGTGAGCTCGGTCGGCGGCCCCGCGCTGTTCCTGGTCGGGACCATCCTGTTCAAATACGTGATCCGCAACTTCCTGCAGCTCTCGCACGGCATAGGCATCGCGGCACTGGCGATCACGGCCTATTTCGCCCGCGAGATGTCGCCGCTGGTGCTCTCGATCGTCACCACCGCGATCATGATCGTGGTCGCGGCGTGGGAATCGATCTCGCTGCGGTCGAGCGGGGAGGAAGAATAGCGCGGGTCGCTACCTGCGATCGGCCGTGGCCACGCGGTGCTGCCAGTAGACGAACAGCGGGGCGCCGATCACTTCGAGCGCGGTGAAGCCCACGAAGGGCAGCGGCGGGAGGCCAACCATCACCATCGACAGCAGCCGGCCGATGCCGCCGAGGAAGATGCCGCCCCAGACCACGCGGAACAGCACGCTCTCGCTTTCGATGCGCGGCACCAGCCAGAGCAGAGCAAGGCCGAGACCGAGCCAGACCCCGCCGAAGAAGCGCAGATTGCTGTCGAGCACCTGCAGCGCCGGAACGCCTGACGAGGCGTAGAGCGGGTCGCTCACGCCGAGCATGGTGATGATGCCGGTCAGGACAGGGACGAGGGCGAGCAGCACTGTTGCGATCTGCAGCGCACGCCGGCCCATGACTATGCCCCATCCCCCGGTTTTGGTTTTAGTCCGCGACCAAAGCGTGCACCGAGAACATGGTGTTGGCGTCGGTCCAGCTGTCGCGCACCGTCCAGCCCGCGCTGCGGGCGAGCGCGGTGAAACGCTCGAGCGAGTATTTGTAGCTGTTCTCGGTGTGAATGCTCTCGCCCGGACGGAACGCGAAGGTGTTGCCGAGGATGCGCACGGTCTGCGCCTTGCGGCTGATCAGGTGCATCTCGATGCGATGGCGGTCGCGGTTGTAGATCGAGCGGTGGGTGAAGCCCGACAGGTCGAAATTGCCGCCGAGCTCGCGGTTGATCCGAACCAGCACATTGAGGTTGAAGCGCGCGGTGACGCCGGCCGCGTCGTTATAGGCGTCGTACAGCACGCGCTCGTCCTTCTCGAGATCGACGCCGATGATCATCTGCGCGCCGTGGCCGAGGATCTTGCGCGCGCTGCGCAGGAAGGCCAAGGCCTCGCTTGGCTCGAAATTGCCGAGCGTCGAGCCCGGGAAGAAGCCGACCTTCGGCATGTCCGCGACCGCCTCGGGCAGCGCGAACGGCGTGGTGAAATCGGCCGCGACCGGATAGATGCCGAGACCCGGAAAATCCCGGCGCAACCCATCGGCCTGGGCCTTGAGGAAATCGCCGGAAATATCGACCGGCACGTAGGCTGCGAATTCGCAGTGCTCGAGCAAGAGGCGCACCTTGGTGGTCGCGCCGGCGCCGAACTCGACCAGCGCCGCGCCGTTCGGAATGATCGCGGCGATCTCGCTGCCGCGGTCGCGCAGGATGCCGAGCTCGGTGCGCGTCGGATAATATTCCGGCAGCACCGTGATCTGCTCGAACAGCTCCGAGCCGGTGGCGTCGTAGAAATATTTCGGCGACAGCCGTTTCGGGTGACGGGCGAGATCGCCGATCACATCGCCGGCAAACGCCGAGGTCGCTTCGTCGAACGGATACGCTTTGGCCAAAGCGGCGGCATGCACATTCATGATACTCTCCCGAACGCGCTTACCGACGCGTCATCGATGTCGACAGGACTCAATCAGGCATAGTCGGCGAGGCGTAACCCCGTGAATTGCCAGCGATGGTGCGGATAGAAGAAGTTGCGGTAGGTGACACGACTGTGACCGGCCGGCGTCGCCAGCGACGAGCCGCGCAGCACGAGCTGGTTGACCATGAACTTGCCGTTGTACTCGCCGAGCGCGCCTTCGATCGCGCGGTAGCCCGGGTAGGGCGAATAGGCGCTGCGGGTCCATTGCCAGACGATGCCGTAGGCGTCGTTGAGCAGGCCGGCGCGCGCCGCGACCTCCCATTCCATCTCGGTCGGCAGATGCTTGCCGGCCCAGCGGGCGAAGGCGTCGGCTTCGTAGTAGCTGACGTGGCAAACCGGAGCCTGCGGATCGATCGGCTGCAGACCGCCGAGCGTCATGATCTTCCACTCGCCGTCGATCTCGCGCCAGTGACCAGGCGCCTGCCAGCCCTCGTTGGTCACCGTGCCGAAGCCATCCATCAGCCACAGCGTGGCGGTGGAATAGCCGCCGTCCTTCATGAAGGCGAGCCAGTCGGCATTGGTGACGAGGTTTTTCGCGAGCTTGACCGGACCGACCAGCGCGCGATGCGCGGGCTTCTCATTGTCGAAATGGAAGCTGTCGTCGGCGTGGCCGACGGTGTGGATGCCCTCGTTGAGCGTCACCCATTCCTCGGGCCCGCGCTGCGATGCCGGGAAGTGCCACGCCGGATCGTAGGCCGGCGGGATCGGGTTCTGCGCGAAGGCATGCAGGATGTCGGTGTACATCAGCTCCTGATGTTGCTGCTCGTGATTGAGGCCGACCTCGACCAGCGGCACCAGCGCCGCGAGCTTGTCCGTCGGGGCAGCCTGGAAGAATTTCACCACCTCGTCGTCGACATGGCGGCGGTAGGCGGTGACTTCGTCTGATGTCGGGCGGGTCAGATGGCCGCGCTGGTGGCGGGCATGCCTGGGGCCGGCGCTGACGTAATAGGAATTGAACAGATAGGCGTAGTCCGGGTGGAACGGCGTGTAGCCCTTGTCGTGCTCGCCGAGCAGAAACTGCTCGAAGAACCAGGTCGTGTGGGCGCGGTGCCACTTGGCGGGGCTCGCATCCGGCATCGATTGGATCAGCTGGTCTTCCGCCGACAGCGGTGCGGCCCGGCGCTCGGTCTCGTCGCGGACCGCGCGATAGGCGTCCACGAGCCGCTGCGCGAGCGATCCGGATTCGGAAGACAATGACGGGGAGGTGCCGGGAATGGCGGCCGCGGCAGAGGCTGGTTTCGTCAACGATGGTCTCCGATTCAAGGGGAGAACGTTGCTTCGGTAATCTGGTTCCAGACGGACAGTTCGTCCTAGATAGGGGCTCCGTTACGGGAAAAAAGCCTCCCCCATGATGATATTGGGCCCGTCAGATAATCCCGGCCCTTTTTGCGGTGCCGTCCGGCCCCCGCCGCATGCCAGATTTCCGCCATTTTGCTTTGGATGCACAATGGTTTGAGCTACATATATAGCCAGTCACGGGTTAGAAGGGTGGGCCGGCCCACAAGGCTTGAGAGCGCCGCCCCCGAAGGAAGCGAAAATGAGCATCGAGCAATTCATCGACAACGAAGTGAAGTCGAACGACGTCGTGCTGTTCATGAAGGGCACGCCGCAATTCCCGCAGTGCGGGTTTTCCGGTCAGGTCGTGCAAATCCTCGACCACATCGGTGTCGGCTACAAGGGCCTCAACGTTCTCGAATCGGCCGAGCTGCGCGACGGCATCAAGGTCTATTCGAACTGGCCGACGATTCCGCAGCTCTATGTGAAGGGCGAGTTCGTCGGCGGTTGCGACATCATCCGCGAGATGTTCCAGGCCGGTGAATTGCAGCAGCTGTTTGCCGACAAGGGCATCCCGGTCGACGTGGTTGCCTGACCTTGACGGCGCGCCAGATCGGCAAGGCGCGGCTCGAAGTCATCGTTACCGACATCACGACCCTGCGCGTTGACGCCATCGTCAACGCGGCCAATTCGTCGCTGCTTGGGGGCGGCGGCGTCGACGGCGCGATCCACCGCGCCGCGGGGCCGGACCTGGTCGCCGAATGCCGTATGCTTCACGGTTGCAAGTCTGGCCAGGCCAAGATCACCAAAGGGTATCGGCTGCCTGCCAGGCACGTCATCCATACGGTCGGCCCGGTGTGGAATGGCGGCAAGCTCGACGAGGACAGTCTGCTTGCATCCTGCTATCGCCGCTCGATAGAGCTGTGCGAAGAGCACGGGCTTGAGTCCGTCGCTTTCCCTGCGATCTCCACCGGCATCTACCGCTTCCCCGCGGATCGCGCCGCCGGCATTGCGGTCAAAACTGTCGTCGACGCCCTGGCAACCGCACCCGGCGTCACGCTGGTGATCTTCTGCTGCTTCTCGGCCCAGAGCGGCGAGCTGCATCAGGAGGCCCTGGACGCCTTCGGGAGCCCTTGTGCCTGATGATACCGCCGCTACACTTCCCCGTGATTTCCGGGGAGGGATAGTTCAAATGCATTCATTTCGTTTGACGTGCGCCGCCGCAGCAGCCGCGGTGTTGCTGGCGGCATCGTTGGCGTACGCACACACCGAGGGCACCTACGAGATTCCGGCGGGCGCGCATTTCAACCCCGACAAGCTCGCCAAGATCAGCGAGTTCTTCAAGAACGAGGTCGCGACCGGAAAAATTCCCGGCGCCATCGTCCTGATCCAGCAGCACGGCAAGCCGATCTATCACGAGGCCTTCGGCGTGCAGGACGTGGTCAGCAAGGCGCCGATCACCGACCAGACCATCTTCCGCCTGGCCTCGATGTCCAAGTCGATCACCGCCGTGGTCTCGATGCAGCTTCTGGAGGAGGGCAAGTACAAGCTCGACGATCCCGTCTCGAAATACATCCCGTCCTTTGCCAATGTGAAGGTCGGCGTCGAGAAGAAGGCGGAGGACGGCACCAAGACGCTCGAACTGGTGCCGCCAGAGCGGCCGATGACGATCCTCGATCTGATGACGCATACGTCCGGCATCACCTACGGGTTCTATGGTGATAGCCTGGTCCGCAAGGCCTACAAGGACGCCGATATCTACGGCGGAGATTTCGATCTCGCCGAATTCGCCGAGCGGATCGCCAAGCTGCCGCTGCACAACCAGCCCGGCGCGCTCTGGCAATACGGCCATTCCACCGACATTCTGGCGCGCGTGATGGAGGTGACTACCGGCGAGAAGCTCTCGACGATCGAGCACGAAAGGCTGCTCGACCCGCTCGGCATGAAGGACACCGGCTTCTTCGTCACCGATCCCGAGAAGCAGAAGCTAATGGCCCAGCCGATGCCGAACGACAGCGACTTCCGGGTCGGCCGGGTCAACGATCCGACCAAGGTCAAGAAATGGGAATCCGCCAGCGGCGGCATGGTCTCGACCATGGCGGATTATTCGCGCTTCGCGCAAATGCTGCTCAATGGCGGCACCCTCGACGGCAAGACCATCCTGAAGCCCGAGACGTTCAAGGAATTGACGACCGATCGTGTCGGCCCGGGCTCCGGCGTTGCGCGCGACGTGTTCTATTTCCCCGGCGACGGCTTCGGCTTCGGGCTCGGGATCGCGGTGCGCACCGATCCGGGCAATGCCAAGCCGCCGCCTCCAGGCGATCTCGGCGAACTGAAATGGGACGGCGCCAGCGGCTGCTATTACATCATCGACCGCAAGCAGGACTTCTTCTTCGTCCTCCTGGAGCAGACGCCGACCGAGCGTCAGCGCATCCAGCGGACGCTGAAGCAGCTCGTCTATGAAGCCATGGAGAATTGATATGCATGGGTGCCGCGCGCTCATCGCGGCACTCGCGGTCGCCCTCGTCGCAACGGTTGCGCAGGCCGGCTCCGCGGGCCCGGCCGCGCACAGCTTTTCTCCGGAAGGCCTCGCCAAGGTCTCCGACTATGTCAGGAACGAGATCGCGAGCGGGAAGATCCCCGGCGCGATCCTGCTGCTGCAGCAGCACGGCAAGCCGGTCTACTACGAGAATTTCGGGGTTCGCGACGTCGCAACCGAATTGTCGATGAGCGCGGAAACCATCTTCCGTCTCTATTCGATGTCGAAGCCGATCACGTCAGTCATCGCGATGATGCTGGTGGAGGAGGGCAGGCTCGCTCTCAGCGATCCGGTGTCGAAATACATCCCGGCCTTTGCCGACATGAAGGTCGGCGTCGAAAAGCGCGGCGATGAGGGCAAGGCGACGATGACGCTCGAGCCGCTCAAGCGTCCGGTGACGATCGAAGACCTGATGCGCCACACGGCAGGACTGCCCTACGGCTATTATGGCGGCGGTCTCGTGAACAGGACCTACGCCGATGCCGGCCTGCTCGACAACGATCCCGACAATGCCGAATTCGCGGCGCGGCTCACCGCGCTGCCGCTCGCCGAGCAACCCGGCACGCAATGGGATTACGGCCATTCCACCGACGTGCTCGGCCGCATCATCGAGGTGATCACAGGTAAATCCCTGTTTCAGGTCGAGAAGGAGCGGCTGCTCGGCCCGCTCGGCATGAACGAGACCGCATTCTATGTTGCCGACCGGGCGAAGTGGCCGCTGATCGCCGAGCCGACGCCGAAGGATCGCATCATCAGTCCGGTCGCCGACGTCAGCGACCCGCGCCAGCCGCTGCGACGGGAATCCGGCGGCGGCGGCATGGTCGGCACCGTCGGCGACTATGCGCGCTTCTCGCAGATGCTGTTGAACGGCGGCAGCTATGGCGGGAAGCGCTACCTGAAACCGGAAACCATCGCGCTGATGGCGTCCGATCACATCGGTCCCGAAACCGGTGTCGTGCGCGACAAGAACTATTATCCGGGGCCGAACTCCGGCTTCGGCCTCGGTTTCGCGGTCCGTACCTCGGTGCCGCCGAACACGTCCTGGCCGATCGGCGAATATCGCTGGGACGGCGTCGGCGGGACGTTCTTCTTCATCGACCCCGCCGACGATCTGTTCGGGATCTTCATGGTGCAGACGCCGTCACAGCGCGGCCGGATCCAGCAGGAGCTGAAGACGCTGATCTATCAGGCGATGGGGCGCTAGCTGCTCACCGGGCTACGGATCTACGCCCCGCGGACGATATCTCTGACGTGACCGACCGCTTCCTCGATCATCGCGGCCGTGACGTCGAGATGCGTGCAGGCCCTGATCCGGCCGTCCATCATTGCGAGCGTCACCCCGCGCTTGCGCAGCTCCGCGACCATCTTGTCGCCGGAGACGCCGGCGCCGTCGGGCTTGAAGAAGACGAGGTTGGTCTCGGGCGCCTGCACCGCGATGCCGTTGATCTGCGCCAGTCCTCGCGCCAGCGCCCGCGCATTGGCATGGTCGTCGGCGAGGCGGTCGACATGGTGATCGAGCGCGTAGATGCAGGCGGCGGCACAGACGCCGGACTGCCGCATCGAGCCGCCGAGCCGCTGCTTCCAGCGCCAGACGTCGTCGATGAAGGCGCGGGTGCCGGCGATCACGCCGCCGATCGGTGCGCCGAGTCCCTTGGAGAAATCGATCCAGGCGGAATCCCAACCCGCCGTCATGTCGCGCGGCGCGATGCCTGAGGCGACGGTCGCGTTCAGGAGGCGCGCACCGTCCATGTGGGTCACAAGCCCGTGGTCCTTGGCGATGCGCACGACCTCATCCAGCGCGGTCTTCTTCCAGATCGTGCCGCCGCCGATATTGGCGGTCTGCTCGACGCTGACGAGCACCTGCGGCGGCTGGTAGCGGGTGCGCGGATGCAGTGCGGCGCGGAAGGTCTCCGGCGTGAACTGGCCGTCGTCGCCCGGCAGTTGCGTGATCTGGAAACCGCCGAGCGCGGCATGCGCGCCGCCCTCGCGGGCGATGATATGCGCGGTCGCGTGCGCCAGGATCTCGTCGCCGGGGCGGCAATAGGCCAGTGTCGCCGCGACGTTGCACATCGTGCCCGACGGCATGAAGACGGCGGCCTCCTTGCCGAGCAGATCGGCGACGCGGGCGTTGAGCTCATTGGTGGTCGGATCGTCACCGACTTGCTCGTCGCCGACCTCGGCCTTTGCCATCGCCTCGCGCATTGCCGGCGTCGGCTTGGTTTGCGTGTCCGACAACAGGTTGATGCGGACGGCGGGCGCCTTGGGATCGGGCCGGGCAGGGGTGTAGTGCATGCTTTCCTCATCGCTCCGCGCTGGGTGGGCGGATTCGCTGCTAGCGTATTGGTCTCCGTGCAGCGTGACGAAACCGCATAACGATAATCTCGGTCGGCGTCACGCGATAGTCGATCAGGTACGGATATGGCGTGGCCGGCAGCCGGCGGACGCCTGGACGGCTTGTCGCGCGCCCCGCACGGGGTTGTTCCTGCAGCAGCGTGACAAGGTCCAGGATGCGGTCGCGAATGTGGATTGCCCCTTGAGGCGATCGTGCCTCGACATAGGACAGCGCTCGATCAATCTGAACAAGTGCGCGTTGCGTATAGCGGACGTTCACAGCCCGTGCTTGGTCCACATCGCACGAACTTCCTCGGCCGTTGCCAATTCGCCGCGCGCAATCTCGGCGTCGGCCTCGGCCAGATCGGCGTCCTCTTCCGGCGTCAGCTGGAGCGGCGGTTGGTCGACACCGGCAAGCTGCAGCATGATACGCGCGAGCTCGTCCTGCTCCGTGTCAGGCAAATTTGAGACTGTGTCGAACGCCTGTTCGAGTAACCGGGTCATCGGCAAGAATCTCCGTGGGCAGCGATCTGCCAAGTCGTGCGCATGCAAGTCCTCGGTATAATAGTCGTCTCACGCTCAAACAAAAAGGCCCCGGCAAAACCGGGGCCTTTCGGATCTCGCAACGCTGCTGTGATCAGCGCGAATAGAATTCGACGATCAGATGCGGCTCCATCTGCACCGGGAACGGCACGTCGCCGAGCGCCGGGATGCGGACGAATTTCGCGGTCATCTTGCCATGATCGACTTCGAGGAAGTCGGGCAGGTCGCGCTCGGGCAGCTGGGCGGCTTCCAGCACCGGGGTCAGCTGCTTGGAGGCTTCCTTGACCTCGATGGTGTCGCCGACCTTCAGCTTGTAGCTGCCGATGTTGACCTTGCGGCCATTCACCTTGACGTGGCCGTGGTTGATGAACTGGCGCGCAGCGAACATCGTGGCGACGAACTTGGCGCGATAGACCACGGTGTCGAGACGGCGCTCGAGCAGGCCGATCAGGTTCTCGCCGGTGTCGCCCTTCAGGCGGCTGGCCTCGACATAAATGCCGTGGAACTGGCGCTCGGAAATGTTGGCGTAGTAGCCCTTCAGCTTCTGTTTGGCGCGGAGCTGCACGCCGAAGTCGGAGAGCTTGCCCTTGCGGCGCTGGCCGTGCTGGCCGGGGCCGTATTCGCGGCGGTTCACAGGGCTCTTCGGGCGGCCCCAGATGTTCTGGCCCATGCGGCGATCGATCTTGTACTTCGCCTCACTGCGCTTTGTCATCGCGTCCTCTTTGATAGCCGTCGCACGAAGCGCCCGGCGTTTTGTCAGTTTCAGGTTTGAGGAGACGCGCCCTCCTGTGTACCGGCCAAAAGGCCCGTACCGACAGGTCCGCCTCGAAAGCTCGGGGAGAACCACGGGTCGCGAAACGCATCGCGGGCCGAAACCGGCCCGCGAGCAAGGGTGGTCTTAAGGAGAAAGTCCGGCTCTGTCAAACAAAACGCAGGCCGATTTGGGCCGAATCGGCGTCAAAATTAGCCGGTTTCACAGCTCAAAGCCGGGTTCCGACGGCCCGGACCGGTCGGGCGTCGGCTTGCGGCCGGATCGCGCCCAATTCCGCGGCGATTTCGCCGCCGAGCACCTGCTCGAGCCGGGTCAGGGTTTTGGCGATCAGGGCGGCGTCGCAGACCAGATGGTCCCAGCGCAGCACCACATCGACGGTCAGGTCCGGCTTGATCACGCCATAGCTCAGCAGGAATGGCCCGGGGCTCAGCGCGTGCAATTCGCCCGGGCCGTAGGCCGCGACCGATGTCACGCCGAAGTTGCCGCAGAAATTGGCGCGCTGCCGGCCGAAATTCAACCCGATCGCCCAAGCCAGGCGTCGCAGCGGAAACGGAAGGCGCGTCACGCAGAGTATTTTGCGGAAGGAGGGGATTTCGTGGAGCGGCGCGGTCTTGGCGCGCCGGATCAGCGCATCGACATCACCAAGCGCCATCTCATCGGCACCCCGGACGCGTTCGAACAGCACGCATTCCTCGCCCTTCTCAACGCGCGCAATCGCCACCATGCCGACGCTGCACGGCAGCTCGTAGAGACAGGGCCAGGGCCATTTGACGTGCAGCGTGCGCAGGGTCGGTTCGGTCTTGGCGACCAGCGCGAATGCCTTGACGAAGATCGAGGCCCAGCCTGGCGCCTGCGCCACGCGTGCGCGGGCCTCCACCAGCGTACGAACGTTCAGCGAGCGTGTCAGGGAGACGAACGGCACGCCGGCCGACGCGTACATCAGATCGGCGACGAGACGGCGCGGCAATGAAATCCGACGAAATTTACCGCGCATCTGTTCGGTTCATATCCCTGCAATCAGGCAAAAATCAAAAGCCCGGCGAGCGCGGATGGTTGCTCGCCGCACCTGAAGCCAACATGAACCAACTGGTCGGAGGCCAACAGGTTCGGCTCACGGCGCCGGTTTGGCCAAGGGCTCGCCGGCCTTGATCACGTAGACCCCTAGCACCTTGAGCGGCTTGTCGCCGGAAGTTTTGGCATCGTGCACCGCACCTTCCGGGATCTGGTAGGAATCGCCTGCCTTCAGCTTCAACGGCGGCTTGCCGTCGATCACAAGTTCCAGCTCGCCCTCGAGCACATAGCCGGTTTCAGCGCCGGGATGGCTGTGACGACCCGACGCACCCCCGCTGGAACCTCGGCAATCGCCGTGACCGTGTTGTAGCCCGCCGATAAATCGACCTTCTGCAGCGGTGTCCGCTTGATGCCGCTCTGCTGCGCAAAGGCAGCGCCGGCACCGGCAAAGGCAATCACGGTAAGACCAAGCAGCAAGTTCCTGAACATGCATTTTCCTCCCAAGGCGCGAAAGCCTAGCAGCGCGGAATCGCGGCGGAAGGCAAGCGTTGTGTGATCTGCGGTTTCGACATTGGGATTAGTTAGTCCGTTCATCCAATAGCGCAGGCTATCGTGGAATCATGCGCGGCCTTGATTACGCGGGGCTTACAAGCTGCTTCGGCAATTGCCGTGCTCACCCACAGGCACGATGCTGAAGGCACGCCGCTGAGCGTCGCTGTGGCTCCTCGATGACGTGATTGGAACCCGCTCGTCGGCAGGTGAGCGCGCGAAGCGCGTGGTCAGCCACGCGTCACGCCTACCGCTTGATCCCGGCGAACGCGGCGGCGATGCCGCGCTGGAACAACGACCAGTCGAAGCCGAGCGCGAGCGCGAGGTAACCCCGCTCGATCATCGCATTGGCCTGCTCGGCGGTGCGAGCGACGCCGCCGATCGGCACGCCGCTCTTCAGGATGCCTTGTTCGGCGCGCTGCATCAGCGCGACCACTTCGGGATCGTCTGCTAGCCCGCGCTTGTTGATCGAGGTGGCGAGATCGCCGGGCCCGATCACCGCGAGGTCGATGCCTGGTGTCGCCATGATCTCGTCGATCCGGTTGACGGCATCGACATGCTCGATCGTGATCATGCAGATCATGTCGTCGTCCGCGGTCGCCATGTAGTCGTTCATCGAGACGCCCCAACGGAACGGCGCATGGAACGGGCCCCAGAGCCGGTCGCCCTTCGGCGGATAGCGCACGCTGCGCGCAGCCTTCTCGGCGTCGCCGCGGTTGCAGATCATCGGGAAGTTGATGCCGAGCGCGCCGATGTCCATCGGCGCCTTGGCGAGGTGCGGCTCGTTGGCGGCGATCCGCACCATCGGCACGCATGGCGTGCCTGACGTGGCCACGATCATCCCATGCGCGGTGCCGAGATCGATCGGGCCATGCTCGAGATCGACGATGATCCAGTCCAGCGACTGCGCCATGATCTGCACGGTCTGGATGCTCGGAATGGTCGCGATCGCGCCGAAGGTCGGGCGCTTGTCGCGCCACGCCTTGCGCAGGCGGTTGAGCGGCGTCAGCGGTGCTGAGGTCAATGCAGTGCTCCCTCGATGAGGCGAGGGGAAGCTAGCAGCACATGGCGACGGCGAAAAGGATCAGGCCGGGACACGGCCGCCGAAGAAGGGCGTCAGCGCTTCGGTCAGTCTGTGCGGGCGCTTCGAGGTGAAGATCATCTCGGCGCCGGCCTCATCGCTCTCCATGCCGGCCGGGCCGAGCAAATCGGCGACGCGGCGGGCGATCGCGGGCGCCGGATCGATCCAGTCGACCGGCCAGGGCGCGAGCCTGGTCAGGCGTTCCAGCAGCAGCGGATAATGCGTGCAGGCGAGCACGACGGTGTCGGTGCGGGCGGGGTCATTGGCGCCGTCGCCGACGAAGCAGGGCGCGAGCTCGGCCACGATGTCCTCGTCGCGCACCTTCTCGCCGCTGAGCGCGGCTTCGGCGAGCGAAGCGAGCTCACCGGAGCCGACCAGCGTCACCTCGCAGCCCTGCGCGAAATCCGAGATCAGCTTGCGGGTATATTCCCGTTTCACGGTGCCTCTTGTGCCGAGTACCGAGACGCGCCTGGTCTTCGACGAGGCGCAGGCCGGCTTGATCGCTGGCACCGTGCCGACGAAGGGCAGGCGATAGGCATCGCGCAGGTGCGACATGACCAGGGTCGATGCCGTGTTGCAGGCGATTACGACGAGATCGGGCGCGTGGGCCTCGATCAGCTCGCCGACCAGCGGTACCACCCGGGCGATGATCTCGTCCTCGGTATGGTGGCCATAGGGGAAGAAGGCGTCGTCGGCGACATACACATAGTGCGCGTCGGGCCGGGCCCGAACGATCTCGCGCAGTACGGTGAGGCCGCCGAGGCCGGAATCGAAGATGAGGATGGTCGGGGGACTGGACACGGTGAAAAGTCTATCCGAAGCAGGGTTACCATTCAGTTGTTTTGGCTACCCGGCCTCTGCGGCCGACAAAAGGCGGTGAAGCCGGGAATTTCATATGGCCTTGACCAATCCCTGCAAGTATCACGGCAAACTATTGCTGCGACGTGCGAAATCCAAACGGGGCAACTCGACCATGATCCGCAATACGACCGCGAGCTGGGGCTCGCTCGCCCGCGCGTTCCACTGGGTGCTGGGCATCACCATCATCGGCATGCTGGCCTATGGCTGGTGGATGAACCACTTCCCGGCACGGGCGGACAAGTTTTTCTACCGGTCGATCCATGCCGATATCGGCTATCTGGTGCTGCTGCTGACCGTGCTGCGGCTGCTCTGGCGCGGCGTCAATCCGACGCCGGCGCTGCCGGCCGACATGCCCTCCTGGCAGCGGATCGCCGCCCACGTCAGCCATGGCGCGCTCTATGCCGTCACCATCCTGGTCGCGATGCTGGGCTGGGCGCATTCCGGATCACGCGCGCAGGATTATTCGAGCTTCTTCGGCCTGTTCCACGTTCCCCAGATCACCTCGCCTGACAAGGCGGCGGCGGATGCCTATGAAGGTCGCCACATCTTCTTCGCCTATGTGCTGCTCGCGCTGATCGTGCTGCACCTCGCCGCGGTCGCCTTCCATCATTTCGTCAAGCGCGACCGGGTCGCGGCGCGGATGCTGGGGGCGGGCGAGGCCGATCGAGCTCAAGAGGCCCGCTAGCGCGGCACCGCGCCAAGGCTGCGGAATTGCGCCAATCTTGCGATGAATATGGAACGGCTATCTCGGCGGGAGGGCCTATGAATGATACTGTAAGAGATCAAACACGATGGCGCATGCCAGACGAAGGCGCCCCGCATGCTGCCACCTGGATGGCCTTTGGCGCCGAGGTGGAGCTCTGGGGCACCAAGCTCCTTCCCATCGTCAGAAATAATGTCGCCAGCGTTGCCAAGGCGATCGCGGTCTATGAGCCGGTGAAGATGCTCGTGCGCGAGGAGGATTACCACATCGCCGCGCGACTGTGCGGTCCCTCGGTCGGCCTCGTCGTTCAACCGCTCGATGATGTGTGGCTGCGCGACACGGGACCGGTCTTTGTGAGCAATCCTGCCGGGCAACTCGGCGCCGTCGGTTTCAATTTCAACGGCTGGGGCAACAAGCCGCAACCTTATGCACGTGATGCTAGGGTAGCAGAGCATCTGGCTGGAGCCGCGCAGGCAACCTTCTTGAAAGCCGATCTGGTGCTGGAAGGCGGCGGGATCGAAGTCGACGGTGAAGGAACAGCTATCATCACCGAGAGCTGCGTCCTCAACCCAAATCGCAATCCCGGTGTGTCGAAGGACAAATGCGAAGCCGAGCTGTCTCGCCTGCTTGGGCTGGACAAGATCATCTGGCTGCCCGGCATCGCCGGCAAGGAGATCACCGACGGCCATACCGACTTCTATGCACGCTTCACCAGCCCAGGCGTTGTTGTCGCAGGCCTTGAGATGGACCCGTCGTTTGACGACGACTACGGGGTCACGAGAGAGCACCTGAAAATGCTGCGCGCGTCGACGGATGCAAGAGGTCGACGCCTGAAGGTTGTGGAGCTGCCAGGTCCAACGACGGTCCGTCCAAAATACGGCAATGAGGACGATTTCGCCGCCGGATATATTAATTTCTATGTCTGCAATGGTGCGGTGATCGCCCCGGAGTTCGGCGACCCGGCAGCCGACCGCAACGCGTGCGAGAGGTTACGCGAGCTGTATCCGGGCCGGGAGATCATCCAGCTCAACATCGACGGCATCGCTGCCGGCGGTGGCGGCATTCACTGCACCACGCAACAGCAGCCGCGTTCGTGATGCGAGCGGCCCGGCCGCGACAGATCGCGGCCGGGCCGTTCGCCATTCGTCAATGACGCAAGCGGAGCTAGCCCGCCGGCATCTGCTTCTCGACCAGCCGCACCCAGTAGGACGCGCCGTGGCCGAGGATGTTGTCGTTGAACTTGTAGGCCGGGTGGTGGCACATCGGGCCGTCGCCCATGCCGAGGAACACGAACGCGCCGGGGCGCGCTTCCAGCATGAACGCGAAATCCTCGGCGCCCATCACCGGCACTAGATTGTCGTTGACGCGGTCGGCGCCGGCCACATCGCGGGCGACCTCGGCGGCGATGCCGGCCTCGCGCGCATGGTTCAGCGTCACCGGATACATGCGCCCATAGTCGGTCTCTGCCGATCCGCCATAGGCCTTGGCGATGTTGGAGGCGACCTCGCCGATCCGGCGCTCGACCAGATCGCGAACGCCGGGATCCAGCGTGCGCACGGTGCCGCCGAGCGTGACGGTCTCCGGGATCACGTTGAACGCGGCGCCGGCCTCGAACATGGTGATCGAGATGACCGCCGATTTCAGCGGATCGACATTGCGCGACACGATCGATTGCAGCGCATTGATGATCTGGGCGCCGATCAGCACGCTGTCGACCGCCTCGTGCGGGGCAGCGCCGGCATGGCCGCCCTTGCCGCGGACGACGATCTTCAAGGTGTCCGACGAGGCCAGCATCGGGCCCGGCGTGGTCGCGAAAAAGCCCTCGGGCAGGCCGGGCATGTTGTGCAGGCCATAGACCTCCTGGATGCCCCAGCGGGTCATCAAGCCGTCGTCGACCATCGCCTTGCCGCCGGCGCCGCCTTCCTCGGCGGGCTGGAAGATCACGACCGCGGTGCCGTCGAAATTGCGGGTCTCGGTGAGGTATTTCGCAGCGCCCAGCAGCATCGCGGTGTGGCCGTCATGGCCGCAGGCGTGCATCTTGCCGGGGATCTTCGAGGCGTAGGCGACGCCCGAGGCCTCGGCGATCGGCAGCGCGTCCATGTCGGCGCGCAGCCCGATGGTCTTGCCTGATCCGGACTTGCGGCCGCGGATCACGCCGACCACACCGGTGCGCCCGATCCCCGTCACCACCTCGTCGCAGCCGAACTCGCGCAACTTGTCGGCGACGATGCCGGCGGTGCGGTGGACCTCGTAGAGCAGTTCGGGGTTCTCGTGGAAGTCATGGCGCCAGGCGGCCATTTCATCCGAGAGGGCGGCAACGCGATTGACGATGGGCATAGGGAGCGTCCGTTTCTTGTGAGCTTTGTAGGGCGGGCAGCGTAGCCTAACCCGCCGACTTGTCACGCGGGAATGGCACCGAATCCGCAGCCCGTAGCCCGGATGGAGCGCAGCGCAATCCGGGGTCTGCATCCGCGGCAAGACTCCCGGATTTCGCTTGCGCTCCATCCGGGCTACAGAATGTTCACGCTTCCCCGAACACCCGCTGGAAGATCGCGTCGACATGCTTGAGGTGATAGCCGAGGTCGAACTTTTCCTCGATCTCGGCATCCGTCAGGTATTTCTTCACGTCCGCGTCCTGCTTCAGCAGCGTCTGGAAGTCGCCTTCGCCGCGCCAGACCGGCATCGCGTTGCGCTGCACGAACTTGTAGGCGTCCTCACGGCTGGCGCCCTTCTGGGTCAGCGCGATCAGCACGCGCTGCGAATGCACCAGGCCACCGAGCCGGTCGAGGTTCTTCTGCATGTTCTGCGGATAGACCAGCAGCTTCTCGATCAGGCCGGCGAGCCGGACCAGCGCGAAGTCGAGCGTGACGGTGGCGTCGGGGGCCATCATGCGCTCGGCCGAGGAGTGCGAGATGTCGCGCTCGTGCCACAGCACGACGTTTTCCAGCGCCGGCGTCACATAGGCGCGCACCATGCGCGCCAGGCCGGAGAGGTTCTCCGACAGCACCGGATTGCGCTTGTGCGGCATCGACGACGAGCCCTTCTGGCCCTCGGAGAAGAACTCCTCGGCTTCCAGCACCTCGGTGCGCTGCAAATGGCGCACCTCGACCGCGAGCCGCTCGACCGAGGCGGCGATCACGCCGAGGGTGGCAAAATACATCGCGTGGCGGTCGCGCGGGATCACCTGCGTCGAGACCGGCTCCGGCCGCAGGCCCATCGCCTTCGCGACGTGCTCTTCGACCCGCGGGTCGATCTGGGCGAAGGTGCCGACCGCGCCCGAGATCGCGCAGGTCGAGATCTCGTCGCGCGCCGCGACCAGGCGGGCGCGGGCGCGTGCGAACTCGGCATGGGCATAGGCGAGCTTGAGGCCGAACGTGACCGGCTCGGCATGGATGCCGTGGGAGCGGCCGATGGTCGGCGTCATCTTGTGCTCGAAGGCACGCGTCTTCAGCGCCGCCAGCACCCGGTCGAGATCGGCGATCAAGAGGTCGGCGGCACGCTTGAGCTGGACGTTGAGGCAGGTGTCGAGCACGTCGGAGGAGGTCATGCCCTGGTGCACGAAGCGCGCCTCGGGGCCGACGATCTCGGCGAGATGGGTCAGGAAGGCGATGACGTCGTGCTTGGTCTCACGCTCGATCTCGTCGATCCGCGCGACGTCGAAGGTGGCATCCTTGCCCTTGGCCCAGATCGTCTTGGCGGCTTCCTTGGGGATCACGCCGAGCTCGGCGAGCGCGTCGGCGGCATGCGCCTCGATCTCGAACCAGATCTTGAAACGCGTCTGAGGCTCCCAGATGGAAGCCATTTCCGGGCGGGTGTAACGGGGGATCATCGAGGGCTCCGAATCGAGCGGGGCGTGGCCGCTCACAAGGAATATAGTGCGGAAATCCGGCCAAAATAGCCGGCGTGGTGGCCGTAGCCCGGATGAGCGCAGCGATATCCGGGGCCTCGCGGCCGCTCCCGGGTGTCGTTGCGCTCACCCGGGCTACAAAGCGGCTACAAATTCGCCAGCCCGCATTCGACGGCCAGGCGGACCAGCTGGGCGTCGGTCCGCATGCCGGTCTTGGCCTTGATCAGATAGTGGTAGTTCTGCACGGTCTTGGTGCTGAGGTTGAGGTTTTCAGCGATCTGCTCCTTGGTGTGGCCTGCCGCGAACTGCCGGAGGATCTCGATCTCCCGCTCGCCGAGCTGGTCGAGGGCCGATTTGGACGGCACCAGGCTCTCCAGCGCGAGCACCCGGGCGACGTCGTCGCTCATCGCATGCTCGCCGCGCGCCACCTGGCGGATCGCCGCGATCAGCTCGGCCGGCTCGCTGCCCTTGGTGACGAAGCCGCTGGCGCCGGCGCCGAACGCCGCCTTCACCTGCGCGGCCTCGCTGTGCATGCTGAAGACCAGGATGCGGGCGTCGGCATCGCGCGCGCGGATGTTGCGGATCGCTTCCAGTCCGCTCGCGCCGGGCATCGAGATGTCCATCACCACTACATCGGGCTGGTGCGACTTGAAGGCGCGGTAGGCATTGGCGGCGTTGTCTGCCTCGGCAACCACGCGGAAATCGTCCTGATGCTCGAGCACGCGCCGATAACCCTGGCGGACGACGGGATGATCGTCGACCAGCAGGATCGAGATGCCCCGAGTCTTTACAGTTGTCGTCGACACGGTCGTCATCTCAGGCAGCAAGAGGAATCGTGGCGGCGACCGAGAGGCCGCGGCGGGCAGTCGCGATCGACAGCGAGCCACCGAGCGCGGCCACGCGCTCGCTCACGCCGGTGAGGCCGAAGCCCGCCGACTGCGCCACCTTGGCGGCATCGCCGCCGCCGTCGTCCTCGACCCGCACCAAGAGCGCGTTCTCGGCTCCGGTGCGCCGCTCGATCCGCAGCACGATCTCGCGCGCAGCGCTGTGGCGCAGCGCATTGGTCAGGCACTCCTGCGCGATGCGATAGGCAGTCGCGGCGACCGTGCCGCTGATGTCGGCCAGATCGCCCTGCAAATCGAGCTGGATCATCGGCTGCGTCGAGCGCGATCGCCAGCTGTCGACGAGATCGACCAGGCTTGCCTCGAGCCCGAGCTCCTCGGCCGGCGGATGGCGCAGGCGGTTCAGCGTATCGCGCAGGCAGGCGATGATGCGGCGCGTCGCCTGCGAGATCATCCGTGCATCCTGCGCAATTTCGGTACCGGCGGCGTATTTGTCCCCGGCGCTTGCCTCGATCGTGGTGGCGAAGGCCAGGATCGCGGTGAGATTCTGGCCGAACTCGTCGTGCAGCTCGCGCGCCAGCGCGCGGCGTTCGTCGCTGCGGATTTCGAGCAGCCGCCGCGTCAGCATCGTGCGTTCCTCCTCGGCCTGCGCGAGGCGGTCGCCGAGATCGCCGACGGCGCGTCCGATCATCGCGAGATCCATCGAGCGGACGCGCGGCAGCGGCGTGCGGTACTCGCCCTCGGCCATGCGCCGCAGCGCCGACACGATGGAGTGGGCGGGCGCCAGCGTGTGCGCGATCGCGAGCGAGGCGAGCAGCGCGATGGCGAGCGCCATCAGCAGCGCGACGTGGATGTTGTCCAGGATGTGCTGCCAGGCGAGCGCGATCGCTGCGTCCGGATCGGAGACGGCGCGGACGGTTCCGGCGGTGGCAGTGCGGGCGCTGATCGGCCGCTCGACGGTCGCGTGACCGCCGAGCACGGTCTGCACGGTTGCCGCGAACCAGCGCGGCGGCGCCTTGCCGATCCCCTTGCTCTGGCCGCACAGCGGCTTCTCGAAGGCGCCGGCCGGTTCGAACTGCACGCAGATCCCCGGCGCGATCAGCCCCATGGTTTCGATGGTGCGCCAGTCCGGCGCCGGCAGCAATTGCTCGCGCATCCGGCTGCTGCGCAGCAGCAATTCGCGCCAGTACAATGCTTCAAGCGCCTGCGAGACCCGCTCGGCGGACGCCGACGTGGCGCGATCGACGCTGCGATAGGCATCGATGGTGGCCCAGAAGGTGGCCGCGGCCAGGCACAGCGCGACGATGACGAGCAGGCGGGCGACCAGTTGAAGCACGAGGCGCATGCGACACTCCACGGCCGGAGCACGATCCAGAAACAGGGGCGAAGCGTAACAGCAACCCCGTTCCCGGCAAGTGTAAGCATGCGCAACGATGCAGGTCGGGAAATTTGCCCGACGAAGCTTGGGCAGATGTCTTTGGACGGCGCCCACAGGCTCTGCTCTAACGGGAGGTGAGGCCGTCGCGGAGCCTCATGGAACAATCGTCACAGGGAGCTCATGCAGCATGAATGCCAAGGTCGGCGCCGCCGCCGCATCGGCCGGCACGGATGCGGCGGAGCGCAGCGTCCTGCTGCTCTGGATGATCTTCACCGGCCTTTCGGTGTTCGCCGCCTTCCTGCTGTGGCGCTACGGGCTGATCCGTCTCATGGTCAGTTCCGACCGCACCTACATTTCCAGCGTCATCGCCGTGCTCTACATCGTCACCTGCATCCATTGCTTCTGGCGGACACGGGCGATTGCGCGGGAAGGCGAGGTCGCGCGCGGCTGCCGCGCCATCCTCGCCGCGCCCGATGGCGCCAAGGTGCTGGCGTCGGACGCACGCGGCCTGCCCGGCGGCCTCGTCACCGATCACATCAAGAGCCTGGTGCAGAAGGCCGATGCGCAAGCCAAGGGCCGCATCGACCAGACCCTGCTACTGCGGACGCTGGCCGATCGCCTGCGAGGGTCGAACGGCTTTGGAGCCTTCGTGTCCGACACGCTGATGAAGCTCGGCCTGCTCGGCACCATCATCGGCTTCATCATCATGCTGGCGCCGATCGCCTCCCTCGATGCCGCCGACAAGGTCGCGATGAAATCGTCGATGGGCCTGATGAGCGACGGCATGGCGGTCGCGATGTACACGACGCTGGCCGGGCTGATCGGCTCGATCCTGGTCCGGATCCAGTATTACATGCTGGATTCCGCGACCCAGCGGGTGTTCTCCGATGCGGTCGTGCTGACCGAGACGCACGTCACCCCGGCGCTGGAACGTCGCCTCGGATCGCCGCCATGATGGACGAGTTCGGGCTCTATCCGCGCGAGGAAACATTCGATCCCCTTGGTGTCATGCTGTTCAAGGCGCTGCAGGTGATCGCTTTCCTGTTTTTCCTGGCGCTGCTTTCGGTGTCGCCGGACTCTAAGGAAGGCAAGATCGACTCCAAGGCGGAGTTCATCATCACGATGGACTGGCCGGACAACCACCCTGATGATCTCGACCTGTTCGTGCAGGACCCGGCCGGCAACATCGCCTGGTACCGCCATCGCGAGGCAGGCTTCCTGACGCTCGATCGCGACGATCGCGGTGGCGCCAACGACTTCATCGTGGTCAACGGCAAGAAGATCGCGTCCCCGATCCGCGAGGAGATCGTCACCTTGCGCGGCGTCGTCGCCGGCGAATACACCGTCAACGTCTCGCATTTCCAGGCGACGACCGGCGAGCCGGTGCAGGCCAATGTGAAGGTGCAGAAGCTCAATCCAACCGCACAGGTGATCTTCGACGACAAGCTGACCGTCGATCATACCGGCGACGAGAAGACTGCGGTCAGGTTTCGTCTCGATGCCGAGGGCAAGGTGATCAACGTCGACCGGCGGCCGAAATCGCTGCTGGAAACCTTCCGCAGCAGTTGGCGCAATGGCGCCGACCTCGATCCGAACACCGGCGTCCCGAAATCCGGCGTGAGGGTGCTCCGCAATGATTAGCCTGCAGTCAGTGATCCTCACGCTCGCGGTGGCCTACGCGATGGTCGGTGCGCTGCTGCTGATCGTGCTGGTCTATGCGCGGCTGCACTGGTCGCTGAAGGCTGTCGTCATCGTCGTCACCAGCGCGTTCTATTTCGTCAGCTTCGGTGGGATGCGCGGCCTGCTTGGCTGGGCCACCGCGGAGAAGCTGCCGTCGAATTTCAAGCTGCTCTCGACGCGGATCGTGGAGCCGCATTCGCTGGAGGGCGATCCGGGCTCGATCTATCTCTGGGTTGAGGAGCTTGATGAAGACAACCGGCCGAGCGCCGTGCCGCGCGCCTTCCGGATTCCCTACAGCGATGCGCTGGCCGAGCAGACCCACACCGCTGACAACGAGATCAAGGCCGGGCATCCGCAGGGCGGACGGGCAGCCGATTTCGGCGGCGGCGACGGCACCATCATGGATTTCGTCCGGGAGTACATCACGCCGAAGACGGTCCTGGAGACATCAGGCGGCGATTCCACGACCGGGTCCTTCGTGCCGCCGCCGGCGGGCGCGCAAGGGTCGGTCTTCACGCCGCTGCCACCGCCCCGGATGCCGCCCAAGGACGAGCAGCGATAGGGGGCGCCCACCCGGCGAATGGCATAAAAATAGGGATCGCCAATAATCGGTCAGCGGGGTGGACAGTAGTCAACCGGAATTCCTCAATTCCCTGAACCGTGTAGTCTGTGGATAACCGGGGCTAGATTTCATCCCCAAGCCATTTTCCCGGCAAAGGGGCCGCTGCGTGAGGCGGCCCCTTTCGATTCCGGCACCCGGTTCCGGTGCCGTGAGGCGGCCTCAGAGCACCGTCAGGAATGCGATCGCGAGAACCATCAGCCACCCGACGATGACGAGCGAGACCACCGCGCCCGCGGTGATCTTGGCGATCTTCCTTGAAGGTCATCGGCCGGTCCATGGCAGCCTCTCCCAGCGTAACCGTAGGAGACATAGGCACGGACCGTCGGATCCGCCCGGCTGCTCACGGAACGTTGTTGCGCGCCATCCAGGGCCCGGGCCGGCGGCCCCCGATGGGCCCGTCTGGACCGCATAGCTGTCATCTCGCAAAGTTTGTCTGACAGATATTGAAATCTGTCAGCGGGATGGTGTATGTACTCAAGAGCCCAAGGGAGGAGGGCGCCCAGTGGCTGTTCCGGCGTTTCGCCGGGGGAGCCGTACTTAATTTGACTACCTCGAAGGACTACCTCCATGACGATAGAAATCTTTCAATTGACCGCCCAGATTCAACAGTGGCTCAATCTTCGCGTCGCCCGCCATCTGGCAGCCCAGGCTGCCAAGTTCAGCCGCGGGCAGGACAGCGATAACCAGACGGTAAACGCATGAACGAGGCGGTGGTTTTGACACCCGAGCGGATCCTCGAAGCAACCGAGGATGTTTTGAGGCGCTTCGGGCTCGCCAAGGCCACCGTTGTCGACGTTGCCCGTGCGCTGGATGTCAGCCACGGCAGCGTCTACCGCCATTTCCCCAGCAAAGCCTCGCTCCGCGATGCGGTCGCCAAACGCTGGCTCGACCGCGCCAACGAGCCGCTGTGCAAGCTCGCGGCAAGCGATGGCCCTGCGCCGGAGCGGCTGGAGAAATGGCTGCGCACCGCCTTCACGATCAAGCAGAAGAAGGTCTGCGACGATCCCGAGATGTTCGCGACTTACCTCGCGCTCGCGCAAGACGCGCGTGAGGTGGTGGAAGCCTACAAGGACAAGCAGGTCGATCTGATCGCGAAAATCCTGGCCGACGGTGTCGCGCAGGGCGTGTTCGAGGTCGACAATGTGAAGGCGACCGCGCGGGCCGTGTTCGACGCAACCGTCCGCTACCACCACCCGGCGCATGCCGAGGAGTGGGCCAAGCCGGAATGCCCGTCGCGGATCGACGCCCTGATCGCCCTGCTGCTGCGGGGCGTGCGGGCGTGCAAGCCCTAGCCGACCTTTCTTCCAACAGCCTCTGACCACCTGATGCCTTTGGCCCGATTGCGAGCCCGGGGCCGCCTGTGCTTGATATCGGGCAGGGATCAGCAGCGCGGACCTCGATGCGGCTTGCACTCTTTGCCGATATTCATGCCAACCGGCAGGCCTTCGCCGCCTGCCTCGACGCTGCGCGTGCGCGCGGCGCCGAGCGACTGATCTGCCTCGGTGATATCGTCGGTTACGGCGCCGATCCCGAATGGGCCGTCGATACGGTGATGGACCTCGTCGCGAAGGGCGCGATCGCGGTGCGCGGCAATCATGACAATGCGATTGGCGTACCGAACGACAGCATGAATGCCGACGCGCAGGCCGCCATCGACTGGACCCGCGGCCGGCTCAGCGCCGGGCAGAAGCAGTTCCTCGCCGAGCTTCCGATGTCGCGGGAGGAGGACAACCGGCTCTACGTGCATTCCGAGGCGTCAGACCCCGCGAAGTGGCGCTACGTCCGCGACACCGCCGACGCCGCGCGCAGCATGATGGCAACCGAATTGCAGATCACCTTCTGCGGGCACATCCATCGTCCCGGCCTCTACTCGATGTCCTCGACTGCGAAGATGACGAGCTTCGTTCCGACCGCGGGCGTCGCGGTGCAATTGCTGACGGGGCGGCGCTGGCTCGCCGTGCTCGGCTCGGTCGGCCAGCCGCGCGACGGCGATCCCGCGGCATCGTTTGCGATGTTCGACACCATCAGCCGCGAGATCGCCTATCACCGCGTCCCCTACGACGTCGCGACCGCCGCCGCGCGGATCAAGGCCAATGGCCTGCCGCTCTGGCTCGCCGATCGTCTTTCGAGCGGCAGGTAATGCCGATGGCGGCGCTGACGATGCAGCCGGGCGCCGAGATCGATGGCTTCACCATCGGCGAGCGCGTGCATCGCGGCGGCATGGCGACGCTGTGGAGCGTCACCCATCCCGGCATCACCGTGCCGCTGTTGATGAAGGTGCCGCTCACCTCGGAGGGCGAGGATCCGGCCGCGATCGTCAGCTTCGAGATGGAGCAGATGATCCTGCCGCGGCTGTCGGGGCCGCACGTGCCGGCCTGTTTCGGCACCGGCGACTTCGAGCGCCAGGCCTATGTGGTGATGGAGCGCATCCCCGGCCAGACGCTCTACAAGCGGCTCGACGCGCTGCCGTTGCCGTATGAGGAGGTAAGGGTGATCGGCGGCAAGGTCGCGACCGCGCTTGCCAGCCTGCACCGGCAGAACGTCATCCATCACGACATCAAGCCAAGCAGCATCATGTTCCGCGAGCGCGGCGAGGTGGTGCTGATCGATTTCGGTCTCTCGCATCACCAGCATCTGCCCGACCTGTTGCAGGAGGAGTTTCGGCTGCCTTACGGCACCGCGCCCTATATGGCGCCGGAGCGCATGCTCGGCGTGCGCGACGATCCGCGCAGCGATCTCTTCTCGCTTGGCGTGCTGCTGTATTTCTTCACCACCGGGGTCCGTCCGTTCGGCGAGACCGAGACCCTGCGCGGCATGCGCCGGCGGCTGTGGCGCGATCCCACGCCGCCGCGCAAGCTCATGCCCGACTATCCGCCGTGGCTGCAGGAGATCGTCCTGCGCTGTCTGGAGATCGACCCGGCTGCGCGCTATCCGACCGCGGCGCAGCTTGCGTTCGATCTCGGCCATCCCGAGCAGGTGAAGCTGACGGCGCGGGCGCAGCGGCAGAACCGCGATCCGCTCGGCACGGTGTGGCGCCGCCGCTTCAATCTCGGCGCGGCGCCGCCGCAGCCGAAGTCCGATGTCGCAGCGCAGCTCGCATCGAGCCCGATCGTTGCCGTTGCGCTCGATCTCGGCGAGGGGACCGCGATGCTGAACGAGACCATCCGCGTCACCGCCGAGCAGGTGCTGTCGACGTCGCCCTCGGCGCGGCTCGCCTGCGTCAACGTGCTGAAGCTCAATCGCCTGGCGATCGACCGCACCCATGACGAGCAGGGCCAGAACAAGCATGTCGACCGCCTCGTGGCGCTCCAGCATTGGGCGCGGCCGTTCAGGCTCGCGGAGGGGCGGCTGACCGTGCATGTGCTGGAGGCGATCGATCCCGCCGCCGCGATCCTGGAATTCGCCGCGGTCAATCTGGTCGACCACATCATCATCGGCGCGCGGCAGAACTCGGTGCGGCGTGCGCTGCTCGGCAGCGTCTCCGCCAAGGTCGCCGGGGAAGCGCCGTGCACCGTGACCGTGGTGCGGCCGTCGCGGCTGACGCCAGCGACGAATGACGATGAGGCGGCGGTCCCGTCGGCGAATGCCGCGGTCACGCCGCCCACGCTGTTTTGATCAGATCGCTTCGCCGCGCGCTTCGGCGGCCGCATGGCGGATCGCGGCGATGTTGGTCTTGTAGGCCTCGACGGTGCCGCCCTTGAAGACGGCGGATCCCGCGACGAAGGCATTGGCGCCGGCGGCGGCGAGCTGGCCCGCGACATCGGGCGCGACGCCGCCGTCGACCTCGATGTCGATCGGGCGGCCCGCTGTCATCGCCCTGACGTCAGAAATCTTGCCGATCGCCGAGCGGATGAAGGCCTGGCCGCCGAAGCCGGGATTGACCGACATCACGAGCACCAGGTCGATCAGGTCGAGCACATATTCGATCGCGCTCACAGGCGTTGCCGGATTGAGCGAGACGCCGGCCTTCTTGCCGAGCGCGCGGATCGCCTGCAGCGAGCGATGCAAATGCGGGCCGGCTTCGGCATGCACCGTGATGTGGTCGCAGCCCGCCTTGGCGAACGCCTCGAGATAGGGATCGCAGGGCGAGATCATCAGATGGGCGTCGAAGATCTTCTTGGTGTGCGGCCGCATCGCCTTGATGACATCGGGGCCATACGAGATGTTGGGAACAAAGTGTCCGTCCATCACGTCGAGATGGATCCAGTCGGCGCCGGCTTGGTCGACGGCGCGGACCTCCTCGCCGAGCTTTGAGAAATCCGACGCCAGGATCGACGGGGCGATGACGAGGGGACGCGGGGTGAATGACTGAGTCATAGCGCAGTTCCGAAAGGCTTCAGGGGGCGACGGGTGATCCCGCCTAACACGCGGACGCGTGGCGGGCAATGCGAGCGGACCGCTCCTCGGAGCCGGAAAATTCTGCCGCCGGCGGCAGCTCTTGCCGGGTGCGCGGAACCTGCATCGATGCGCCAGGGCCTGGTTTTATTGGGTTTTTGCCATGGCACGCCGCTTGCTGCGCCTTTGCCAAGCGTTTGAGCCGCCATGCGCGGCCTTGTTGGAGTATTGCCATGTTATTTGCCATTGGCGCTGCGTCATCCGCCATCGATCTTTTGAGTTCGCTGATGTCGTCGAAGTCGACGACACAGACCGGCAGCTCCACGCAGGGAAATCAGTCGACCGGGCTGTTCTCGGCCTCGACCGGTACCTCGACATCGACCAGCAGCAGCTCGGCTACCGGTTCGGGCAGCAGCAGCTCCACGCAGATTTCGCCGCTGACCATGAGCGCGCTGCTCGACGCGCAGAGCCAGTCGCAGACCACGGCCTCGACCAGTGCGACCCCGACCAGCCGGTCGGACGCGCTGAAGGACCTGTTCTCGCAGATCGACGCCGACGGCAACGGCCAGATCACCAAAGCGGAATTCGAGAAGGCGCTCGGTGCCGGCGGCACCAACATCGCGCAGGCCGACGACGTGTTCTCCAAGCTCGATGCCAATGGCGACGGCAGCGTCAGCCTCGACGAGATGTCGCAGGCGTTGCAGGGCCACAAGGGCGGCGGCCATCACCATCACCACGCGGCTGGCGGCTCGACTGACGGATCCGGCGCCAGCAGTGGTTCGGGCGGATCGAGCTCCGATCCGCTGATGCAGGCGCTGAACGGCGCGACCTCGACGTCGGTGACCAACAGCGACGGCTCGACCACCACCACCACGACCTATGCCGACGGCTCCAAGGTGTCGATGACGTCGGCGGCGGCGGCTTCCACCACCAGCAGCGCGACCTCGTCCTCTGCGGGCAGCAACGCGACCTCGTCCTACAATTTCATCGAGCAGCTGATCCAGCGCCAGTCGCAGGCGATCTCGGCTCAGGCCTCGTCGTCGCTTTCGGTCAGCGCCTAATCGAATCTGTCGTGCCAGCTCGGCAGCGCGCCGGGGAAGGGCAGGGCGGTGGCTAAATGGACGCCGCGTGCGATCGCGCGCGCCACCGTGTTGGCGGCGACCCCGCCGAGCTTGGTCAGGCCGAACAGTGGATCGACCGGCTTTGCGCCGGTCGCCGCGGCAAACACCACGTCGCCATCGAGCGGGGCGTGCACCGGGTAGATCGCGCGCGCCATGCCGGTCTGCGCGATCATCGCAAGGCGCTTCGCCTGCGGCTTGGTCAGCTGCGCATCGGTCACCACAACGACGAGCGTGGTGTTCTCGGCGGCGGTGGCGTCCGCGCCGCCCTTCAGCCGCAGCTTCAGCATGTCCGGCGTGAACGCGGGCGGCAGGCCGCGACCGCCGAATTCGCCGTCGACCTCGAACGGTGCCGCCCAGAACCACGGGCCGCTGCCGACCGTGACGCTGCCGACCGCGTTGACCACCGCGAGCGCCGCCACCTTGACGCCGTCGTCGGTCACAGCCGACGCCGAGCCGAGGCCGCCCTTGAGGGTGGCGGTGGTCGCGCCCATGCCGGCGCCGACGCTGCCGAGCTCGAAATTGTCGGAGGCGGCGTTCGCCGCCGCATAGCCGAGATCGCGATAGGGCGGAAAGCGTCCCCATGCCTTGTTGCCGCCGTTGAGCAGATCAAAGCAGATCGCGCCCGGCACGATCGGGATCACCGCATCGCGGATGCGAAAGCCGCGGCCGCGCTCGGCGAGCCAGGCCTGCACGCCGCCGGCCGCGTCAAGCCCGAGCGCGGAGCCGCCGGACAGCGTGATGGCGTCGATCGCCTCGACGACATTGTGCGGGGACAGCAGCGCGTCCTCGCGGGTGCCCGGACCGCCGCCGCGGACATCGATCGAGGCCACCGCCGGCCGCTCGAACAGGATCGCGGTGACGCCCGAAGCGATCACGGCGTCGTCAGCGTGGCCGACGCTGACGCCGGCAATATCGGTGAGAAGGTTTTTCACGATCGAGTCCGTCCGCGCCTTGTCCGAGCTTTGGCTGCTCGAACCGGTATATCAGCCGCGGCGGATGCAGCAACCTTTGACCGCGCGTGAGCAGGGACCTGCGGCAGGACGTTGGTAAGACTTGCGGGTATCCGGTCAAAAAAACGCCCCGGCGGACCTGGGCGTTTCGTCTCTCTAACTTGATCAGGCGAGAGGCTCAGGAGCCCTTCGGATTGATCTCGGTGTAGTTGCCCTTGGCGTCCCACTTGTAGACGACGTAGTCGATCGCCTTGATGTCGCCCTTGGCGTCGAAGCCCATCTTGCCGAGCACGGTGTCCCAGTCGCCGGCCTTGATGGTGTCCATCACCTTCTTGGCGTCGGTGCTGCCGGCCTTGGCGACCGCCTGCGTCCAGACCTGCATCGCGGCGTAGGTGTAGAGCGTGTAGCCTTCGGGATCGATGTTCTTGGCCTTGAACTTCTCGACGATCGCCTTCGCGGTCGGCTTGTTGCGCGGATCGGGGCCGAAGGTGAACAGCGTGCCTTCGGCGGCGGGGCCGGTGATCGAGGCGAACTCCTTGTCGTTCATGGCGTCACCCGCCATCAGCACGGTCTGCAGGCCCTGGTCGCGCATCTGGCGCAGGATCAGGCCGGCCTCCTGATGGTAGCCGCCGACATAGACCAGATCGATATTGTCGCGCTTCAGGCGCGAGACGATCGAGTTGAAGTCCTTGTCGCCCTTGTTGTAGGACTCGAACATCTTCTCCTGGAAGCCGGCCTTGTTCAGCGCCTTCTTGGTCTCGTCGGCGAGGCCTTTGCCGTAGGTGGTCTTGTCGTTCAGGATCGCGACGTTCTTGCCCTTGAAGTTCTTCATGATGTAGTCGGCGGCGACCAGGCCCTGCTGGTCGTCACGGCCGCAGACGCGCGCCACGTTCCACAGCTTGCGCTCAGTGAACAGCGGGTTGGTCGAGGCCGGGGTGATCTGCAGCACGTTGGCGTCGGCATAGGCCTCGGAGGCCGGGATCGAGGACGACGAGCAGAAATGGCCGGCCACGAACGGGATCTTCGCGGAGCCGATCTTTTCCGCGATCGAGCGCGCCTGCTTCGGATCGCAGGCATCGTCGTCGGCTTCCAGCGCGAGCTTCTTGCCGAGCACGCCGCCGGCGGCGTTGATGTCGGCGACTGCCTGCTCGGCGCCGTTCTTCATCTGCCGGCCAAAAGCGGATTCGGAGCCCGTCATCGGGCCCGCGACTGCGATGGTGATGTCTTGCGCGAACGCGCTCGCCGATAATGCGAACGACGCGCCCAGTGCCAGGCCGATCAGCTTCAGTGATTTCATGAGACGTCCCTCGTGGTCGTTGCCTCTTGCGGAAGGGCCCGGCACGCCGGGCCCCAAAACCGCCGGCATTCTCGGCTGATTTCGCGGCGAAGTCACCGGCAATTTTCAGGCAAATCGACGCTGCATCAGCCACATCCTGCTGCAAGGGCGGCGCTCAGGGCTGAGCTAGCCGCGGCGGCCGCCTTCCAGATAGGCGGCGCGGATTTCCGGGCGCTGCAGCAATTCGGCGCCGGTTCCGGCCAGCGTGATCAGGCCGTTGACCATGACGTAGCCGCGATGTGCGAGCTTCAGCGCATGGTTGGCGTTCTGCTCGACGATCAGCACGGTGAGGCCATCCTGCCGGTTCAGCGTGCGGATGGCGTCGAAGATCTGGCGCGCGATCAGCGGCGCGAGGCCGAGCGAGGGCTCGTCCAGCATCAACAGGCGCGGCCGGCTCATCAGGGCGCGGCCGATCGCGAGCATCTGCTGCTCGCCGCCCGACAGCGTGCCGCCGCGCTGTGTGACGCGCTCCTTCAGCCGCGGAAACAGCGCGAACACGCGCTCCAGCCCGGCCTCGCGTTCGGCCTCGCTGCATTCGGTGGCGTCGGCGCCCATCTGCAGGTTTTCCGCGACGCTCATGCGCGGAAAGATCCGCCGGCCCTCGGGCGATTGCGCGATGCGCAGCCGCGCGATCTCGTGGGTCGACACGCCGGTGATGTCGTGGCCGTCGAATTCGATGGTGCCGGCGCGGGCGCGCGGCCGGCCGAAGATCGTCATCATCAGCGTCGACTTGCCGGCGCCATTGGCGCCGATCAGGGCGACGATCTCCCCTCGATTGATCGCGATGTCGACGCCCTTCAGCGCCTCGATCTTGCCATACGCCGCACGCACGCCGCGCACCGCGAGCAGGGGTGTGGTTGCCGCTGCCGCGCTCACGTGCCGCTCTCCATCACGGCGATCGCCTCTTCCTCGTCGGCGCCGAGATAGGCGGCGATCACCTTGGGGTCGTCGCGCACCGCCTGCGGCGTGCCTTCGGCGATCTTGACGCCGTAGTCCATGACCACGATGTGATCGGAGATCTCCATCACCACAGACATGTCATGCTCGATCAAGAGGATCGAGGTGCCCTGTTCGTTGCGGATCGACAGCAAGAGCTCGTTGAGGCCGCCGCTCTCGCGCGCGTTCAGCCCCGCCGCGGGCTCGTCGAGACAGAGCAGCGCAGGCTCGGTGCACATCGCGCGCGCGATCTCGAGCCTGCGCTGGTCGCCATAGGGCAAATTGCCGGCGGCATCGTCGGCGCGGTCGAGCAGGCCGACGCGGTTGAGCCAGGTCCGTGCCAGCTCGATGGCGCGCGCTTCGGCCTCGCGCCAGGACGGCAGGCCGAGCAGGCCGAGCAGGGTCAGGCCCGAGGCGCGCATCAGCGCGTTGTGCTGGGCGACCATCAGGTTTTCCAGCGCGGTCATGCCGGGAAACAGCCGGATGTTCTGGAAGGTGCGCGCCACCTTGGCCTGCTTGGAGATGCGGAAATCGTTCAGCCGCTCAAGCTGGATGGTGCGGCCGTCATCATGGGCGAGGCGGATCGCGCCGCCGCTCGGCCGGTAGAAGCCGGTGATGCAGTTGAAGACGGTGGTCTTGCCGGCGCCGTTCGGCCCGATCAGCGCGGTGATCTTGCGCCGCTCGGCCGCAAAGGAGAGCTCGTTGACCGCGACGATGCCTCCGAAGCGCATCATCAGGCGGTCGACGGTGAGGATGTGGTCGCCGCTCATCCGTGGCCCTCCTTGACGAGGTCGGAGGAGATCGCCTGGTTGCGCTCCAGGAACACGGTGGGTGCGCGATGGCCGATCAGTCCGCGCGGCCGCCAGATCATCAACAGCACCATGGCGATGCCGAACACCAGCATGCGGTATTGATCGAGGCCGCGGAACAGTTCGAAGCCGCCGATCATGGCGAGCGCGGCCAGCGCCACGCCAAGCTGCGAGCCCATGCCGCCGAGCACGACGATCGCCAGCACCAGCGCCGATTCCTGGAAGGTGAAGGATTCCGGGCTGATGAAGCCCTGCCGCGTGGCGAAGAACGCGCCGGCCAAGCCACCGAACATCGCACCGGTCGCGAACGCCGTCAGCTTGGTGGTCGTGGTGTTGATGCCGAGCGCGCGGCAGGCGACCTCGTCCTCGCGCAGCGCCTCCCAGGCGCGGCCGATCGGCAGCCGCCGCAGCCGGATCGTCACCCAGTTGGTGAGCAGCGCCATCGCCAGGATCAGATAGAACAGGAAGACGAGGCGGTGGGTCGGCGAGAACTCGATGCCGAGCTTGGCGGCGAGCCCGTCGTCGCCCGGCGTCAGCGGAATGCCGAACATGGTCGGGCGCGGAATCCCCGAGACGCCGTTGGGGCCGCCGGTCAGGCTTTGCCAGTTGATGATGACGAGGCGGATGATCTCGCCGAAGGCGAGCGTCACGATCGCCAGATAATCGCCGCGCAGCCGCAGCACCGGGAAGCCGAGCAGCACGCCCCAGAACGCCGCCAGGATGCCGGCGAGCGGCAGGCAGACCCAGAACGACAATCCGAAATTGGTCGCAAGCAGCGCGTAGGAATAGGCGCCGACCGCATAGAACGCGACATAGCCGAGGTCGAGCAGGCCGGCGAGGCCGACCACGACGTTCAAGCCCCACCCAAGCATCACATAGGTCAGGACCAGGATCGACAGGTCGAGAATGTAGCGCTGGTTGTAGAAGATGACAGGCACGAGGAACGCGAACACCAGGAGCGCAGGCGCCAGCCATCGTCCGGCGAACGATATCGCCGATTGCACCGGCTTCGGCACGATGCTGTCCTTGTCGACCGGTCCCCACCATTGCCGCAGCAGCTCGACAATGATGCTGCCGCCGAACACCGTGCCGACGAGGGCGGCGAGGTCGCCGAACCGCGTCCAGTAGATCAGGCCGCCTTGCGGTCCGGCCTCGGTGCGCACGCCGATCATCAGCGAGAACAGCACCAGCGCGACCAATGCGCTGATCAGGGCTTTCTTGAGGATGAAGGCGCTGCCCGAGGGCTGCGCGGCGGGCGATGGGCGGGCTGAGGTCGCGCTCACGAAGTGCCTGTCAGACTTTTTCGACTTCGGGACGGCCAAGCAGGCCGGTCGGCATGAAGATCAGCACCACGATCAGGATCGAGAACGCGGCGACGTCCTTGTATTCCACCGAGAAATAGGCCGACCAGAACGTCTCGATCAGGCCGATCGCAAGCCCGCCGAGCATCGCGCCCGGCAGCGAGCCGATGCCGCCGAGCACGGCGGCGGTGAACGCCTTGATGCCGGCGACGAAGCCCATGAAGAAATCGACCAGACCGTAATACAACAGGTACATCATGCCGGCGACGGCGGCGAGTGCGGCACCGATCACGAAGGTCATCGAGATGGTGCGGTCGACGTCGACGCCGAGCAGTGCGGCCATGGTCTGGTCCTGCTCGCACGCGCGCATGTCGCGCCCGAGCCGGGTGCGCGACACCAGCCAGGTGAACAGCGCCAGCACCACGATGGTGGCGAGCACGACCATGATCTGGACGTTGGAGAGCTGCACGGCGAAGCCTTGCGCGCCCTCATGCAGCGTGTAGCCGCCGGTGATGATCGGCGGCACCGGCTTGACGCGCGCGCCCTGCGACACCTGCGAGAAGTTGGTCAGCACGAACGACATGCCGATCGCCGACAACATCGGCGCCAGGCGGAACGAATGCCGCAAGGGCCGGTAGGCGATGCGCTCGATGGTCCAGCCATAGAGCGCGGTGATCGCCATCGAGACCAGCAGCACGATCAGAAGGATCAGGGGGATCGCGGTGAGGCCGAGCGACACCAGCACCAAAAACGAGATCAGCGCGATGAAGCCGCCGATCATGAAGATGTCGCCATGGGCGAAGTTGATCATGCCGACGATGCCGTAGACCATCGTGTAGCCGATGGCGATCAGGCCGTAGATCGAACCGAGCACGAGGCCGTTGATCAGTTGCTGGGCGAAATAATCCATGCGCTGCCGTAACTCGAGGGGTGACGCGCCGAGGGCCCCCGGCAGCCTGATCCGTCGCGTCGTGGTATTTTCTAACAGTGGAACCCCGGCGGCGGCAACAGCGTGGCAGCAGCAGAGAGGGCTTGTACATAACTACTTCGGCGGGTGCGGTTCCGATGTCACAGGGTCGACACCTCGTTGCCTCGCAATGATCGCGCCGGAACCCGTGTTGGCCGAGCCACGGCGGCAATCTGAAGCCCGGGGAGCAGCAGGATCCGCGCCGGCAGGGCCAGAAGCCCAATCCGGAGCGCTCATTCCGGGCAATTGAGCAGATGCAACAAGAGGGTCTCGCCGAATGGCGAAGCCCTTTTGTCAGCTCATTTGTTTCTGCTTTCCGCTCAGGCCAATTGATCGGCGAAGCGGCCGCGGAAGGCATATGAACCGAAATGCGTGAGCTCGCTTCGAAGGTCCAGCCAGATTTCGCCGCCGAGATCGATCCAGCGCCGGCAGAAGGCGTAATCTTCGGACAAATACTCGCCGGTCGTCTTGTCGATCATGCATTCGAACAGCGAAACGCGGTCGAGGTCGGCGCGAACCAGGTCGCCGGTGTTCAAGTCGTTACTCTTGTGGTTCGCCCGATATTTGAGTTCAGGATGGGCGTCGCACAGCCTGACGAGGGCGGATCGTTTCATCATCAGGAAGCCGGTTCCGGCATATCGGACCTTGGCGAAGCCGTCGCCGCGAGCCGTGAGCTGGTCGCCCTCCCATGTGACGACATAGTCCAGCGAGGAAGACGCGAGGTTCTTGCGCTTGGCTTCCGCAGCCCGCTGCACCTTTGCCCAATCGATGTGCTTGAGCGGGTAGGCCGCGGCCGCAACATCGGTGCCGCAATCCAGCAGCCGGAACACGGCCTCGGGTTCGAACCCGATATCGGCATCGATGAACAGCAGATGGCTGGCGCCGGATACAAGGAACTGGTGGGCCAGTTCGTTCCGGGCGCGCACGATCAGCGATTCGTTTCCGATCAGGTGGAACTGGATGTCGATGCCCCGGGCAGTGGCCGCAGCCTGAAGCTTCAGGGCGGACAGCACATAGGCCATCTTCAGGTCGCCGCCGAAGCAGGGCGTCGCGACGAAAACGCGGGTTCTTTCGGTCATTTTACCCCCTTTATCTCGGCCGGCGCAGGTCCTCCTGGCCGGGGCCGATCGCATCGATCCGGAACCATCGCACCGCGCTTAACCTTAACAAAGGGTTTAAATTGCTGCCGACAATCGATCGGCGTTACCTCGCAGGCTGAACCGTCGCCGATCCCAAAGGCGCCGGAGAGAAGCGGGAAGCGGCAATGTCGAGCAACTGGCGGATCAGCTCCTTCAACGGCGCGCTGCTTGCGGCCTATTTCATTCCGGTCTGGACCATCATCGCCTTCAGCATCATGGTGTCGCCGATCCACGGCCTCTATGAGAGGCCGAGCGTGTCGATCGCGTTCTATGCCAACGACTATCTGCACCTCGGCAAGATGGCGACGGTGCGGCTGGCATGGCTGCTGGCGCTGGCGCGGATCACCGTGGTGGCGTTCTTCGCGGTCTTCCTCGCGATGGCCGCGTTCTCGCCGCTCCGCAAGACCAGCAGCGGCGCGGACGAGGCGCTGGCGGTGGCGCTCTGCCTCGGCAGCGTGCTGAGTTTTGCCAGCATGATGATGGCATCCAAGGTCGGCGAGATCGAAGCGTTGCGGATGCATGCGGCCGAGCTTCTGATGCTGCTCGGCACCGCGATCGTGATGCTGCTCGAGACCTCGCCGAAGCCCGCTACCGAGGCGCCGGCCGCCGAGGCCAGCACACCGGCGAGCGAACTATCCCTTCAGCAGCCCTAGTTCGGCAATGATCGCGCCGGCTTCCTTGACGGCGTGATTGGCGGCGGGCACGCCGCAATAGATCGCCTGCTGCAGCAGGATCTCCTTGATGTCCTCAGGCGTGAAGCCGCCTTCGCTGAGCGCTGCGCGCACATGCAGGCGGAACTCGTCCCACTGGCCGAGCGCGACCATGGTGCCGATCACCAGCACGCGGCGCGTGCGGTGATCGAAATGCGGCCGGGTCCAGATATCGCCCCACGCATAGCGCGTGATCAGGTCCTGGAAGTCGGTGTTGAACGCGTTGCGGTTCTTGATCGACTTGTCGACCCATTCATTGCCAAGCACCTTGCGGCGCTGCGTCATGCCGTCATCGCGGCGCTGATTGTCGTCCATTGATGTCTCCTCCCGTCATTGCGAGCAGCGAAGCAATCCATGGGGCCGCCTATGCGGAAGGATGGATTGCTTCGTCGCTTCGTTTCTCGCAATGATGCTGTTGTGCATTTGGAATCGTAGCCCGGATGGAGCGAAGCGTAATCCGGGGTTCGGCGTTCGTCTCGATACTTGTCCCGGATTTCGCTTCGCTCCATCCGGGCTACGGCGTCGTGGTCAGCGTTGCGTCAGGAAGCCGACCACGGCTTCGGTGAAGGCGTGCGACTGCTCGACATTGGAGATGTGCGCGGCATCGAGCAGCGTCATGCTGGCGCCGGGAATGCCGCTGCGGATCATCTCACCCGCCGACACCGGCGTCGCCATGTCCTGCTTTCCCGCGATCACCAGGGTCGGGCTCTTGATCCGGGGCAACAGCGCGCGCTGGTCGAGCGTCGACAGCGCCTCGCAGCAGGCGAGATAGCCTTCGACGGGAGAGGCCAGCAGCATCGCCTTCATGCGTGCCGCGGTCTCGGGCTCGCGCTCGCGGAAGTCGGCGGTCAGCCAGCCCGCGATGACGGTGTCGGCGACGGCCGCGATGCCGCCTTGCTTCACCGCCTTGATGCGGTTCAGCCAGTTGGTCGGATCGGGATAGTAGCAGGCGGTGTTGGCGAGGATGATCTTGCCGAATCTTTCAGGCGCGTTGGCCCCTAACCACTGTCCGACCATGCCGCCCATCGACAGGCCGCACCAGTGCACCTTCTCGATATTGAGGTCGTCGAGGATCGCAAGCACGTCGCGGCCGAACCGCTCCATCGAGTAAGGGCCCGCCGGCACGCCGGATTTGCCGTGGCCGCGCCGGTCGTAACGGATGACGCGGAACATCTGCGTCAGCGCCCGCATCTGCGGCTCCCACATCTGCAGGGTGCAGCCGAGCGAATTCGACAGCATCAAGGTCGGCCCGCCATCGCGGCCATCCACCTGGACGTTGAGCAGGCATCCGTCGGCGTTGATCATCGGCATCGTCTTTACCCTTCTGTCATGCGCGGACTTGATCCGCGCATCCATCGAGAATGAGTCTCTTTGCGATGATGGATTGCCGGGTCAAGCCCGGCAATGACACCTTCGCTATTTCTCGTCCAGTGAAGCCAGCAAACGGTCGATCAGCGCCTGCGAGGCGCCCTGATAGGCCATCGGCTCGAACAGCCCCGCGATTTTCTTGGCGTCGAGATGCGCGGTGACCGTCGCATCCGCCGACAGCACGTCGCGCAAATGCTTCTTCTCGGCGACCGCCTTCTTGCTCGCGGCTTCGATCAGATGATGGGCGTCGCCCTTGCCGATCTTTTCGGCGAGCGCAAAGGTGACGGCTTCCGCCATGATCAGCCCGTGGGTCGCATCGAGATTGGCGCGCATCCGCGCCGCATCGACCTCGAGGCCTTCGGCGAGATCGACGATGGCGGCAAGCGCGCCCGAGGTCACCAGCATCAGGCCCGGCAATGTCGGCCATTCCGCATGCCACGGGCCGGCGCTGCGCTCATGGTCCTGCACCTGCGCTGCGAAGATCGTGGCAGCGAGGTTCGGCGCCATGGTCGCAGCCCCCAGCGCGCTCGCGGCGGCGACGGGGTTGCGCTTGTGCGGCATGGTCGAGGAGCCGCCGCGGCCGGCGCCGGCGGGCTCGAAGGCTTCGCCGACATCGGTCTGCATCATCAGTGAAATGTCGCGCGCGATCTTGCCGCAGCTGCCGGCGAGGATGGCGAACACCGACGCGGCCTCGGCGATGCGGTCGCGGTGGGTGTGCCAGGGCGCATCCGGCAAGGGCAGGTCCAATTCCTGCGCAAGCGCTGCTGCGACCGAAAGTCCGTTGTTGCCGAGCGCGGCGAGCGTGCCGGCGGCGCCGCCGAATTGCACCGCCAGCGTCTCGCGGCGCAGGCGCAGCAAGCGCTTGCGGGATCGATGCAGGGCCGCGGCATATTCGGCGAGCTTCAGGCCGAACGGCATCGGCAGCGCATGCTGCAGCCAGGTCCGCGCCACCACCGCGGTGTCACGATGGGCGCGGGCAAGCCCGGCAAAACCCGCAACGGCGCGGTCGAGGTCGGCGAGCAGCGCATCGATGCCGGCGCGCAGCGACAGCATGGTCGCGGTGTCGATGACGTCCTGGCTGGTCGCCCCCCAATGCACATAGCGCGCTGCCTCGGCATCCGCCTTGGCGACGTTGGCGGTCAGGGCCTTCACCAGCGGGATCGCCAGATTGCCGGATCGCGTCGCGGCATCGGCCAGCGCGGCAAGGTCGAATGATTCGGCCCTGCAGGCGCTAGCGATCGGTCCCGCGCTAGCCGCGGGAATCACGCCGCAGGCCACTTCGGCGCCGGCCAGCGCGGCCTCGAAATCCAGCATGTTTTGCAGGGTGGCAGCGTCGTCGCACACCGCGCGCATCGCGGCGCTCGACAGCATCGGCGCAAGCAGGGGGGAGAGGGCTGTGCTCATGGCGCGCGACCTAACCACTGTCGCGCGCTCCTGCCAATGGCCCGCCGCTGCCGCCAATTTCGGCAGCGTCGATTGCGCGATTTCGTGAACGGCGGACGCGTCTTGCTGCGGTGCGAATATGCATCGCTCATCCTCCGAAGGTGCCCTTTCCTTTGCGCCCGGGCTGCTTTACTTGGGGGCAAAGGTTCTAGCGATCGAGGAGGTCCCCCCATGGCCATGACAATGACCGGCGAAGTCCAGCTTGCAGCGCCGCGCCAGGCTGTGTGGGACAAGCTCAACGATCCCGAGGTGCTGAAGGCCTGCATTCCCGGCTGCGAAGAGCTGGAGAAGACCGACGAGGGCGGCTTCCGCGCCACCGCCAAGATGAAGGTCGGCCCGGTCTCGGCCCGCTTCAAGGGCAAGGTCACCTTGAGCGATCTCGATCCGCCGAACGGCTACAAGATCTCAGGCGAAGGCGAGGGCGGCGTGGCCGGCTTCGCCAAGGGCGGCGCCACCGTCGGCCTCGCCGACAAGGATGGCGGCACGCTGCTGAGCTACAACGTGGAGGCGCAGATCGGCGGCAAGCTCGCCCAGCTCGGCCAGCGCCTGATCAACGGCGCCGCCAAGAAGCTGGCGGACGAATTCTTTGCAAATTTTGCCAAGGCGGTACAAGGTTAGCCCCGCAGGCGGGCCGGATCATTCAGGCCCCGCCGTGCCTTGCCGTTATGTCCTGGATGGGTGGCTCGAAAGGTTGCCCATCGCAGGGCGCGCCCATATTATGCCGTCTGGAATGATTTTAAACCGCCTGCTTCGCCGATATGCGGTGGGGCAGATAAGAGAGTGCTGATGGCCAAGATTTCAATGATCGTGAACGGCAACCCCGTGAACGCGAACGTCGACCCCCGTACCCTTCTGGTCCAGTTTCTGCGCGAAAACCTGCGGCTGACAGGTACCCATGTCGGCTGCGACACCTCGCAGTGCGGCGCCTGCGTCGTGCATCTGGACGGCAAGGCGGTGAAGTCCTGCACGACGCTTGCGGTGATGGCCGACGGTCATGAGGTCAAGACCATCGAGGGGCTGGCGGCCGATGGCGCGCCGCTGCATCCGATGCAGGAGGCCTTCCGCGAGCATCACGGCCTGCAGTGCGGCTTCTGCACGCCGGGCATGATCATGACCGCCGTCGACCTGGTCCATCGCAAGGGCCACGACCTCTCCGACGAGGTGATCCGGGAGGAGCTGGAAGGCAATCTGTGCCGCTGCACCGGCTACCAGAACATCGTTGCTTCGATCGCCGCCGGCGCCAAGGCGATGGCCAAATCGGACCTCGCCTAATCAGCAATTCGTCGCGACAAGCGATCAGGACATTCCAATGTACGAATTCAAATATCATCGCCCCGGCACCGTGCGGCAGGCCGCCAACCTCCTGGTGAAGAACGAGGACGCCAAGCTGATCGCCGGCGGTCACACGCTGGTGCCGGTCATGAAGCAGCGGCTCGCGAGCCCGCCGCATCTGGTCGACCTCTCCCATATCGAAGGTCTCGACACGATCGAGATGAAGGGCCGCTCGCTGGTGATCGGCGCCACCGCCAAGCACGCCGAGGTCGCGAACTCCGCGATCGTGGGCGAGGCGATCCCGGCGCTGGCCGAGCTTGCCGGCATGATCGGCGATCCTGCCGTGCGCCATCGCGGCACTATCGGCGGCTCGCTCGCCAACAACGACCCGACCGCCGACTATCCGGCCGCGGTGCTGGCGCTGGGCGCGACCATCGTCACCAACAAGCGCCGCCTGAAGGCTGAGGAGTATTTCCAGGGCCTGTTCTCGACTGCGCTGGAGGCGGACGAGATCATCACCAAGGTGATGTTCCCGCTGCCGAAGAAGGCGGCCTATGTCAAGTTCCGCAACCAGGCCTCGCGTTATGCGTTGGTTGGTGTGTTCGTGGCCAAGCGTCCGTCCGACGTGCGCGTCGCGGTCACCGGTGCGGGCTCTGACGGCGTGTTCCGCGTCACCGCGTTCGAGGAGGCCCTGAAGAAGCGCTTCTCGCACAAGGTGCTCGACGGCATCGCGGTTCCGGCCGACGGGCTGAACAGCGACCTGCACGGCAGCGCGGAATACCGCGCGCACCTGATCGGCGTTCTGACGCGCAGGGCGGTGGAAGCCGCCAACGCCAAGGACTAGATCAAAGGGACTAGACAAGGGACTAGATCCCAAGAGCTAGATCGCAAGGTCTAGTTCCAAGAACCAAATCCACGGCGTGATTTTGCTAACCCCTGTTCGAAGACTGGCTGTTCCATGAGTGCACCGGCGTTACCCACTTCCGTCGATGCGCTCGAGGAGCTGCTGACGTCGCGCGGCTATCTCGCCGAACGGTCGCTCGCGACCGTGACCTATCTGGCGCTGCGCATGGGCCGGCCGCTGTTCCTCGAAGGCGAGGCCGGCGTCGGCAAGACCGAGATCGCAAAGGTCCTGTCGGCGGCGCTCGGGCGCAAGCTGATCCGCCTGCAATGCTATGAAGGCCTCGACGTTGCTTCCGCCGTCTACGAGTGGAGCAGCGCGGCGCAGATGATCGCGATCCGGCTTGCGGAAGCCTCCGGCGATACCGATCGCGACCAGCTCGCCAGCGATATTTTCGCCGAGCGCTTCCTGATCAAGCGGCCGCTGCTGCAGGCACTCGAGCCCGATGTCGCCGGGCCACCGGTGCTGCTGATCGACGAGCTCGACCGCGCCGACGAGGCGTTCGAGGCGTATCTGCTCGAAATCCTCAGCGACTTCCAGGTCACGATCCCCGAGCTCGGCACCGTGAAGGCCCCGGCGCCGCCGATCGTCATCATCACCTCGAACCGCACGCGCGAGATCCACGACGCGCTGAAGCGCCGCTGCCTCTATCACTGGGTGGATTATCCCACAGCGGACCGCGAGCTCGCGATCGTCAAGTCGCGGGTGCCGAACATCTCCGCGAAGCTGTCGCAGCAGGTGGTTCGCTTCGTGCAGGCGCTGCGCAACCAGGATTTCTACAAGTCGCCGGGCGTCGCCGAGACCATCGACTGGGCCACCGCGCTGTCCGAGCTCGACGCGCGCTCGCTGACGCCGCAGGTGGTCGGCGACACGCTGGGCGCACTCTTGAAGTACCAGGACGACATCGCGCGCATGCAGGGCGATGCGTTGCAGAAGACATTGAAGGAAGCGACGAGCGAGACGTAAGTCGCGCGCGCCGCAACAACGTTCAGTCGGGCGCCGCAACAAAGGTTCGTCATTCCGGGGCGCGCCACTTGGCGCGAGCCCGGAATCCATTGGGCCGCATCGGCGTTGAAAAATGGACTCCGGGCCCGCGCTGCGCGCGTCCCGGAATGACGGGTTGGAGAGAGTGCGCATCTAATGGCCATCAACCACCTCAATCCCCCAACCGGCCACATGGCCGACAACGTGATCGGCTTTGCCCGCGCGTTGCGGGCGGCCGGGCTTCCCGTGGGGCCGGGCTCGGTGATCGATGCGCTCGATGCGCTGCAGCTGATCGAGGTCGGCCATCGCTTAGACTTCTACGCCACGCTGGAGGCGATCTTCGTCAAGCGCCATGAGCATGCGCTGATCTTCCGCCAGGCCTTCGAGCTGTTCTTCCGCGCCGCCGAGGAGTGGAAGAGCATGCTGGATTCGGTCCCGCTGCCCGATCACGCCAGGAAGAAGCCGCCGCCGGCCTCGCGCCGCGTCCAGGAGGCGATGGCGCAGCCGGCGAAGAGCGAGGAGCGGCCGCAGGCCCAGGAGCAGGAGCTCAAGCTCTCGGTCTCCGACAAGGAGGTGCTGCAGAAGAAGGATTTTGCGCAGATGACCGCGGCGGAGATCGCCGAGGTGACGCGCGAGATCGCCAGGATGCGGCTGCCGCAGGCCGAACTGGTCACCCGCCGCTACCAGCCGGATGCGCGGGGATTGCGGCTCGACATGCGGCGCACCGTGCGCAACTCGCTGCGCACCGGCGGTGAGATCATCGATATCCGAAAGCTCGGCCGGATCGAGAAGCCGGCGCCGATCGTGGCGCTGCTCGATATCTCCGGCTCGATGAGCGAGTACACCCGCCTGTTCCTGCACTTCCTCCACGCCATCACCGACTACCGCAAGCGGGTCTCCGTGTTCCTGTTCGGCACCCGCCTGACCAATGTGACGCGCGCGTTACGGGCGCGTGACCCCGACGAGGCGTTGGCGAGCTGCACGTCCTCGGTCGAGGACTGGGCCGGCGGGACGCGGATCGCGACCTCGCTGCACACCTTCAACCAGCTCTGGGCCCGCCGGGTGCTCGGGCAGGGCGCGATCGTCCTCCTTATATCCGATGGACTAGAACGCGAGGCCGATGCCAAACTGGCCTTCGAGATGGACCGATTGCACCGCTCCTGCCGCCGCCTGATCTGGCTCAACCCGCTGCTGCGCTATTCCGGCTTCGAGGCCAAGGCCCAGGGCATCAAAATGATGCTGCCCCACGTTGACGAATTTCGTCCGGTGCATAACTTGACGTCCATCAAGGGCTTGATCGGGGCGCTGTCATCCCCGCCACCGGCGCACCACCGCAGCCTGATCCGCTCTGTAGCCTAAGAAGCCTGACCCGATAGCAGGAGGCCACCATGCTGAACCGCGACGAAGACATCCTTCAGGCCGCCGAGACCTGGCAGAAGCAGGGCCATGGCGTGGCGCTCGCCACCGTGGTCGAGACCTGGGGCTCGGCGCCGCGCCCGGCCGGTTCGAGCCTCGTCATCAATGACGACGGCACGTTCTTGGGCAGCGTCTCCGGCGGCTGCGTCGAGGGCGCGGTCGTCACCGAGGCGCTCGACGTGATCGCGAGCGGCCAGCCAAAAATGCTCGAATTCGGCGTCGCCGACGAGACGGCCTGGAATGTTGGCCTTTCCTGCGGCGGCACCATCCGCGTGTTCGTCGAGAAGGTCGGGTAGTGCCGCCGATTTGAAGTTCCTGTAGTGTATGCCGCGCATGCGGTTCAGGAACTTCAAATCGATAAGCGGCACTACAATCGTTAAGTTGCAAGTGCCCCTCTTGTTTCCGAAGTTCGTACGAGAGGGCGCCGCGAGAGAGGTACGAACTTCGGAAACGGGGCACTTGCCGTGAAACTCGAGATCCTCAAAGAGCTCAATGCCGAACGCGCCGCGCGCCGCCCGGTCATCATCGTCACCGACACCGCCAATGGCGAGCAGCGCTTGGTCAAGGCCAAGGACATCGCCGCCGATCCGCTACGCGCCGAGCTCGCCAAGCAGCTGCGGATGGGCAAGAGCGGCAATGTCGAGGTCGCGGGCAAGAAGCTGTTCCTCAACGTCTACGCGCCGACCGCAAAGCTCGTGATCATCGGAGCTGTCCATATCAGCCAGGCGCTGGCGCCGCTGGCGCGCTCGCTCGATTACGACGTGACCGTGGTCGATCCGCGCACGGCGTTTGCAAGCCCCGAGCGTTTCCCCGACGTGCCGCTGGTCGCCGAATGGCCCGACGTCGCGCTGCCGCCGCTCAACGTCGATCACTACACGGCGTTCGTCGCGGTGACGCACGATCCCAAAATCGACGATCCGGCGCTGCTGCACGCCTTCGACCGCGACTGCTTCTATATCGGCGCGCTCGGCTCGCGGAAGACGCACGCCAAGCGCGCCGAGCGGCTGCGTGCGCAGGGCGCCAAGGACAGCGACATCGCGCGCATCCACGCGCCGATCGGGCTCGATATCGGCGCGGTGTCGCCGTCGGAGATCGCGGTTGCGATCATGGCCGAGATCACCGCGCAGCTGCGCTTGCCTCCCAAAGAAAAAGAAGAAGCGGCATGAAGTTCGGTCCCGCCAGTCCGGCCGACGCGATTGGCGGCGTCACCGTGCACACGCTCCGCCAGGGTACGCTGGTGCTGAAGAAGGGCACCACGATCGGCCCTGACGAGGTCGAGGCGCTGACCAAAGCCGGCGTCAAGGACATCGTCGTGGTACGGCTGGAGGAGGGCGACGTCTCCGAGGACGTCGCGGCCGCCAGCATCGCGCAGGCGGTGGCGGGCGAGGGCGTCAATGTCGAGCGCGCCTTCACCGGCCGCGCCAATCTGTTCGCGGCGCGCCCCGGCGTGCTGGTGGTCGACCGCGCCGCGGTCGATCGCATCAACGGCGTCGACGAGGCCATCACCTTTGCAACGCTCTCAGCGTTCAAGCCGGTGGTCGAAGGCGAGATGATCGCGACCGTCAAGCTGATCCCGTTCGGCGTCGAGGGCCGGCTGCGCGATGCCGCAGTTGCAGTCGCGGGCAAGGATACGCTGCGGATCGCGCCTTACACGATCAAGAAGGTCGGCGTGGTCTCGACGCTGCTGCCGGGCCTTGCGCCGAAGGTGATCGACAAGACGCTGCGCGTCACCGCCGAGCGGCTGGCGCCGGCCGGCGCCACCATCATCGCCGAGCGCCGGGTGCCGCATGACGAGACCGTACTCGCGGCTTCGATCAAGGAATTGCTCGGCTTGGGGGCCGAGCTCGTCATCGTGTTCGGCGCATCGGCGATCGCCGACCGCCGCGACGTGATCCCGGCCGCCATCACCGAGATCGGCGGCGCGATCGAGCATTTCGGCATGCCGGTCGATCCCGGCAATCTGCTGCTGATCGGCAGCGCCGGCGGCGTGCCGGTGCTGGGCGCGCCGGGCTGCGCCCGCTCGCCGGTCGAGAACGGCTTTGACTGGGTGCTGATGCGGCTGCTCGCCGGCATCAAGGTGACACGGTCGGATCTCACCGGCATGGGCGTCGGCGGCCTCTTGATGGAGATCGTGACGCGGCCGCAGCCGCGCACCGTCCCGGACACCGAAGGCAACCGCAACGTCGCGGCCATCGTGCTCGCCGCCGGACGTTCGACCCGGATGGGCGGCCCGAACAAGCTGCTCGCCGAGCTCGACGGCAAGAAGCTCGCGCGAATCGTCGCCGAGCAGGCGCTGGCCTCGAAAGCCTCGGAGGTGATCGTCGTCACCGGGCACCAGGCCGATCTGGTCGAGCAGGCGCTTGATGGACTCAAGGTCAGGTTCGTCCGCAACCCGGATTTCGCCGGCGGTCTCGCCGGCTCAGTGAAAGCCGGCATCTCGGCGGTCTCCGACAGCGCCGATGGCGCGGTGGTCTGCCTCGGCGACATGCCGCTGATCGATGCGAAGCTGATCGATCGCCTGATCGAAAACTTTGCGCCCGATCGCGGCCATCTGATCGCAGTGCCCGTCTGCGAGGGCCGCCGCGGTAATCCGGTGTTGTGGTCGCGGCGCTTCTTCAGGGAATTGATGACGCTCGACGGCGACATCGGCGCCCGTCATCTGATCGCCAAGCATACCGAGGTGGTCGCCGAGGTCCCGGTCGAAGGCAACAGCGCCTTCCTCGACATCGACACGCCGCAGGCGCTGGAAGCCGCGCGCCGCGGCTAGCTCCATCTGCCGTCGTCCCGGCCAAGCGAAGCGCGAGCCGGGACCCATAACCACAGGATGCACTTGTTGTGCGACGCTGGGGCCCCAGCGAATTCGATCACACTAGGCGGTGGTTATGGTCCCGGCTTTCGCCGGGACGACCAGCGGATAGAACTCGTCGCAACCCGTCATTCACCATCTGGAAACGACCCCTTTGTACAGTCCGCGCCGGACTTTGGGGGATTTCCGCTTGATCATTTCGACCGCCGCCGCGCAGCGCCGCGCGCTGACGATTCTCGTCCTGACATTGCTACTCGGTGCCACGCGCTTCTCCGTGGAATCCTTCATCCCCAAGGCTCGCGCGGCCGGCGCGTTCGCGGTCGGCAAATGCGGGGCGTATGGCCAGGCTTACGACTACCCGGCGGAAGGCGCGGCGCGCGCCGCGGCGCTGAAGCAGTGCAAGGGCGATTGCACCACCGTGACCATGAAGCGCGCCTGTGCCGCGCTCGCGATCGACATGAGGAATCCTTGCGGCGCGCATGGCTATGCGGTGGCGCCGAAGATCTCGAGCTCGCTCAATGCCGCGACCAAGAAATGCTACGACTATGGCGGCAAGGAATGCGTGATCCGCGCCTGGGCATGCGACGCCAAGGGGTAAGCGGTCCGTTCGCGAGGCCGCGTGAGGGCCTGCGACATTCGGAAACAACAACTCGGCTCTCGTAGCCCGGATGAGCGAAGCGATATCCGGGGCGGTCGAACCCGCATATCGCTTCGCTCATGCGGGCTACGCGCTGTCACCAATATGCTAGCGTGCCTTGCGCCGTCAGGGCTGGTCTCCGCCGCCGCTGCCGCTAAACTCGCGCCATGCAGTTCGATACCAAGATCGCGGTCGTGATCCGCACCGACTTGGAAGTCTGGCAGAAGCTCAACGTGGCGTCGTTTCTCGCCGGTGGCATCGCCGCTTCCTTTCCCGAATGCATCGGCGAGAACTACGAGGACGGCTCGGGGACGAAGTATCTGTCCCTGATCGGCCAGCCGATCCTGATCTACGGCGCCGACCGCGCGCAGTTGTCGCGCGCGCTGGAACGTGCGCTGGCGCGCGAGGTGAAACCTGCGCTCTATACCGAGGACATGTTCAAGACCACGCATGATGCTGCCAACCGCGAGGTCGTGAAGGCGGTCGCGCGCACGGAACTCAACCTCGTCGGCCTTGCCTTTCGCGCCGAGCGCAAGGTGGTCGACAAGATCCTCGATGGGCTGAAGTTTCACACGTAGCGCGCCAACTCTTTCCGTCGTCATTCCCCGGTGCGCAATTGCGCACCTGGGGGCTCGCGAAGCGAGAGCCCGGAATCCATTTGTCCGGGAGTTACGCGGCGCGATGGATTCTGGGCTCGTGCTTCGCACGCCCCGGAATGACGGAGAGGGCGGTGTGGAATGCAGTACACGCTTGAGCGTGCACGGGACCCGTAGGGGCGATCGGGACCCGGCTTTCCTCGAGTGTTGCGCCGCGAGACCGCGGTCGCACGGCCTCTGACCGTCAGCCCGGAAATGGGAACGGTTTTTGATCCCGCTCAAGCACGCGAACAGGAACATTTCGTATCGAACCGGGCTTTCCTGAATCGCATTGACAATGACTGACCAGTCAGTCATATTCTGGCCATGACAAAGCGCAGCAATAAGACGACCCGCACCCAGCCCGCCAACCGCCGGATCACGATCCGGGCCGCCGCGGCGAGGATCCCGAAGGTGGCCTCGGCAACAGTGCCTGAGACGAAGCCGGCTGCGAGCCGCGCCGGGAAATCCGCGGAGCGGCGCGCGGCGATCATCGAGGCGGCGATGGACGAGTTCATCGCACGCGGCTTTGCCGCGACGCGGCTCGACGACGTCGCCAAGCGGGCCGGCGTCGCCAAGGGCACGCTCTATCTCTACTTCAAGGACAAGGAATCGATGTTCGAGGAGCTGATCCGCACCGCACTGGTGCCGCTGATCGGCCGCTTGACCGCGCTGCCGACGATCACCGGTCCCGTGCGCGACGCGGTGGAGCGATTTGCCGAGACCTTCATGCGCGAGGTCGTGGCGACCCGGCGCGGCGACATCATCCGCCTGATCGTGTCCGAAGGGCCGCGCTTTCCGGCGATCGCCGATTTCTATTTCCGCGAGGTGGTGTCGAAGGGCCTGACCGGCATGAAGGCGCTGGTCCAGCTCGCGATCACGCGCGGCGAGATCACGCACCGCGAGCTCGGGGATTTCCCGCAGCTGGTCGTCGCGCCCGCGATCGTCGCGGTGATCTGGCAGAGCCTGTTTGACCGGCACGCGCCGCTCGATGGGCTCGCGATGTTCAAGGTTCATCTCGATCTGATCTTCGGCGAACGGAGGAAGACATGACCGCGTCGCGCACGATGAAGCTGGTGACAGCAGTCGCGCTGGTCGTGGCGCTGGCCGGCTGCAAGGAGAAGCGCGACCCCGGCTTCCAGGGCTGGGTCGAGGCCGACATGATCTTCGTCAGCCCCGATGAATCCGGCCGCGTCATCAAGCTCAACGTGCGCGAGGGCGACGAGGTTAAGCCCGGCGATATGCTCTATTCGGTCGACGACGATCTGCAGCGCGCCGATCTCAACCAGAACAACGCGACCTTGGCCAACGCGCAGCAGAGCTATGACCGCGCCGCCTCGCTGCGCGGCACCGGCGCCGGCACCCAGGCCAATCTGGATTCCGCCGTCTCGGCGCTGCGCGTCGCGGAAGCGCGTGTCGTCACCTCGCAGACCCGGCTCGACCGCCGCAAGGGCATTGCGCCGATCGCGGGCTCGATCCAGCAGATCTATTTCCGCGAGGGCGAGATGGTGCAGGCGCAGCGGCCGGTGCTGTCGATCATGCCGCCCGGCAACATGAAGCTGCGCTTCTTCGTGCCGGAAACCGAGCTGCCGAAGCTCGCGCTCGGCGACGAGGTGAGGGTGACCTGCGACAATTGCGCCGCCGATCTCACCGCCAAGATCTATTTCATCGCCACCACGGCGGAGTACACGCCGCCCGTCATCTACAGCCTGGATGAGCGCAACAAGCTGGTCTATCTGATCCAGGCGCGGCCGAGCCGGCCCGATGTCCTCCGCGTCGGCCAGCCGATCAGTATCTACCTCAATCCCAAGACTAACTCGAAGACGCCGATGGCGGAGCGCAGATGAACGGCGGTCCGACCAACGCCCGCTCCAACGCATCGTCCATCGCGATCGATGTGAAGGGCCTGACCAAATCGTTCAATGGGCGCGAGGTGGTCCATGACCTGTCGATGCAGGTCAAGCGCGGCTCGATCTATGGCTTCCTCGGCCCCAACGGCAGCGGCAAGACCACCACCATCCGCATCCTGTGCGGCCTGCTGACACCAGACAGCGGCGAGGGCACCTGCCTCGGCTACGACATCCGGCGCGATGCCGACAAGATCAAGCGCAAGGTCGGCTACATGACGCAGCGCTTCAGCCTCTACCAGGATCTGTCGGTGCGCGAGAATCTGGAGTTCGTCGCGCGGCTCTACGGCATGCTGGACGCGCGCGGCGCCGCGCGCGACATGATCGCGCGCATCGGCCTCAAGGGGCGCGAGGAGCAGCTCGCCGGCGAGCTGTCGGGCGGCTGGAAGCAGCGACTGGCGCTCGGCGCCTGCACGCTGCCCAATCCGCAATTGCTGCTGCTCGACGAACCCACCGCCGGCGTCGATCCCAAGGCGCGGCGCGATTTCTGGAACGAGATTCACGCACTCGCCGCCGAAGGCCTCACCGTGCTGGTCTCGACCCATTACATGGACGAAGCCGAGCGCTGTCATGAGATCGCCTACATCGCTTACGGCCATCTGCTGGCGCATGGCACGGTGGATGAGGTGATCGCAAAGTCTGAGCTGTCGACCTACACCGTCACCGGCGAGGATTTCAACGGCCTGATGGCCGAGCTCACGGGCAAGCCGGGCGTCGACATGGTGGCGCCGTTCGGCACCAGCCTGCACGTCTCCGGCCGCGACAAGGCGGCGCTCGAGGGCGCCATTGCGCCGTATCGCCGCAACGCGAAGTGGCGTTGGCAGGCGAGCGAGCCGTCGCTCGAAGACGTATTCATCGACCTGATGGGGCGCTCCAGAGACAACTTCCAGGGATGACTTCCGATGAGCGCGACGGATACGATCCGGAATGGTGAAGAGAGGGAGCCGGTATTCGGCTTCTGGCGGCGCAGCTACGCGATGCTGGTCAAGGAATTCATCCAGCTTCGCCGCGACCGCGTATCGTTCGCCATGATTATCATCATCCCGGTGATGCAGCTGCTGTTGTTCGGTTTCGCGATCAACACCACGCCGCGTCATCTGCCGACCGCGGTGCTGTTGCAGGAGGATTCCGATCTCGGACGCTCGATCCTGAAGGCGATGGAGAATACCGCCTATTTCCGCTTCACGCGCGAGGTGCACACCGTCGAGCAGTTCGATGAGCTGCTGCAATCCGGCAAGGTGCTGTTCGGCGTCGAGATCCCGCGCGGCTTCGAGCGCGCGGTGCGACGCGGCGACAAGCCGGCGCTGCTGGTCGCGGCCGACGCCACCGACCCGGTCGCGGCGGGCTCGGCGCTCGGCGCGCTCGGGCCGCTGGTGCAGTCGGCGCTGGCGCACGACCTGCATATCGGCGATCCGCCCGAAATGCCGTTCGAGATCCGCGCCCATGCCCGCTACAACCCGGCGGCTGAATCCCGCCTGAACATCGTGCCCGGCCTGGTCGGGACCATTCTCACCATGACCATGCTGATCTTCACCGCGCTGTCGGTGACGCGCGAGATCGAGCGCGGCACGATGGAAAGCCTGCTGTCGATGCCGATCAAGCCGGTCGAGGTGATGTTCGGCAAGATCATTCCGTATGTGATGGTGGGTTTCATCCAGGCCGGGCTGATCATCGGCATCGGCGTGTTGCTGTTCGGCGTACCGGTGCTCGGCAGCCTTACATTGCTGGGGCTGCTGACCACGCTGTTCATCACCACCAATCTGTCGATCGGCTATACCTTCTCGACCATCGTGCAGAACCAGCTGCAGGCCATGCAGCTCTCGATGATGTTCTTCCTGCCGAGCATCCTGCTGTCCGGCTTCATGTTTCCGTTCGCGGGCATGCCGGTCTGGGCGCAATATATCGGCGAGGTCCTGCCGCTGACCCATTTTATCCGCATCGTCCGTGCCATCATGCTGAAGGGCGCGGCGATGCCGAACCTGCGATATGACACGATTGCGCTCGCCGCCCTGATGCTGTTCGCCATGACAGTCGCCGTGACGCGCTTCCGCCGTACGCTCGATTGAGGCAGAATGGGAGTGATTGTTCATTGTCATTCCGGGGCGGTGCGAAGCACCGAACCCGGAATCTCGAGATTCCGGGTCTGGTCCTTCGGACCATCCCGGAATGACCGGGTGAGAGGCATGGCCGGGTTCTGGGTTAAAGACAAAGCGGTGCAGGACACGACCGTATCCGCCGATTTCCAACACGCTTTGATGCGCGAGGTGATGACCACCGAGCTGCTGCGCATCAAGGTGCTGATTGGCACGACCATCGTGCTGGGGGCGATCAGCCTGCTGGTGTATGTGTTCGCGCCCGAGGCGGTCAGCCGGGTCTGGCACGGCAATCTCAGCCCCGACTACATTTTCTATGTCACCGTTCCGCTGATCCTGTTCGAAATCTGGGTGCATGGTGCGATCAGCTGGTACAGGCGCAAGGGCCGCGACCTGCCGGTGATCCGGCGCTACATCGGCGCGCTGGTCGAGACCTCACTGCCGACCGTCGTGCTGGCGCTGCATATCGACAGCATGGGCCGCCAGGAGGCGCTCGGCTTCGTCGCCCCTCTGGTCTATTTCGTCTTCATCATTCTCTCGACGCTACGGCTCGATTTCTGGCTCTCGACCTTCACCGGATTCGTCGCGGCGACCGAGCTGTTCTACATGGCGGTGTTCTTCCATGCGGCTGACGGCGTCGCGGCCGATCAAGGCATTTATTATCACGCCGCGCGCAGCACGATCATCCTGATCTGCGGCGTGCTGGCCGGTGGGGTGGGCTTGCAGCTGCGGCGCCAATTCGCGGCCAGCATTGCGGCTGCCACCGCACGCGACCGCATCACCAATCTGTTCGGCCAGCACGTCTCGCCGCAGGTGGTCGAACGCCTGATGGCGGAGGGCGCCACGACCGCGAGCGACATCCGCCGCGTCGCCGTGATGTTCGTCGATTTCCGCAGCTTCACCGCAGGCGCGCGCTCACGCTCGCCGCAGGAGGTGGTGGATCGGCTCGACGGCGCCTTTGCCGTGCTGGTTGATATCCTCGATCGCCATGGCGGCATCGTGAACAAGTTTCTCGGCGACGGCTTTCTCGCGCTGTTCGGCGCGCCGTTCGAGGCCGGCGACGCCGCGCATCAGGCGGTCGCCGCCGCGCGCGAGATGCTGGCCGCCAACGAGCGCACCAATGCGTCGTCGAGCTGGCCGCTGCGCATCGGGATCGGCATCCATATCGGCGAGGTCGTGGCCGGCAGTATCGGCTCGCCGCGGCGCAAGGAATACACCGTGATCGGCGACACCGTGAATTTCGCTGCGCGGCTCGAGGCGCTCAACAAGGATCTCGGCTCGCAATTCCTGATCTCGTCTGCGGTACGCGAGGCGCTCGGCGACGAATGCAAGGACGCCGTCTCGCGCGGCGAGATCCCGGTGCGGGGTTACGAGCACCCGGTGCCGGTCTGGCAGTTGGGGTAGGGCGCAGCATCCAGATCGGAGGTATTATGGTGGCGATTGACGCGGCGTCCTATACTCATATAGATGACTATATGAATTCAGCCAGCGACGACCGCCTGCCGCGCTACCAGCGTCTTCGCGACGACCTCGCGGCGCGCATCAATCGCAACGAATGGCGCCCGGGGGACCTGATCCCCTCCGAGGCCGAGCTCGGCGCGCGTTACGGCGTCGCGATCGGCACCGTGCGCAAGGCGATCGATCAGCTCGTCAGCGACGGGGTGCTGGAGCGCCAGCAGGGCCGCGGCACCTTCGTGCGCCGCGCGCGGTTCAATTCCTCGTTGTTCCGCTTCTTCCGCTTCCAGTCCGAGAGCGGCGAGCGCCGCGTGCCGCAAAGCCGCATCCTGCGGCGCAAGGCGATGCCGGCGACTTCGGCTGTCGCCTCGGCGCTGCGCATCGGCGTCGGCGAGCCCGTCATCAGCCTGTCGCGCCTGCGGCTGATCGACGACGTGCCGCTGCTGGCCGAGGAGATCTGGCTCGAGAGGTCGCGCTTCGATGCGCTGCTCGCGCTCGGGACCTCCGAGTTCGGCGACCTGCTGTATCCGCTCTACGAGGACCGCTGCGGCCAGGTCGTGGTCTCCGCCGATGAAATCCTCACCGTCGAGATCGCGACCGAGATGCAATCGCGCCTGCTGCGATTGGAGGCCAACGCGCCGCTGATCGTGATCGAGCGTCTGGCCTTCGATCTGGAGCGGCGGCCGATCGAATGGCGCCGCTCGCGCGGGCCGGCGGATCGCTTCCGCTACCACGCCGAGATCCGGTAGCGCGGCCGTCGAACACAACAACATAAGAATTCACAGGGAGAAGAAATGGCAAACTGGTACAGCGAATGCTCGCCGCTCGAGCGGCGCACCTTCTGGGCAAGCTTTGGCGGCTGGGGGTTAGATGCGCTCGACGTCCAGATGTTCAGCCTCGCCATTCCGGCGCTGATCACGGCCTTCGGGATCAGCAAGGCCGATGCAGGGTTGCTCGGCTCGGTCACGCTGTTCTTCGGCGCGTTCGGCGGCTGGCTTGGCGGCGCGCTCGGCGACCGTTTCGGTCGGGTGCAGGCGTTGCAGATCACGGTCGCGACCTTCGCGCTCGCGACCTTCGCCTCGGCCTTCGCGATGAACTACACCCAGCTCGTGATCCTGAAGGCCATTCAAGGCATCGGCTTCGGCGCCGAATGGGCCTGCGGTGCGGTGCTGATGGCCGAGATCATTCGCGCCGAGCATCGCGGCAAGGCGCTCGGCGCCGTGCAGAGCGCCTGGGCGGTCGGCTGGGGCGCCGCGGTGCTGCTGTCGGCCCTGGTCTTCACCTATGCGCCCGCCGAGATCGCCTGGCGCATCCTGTTCGCGGTCGGCCTGATCCCCGCGCTGCTGATCCTGTATATCCGCCGCGGGCTGAAGGAGCCGCCGCGCGCCGCAACGCGCGAGGCCGAGCCGCCGTTCTTTGCGACGCTTGCCGGAATCTTTCACCGCGACGTGCTGCGCTCGACCTTGATCGGCGGCCTGTTCGGCATCGGCGCCCATGGCGGCTATGCGGCGCTGACGACATTCCTGCCGACCTTCCTGCGCGAGGTGCGGCATCTCTCGGTGCTCGGCTCCAGCGCCTATCTCGCCGTGATCATCGTCGCCTTCTTCTGCGGCTGCGTGGTCTCGGGGATCATCAGCGACCGGATCGGGCGGCGCGCCAACGTGACGCTGTTCGCCGCCGCCTGCGTCGTGACGGTGCTGGTCTACATCTTCGCGCCGCTCTCGAATTCGCAGATGCTGGTACTCGGATTCCCGCTGGGCTTCTTCTCGGCGGGCATTCCCGCCAGCATGGCGGCGCTGTTCAGCGAACTCTATCCGGCAGGCGTGCGCGGGACCGGCGTCGGGTTTTGCTACAATTTCGGCCGCATCGTCTCCGCGGCGTTTCCCTTCCTGGTCGGCTATCTCAGCGATCGCATCGGCCTCGGTGCGGCGATCGGGATCGACGCGGCGTTCGCCTATTCGCTGGTGCTGGTCGCGGTGCTGATGCTGCCGGAGACCCGCGGCAAGGTTTTCGAGCAGGCGGTCGCCACGCGCGCGTGATGATGAGGAATGATCATGACATCGTACGAACATGGGTTGACGCGGCGCCGGTTTGCCGCGGGAGTGGTTGCCGCACTGTCGGCAGGCGGATTGAGGGCTGAGGTGCCGAAACAACTCGCGATCGATACCCACGCCCACGTCTTCCATCGCGGACTGAAGCTCGCGCCCGGCCGGCGCTATGCGCCTGACTACGACGCGCCGCTCGCGCTCTATCTGCAGCAGCTCGACCAGAACGGCATCACCAACGGCGTGTTGGTGCAGCCGAGCTTTCTCGGCACCGACAATTCTTATCTCGCCGAATGCCTGAAGGCGACCAACGGCCGCCTGCGCGGCATCGCCGTCGTCGACGTTGCCGTTGCCGCCGACGAGCTACGCGCGCTCGATCGCGCCGGCGTCGCCGGCATCCGTCTCAATCTGGTCGGCCAGAAGCTGCCTGATCTTTCGTCGCCGGAGTGGACGGCAATGCTGGCACAGATCAGGACATTCGACTGGCAGGTCGAGATCCAGCGCAGCGCCGCCGATCTCGCGACGCTCGCGCCAAACCTGCTCGACCAGGGCGTGAAAGTCGTGCTCGATCACTTCGCCTTGCCCGATCCAAAACTCGGCATCGACGATCCCGGATTCCAGTCGGTGCTCGAGCTTGGCGCGACGCGAAACGTCTGGGTGAAGATTTCGGCGCCCTATCGTAACGGCGCGGCCGGTGAGGCGTTCGCCAAGCAGGCCTATCCGCTGCTGCGTCAGGCTTTCGGCGTCGACCGGCTGCTGTGGGGCAGCGACTGGCCGCACACCCAATTCGAGGCGACGCAGAGCTACGCGACGAACCGCAAATTCCTCGATGAGCTCGTCACCGACGCCGACGAGCGCGCGCGCGTGCTCGCGTCACCGCGCGAGTTGTTTCGCTTCTAGCTCGCGGGTGATTGTACCGAATGCTCTGAAGGGCGTCGTTGCTGCTGTGCTACGATGGCGCCATCGGAATGACCGGCACAAGGACACGCAAGATGCAGCGCCGCTATATCACCGTCGACGTTTTCACCGATCGCGCCTTCGGCGGCAACCCGCTCGCCGTGGTGCTCGACGCCGAAGGGCTGTCGAGCGAAGAGATGCAGGCGATCGCGACCGAGTTCAACTATTCCGAGACGACCTTCGTGCTGCCGCCGCAGGACAAGGCCAACGACGCCCAGGTTCGCATCTTCACGCCGGTCAGAGAACTGCCGTTTGCCGGGCATCCCAATGTCGGCACCGCCTTCGTGCTGGCACAGCTTGCGAAGGAGCTGAAGCCGCGTCTGATCTTCGAGGAGAAAGCGGGGTTGGTCCCGGTCGATATCGCGCGCGAGGGCGGCAGGGTCGTCGCCGCTGAGCTGACCGCGCCACAGCCGCTGTCGCGCCTGGCGCAGTTCTCTTCCGGCGAGGTCGCGAGCCTGATCTCGCTCACGGCAGACGACGTCAGGACGGATCGCCAGGCACCGCAGGTGGTCGGCGTCGGAACGCCGTTCCTGGTCTTTGAGGTCGCATCGCGCGATGCGGTGCGGCGGGCAAAACCGGATGCGGCGGCGTTCGCCCGTTTCTTCCCCCGTGACGGAGCATTCTCCGCGTACTTCTACACCCGCGACGTCCCCGTCGCGGAGGCGCCGTGCGATCTGCAGGCACGGATGTTCTTTCCGGGATCGAGCGGCCTGATCGAGGATCCGGCGACCGGCAGCGCCACGGTCGCCGCGGCCGCGCTGCTTGCCACGCTCGATCCGTTGCGCGACGCCGACCTGAAGCTGACGGTCGGCCAGGGTTTTGACATGGGCCGGCCGAGCCTGCTGCTGACCCGCGTGCGCAAGCAGAATGGCGCAGTCCTATCCGCGCATGTCGGCGGGGCCTGTGTGCAGATGATGCAGGGGACGTTGCGCCTGGAGGGAAAAGGCTAGACCTGCGGCGCCACGAGATTGTCGATCTTGACGCCGTCGCGCTCCTCGATGATCTCGGCGATCCAGCGGCGGTGACAATGTTCGTGGTCGCGCTCGTAGCAGAGGATGCAGACCGGACCGGACTTCTTCACCAGCGCCGACAGCTCGTCGAGCTCTTCCTTGGCCTGCACCGTCTTCAGGTGCGCCGAATAGATCTTGTGCAGCAGGCCATATTGCCCGCTGCGCGCCGCCTCCCGGCCGCTCTTCGGCGTGCCGAGGCCGCGGAGATGGACGTAGCCGATGCCGCGCTCGTCGAGGCCTGCGGCGAGCTGGCTCTTGGAGAAGCCGGGGCGGCGCGAGGAGGCCACCGCGCGAACGTCGACCAGCAGCTTGACGCCGGCGTGCTGGAGCTCGTCGAGCACGGCCTTGGACGGCGTCTGCTCGTAGCCGATGGTGAACAGCTTTTTCGCCTTCGCCATCAGCTATCCCTCACTTCACCCGTTCGATCAATTCCATCGCGCCCGCGGGCGCGCGGATCTTGCCCTCGTGGATCACATAGGCGAACACGTCGCGCGGCGTCTTCTTCGGCGCTGATTTGTCGACCCGCGGCAGATCGTCCGGCTCGCTGCCGCCGGCCCAGTCCTGAAACCGCCTGGCCCAGGCGTCGAGCTGCTTCGGCGGATAGCAGGTCTTCAGTTCGTCATTGCCCTTCTGCAACCGGGCATAGACGAAGTCGCTGGCGACGTCGGCAATCGCCGGATACTTGCCGTGCTCGGCGAACACCACCGGCACCTGGTGCTCGCGAATGAGCGCGATGAATTCGGGTACGCAAAAGCTGTCGTGACGCACCTCGACGACGTGGCGCAGCGCGCGCCCGTCGAGCTTGCGCGGCAACAGCTCGAGGAATTTGCCGAAATCGGCGCCGTCGAATTTCTTGGTCGGCGCAAACTGCCAGAGCACCGGCCCGAGCCGGTCCTTCAGCTCCAGCACGCCCGAATCATAGAACCGCTTCACCGAATCGCCGGCCTCGGCGAGCACGCGGCGGTTGGTGGCAAAGCGCGGCCCCTTCAGCGAGAAGATGAATCCATCAGGGACTTCGCTGGCCCATTTGCGAAAGCTCTCCGGCTTCTGCGATCCGTAATAGGTGCCGTTGATCTCGATCGAGGTCAGCTTCGAGGCGGCGTAGGACAGCTCCTTCGCCTGCGTCAGCTTCTCGGGATAGAACACCCCGCGCCACGGCTCGAAAGTCCAGCCGCCGATGCCGATATAGATGTTGCCTGCGTCTGTCTTGGTCTCTGTCTTGGTCGCCTTGGTGGGAGCTTTGGCCACGACTGCACTCATCGCGAGGAGGGGAACAGGGATCGAGAGTAGTCAAAATAATCGTGATTGGCCAGTTTGCCAGATTGCCGCGCGGGTGCTTATCGTCGCTGTCGCTCTTCGCTACGATGCGCCAAAATGGAGAACAACACATGCGCATGCTGGTTGCGGCCGCCCTCCTGATCACGTCCTCCGCTGCCGTATCGTCCGCTGCAATGGCCGACGAGGTCGACGATGCGCACAAGCTCGCGATCACCGGTCGCGACGCCTACTGGAATTGTCTCGCCCGCGAATATCCCCGCGACAGCAACAAGGCGATGTCGGACCAGGAGTTCAGCTCGCTGATCGCCAATGTCTGTCCCTCGGAGCGGCAGAATTTTCGGGTGTCGCTGATCGACTTCCTGTCGCTGCAGTTTCCCAAGCAGGATGCAGACGCCAATCTGACCACCGCCAATCGCGCGATCGAGCTGGCGCAGAAGGACATCGTGACCGCCTTTACCCGCCGCAGGGCCGCGGCGAAATAGGTTCCCGAATCCTGTTGCGGCCGGCCGATTTTTGATATCAATCCGCGGAGGCGAGGGGATTGATCGGCATGAGGTCACAATCGACGGCAGGCTTCCTGGGCGCAGTGGTCGCGGCCGTGGCGCTCGCGGCGGCGTTCATCTATGGGCCGTCGCCAAGCCAGCTCCGTAACCCGACCAAGCCCGCAGCCGTGCAGCCGCAGGCGGCGCCCGCCGCCGAGGCCGCACCGGCGGCCCCGGTGCCACGCGGCCCGGTGATCCGGGAAGTCCCCAACAACTAGCGCCAAGACCCATTTGCAGACCGCCCCTTGCGGATCGCATGGGGGTTACTTATCTAGCTCATAACGGCGACGTTGCAGCTTAAGGGCTCCGGCGCCGGGACGACCACGACATTGTTTGGCTGCGCCGGATGTACGCGCGCCCCTTGTTCGTGGTCGTTGGCATTTTTAGGGCTATTTTGCCCCGTTTTCCCGCTTCCCGAGACCGCGTTTGGGCCGGCCCGCCTTGGCAGCGGGGGAGGCTGCGGCTATACGCTGGCGCTCATGAATGACGCCATCAAGCTAGCCCCCGAAACCGCCTCGCAAGCAGCAAGTTTGCCGCAGCTTTCGGTGGTCGTCCCGACCTTCAACGAACGCGACAATGTCACGGTGCTGTACCGCCGGCTCGACGCGACCCTGAAGGACGTCTCCTGGGAGGTCATCTTCGTCGATGACAATTCGCCCGACGGGACCTGGGACGTGGTGCGCGCGCTGGCGCGGAAGGATTCCCGGGTGCGCTGTATCCGCCGGATCGGCCGGCGCGGCCTGTCTGGCGCCTGCATCGAGGGCATCCTGGCGTCGAGCGCGCCCTATGCCGCGGTCATGGACGCCGATCTCCAGCATGACGAAACCCAGCTCCCGAAGATGGTCGCACTGCTGCAGAGCGGCGAGGCCGAACTCGTGGTCGGCAGCCGCTATATCGAGGGCTACAAGACCGAAGGCTTCAACAAGCAGCGCGCCGGCGCCAGCGCCTTTGCCACCGAGATCGCGCGGCGCTCGTTGAAGGTCGAGATCGCCGATCCCATGAGCGGCTTCTTCATGATCCGCCGCGACCGTTTCGAGCAGCTCGCGCCGCAGCTGTCGACCCAGGGCTTCAAGATCCTGCTCGATGTCGTGGCGACGGCGGAGGGCAAGCTGCGCGCGGTCGAGATTCCCTACACATTCGGTGCCCGTCAGCATGGCGAGAGCAAGCTTGACTCGATGGTCGCGCTCGACTTCCTTGGCCTGGTGCTGGCGAAGCTGACCAACGACGTGATCTCGCTGCGCTTCATTTTGTTCGCAGCGGTCGGCGGGCTCGGCCTGCTGGTGCATCTCAGCGTGTTGTTCATCGCGCTGGAACTGTTCAAGGCGCCGTTCCCGGAGGCGCAGGCCGCCGGCGCGATCGTCGCCATGACCAGCAACTTCATCCTCAACAATTTCCTGACCTATCGCGACCAGCGGCTGAAGGGCTTCGGCATCCTGCGCGGCCTGCTGCTGTTCTATCTGGTCTGCAGCGTCGGTCTGCTTGCCAATGTCGGCGTCGCGTTCTCGGTCTACGACCAGGAGCCGATCTGGTGGCTTGCGGGCGCGGCCGGCGCGCTGATGGGCGTGGTGTGGAACTACGCGATGTCCGGGCTGTTCGTCTGGCGCAAGCGATGACGGTGGCATGAACGCGAACGAGGCGCGGCTGGCCCGGAACACCGCTCTTGCGGTGTGCGCGCTGGTCGTGTTGCGGCTGGCCGCCGCCGCATGGACGCCGCTGACCTTCGACGAAGCCTATTACTGGATGTGGTCGAAGGCGCTCGCCGGCGGCTATTACGACCATCCGCCGATGGTCGCGATCGTGATCCGGCTCGGCACCATGATCGCGGGCGATACGCCGTTCGGCGTGCGGCTGGTGTCGATCCTGCTCGCCTTGCCGATGAGCTGGGCGATCTATCGGGCGGCCGAGATCCTGTTCGGCGGCCGGCGCATCGCCGCCAGCGCAACGATCCTGCTCAATGTCACGCTGATGGCCGCCGTCGGTACGCTGATCGTGACGCCGGATGCGCCGCTGCTGGTTGCGGCGAGCTTCCTGCTGTATTCGCTCGCAAAGGTGCTGGAGAGCGGCCGCGGCGCCTGGTGGCTCGCGGTCGGCGTCAGCGCAGGCCTGGCGCTGCTGTCGAAATACACGGCGCTGTTCTTCGGACCCGCGATCCTGATCTGGCTTGCTGTCGTGCCGAAGCTGCGGCGCTGGTATCTCTCGCCTTGGCTCTATCTCGGCGGCCTGGTTGCGGCCGGACTGTTTGCGCCGGTCGTGCTCTGGAATGCCGATCACCACTGGGTGTCGTTCATCAAGCAGATGGGCCGCGCCCGGATCGAGGACTTCCGGCCGAACTACATTGCCGAGCTGATCCCGACGCAGTTTGCGTTCGCGACGCCATTGGTCTTCATCCTCGGTGTGATGGGCCTTTACGCGCTCTACCGGCGCCGCGCCGGCGCGATGCCCGCGCGCGTGCTGGTCAACACGATGTTCTGGACCATCGTGGTCTACTTCACCTGGCACGCGCTGCATGCGCGGGTCGAGGCCAACTGGTTCGCGCCGGTCTATCCGGCCTTTGCGGTGGCGGCCGCGGTCGCGGCGATCCAGGTGCAGTGGGCGCCGCGCGAGCAGCGCACGATCGATTTCTGCCGCCGCTGGGCTGCGCCGACAGGCGTCGTGCTGTTTGCGCTGCTGATCGTGCAGGCCAACACCGGTTGGCTCTCGGGTTACCGCCGCGACGCCACCGTGCGTAGCGTCGGTGTCGGCTGGCAGGAGCTCGCGGGCGAGATCGAGGCGGTGCGCGCGCGCTCCGGCGCGAGCTGTGTGCTGTCGCCGGACTACGGCACCACCGGCTGGCTTGCCTTCTATCTCCCCAAGGGCACCTGCGTCGCACAACAAGGCCAGCGCATTCGCTGGGTCAACATGCCCGAGCCGAGCCCGGCGCAGCTGTCCGGCAAGCTGCTGTATGTGCATGAGGTCGAGCAGGCGATGCCGGCCTCGGTGCGCGACAATTTCGCCCATGTCGAAACCGTCGCCGAGGCCAAGCGCATGCGCGGGCCGCTGGTGATCGAGACTTACGCGCTCGATCTGCTGGACGGCGCAAAGGGCGAGGTCTTCGACCGCTCGCCGCCGCCGGAACTGCAGTAAATCGTCGTCGTTGATGTCGGATCGACCGGTTCCGGTTCGTCTTCCAGGGAGCCCGTCAACCACGCGAGGTTCCAACCATGATCAGTTCCGTCCTCAAGCCCGCCGGCGAACTCGCCAACACCAACGCCAGGCGCTTTCCCAATGAGAGCGCCGAATATCGTCGGGCGCGCCAGGCGCTGCTCGTCGAGGAGATCGAGCTGCGCCGGTACATCGCGCGCGTCGCCGAGCTGCGCCGCGCCTTGCCGCCGGGCGGCGAGGTGACCAGGGCCTATGAGTTCACGGGTGAGTCCGGCGCGGCCTCGCTCGCCGATCTCTTCGGCAACAAGCAGACGCTCATCATCTACAGCTACATGTTCGGTCCGCAGCGCGAGAAGCCGTGTCCGATGTGCACATCGTTCATGGGCACGTGGGAGGAGAAGCTGCCTGACATCGAGCAGCGCGTGTCGTTCGTGTTCGTGGCACGCTCGCCGATCGCGCGGCTGATCGAGGCGAAGAAGGCGCGCGGCTGGACGCGTCACAAGGTCTATTCGGATGCGTCGGGCGATTACACGCGTGACTATGTCAGCAAGGATGACAGCGACGTGCCGGGCTACAATGTCTTCACCCGCCAGAGCGGCGTGATCCGGCATTTCTGGGCCGGCGAAATGGGAGCCGGCACGGTCGACCCCGGCCAGGACCCGCGCGGCGCGCGGGACATGGATCCGCTCTGGACCTTGCTCGACACCACGCGCGAAGGGCGCGGCGCGGACTGGTATCCGAAGCTCAGCTATTGAGAGATGGTTTTTGCTCGATCCCCGCTCGATTACGGGGCCGTCGGCAAGGAAATTCTCCCTAGGATTTATCTCGGCATGCGGTAGCGGAACCGCGTGCCGGAATGTCCCATCATGGGACAAAAAAGCCGTTTTGGCGGTCCAATGCCATCTTAAAAAAGCCCTACGCCACAGGCACTTCCCGCGCTGCAGGGGATCGCATCCGGTTAAGTCGCATTTAACTAAAAGTCGCCTTAATGGCCGTCTGTGCCCCCGCGCGACGTTGAGCCGAACACCGTTCGACGATGCGTCGAGTGAGGGACAAAGGTGGACCTGTTTTGAGCGCCGGGCGTATGGGTACGAGTGCGAGTGCGTATGTTCTTGGGGCGCCAAGCCGCAAGAAATCCTCCCGAAAAATCCTCCCGCAGCATTTCCTCGGCAGCGCCGCGGTGGCGGGGCTGGTGCTTGGCTGCGCCTGGACCGTCTATGCCAACATCTTTGCGGCGAGCGTCTATCCGTCGGTCGGCAATGCGTCGTTTGACGCGCCGGTGGTGAAGCGGCCCGTCGCGGTCGCCGCGCGGCCCGCACCCGCGTTCAACGAGGTGTTCGCGTCCCTGACGCCCGCGCCGGCGGCGCCCGCCAAGACCGAGGTCGCGAAGTCGGAAGCCCCGACACCGTCACTTATGTTTAACGATCGGTTTGCGGCCGCCGCGCCCGAGGGCGTCGCGTCCAGCGTCGTGGCCGACGCCGCACCGCAGATCGACCCGATCAAGCAGGCCGCTGAACCCAAGGTCGCCGTCGCGGCGAGGGCGGTGGCGACGGCAGAGCTCGCTGAGACATCGAAGCCGTTGCCGGCGCCGAAATCGGTCGAGACCGCCAAGAAGCAAGCCGCCGCCAATCTGAAGGTGGCGCTCAACGATCCCTCCGCGACGGTTGAGTCGAAGGCGGCCGAGAAGGCGCCCGAGGCCAAGCAGGCGACGAAATCCGGTGGCGTCCGTGACATGGCCGCGCGCGCCAAGGCCGCGGTGCTGTCGATCGCATCGAGCGAGCGGCAGACCATGGTCGAGAAGCTGTGGGGCAAGCGCGAGTCGAGCGGCGGGCTGCTCTCCTTCGCCTCCGCCGACGCCAATGTCACCGGCAGCATTCCCTCGACGCTGGACCAGAACCCGATGCTCGGCGGCTCGCCGCCCTATGACCGCCAGACCGCGGTCTACGACATCTCGGCCAAGACCGTGTATTTGCCCGACGGCACGCGGCTCGAGGCGCATTCCGGCCTCGGCTCCCGGCTCGACGATCCCAGGTCCTCGCATATGAAGATGGTCGGCGTGACGCCGCCGCACATCTACGAGCTCAAGCCGCGCGAGGCGTTGTTCCACGGCGTGCCTGCGCTGCGGCTCAATCCGATCGGCGGCGAGGGCAAGATCTTCAACCGCGACGGCCTGCTCGCGCACACCTTCATGCTCGGCCCGAACGGCGACTCCAACGGTTGCGTCTCGTTCAAGGACTATTACGCGTTCCTCGACGCCTACCGCAACAAGGGCATCCGCCGCCTCGCGGTGCTCGCGCGGATCCAGTAGCGCGGTCCTTCCGGACCACGGCTTTTTCGACAACACGAACGTCTTCATGTGCCGGCCGTGATGCCCAATGGGAGGGGTGCGGATCGAGAGAACGGGGACGGCGGTCGATTGATGCCGCGGCGACTGACACCCGTGCGCGGCTTGCCTCGGGCAGGTGGCTTGGGAGGATACACCGGTTCCGGAAGCGCCGCAATGAGGCCTTCCCTTGAAAGCCCTCGGGGCACGCTATATTCTGCAAAATATAGGGGTGTCAGGGCCAACAACGCCGCGCTCCCGAGGGTCACAGAGCCCGCGGAGCAGGGAGGGAAGCATGAGCCGGTCGCCAGGTGTCATGCATACGGACAAGGTTCTCGACGTGCTGGCCGGAGGCGGAGCGCCCTCCGACCTGTCGGCGTCGTGGCGTCGTTCCGGTCATCTGCACGCGCTCGATCCGGCGAGCCGCCTGCCTTCGTATCGTCTCCAGCAGGCTGACGTCGCCGCCGCGCAGCAGCGTCTCGCCGAATTCCTGGCGGTCGCCCAGCGCACGCTCGACCGGCTGTTCCTTGCCGTGGGCGGGGTCGGTTGTTCGGTGCTGCTCGCCGACCGCGACGGCGTTGTCGTCGACCGGCGCGGCGCAAACGCGGATGACGCGACCTTCGACGCATGGGGGCTCTGGACCGGTGCGGTCTGGAGCGAGAAGCATGAGGGGACCAACGGCATCGGCACCTGCATCGTCGAGAAGCGGCCGCTGTCGATCGATCGCGAGCAGCATTTCTTCACGCGCAATTCCGCCCTGTTCTGCACCACTGCGCCGGTCTTCGACGAGCACGGTGAACTGGCCGCCGCGCTCGACGTCTCCTCCTGTCGGGCCGACCTGACAGGCGGATTCTCCCGTCTGATCGCGACCACGGTCACCGATGCCGCGCGCGCGATCGAAGCCGAGAACTTCCGCCGGGCGTTTCCCGACGCACGAATTCTCCTGACACCGAGAAGCGAGCGCGCCGTGAATTCGCTGCTAGCGGTCGATCGCGACGACCTCGTGGTCGGTGCGACGCGTGCCGCGCGCCGTGCGCTCGGCCTCACGGCGGCGTCGCTGGCGCGGCCGCTGCCGGCCGCCGATCTGATCGGCGAGACCCGCGATGATGGCGGCCTCGTTGCCGCGGAACGCGCGGTGCTGCAGCGCGCGCTGGCGCGGGCCGGCGGCAACGTGTCCAGGGCTGCCAAGGACCTCGACATGTCCCGCGCGACACTGCACCGCAAGCTGAAGCTGCTTGGCTTGCATCGTTAGGGCGTTTCCGCCGGGAGCCGGGTTCAGCCCCCAGGCGATGTCGCGCCGCCGCCGATTGGCGGCGCACTCTGTCTCAGATTTGCGACAGTTCCCGTCGGCGCCTGACGCGGGTCCCTGTTCTGCGCGCATGATTTGACCGACCGTTGGAGCCAACGCCGTGTGCATCGGCGTGCCAACGGAGGAACACATGAACAAGGTGGACATGCAGTCCGTGCTCAAGGCGCCGTTCGCCAAGCGCTACGGCAATTTCATTGGGGGCGAATGGCGCGAACCTCGCTCCGGAAAATATTTCGACAACATCTCGCCGGTCACCGGGTTGCCGATCTGCGAAATCCCGCGCTCGGACGCTGCGGATATCGAGGCGGCGCTCGATGCCGCGCACGCGGCCAAGGACGCCTGGGGCAAGACCAGCGCGGCCGAGCGCGCGCTCATCCTCAACAGGATCGCCGACCGGATGGAGGCCAATCTCGACAAGCTCGCCACCGCCGAGACGTGGGACAACGGCAAGCCGATCCGCGAAACGACGGCCGCCGACATTCCGCTGGCGATCGATCACTTCCGCTACTTTGCCGGCGTGGTTCGTGGCCAGGAGGGTTCGATCTCAGAAATCGACCATGACACGGTGGCCTATCACTTCCACGAGCCGCTCGGAGTGGTCGGCCAGATCATTCCCTGGAATTTCCCGATCCTGATGGCGACCTGGAAGCTGGCGCCCGCGCTTGCCGCCGGCAATTGCGTCGTGCTCAAGCCCGCCGAGCAGACGCCGGCCTCGATCCTGGTGTGGCTCGAACTGGTCGGCGACCTCCTGCCGAAGGGCGTGCTGAACGTCGTCAACGGCTTCGGCCTCGAGGCCGGTAAGCCGCTGGCGTCGTCAAACCGGATCGCCAAGATCGCCTTCACCGGCGAGACCACGACGGGCCGGCTGATCATGCAATATGCATCGCAGAACCTGATCCCGGTGACGCTCGAACTCGGCGGCAAGTCGCCCAACATCTTCTTCAGCGATGTTTGCGCCGAGGACGATGATTTCTTCGACAAGGCGGTCGAAGGCTTCGTGATGTTCGCGCTCAATCAGGGCGAGGTCTGCACCTGCCCGAGCCGCGCGCTGATCCAGGAGTCGATCTACGATCGCTTCATGGAACGCGCGCTGAAGCGCGTCGAGGCGATCACGCAAGGCAGCCCGCTCGATCCGACCACGATGATCGGCGCGCAGGCATCTTCCGAGCAACTGGAGAAGATTCTCTCCTACATCGACATCGGCAAGAAGGAGGGCGCGCAGGTCCTGATCGGCGGCGAGCGCAACAATCTCGGCGGCGGGCTGTCGGGCGGCTATTACGTCAAGCCGACCGTCTTCAAGGGCCACAACAAGATGCGCATCTTCCAGGAGGAGATCTTTGGACCGGTCGTGTCCGTGACCACCTTCAAGACCGACGACGAAGCGCTCTCGATCGCCAACGACACGCTCTACGGTCTCGGTGCCGGCATCTGGAGCCGCGATGCCAATCGCTGCTACCGGTTCGGCCGCGCCATCCAGGCCGGCCGGGTGTGGACCAATTGCTATCACGCCTATCCGGCGCACGCGGCGTTCGGCGGCTACAAGCAATCGGGCATCGGCCGTGAGACGCACAAGATGATGCTCGACCACTACCAGCAGACCAAGAACATCCTGGTCAGCTACAGCCCCAAGAAGCTCGGCTTCTTCTGAGGTCTCAGGCCGCGCGCTGCGGACGAACGCGACAGGCTTCGGCGGGGTGTCCCGCCGGAGCCTCTATCACGGAGGCCGAGATGGCTGACAAGGTGACCGCGACGCCGGCTGCGCTGGAACTGATCGCCGAGATCATCGCCGATCATGGGCCAGTGCTGTTTCACCAGTCGGGCGGCTGCTGCGACGGTTCGTCGCCGATGTGCTATCCGCAAGGTGACTTCCTGATCGGCGATCATGACGTCAAGCTCGGCGAGATCGGCGGGGCGCCGTTCTATATCAGCGGTTCGCAATATGACGTCTGGAAGCACACCGATCTGATCATCGACGTCGTTCCCGGCCGCGGCGGCATGTTCTCGCTCGACAACGGGCGCGAGCGCCGGTTCCTGACCCGGTCCGAGATCTGCGCGCTGCCGCCGCGCGAGCCGGAATAGGGCAGTCCGGGGTCGATCTGGAACTGGAGGCCATTGTCGCTATACTGCGCTGATCCAGGGCGAGTCTCAACTCGGCAACGGATCCGGTGCAAAGCGAACAATGTCTCCGACACCCCCCATCGAAACCCCGCCGCCGATCACGACCGAAGCGTTCGTCGATGCTGCGGCCGCCGTTGCCCGTCTCGAGGAGATCTACGAGCGCAACACGGGATTCCTGCGCAGTCGCTTCGAAGCCTATGTCAACGGGGTGCCGTGCACGACGCGGGTGCGGGCGCATTACCCGTTCGTCCGCATCACGACCTCGTCGCACGCCCGGCTCGATTCCCGTCTCGCCTACGGTTTTGTCGCGGGACCTGGCGTTCATGAGACCAGCATCACCCGGCCGGATATTTTCCGGACCTATCTGACCGAACAGATCGGGCTCCTGATCAAGAACCATGGCGTGGCGGTCGAGATCGGCGAGTCCAACGAGCCGATTCCGATCCATTTCGCCTACCGGCGCGACATCAATATCGAGGCGGCGCTGACCATCGCCGACAGTTCGGCGTTCACACGATCGCTGCGCGACGTGTTCGATACGCCCGACCTTGCGGCGATGGACGATGCGATCGCGGACGGGACGTTTGAACTGACGCCGGGGACGCCAGAGCCGCTGGCCCTGTTCCGTGCCGCGCGCGTCGATTACTCGCTGCGCCGGCTCTATCACTACACCGGCACCGATCCCGAGCACTTCCAGAATTTCGTGATCTTCACCAACTACCAGTTCTATGTCGACGCTTTCGCGCAATCGAGCCTGCAGCGTCTCGCATCGGGTGAGGAAGGCCTCGAGGCGTTCGTCGCGCCCGGCAATGTGATCACGCGCAACGCGCTGGCAGGCGGCGGCGTGAGCGGGACGGCCTCGGATCGCGTCCCGCAGATGCCGGCGTTTCATCGCGTCGAGCCCGGTTATCGCGGCATCACCCTGATCAATATCGGGATCGGTCCATCGAACGCGCGCAACATCACCGACCACGTCGCGGTGCTGCGGCCGCATGCCTGGCTGATGATCGGGCATTGCGCTGGCTTACGCAACACGCAGCGGCTCGGCGACTATGTGCTGGCCCATGGCTATGTCCGTGAGGATCACGTGCTCGATCACGAGCTGCCGCTGTGGGTGCCGATCCCCGCGCTTGCCGAGATGCAGGTCGCGCTTGAGGAGGCGGTCGGCGAGGTGACCGGGCTCACCGGATTCGAGCTCAAGCGGTTGATGCGCACCGGCACGGTCGCGAGCGTCGACAATCGAAATTGGGAAATCAGCGGGCCGCAGGTGATCCGGCGGATGTCGCAATCGCGCTCCATCGCGCTCGACATGGAATCGGCGACGATCGCCGCCAACGGCTATCGCTTCCGCGTGCCCTATGGCACGCTGCTGTGCGTCTCCGACAAGCCGCTGCATGGCGAGATCAAGCTGGCGGGCATGGCGAGCGAATTCTATCGCCAGCGCGTCGGCCAGCACCTTCAGATCGGGCTGAAGGCGCTGGAGCGGCTCAAGCAGCAGGAATCCGAGCGGCTGCATTCGCGCAAGCTGCGCAGCTTCGCCGAGGTCGCGTTTCAGTAACGTGGCGCCGGGCGCGCGGCGATCACGCCGCGACGCTCTTCCACAATTGCATCTCGATGCCGATGGCGGCTTTGACCTGTGGCCGCGCCTGGATGCGTCCGAGATAGGCGGCCAGCGGCGGCCATTGCGCCACATCGACGCCGGCGGTGCGAAGCAACAGCAGAGCCCAGGCGAGATGCGCGTCCGCTACCGTGAAGCGGTTACCGACCAGAAATTCGCGGTCGGTAAGATGCGCTGATGGCACCGACAAGGTCTGTCCGATCCTGGCACGCGGTTTGGCGAGCGATGCATCGTCCTTGTACCAGAAGGTCGGGAACAGGAATCCCTTGTGGATCTCGGTGCCGATGAAGCTCAGCCATTCCTGCAAGCGGTAGCGGTCCGGATGGCCTGGCGGCGGCGCGAGGCCGAGTTCGGGCTTGAGGTCCGCGATGTATTGCAGCACCGCGGCGCTCTCCGTCAGCCGCTCGCCATTCTCGAGCACCAGCACCGGCACCGCGCCTTTCGGCGCGACGGCGCGGAAGTCGCCGTCGTCCTCCAGCACCTTCTTGGTCCAGAGATGCACCATGTGATAGCGCGCGTCGACGCCGGCCTCCATGAGAGCGATCCGGCTGGCGAGCGAGCAGGCCATCGGCCAGAAATACAGCTCGAGCATGATGGTGATCTCAGGCGAGGGCGTTGCCGCGGGCGATGATCGCGAAGCGGTCGGACAGTTCGGCGAGGGCGACGTCGTGAATGAGCTTCGCGGCAATCGTGCCGCCAGTGCCGTCGGGCAGGTCGCGGGTGGCGCAGCTGTCGGCATCGATCGTGGTACGGAAGCCGAGATCGAGCGCGGCGCGGGCGGTCGAGCTCACGCACATATGCGTCATGAAGCCGGCGAGCACGAGCTCCTTGCGGCCGGTCGCGGCAAGCTGCGCGTTGAGGTCAGTGCCGGCGAATGCGTTCGGCAACTGCTTCTCGATCACGATCTCACCGGGCCGCGGCGCCAGCGGCGCGACGATCGCGCCACGCTCCGCAGTGCGATCGAACAGGCTTCCCGGCGCTCCCTTGTGCGCAATGTGGATGATAACAGCGCCGCTTTCTCGCGCGCGGGCGAGCAATGCGGTGGCGCGCGCGATCGCGGGTTTGGCGTCGGGCAAGGCGAGGGGACCGGCGAGATACTCGTTCTGGATATCGATCAGCACGAGGCAGCTGTCGCCGAGGCGGGGCGGGGTGAGGTCGATACCGGCAAGCTGCATCAGCGTTTTGGCTGCGGTCATGGTCCTGAGAACTCCGGAGGATGCGTCTTGCGGAAATATAGCCGCGGACCTGCCTGCCGTTATGCAGGGATATTGCAGCCGGTGGCTGCGTTATTGCAGGGAGGCCGGAGGCGATGTAGCCTGAGGCCATGAACTGGGACGACCTTCGCATCATCGCGGCCGTCAGGGACGAGGGCACCTATGCCGGCGCCAGCGCGCGGCTGCGGATCGACGAGACCACTGTCGGCCGCAGGCTGGCGCGGATCGAGCGTGCGCTCGGGCTGCGTTTGTTCGAGGCCGCCGACGGCGTTCGCAAGCCGACCCGGCAGTGCGACGTGGTGCTCGCGCATATCCAGGCGATGGCCGCGCATGCCGAGGAGATCGGCCGGATCGGCGAAAGCCTGCCCGGCCCGGTCGGCCGGTTGCGCATCGCCTCCACCAACGCGATCGCGGAGGAGGTGCTGGCGCCGCGCACCGGCGAATTGCTGCGCGTCCATCCGGGCTTGACGTTGCAGTTTCTGACGTCGAGCGAGAACGTCAAGTTCTCGCGCTGGGAGGCCGATCTCGCGATCCGCCTGCGCAAGCCCGACAAGGGCGACTTTGCGATCTCGAAGCTCGCCGAAGTCAGGCTGTATTTCTTCGAACCGGTCGCGACGACGGCGGGAGAGGCGGTGACGTGCGCCTATCCCGACGAGCTCGGCGGGATTCCGGAAATGCAGTTCCTGCGCACGAAGCGACTTCGTGCGCGCTGCGTGACCGACAATGTTCGGATCATCCACAAGCTGATCCAGTCGCATCAAGCAGTCGGTGTGCTGCCGGAGCACAGTTGCGTGGACCTGATGACCGATCGCCGTCTGCGCGCCACGCTGCTGCCGAAGCGGCGCGACGTCTGGCTTCTGGTGCAAAGCCATCTCAAGCGCGATGCGGCGACGCGCGTGACGATCGACTGGCTGCGCGGCTGTTTTCAGGACGTCGCGCGCAGCTGACGATGCGGAGGCGGAGCATCCATATGCTCTCCGTCATTCCCCGGTGCGCAATTGCGCACCTGAGGGCGGCGCGCAGCGCCGAGCCCGGAATCCATTTTTCAGCAACGCTTGCGGCTCGATGGATTCCGGGCTCTCGCTTCGCGAGCCCCGGAATGACGAGGTGAACGTGGTCAACTGGGCCACAACGCCGCCCCGTCATGAAAAAATCACACGCCGCCTCTTGCAACCTGGGCGCGCTTCGTTTATTAGCCCGCTCCTTCGCTTCGGCCATGGGTTCGGGCTCGTTGAGATCCCGACTGGCGCGAGCCGCTTTGCGGTGTCGTGTTCCGCCGAAATGAAGATCGCGAGATGTAGCTCATGGAGAGCATCGGGGATGAAACCCCGAAGGCACCGGTTCGATTCCGGACGTCTCACAAAGGATAGCTCAGTTGGTTAGAGCAGGTGAATGATACTCATCGGGTCACGGGTTCGATTCCCGTTCCAAGCGCTCCGTTCAGCCTGAAAAGCTGATACCTCTGAAGGGGACCGGACGCGCGCTTCAGTCGCAGTCCGGCCGTCCTGCCGCAAGGCTCTTCGTCCGAACCTAGACACTGTGAGACCGGCTTTGCGCCGCGGTGGATACCGCTTGTGCTGATGCCGGGTGGCTCCGCTCGGCCGCGCGACATTTGTCGCGCGAACGCGCGCGTGCGCCCGTCATCGCGCAGGCTCAAGCCACGGCCCGCTTGGCTGACAGGAAGCCGCGTTCGCGTCCTCACGTCCTTTGCAAAATGAAACCCGCTCTCCGGCCCATGGGCCAGAGAGCAACAAAGGAGGCGTGCCATGACCTGGCATTTCTTGACGACCACATTGACGGTGAAGGATGGCGAGCGCGCGTTGCTGACGCGCGACGGCCGGCTCGAGCAGGTGCTCGCGCCCGGACGTCATCGCCTGTTCGATCCCCTGCATCAGCTCAAGGCCGAGCTGTTCAGCGTCGTGCGGACCGAATTCCCCGCGGATCGTTACGCGGTGATCAAGGCCGCGCGCCCTGATCTCGCCGACGAGCTGTTCAAGGCGGTCGAGACCCGCGCGAACGAGATCGCGATCGTCAGCCTCGACGGCCGTCCCGTGCAGCTGATGACGCCCTGGCAGACGCGCGTGTACTGGAAGGTCGCGACGTCGGTCGACGTCGAGCGCATCGACGTGACCAGCGATGTCAGGGTCACGGCACGCCACCTCGCGATGATCCAGCCCAACCGGGCCGGCGTCATCACCGAGGCGGTGGTCGAGAACCACGAGGCCGGTCTGCTCACGGTCGAGGGCAAGCTGGTCGAGCGGCTCGCGCCCGGCCGGCACGCGTTCTGGATCGCGGGCCGCAAGATCGAGGTCAAGCGCCTCGACCTGCGGCCTCAGGCGATCGAGATCACGGCGCAGGAGATGCTGACCAAGGATCGCATCGCGCTGCGCGTGACGCTGACCGCGTTCCGCCGGATCGTCGATCCCGAGCGGGTCGTGGCAACGGTGCCCGACGTGGATGCGTGGCTGTACCGCCTGGTGCAGTTCGCGATCCGCGAGGCGGTGGCCGGCCGTACGCTGGACGAGGTGCTGTCTGCGAAGACGGCGCTCGACGAGGAGCTTCGCGACTATGTCCGCGCCCGTGTCGCGGATTCCGGCGTCGAAGTCACCGAGCTCGGCGTGAAGGACGTGATCCTGCCCGGCGAGATCCGCGAGCTGGTCAACAAGGTGGTGGAGGCGGAGCGGGTGGCGAAGGCCAACCTGATCCGCCGGCAGGAGGAGACCGCGGCGACGCGTTCGCTCCTGAACACCGCCAAGCTGATGGAGGAGAACCCTCTGCTGCTGCGGCTCAAGGAGCTGGAGTCGCTCGAGCGTCTGGTCGAGAAGGTCGGCCGCATCGACCTGCATGCGGGCGACGGTCAGGGTCTCGATGCGCTCCTGACCAAGCTGGTCCGCCTCAAGGCGCCCGAGAGCGCGTAAAGACAGGAAGGGCCGCCCACGGGCGGCCCTTCGCTTTTTGGAAGCGGCGTTGCTCGGCCAGCGGCGCGGAAATCTATCTTTCGTCATTCCGGGCTCGCGCTGCGCGCGCCCCGGAATGACGGGAATCAGATCGCGGCCTTCAGATTGGCGAAGGCGTCCTCGACGTATTTGGTGAGCTGGCGCTTGCCGCCTTGCTCGAGCCAGGCGTCGACCGCGATGCGCAGGGCGCCGCTCGCGGCCATCGCGACAAGACGGAGGCGGTCGCGGCGGTCCTTGCCCGGCCACAATTCGCACAGCGTCTCGTAGACGACCTGCTCCCGATGCAGATCGTTGCGGTGCTTCCGGGAGCTCAGCACTTCGCTCTCGCGGATCAGGCGTGAAATCGCAACCGTTCGCGACGTCTGGAAGCGGGCGCACACGTTCAGCAAGGCCTCGCGGACGACGTCGATCGGCGTACCGACGGAGGCGTGGTCGCGGATCGATGCCCTGAGCGCGTCGTCATAGCCGGCGATATGGGCGAGCAGGATGTCGTCCTTGCTCCTGAAATAGTAGAAAAAGGTCCTGCGCGAGATGCCGGCAGCCGCCGCGATCTCATCCAGCGTCGTCGCATCAAAGCCGTTAGCCAGAAACAGCTCCATGCCGACATCGGTGATGCGTTGCAGCGTCTCTCGACGATTTCGCTCGCGCAGGCCTTCGGTTTTTGCAGGCCGCTGGGTTTTCGTCAGTGTCTCCGGCATCGGCCGCTTCTCTCATCAACAGGCAATCAGGGCAAAATCACTTGGTGGCCTCGGGTTCGCGCGGCCGTCGGCGTCAACGCGCGAAGCGGCGCCGTTGGGTATGCGTCTTCCGGTCGCAGCCCGCGGTCACGCCATAAAACCGCCCAACACGATAATTACACCGAGTGTAATATTTACACTTAGTGTAAGTCAGTGGGGCCGCAATGACAACCTGTTCGCGCGTATGCCGGATCAAACGGATTCCGGCGGCAAATGGGTTCGTCAGCGGGCGGGGGGCACTCTTCCGCGGCTGGGCGGCGGCGAGCCTGCTCGGCCTTTTGGTCTCGGGCTGCGCGACGGCGACGCTGGATCAGGCCGGTTCACTCCGCTCCTACGACAACATGGAGCAATCGGACGGGATGTTGACCCGTTCGAAGCTGCGGGTGAGCAAGGACGAGGTGCTGGCGGCGAAGACGATCAGGATCGTGCCCACCGTGTTCTCTGACGGAACGGCAGTGCCCTTCACGGCTGCGCAGCGCAGGCTCGTCACCAACGCCGCCGACCGTGCATTGTGTGCGGGCCTGAGCGAACGCTTCTACGTGGTTGCGTCAGAGCCCGCCGACCTGACCGTTCACGCCGTCATCACGCATGTGGTGCCGACCGATCCGACGGCCGTCGGCGTCTCCAAGGGTGTGTCGGTGGCGAAGACGATTCTGCTGCCCGGTGTGCCGGTACCCGTTCCGCGCATTCCGGTGGGGCTCGGCAGCCTCTCGCTTGAAGCCGAGGCGCGCGATTCGGCTGGACAGCAAAAGGCGGCGATGGTCTGGGGCCGTGCGGCCAGTGCCTTCGACAACGGGCGGATGTCGGAGGAGGGGGATGCGTATGGCCTTGCGGCATCGTTCGGCGGCGATTTCAGCCAGATGCTGGTCACCGGCGTGACGCCGTTCGGCGGCGTGCCGTCGATGCCCTCGATGCAGCGGTTGGGCTTCCTGCTCGGCGGCGCGCCGAAATACCCGGCCTGCGAGGCGTTCGGGCGCGCGCCGGGTCTCGTCGGCATGGTCGGCGACAGCGCCGGCGTGCCACCGGATTGGACCGACAAGGGACCGGTTGCAAAGGCGGATGAGCCCGCGCCCGGTCAGTGATCGATCTCCTTCAGCAAAGCCCTTCCCGCGATGCAGGCCTCATCGTCTTCGCCAAGGTAGCAGGATTGGCTGAGCGCCTTTCGCGCTCGATCAAGGTCTCTTTCGATGCCAATGCCGCGGATCAGGTGAAATCCGGTCATCGTGCAGGCCCAGGGGTCCTTTCGGTCGCATCCCAATTGGTACGTTCGGATGGCGCAGCTGCTGCCCTGGCCCGAATCCATGCCCGCGGCGCGATTGGTGCAGCCGGAGACAAAACCGAGTGCGCAGGCCCGCAGGAACAGCGCCTGCGACAGGCGCTCGCTGCCGGCCTTCTGGATCACGAGCGCTGCTGAATAGCAGTCGCTCGCATCGCCAGCGTGACAGCGGTCGACGCATCGATCGAGCGAGGCGGAACAGCGCGCGATCGAGAAGCTGAGAGTGGTCTCACGCGTCGGCATGACGTCGGCCGGGCACGTTTCTAGCTTCGGAAGCCAGTCTGGCCGGGAAGCCTCTAACTCGCCGATGACCTTGGCTGAGTCGGCAGCGCTTGCCTGTGAAGACTTGAACGAGATCACGGCGAGGGCAACCGCGAGAGCTATCGTAAAGACCGACAGTGTCCGCCGTGACATCGCAGCTCTCCTGTTGCCATGAGAAGTTATTGCGAGCACGGACAGGAAAGCAACGCACCCCAAAACAAAAACCCCGGCATCGCTGCCGGGGTTTTGCATTTCGTAATTTGCCTGAGTGGCTGGACGTTAGAAGTCCATGCCGCCCATGCCGCCGCCCGGAGGCATTGCGGGGCCGCCGGAGTTCTTCTTCGGCAGCTCGGCAACCATCGCTTCCGTGGTGATCAGCAGCGCGGCAACCGAGGCAGCGTTCTGGATCGCGGTACGGACGACCTTGGTCGGGTCGATGATGCCCTTCTTGACGAGGTCGGCATAGTCGCCGGTCTGGGAGTCGAAGCCGTAATTGTAGGCCTTGTTCTCCAGGATCTTGCCGACGATGACCGAACCGTCTTCACCGGCGTTGATCGCGATCTGGCGAGCCGGAGCCGACAGTGCCTTGCGCACGATCTCGACGCCGGTCTTCTGGTCGTCGTTCTTGGTGCGCAGGCCCTTGAGCTGCTCGGAAGCACGGAGCAGGGCGACGCCGCCGCCCGGGACGATGCCTTCCTCGACAGCCGCACGGGTCGCATGCATCGCGTCATCAACGCGATCCTTGCGCTCCTTCACCTCGACCTCGGTCGCGCCGCCGACGCGGATCACCGCGACGCCGCCTGCGAGCTTGGCGAGACGCTCCTGCAGCTTCTCACGGTCGTAGTCCGAGGTGGTTTCCTCGATCTGCGCCTTGATCTGGGCAACGCGGGCGTCGATGTCGGCCTTCTTGCCGGCGCCGTTGACGATCGTGGTGTTCTCCTTGTCGATCATCACCTTCTTGGCGCGACCGAGCATCTGCAGCGTGACGTTCTCGAGCTTGATGCCGAGGTCTTCCGAGATGGCCTGGCCGCCGGTCAGGATCGCGATGTCCTGCAGCATGGCCTTGCGGCGATCGCCGAAGCCCGGAGCCTTGACGGCCGCGACCTTCAGGCCGCCACGCAGGCGGTTGACGACCAGGGTGGCAAGCGCCTCGCCCTCGACGTCTTCAGCGACGATGACCAGCGGCTTGCCGGTCTGCACCACAGCCTCGAGCAGCGGCAGCAGCTCGTTCAGCGAGGAGAGCTTCTTCTCGTTGATGAGGATGTAGGCGTCGTCCATCTCAACGCGCATCTTGTCGGCGTTGGTGACGAAGTAGGGCGAGATGTAGCCGCGGTCGAACTGCATGCCCTCGACGACGTCGAGCTCGGTCTCGAGCGACTTGGCTTCCTCGACCGTGATCACGCCCTCGTTGCCGACCTTCTTCATGGCGTCGGCGAGGAACTTGCCGATCTCGGCATCGCCGTTGGCCGAAATGGTGCCGACCTGGGCGATCTCCTCGTTCGAGGTGACCTTCTTCGAGTTCTTCTGGAGGTCCGCAACGACGGCTTCGACCGCGAGGTCGATACCGCGTTTCAGGTCCATCGGGTTCATGCCGGCGGCAACCGACTTGGCGCCTTCACGCACGATCGCCTGGGCGAGCACGGTGGCGGTGGTGGTGCCGTCGCCGGCCGCGTCAGCGGACTTGGAGGCGACTTCGCGCACCATCTGGGCGCCCATGTTCTCGAACTTGTCCTCGAGCTCGATCTCCTTGGCGACGGTGACGCCGTCCTTGGTGATGCGGGGGGCGCCGAACGACTTCTCGAGCACGACGTTGCGGCCCTTCGGGCCGAGAGTGACCTTCACCGCATTGGCGAGGATGTCGACGCCGCGCAGCATCTTGTCGCGCGCATCGACGGAGAATTTGACTTCTTTAGCTGCCATCTGAATTTTTCCTTGGAATGGTTTTACCCTGGAGGAATCTTGGGGAGCGAGGAGGCGCTTAGGCCGCCTTCTTCTTGGAAGCGGGGACGTCGAGCACGCCCATGATGTCGCTTTCCTTCATGATCAGCAGGTCTTCACCGTCGATCTTGACCTCGGTGCCGGACCACTTGCCGAACAGGACGCGGTCGCCGACCTTGATGTCGATGGGGATCAGCTTGCCAGCTTCGTCGCGGCCGCCCGGGCCGACGGCGATGACTTCGCCCTGCGAGGGCTTTTCCTTGGCACTGTCCGGAATGATGATGCCGCCAGCAGTCTTCTCTTCGGCGTCGATACGCTTGACCACGACGCGGTCGTGAAGCGGACGGAATTTCATGCAGTCCTCCTAAACGTTTGCGGATGCTGTAGATTTTTGGAGAGTTAGCAGTCCAGCCCGGCGAGTGCCAGACCGACTGCGCAGGAGATAGGCCAAGCCTGGGCGGCGGGCAAGTGGCTCTAGCAGAAAAATTGGCACTCGCGAATGGCGGCTGCCAGGTTCATTTCGAGATCATTTCGGCATCCTTAATGCCGCCCGGCAGGGGTCGCCGGGGCTATTAGCAGATGCGGTAAGCTGCTGCTAACGCAAGAAATTTCAACAACCTATTAAACATTTAGGCTTGAGATGGGTTAGTCGCGTGCGTCACATTTGTATCATGTGAGCGCATCCATTGCCGGTGGTCCGGCGGGGGTCGGCCGCCATGTGAATGCGCTCCGTCACAGGAGGTTGGCATGGTCTCGCGAGTTGGTGGGGTTGTTTCCGACGATTTCCGGAAGCAGTTGCTGGGGTATGGACTGACGACGGCGCAAATCCTGTATCGGATGCCGGACCATCCCTCGTTGCTGCAAACCTATGTCTGGCAGAACTACGACCTGTTTCCGAAGTTTCCGGCGCTGCGGGATTTCCTCGCCTTCTGGGAGGAAAAGCTCGAGGGCCCGCTGTTCTCGGTGACGGTGGCGCATTCCAAGCTGGTCAAGCCGGCTGAACTGCGCGCCGTCGACGGCGTGTTCCGGCTGCATTGATCCGCAAGGGGCAAGGGAAGCAAGGCGCGGCCTGCGCCTTTGCCCACCTCGCGCGGCGCGACTTGTGTTAGCCTTCGTCCGTCACAAAAAGACGGGAGGCGAACAATGGCCAAGAAGACGGCATCGAGATCCGCAGCCAAGACCGCGGTGAAGAAGAAATGGTCGGGGCTTGGCGCCGGCGCCAAGAAATCGTCGGCGAAATCGTCCGCGCGCAAGACCATCAAGTCCAAGGGCCGCGTCACCGCGGCGAAGAAGAGTGCGCCGAAAGCAGCGACCAAGACAGCAAGCAAGGCGCGGCCGAAGCAGCGCATCGCCATCAGCCATCACCGCGAAGAGGATTTCAAGGCCGACGGGCTGCGTGCCTATGCCAAGTACCGCGACCTCGGCATATCAGCAGCATCCCATGGCCTCGCGCAGGCGCATGTCATCCGGTTGCAGGGACCGTGCAATCCGGATGAGGTGTCGAAGCTGCACTTCCACGACGTCGAATTCCAGATGGTCTACGTCCTCAAGGGCTGGGTGAAGACCTACATGGAAGGCGAGGGCGAGACGCTGATGAAAGAGGGCAGCGCCTGGACCCAGCCGCCGCGCATCCGGCACATGATCCTGGACTACTCCGACGATGTCGAGCTGCTGGAGGTGATCCTGCCGGCCGAGTTCAAGACGGTGGAGCTGAAGGCGTAGGAAACCGTCGTCATTCCGGGGCGCGCGCAGCGCGAGCCCGGAATCCATTTTTCCACCTGGTTTGCGGCCTGATGGATTCCGGGTTCGATGCTTCGCATCGCCCCGGAATGACGACTACGTCGTCACGTCGGTTTTGTAGCCCGGATGGAGCGAAGCGAAATCCGGGATTCGCGCACACGGTCAGCACTGCCCCGGATTGCGCTGCGCTTCATCCGGGCTACGGCGCTGTCATCATCCCCACGATCGCGCCCATCAGGCACGTCGTCAGCGTGCCGGAGACGACCGACTTCAGTCCGAGCGCGTTGATCTCGTCGCGCCGCTCCGGCGCCATGATGCCGAGGCCGCCGATCATGATGCCGAGGCTCGCGAAGTTGGCAAAACCGCACATCGCGTAGAGCATGATCAGCCGCGAGCGCGGATCGAGCGCATCGGGCCCGAGCTTCGACAGGTCGACATAGGCGATCAGCTCGTTCAGCACGGTCTTGGTGCCCATCAGGCTTCCCGCCGTGATCGCCTGCGGCCACGGCAGGCCCATCAGCCAGCACACCGGCGCCATGACGTAGCCGAGTAGCCGTTGCAGCGAGATCTTCGCGCCGCCGACTTCGGGCAGCAGGCCGATGATCGCGTTCACGAGATAGACCAGCGCAACCAGCACCAGCAGCATCGCGATGATGTTCATCAGCAGTTCGAGCCCGGCGGCGGTGCCCTTCACGATGGCGTCCATCGTCGATGACACCTGAACATCGGGATCGTCGAGCGACCCGCCGGTGCGCTGGTCCGACGTTTCCGGCACCATGATCAGGCTCACCAAAATGGCGGCCGGCGCGCCGAGCACCGAGGCAATGACGAAATGCGCGGCCGCATCTGGGATCAGCGGCGCGAGCAGCGTCGCATAGAGCACCAGCACGGTGCCGGCGATCCCGGCCATGCCGCCGGTCATCACCAGAAACAATTCGCTGCGGGTGAGCTGCGCCAGATAGGGGCGGATGAACAGCGGCGCCTCCACCATGCCGAGGAAGATATTGGCGGCGGTCGAGAGCCCGACCGCGCCGCCGACGCCGAGCGTGCGCTCCAGAATCCAGGCCATGCCGCGCACCACAGGCGGCAGCACGCGCCAATAGAACAACAGCGTCGTCAGCACGCTCATCACCAGCACGATCGGCAGTGCCTGGAAGGCGAGGATGAAATCCGAGCCCGGCGCCTTGGGATCGAACGGCGCCGGACCGCCGCCGACATAACCGAACACGAAGGTGGTGCCGGCGCGCGTCGCGGCCGCGATGGTGCCGACGGCATCGTTGATCGCCCCGAAGGCCTGCGTCACCAGCGGCACCTTGATCAGCAACAGCGCAGTGACGATCGTGACGACGAGTCCGATCGCCGCCTGCCGTAGCGACACCTTCAGGCGATTCTCGCTCAACGCCCAGGCGATCACCAGCAACGCCACCACGCCGAACGCCGATTGCAACTGCAGCATCACGCCCCCAAGAACCCTCGGGCGATTATGGGCAGGGGCCTCGCGCAGCGCAATGCTGTTACGCGTTGATCCCGAATCCATTGACAAGTTGCAGGGGCTCAGTCACGCAATCGTGCATGTCCTCCGCCACGCCGGCCGGTGCCCGCGATCTGCTCGGCCACAGACCGTTCCTGTTCTTTTTGTCGTCGCGCAGCCTGTCGCGCTTCTCCAGCCAGATCGGCGCGGTGGCGATCGGCTGGCAGATCTATGATCTGACTGGGAGCGCGTTCGATCTCGGCATGGTTGGACTGGTGCAGTTCCTGCCCACGGCGCTGCTGGTGTTCGTCGCCGGCCACGCCGCCGACCGCTTCGAGCGCAAGCGCGTGGTGCAGGCCTGCCAGATTGCGGAAGCGCTGACTGCATTGTTTCTCGCCGGAAGCACATTTGCCGGCACCATCTCCGAGATCCAGATCTTCGCTGCGACCTTCGTGCTTGGAATCGCCGGCGCGTTCGAGAGTCCGGCGACCGCCGCGCTGCTGCCGCTGATCGCGCCGCAAGGCTCGCTGCAGCGGGCGACCGCAATCTCGAGCGGCGCCGCTCAGGTCGCGACAATCACCGGACCCGCGCTCGGCGGCTTCGCCTATGCGCTGATGCCGAGCGCGCCCTATGGCATCATGATGGTGTTCTGGCTGTTCGGCGCGCTGCTGACCGGCGGCATCGGCCGACTGCAGCAGGCCGCCAAGAACGGCGAGGTGTCGGATGACCTGTATGCCGGCGTCACCTTCGTTCGCAGCAATCCGGCGATCCTCGGCACCATCTCGCTCGATTTGTTCGCGGTGCTGTTCGGCGGCGTCACCGCGCTGCTGCCGATCTATGCGCGCGACATCCTGCAAACCGGCCCGCTCGGGCTTGGCATCCTGCGCGCCGCGCCCGCGGTCGGTGCGCTCTTGATGACGATGGTGCTGGCGCGGCACACCATCAACCGCCGCGTCGGCATGCGCATGTTCCAGTCGGTGATCGTGTTCGGCGTCGCGACGGCGGTGTTCGCGCTGTCGCACTGGATGTGGCTGTCGGCGCTGGCGCTCGCAGTGCTCGGCGCCGCCGATACGATCAGCGTCGTGATCCGCTTCTCGCTGGTGCAGCTCGCCACCCCCGACGAGATGCGCGGCCGCGTCGGCGCGGTGAACTTCCTGTTCATCAACGCCTCGAACCAGCTCGGCCAGTTCGAGAGCGGCGTCACCGCGGCGCTGCTCGGCGCCGTGCCGTCAGCCGTGCTCGGCGGCGTCGCGACGGTTGCGGTCGCGCTGCTCTGGATGAAGCTGTTCCCGACGCTGCGGGATGTCGAGAAGCTGGAGTAGGAGAGTTCTGCTCCGCAGACACAGCCTCATCCTGAGAGGATGTGAGGCCATATCCTCGTCCACCGCTGTCATCGCCCGGCCTGTGCGCAATTGCACACATGGACCGGGCGATCCAGTACGCCGCGGCCCCTCGGCTCAAGCACTGCGGTCTCTGGAATACTGGATCACCCGCATGCGCGGGTGATGACACTGAGCAAGCCATATGCGAGGAGGCACAATTTCGGAATAATGGAAAAATATCGCTGATTTGCCCGACGTGTCAAGTTGCCGTGTCGAACGCCGGTAGCTGCCGGCTACTTTGCATGGGGTTGTTTTCGATATTTTGGCAGTGCGCCCCTGCGAAGGCATCGCCGGGACAAGCCCGCCGCGCGGTCTCGTGTCCCGGACGCGGTGCAGCGCGAAGCGGTGCGCCGCAGAGCCGGGACCCATCTCATGGTACGACGGATCGAGCCGGTGGGCCCCGGTTCAGCAGCGCGTCATTGCATGCCGCGCTGCGCCCGGGGCACCAGAGTTAGCCCCGGCCCACGAACGGCATCTTGGTTGCCATGACCGTCATGAACAGCACGTTGGCGTCGAGCGGCAGGCCGGCCATGTAGGCGACGGCGTCGCCGACCGCCTTGGCGTCCATGCGCGGCTCGTGCTTGGTGGTGCCGTCCGGCTGCAGCACGCCGGGGCCGTTGACCATGCGGTCGGTCATCGGGGTCGCGGCATTGCCGATATCGACCTGGCCGACCGCGATGTCATACATGCGGCCGTCGAGGTTGGAGGCCTTGGTCAGGCCGGTGATGGCGTGCTTGGTCGAGGTGTAGGCCGCCGAGAACGGCCGCGGCGCATGCGCCGAGATCGAGCCGTTGTTGATGATGCGGCCGCCGCGCGGCTTCTGGTCCTTCATGATGCGGAAGGCGTGCTGGGTGCACAGGAACGGCGCGGTGAGGTTGGTGTTGACCACGGCCTGCCACTGCTCGAGCGGCAGATCCTCGAAATTCACCGGCGGTGCGCCCATGCCGGCGTTGTTGAAGAGAACGTCGAGCCGCCCATAGGTCGCCTTCACCTTGTCGAACAGCGCGGCGATCGCGGCCGGGTTGGCCATGTCGGCCGAGACGCACAGGCTCTTGCCGGCAGGGCCGAGCTTGGCGGTCTCTTCCAGCATCTCGATGCGGCGTCCGGCGAGCACCACGGTGTAGCCCTTGTCCATCAAAGCGAGCGATGCCGCGCGTCCGACACCGGTGCCGGCGCCCGTGACGAGCGCGATCTTGCTGGTTGCTTCGGTCATCCGAGTTTCCTCTTACTTGGTTTTTGCTTCGGTTTCGTTCTTGTAGGGTGGGCGTGGAATGTTCTGGTGCGCCGCGCGCAGCGCAGCCGACCAGCGCGAGCGCAAATCGTGGAAATAGGGCTCGCCGGCCTCGATGCGGTGGTTGAGGTCCGCCTCGCAGGCGTCGGTGCGCACCACCAGCACGTCGATCGGCAGGCCGACGCCGAGATTGGAGCGCATCGTCGAATCCATCGAGATCAGACCTGTCTTGAGCGCTTCATAGAGCTCGACGTCGTAATGCATGGCGCGGTCGAGCACGGGCTTGCCGTATTTATGCTCGCCGATCTGCAAGTAGGGCGTGTCGGTGGTGCATTCGATGAAGTTGCCGGCGGTGTAGACCATGAACAGGCGCATCCGCGAGCCCTTGATCTGGCCGCCGAACAGGAACGAGACGTCGAAGGAGATATCTTCGGAACGCAGCGCATCGCCCTCGGTGGCATGCACCGACCGGATGGCGCGGCCGATCCGCTGTGCCGCCTGGAACATGGTCGGCGCGTTCATCAGCGTCTCGAGCTCGCCGGTGTGCGGATCTTCCATGCCCTCGGTCAGGGTCGACAGCACCGATTGGCTGATCGCGAGGTTGCCGGCGCTGGCGATCGCCATGATGCGGTCGCCGGGCTTTTCGAAGATGTGCAGCTTGCGGAAGGTCGAGACGTTGTCGAGGCCGGCATTGGTGCGGGTATCGGCGATCATGACGAGGCCGTCGCGCACCAGAATTCCGCAGCAATAGGTCATTTGCAGTCCTCAAACGGTCCGAGTTTCTCGGCGCCAAACGTGTAGCCAATTTCGAGGTCGCATCCAACCCTAATTCCCCGTGACGGGACATGCGATGGCCGGTCAAAAGGGGCCGGCGGCGGTCCGTGTCAGGACCCGTTCCACCGTTGGCCGCCTGAAAATCCCGGTCCGCGACCAGCCTCGTTCTGCGTTGCACGCAGCCGGCAATGATCTGCGCTCCCGTGTCATTGCGGGGCATCTGGCGTTGTGGTCGACTGCCCGCAACCGACAACAACAAGAAATTCCGGGAGGCGAGAATGTCGTTCAAACTGGCCACGTGCATCGTGGCATTGGGCGGAGCAGTGATGGCTGCGAGCCCTGCATCGGCGCAGAAGAAGGGCGGCACGCTGCGGCTCTATCACAACGACAATCCGCCCTCGACCTCGCTGCTCGAGGAATCCACCATCGCCTCGGTGATGCCGTTCGCGACGGTCTTCAACAACCTCGTGGTGTTCGATCCGGCCAAGGTGCACGAAAGTATCGACACCGTGATCCCTGATCTCGCCGAGAGCTGGTCGTGGGATTCCACCAACACAAAGCTCACCTTCAAGCTCAGGCACGGCGTGAAGTGGCATGACGGCCAGCCGTTCACGGCCAAGGACGTGCAATGCACCTGGCGGATGCTGATCGGCAAGAGCGAGACCCAGGACTTCAAACGCAATCCGCGCAAGGTCTGGTATTCGAAGCTCAAGGACGTCAGCGTCAATGGCGACGATGAAGCGACCTTCGAGCTGACCGAGCCGCAGCCCGGCCTGCTGGCGCTGCTCGCCAGCGCCTTCTCGGTGGTCTATCCCTGCCATGTGCCGCAGCAGGTGATGCGCACCAAGCCGATCGGCACCGGGCCGTTCAAATTCGTCGAATTCCGGCGCGGCGATTCGATCCGCCTGGTCCGCAACCCCGATTACTTCAAGAAGGACCGGCCGTATCTCGACGAGATCACGGTGCGCTCGATCGACAGCCGGGCCACGCGCATGCTGGCGTTCGCGACCGGCGACTATGACATCACCTTTCCATCCGACGTCAGCATTCCCCTGATGAAGGACGTGAAGGTGCGCGCGCCGAACGCGATCTGCGAGATGACCTCGACCAATCTGCAGATCAATCTCTTGGTCAACCGCGTCAATCCGCCGTTCGACAATCCGGATATCCGCAAGGCGATGTCGCTGGCGTTGGAGCGCCAGGCCTTCAACAGCATCCTGTTCGAAGGCACCGGACGGCTCGGCGGCGCGATGCAGGCCAAGCCGGAAGGCGAATGGGGCATGCCGCCGGAGATCCTGTCGACGCTGATGGGCTACGGCGCAGATACCGGGAAGAACCTCGCGGATGCGCAGGCGATCATGCAGAAGCTCGGCTACAGCGACGCCAAGCCGCTGTCGATCAAGATCCAGACCCGCAATCTGCCGACCTATCGCGATCCGGCGGTGATCCTCGCCGACCAGCTCAAGAAGATCTACATCGTCGCCGAGCTCGATATCCTCGACACACCGCGCTGGTACTCGCGGCTGCAACGCAAGGATTACACGATCGGCCTCAATGTCACCGGCGTCAGCGTCGACGATCCCGACGGCAATCTGGTCGAGAATTATTCCTGCAACTCCGAGCGCAACTATACCCAGTATTGCAATGCCGAGGTCGATAGATTGCTGGCTGCGCAGTCGCGCGAGGTCGACAAGGACAAGCGCCGCAATATCGTGTTCGACATCGAGCGCCTGCTGGTCGACGACGCGGCGCGTCCGGTCATCCTGCACTCATCGGCCGGCAATTGCTGGCAGCCTTACGTGAAGAACTTTCATCCACACGACAACAGCCAGTACAACAATCTGCGCTTCGAGGATGTCTGGCTGGACAAGTGACCGCGATATAGCGGTCATTCCGGAGCGCGCTTAGCGCGCCCCGGAATGACAGGATGAGGGAGGCAAAGCCCGTCCAGCCTACGCATCCGCCGCGCCGACGAGGAACGCCTCGTCGACCGGCACGCCGAGCGCAGTGACCAGCCGGTTGGTTTCGGCGGCCATGCCGACGATCGCCAGCATTTCCTGATATTCGGCCTCGGTCATGCCCTTGGCGCGTGCGCTCGCGGTGTGCGAATGGATGCAGTAGCTGCAGCCATGGGCCACCGAGACCGCAACATAGAGCATTTCCTTGACCTTCGGGTCGAGCGCGCCCGGCGCCATCACCTCCTTGATGCTCTCCCAGGTCCGCCGCAGCGTCTTCGGATCATGCGCGAGCGCGCGCCAGAAATTGTTGATGAAGTCCGAGTTCCGCGTCTTGCGGATGTCGTCGAAGACGGCGCGTGCGTCGGCCGAGAGTTCGTCGTCGGAAATCAGTTTCACAGTTGCCATGGTTTCTCTCGCTGATCCGGTTTGCGGCAGCGATCATAGCATGCTCGCATCTTGCGATCGTCATTCCCCGGTGCGCAATTGCGCACCTGAGGGCTCGCGAAGCGAGAGCCCGGAATCCATCGCGCCACCGGTTGTGCGGACGAATGGATTCCGGGTTCGCGCCAAAAGGCGCGCCCCGGAATGACGACCAGGAGGCTTCTTACGACTGCGTCTGGCTCTGCCACTGTCCGGGGCGGCCGGCCTGGTCGACCTTGACCGCGACCGACAGCGTCTCGTTGCCGCCGCCATAGCGGGTGCCGCGGACCGGGGCGGCGCCGAGATAGTCGAGGCCGATCGCGACGCGGGCATGGGCGTCGGTGGTGCAGATGCCGTTGGCGGCGTCGAAGCCGACCCAGCCGAGGTCGGGCACGAAGGCCTCGGCCCAGGCGTGGCCGGCCTGCTGGTTGACCATGCCGTCGGAGCGTAGGAAGTGGCCGGAGACGAACCGCGCCGGAACGCCGCCGGCGCGCGCGCAGGCGATCAGGATGTGCGCGTAGTCCTGGCAGACCCCGCGCTTCAGCGCGAACGCCTCGGAGGCCGAGGTGGCACTGTTGGTCGGGTCCTCGTCGAAGGTCATGTGCTCGTAGATATGCACCATCACCGCGTGCAGGAAGCCGAGCACGTCGCTACCTGCTTCCGCGCGCAGCTCGCGCACGAAATTCGTCATCGCCGGGTTGAGATCGGTCAGCGGCGTGGGGCGCAGGAACAGGCTCGGGGGAAACCGCTCGTCGGTGCCTTTCAGCACGCCGCCGGTGTCCTGGGTCTCGACCAGACCCTCGCAATGGATCGTGAGGTCGGTGATCGCACCGTGCGTCAGCACATGGGTGACGTTGCCGAACGCGTCCTCATGGGTGTCGAGCCGGGAATCGGTCGAGACGTCGATCTGCCAGTCGGCGACATACTGGCCGTCATGGCTGCCCGGCGTCATCCGCAGAATCTGGATCACGCCCGAAGCCGCCGGCTCGTAGCGATAGGTGGTGGTGTGGGCTATCCGCAGGCGCATGGTTCAACCGGGATTCAGTCGGTCTTTTGGGGCAGGAACATCATGCCCCGGGCATCCACGTCTTTCTTCCTAATCGGCCGCGAAAGCAAGACATGGGTGACCGGGATCAACCCGGTCATGACGACATTTTGAGCACTTTTCCCGCGGCGCGGTCAGATCAAATATTGCTTGGCGACGATCTCACCCAGCCGCGAATTATCGGCAAGGAATTCCTGGATGAATTCATGCACGCCGTGCTGGAAGATATCGTCCATATGGCTGTGCTCGAGCCGGTTCCTGATGCCGCGGGCGTGGCGCTGGGCGGCGCCCTGGCGGCCATAGGCGACGCCGATCTGGTCCAGATTGCGCACCAGGTTGCTGTAGCAGCTGGCAAGCGACCGCGGCAGCGTGTCGTTGAGGATCAGGAGGTCGGCGATCAGCCAGGGCTTCAGGGTTTCCCGGTACACCCAGTGATAGGCGGTCGTTGCCGACACCGAGCGCAGGATCGAGGTCCACTGGTAGTAATCCAGCGGGCCGCCGACATGCTCCTCCTCGGGCAGCAGCATGTGATACTTGACGTCGAGAATGCGGGCGGTGTTGTCGGCGCGCTCGAGATGCACGCCGAGCCGCGAGAACCAGTAGGCGTCGTTGCGCAGCATGGTGCGGTAGGCCGAGCCGTCGAAGCGCAGCGAGGTCTCCTGCACGAAGCGCAGGAATTTTGCCAGCTCCTCGCGGTTGGCGGGCCCCTTGTTCCAGACTGCCTGCAGCTCGATCCACGATGAATTGATGGTGTCCCACATCTCCGACGTCAGCGCGGTGCGCACCGAGCGCGAATTGAGCCGCGCGGCCTCGATGCAGTTCTTGATCGAGGACGGATTCTCCGACGAGAACGACAGATACTCGACGACGTTCCGCTCGTTGGCTTCTTCGTAATGGTCGTAGAAGGCCGCGCCGACACCGGCGGTGAGCAGCGCGGAATCCCACTCATTGGTCTTGCCGATATAGGCCGCGGGCAATGCGGTGACACGGAGCGTGGCGTCGATCGTGCGCGCGAGATACTCGGCGCGTTCGACATAACGGGCCAGCCAGAACAGGTTTTCGGCGGTGCGCGACAGCATGCGATAGTCCCTACAAGACGAAACGTGTTTCACCTCCCCCTGAAAGGGGGAGGTCGACGCGCAGCGGCGGGTGGGGGTCCTCTCTCCATTCGGCGTATGCGGCCGACCCCCACCCCGACCCTCCCCCTTGCAGGGGGAGGGAGGGCTCGCGCAGCGCGTTTGGCTTCAAATCACTCACTCAATATCCAGGTGTCCTTGGTACCGCCGCCCTGGCTAGAATTGACCACGAGCGATCCTTCCTTCAGCGCGACGCGGGTCAGCCCGCCCGGCACGATGGTGGTGTGGCTGGAGCCGGTCAGCACGAACGGGCGGAGGTCGACATGGCGCGGCGCCAGGCCCTTGTCGGTGCAGGTCGGGCAGGTCGACAGCGCCAGCGTCGGCTGCGCGATGAAGCCCTCTGGCTCGCGCTTGAGCTTGTCGCGGAACGCCTCGATGGTCGCCTTGGTGGCGGCCGGGCCGATCAGCATGCCGTAGCCGCCCGAGCCGTGCACCTCCTTGACGACGAGGTCGGCGAGGTTGTCGAGCACGTAGGACAGATCCTGCGGTTCGCGGCAGCGCCAGGTCTGCACGTTCTTCAGGATCGGCTCCTCGCTGAGGTAGAATTTCACGATATCGGGCATGTAGGAGTAGATCGCCTTGTCGTCGGCGATGCCGGTGCCGACCGCGTTGGCGAGCGTGATGTTGCCGGCCGCATAGGCCGACATCAGCCCGGGGACGCCCAGCGCGGAATCCGGCCGGAAGGTGAGGGGATCGAGAAAGTCATCGTCGACGCGGCGGTAGATCACGTCGACCCGCTTCAGCCCCTCGGTGGTGCGCATGAACACCTCGTCGTTCTTGACGATGAGGTCGCGCCCCTCGACCAGCTCGATGCCGAGCTTGTCGGCCAGGAAGGAGTGCTCGTAATAGGCCGAGTTGTAGACGCCGGGCGTCATCAGCGCGACCGTCGGCTCGGCCGAGGCGCTGTGCGGCGCCACCGACCGCAGCGCGGACAGCAGCTCGTCCGGATAGCGCTCGACCGGCGCGACGCGGTGCCGCGCGAACAGGTCTGGAAACAGCCGCATCATGATCTCGCGGTTTTCCAGCATGTAGGAGACGCCGGACGGCGTGCGCGCATTGTCCTCCAGCACGATGAAATTGTCCGGATCGGTGCGGATGATGTCGATGCCGGCGATGTGGACGTAGATGTCGTGCGGCACGTCCTGGCCGTTCATCTCCGGCCGGAACACCGGGTTCTGGAAGATCAGGTCTTCGGGGATGATGTTGGCGCGCAGGATGTCGCGGCCGTGATAGATGTCCTTGAGGAACATGTTGAGCGCGAGCACGCGCTGCTTGAGGCCCTTCTCCAGCAGCGTCCACTCGGTCGCGGACATGATGCGCGGGATGACGTCGAACGGGATCAGCCGCTCCTGGGCCTCGGAATCGCCGTAGACCGCGAAGGTGATGCCGATCCGGCGGAACAGCAGCTCCGCTTCCTGGCGTCGATACTCGAGCGCATCCGGCGGCGTCTCTTTGAGCCAGCGGGAGAGCTCCTGGTAGGCCGGGCGGAGATCCTCGCCGAGGCCGTTCATCTCATCGAACGCGACTGCCATATATCCCGATTGCCCTCCCAAGCCATGTGACACAGTGCATGACTTGATGGGATGGTAGCAAGGGGCGGGCCAGCGCGATATGCATTGGCTCCTGGCATTTGCTAAGGGGGAGGCGGAAGGCCTGCCCGAAAAACCGGCTGAGGTCTGCTTAATTCGGCGGCAAAACTCCGTGACATCAAGGCATTGGAACGGCAATGTCAGGGGATCAAGTTTAAGGAAATGAGACCATGAGCGAGATCGTCACGGCGGGGATATTGGTGATCGGCGACGAGATCCTGTCCGGCCGGACCAAGGACAAGAACATCGGCTTCATCGCCGAATACCTGACCAATATCGGCATCGACCTGAAAGAGGTCCGCGTCGTTGCCGACGACGAGGTCGACATCGTGTCCGCCCTTGATGCGCTGCGGCATAGGTACAATTACGTGTTCACCACCGGCGGCATCGGGCCGACCCATGACGACATCACCGCCGACAGCGTGGCGAAGGCGTTCGGGGTCGAGATCCACCATCATCCCGACGTGGTGGCGCGGTTCAGGGAGCGCTGGACCGAGCAGGACCTCAACGAGGCGCGGCTGCGGATGGCCCGGGTGCCCGATGGCGCCGAACTGATCCAGAGCGCGACCATCCTGGCGCCGGGCTTCAAGCTCGGCAACGTCATCGTGATGGCCGGCATCCCCACCATCATGCAGGCGATGATGGACATCGTGGCGCCGACGCTGAAGTCCGGCGTGCGGATGCTGTCGGATTCGGTCCGCGCCGATGCGCGGGAAGGCGACATCGGCGGCCCGCTGCGGGCGATCGCGGAAGCCAATCCCGACACCATTATCGGCAGCTATCCGTTCCAGGACGAGAACCAGAAGCCGAACACCAATCTGGTGGTGCGCTCGCGCGATCCGGAGAAGCTCGCCGCGGCCATGGCCGCGGTGAAGGAGATGCTGAAGCAGGTGCAGGCCGCGCAGAAGAAGCCGGCGGGTTGAGGCGACATGGTTGAACGAAATTCTGAACAGAATGCGCAGGATCGGGCCGGCAGGCCGTTCCCGGTCTCGTGGGATCAATTCCATCGGGATTGCCGGGCGCTGACCTGGCGTCTCAACGAGGTCGGCCCGTTCCACGCGGTGATCGCGATCACCCGCGGCGGGCTGGTGCCGGCGGCGATCGTGGCGCGCGAGCTCGGCTTGCGGGTGATCGATACCGTCTGCGTCGCAAGCTACGACCACGACAAGCAGGGCGACCTGAAGGTGCTCAAGGGCATTTCGGAGCAGACCGCCAAGCTCGGTGGCGGCACCGGCAAGGGGCTCTTGATCGTCGACGACCTCGTCGATACCGGCAAGACCGGCAAGCTGGTGCGCGAGATGCTGCCCGACGCGCATTTCGCAACGGTGTACGCAAAGCCCAAGGGCCGCCCGCTGGTCGACACCTACATCACCGAGGTGTCGCAGGACACCTGGATCTTCTTTCCCTGGGACACCGCGCTGTCGTTCCAGCCGCCGATCCGCGACGGGGCGGCGTAAAGAGTCACCTCGCCCCGCTTGCGGGGAGAGGTCGGATCGCGTCGCTAGATGCGATCCGGGTGAGGGGGACTCACCGCGAGTTCATCTCTTACTATCTTTGCGGACACAGCCCCTCACCCCGACCCTCTAAGAGGGAGCTCCGCTCATCTCGACCCCGCAAGAGCGGGGCGAGGGGGAAGTCAGAAGCATGCCCCTGCAAAACCGCGTCACCCCGACAGGCGACATCGTCGCGTCCGAACATCGCGGCACCTTCACCGGCAATCGCGGCATCATCCACGATCCCGCGACGCGGACGCTTTTGAACAAGCGCTGGTCGAGTCCGGCCTGGCTCACCTGCGTCTGCGAGTTCAGGGGACGGCGACGCGAGGTGATGAGCCGCCAGAGCTGGACCGAGCTGTTCTTCCTCGATGAAGCGACCGCATTCGCGGCCGGGCATCGGCCCTGCTTCTACTGCCGCCGCGACGACGCCAAGCGGTTTCGTGCCGCGTGGGAGCAAGGCAACGGCACGAGCGATCTCAGCGCCAAGGCGATGGATGCGGTGCTGCACGCCGAGCGGCTCGACCGCGGCAAGAAGCGGCTGCATCCACTGCCGATGCCGCTCGCCGCGCTACCTGACGGCGCGATGATGCAGGCGAACGGCGAGAGCTATCTCGTTGCCGGTGGCAGGACCTTGCGCTGGTCGTTCGCCGGCTACGAGCGGGCCGACGTGACCGCTCCCGCCATGCTGCTGACGCCGCCGTCGACCGTCCGTGCGCTTCAGGCCGGCTATCGGCCGGTGCTGCATCCGAGCGCGATAGCTGCCTTGGGCTGAGCCGCCGGCACGGCCCTTACGCCAGTCGCTGCCGTGCCAGTTTTGCGCCGGCGCCGAGCGCGACCAGCTTGGCTTCGGCGATATCCCGCCGCATCGGGGCCATGCCGCAATTGGTGGTCGCGATGATGTTGCCCTTCGGCACGTGTTTCGCGACGGCTTCGATCACCTTGACGACATCCTCCGCAGTCTCGACGTCGTCGCTGGCGACGTCGATCACGCCGGCCTGGACGATCTTGCCGGGGAGCGCGGCGAGCAGCTCGATCGGCACCTTCGAGTTACGGCATTCGATCGCGACCTGCTGGATCGTGCTCTTGTCGATGACCGGGAAGGTCTCTTCATATTGCCGCCACTCGCCACCGAGCGTCTGCTTCCAGTCGGTGTTGGCCTTGATGCCGTAGCCGTAGCAAATGTGAACGGCGGTGGCGCAGGTCAGGCCCTCGGCGGCGCGCTCGAGCGCCTTGATGCCCCAGTCGCGGACTTCGTCCATGTAGACGTTGAAGGCCGGCTCGTCGAACTGGATCATGTCGACGCCGTCGGCCTGCAGTGCCTTGGCCTCCTGGTTCAACAGCTCGGCGAAGGCGAAGGCCATCTTCACGCGGTCGCCGTAATATTGGTCGGCGATGGTGTCGATGATCGTCATCGGACCGGGCAGGGTGAACTTCAGCCTGTTCCTGGTGTGGGCGCGCGCGGCACGCGCCTCGCTTTCATGGACGCGTCCCTTGAGCTGCAGCGGCGCGACCACCTGCGGGACCATGGCTTTGTAGCGGTCCTTGCGGATGCCCATCTCGACCTTGTGGGCGAAATCGATGCCCTCGATCCGCTCCAGGAAACCGTGCACGAAGTGCTGGCGCGCCTGCTCGCCCTCGGTGACGATGTCGACGCCGGCATCCTCCTGCAGCTTGACCGCAAGCACCGTGGCGTCGCGCTTGGCGCGGGCGAGTTCGGCGCCTTCCGATTTCCAGGGCGCCCACAGCATGTTCGGCTCGGCGAGCCATTCCGGCTTCGGCAGGGAGCCTGCGATCGTGGTTGGAAACAGCATGGGTGCCTCCCGCTGGGTTCTGATTGAGCGCCTGTGTGCCATGTCCTAGAGTGGAGGTACAGAACAACAAAAGTCTTTGTGACGGGGAATAAGGACGTCGATGATCGACCTGCACTACGCGCCGACGCCGAACGGCTGGAAGATCTCGATCATGCTTGAGGAACTGGGGCTGCCCTATCAGGTGGTCCCGGTGAACATCCGGGCCGGCGAGCAGTTCCGGCCGGAATTCCTGGCCATCAGCCCGAACAACCGCATCCCTGCGATTGTCGATCATGCGCCTGCCGACGGCGGCGGGCCGTTCTCGGTGTTCGAGACCGGCGCGATCCTGATCTATCTCGCCGACAAGGCCGGCCGCTTCCTGTCCAGGGAGCTGCGTGCGCGGTCGAACGTCATCCAATGGGTGATGTGGCAGATGGGTGGCCTCGGGCCGATGCTCGGCCAGCACGGCCATTTCGCGCTCTATGCGGCCGAGAAGATTCCCTACGCGATCGAACGCTACCGCGACGAGACCGCGCGGCTCTATGGCGTGCTCGACCGCCAGCTCGGCAAGACCGGTGCCTATATCGCCGGCGACGATTATTCGATCGCCGACATCGCCTGCTTTCCCTGGACCATGACCCACAAGGCGCAGGGCTTCACCCTCGACGATTACCCGAACATCAAGCGCTGGTACGCGGCCGTGCGTGCCCGCCCGCAGGTGCAGGCCGGCCTTGCGATCGGAAAATTCGTCAAGGAGCCGTTTGACGAGGAATCACGCAAGAACATGTTCGGCCAGCGTGCGAAGGAGCTGGTCGAGAAGAAATAATGTCAGTTATTCCGCGGCGCGACACAGTCGCGAGGTCCGCGCCTTGCAGCGCATCCCGGAATGACGACAATGACTATGGAAAAGACAAAGGGAAACGCCAATGATCGAATTCTTCTTCGACTGTTCCAGCCCGTGGACCTATCTCGCCTGGCACAACATTCAGCCGATTGCGAAGGAGTTCGACGCGCCGATCACCTGGCGGCCGATCCTGGTCGGCGGCATCTTCAACACCGTCAATCCGTCGGTCTACGCGCAGCGCGAGAAGCCGGTGCCGCTGAAGGCCCGCTATATGAAAAAGGATCTCGGCGACTGGGCGCGCTCGGCTGGGCTAGCGATCAAGATGCCGCCGACCGTGTTCCCGGTGAACAGCGTCAAGGCGATGCGCGGCTGCATCTGGCTCGGCAACGAGAAGATGGTGCCGTTCGCGCGCGCGGTGTTCGAGGCCTATTGGGGTGACGACAAGGACATCTCGCAGGATGCGGTGCTGACCGGGATCTGCACCAAGCTCGGGATCGATCCGGCGCAATTCCTGGCCGGTATCGGCGACCAGGCGATCAAGGATCAGCTCAAGGCCAACACCGAGGAGGTGATGGCGCGCGGCGGCTTCGGCTCGCCCACGATCTATCTCGACAAGACCGACATGTATTTCGGCAACGACCGCCTGCCGCTGATCCGCGAGGCGCTGGCCCGCCTCAAGGCACGAGCCGCCTGATGCCGAAAGCTGTCGTTTGCCGTGAGCTCGGTTCGCCCGAGCGCCTTCAGCTCGAGAATTTTGCCTCGGTGCCCTTGCAGCCGGGGCAGGTGCGTGTTGCGATCCGTGCCGCCGGGATCAATTTCCCCGACATCCTGATGGCCGCGGGCGAGTACCAGCTCAAGCCGCCGCTGCCGTTCACGCCGGGCTCGGAGGCTGCCGGCGATGTCGTCGAGGTCAATGACGCGGCCGGCGTCGCTATTGGCGACAAGGTGATCGTCAAGATGCGTTTTGGCGCTTATTGCGACGAGACGGTCGCGACACCGTCGCAGCTCGTGCCGGTGCCGTCGACCTTCGACTATGCGGAAGGTGCGACCTTCCTTGCCGCGCATGGCACGGCGCATCACGCGCTGATCGATCGCGGGCAGATCAAGCCGGGCGAGGTGCTGCTGGTGCATGGCGCCGGCGGCGGCGTCGGGCTTGCTGCGGTCGAGATCGGCAAGCTGCTCGGCGCCACCGTGATCGCGGCGGCCTCGAGCGAGGAGAAGCTCGCGATCGCGAAAGCACGCGGCGCGGATCATCTCGTGCTCTACACGCGCGAGCCGTTTCGTGACGCGGTCAAGCGCATCACCGATGGCCGCGGCGCCGACGTGGTGTTCGATCCCGTCGGCGGCGAGGTGTTCGAGAACTCGATGCGCTGCATCAACTGGGGGGCGCGCATTCTCGTCGTCGGCTTCACCGGCGGCATCGGTCTTGCCCGCACCAATCTGTTGATGATCAAGGGCGCGAGCGTGCTCGGCGTTCGTGCCGGCGAGGCGGTGCGGAAGAACCCCGCGCTCGGCGAGGTCAGGGTCAAGGCGCTGAGCGAATGGGCCGAGGCCGGCCGGGTGCGACCGAATATCTCACATCGGCTGCCGCTGGAGGACTATGCGAAGGCGATGCGGCTGTTGATCGAACGCAAGGCGATCGGGCGTGTGGCGCTGTTGACCAGGTGAAGTGCGTAGGGCGGGTTAGCCGAAGGCGTAACCCGCCACGTCTTGCCAAGTAATGGTGGATTACGCTTCGCTAATCCACCCTACGCCTTCGCAAATCTTCCCTCCCGCAAAAACACAAGCGTTTGTGCGATCGCCTCCCGGTTGCGCACCAGCCAGGGATGCGAGGTGCGGATCACGATATGATCGGCCATGCCGTCGAGCCGGGTGTTGGCGACCGACACCCGGCCGTCATGCGGCCGGGGCAGGGCCATGGAGGTGATCGGATAGACCGAGCGGTTGCCGGCGATGATGCCGGCGCAATAGTCGATCGCCGGCAGCAATGCGCTGGTCGCGGCATCGCGGCGGGTGACGAGCTGCTGGCCGGCCGGACCGAAGAAAGCGCGATAGGCCGCGAGGTGTTTCAGGCGGTCGGCGATCTCGCTGCCGCCATTCGGCGTGCCCAGCATCACGATGCGGCCGAGCCGCGCGGGGCGATGTCGTGCCAGGTAAACGCGAGCCAGGAGACCGCCCATGGAATGGCAGACGAAATGCACGGAGCCGTCGAGGCTTTGCGCGAAGCGATCGAGCGAAGGGTGGATGTCCTCGGCCAGCGCATCGAGCCCCTTGCGCCGGCTGTCATAGTCGAGATTGAGCGTGGCAAAACCGGCATCCCTGAGCGCCAGCTCCATCCTGCGAAACGAGCGCGCCGTCCTGCTGATGCCGTGCAGCAGGACGACGCCGTCAGGTGCGGACGCCGCGGGACGCCGTTCGCTCACTTATAGTCGCGCTCTTGCCACCATGGGAAATAGTCGGGCATGTCCGACGACACCTTGTTCTTGAACTGCGCGGGACGCTTTTCCAGGAACGATACCACACCTTCCTTGACGTCCTCGGAGCGGCCGCGCGCATAGATGCCGCGGCTGTCGACCTTGTGCGCCTCCATCGGATCGTCGGCGCCCATCATGCGCCACATCATCTGGCGGATCAGCGCCACCGATACCGGCGCGGTCTTGGCCGCGAACTCCTTGGCGAGCGCGCGCGCGGTCGGCAGCAGATCCTCCGGCGGCACCACCTTGCTGACGAGGCGGCCGGCGAGCGCTTCCTGTGCCGGGAAGACGCGGCCTGAGTAGCACCACTCCAGTGCCTGCGAGATGCCGACGATGCGCGGCAGGAACCAGCTCGAGGCGGCCTCCGGCACGATGCCGCGCTGGGAGAACACGAAGCCGAAGCGCGCGGCTTCGGAGGCAATGCGGATATCCATCGCAAGCTGCATGGTGACGCCGATACCGACCGCCGGGCCGTTCACCGCGGCGATCACAGGCTTCAGGCACTTGAAGATACGCAGCGTCACCTGGCCGCCGCCGTCGCGCACCTGCGGATCGCTGTAGTCGATGCTGCCGTCGGCATTGCGCTTGACCGGACCGCGCCGCGCATCGCGGTCGAAGGTGTTGGCGCCGGAGGACAGATCGGCGCCGGCGCAGAAGCCGCGGCCTTCACCGGTCACGATGATCGCCCTGACGTCGTCGTCCTTGTCGGCTTGGTCGAACGCGTCGATCAGCTCCTGCTGCATCGTGGCGTTGAAGGCGTTGAGCTTGTCGGGCCGGTTCAGCGTGATGGTCAGGATCTGCTCGGCGACCTCGTACTTGATCGTCTCATACGCCATGGGGATGATTTCCTCTCGGTTTTCTTTGAATGAACGGCGCTGGCGCGCGTCTCCATTCAGTTAACCCGGCAATCATCCCTTGTGAAGAAGAGGGATGCGCGGCGTGGCTCCGCGCATCCTGACTTGCGTTGAGGCGCTACTTCTTCGGTGGCGTGGGCCACGGCTTCTGCGGGCCGCGCAGGCCTTCGAACGCCTTGCCGATGCCGAGCACGCCGATGTCATCGAAGCGCCGGCCGATGATCTGGACGCCGATCGGAAAGCCCTTCTTGTCATAGCCGCCGTTGATCGACAGCGCCGGGTTCTCCGACATATTCCACGGCACGGTAAAGCAGATGTGCTCGAACGGCTTTGCGGGGTCGTTGAGGGGTGCTGCGAACTCCGCCGGGAAGTTCACCACCGGCGACACCGGCGAGATCACATAGTCGACGTCGCAGAACAGTTTTGCGGCGGCCGCGCGGATCGCCATCGTCTGGTTGAAGCCGCGCACCACGTCGACGCCGGAGAGCTTTGCGCCGGCCTCGGCCCAGTCGAGGATGTAGGGCAGCGTCTTGCCGCGGTCGGCCTGCGACAGCTTCGACAGCTCATCCCAGGTCCGCGCACGCCAGAAATTGTCGAGCCCCTCGAGCATCTCAGGCGTCAGGATGCCGTCGATCTCGGTGATGACGGCACCGGCGGATTCGAACGCCTTCGCTGCCTTGACGGCGACCTCGCGAACCTCCTTCTCGACCTTCTGGCCGGATCCGGCATCGAGCATCAGCCCGATGCGCAGCTTGCGCGGCGACTTCTCCAGCGCCTTCCAGTTCACCTCGAGTGCCGGCAGGCTCATGCCGTCGCGGCGGTCGGGACGCGACAGCACGCTCATCATCAACGCGGCGTCGTCGACCGTTCGGGTCATCGGCCCGGCGACGCGGCCGACATAGGGCGGGTCGATCGGCACGCGGCCGAGGCTCGGCTTCAGGGCGACGAGGCCGCACCAGGAGGCCGGCAGCCGCACCGAGCCGCCGATGTCGGTGCCGAGATGCAGCGGGCCGTAGCCGGCCGCGCCGGCCGCACCGGCGCCTGCGCTCGAGCCGCCGGGATTCTTGCTGATGTCCCAGGGATTGCGGGTGAGGGGATGGAACGACGACAGCCCCGACGACAGCATGCCGTAATCCGGCATCGTGGTCTTGGAGAAGATCACGCAGCCGGCTTCACGCAGCCGCGCGGCAGGCGGCGCATCCTTTTCCGCAGGCACAAGCTTGACGCTGGCGGCACCCAGCGGCACCGGCTGGCCCTTGGTCGCGACGTTGTCCTTGATGGTGACGGGCACGCCGTCGAGCGTGCCGACCGGCTCGCTCTGCTGCCAGCGCTCGGTCGCAGCTTTGGCGACCTTCCGCGCGCCGTCAGGGTCGTACAGATACAGCGCCTTGATGTGCGGCTCCCAGGTCGCGACCTGGGAGATGATGTCTTCCAGCACCTCGGACGGCGAGAACTGCTTGGCACGGTAGCCGGCCAGCAGGTCAACGGCGGAGAGATCGTGCAGCGACGTGATGGCGTCCTCTTTCGGCCTATGCATGCGCACCTGCCGGCATACGCTTCTCGATGATGCGGGCGAACATGCTGGCGCCGATCGGCAGGATCTTGTCGTCGAGAACGTAACCGGGATTGTGCACGGGCACCGAACCGTCATGGCCGACCCAGAAATACGCACCGGGAATGGCCTGCATCATGTCGGCGAAATCCTCGCTGCCCATCTTGGGCGTCGAGCGGGTGATCACCTTGGCCGGATCGACAACGGTGCGCGCGACTTCCTCGACGACGCGGGACTGCTCTTCCTGATTCACCAGTACGCTGAAGCCGTCGCGGATCTCGACCGAGATTTCGGCGTCATATGCCACCGCAAAGCCGGCTGCGATTTCGCGCATCCGCTTGCGGATCAGCTCACGGATCTCGTCGGAGAAGCAGCGCACCGTGCCGCACATCCAGGCTTCGCCGGGAATGACGTTGTACGCCGACCCGGAATGGATCTGCGTGATCGACAGCACCGCAGCCTGTAGCGGATCGACGTTGCGGCTGACGATCGACTGCAACGCCTGTCCGAGCGTCATTGCGATCACGACCGCGTCCTTGGAGCGCTCCGGCATCGCGCCATGCGCGCCGTAGCCCTGGATCCTGATGTCGAAGAAGTCGGCTGCGGCCATTGCCGGGCCCGGCAGGATCGCGATCTCGCCATGGTTGAGGTCGGGCGCGTTGTGCAGGCCGTAGACCTCGTCGCAGGGGAACTGCTTGAACAGGCCGTCCTTGATCATGGCGCGGGCGCCGCCAAGGCCTTCCTCGGCCGGCTGGAAGATGAAGTGCACCGTGCCGTCGAAATTGCGGGTCTCGGCGAGATAGCGCGCCGAGCCGAGCAGCATCGTGGTGTGGCCGTCATGGCCGCAGCCGTGGAAGCGGCCGGGGATGGTGGAGCGCCACTTCAGATTGGTGTTCTCTTCCATCGGCAGCGCATCCATGTCGGCGCGCAGGCCGATCTTCTTGCTGCTGTTGCCCTTGCCCTTGAGCACGCCGACCACGCCGGTGCCGCCGAGGCCGCGATGTACCTCGATGCCCCAGCTCGTCAGCTTGTCGGCGACGATGCCTGAGGTGCGGACCTCCTCGAAGCCGATCTCGGGATGCGCATGCAGATCCCGTCTGATGGCGGTGAGTTCGTCGGCAAAACTGTCGATGCGCTCAATGGTCGGCATGATCTCTCTATCCGTTTGTGCGTGATGGGGAGGAGGGGGTGAAAGTGGGGCCGTTAGGCTTGATACGAATGCCGGGACGCAAATGTTTCCACGGCAGTGTGGCGGTATCGGCCGGCATTGCGCCGGGCGCGGCGCAGATCAGCAGCTTCTCGGCGATCGGCTCGAAATCGGCGCGGAAATGCACCGAGCTCTTGTTGACCAGGATCTTCTGCGCGGTCGGCTCGATGCCGACATAACGGTACATCGACTGGTCGGCAAGCTGCGCCTTGTAGGAGCCGACGACGACGCGGACGTCGCCGACCCGCAGGCAAGCCGAGGGTCCCATATCCATGTCGCGGCCGCCGTAGAATGGCCCAGGCGCGACAAACCTGCCGTCCGAGAGCTTTTCGACGACGAAGGTCTCGCGGTACGGCGCGTCGCCGGCGATGCCGGATTTGCCGCCGAGATCGAGCGTGACGGTAGCGCCGACACCGGCTTCATGCGCTGCCTTCGCCGACTGCGGATCGAAGATCACGCCGGTGGCGGCGCTGGCCTTGTTGCGCACCAGCGCCCGCAGCATGCCCGTAGTGTCGGACGTGCCGCCAGCGCCGGGATTGTCCTGGGTGTCGGCGATCACGATCGGCCTTGTCGCCGATGCTGCCAGTTCCATCGCCAACCGCACGCCGTCGTCGGGCGAATAGATACGGCCGTCGAAATCGTTTTCATGGCCCTCGACCAATGCGACGAGCCGGTCGGCGGCCGCATCCGCATCGGCCTGCGTCCGGCCATAGGTAAACACGCTCGGGCCGCAGTCCCTGAAGTCGGCAGCCGGGAAGCCGAACGCAAACGACAGCGTCGGTACCGCGTCGCTCTCGAGCGACGCAAGCTGCTGATAGATGTTCTTCGCCGGCTGATCGTTGGTGCATTGCCAGCTGATCGGGATCAGGAACGGCAGCTGCCGGAACGCCTTTGCCAGTCGTTCACCGGACTTGAGCAGCAAGGCCAGATGCCTGGCGCAGGCCCGGCCGGTGTCGGCCATGTCGACATGCGGGTAGGTGCGGTAGGCGATCAGCGCATCGGCATGCGCGATCATTTCGGGCGAGACGTTCGCGTGCAGGTCGAGGCTCGCGACCAGTGGAATGTCCTTGCCGACCACCTTGCGCACGCGGGCGAGGATCTCGCCCTCGCCGTCGTCATAGTGCTCGGTCACCATGGCGCCGTGCAGGTCGAGATAGACGCCATCAATCGGCCCCGCAGCGGCAATGCCGTCGACAATCTCCCTGACGATCCGCTCGAAGGCATCTTTCGTGACATGGGCCGATGGAGTCGCGCCGGCCGCAACAGTCGGAGCGAGCTCCCAGCCGTTGGCTTCCGCCGCCTCGACAAAGCCGGCGAGGCCGGCATTGATCTTGCGCATCACCCTGAGCACGTCGCTGCCATGCGTCATCGACGGCCAGCCGCCGCCGTGCACGAAGTCGTCATAGGTTGCCTTCGTCGGTGCGAAGGTGTTGGTCTCGTGCAGGAAGCCGCCAACGGCAATGCGGGTCATCAAGTTGGTCTCGATACGTTTCTTCGATCACGATGCGAACGGAACGGTTCGCGCCACGATCTCGTTGGTTTGAGCGTGTTCTTTCGGGAAGACCGGCGTCCACCTTCCAGGCCATGCCCTAGCGCGCGACGTTAAGCGTGTCGTCGCGCCAAGCGCAAGCCGGGGAGCACCTCCGGATTTGCATGCCCTATGGGCGTATTGAAAGGCCCAAAGGTACGTCGTCAGGTTAAGTCTAAAGACCTAGGCCGTTGCCACGAGGCCTTCCGAAACCGGGCGGAAATTCGCAAAATCCCACCCGCGCCCCGGTGCTGCTTCGAGCAGCGCACGGGTGTAGGCCTGTTGCGGATTGGTCAGCACCTCGGCCGCCGGTCCCTGTTCCACGACGCGGCCATGTTGCATCACGGCGACGTCGTCGCAGATCTGTGCGGCGACGCGCAGATCGTGCGTGATGAACAACAGCGCGATGCCGAGCCGCCGCTGGATTTCGTCGAGCAGATTAAGAACCTGCGCCTGCACCGAGACGTCGAGCGCGGACACCGCCTCATCCGCCACCAGCACGTCGGGATCGAGCGCCAGCGCGCGCGCGATCGCGATGCGCTGGCGCTGACCGCCGGAGAACTGGTGCGGATAGCGCGAAATCGCGTCGGGCGGCAGATGGACGAGCTCAAGCAGCTCGCGGGCCCGCGCCAGCGCATCCTTGCGCGGCATGCCGTAATTGATCGGGCCTTCCGCGATGCTCTCGCCAACGGTGACGCGCGGGTTGAGCGAGCGGTAGGGGTCCTGGAAGATGATCTGGATCTTCTGGCGATGCGGCTGCAACAGCCGGCGCGACAGGTCGGAGATCTCGCGGCCGGCGAGGCGCACCCCGCCCGAGGTCGGATCGATCAGGCGGACGATGCAGCGCGCCACCGTCGATTTGCCGGAACCGCTTTCGCCGACGATGCCGAGCGTGCGGCCCTTGCGCAGGGTGAGCGTGACGTTGCTGGCGGCGGCGACCTCGCGGGCTTTGCCGTACAGCGACCGCTCCCGGTAGACCTTGCTGAGTTCGTTGGCTTCCAGCACCACCGGCTCCTTCGTCTCCGGCCGCGGCGCGCGCGGCACGAGGCTCGGCACCGCGGACAGCAGGTTGCGGGTATATTCCATCGTCGGGTTGCGCAGCACATCTTGCAGCTGGCCGGTCTCGACCAGCCGGCCGTGCCGCATCACCGCGACGCGGTCGGCGATCTCGGCCACCACGCCCATGTCGTGGGTGATGAACAGAACCGCCGTGCCGTGATCGCGTTGCAGGTCGCGGATCAGCGTGAGGATCTGCTTCTGGGTGGTGACGTCGAGCGCGGTGGTCGGCTCGTCCGCGATCAGGAGCTTTGGTTCCAGCACCAGCGCCATCGCGATCATGATGCGCTGGCGCTGTCCGCCCGAGAGGCGGTGAGGATAGGAGGAGAAGATGCGCTCCACATCGGGCAGCCGCACATGCTCCATCATCGCCAGGATCTTCTGACGCCGCGCGCGGGAGTCGAGATCGGTATGGGCGCGCAGCACCTCGTCGATCTGGCGGCCGACCGGCACCACCGGATTGAGCGCGGTCATTGGCTCCTGGAAGATCATCGCCATCCGCGTCGCGCGCAGCTGGCGCAGCCGCCGGTCGGTCGCGGTGAGCAGTTCCTCGCCGACCAGTTTGACGCTGCCGCCTGACGGCACCAGCGTGCCCTTCTGCAGCAGGCCCATCGTGGTCAAAGAGGTCACCGACTTGCCCGAGCCGCTTTCGCCGACAAGGCAGAGCGTCTCGCCCTCGCGCACCTGCAGCGACAGGTCGTCGATGATGCGGTGCGCGTCCGCCTTGCGGCCGAGACCGACGACGAGATTGTTGATGTCGAGGACGACGTTGGTCATCAGGCTGGTTCCACCGGCGTTGCGAGTGATAGCGACAGATTTCGTCTTGCGTCATTCCGGGGCGATGCGAGGCATCGAACCCGGAATCTCGAGATTCCGGGTCTGGTGCTAACGCACCATCCCGGAATGACGGCTTCAATTGGTATTGAAGCCGTCACTTGCCCTCACGCTGTTTCATGCGGGGATCGAGCGCGTCGCGCGCGGCGTCGCCGATCAGGTTGACGCTGAGAATGGCGATCGAGAGCAGCAGCCCCGGCCAGAAGATCAGCGACGGCTTGACCTGGAAATAGGCACGGCCCTCGGCCATGATGTTGCCCCAGGTCGGCGTTTCCGGCGAGATGCCGGCGCCGAGGAACGACAGGATCGCCTCGGTCAGGATCGCGGATGCGCAGACATAGGTGCCTTGCACGATCAGCGGCGCGATCGTGTTCGGCATCAAATGCCGCCACATGATCTTCGGCAGGCTTGAGCCCAGCGAGATCGCGGCCTCGACATAGGGCTCCTCGCGCGCGGTCAGCACCACCGAGCGCACCAGCCGCGCCACGCGCGGGATCTCGGGGATGGTGATCGCGACCATCACGGTCCAGATGCTGGCGCCGGACAGCGACACCACGGCGATCGCGAGCAGGATAGCGGGGATCGCCATCAAGCCGTCCATCACGCGCATCATCACCGCATCGACCCAGCGGAAGAAGCCGGCGACGAGGCCGATCAGGAGCCCGATGGCGATCGAGCAGACGGCGGCGCCGAGCCCGATCAACAGCGAGATCCGTGCGCCATAGATGACGCGCGACAGCAGGTCGCGTCCATAGGCGTCGGTGCCGAGCAGGTATTGCGCGCTCGACGGCTTCAGCCGCTGCGACGGCGTCAGCAACAACGGATCGTGCGGCGCGAGCAGCGGCGCGAAGATCGCCATCAGGATGATCAGGACGAGGCAGATCGTTGCAACCGCGATGATCGGCGTCGACGCCAGGAAGCCGAACTTGACGCGGAACGGCCGGGTGACGGGGATGGAGGATTCGGGAAGGGTTTCGATCGCCATTGCTCAGTACCGGATACGAGGATCGAGCAGGGTGTAAGCGAGGTCGATCAAGAGATTGACCGCGACATAGATACCCGATGTCAAAAGGATCATGGCCTGGATCACCGGATAGTCGCGCGCCAGCACCGCATCGACGGTGAGGCGGCCGATGCCGGGCAGGTTGAACACGCTCTCGGTGACGACCACGCCCGAGATCAGCAGCGCGAAACCGGAACCGATCACGGTGATGACCGGAACCGCGGCGTTGCGCAGCGCATGGCGCAGCAGCACACCGGTCTCGCCGATGCCCTTGGCCCGCGCGGTGCGCACGTAATCCTCACCCAGCACATCGAGCATCGAGGCCCGTGTCATGCGTGCGATCAACGCGACATAGATGAAGGAGAGCGTGCAGGTCGGCAGGATGATGCGTTCGAAGAACGGACCGAAGCCGGCCGAGATGCTCTTGAAGCCCTGCACCGGCACCCAACGCAGATCGATCGCAAACACCTGGATCAGCACATAGCCGATCACGAACACCGGCACCGAGAAGCCGAGCACCGACAGCCCCATCACGCAGCGATCGATCCAGGTGCCGTGTTTCCATGCCGCGATCACGCCAAGCGGCACCGCCACCAGGATCGAAAGCACGATGGTGGCGAGTGCGACCGAGATCGAGGGCTCGAGGCGCGGACCGATCATTTCGAGGATCGGCTTGTTCGAGATCAGGGAGACGCCGAGGTCGCCGTGCAGCAGCTTGGCGACCCAGGTATAAAACTGGATGTAGATCGGCTCGTTGAGACCGAGCGAGGTGCGTATACGGTCGAGCTGTTCCGGTGTCGCATTGTCGCCGGCAAGAATTGCGGCCGGGTCACCCGGCGTCAGCCGCAGCAACAGGAACACGAACAGAGCCACCACGCCCATCACGGGAATGGCGGCGAGGATGCGGCGGAGGAGATAGCCGATCATCGCTGCTATCTCCTGCCGTCAGATGGTGCGAAGCGAAGGCTGGGCCGCATCATACTCATGGTGTCCCCGTGATGTGTCTCATGCGCTTCTGCGTCTTGTCTCAAGACTAGCGCGAACGTGATGAATTTGCAGGCAAATACTGTGCCAATGGAGACGTCATATCAAGGCGCGGTTCAGGCCGTTGGCGGCCTCCTTTGGTCTGAAGTTGCTATTTCGAATTGCACATGTCGCCATGTGCCACCGACCTGAAACGGCAAGTCCATTCACGCTTTCACCACGCCGCACCAATTGGCGACGAACAGTGCGATGCTCTGCGTTGTCTTGCGAAGGCTGTCGAGCTCGACACGTTCGTTGAACGCATGCGGGCCGATACCGTACGGACCATAGCAAAGGGCAGGGATGCCGTAGTCGACGCAATAGTAGCGGGTGTCGTTGACGGCGGTGGACAGGCGCTCCTGCATCGGAGCCTGGAAGATGGAATGATGTGCTGCCGACAGGGCTGCTTCCGCTTCGCTGCCAGGCTCGCACACCGCTGCGTCTGCCTGAAAACCGCTCCACACGAGCTCGGCCGGATTATCGGACAGGAAGTCGTCGGCCTTGTGCGCCTCCGTCAGGCATTCCTCGATGCCGCGCATCGCCTGCTGGGGTGTTTCGCCCGGCAAGAGACCAAGCCGGCAATCCAGTTCGCACCAGGCCGCGGTCGAACTGGCCCAATCGCCGCCCTTGATGATCCCGACGTTGAACTTGATCGGATTCTTGACGCTGCGGAACCAGCTGTTGTCGAGCGCCCGGGCATTGAGCGCCCTGGTGTAATCCTGGAATGCGCGCACCAGATGCATCGCCGACAGGATGGCGCTCGTACCGGCTTCCGAATAGGCGACATGCACCGGCGTGCCGCGGACGCGCAGTCGAAACCAGACGGCGCCGACCTGGGCGCGCGTGAGCGTGTGTCCGGTCGGTTCGGGAATCAGGCAGGCGTCGGCGCGATAGCCGCGCATCAAGGTCGACAGCGCGCCGTTGCCGGTGCTCTCTTCCTCGGTCACGGTTTGCAGATGGACGCGTCCGCCCGGGGCATAGCCGGCGTCTCTGAAAGCATCGAGCGCGAAGATCATTGCCGAGACACCGGCCTTCATGTCTTGCGCGCCGCGCCCGAACATCCAGCCGTCGTGCACGGCGCCCGAGAACGGCGGTTGTTCCCAAAGATCGGCGGGCCCCTCCGGCACCACGTCGATATGACCTTGCAGGATCAGGCTGCGTCCGCTGCCTTTGCTGTCGAGCGTCGCAACGACCTGCTGCGATCCGGCAAGGTCGATGCCGTCCATCGGTGCAGCCTTCGGATGACTCATCAGGTTGACGTCGGCAAGGCTGAACGTATCGACGTCGTAGCGGCGCTTTGCGAATTGCTCCGCCAGCCAATGTTGCTGTGGGGCTTCCTGTCCGCGCAAGCTGCGGAACTGCACCATGCGCGACAGGAACGCGATCTGATCGTCGAAGTTTCGATCGACGGCCGCGCACAGCTCTGCGGCAATCTGATCCGGCTTGGTCAACGTCTCGTGCGTGTCCGCCACCCCAATGCGCATTGTCCCCTCCCGCGCTGAAGCGCTTTTCCCCAATGTGACGCTAGTCGTTGTCATGCGGTGTTTCTCAGCGAATTCCGACTTGGCCACACGCAAATACGCTCATATTCTTCCTCGTCGGCCGGATAATTAGGGGAAAGCTGCGCGGGCGGTCTCGGTCACATCGACCTGCGACGGCACCATTGAAGGCGTGTCGAGGTCGCGCCAGTCATCGATCGCGCCTGCCACCATCTGCGCCGTCGCAGCCGACAGCGTCCAGCCGAGATGACCGTGGCCGGTGTTGTAGAACACGCCCGGAAACCGTCCGGCGCGCACCACCGGCATCATGTTCGGCATCATCGGGCGCAGGCCGGCCCACGGCACGACCCTCGAGGTGTCGATGCCGGGAAAATGCTGCCGCACCCAATCCACCAGCGGCTGGATGCGGTCTGCGCGGATGTCGCGGTTGAAGCCGTTGAACTCGGCCGTGCCGGCGACGCGGAAGCGGTCCGCGCCGAGCCGGCTGGTGACGATTTTCGCCGCCTCATCGAGCAGGCTGACGGTTGGCGCAGCGTCCCGGCTTTGCGGCGCATCGAGCTGCACGGTGATCGAATAGCCCTTCACCGGATAGACGTTGACGCGGTCGTTGAGCAGGCCTGCGAAGTGGCGGCTCGCGACGCCGGCGCAAATCACGATGCCGTCCGCCTGCAACTCATGTCGCGTCGCGACGCCAGCATCGTGCGAAGCGGCTTCGTTCCAGCCGATGCGGAAGCCGTCGTCGCCGCGCGCGATCGCATCGACATCGGCTTCATGGACGAAGCTCGCACCGCGGCGGATGCAGGCGTCGGCGAGCCCGCGCGTGAACTTGTGGATATCGCCGGTCGCGTCCGACGGCGTGAAGAAGCCGCCATAGCAGGTCGTCTGCAGCGCGGGTTCGATGCTGCGGATTTCGTCCGCCGTCACCGGCCGGCGGTCGAGCCCGCCTTGTTGCAGCAGCGTGTTGACGCGCAGGCCCGCCTCGAATCCGGCCTTGTCGTGATAGACGTGCAGGATGCCGCGGCGTTCGAGATCGAAGGCGATATTCTCGCGCTGTGCGATCGAGAACAGATGCTTGCGCGCTTCGATTGCGAGCCGCGTGGTCTCGATGGTGTTGGTGCGATAGCGGCCGATGTGGCCGACGAACTCGCCGATCCAGGAGTATTTGTGCCAGCTCGGCTTCGGATTCATCAGCAGCGGCGCGTCGCTTCGAAGCATCCAGCGCAACCCCTTGAGGATGGTCGCGGCGCTGTTCCACACCTCCGCATTGCTGGCGGAAAGCTGTCCGCCGTTGGCGAACGAGGTTTCCATCGCGGCGTAGCGATGCCTGTCGAGGACAGTCACCCGGTAGCCGCGTTCGAGCAGGGCATAGGCCGTCGTCACGCCGGTGATGCCGGCGCCAATGATTGCGATGTGAGGCATGGTGGTCTTCAGGCTCCCGTGGGTTAGAGTCGCCGAACCACCGGTGAAACCGGCTGTTTCGACGCCCCATCTGTCACGGTACCTGAGAGCTTGATCCGCATCGGGCCTCGGCCCGATGGCAGACTATCCCCTTCGGTGGACGTCATGGCCGTTTCCATTTGGCCATGCCGTCTCTCTCCAGATCGTCCTGACGATACAGTCCTTTTGCCTGAGAGTTTCCGGGGCGGTTGCTCCGTCGGCGCCGAAGCACAACACGAATGTTGTCGCTTCGATCTCTCCCGCATCGTCGTGTTGGACGGCCGGACCGTAGGCGAAGCCAAAAAATTGGACAAGGCTAAATTTCGGTCCGGCAGTGCCAACGTGTTGTGCAGTGCAAATCGAGTTAATCGAGCGTCGCCAGCAGTGCCGCCATCAGGCGGCCACGCTCGGCGAGGCTCTCGACTTCGATATGTTCGTTCAAAGTGTGGGCGTCGGCGCCCCGTACGCCGAGGCCGTCGAGGGTCGGGATGCCCATCGCGCCAGTGAAGTTGCCGTCAGAGCCGCCGCCGGCGCTGCCATGCGGCAAATCAAGACCCATATCGGCGGCGAGACGCTTTGCCTTTTCATAGAGGGCCATGGTGCCGGCATCCGGCTCCCACACCGGGCGCGTGACGCCGCGCGTGACCTTGAATGTCACGTCATTTGCCGTACCCGACAGCGCCAGCATGCGCTCGACGCCGCGGTCGAGATCGGCCTGGCGCTTGGCCATGCTGAGCGCTTCGCCGGTGCAGGTCGTTGCGACGCAATTGACCCATTGCCCGCCATGCACGATGCCGACCGAGAAGGTGCAGTCTTCGGTGGTCATGCCGTCGATGGCAATGATTTGCCGGGCCATTTCGCGGATCGCGGAACGGCCCGAGGAGAGTGTCGCGCCGGCATGGCTTGGCTTGCCGACAGCTTCCAGATTGAAGCGCGCGATTGCGTAGCGGCCGGTGACGACGCCGTTGTTCGGCCGGCCGGGCTCGGGCACCAGCACGTATTTGTTGCGCGCGGCTTCGGCCTCGATGATGACGCGCGTCGACGGCGTGCCGACCTCTTCATCGGGCGTGAACAGCACCGTGATCGGCAGCGGCGTCGTAAAGGACGCGCGCGCCAACTGCCGGATCGCCTCGATCGACAGATAGTTGCCGCCCTTCATGTCGAAGATACCGGGCCCGAAGCACTTGTTGCCTTCGCGCCGCCACGCCAGCTTTTCGATGGTGCCGACCGGGTGCACGGTGTCCAGATGGCCGGCGATGAGGATGCCGGGCTGACCTTGTTTCGGATGGGGAAAACGGGCGCGGACGCAGCCAGCGAAGCCCTGGCGTCCCGCGATGCGTTCGATCGTCGCACCCATCACCGCCATCTCGCGCGCGGCGAGGTCGAGCATGCGCTCGACTGCGGCCGCATCCCATGTCGGACTCTCGCATTCCACCCAGCTGCGCAGCCCCTGCAGCATCGCTTCGGAATCAAAAGGAAGATTGGCGGGGTTCATGTCTTTTCTCTCTTGTTGTTTGTGCGCGCCGATACGCGTTCGCGTGCCGTACGAAAAGCTCGGAAGACGAGTTTGTAAAGTCAAATGCGCTGCACCAGCGGTTCATTCGTTCGTATACGTTCGATCCTGCCGGAAACCGATTGACGCGCATTGCGCTTGATGCAAGTCTCGATTTCACAAGCCATACAGCATGTTAGTTCGCCTAAATAACGAACCGCATGCATAACGAATAAGCCGGCTTTGACCAGTTACACGTCAGGAGAAATTGCATGTTCCCTATCTCGCGTTGGAAGCACCGCACGCTAGCGGCTGCGTTGACGGCGCTCGCGCTGTCGTTCGCGCCGCAGGAATTGTCCTTTGCGCCGCAGGCGATGGCCGCGGGCAAGACCATCACCGCGGTGATGCATTCGGATCTGCGCGTCATCGATCCGATCCTGACCACGGCCTATATCACGCGAGACCATGGCTACATGGTCTACGACACGCTGGTCGCGACCGACTCCAACTTCAAGATCCAGCCGCAGATGGCCGACTGGAAGGTGTCTGACGACAAGCTCACTTACACATTCACGCTGCGCGATGGCCTGAAGTGGCACGACGGAACGCCGGTGACCGCGGAAGACTGCGTCGCTTCGCTGAAGCGCTGGGCCAAGGTCGACGGCATGGGCCAGAAGCTGATGGATTTCACGGCGAGCTTAGAGGCCACCGACGCGAAGACGATCACGCTGAAGCTGAAGGAGCCCTACGGCCTGGTGCTGGATTCGATCGGCAAGCCGTCGTCGCGCGTTGCCTTCATGATGCCGAAGCGGCTGGCCGAAACCCCGCCGGACAAGCCGATCCCGGAGCAGATCGGTTCGGGCCCGTTCAAGTTCGTCCAGGCCGAATTCCAGCCTGGCGTGAAGGCGGTCTATGTCAAGAACACGGACTACGTGCCGCGCAAGGAGCCGGCGAGCTGGACCGCGGGCGGCAAGGTCGTGAAGGTTGACCGCGTCGAGTGGGTCACGATGGCCGACGCGCAGACTGCGATGAACGCGCTGCAGTCCGGCGACATCGATTTCCTGGAGAACCCGTCGTTCGACACGTTGTCGATCCTGGAAGGCGACAAGGACCTGAAGGTCGAGACGCTGAACAAGTTCGGCTTCCAGACGCTCGGCCGCATGAACTTCCTCTATCCGCCGTTCGACAACATCAAGGTTCGCCAGGCGGCGCTGATGGCGATCAACCAGAAGCAGGTGCTCGACGCGCTGGTCGGCAATCCGAAATACTACAAGACCTGCGTCGCCTTCTTCATCTGCGACACGCCGTTCGCGTCCGAAGTCGGCGGCGAGACCTTGTTGAAGGGCGGCGACATGGCGGCGGCCAAGAAGGCGCTTGCCGAGTCGGGCTATGATGGCACGCCCGTCGTCATCATGGCGCCGGGCGACGTCACCACGCTCAAGGCGCAGCCGGTTGTTGTCGCCCAGCAACTGCGCGACGCCGGCTTCAAGGTCGACCTGCAGGCCACCGACTGGCAGACAGTGGTGACCCGCCGCGCCAGCCAGAAGGCGCCGAAGGATGGCGGCTGGAACATGTTCTTCACCAACTGGGTCAGTGCCGACGTCTCCAACCCGATCGCCAACCTCTCGATCGGCGGCCAGGGCAAGAATGGCGGATGGTTCGGCTGGGCCGACGATCCGAAGATCGAACAGCTGAAGGACGCCTTCGTTCGCGCGCCGTCGCTCGACGAGCAGAAGAAGATCGCGGCCGATATCCAGAAGGAAGCCTACGAGCAGGTCATCTATATTCCGCTCGGTCAGTATCAGGGTCCGAGCGCATGGCGGAAGTCGCTGTCCGGTGTGCTCGATGGTCCGGCAACGCCGATCTTCTGGAATATCGACAAGTCCGAGTAGGCTTGCGGCTTGACGCAATACAAACGGCCGGGACTTGTCCCGGCCGTTTTCGTTTCGCGCAGCCGCGCCGCGACGGCGGCTAATCTAGTGGCCCGATTTAGCGTTGCTCGTGCTCGACAGGCTCGTGAGCTGGGTCTGTCCGACGCCGGCGCCGTTCATCCAGACCATTGCGCCCGCGGCGAACGCCAACAATCCGCACGCCGCGATCGCGCTGCGAATCCATCGCCGGTAGATCGCGCGCTCGTTGGGCGTCGCATCGAGGAATCTCTGTGCGTTAAGCCCGTTGCTGCAGTGAGCCGCGTCGTCGCCGTGTTCGAGGATGGAAGCACCGTGATCGGGCGCGGCATTGCCGACAATCTGATTGCGATCCGCAATCGTCATCGCCTATCTCCAACACATTGATCTCGAAATCTGAGGGCCGCGAAATGTGCGGCCGGAATTTCCAATGCGCCGACACTACATCACGTGGCGATCGCGGCATGTGAACCCTGCCACACCCTCAAAACACGATCAGGTGATGCAGGCATCGTGACGCCGCCTGCTCAGGCCGTGGGCGGGCGCGTGGCATACCAATTTGGATAGCGGCGGCCTTAAGGTTCCCGTCAGTATTGTGTCGTAGTCTGACCGCCGACTTGTGTACCTACCGCGACGGGCCCATGGCCGACGACCATAGCGGGCCCGCACCGGCCAGCGCGCAACAGCCAATGCCGACCGAGAAGCGCCGTTCCGGCGCACGCCGCCGCGTCCTCAAGTCGGGAGCGATCGAGTTCGGCAATGAAGTGATCGCCTGCACGGTGCGGAATCTCTCGCCTCAGGGCGCCTGCATCGAAGTGAACTCGCCGCTGTGGTTTCCCGACCGCTTCACCCTCGGCGTCGACGGCCAGCGGTGGCCGTCCCGCATCGTATGGAAGAAGCAGAAGCGGCTGGGACTGGCGTTCGAGTAAGGCTCGACGCCCGGCGCGCCGCGCCGCGCCGATTTGCACGAACAGTTGTCGTCTATTTCACAAACTACCCAAGGTTTGCGGAGTATTGTCCGCCGGGCCGATACCCAGCCTCGGGGAAATTGCGATGACCATCAATGTCAAGGCCTACGCGAACGCCGATGATATCCTGATCGCCTGGCAGCCGGACACCTGGTCCAACGACTGGGTCGGCTTCCAGCTCGAGCGGCGCAACAACATCACGCAACAGACGACCGTGCTGTCCAACCGCATTCCGCCGAAGCCCGGCGAGAAACCGGTCGCGGACGCCGGCATATCCTCGACGCAATCGCCGTTCCGGCGCTGCATCTGGGCCGATCACAGCGTCGTCGATACGGAGAATGTCTCGTATCGCGTCACCGCAATGAAGGGCGGCGCGAACGGGACTTTCACGCCCGATGCGGCCACGGTGACGGCCTGGACGACGCCGACGGTTGCTTCGGGCGATGCGGGCGGCGGCTTGTCGGCTTATTTCAACCGCGGCACCCTGATGTCGCAGATCGTCAGCCGCTTCGTGCAGGGCGATACGTCCGACGACGCGCTGCGCAATTTCGTCAAGGGCCTGTCCGACCCGGCCAACCAGGCGCGCCGCTACCTTTCAGGCGACGCCCTGCACGAGATCCTGGCCTTCTTGCACGATGCCGATCTCCGCGGCAGCCAGATCCATGCCGCCATCTACGAGATGAATGACGAGGAGTTGGTCGGCGCGCTGAAACCGTTCGGCAGCCGCGGCAACGTTCTGCTCGGCAATGGCAGTGCGACCAAGCCGAACATCGCGGGCGAGCTCAGTGGCGCCGGCCTGACGGTCAAGCATCGCGATCTGTCGAATGCGGGCAGGTCGTCACCGAGCGTCCACAACAAGTTCGTGGTCGAGAGCGACGCGCATGGCAACGCGATCCGCGTGCTCACCGGCAGCACCAACTGGACCACCACCGGGCTGTGCACGCAGCTCAACAACGTGCTGATCATCGAGAATGCGGTGATCGCCAAGCGCTACCTCGATCAGTGGGGCAAGCTGGTCGCCGCGGGCAATGCCATGCCGCCCGCGCTCAAGACGTCGAATTCCAGTCCGACCAGCGACAGCAACATTTCGGTCTTCTTCGCCGCGACCAACGGCGAGGCGGAGTTCAAGCCGGTGCTGGACCTCATCAAGAACGCCAAGGACGGCGCGCTCTTCCTGATGTTCATGCCGGGTCAATCGCCGTTGCTGGATGCCCTGCTGGTCCGCGCACAGCAGAACGACATCTATGTCCGTGGCGTGGTGTCGACCATGATGGCCAGCAAGAACGGCGACATCGTTTCGGTCGGAGGGGAGGTCGTCAAATCGGGCGCACCGAAGCAATCCTTCCATGACGACGTCCAGCTGCCGCATGGTGTGAGCGCGACCAACGAACCCTCATGGGCCGACGTCGAGTTCAGCGTCCAGCAGATCCGCAACGCCGGGATGATCGCGATCGTTCACTCCAAGACCATCGTGATCGATCCGTTCTCCGACAATTGCGCCGTCATCACCGGATCGCACAATTTCTCGGTCGCCGCTTCGGAGAAGAACGACGAGAATCTCGTGATCATCCGCGGCAACAAGCAGCTTGCCCAGGCCTATGCGCTGCACATCAACGGCGTCTACGACCACTATTCCTGGCGCGGCTATCTCGGCAGCGGCGGCAATCCGGATCAGATTTATTCGCTCGACGGCTGGAAGCCCGGCGGCGGCAAGGAGCAGGAGCTGGATTTCTGGATGGAGGAGCCGGTGCCGCCCCGTCCGACGGGCAGCGGAGGCGGTGGCGGCGCGGCGCAACAGTCCAGTGTGGCTGGCGGGGTGTCGACGAAGACAGCCGTCAAGAAAGTGCCCAAGAAAGCCACGAAGAAAGCCACGAAAACATCGGCCAAGAAAGTCGCCAAGACGTCAGCCAAGAAATCGGCGAAGAAGGCGAGGAAGCCGGCTAAGGCCGCAGAGGCAAAGAAAACCAAGGCCAGGACGACGAAGAAGGCCAAGGCAAAGAAGGCGAAGGCCAAGAAGTAAGAGCGGTGCGCAACAGGCTGGTGCGGGCGGTGGGACTCGAACCCACATGACGTTGCCGTCGAGGGATTTTAAGTCCCTTGCGTCTACCAGTTTCGCCACGTCCGCATATTGATTTTGTTGATCTTTTCGTAATCTAGACCAAGGAGTTTTCCAAGATCCCTTGGCGGTTTTCCAATCTGGCTTCGTTCTGCTCCGGCAAAACCCCGGCGGCGCACCTTCTAGCTCTTCGTCGTCAGCCGAGCAAACGTCCGGATGACGTCGTCCTCCCGGGCGACGTCGCGGGTGTAGTGGCCGACTATGCGTTCCGAACTGTGGATGATCGGCGATCATGATCGCAATACGTTTCGGATTGCGTCAATGAGCCCGACCTGGTGGTCGACCAGCACGAGCGCCGCATTCCCTGACGAAGCGAACGACATTCATGATCAGGCTCCCGGTCGCAGGACGACGCGGTTGCGCGATGATCCGATCACTGCGGTGTAGGCCGCCTTCGTCTCAGCGAGCGGGTAGATCGAGGACGGGACGATCGGATAGGGGCGCAGGAAGCCGCCGGCGAACCCAGGTAGCACGCTACGCAGCAGCTCTGCGCTTTCGATCGTGGAAAACGCAAGCGTGTCGACGCCGAGGTAAGTGTGCCGTCCGCGATAGAATTCCAGGATGTTGAATTTGACCGTCTGGTTGGTCGTGGCAATCAGGATCTGCCGCCCGGCCTTTGCAAGCGAATGATGCGCATCGTCGAAATAGGGGTCACCGACCGTGTTGAAGACGATATCGGCTCCGTGGCCGTCGGTCAGTTCGCGCACACGCTCCGCGACGTCGGCCGTCGAGGAATTGATGATTTGGATCGGGGCGTTGGCGTGGCCTTCGTAGGGTTCGTCCTTGCGCACCACGCCGATCACCCTGGCGCCTTGCCAGGTCGCAAGCTGGACCGCAGCCTGCCCGACCTTGCCGTTGACGCCCATGATGAGGACATGTTCACCGGGTTTCGGCGCGCCGGCTCGCCGAAAGCCTTCGATGGCTGTCACGAACGGTACGCCGATCCCTGCAGCCTCATCCATGGAAATGCCGTCCGGCTTTTCGACCAGGGCCGCGGCCTCGACGACGACATGGCTGGCGTGCGTACCGTCGCGGCGGATTCCGAGGTCGCCCGACGAACCGAACACGGCTTTTCCGATCAATGCGTCCGGCCCTTCGACCACCCGCCCGGAAAAATCACGGCCCGGGGTTCTTGGGAACACCGCATAGGGCATCAATCCCGTGGCGGCCTTGACGTCCGACGGGTTGACGCCCGCGGCTTCGATCGCAACCACGACTTCGTGTGGTTGCCGCGTGAGCGAGTGTTTCTCGATGGACGGCGCGATCGCCGCCGCATCGGCGGCTTTGGCATTGAGCCGCACGCAGGTCGCCTCGACGACGACATCGGTCCCCGATCTGGTGATGGCATTCATAGTTCGCTCCTAAGCCTTGATTGTCTTCGTGGGCGAGGGCAGGCCGACGATCCGCCGGCTGTCCTCGATCGTCGCGATGGCGCCCCCGAGATCCTCGACGATGCGGCGCGCCTTTGTGACCATTTCCGCGTTGGAGGTCGCGAACTGGCCGCGCGTGAGATAGACTGCATCTTCCAGGCCGATCCGCACGTGACCGCCCGCAAGATAGGATTGTGCGACCGTCGTGAATGCGGCCTTGCCGATGCCGACCGCGGTGAACTCCGCGTCCGACGGCAGCAGGCCGCGCGCGTACAATACGGTTTCCGGGGCAGGCTGAAAGCCGTAACGAACGCCCATCACGAAGGAACACAGGACTGGCCCTTGCAGAGAGCCGTCGGCCAGCAGATCGCGCATCAGCGCGATATCGCCGGAATCGAACAGCTCGATCTCCGGTTTGACGCCGGCGTCCGCGATCACTTTCGCCATCCGGCGAACGTTCGCCGGCGTATTGATCACGACCTCGCCTCCGGAGTTCATGGTGTTGAGATCGAGCGTGCAAATGTCCGGTCGCAGCACGGTGACGTGCTCGACCCGCTTCTCCGGCGCCATCAGGGTCGTGCCCTCGGCGGCCACCTTCGGATCGTCCCTGGATGGAACAAAGCGTCCGCCCGGTCCTGTCGTGATGTTGAGGATCAACGCGGGGTTGCGCGCGCGAATGCGCTCGACGACGTCGACATAGTGGTCGAGCAGCATCGAGGGACGGCCGGTAAGCGGGTCCCGAACGTGGATGTGGACGATGGCGGCGCCCGCATCGGCGGCGTAGAGACAGGCGTCAGCGATCTGCGCCGGCGTGATGGGAAGATGGGGGGTCTGCTCGGGTGTCGTCAGGTTGCCGGTCACGGCGCAGGTGATGATGACCTTTTCGCGGGGGGATCGCATAGACTTGTTCTTTCAAAGCGAGCGGCCGCCGTCGACCACGAAAGTCGTTCCGGTCGCGAAGCCGAGTTGGTTTGCGCAGGCGAGAATGGCCGAGGCGATGTCCTCTGCAGTCGCGATCCGCTTCAGCGGTGTCGTCGTCGCGGTCTTGGCGTTGAAGTCCGCGCCGCGCCCCGGAACGAAGCCGGTGTCGACCACGCCGGGTGCGACCGCGAGCACCCGCACCTCGGGGGCCAGCACGCGGGCGAGCGATTTCGTCATGACGTCGATGCCGGCCTTGACGGCACAATAGGCAATCGAGGACCCGATCCCGTTGGTGCCCGCGATCGATGATATCGAAACGACGAGGCCGTCGCCGGATGCCTTCAGGAGCGGAGCGAAGGTGCGGATCGCCGCAAATTGTCCGCGCCAGTTGACCGCGAACATCCGGTCAATCAGGTCGTCGTCCAGCGCGTCGAGATCGGCGTGAGGCACCGGCTTGGTAAAGCCGGCGGCGTTGACGAGGATATCGAGCCGGCCGAAGCGCCGCTCGATCTCGGCGCGCAGTGCTTTCAGGGTTGCCGTCTGCGCGACGTCGGCGATCAACGCGGCGTGGCCGTCTCCATGCAGGGATTGCACCACCGTTGCCGCGGCGGCCGCTTCGTCCGGAACGTCGCGGTGGCTGATTGCGATGCGGGCACCGAGTTCGGCGAAGCGCTTGGCGGACACGGCCCCGATGCTGCCGGCGCCACCTACGACGAGCACGACCTTGTCCTTCACGGATTGATTCATCGTGTGCCTCACTTGATCGGCGGCTTGGGGAGGATCGCTTCACCGTTTTCCATGGTGAAACGATAGTTCAGCGTGTACCAGGGCGCGCGGACCCCGGGCGCCGGTGGGTCGCCGTCGTCATGCCGGCGATAATCGCCGACCAGCGCGCGCGTCACTCCGAACACCACGTCGCTGTCCAGGTGTTCGTCGTGGTCGACGAAGACCTGCGTGATCAGCGTCTTGTAACCGGGCTTGAAGCCCAGGAAGTGCATGTGTGCCGGCCGGTAGGGATGCCTGTTCTGGGCGCGCAGCATGTCGCCGACCGGGCCATCGGTCGGCACGGGATAGCCGGCGGGCTTGACCGATCTGAATGAAAACCGACCCGAGGCGTCGGTGGTGAACTTGCCGCGCAGGTTCATGTCTGCCTGCGTTTCGTCCTGGTTCTCGTAGAGGCCGACCGGTGAGGATTGCCAGACGTCGACCTCGACATTGGCGAGGGGCTTGCCCGCGATGTCGACGACCTCGCACGCGACGAAGAGTTCGGGGCCGGGTGTCGCAGAACGAACGATCGATGCTCCGTTCTGCGTTCGGGGAGAATTGGCCCGCCAGAATGGGCCCAGCAATGCTGCCGCGGTTTCGGTCGCACCGGCGTTGCCGTTGTTCAGCAGGCAGACCAGCGTCGAGAAGCCGGTCGCATCCGCGAAGAGGATGCCCTCGTTGTGGCTGTCGTGGGTGGCCTGTCCGATCCGGTTCAGGAAATCGATGCCGAGATCATATTCCGCTTCGGTGAGTTTCACCTCGCGGGCGAAGGCGTGGAGGTGCCTGACGAAGGCTTCCATCACCGTTCGGAGCCGCGCGTTGTCGGTCGACGCCATCGCCCGCAACACGGTCGGCGTTACGTCCTCGAGCTTCTCGATAATGCCGTGAGACATCGGTGTGCTCCTGTACAAACGGTTGCGCTCATGAATGCAATCGTTTGCAGTTGATATTGCAATCGATTGCAATAAGTCAAGGGACGCGCTATGCTCATTTCGCGCGAATGAGCTAAGCAACAGGAATCGCTGGGTGAATCGACCTGTCACGACAATCAAGCAGATCGCGGCCGCCGCCGGCGTTCATCCTTCGACCGTGTCGCGGGCCCTCGATCCCAAGAAACGGCATTTGGTCGCGGACGACGTCGCCAACAGGATCTCCGCCCAGGCGGAGGCGCTGGGCTATCAACCGAACCGGCTGGCCGCCAACCTGCGACTGGGTCGATCCGATCTCGTCGGTGTGCTGCTGCCCGACATCACCAATCCGGTGTTCGCTCCGATCCTTGGCGGCATTACGGAGGTTCTCTCTACGGAAGGCTACGCACCGATCGTTGCGGACGCCGGCAATGTATCGTCGCAGCAGATCTTCTTTGCCGAGAGACTGCTCAGCCAGCGGGTCGACGGCCTGATCCTGGCGACGGTTTCGCAGGATGACGAACTCGTCGGTTTCTGTATCCGGCGCGGCGTTCCCGTGATCCTCGTCAACCGATCCGAAGCGCGCGATCGCGTCTCCTCAGTCGTCTCGGACGACGAAATGGGAATGCGCCTCGCTGTCGATCATCTCGTCGATATCGGACACCGCCGCATTGCGCATATCGCAGGGCCGCTGTCGACATCAACCGGCGCGCTGCGGCGTGATGGCTTTGAGCGCGCGATGGCACGGCACGGATTGACCGGTGTCATACGTGAAGCCGCGGGATACACGCGCGAAGGGGGCGCGCTGGCGGCGACGCGTCTCGTCGGCGGGCCGCATCAGGTGACTGCGATCGTTGCCGCGAACGACCTGCTGGCGATCGGTGCCCTCGACGCCCTGAAGGAGCGGCTCCTGCGGTGCCCGGAGGATCTCTCGCTCGTCGGTCACAACGACATGCCACTCATGGATGTCGTCTCGCCCCCCCTCACCACCGTGCGCATCGAGCACCGCGAGATGGGGCGGATCGCCGGCAGAATGCTGATCGAAATGCTCCAGAGCGGGTCGGCCGAGATCCGGCACGTCGTACTTCCTCCTGAGCTGGTCGTCAGGAAATCCACGCAACCGGCGGCCTAGAGATCTGCCGGCTGCTTTCGGCCGGGCAGGTCATCAAGCTTGCGCCGCGCGGGCTTCCTTCTGTCGAGGAGCACGTCGGCGATCTCGCCTTCGGTCGCGGGCCGGCTGAGTGAACGACGTTAGTGCCGATCCGCGCGCGAGCAACTTTCGAAAATACGGGGCGCTCGTCTTCTTGGCCTAGCTCCGCTATCCGCTACTACCACGCGCGCTTTCAAAGGCTTAACCTGCGGCTTGCAATTCCATTTGCCTCGGCAGCCGAGCATTGGGATAAGCAGCGCGCCGCCGCGATTGAGCCTCAATCCGGACACCGGCGGCTGCTTTAGGCAATCTCAACACTGTCGGACTAAGAAAGCTGAATGTCTGTTCGTCTCCCACGCCGCCCAAATCTGTCGCGCGCGGCAGCCATCGTTGCGCTGCTCGCCTCGGCTGCGGGCGTTTCCGGCTGCGCGCAGATCGGCGACAGCGTGCCGTCGGCATTCGCCGATCCCGCCAAATACGATCTGTATGATTGCAAGCAGCTCGAGACCGAGCGCAAGAATCTCACGTCTCGCGCGACGGATCAGGAAAAGTTGATGGCCAAGGCGGAGACCGGCGTCGGCGGTACCGTGGTCTCCGAGATGGTCTATCGCAACGAACTGATCTCGATCCACGCCCAGCAGAGGCTTGCGGATCAGGCCTGGCGCGCCAACAAGTGCCATGAGAGCCCGCCAGACACGCCGGCGGCGGCCGCACCTGCGGCGCCTGCGCCGGGGGCAAAGGGCTCGCGCGCGCCGCGAGGCCTCGTTCACTAAAGTCAGCGTTTCCGGAAGAACCGGTAGCTGTGTGCGGGCAGGCGCGCTCGGCTCAGGCGCGCCAGTCGTAGATCCAGTCCTGCCGCGCCAGCATGCGCTGCGGACCGATGGCGCGGATCGCAAGATCGCGCGCGATCGCCAAGGGTCCGCTCAAATGATAGATGCGGCCCTGCTGCCGCGCCATGCGCTGCACCTTCAGCACGCGTCCGCGCCGCATCTCGGCGTAGCGCTTCAACGCGGCGGGAATGCCTGCGGTGTTTTCGCCGGTGCAGTCGGCCAGGGCCTTGGCGAGCACGGCCGCATCCTCGATCGCCATGCCGGCGCCTTGCGCGGCAAACGGCAGCATCGCATGCGCGGCGTCGCCGAGCAGTGTCACCGCGCCTTCGTTCCAGCGGCCGATGTCGGGCAGGGTGAACAGCGCCCATTTGCGCCAGCCGTCGACCGCGCCGATCAGCATCCGCGCCGTGGCGGGCCAGCGCGCGGTAGCGAACGCGCCCTTGATCTCGTTGATGTCGCCGGGCGCGCTCCAGCCCGGCCGGTTCCAGGTGCCCGACACGATCGCGACCACGTTGACCTGACGGCCGGCCGAGATCGGATAGGCCACGAGATGCGCGTCCGGCCCCATCCACAGCTGCACGCGCGGCGCGGTGTATTCACGCGGCAGGGCGGTCGCGTCCAGCGTGCCGCGCCAGGCGATCAGGCCGGAGAATTGCGGTTGTACATCCGGAAACAAATGTCCGCGGACCGACGACCAGATGCCGTCCGCGCCGATCAGCGCAACCGCCAATTCCTCCTGCCGTGCGTTGCCGCGGCGCTGCACCACCGTCAGCCCCTTGGCGTGCTTCGTCACGTCCTCGAACTGGCAGCCGAGCCGCAGATCGATATCGGGATGGTCGTTGACGGCGGCCTGCAACGCGGCCTGCAGATCCGCGCGGTGGATCACCCAATAGGGGGCACCGGCGCGGAACTCGGCGGCCCGGCCGAGCGGCATCCGCGCAATCTCGCCACCGGCCCGCGCGCTCAGGATGTTGACGGATTCCGGCGTGACCACGCGCCGCGCAAGCGGTTCCTTAAGCCCGAGCTTGACCAGGATGCGGCTGGCATTGGGAGAGAGCTGGATGCCGGCGCCCGCTTCCTCGAGCCGTTCGGCCTTCTCCAGCACGACGACGCGAAAGCCCTGTGCCGCCAGTGCAAGCGACGCCGTCAGTCCTCCGATCCCGGCGCCGGCAACGATGACGGTTCGCGTCAGCGCCACGGAGCGGTCAGGCGACCTTGTCTTTCAGCACGCATTCCGGCGGCCGTGCTTCGCCGGCAGCGAGGTCGGACGCGAAGCGATAGAGTGTCGAACAGTACGGGCAGATGATCTCGCTGTCGTTGCCGAGGTCGAGGAACACGTGCGGATGGTCGAACGGAGGGTTGGCGCCCACGCACATGAACTCCTGCGACCCGATCTCGATCACCGAGACACCGGCATCGTTATGGAAGTGCGGGACGACGTGGTCGGACATATTCTCACCTTGGTGGCAACGATGGGCAGACGCAATCAACAGCATGCGGCATCGCGAAATGCCGCGCACCATACTGGCGGGAACAGTTGATTCCTAGAGCCCCGATGGCTCATTTGCTCATGCAAATTCGACACAATCTTGTCGTCCCAGAGAAGCCCTTCTTTGGTCGGAGCCGTTGTGTCGCAAAAACGGCACACTATTTCCAAGGCGAGCTGAACAAGGCGAATTAAACTTGAGGTTTCAAGCGGAATGAACGGGGTGCGCCTCAGTTTGGCGGTGGCCGGCCTGGCAGCGAGCGCGGCCGTAGGCGCGGCCATTTGGCCGCACGCCCGCGACGCCGGTACGGTGCTGTCAGCGCGGAACGATCCGGCTGCGCTCGCCGACCTCAGGCTCAATTCCGTCCTGCGCAACAACCCGGCGTTGATATCGGACAATATCGAGGCGGCGCTCGCCTCCGGAGATGCCGATCTTGCGACCAGCTTTGTCGCGCTCGCAAGCGAGAAGAACATCGCGCTCAGTGATGAACTCACAAAGCGGGTCGACGACGCGCGCGCCGAGCAATCGTCCACCGCACATTTCGCCAAGGGATTTGCCACCGGCCTCGTGACCGGCAATGCAGACGACGTCGCAAGCCTGTCGGGCACGGTCGCGGGCGACCTGTTCGTGTTCGGTGACGTCAGGGACGTCGTGCGCGAGGGCAAGCATCTCGTGATGGGCGAGGACACCGACCGACTGGTGCTTGGCCTCGCGGCCGCCGGGCTCGCCGTGACTGCGGCTACCTATGTGTCGGTCGGCGGCGCCGCGCCGCTGCGCGCCGGATTGACGCTGGTCAAGGATACGCGCAAGGCCGGACGGCTGAGTGAGGGGATGATCGAATGGGCCGGGCGCTCGACCCGCGAGGTGGTCGATCAGCCGGCGCTGCGTGAGGCGGTCGCGTCCGGCTCGGTGCTGCGGCCGGCGGAAACTGCAACCGCGATCCGCGCGGCATTCCGCGCCGAGAAGGCCGGCGCGCTGGTGCGCGTCGCCAAGGACGTCGGGCGCATCGGCGAGGCGGCCGGGGTTCGTGCCGCGCGGGACACGCTGAAGGTCGCGGAAAACCCGCAGGAGATCGCGCGCGCGGCCCGCCTCGCGGACGTGAAGGGCGGCCAGACCCGCGCGATCATCAAACTGCTCGGCCGCGGCGCGCTGCTGCTCGTGGCCGGCACATTCAATCTCACCATGTGGCTGTTCGGCGCGCTGTTCGCACTGTTCGGCTTCCTGTCGTCGATCAAGGCCACCACCGAGCGAACCACGGCGTGGTGGCTCAGACGAAGCAAGGCGCTGCGGCTGAAGCGGCAGATGACCGCGCAGGCCGCGCTGGCGAGTATGCCCGCCCAAGGCCAGGTTTCACGCTAAGCTTGCGGTCGCCGGTCGATCGCAAATCCCAAATCCTAAGTCCCAAGAAAAAACGGAATCGAAGATGCCGAGTTTCCATCACGGCGATGTTGAGATTGCCTATATCGACGAAGGCGCGGGCGAGCCGATCGTGCTCGTGCACGGCTTTGCGTCGAGCAAGAACGTCAACTGGATCTATCCGACCTGGGTGTCGGAGCTCGTCAAGGCCGGCCGCCGCGTCATCGCGCTCGACAATCGCGGCCACGGTGAATCCGCCAAGCTCTACGATGTCGCGCAGTACGAGATCGCGACCATGGCAAGCGACGTGATCGCGCTGATGGATCATCTCGGAATCGCGCGCGCCGACATCATGGGCTATTCGCTGGGCTCGCGGATGACGGCAATCCTGGCGCGTGAGAATTCCGATCGGGTGCGTTCGGCGATCCTCGGCGGCATCGGTATCGGGCTGATCGAGGGCGGCGGCCCCGGCGAGGCCGTCGCGCTGGCGCTGGAGGCGCCGTCGCTCGACGATGTCACCGATCCGGTCGGCCGCACCTTCCGCGCCTTCGCCGATCAGACCCGTTCCGACCGCCGCGCGCTCGCCGCCTGCCTGCGCGGCTCGCGCCGCCTGATGACGCGCGAGGAAGCCGCCGGGATCCGCGTGCCGGTCCTGATCGCGGTCGGCACCAACGATGAGATCGCAGGCTCGGCGTCAGCGCTCGGCCGGATCATTCCGGGTTCGCAGGTGCTCGACATTCCGAACCGCGACCACATGCGGGCGGTCGGTGACAAGGTCTACAAGACCGGCGTCATCGACTTCCTGTCGCGGCGAAAATAGCTCGTCGGCATCGTTCTCGGCATCGTCCTTGGCGAAGGCGCGCGCCGCCGCGATCAGCACCACGAAGGTCGCGATCCACACCATGCGCGCGCCATAGCGGTCGTGCGGCCCCGAGATCACGCCACAGACGGCGGCATTGCCGAGCAGAGCGAGCGTCACCGTGCCCGCCAGCAGCGTCAACTCGTCGAGCCGTCGCTGCCACAGTCCACGGCCGAACAGGATCACGACCAGGAGCATCGAGGCCAGCGCGACCGGCACGTGGATGCGATTGATCGCGGTGAAGTCGAGGGCCCATTGTTGTTGCCGCGCGGCGCGCATCGGCGCGACCTGCTTGGGAATATAGCGCTCGATGATGCCGTAGGTATGCGGGATCCAGCCCGAGGAGCCTTCGCCGGTCGCGACATCCAACAGCTGGTCCGCGGTTGCCGTCAGCGCCGCCCTGGCCTGCCATGTCGGATATTCGGCCAGCGAACGCACCACGATGTGGCCCATCTCGTCATTCAGTCCCTGAAAGCGGCCGAGCGTGTTGAACATGCTGTGACCCCACAGGAAGTCGTCGGCGGTCGGCGGCAACTCGTCGCGATAGGGACAGAGCTTCAGGTTCTCCTTGGCGCAATGATCGCGCAGATATTGCGCGACGATGCCATCCTGCAGCATGCGGCCGAAGGCGACGCCATAGCCGCCGGGTGTCCAGGCAAGCTGTCCCGACAGCGCGAAGTTCGCCGCCAGCAGCATCACGGCGGCGGTGACGATGGTCAGGCTGCCTTGCATGAGCCCCGCGACCGGGACGCGGCGGCCGAGCCACGGACGCAGCATCCAGCCGACGCAGCACAGACCGAGCAGTACCGCGAGCGTCGCGCTGTGCGTGGCGGCGGAAAACGCGATGAACCCGAACAGCACCGCCTTCTCGAGCGTCGAAATCCGCTCGCCGTGCAGGACGAGGATAAAGAGCGCGAGCACCGAGAGGCCGGCAAAGATGTCGGTCAGCAGCATGCTGGCGAGCCAGGGCAGGGCGGTGGTGGCGATCAGTGCGAGGCTGATCGCGATCAGCCGGACCGGCCGGGCGAGCTCGAGCATGCGCAGGGTCAGTTGCAGGATCCAGAGCGTCGCCAGGGTCTGGATGCCGAGGTTGAGCCAGAATCCCGATGTCTCGCCGACATGGAGGTAGATGCCGAACACTGTGGACCGGCTCGGCACCAGATAGCCCTCGTACCAGCGCGCCAGATAGCCGCCGGTATCCCATTGGAGCAGCGGATAGCCGTTCCAGAAGGCAGGCGCGAGCAGGAGGAGGGGAATGGCAATGGTGGCGATCCAGACCGACCGTGCATCGGTCAGGCGCCCACGTAACGTCCGGGTATTGATGATGTTTCCCCCTTTATTGGGGCCGACCATGCCCAAAACCACACTCGGGACGAAATCCGCCAATAGTTGCAGAAGCACGGCTTGATTTCGGCAAAATCCCGACCAACTCCCCTAGACGTCGGCCCGGGGGGCGTTCGGCTGGGGTTTACCGTACCGAGCCTTCCCGGGACGCGCTGGGTTCACCGTGCTATAACGCACATCAGAACAACCGAATTGCGAGAGCAGCTATGGCAGTTCATCAGGTCAATCCGCAGGGGAGCAAGCTCGCGGCACTCGATCCGATCTGGGATCGAATCCGCGGCGAGGCGGAAGACATCCTGCGCCGCGAGCCGGAGCTCGCATCCTTCATCTATGCGACCGTGTTGCATCATGAGCGCCTGGAAGATTCCGTGGTCCATCGCATTGCCGATCGGCTCGACCACGCCGCGCTGTCGGGCGACCTGATCCGCCAGACTTATGGTGAGGCATTGCGCGATGAGCCCGATATCGGCAACGCCTTCCGCGCCGATCTCGTCGCCGTCTATGACCGCGATCCCGCGACCTCGCGCTTCATCGATCCCTTGCTCTACTTCAAGGGCTTCCACGCGCTGCAGACCCATCGTCTCGCGCACTGGCTCTATCAGAAGGGCCGCAAGGATTTTGCCTTCTACCTGCAGAGCCGCTCGTCGGCGGTGTTCCAGACCGACATCAATCCGGCGGCCAGGATCGGCCGCGGCATCTTCCTCGATCACGCCACCGGTTTCGTCTGCGGCGAGACCGCCGTCATCGATGACGATGTCTCGATCCTGCATGGCGTCACGCTCGGCGGCACCGGCAAGGAGAACGAGGATCGCCATCCGAAGATCCGCCACGGCGTGCTGATCGGCGCCGGCGCCAAGATCCTCGGCAATATCGAGATCGGTCATTGCGCGCGGATCGCGGCGGGCTCCGTCGTGGTCAAGCCCGTGCCGCACAACGTCACGGTCGCGGGCGTGCCGGCGAAAATCGTCGGCGAGGCCGGCTGTGCCGAGCCGTCGCGCACCATGGACCAGATGCTCAACGCGATCGGGCTTTGATTTCACTCGCTTTCTGATCGGTACCGCGCTTTAGCGTGTGCGCAACATCACGTCGCCAAAGCCTGAAAAGGCTCTGGCGATCTTTGCCGTCTCGTCCTAAAACTCCCCCGAAAATCATCGACCCGATTGGAGACGGCTGTGGACGTACAGGAAGTCAGGAAGCTCGACGCGTATCTCAAACGCGTGTTCAGCAATCCCAAGATCCGCGTGGTGCCGCGGCCCAAGAAGGACGACTCGGCCGAGGTCTATATCGGCGAGGAGTTCATCGGCGTGCTGTTCGTCGACGACGAGGACGATGATCGCTCGTTCCAGTTCCAGATGGCGATCCTGGAAGAAGATCTGGGCGAGCAGGGCTGAACGGCCTTAAGGCCGTCATTGCGAGGAACCCGCGGAGCGGGCGTCGCTCCGGCGCAATGACGGCGTTACCCCTTCGCGCTGTGCATCTGCGCGGAGAGGCGGTTCATCGCGGTGGCGATGTCGCGCCATTGCGCAAGCCAGCTGCGTGGAAAGCGGAAGGTCAGGTCGGCGCCCTCGATGCGCTGCTCACTCAGGCACATGCCGGGCGTCGAGGTATCGCGCGTGCAGCGTGCGATCAGCTGCGGCTCGCTCGCGGTGAACAGGTCCTCGCCGCCATAGGGCGTGCCGTCGCGGAACGCGCGTGCCGTCAGGCCGTCATCGGTGTTCGCACGCTCGTCGAGATAGCGCGGATAGATCGTGCGCAGCCGCATGTCCGGCGCGAGTGAATCGTGATGTGCCGCGATCGACACGAAGATCCTGTCGATCGGCTGCACCTTGTCCTCGACCGTATCGGCGCTGTAGTGCTTCGGCGCGGCAGGCGCCGCCAGCGACGGATAGAGGAAGCTCAGATCGACGCGCTCCTGCGGCCCGGAGTGGCGCTGGATCTTCATGCGCACGGCCATGGTCGGCACGTTGAACAGCGTGCCGCCGACGCTCACCGGCAGCCGCGACGGATCGCTCGGCGGGACGGTCGTATAGGTCGGCCACAGCAGATAGGCGACGAGCGCAATCGCACCGGCCGCGATGACTGCCGAGGCGATGATCGGAACGAGATGCGCGCGCGGATTGCGCCGGGTGTCGCGGGCGAGATGCTGGGCGGTCGAGAGTAGCGTCATGAGCCAGGCAAAGAGCAGGCCGGGAGTGGCCGAATCACCTGCCGAATATGCCACGTGACGCGGAATTTCCGTACGATTCCAATGGAATCCCGCAGCGAATGGCCATGCGCAAACGCCTCGCCGGGCGCGGCCGGTTAACCTTTCCTTAAGGATGATGTGGCGGCCCGCCGTCAATTCTGCGAAGCAGGGTGAGTGGCCTGTTGCGTAGCGGAAGTTCCGATGTCGCCCGATACCTTGAATTCCCTGTTCTCGCTCTTCATCGGCTTCGCGCTCGCCGGCGCATTGGCCAGCGGTTATCAGGCGATGGCGGAGCGTCCGGCCGGCTTCGGCCTGCTGCAGGAGGGCGTGGCGCCGAGGACCTTTGCCGCGGTCCCGTTTCTCGTCTTCGCTGCACCGTTCATCATCATGCGCAACACGCTGCGTGGTGCGCGCATCGAGCGCCGCCGTTTCGAGTTCGTGATGATGGCAACCGTCATCTCCGGCTTCTGGAGCCTGATGTCCGGCACCTTCTTCGTGATGACGCTGCGCGCTGCCGGCGTGATCGGGTGATCCGCGCCGGATCCTGATCCGTGTCCGGATCATGGGCGGGCTTGCTTGAATCGACGTCGTCCGCTGTGCCAAGGTCACTTTGATCTGAGCTTCGACGCGTTTTCTTCACGCGAGGCGGCGTCCACTTCGCTCGAAAGCGCTCCAGGGAGACCTTCATGGCGATCTACGAACTCGACGGGCAGGGGCCCGATCTTCCCGCCGACGGCAGCTACTTCATCGCCGACAATGCCGTCGTGATCGGCAAGGTGCGCCTCAAATCCGCGGCGAGCGTCTGGTTCGGCGCCGTGCTGCGCGGCGACAATGAGTGGATCGAGATCGGCGAAGGCTCCAACGTCCAGGACAATTCGACCCTGCATGTCGATCCCGGCTTTCCCCTGACCATCGGCAACAACGTCACGATCGGCCACAATGCGATCGTGCACGGCTGCACGCTGGAAGACGGCGTGCTGATCGGGATGGGATCGATCGTGATGAACGGCGCGCGCATCAGGCGCGGCAGTGTCGTCGGCGCCGGCTCCGTCATCACCGAGGGCAAGGAGTTTCCGGAAAACTCCCTGATCATCGGCGCGCCCGCGCGCGTGGTGCGTACGCTGGACGCCGCGCAGGCCGAGGCGTTGTCGCGGCCGGCGAAGTCCTATGCGATCCGGGGCCCGCAGTACAAAGCCGGACTGAAGAAGATCGGCTGAAGCCTCAGCGCTTCCGGCCCTGCTTACGTGCGCGCTTCGGTGTTGCGGGGCCTGGCTTTGCCGCCTCCCGCGGTCTCGCTGCTTCCTGAAGTCTTGCGCTCTTGCGCAGCGCATCCTTCAGGTCGATCGGAATACCGTGCTTCTTGAGGAGGTCGGCGAAGGCCTCGTCCGCCAGCTCCTGCAACGTCGCCATCCGGTCGCGCCCAAGCTGCTTCAGCTTGTCGGCAGTGTCGTCGTCAAATTCGATCAGCTTGCGCAAATTGCATTGCTCCCAAACTGTATTGCCCCAACGCCTGTGGGAACCGGCGTTTTGCGGACCCGTTGATGTCCGCAAGGGAGAATTGCCATGCGCAAATTATCCGTCACCGCCGCAGTCGCGACAATCGCCATTCTGCTGGCGCCCACGATTACCGTTGCTCAAGGCACCGGAAGCGGCGCTGGGAGCGGGAGCCCCTCGTCAGCCAGCCCGACATCGCCGCAAGTCGCGCCACCGCCGCCTGGCACCAACAGCGCCGGCACGGCGCAATCCTCCGGCCGGCTGAATACCGGTGAGGGCGTCACCACCGGCTCGGCGTCGAGCGAGAGCATCGACAGGGCGATCGCCGACGAGAACAGGACGGTCGACCGCCGGGTCAATGGCATCTGCCGCGGCTGCTAACTTTTGACGGCTGCGCCTTGATGAACGCGGGTCGCGCAGAAGTGAGCGTGACACAAGCGCGCGGTTGAAGCCGCGGTCCTACATTGAGTTAGCATGCGCGGGACGCGGCGGAGGAGGCTTGCAAAGAAAAGCCTTGGACAGAGGAGTGACGGGTGATGTTGCGTAAAACGATGATTGCCTTGCTGGCGACGGCCACGGTCGGCCTGTTCACGGTCGATGCCGCGTCGGCGCGCGGTGGTTTTGGTGGCGGCGGCTTTCACGGCGGTGGTGGCTTCCATGGTGGCGGCGGCTTTGGCGGCTTCCACGGTGGCGGCGGCGCCTTCCGCGCCATGGGCGCGGGCGGTGGCTTCCGGTCGGCTGCAATCGGCGGTGGTTGGCACGGCGGCGGCTGGCATGGTGGAGGCTGGCACGGCGGAGGCTGGCATCGGCGCGGCTGGGGCTATCCGTTCGCGGCGGCCGCGATCGGGTTCGGCCTGGGCTATGGCGCCTACGATTACTATGACGGCTACTACGGCAACCCGTACTACGCCGGTTACGGCTACGACGACGGGTATGGCTACGGCTATGGTTATGGTGACGGCGGCTGTTACGTCGTGCGCCGTCGCATGCTGACGCCGTATGGCTGGCAGGTGCGACCGGTGCAGGTTTGCAACTGAGACATCTGCCGACGCATGGCCGGTCCATCGGATCGCCATGCTGATGGTCTTGGAATGATCGGCGCGGCCTCGGTGTCTTGATGCCGGGGCCGTCGCGCATTGGTACGCTGCTTGCAGCACATTGCAGCAGTCTGTGTGTGAACGCGTCGCGAAAACAAACGGTCCGGCTGCGATTGGAGCCGGGCCTCAGAGGATATCAGAGATGCTGACCATTCCTGATCTGACATTGTTGTTCATGGTTGTTGTTTCGGGCCTCGCCATCGCATTCGTCTACATGCTCCACGAGCTCGAGCCGAAGCTTGCACGGCTGCGGCAGCGAAGCGATCGCGTCCTGCGCGACCGCACCAGGTAGGCGGCAACGCGGATCGCTGCGGCTTCAGCGGCAGCGATGTCGCGCGTGCAGAGCCGTCACCCGAGCACGCCTTATTTCTTCAGCTGCGCCTGCATCTGATTCCATTCGTCCTCGGCCGCTTCCTTGTGGGGTGGCGAGCGCAAGCCGGCTTGCCGACCTCGCGCGCGTGAAGGCCGCTCTCGATGTCGGGAGTCAGATGTTTCCGGGGTGGGCGGCCCCAAAAAACAAGGCCGTCGACGTAGTATACCGTCAACGACCTTGCCAGCCCCGGATATTGAAATCGGCTCACGCCATCCGGTGATTAAAGATGACTCGGATTCGAAGTCGGATATGTGAACCAGTTCACAAAGTCCGGATTAATTCACGGTAACGGGCACTCATGCGGGGCTGCTGCCGGCAGGCCTGGAGCCGGAAATTCCACCTTAGCTCCTGATGTTGTTCGAGATTTGGTACATTTTGATGGCCGCGCTGGTGACCGCGCTCGGCGTCTTCGGTCTTCGGTCGTCAACTGCGCGATCTGTGGCGCTTCCGGTTGGCGCTGCGGGTGGCCTTCGACCGCTTGCGCGGCTCGGACTCCGCGACCGGCTCATTGGCCTGCGCGCTCGCGAGCGACTGGCGCAGGCCCTCGACCTGTTCAGTCAGTGCGGCGACCTGGTCGGAGAGCTTCTTGGCGTCGCCCTGCTGCGCGGCGAACTGTTTGCGCATGGCCAACAGCTGGTCCTGCACCTCCTGCAACTGGTCGATGGATTCCTGCTGGGTCAACTCCATCCCCTTGGTCTTTTCAACCAGGGCCTCGGAGACCTGCGCGGTCCGCGCCTGCAACTGACGGACGGCGACCATCCGGTCGGTCTCCGGCACGTTGCCGCTGAAGGCGCGCCACAGCGTGATCGAGCCGATCCCGAACAGCACGAGCACCAGCGCCACGGCGCCGATCGCGATCGGCTGCACGCCGATCAGGCTGCTGGCTTGTGCATTCCGGGGGGCAAGTTCGACCATGCGACCAGAACCGGACATCAATTGAAAGGTTCCGAATAGCACAACCTCGGCGCGGGCAAAACCCCCGGGGATTCAAGCAGGTGGCGAGGGGAGTGCAAAACTCGCCGCAAATTCCGGGGGCTCCTGCCTCAAAACGGGACTGTCCGGCGCGCGTCCGTGGCTCAGTCCGTAGGCGCGATCAGGCCGACCCTCATGTCCTTCGCCAGATAGACGCACGCGCCGTCGGCGAGCACGCGGCCGTCGGCGATGCCCAGCACCAGCCGGCCGCGCCTGATCTGACGCATGTCGACCTCATAGCGCACGAGCCTGACGCCCGGCGTGATGTGGCCCCTGAACTTGACCTCGCCGACCCCGAGCGCGCGGCCTTTGCCCGGCGAGCCCGACCAGCCGAGCCAGAAGCCGATGATCTGCCACATCGCGTCGAGCCCGAGGCAGCCGGGCATCACGGGGTCGCCGGCAAAGTGACAGGCGAAGAACCAATGGTCCGGTGCAACGTCCAGTTCAGCGGCGACGCGGCCCTTGCCGAAGGCGCCGCCGTCGATGCCGATGTCGGTGATGCGATCCATCATCAGCATCGGTGGCGCCGGCAGCTGCGCATTGCCGGGGCCGAAATAGCCGCCCGCGCTCGAGCGCAGCAGATCCGGCTTGCTGTAGGACGATTGCGGCGTGTGAAAATCATGCGGGTTGAACAAGATGGCCACCGACCTTGGGGTTATAGTTGAACGTTAGAAGCGGCTGCGCCGCGTGGCTTTTGGCCTCACCGGCGGGGACTTGGCAGTCAGGCGCAGCGCCGCGGCCATGAAGGCCCAGATGTCGCCGGTCAGCCTTGCCGGATCCGGCCGCCGGTCGGCAGTGAGCGCGCCGATCAGCGCCTGGCGGATGCCGCCGATCATCAGCGCGATGGTGAGGTGAGGGTCGAGGTTGCCAGGTACGATCCCGTCGCGCTGCGCGGCTTCCAGCATGCGCGCACCGCCTGCAAGCTGGCGGCTGGTGAAGGCGGTCTCGACATCAAGCACTTCGGGCGCCCGGCTCAGCGGTCCGATCACCAGCGGCGCAAACGGGTGCTCATAGTGAAAGGCGACATAGGCGCCGATCCGCGCCTTCTCCCGGTCGGCCCAGTTGCTGGCGGGCAGTTTGGCGCCGCCGAAGGCGGCCTCATCCAGATGTTCATAGAAGTCTTCGACCACGGCGGCGATCAGGCCGGCCTTCGATCCGAAGTGGTGATAGGCGAGCCCGACCGAGACCTGGGCCCGTCTCGCGACGGCCTGCATCTCGAGATGCCCTTGGCCTTCGATCAGCTCCCGTTGGGCTGCGGCGAGCAGCCGCTCGCGTGTCCCCTGGCTCGTTACGCCCATCGCTTGCCCGTTTCTTGAATTGAATTCAATTCAATAGAGCGGATGTTAGGATGTCAAGCTTGGGGCGCCGGATGGCCGAGCGTACCGGTGCAGGGCATGCGATGGCGTTTGCGATCAAGACCGAGATCTCCGAACCGCGGGCGAATACGTTCGTCTTCACCGCGCAGAAGACCATGTATGGCGGCAAGCACATCGCGGCCGACGACATCGTGTTCGTGTTCGCGAGCGAGAACGAGGGCGGCAACGGCCTGATCGCCCGCGCGGTGGTGACCTCCGTCGAACCGGTGCCGCGCAAGCCGGGTAACGCCAGGCAAACGCCGCGTGTCAGCATCGCGGTCAGGAGTGTTGCGCTGTCGAAGCGGCCGCTGGGACGCGACGCGCTCAAGCGCTTCAAGGATTGGGACGACGGGCGGCCCGAGACCGAGCTCAATTTCAAATTCTACCGCCAGGCCACCAACAAGATCGTCGGCATCTCGGACCAGACGGCGGCCTTCCTCGATCGGTTCTTCTGATCGGTCACCGTGTCCCCTCAAAAAGGTTGCGCCCACCCTTTGGGGGAAGGGTGGGCGCGCGCGAACCGGTCTGGGACGGGGAGGGGTGGGGATGTGACCGGGTCGCGAACTCGATTGCTTGTTGCCGCTCAGCGCGAGCTTGCGGTTGAAACTGCCGGGCGGTTGTCGCCGAGCGAGACCCACACGTTGGGATCGCTCTGCGATTGCCGCTTGACGAAGCGGTAGCCGGTCTCCGTCCAGGCGACGATGCTCTCGTTCTGATTGTCGAGCACGAATTCGCCCTTGTCGGTCTTCACGGTCAGCACCGCGTGGCCTTCGCCCTTCTTGTCGCGGACCACCGTGATCAACAGCGCCTCGCGCGGCCAGCCGGCGTCCATCAGCATCTTGCGCTTCAGGAGCACGTAGTCCTCGCAGTCGCCGTAGCCGTCTGATGGCAACGACCATTTCTCGATCACGCCCCAATGATCCATGTCGGTCATCGGCTTGATGGATTCGTTGACCCACTTGTTGACCCGCACGAGGTCGCGCCAAGCGGTCTGCGACAACACGATGTCGCGTGGTTGCGTCTTGCCGCCGCGGCACTCGGCGGGATTGTCGGCGCAGAATTCGACCCAGCCGATCGGCGAGCGCGCAACGTCACCCAGGCTGGCGTAGACCACGTCGCCGGCCTTGGCCGACACGCACGTCGCAAACAGAATGGCGGCAACCGCCAAACCTTTCCCCTGTCCCCTGAACCCAAACATCGTGGCCCCCGTTCTTCTTGTTGGGACCACGTTTCGCACAAAGCTTTTGCGCCGCCGCTAAGTGCGCGAAGTAGATTTGACGCGAATACTGGTAAAAGCTGCGGCGAATTCGATCTTTACTTGAATCTAATTTGCGTAAAATTTGAAACATCTGCAATTGATTCAAATTTTATCTATTAACGCGGCAAACGCTGCGCTTGCACGGTTTGTTGCCTCAAACGCTCTGGCCGTTAACCGCCGATTTTACTGCGCCAAACGCGCCGAAGGCGGCCACCGGGTGCACCGGAGGCCGCCTTCGCGGGCTGAAAACGGGCGACTTGAGCGGTTTTTCGCTTTACCTCGCGGTAACGCTCTCTTCGAGCGTTTCCGCCGACTGCTCGTGGACGAACTCGAGCGCGAAGCCTTCCTCGAGATTTCGCACCACACGCGCCTGCACCCTGCCGAGCATCACGAGCGACTTCAGCGGCGGGCGGTTCTCCGCGGCGATCGCAGCACCGGACAGCGAAAGGTCGATGATGCGGCAGGTCATCCGCGAGCCGTCTTCCTGGGTGAGCAGGGCAATCGGGTTGCGCGGCACGATACGGTCGTGGCGGCGATCCTCGGGCAGATTGAGGATGTCGCGGTTGGCGAGCCAGGTGAGCTGGGCGGCGAGCTTGTCGCGCTTGCGCGCGGTGGCGCCGATCGTCATCGCAAAGCCGTTGTCGATGATGCGGGTGATGCGGCCCTCGACCCGGCCGATATGGTCGAGATAGGCGATCACTCGGTCGCCGACATTGCCGATGCCGGGTGCCAACAGCGCGAGGCCGCCCGGGGACATGTTGATAATCTGGCAGGGAAACTCGCGCCGGTCGGGCAGCATGTAGCGGCCGAGCAGGTGCACCTTGACGCGCTGGAAGCGCCGCCGCTCCTCGGCAACGGGGACGACGGTAGTTTTCTTTTGTGCAAACGACATCACAACAAACCCGGCCACCGTCCATTCGGAGCCCCGACGACCCTAAGGCTGATAGGGTTAACGGGGCGTTACGGTTGTGAAAGGGAACCCGGACACGGAGCGAGAGTGACAAGTGAAGCTCACGTGCGCCGTATCCAGGGACGTTAGGCTCATTCAGATGCCGCGTCAGGTTCTCCGAACCATCGCGCTGCGGCTTGAGCAGTCTCCTCCAGATCCGGTTCGATGTCTGTGGCCCAAGCCACAAACCCGTCGGGGCGCACCAGCACCGCGTTCAAGCCCAGCCGATCCAGGGCATCGCTAGTGAGATAGCCGATCCGCCCGCACCAACGCTCGGCCAACGCGCGCAGAGGGGAGCGCGGCTCGAAGTCGAGCAGCAGGCCGCGCCCGTCTCTGAGCAATTCGCCGAGCCTCGTCCCGCAGGCGAGCGCGAAGTCGGGCGCGCTGCGGCCCACCAGCGGATGGTCGCCGCCAAGATCGTAGCGCAGCGAGACGCCCCACACGCGCTCGGCAAAATAGGTCGCGCCGTCGGGCGTCGCGATCAGATCGCGGATGATGGCTTCGAGCGCGCGCGAGCTCCGGCTCGGCCGCATCAGCGCGACCTGGGCGCGCGACCAGTCGAGGATCTGCGCGCCCACCGGATGCCGTTCGCTGCAATAGCTGTCGAGCAGACCGGCCTGCGCGTCGCCGCGGATCGTGGCCGCGAGCTTCCAGCCGAGATTCATCGCATCGCCGAGCCCGAGGTTGAGGCCCTGGCCGCCTAGCGGGGAATGGATGTGCGCGGCATCGCCGGCGAGCAGCACGCGTCCCCTCCGGTAAGCCGTCGCGTGACAGGCGCGATCGGTCCAGGTGGTGGCAAGCTGGAGCGCCGTCAACGTCACGTCGGTCCCGGAGACACGGCGCAGCACCGCCTGCACATGCTCGCGCGTGATCTCTTGGGTGCGGTGGAAGGCGCCGCCGTCGAAATCGACCATCGCGATGGTGCCGGGCCGCGCGTAGGTATACATGCCGGTCGGCGTGTAGTGGCGGCCCGGGCGGAGCGTGTCCGGATCGGCGATCTCGACCTCGACCGAATAGCCGGTGAACTCCGGATCGGTGCCGACAAATTCAAAGCCGCCGGCCTTGCGCACCGTGCTGCGCCCGCCGTCACAACCGACCAGCCAGCGTCCATGAAACGTCTCGCCGCCGGCGCGAACGATCACGCCGTCATCCGACTGATCGAACGCCTCGACGGCCGCGCCGCGCCTGATCTCGACATCCATCGCGATTGCGCGCGCGGCGAGCGCGGATTCGAGCGACTCCATGTCGACCGCCATGCTGGTGCCGGCCGGACCCGGCAGGCGAAACGGCCATTTCGCAGTGTCGATATCGTCGTGATAAAACTGGATGCCGGCGAAATGGCCCGCCGGGCGGCGCGGCTGCTGCATCCAATGCGCGCCGTTCGACGCATTGCTGCCCGAGCCATCATTCGCACGCGGCGGCGCCGCGATCTCGTCCAGCATCCCGCGACGATAGAGGGCCTCGATGCTGGGCGCCGAGAGGCCGCGCATGCCGAACGGCAGCCGTTTCAACGGCGAGCGCGGGTCTGTGGCCTGCTCGAGCACCAGGACTGAGAGCTTTGCGAGCCGCAGCTCGCAGGCGAGCAGCAGTCCGACCGGGCCGGCGCCGGCAATCACGACATCATGGGGAAGGGGCTGGTGCACGAACTACTCCTTTGTCGATGTTCGACCGGAGCGGTTCGTCGGATTGAGAACCACACGGACGAACAATGGACGCTTCGACAGCGTCCGGTGTTCGTCGTGGGGATCTCATGCACGCAGCGGGAGACCAGAGCTTTCGTTTTCGAAACGACTTCGATTTCGAAAGGACTTGGGCTTACCAAACCAAGTCTGCCTTTTCCGACACGGGCGATATAGCGGCATCGCGACAGCTCCGCAATGGCGATCCGTGCGTGCAGGTTATGGGAACAACGCAGGGCCGCGATGTCCCGGTGCGACCGCATCGGCGTTATCAGGACCGCCGACGCGGCGCGAGCCCGGGCGCGGCGCGAGGTTGTCTGGCGTCTTGATGTTGCTGGCGAGGCCTGCTGCCTCGAACGCCTTGATCAGCCACCAGCCGAGATCGATCTGGCCCGGCAACAGCCCGAGCTTGGCGGAGCCCGGATAGGCGTGGTGATTGTTGTGCCAGCTCTCGCCCATGCTGATCAGCCCGGCGATGCCGACATTGTAGCCCTGGGCTGCAACGCCTCGATGACCCAGGTCTGTCCGCCCTTGCGATGCGAGTAGTGACCGATCAGCCAGTGACCGGTGACGCAGACGGCGACCCGGACGCAGATGCCCCAGACCAGCCAGCTCCACGAGCCGATCGCAAAGAACAGCAGCGCCCAGGGCAATTGCTGCCACATCCAGCTTCGTTCGACGAAGGCATAGAAGCGGTCGTTGGCGAGCCGCGGTTCGACCCGGAAGACCGGCGGCTGCTTCAGCACGAGCGTGCAGTGCAATTGCCACCAGCCATCGCGCCAGAAGCCGGCGCGGTGGCAGGAGTAGTCGTGGCAGGCCGCCTGGCGTTGCGCCCAGTCGCGGAAATCGTGCAGCCGCACCATGCCGTAGGGGCCGGCCATCCCGACCAGCGTGCCGAGATAGACGCAGAGCCGTTCGAGCCATAGCGGGCAGTCGAAGCTCGCATGGATCAGGCGGCGATGCATGCCGACCGAATGGCCGAAGCACAGCGTGATCGCGCTGGTCACGACGAACAGCGCGAACGCGCTCCACGAGAACAGCAGCGGCCCGAACACGATCGCGACCGCGGTCATGCCGCCGAGCCACAACGACTTTGCCGGCGCCCATTGCACGCGCCCGTCGAGCGGGTCGGTGCTGTCGTCCGCGAAGATGCGCTCGGACCCGGGTTGCAGCTTCATTCCGTAACCTGAAATTGTGCTGAAGGTTGGGGTGAAGCGGCCGTTGCTGTCAATCCGCCGCGCACCTCCATCATGTCGCAGCAGATCGGGCACGACCTGATGTCGTTCGTGATCTCTGACAAGGTCGAGGCGTTCGCGCCCGACGGCACCGCGATGAAGTGACGATCTCCGTGCGAAGGCGGCGCAGCGGGTTACTTGGCTTCGGCGTCCATGGCCGGTTCGGCCGGCACCGCCGGTGGCTCAACAGTCACGGCCTTGAGCACCTTGCGTTTCGCCGCGCGGATCTCGAGCTGCAAAGGCGGCTGGTAGGAGCCGGCTGGCGGTTCGAACATGAAGCCGTGGTGCCCATCGCCCTTGTTGAGCTTGAGCAGATCCCTGCGGAATTGATCGGCGACGACTTCGGCAACATGATCGCCGTTGAAATAGATATCGATCGTGACTCGTTTGTCGGGGTGCTGGTCGTACAGGGCCCAGCCGGCGATCCGGTTCTCGTTGAAGACGTCGACATGGCCGGTGACCTCGCCCGAAAGGCTCTCGATGCCGGCTTCGATCACCTCGAGGTCGCTCTTGTAGATCGATCGCGTGACGTCGAAGCTGAAATGCGCGGTGTCGACACATTGGTCGAGCAGGTTCTGCCGATGTTCCTTCATGCGTTGCAGCGTGTCCAACTCGCCCAGCTTGACGTACATGCCGACGATGCCTTCGATACCAGGATTCATGGTGTCGTTCCCCGCAATGCTACAAGCCTATTGGCCCTCAGTTGCGTTCACAATCAACGGTTCTTTGCGATGCTTCCTTGCGGAAAAATACTCCGGTCAAGACTTGAAGCGCGTCGTCCCGCCAAGCCTTTCATCAAGGTCTGTCATGAAGGCCTTCATGACAGGCGTTCATGACATCCCGATCATCCTGACCTAAAGTCGGTGCGGCCGAACCCGGCCCAATGACAAGGACAGGGAGAGCGAACCGATGCAGCAGATCCGCGTATGCACGCATGACGGACCTGGAGCCAAGCCTGTAATCCGGACCGTGCCATGGCCGGATGTCGGCAAAAAGGCGGCCTTGATCAAGGTCGGCGCCTGCGGCGTTTGCGGAACCGACCTGCACATCCTGAAGGGACACTGGCCGAAGCCGCTGCCATGGCCGTTCACGCTCGGCCACGAGCTCGGCGGTGTGATCGTCGAATGCGGCCCGGAGTTCACCGAAGACTTCATGAGCAAGCCGCTGCAGGTGGGATCGAAGGTGATGATCCCGCCCTTGATGCCGTGCGGCCGGTGCTATTACTGCATCCATTATCCCGAGAGCGCCAACAAGTGCCTGACGCCGGTGTATTACGGCCGCTATCTCGGCTTCGACAAGGCGCCGCACATGTGGGGCGGCTGGGCCGAATATGTCTATGTCGATCTCGACATGCTGCCCGGCACCAAGATCTACAAATTGCCTGACGATATGTCGCTGCGGCTGGGCGCACTCTCGGAGCCGCTGACCTCCTGCATTCGCGCCTTCAACCGCGCCACCCGCGCCGGCGGCTTCAGCTGGGGCGACACCGTGGTGATCCAGGGCTCCGGGCCGATCGGCATCCTCGCGGTCGCGGCCGCGCAGGAGATGGGAGCGGGGCGGGTGATCTGCGTCGGCGCGCCGGAAACGCCCCGGCTGGCGCTGGCGCGCAAGTTCGGCGCCGAGGCGACCGTCGATATCGAACGGCTGAAGACGCCTGAGGAGCGCATCAAGGCGGTGCGCGACATCGTCGGCGGCTTTGGCGCCGACCTCGTGATGGATTGCTCGGGCCATCCGACCGCCGGCCCAGAGGGCATCGAGATGCTGCGCGACGGCGGCACCTATGTCGAGATGGGCCAGTTCACCGACGCCGGCTCGATCAATACGTCGTGGCACCGCATCTGCACCAAGGACCTCAACGTGCTCGGCTCCTGGGGCTTTACCGGCAACGACCTGCCGCTCGGCGTCGACATGCTCTACCGCACGCGCAACAAATATCCGTGGCTCGACATGCAGACGATCTATCCGTTCACCGAGGACGGCGTCGCGCGCGCGGTGGCGGACGCGATGGCGATGAAGACGGTGAAGTCGACCATCGTGCCGTGGCCGGAGCTGGTCGGGTGATGCAGGCCAATGGAAGCCTCGCTATTCCTGTTGCAGTGCTCCCAAGGAATGCCGGCCGGCCGCCGTCAGGACCGGCCTGATATCGCTCGCCGGGACGGCGGCCCGGCGCTAACATCCGTGCATGCAATCGAACCGTGTGCCGCCGAGCGCAACGTTTGCGTGGGGAAACCTGTCCGAGGACTTCGCGCTGTTCCGTACGCTCAGCGCGGAGCAGCGGCTGATCGCCTTTGGCGCGATGACCCGGCGCGACCTGGTGCGTGGCGAGCTGCTGGTCGAGCAGGGCGGCGCCTCGGATTCATTGTTCCTGGTGCTGCACGGCGCGCTCGCCGTGCACCGGACCGATCATCCCGAGCCGATTGCGGAGCTTCGCGCCGGCGAGCTGGTCGGCGAGATCGGCTTCTTCGCCAACATCCCGCGCACGGCCAATGTGATCGCGATCCGCGATTCCAGCGTGCTGGTGCTGACGCGCGCGGCCTACGCGCGGCTTGTCCAGGAAGCGCCCGGCATCGTCGAGGCGCTGCTTGCCGCGCTTGCGCAGCGGTTTGCCGTCCAGACCGCGCGCCTGTTGCCCGTCCGGGCGTCACCGAAGGCGCGCACCGTCGCGCTGATTGCGGGCGGACGGGAGCCGGTGCCGGCTGCCTTTGAACAAAGGCTGCGCCTGAGCCTTGCCGCCGCAGGTGCCGAGATCGTCGATCTCGCGCGCATTCAGGCCATGTTCCCCGGCCGCGCGCTGGACTCGTCCGAGGTCGCCGACTGGCTCAACCGGATCGAGTACGACGCGCCGCTGGTGGCTTATTTCGGTGGTGCGGAAGCATCCGAATGGGCGCGCAAGACCATTCGCCAGGCCGACCTCGTGGTGTTCGCCTGCCGCGGTGATGCTCCGCCGCCGGTTCTCACCGAGATCGAAAGCTTCGCCTGCGCCGTGCATCCGGCGTCGGCGCGGCGCCTGGTTCGCGTTCATGATATCAGGCAGCACGAGGTCAGCGGCACCGCGGCCTGGCTGGCGCGGCTGCCTTGCTTCATGCATCACCATGTCGCGCTCGAAGACCAGATCGATATCGAGAGCCTGGTTCGCTTCCTGTGCGGCCGCGCGGTCGGGTTTGTCGCCGGCGGCGGCGGCAGCCTCGGCACCGCGCATGTCGGCATCTACAAGGCGTTCCGCGAGCGCGGCGCGATGTTCGACATCTTCGTCGGCACCAGTGTCGGTTCGGCGATGGCGGCAGGCTTTGCCAAGAACTACGACGCCGAGCATCTCGAGCGCGGCACGCATGAGATCTTCGTCTCCAGCCGCAGCTTCCGCCGCCCGACCTGGCCGCGCTACGCGCTGCTTGACCACAAGGCCTTCGATCGGGCGCTTGCCGATCAATATGGCCACACCTGCCGGATCGAGGATTGCTGGCGGCCGTTCGCGGCGGTCGCGACCAATCTGTCGACGCACAATCTCGAATTGATCCGGACCGGCCTGCTCTGGCAGGCGGTGCGGGCATCCAGCGCCATCCCCGGCCTGCTGCCGCCGTTCTACACGAAGGACGGTTCAATGCTGGTCGACGGATGCCTCGTCGACAACGTTCCGCTGGCGCAAATGCATCAGATGAAGAGCGGACCGAACCTGGTGGTCCATTTCGGCGAGCCGGCGACCGAGATGTTCGACGTCGACTATGCCGCGCTGCCGGGAAGGTTCGAGCTGCTCGCGTCGCTCTTGACGCCGTTCCGGCGGAAGGCGCTGCCGGCGGCGCCGAGCGCCGTCAACGTGCTGTGGCGGAGTCTCGTTGCGCATCAGCGCTACGATACGCTGCCGACGACGCCGCTCGACTTCGTGATGCGCCCGCCGACGCCGGATGGCGTCGACGTGACCGATTTCGACCGTCATCAGGAAATCTTCGAATCCTCGTACCGCTGGGCTCAGGAGACTATCTCCGCCTCGGAGGCGGCGCATCATCCGGCCGTTGCAGCGATCGTCGCGTCGGCCAAGGGGACGGACACGGGTGCGGAGTTGGCCGCGAACAACAGCGCGGATCAGACGACGACGGTGACCGCACCCATTTCCCACCAGGCCCGCGTCGGCTGAACGTCTTGCAGGCGGCGTCGAAGTCGATCATCGTGCCGGCCGAAATCCGGAGATGACGATGCCTTTCGATTTGATTCTGCGTGGCGGACGGGTGATCGACCCGTCGCAAGAACTCGATGCGGTGACGGATGTCGCCTTTGCCGGCGGCAAGGTCGCCGCGGTCGGCCGGGAGCTGAAGGCCGATCCCGCAACCGAGGTCCGCGATGTCTCGGGGCAGATCGTCTCGCCGGGGATCATCGACCTGCACACCCATGTCTATTGGGGCGGCACCTCGCTCGGCATCGACGCGGAGGAATTTTGCCGCAACTCCGGCGTCACCACCTCGGTCGACACCGGCAGCGCCGGTCCCGGCAATTTCGCCGGCTTCCGCAAGCACGTGATCGAGCCGAGCCAGGTCCGCATCCTCGCTTATCTGCATGTCTCGCATGCCGGCATCTTCGGCTTCTCGGACCGTGTGATGGTCGGCGAGAGCGAGGAACTGCGGCTGATGAATCCGGTCGAGGCGGCGCGCGTGGCGGATGAGAACCGCGACCTCATCGTCGGCATCAAGGTGCGGGTCGGCCTGTTCGCCTCGGGTACCTCGGGGCTGGTGCCGCTCGAGATCGCGCTCGAGGTTGCCGAGCAGGTCGGCATGCCCTTGATGGCGCATATCGACCATCCGCCGCCGAGCTACGAGGAGGTGCTCGCGCGCCTGCGCCCGGGCGATGTGCTGACCCATGCGTTCCGACCGTTCCCCAACACGCCCGCGACCGCGCAGGGCACGGTGAAGAAGGTGGTGCTGGAGGCGCGCGAGCGCGGCGTGCTGTTCGACATCGGCCATGGCAAGGGTTCGTTCGCCTTCAAGACCGCGCGTGCGATGCTCGCCAACGGCTTCTACCCCGACACCATCTCCTCCGACATCCATCAGCTCTGCATCGACGGTCCCGCCTTCGACCAGGTGACGACGATGTCGAAATTCCTCTGCATGGGGATGTCGCTGCCGGACGTGATCGCGGCGTCCACCGTCAACGCCGCGATGGCGCTGCGGCGGCCGGAGCTCGGCAGTCTCAAGCCCGGCAGCGTCGGCGACGCCACGCTGCTCACGATCAGGGAAGGGCAGTTCGATTATGTCGACGTGGTCGGCGAACACCTGACCGGCGATCGCAAGATCGCGTCCGAAGGCGTTGTGATCGGCGGACGCTGGCGGCATCCGAGATAGAGCGTACGCTCAAAGAATCCGCATCGGCTTCTCCCCAAAAGCCGGCTTCGAGGGCGGTCCGAATCGATGCTGGGAATTGAACGTTTCGCAGGCATCCGGCAGCAATTACCGGGTCATACGCAATGACCGCTTCGGGCCAAAGGGGGCATCCTTTCGTCAGTCATTTTTATACCCCTTAAGCACAGCTGACATCTGGCCCTTTTCCTTCAGCCATTGCGGCCAATTTTCTGGCCGCGGCGTCACTGGATCGTCGGTCAATTGTAGGACGACACGTTTGAGCTGGACGCCTGGCCCAAAATTCGCAGCTAAGTCATCGGGCGGAAGATCGACATACCTGTGCTGACCGTCGATATCGACGAACCGTATTAGCCGTGGCAGCGTGACAAATGGCACGTCGCGCGGCCCGCGTTGACGAAGCAAGTCTTCAAGCGCCGTCTTCTTCCGAGCATAATCGGCCGCTCCACCGGATAAGCGATAGGCCGCAAAGGGCAGGCATCCGATATCGTCAAACAGGCAGAAAACCTGCTCATTGCGCTCGGCACGCTGCGCGGCTGTCCTTGTCGCATTCGAGAATGTTAGAAACAGCAAGCCCTTTTCGCCGAGATCGACGGTTGGTGCATATCCGACAGGCAGCGGAAATGAGTTGTACTGGCTGGGAGACCAACTCGGCTCTATATTGTAAGAGAGGTCAATGACGCTCGATCCGGTCTTGATCTGGTCGCCGTCCTGTACCTCGACGGTGAGCCGGTAGCGGACGTGAACGGTATAAAAATTGAGCCACAATAAGCCGACCCCAGCGATCACCAGACCTACGGGTACGCCGAGCGCTGTCAGGCAGCCGTTCCGCATTCGATATCTCTCAAGCCCAAAGCTTTACGGATCAACCAATCGCCAAATATTACTGGTTGTATGAAATATCGTCGTCAACCGATAATGTTTCCAATGCTCAATTTTGAATGAAGCAGGCGACTTCCGTTCTGGGTCCAGGAGTGGACATTCCGCACACTTCCCAATCGCTTGAAAGTGCGGTCATATGGCGGCCGGTGACGCTTGCACCTTTGACATTGGACGTTGACACTTGGCGCCCTGGGGCGAGGGTGTCTGCTTGCACGGGGGGAATGCGCGTGAAGGAACTCGCTGGAAAGACTGCGTTTGTCACCGGTGCAGCGTCGGGCATTGGATTGGGGATTGCGACCGCTCTCGCCCAGGCGGGGGTGAAAGTCATGCTGTGCGATATCGAAGAGGCGGCTCTGTCCGCGGCGCTCGAGCAGCTGAGGCGCACCAACGTCGATGTTGACGGCGTGAAAGCCGACGTCTCGCTCAAGGCCGAGCTCGCGGCGGCCGCCGAAGCCACGACTGCCCGCTACGGCAAGGTGCATATCCTCGTCAACAACGCGGGCGTCGGCGGCGGTGGGCCCTATGGCGCCTGGACCGACGCGGCATGGGATTGGACCATGGGCGTCAACCTGATGGCGACCATTTGGGGGATCGAGATTTTCGGCCCGTTGATCGAGCAGCATGGCGAGGGTGGACACATCGTCTCCACAGCCTCGATCGCTGGCCTTATTTCAGGGGAGAGCAATGCATACAACGTTTCCAAGTATGGCGTCGTCGCGCTGTCCGAGGGCCTGCGGCGTGAACTCGCGCCCCGAGGGATTGGCGTATCGGTGCTGTGTCCCGGGTTCATCCGCACTCAAATCGTGGACTCAAGGCGCAACCTCCCCAAGCGCTTCGACGGGGCGGTCCGTGCCTTGCCGACTTCAGGCCCACGTGCCGAGCAGATCAGTCTGATCCGGGAGCGCATCTCTCAGGGCATAGAACCCAACTATGTCGGTGAACTCGTCCGCGAAGGCGTCGAAAACGACTGGCCCTATATCTTCACCGACCTCGAATTCGAGCCGATGGTCGACGCGCGCTTCGCCGCAATCAAGCAAGGCTTCGACCACATTCGCGGGCGCAACCCGAAACGTTGAGCATCCGAGATGACCGGTGGATCCTCTAGTCGGCGACGATTGGCCCGAACGGTTCCCATCGTTCGCCGGTGAAGTGCATCATCCGGAACTGCTTGATCACACGATAGTCGGTGCGGCTGGTGTTGATGGCAAGGCCCGGCAGCAGCAGGTCGAGCTTGACGTCCTTCAGACTGGCGGCCTGACGCATGATGTTGTCGCGCGAGACATCGTCGCCGCATTGTTGCAGCACGCGCACCAAGAGCTCGGCTGCGCTATAGCCGTAGACCGTGAAGAGGCTCTTCCTGTCGCCGTCCGCATAATACGAGTCCATGAACGCGCGCCATCGCTTCATGCCCGCATCGTCGGCCCAGGTCGGGTCGGCGGCCTCCTTGAACGAGCTTGCCGAGATCAGCCCTTTGGCATTCTCTACTCCCGCCGGCACCAGCACCGCGTCGATCGAGGACGAGCCGACGCCGAGCAAATGCAGCGGCTGCCAGCCGAGCTCGGCCGTCTTGCGGATGGCCTGGGCGGCGAATTTCGGTGCAGCCATGTCGATCAGCACATCGACCGCTGCGGCCTTGAGCCGGACCACCTGCGTATCGATGGTCGGGTCCGTCGCATCATAAGGGGCTTCGGATGCCAGCATGGCCGGCGCCCGCGCGCCGAGCGCGTCCTTCAGCCCCGCGAGATACTCCTTTCCGCTCTCGTCATTCTGGTAGAGCAGGCCGATCCTGGCGTTCGGATGATTGTCGAGAATGAACCGCGCATAGACGCGGATCTCGGTCCGCAGGTTCGGCGCGAATCCCATGGTCCAGGGAAAGTTGACCGGATCCTCGAACCGCGTGGCGCGCCCACCCGCGAACAGCTGCGGGATATGGCGGTCGTTGAGATATTTCTGCACCGCAATGTTTGAGGCGTTACCGACGCCCTGGAACGTGAACAGGACCTCGTCGCGCTCGACGAGTTTGCGAACCTGCTCGACCGTCTTGGCCGGCGTTGCGGCATCGTCATAGGAGATCAGGTTGATCCGGCGGCCGTTGATGCCGCCGCCGTCGTTGATCATCCGGAAGTAGGCGGCCTGCACCTTGCCGATGACGGAGAAAGCCGACACCGGGCCGCTATAGGGCATCGTCTGTCCGATCCTGATTTCGCTATCGCTGGCGCCGGGATCGTATTTGCGGTCTTCGGCGAGCAGGTCGGCCGCAGCAAACAGACTGAGGCTGATGATTGCGGCTCCGGCTGCCGGTCTGTACCAGCTCTTACGCATCACGCGGCTCTACGGCTGCCGATGTCGTCGACGGGACGTCGCGCGCGCCGGCCTGCTGCAACGCAAGCATTCCCTCATGGTAGAATCCGCGTGCTTCCATGCCGGTTTCTCGCGACGCCGGTTCAGCAAACAGACTCCATAGCATTGGCGCGCGCATGCGGTCTCGCGATGTGTCGGGCGTTTTGCCCGAAGCGGCGTCGACATATTCCCGGCTGATCAGCGAGCCACATTGCTATGAAGGCGTGAGCTCCCCGGCCGGGACTTCGCGCCTCTTGCGCGCCAACGCCGCGTCAAGCGCGCCGCTGCGAATGATGTGCAATCGCAGCACGCCGTTCGCGCCGATCGATGTCGCGCGATCAGTCCAGCGGTTCATGCTGTCATCAAAAAAAGATTGGCGGTGCGAATAATGTTCACGCCTTGCGCCACCTAGCCCTCGCATCACATCTCCGCATCGCAATTCTTGGGTGCAGGTTTGGGCTCCCAAACCGCCCAGTTGCGAATTGTGGAGATGGACTATGGACTTCCTCGGTTTTCTTAATGGTTCAGGTTTAACCCAGCCTGCCATTTGGATCGCTGCAGCGGTCGCGTGTGTGATCCTGCTGCGCATATCGAACGTATTTCGCTACATTCCCAACAACCAGGTCGGCATCGTCGAGAAGCTGTGGGCGATCAAGGGCTCGATCGACGGCGGCTTCATCGCGCTGAACGGCGAGGCCGGCTACGAGCCGGAGGTGCTGCGCGGCGGCCTGCACGTGATGTTTCCCTTCATGTACCGGATCCACCGCTCGGACCTCGTGACCGTCGGCCAGGGCAAGATCGCCTATGTGTTCGCGCGCGACGGCGCGCCGCTGGAGCCTTCGCAGGTGCTCGGCGCCAACGACAGCGAAGACAAGTCGGACTTCCAGGACGCGCGCCGCTTCCTGCTCGGCGGCGGCCAGAAGGGACCGCAGCGCAAGATCTTGCGCGAAGGCACCTATGCGATCAACACCACGCAGTTCGCCGTCATCACCGACGAGCGTGTCTATGGCCATGCGCTCAGCGAGCGGGAACGCGGCGTGCTGGAGAGCATGCAACTCACGATCACCGAGCGTTGGGGCTTTGCGCCGGTCGTGCTGGCGGCCGATCACGATCTGGTCGGCATCGTCACCGTGCATGACGGCCCGTCGCTGCCTCCGGGCGAGATCATCGCGCCCGAAGTCGGCATCGAACTGCGCGACGCGGCGACCTTCCACAACAATTTCCAGGAGCCCGAGAAATTCCTGCGCGCCGGCGGTTATCGGGGCCGCCAGCTCCAGGTCATCGTCGAGGGCACCTGGTACATCAACCGCCTGTTCGCGACCGTCGAGGCGGTGCCGAAGACGGTGATCCCGGTCGGTAATGTCGGCGTCGTCATCTTCTACACCGGCCCGCGCACCGACGATGTCTCGGGCGAGCAGTATCGCCATGGCGAGCTGGTGCTCAACGGCGGCCGCGGCGTCTGGAAGGACCCGCTGCTGCCCGGCAAGTACGCCTTCAACACCTATGCCGGCAAGATCGAGGTGATCCCGACCGTCAACTTCATCCTGAAATGGGTACGCGGTGAGGTCGGTTCGATGAAGCTCGACGAGAACCTGTCGGAGATCTCGCTGATCACCAAGGACGCGTTCGAGCCGACGCTGCCGCTCTCGGTGGTGATGCATATCGACTACAAGAAGGCGCCGATGATCATCCAGCGCTTCGGCGACGTGAAGAAGCTGGTCGAGCAGACGCTCGACCCGATGGTCAGCGCGTTCTTCAAGAACATCGCGCAGAAGATGACGCTGATCGAGCTGTTGCAGAACCGCGCCGCGATCCAGGAGGAATCGGCGCAGGTGATGAAAGCGAAGTTCGAGGGCTATTCGCTCGACCTACAGGAGGTGTTGATCGGCACGCCGCGCGCGGCCGCGAACGACCACACCATCGAGAACATCCTGATCCAGCTCCGCTCGCGCCAGATCGCGCGCGAGCAGATCGAGACCTATCAGGAGCAGGAGAAGGCCGCGGTGCAGGAGCGCGCGCTCAACGAAGCCAAGGCGACGGCGGCGGCGCAGACCGCACTCACGCAGTCGCTGATCCAGGTCAAGGTCAACGAGAACGAGGGCGCGGCTGCGCTCGCCCGTGCGCAGAAGGATGCCGAGACCCGCAAGGTGACGGCAGCGGCGGTCGGCGAGCAGTCGCGGCTCGAAGGTCAGGGCGAGGCCGACCGGGTGCTGGCGGTCGGTACCGCCAACGCGCAGGCGACCAAGTTGTCGGTCGATGCCTATGGCGGGCCGGAATACCGGCTTGCCGAGCAGAACTTCGCGAAGTTCGCCGATGCGCTGACGCGGATCAACCAGCCGCTGGTGCCGCAATTCCTGATGTCGGGCGGGCAGGGGCAGGAGGGCAACAGCGCGGGCCTGATCCCGACCGCGATGCTGAGCTCGATGTTCGGGCAGATGATGCCCGGCGCATTGGAGAAGCTGAAGGGCGAGGCACCGAAGGCCGCGCGCCGCACCAACGGCCAGTGAGGCGGCGATACTCAGGCGAGTCGAATAGCAGGGAAGTGTGCTCCCTCTCCCGCTTGCGGGGAGGGGCAATCGCATATGGCAGCGAAAGCTTGGCGCTGCTATTTCCACATCGTCATGGCCGGGCTTGTCCCGGCCATCCACGTCTTTTTTCACGCGGAAACCAAGACGTGGATGCCCGGCACAAGGCCGGGCATGACGAGTTTGTGGAGGGATCGAGCGCATATGCGATAGCCCTGCGCTTGCGGGGGAGGGGCATTTGCATGAATTCGGAATATTAGAAATATATTGGTGATTTGCCCGACGTGTCAAGTTGCCCGGTGGCGGCCGTCGGCTACTTTGCATGGGGTTGTTTTCGATATTTTCGCGGCGCGCAGCGGGGCGGCCCGGGGTGGAGGCTCGCTCCGCGAGCCAGGTTCTGGAGAAAGCCGATCAACCTGCCTGCGTGCTGCGGCTAACCTAACGATGATCTGCGGCGCAAAGATCGCGCCGCCGATCCTATTCGGTCTTGTCGACGTTCCAGAACACCGGCGGCGCCGGGCCTTCCAGCACGCCGGTGAGCGATTTGCGCCAGGCGCTCGGCAGGCGGAACTGGCCGAGCGGGACATAGATCACCTGCTCGTAGGCTTGCTTCTGGATCTCCACCGCGAGCTTCTTCTGCTCCTCAGGTGAGGTGGCGCGGGCGTAGGCGTCGCGCATCTGCTCGAGCTTGCCGTCCTCGGGCCAGCCGAACCAGGCCCGCTTGCCGTTCGCGGCGATCTGGTTGTTGACGATCGGGTTCATCACCTCGGTCGCGCCTGTGAAGGTGAAGAACAGGTTCCAGCCGCCTTCCTTGGGCGGCTTCTGGCTGGCGCGGCGGCTCACTACGGTCTGCCAGTCGGTCACCTGCGCGTCGACGTTGAAGCCGGCTGTGCGCAATAGCTGCGCCGCGACGGTCGGTGGCCCCTTCAGCGTCTGCACGTCGCCGGGGATCATGATCACGACGGGCGTGCCGTCATAGCCCGAGGCGGCCAGCGCCTTCTTCGCCTCGGCCATGCCGTTGCCCTTGATCAGCGTCTCCGCGCCGGCGTCGCTGGCGAGCGGCGTGTCGCAGGCGAAATAGGAGCCGCAGATCTCGTAGTACTTTGCGTTGCCGACGGTGGCGTCGAGCACGTCCTTCTGGTTCATCGCCAGGAATGCCGCGCGCCGGATCTTGGGATTGTCGAACGGCGGGTGCAGGAAGTTCATCCGGCCCTCGATCTGGAAGCCGAACTTGTTCAGCACGGCCACGGTGAGATCGGAATTGGCTTCGAGCACCGGCACCAGGTCGATCGAGGGCTGTTCCAGGAAGTCGATGTCGCCGGATTGCAGCGCGTTGATCGCGGTCTGCGCGTCGGGCATCGTGATCCATTCGACGCGATCGACCTTCGCGACCTTGCCGCCCGACAGCCAATCCGGCTTTTCCTTGCGCGGCAAATAGTCGGCGTTCCGTTCATAGACCGCCTTCACGCCCGGCTGGAATTCGGCCTGCACGAACTTGAACGGCCCGCAACCGATCTGCTCGGCGATCTGCTTGCCCGGTGGCGTCTCCGCGAGCCGCTTCGGCATCATGAAGGCGACGTAGGAGGAGGGCTTTGCCAGCGACTCCAGCACCAGGCCGTACGGCTCCTTGAGCTTGAGCACGATCGTCTTCGGTCCGCCGGCCTCAAGGGAGGCGGTGAATTCGGCCAGCTTCTGCGCCATGCCGTCAACGACGGTCCAGCGCTTCAGCGAGGCGATGCAGTCCTCCGCCGTGACCGGCGCGCCGTCATGCCATTTCAGGCCGTCGCGCAGTGTGAAGGTGTAGGTCAGCTTGTCGTCGGAGATCGTCCAGTCCGCCATCTGCGGCCGGACCTTGAAGCTTGAATCGATGCCGAGCAGCGTGTCGTAGACCATGTAGCCATGGTCGCGGGTGATGTAGGCGGTGGTGAAACCGGGATCGATGATGCGTAGGTCCGAGTGCATCACCGCCGAGATGGTCTTGCCCTTGCCGGCGGCGATGGCTCTCGATGAGAGGATAGCCGGGGCCGCCATCGCCGGCGGCACGCTGGCCGCGAGCTTGAGGAGCGTTCTGCGCGAAACATCGACCATTCGCCGTCCCCCGATTTTGTCGTTGCGCCGGCACGTAGGCCGCAGCGGCCTGCATGCTTCACCAATCCGTGACGCAAAGCAAGCAAGGGCCATGCCGCCAATCTCAGGATTTCGGCGGCGGGTTCGCGTGGACCGTGACGTGAACGTTCGATGACCGCGGCCGCGTCGCGCGCCACCGCCGGCACCGCGCAAGCGCGCATCCTGCATAGGAGCCTGCGCTTCCTGCCGCACCTCGCAGGCTGTTCGGACGGCGATCCGCCGTGTAGGCTTGCGGTCTGCCGGCCAGCGATAAGGCCATATCCCGCACATCCCTGAGGGAACAAGCAGCCGAGGGAGACCAGAAGAACCGTCATGACCGATATCCGATACGTAGCACCGCGCACGCTTGATGAAGCGATCGGCGCATTTGCTGCCGCCGGGAGTGCCGCCCGCATTATGGCAGGGGGTACCGACTTATTGGTGCAAATGCGCTCCGGCCTGGTGCGGCCGGGATTGATCGTCGACATCAAGAAGATCGGCGAGATGACCGAGATCACCGAAACCGCCAATGGCGGTTTCCGCGTCGGCGCTGCCGTCTCCGGCATGGAGCTCGCCGACCACGCACGCTTCGGCAAGGTTTGGCCCGGCGTGCTCGAGGCGGTGAACCTGATCGGCTCCAAGCAGGTGCAGGGCCGCGCTTCCGCCGGCGGCAATCTCTGCAACGGCTCGCCGGCCGGCGACAGCGTGCCGGCGATGATCGCGGCGGGCGCCGTCGTCACCGTGCAGGGCCCGAACGGCCGCCGCGAGCTCAAGGTCGAGGATGTGCCGGCCGGACCGGGACGGACCAACCTCAAGCCGGGCGAGATCCTCGTCAGCTTCACCTTGCCGCCGCGGCCCAAAGGCTCGGGCGACGCTTACTTGCGGATGATCCCGCGCACCGAGATGGACATCGCGGTGGTCGGCATCGGCGTCAGCCTGACCTTGAAGGACGGCGTCTGCACCGCGGCTCGCGTCGGCCTCGGCGCGGTGGCGCCGACCGCGCTGCTGGTTGAACCGGCGGCAAAGGCGCTGATCGGCTCGGAGCTCGAGGACGCCGCGTTGGAGGCGGCTGCTGCGGCATGCCGCGCCGCCTGCCGTCCGATCGACGACAAGCGCGGCACCATTGCTTACAGGACAAAGACCGCCGGCGTGCTGCTCAAGCGCACCGCCGCGATCGCCGCCCAGCGCGCCGGAGGACACTAGCACCATGCCGAAACTGCACGTCACCACCTCGGTCAACGGCGAGCCGGTCGAATTCCTGTGCGAGCCGTATGAGACCATGCTCGACGCCTTGCGCGGACAATTGGGCTTGACCGGCTCCAAGGAGGGCTGCGCCTCCGGCGATTGCGGCGCCTGTTCGATCACGCTCGACGGCAGCCTGATCTGTTCCTGCCTGATGCTCGCGGCCGAGGCCGAGGGCCACGAGATCCGGACCATCGAGGGCATGGCCACGGGCGACAGGCTGCATCCCTTGCAGCAGAAGTTCCTCGAGCATGCCGCGCTTCAGTGCGGCATCTGCACCTCGGGCATGCTGGTCGCCTCCGAGGCGCTGCTCGCCAAGAACTCAAATCCGACCGAAGAGGAAGTCCGCTTCTGGCTCGCCGGCAATCTCTGCCGGTGCACCGGTTACGACAAGATCGTCCGCGCGGTGATGGAGACCGCCGCCGAAATGCGGGAGATGCGGCCATGAACGTCGTCAACAACAAATGGATCGGTCAGCGCACCATCAGGCCCGATGGCGTCGACAAGGTGACCGGCCGCGCGGCGTTCGCCGCCGACACCACCATGCCCGGCATGATCTGCGGCAAGGTGTTGCGCAGCCCGCATCCGCATGCCCGCATCAAGTCGATCAACACCACCAAGGCCGAGGCGCTGCCCGGCGTGAAAGCGGTGGTCACTTCGCGTGACATCGTCGACTTCACGATCGAGAAGGGCGCCGTGATGCTCGGCATCCAGGACATGCGCTGGATGTGCCGCAACGTGATGGCGCGCGACAAGGCGCTGTTCCCCGGCCATCCCGTCGCCGCCGTCGCCGCGACCACGGAGGCGATCGCCGCGGAAGCCTGCAAGCTGATCGAGGTCGACTACGAGGTGCTGCCCTGGGCGATCGAGATCGACGACGCCTTGAGGCCTGACGCGCCGATCCTGCACGAGTTCAACAGATTCGACGGCAAGCCCTCGAACATCATGGGCCGCATCGAATCCAAGAAGGGCGACATCGCGCAAGGCTTCAAGGACGCCGACATCGTCGTTGAGCGCTCCTTCACCACGCGACCGGTGCACCAGGGCTACATCGAGCCGCATGCCTGCCTGATCTCGGTCGCGGCCGACGGCAAGACCACGATCTGGTCGTCGAGCCAGGGCCAGTTCATGGTGCGCGCGATGACCTCGATGCTCACAGGCATCCCGCAGAGCGACATCCGCGCGATTCCCGCCGAGATCGGCGGCGGCTTCGGCGGCAAGACCATCGTCTATCTCGAACCGCTTGCGACCTTGCTCGCCAAGAAATCCGGCCGCCCGGTCAAGATGGTGATGACCCGCGAGGAGGTGATGCGCGCCACCGGGCCGACCTCGGGCTCGAAGAGCACGGTGAAGATCGGCGCCAAGAAGGACGGCACCATCGTCGCCGCCCATGGCAGCTTCTACCTGCAGGCCGGCGCCTTCCCGGGCTCGCCGATCCGCGGTGCGGTCGGATGCAGCTTTGCGCCCTACGACATTCCGCATGTGCTGTCGGAAGGCTTTGACGTCTGCTCCAACCGCTCCAAGGTCGCGGCCTATCGCGCACCCGGCGCGCCGATCGGCGCCTATGCGGTGGAATGCGTGCTCGACGAGCTCGCAGAACGCCTCAAGATCGATCCGTTGGCGCTGCGGCTGAAGAATGCGGCCAAGGAAGGCACCAAGGCCGCGCACGGCCCGGTGTTTCCGCGCATCGGCTATATCGAGACGCTGGAGGCCGCCAAGAACCATCCGCATTACGCCGCGCCGCTCGGCAAATATCAGGGCAGGGGCGTTGCCTCCGGCTTCTGGTTCAACGCCGGTGGCGAATCCTCCGCGCAGGTCAACATCACCGAGGACGGCAATGTCGTCGTCACCACAGGGCATCCAGATATCGGCGGCTCGCGCGCCGGCATCGCCAACATCTGCGCCGAGCTGCTCGGCATCGACTACAAGCGGATCTCGGTCATCATCGGTGACACCCAGACGGTCGGCTTCTCCAACCTCACCGGCGGCAGCCGCGTGCTGTTCGCCTCCTCGATGGTGGTGACGCAGGCGGCCGACAAGGTGATCGCCACCTTGCGCGAGCGCGCGGCGAAGATCTGGGAGATCGACCCTGAAGCGGTGAAATGGGAGAACGGCGCCGCGCATCCGGTGAGCCCGAATGCCGGCCAGTTCGAGCCGTTGACGCTCGCGGACCTTGCCGAAAAGGCGCCGTCGCAGGGCGGCCCGATCGGCGCCAGCGTGCAGCTCAACACCCAGGGCGCCGAGGGCGGTTTCGGTACGCACATTTGCGACGTCGAGGTCGACGTCGATCTCGGGATCGTGCGCGTGATCCGCTACACCGCCGTGCAGGATGTCGGCCGCGCCGTGCATCCGAGCTATGTCGAAGGCCAGCTGCAAGGCGGCGTCGCGCAGGGCATCGGCTGGGCGCTGAACGAGGAGTACATCTACAACAAGGACGGCAAGGTCGATAATCCGGGCTTCCTCGATTACCGGATGCCGGTCTGCTCCGACCTCCCGATGCTCGACTGCGCGCTGGTCGAGGTGCCGAACCCGAAGCATCCGCAGGGCGTCAAGGGTGTCGGCGAGGTGCCGCTGGTCCCCGTCATGGCCGCGGTCGCCAATGCCGTCCACAACGCCCTCGGCAAGCGCTTCTACAGCCTGCCGATGTCGCCGCCGAAGGTCTCGGCGGCACTGGACGCACCGGCGCAGCAAGCCGCGGAGTGATTGTGTAGGGCGGATTAGCCGAAGGCGTAATCCGCCGTCCTTCCGTGCATCGAGATGCGGCGGGTTACGCTTGCGCTAACCCGCCCTACGATTCTGGCCGAGACAGTCACCTTGTAGCCCGGATGAGCGAAGCGATATCCGGGGAGAGACCTTCCCGCATATCGCTTCGCTCATGCGGGCTACTCGTTTGCCATCAAGCCTCCGGCGCAGGGCCATTGACGCCGCTGGCTTCACCTCGGCAAGATCGATCGGATGCATCAGGCTCACCGTGAACGGATGAGAATGACCCACCCCGACGAGCTCTCCGCCTACATGATGTTCGGCCGCGGCGACTGGGCGGCATTGCGCTCCAGCACGTCGCTGACACTGTCGGACGGCGATCTCACGGCGCTTCGCGGCTTGAACGGGCCGATTACGTCGGCCGAAGTCAGCGACGTGTATCTGCCGCTGACGCGCCTGTTGAACCTGCATTTCTCGGCGGCCCGCAATCTGATGCAGGTCAAGGCGGAGTTTCTCGGCCGGCCGGCCCGCCCATCGCCCTACATCGTCGCGTTGGCCGGGAGTGTCGGCGTCGGCAAGAGCACGTTTGCCCGTGTGCTGTGTGCGCTGCTGGCCGGCTGGGCCGACCACCCGCACGTCGAGCTGGTGACGACCGACGGCTTCCTGCATTCCAACGCTGTTCTGGAAGAGCGCGGCCTGATGCGGCGCAAGGGCTTTCCCGAGAGCTACGATCTGCCGCGGATGCTGCGGTTTCTCGCGGCAGCCAAGGCGGGTGAAGGTGAGCTCGAGCTGCCCGTCTACTCGCACCTGATCGGCGATATCGTGCCGTCGGAACGGCAGGTCATCCAGCAGCCGGACATCCTGGTGTTCGAGGGCCTCAACGTGCTGCTGGCACGCGGCACGGCGCCGGTGGTGGTCTCGGATTTCTTCGACTTCTCGATCTACCTCGATGCCGATGAGGCCGACATCCAATCCTGGTATGTCGAGCGCTTCCTCAGGCTGCAGCCGACCGCGTTCCGAAACCCCGCCTCCTATTTCCACCATTACAGGGACCTGCCGCCCGGCGACGCGCGCGAGGTCGCGGAGCGGCTGTGGCGTGAGCATCATCGCGCCAATCTCAGGGAGAACATCTTGTCGACGCGGACGCGGGCCGACATCGTACTGCGCAAGCGCTCCGACCATTCGATCGGCGAGGTCTGGTTGCGGGAGACGTAGCAAAAACGTAAATTTGGCCCGGAGAGCGAACCGAAATCGGATGGAGCTTTTCGTGCATTTTGTTGCGCCGATGGGATAAATAGTTCGTCGGCTTGTCGGTTTGTCGGATTTACTCTTAAGGGCCGTCTTGCAATGATGCGCGCATACACCTTTGGATTGTGCGGTGCATTCATTGCGAGGGGATCATGCAAATCGACGATGCGGACAAGCAATATTTGCTCACCTCTATGAAGCTTGGCGAAGTAATTCTCATTCTTGGAGCTGGGGCCTCGGCCAGCAGCAAAAATTCGAAAGGCGAAGACGTTAAGGTCGGGCTGAATCTTGCGAAGGTGGTCGCTGAGCGCGCCGGCATGCCTTACAATCGTGAAAAATTAACCGATGTCCTTGCCGCCACAAGCTCGGTACTGAGCAGAGCGCAATTGATTGACTTGCTGCGCCGAGAGTATGTCGGAATCATACCATCCAGTGAATTGGAGCACTTGTTCTCGTACAGCTGGAGACGAGTTTATACATGGAATATCGACGATGCGCTGTTGAACGTGAGGCGGCGCTCCGTCCAGCATCGACGCTACTATAACGGCCTAATCGACAAAGCTGCCGAATTAGAAGGGCTTGAGCAGCTCCACGTCGTCTTCCTCCACGGTGAGATTACCAAACCGGAACACGGCTTTATTCTTACAGAAACCGAGTATGCTACTTGGCTGAAGTCGGACAAGCATTATTGGTACAACCGCGCAGCGCAAGATTATCTGGCATTTTGCCCGGTTTTCATCGGTTCTTCGCTACAAGAGCCGATTTTGAACGCGGAGCTCGAGCGCGCGCGTCGAGAAGCAAATTCGAACTTTGGACGAGCATTCCTCGTTACTCCTGACAAATTGAGTCCGATTGAGGTCGGGAGTCTTAGGGCTCGAGGCATAACTCACCTTAGGGGGACGCTCGAAGAGTTCTCCAATTGGCTATCCGTGAATTTGCCCGGAGGGCGAGCGCCTAAACAGGTTGTTGCGGAAAACAACAATTATTCGAACGAAGCGTTGGACTCCTTGACCCGCGAGGATATGGCCGCTGCGCACTTCCTGCACCATGTTTCGAACCAACAGCTGAGCCAAGCCCTTGGCAGCATGTCTGCCACTGCAAAGTCGACCATGGCGAGACAATTTCTGCGCGGGTTTCCTCCAAGTTGGAGGATCGCGTCATCAGATATTCCAGTTCAATTGGAGGCATGTAGCAAGCTTTACGAGACCCTCTCCGCTGCTGTCGGCGCCAACCAGCGATTGTTCATCGTTACCGGTCAATCCGGGAGTGGGAAGACCACCGCGGTCATGATGACTTTGCTGCGTTTTATACATGAGCACCAGGACGTAGATCTATTCGAGCTGAGCCCTGACGTGCGATCTGCAAGACGAGCGTTTCAATTGTTGCGCAAAGTCAGCGACCGCAAAACGATAGTTTATATCGGGGACCTTTTTCTTTTCGGCGACGCCTTTCGCGAAGATCTCGATGTTTTGTCGGGTCAGGATGTAATGGTCGTATCGACCGCGAGATCCGGTGAGTGGCGAGATCGGCTGGCCCGAAATCTTCCTGATATCGAGCCGTTTACGTTTCAACGTTTCGGCAGGAAAGATTATGACCCGCTTATCGATCGGCTTATTCAGTATGTTCCTTCGCCTCGATTTCGTAAGTTGAGCCGCGCAGATCAGCACAAGAAGTTGGCCGAATCGGGCAGCCAACTCCTAATCGCGTTAAGAGAGGCAACCGAGTCGCAGAACTTTACCGATATTATCACGGACGAGTTTGAGAACTTACCTGATCAAGACACGAAGTTTCTTTTGCTGATTGTCGGATTATCGACAATGGCGCGCGTCGGAATTAGCCGAGAGGGCGCGATTGAGGCTTACGGCACGTCCGCTAAGGGGCGCTCATTTGAGGCTGCCCTCGCTGCCCTTGAGGGCATAGTCGATCAAGCCGATAATAGAAGGCTTTACGCTCGTCACGAACTTTACGTACGGCATATCGTGGAAAACATCGCGACTTTTGCAGAGTTCTCTGCCGTAATTAAGTCGATACTGCGTACATACCTCAAGTACAACATTCCGATAGTTCGCAGCGTCAATCGGCTAGACTCGCAGCTATTCAAATTCTTACTCAATCATGACTTCATTTTTGTGCACGCCGACCGGCACGGGGATAGGGCTTCAGGCCAGGAAATATACGCCGAATTCGAGGTGGAATTCCAATTGGATGGCCACTTTTGGCTTCAATACGGTCTGTACCTCGCTGAGATCAACGATTTGACGGGCGCAATCGATAAGTTGCGCATGTCGGTGAAGGCTTATCCCGATAATCCGTATGTTGTTCATGCGCTGGCTGACGTCCAACTTCGCGTAGCTAAGAATCGTGCAGCGTACGATACGTTGACAAGGGTTCTTATCGACGAAGCAGTCAAGGCTCTCAAACTTCAAGATGCGTCGGCGATCGAAAGCGATATCTATCCCATCGTTACGCTGGCGAATGGCCACATCTCAGCGCTCCTGCGACACAAGCAAACCGCCGCGGCTCGCAATGTTGCCAGCCAATACTTCGACCGTCTACAACAGCTCGAAAAGAGGCTGGCATCTCCGTCATTGACGACCATGAAGGAAAAGGTTTTTCGCTTCGTGACCTTGAATGAATGGCACGACAGACCTATGCACGTCAAAAAGCGCTCTGATCTCGGCAAGTATGATGCCTAGCGCGGATCAGTGTGAAAGGCGCGAAGCGTCTAGTCGAAAACTTATGCACATTACCTCAGCTCTTTCCCCAACTGTGCGAACACCGTCTCGCAGGTCATCAAGTCCAGATGCCCGCCGCCGGCGTTCTTGAAGAAGGTGATGTCGTCGGCGGACAGGCGGCCGGCGACCTTGCCGGTCGCGAGGTCGTAGTGATCGCCGAGCACGTCACTCTCCTTAATCGCGCCGCTCGCGATCGGCGCCAGAATGTCGCCGACGCCGTCGAAGGCGGATTCCCTTCGGTCAACGAAGATGCGCGAGCGCCGCGCCGCCTCGTCGTCGGACTCGCGGGTGTCGGGGGTGAAGCCGCCGACCAGATCGAGATGGGCGCCGGGCTTCAGGTTCGCGCCCTTGACCAGCGGCTCGCGCGAGCGGGTGCAGGTGGTGATGATGTCGGCCTCGCGTGTCGCGGCGTCGAGATCGGTGACGACATCGGCGGCGATGCCGTCGCCGTCAAGCTGTGCGGCGAGCTCGTACGCGCGCTCGGCCGTCCGGTTCCAGATCCGCACCCGCTTCAGCTGCGGCCGCACCGTGCGGTGGCCGCGCACCAGCCAGTGCGCCATCTCGCCGGCGCCGACCACCAGCAGCGTCGCGGCATCCGGCCGCGCCAGATGCTTGGCGCCGAGCGCGGAGTCCGCGGCGGTCTTCCAATGGGTGATCTCGGCGGCGTCCATCACCGCCAGCGGCCGCCCGTCATTGCCGTCGAACAGCACGCAGACCGCCTGCACGGCCGGCAGCTTGCCGTGCGCGAGGTTGCCCGGGAAGCTGGTGTAGAGCTTGGTCATCATGAAGCGGCCGGCATCGACCGCGCTGCGGGTCACCAGCTGCTGGCCCCTGTCGTCGCCGAGATAGCCGTCCTTGACCGCGATCTTCGGCCGCCGGTGCGCGGCCTCGATCGCTTCGATCAGGATCGGAAAGGTCAGGACGCGGTTGACCTCGCGGTCGTCGACAATATGCACTGTTTCTCTCCTCGGGCGCGCCGGACGCCCCAAAAGCGCTCCGGACTGATAGCGCGTAGGGAAGGCCAGTCAACCGGACATGCGCCGCCGCGCGGCACTTGCTATCCTGCGCACCTGATTCTCTCGCAGGTCCTTGCAAGCCGTGGTTGCAGTCGTCGTCGCCATCCTGATCTTCATGCTGCTCGGCGGCGCCGCGCTTGCCACCATGGCGATCCATGGCCGGCTCCAGGACCATCACCGCAGCGACGAGACCAATACCTCGGTACGCCTCGTCGCGACCCTGTTCGTCACCATGCCGTCGCTGCTGCTCGGTCTGATGATGAACAATTCGGCCAACACCTATGCGGCGGTTGACCGCAACCTGCACGTCTTCGCGACCGACCTCATCCTGCTCGACCGCAGCCTGCGGCCGCTCGGCCCCAGCGCCGACGAGCCGCGCAAGCGGCTGCTCGCCTATGTCGAGCAGGCGCTCAAGGATGCCCCGATCTCGCGCGCGAACGAGGTGTCCGAACATCTGCTCGACGAGGTCGGCAACAGTCTCCGCGAGCTGAAGTTCAACGACGAGCAGAGGATTGCGCTTTGGAACGACGCCCGCTCGGTCTATCGGCAGGCGGTGCAGCAGCGCTGGACCTTTGTCGAGCAGTCCGACGGGTCGTTCCCGTCACCGCTGATCTGCATCCTGGTCGGGTGGCTGACGCTGATGTTCGCGACGCTGGGGTTTCGCGCGCCGCGCAATGCGGTGGTGGTCTCGACCTATATCGCCGCCGCGGCGCTGATCTCGGCCGCGATCTATCTGATCCTCGAAATGAGCACGCCGTTCTCCGGCCCGATCCAGCTCTCCGACCGCCCGCTGGTGCGCGCGGCAGAGGAGATCAGACGGTAAGCATCAGGTGCTGTAGCCCGGATGAGCGAAGCGATATCCGGGATAGTCTCCCGCATATCGCTTTGCTCATGCGGGCTACGGGCCGGTATCGGCACGCGCTCTCGCCTTTATTCCCCTCACGCCCGTCTCTCGGCCGAAAATTCTTCGCGCGCAGCCAACGGAATACGGTGCGTCCTCCGGCGTCCTACGCATGCAAGCCATTTGCATTCGAAAGGGAGACACCATGAAGACAACGCTCGCACTCGCGTTCGCTACTGCCGCTTCGTTTGCGCTCGCGTCCGCCGCCTTTGCCGCGCCGCCGACCAAGACCGGCACCACGGCGAAGGGCTCAGTCCTGACCGACGCCAAGGGCATGACGCTCTACACCTTCGACAAGGACAGCGACGGCAAGTCGGCCTGCAACGGCCCCTGTGCCACGAACTGGCCGGTGCTGAAGGCGGAAGCCAGCGACAAGGCCGAAGGCGGCTACACCATCATCGCGCGTGACGACGGCTCGAAGCAGTGGGCCTACAAGGGCAAGCCGCTCTATACCTTCGCCAAGGACCAGAAGGCCGGCGACATCACCGGCGACGGCTTTCTCAACGGCGCCTGGCACCTCGCGCAGCCCTGAGCATTGCAGGGAGAACTGCAGCGAGGGTTAGCGCAAGCGTAACCCGCCATCGTTCCGCCTGTGAGATTTGCGGCGGGTTACGCTGTCGCTAACCCGCCCTACATTCGCGCGTCACGCTCGCTGCTTCAGCGCCATGCCCATGCTGATCCAGCTGACGCCGGCGCAGATCAGGTCGACGCTGAGGAAGATGCCAAGCACGTAAAGGCTCGACACCGGCCAGCGCGCCAGGATCATGACCCCGAGCACCAGCGTGATCAGCCCGGAGATCGCGACCATTCCCCACGGCGCTGCCGAGTTCATGCCGAACGCCAGGAAGATGCGGACGATGCCGGAGACCACCAGCGCGATGCCGAGGAATAGCGTCAGGGTCGCTGCGGCGAGCAGCGGGTTCTCGAAGGTGATGAAGCCCGCGACGACATAGAGCGCGCCGAGCAGCAGCCAGAACAGGAACTTGCCCCAGGTCTTGAACTGGAATGCGTTGATGATCTCGGCAACGCCGGCGACGATCATCATCGCGCCGACGAACAGCACGCTGACGACGGTGGCAAAGAACACGCTGCCGAAGGCGAGCACGCCTGCGATCAGGTAGATCACGCCAAGGGCGACGATCCAGCCCCACTTGGCGCGAAGGTTGGCAAGCCCGGATCCGAGGCTGTGAGGAGGTGTGGCGGGTGAGCTGGACGCTGTCGACATCGTATCGCTCCCGAATACTTGGTCAAACCATGCTACCATAGGTCATGGCGCGGACAAAGCCAGGCGCCCGGCTGGCACCAAATGCATGCTGGCACCAAAGGCGCCGCAACACGTTGATTCAAGTCAACCGGTGTGTTGCCGCGCAGCATTCGTCGTTTGACGACAGCCCGTACCGGACGACGGACTGTCCGGATCGGAGTGCGAATTGTCCGGATCGCGCATCCACCCAAGGAGGTCGACATGCCCACCACGCACGACAAGGACCACGTCTACAAGATCCTCGAACTGGTCGGATCATCGGACAAGAGCATCGAGGCGGCGATCGAGAACGCCGTCAGCCGCGCGTCGAAGACGGTCCGGGAAATGAAATGGTTCGAGGTGGTGCAGACCCGGGGCCATATCGAAGACGGCAAGGTCCGCCACTACCAGGTGGCGCTGCGGGTCGGGTTCACGCTGGAATAGGGCGCTCAGGGCAGCTTATCGCGAGAGCGCGAGGCTGAATCGCATCCTCATCTGTCATCGCCCGGCCTGTGCGCAATTGCGCACATGGACCGGGCGATCCAGTACGCCGCGGCTTCTCGGCTCAAGCACAGCCGTCTCTGGAATACTGGATCACCCGCATGCGCGGGTGATGACACCGCGTGTGTGAGGCCTTGAATCGAGAACCATCCTCATCGTCGTCCTGGCGAAAGCCAGGACCCATTACCCCAAATGTCAATTGTTGTGCGACGCTGGGGCCGCTGTCCCGTTCATCACCGAATGCGGTGGTTATGGGTCCTGGCTTTCGCCAGGACGACGAATGGCAGGGAGCCGCGCAGCCCCCATCACCCATCACCGCCGCGACAGCGGCGCGGGTGGCGGCGGGGCGGTCGAGCCGGCGGCGAGCGAGCGCTGCACCATCACGGTGTCGGACCAGCGGCCGTAGCGATAGGCGACACCGGGCAGATGGCCGACGCGGGCAAAGCCGAAGCGGTCGTGCAGCGCCAGCGACGCGGCGTTGTCGCTGTCGATGTAGCCGATCATCTGGCGGAAGCCGGCCGCAGCACAAGCGTCGACCAGTTCCTGCAACAGCCGGCCGCCGACGCCCTTGCCGGTGAAGCCGTGGTGAATATAGATCGAATGCTTCACCGTGTAGCGATAGGCCGGACGCTTGCGGAACTGGACCACATAGGCATAGCCGACCACTTCGCCCTCGCACAGCGCGACCAGATGCGGCAGGCGGGTGTTGCGCAGATTCTTGCGGCGGTCGCGCAGGTCGTCGGGCTCCGGCGTGCCGCTGTCGTCGACGCTCTCCTCGATGCCGTGGCGGATGTGATAGCGGTAGATCGATAGCATCGCATCGACGTCGCCGTCGCGCGAGGGTCGGACGGTGATCTTGTGATCATTCTCCATTGTGTTGCGTCCGCTGGCCTATTCGGACACGACATAGGTGTAGAAGCGGACGCGGCCCGCGTCGTCGATCTCCTTGTAGATGCCCTGGACCTCGACCTCGAAGCCCGGGAACGCATTGAAGCTCGCCTCGAACATCCGCAAGTAGTCGATCATCGGCTTGCTGCGTTCCGACAGTCGCTCGCCGGGCACGATGGTGGCGATGCCGGGCGGGTAGACCACGAACGGCGTCGCGGCGATGCGGCCGAAGATCTGGTCGATCGGCAGATAGTCGACGTCGTTGCGGATCAGATATTGCGCCGCCTGGCGCGGCGACATCGCGATCTCCGGGAGATGCTCGGGCAGGAATTGCTTGGCCTGCAGCGTGCTGACGCCGCCGTCGCGGAAGAAGCGGTGCATGTCGCCGCAGAGGTCGCGCAGCCGCACTCCGGTGTAGCGTTGCGGGCGGCGGCGGAAGAATTCGGGGATGACGTCCTCGACCAGCGCGTTGTCGTCGTGCAGCTTCTTGAAGGCGACGAGCCCGGACACCAGCGTGCCGGCCTTGCTGGCCTCGACGCCCGGCGTCAGCAGGAAGAGCAGGGAGTTGAGGTCGTTCTTCTCGGCGACGATCTGGTTCTCGCGCAGATATTGCGCGACGACCGGGGCGGGGATGCCGTGATCGGCATAGGCGCCGGTGGCGTGGTCGAACCCCGGCGTCAGCAAGGTGAGCTTGTTCGGGTCGGTCATGGCAAATCCCGCGGTCAGCTCCGGGAAGCCGTGCCAGGTTTCGCCCGGGCTGAGCTGCCAGTAGGACGGATTGGTCGCGAGCTGATCGGTCGAGATCGTCTCCCAGGCGACATTGTGCACGCCGTTCTCGCGCGCGACGTCGGGGATCATCACGCGGTCCGGCACGAACGGCTCGAAGAACCAGCGCCGCTCGGCGCGCGTCTCCTTCTCCTCGAACTCGCGCTTCACCGCGCGGATCTTCTTGCGCAGCTCGATGCCGAGCCGGATCGTGTCGTCCCAAAGCACTTCGCCGGAGCGGCCTTTCATCATCTGCGCGCCGACGTCGAGCGAAGCGAAGATCGGATAGAACGGCGAGGTCGAGGCGTGCTGCATGAAGCTTTCGTTGAAGCGGCGGTGCTCGACCCGGCGCTTCTGGCCCTTGATGTGGCGGTCGCGGATGTGGATCTGCGAGGCCTGCGAGAAGCTCGCGAGCTGCTTGTGGGTCGATTGGGTGGCGATGATGCCAGGCGCCTCGGGGCCGAGATTGGCGAGCCCCATCGCGAAGCGGCCGGAATAGATCGGGTGGAACTTCATGAAGCCGGCCCAGGCCTCGTCGAACAGGATGTAGTCGCAGAGATGGCCGATCCGCTTGAGGATCATCTCGGCGGAGTGGATGGTGCCGTCATAGGTGCACTGCTCGACCACGGCGACGCGGAACGGACGCTCCTTCTTCCAGGCGTTCTCGTCCTTGACCAGCGGGTGCTTGCGGATCTGGTCGCGCAGCGCGCCCTCGTCGAGCAGGTCCCAGCGCATCGGGCCGATCAGGCCCCAGGCGTTGCGCACCGTCGGCACATAGACCGGGATGCCGCCGCCGATCAGGAGCGCGCCGTGATGCGCGGCCTTGTGGTTGTTGCGGTCGAACAGCACGAGATCGCCATCGGTGACCAGCGAGCCGAGCGCGACCTTGTTGGATGTCGAGGTGCCGTTGAGCACGAAATAGGTCTTCTCGGCGCCGAAGATCTTGGCGGCTTCCTTTTGCGCCCGCAGCGCCGGCCCCTCATGGGTGAGAAGGTCGCCGAGATCGAGCACGGAATTGTCGAGGTCGTCGCGGAACACCGCCTCGCCGAGATGTTCGACGAACACCCGGCCGATCGGGCTGCGGCTGTAGAACACGCCGCCATTGTGGCCCGGGCAGGTCCAGAGCTGGTTGCCTTCCTCGGCATAGTCGACCAGCGCCCCGAAGAACGGGGTCTTCAGGTTCTCGGCATATTGCTTCAGCCTGGAGATCAGGTTCTTGGCGATGAAGGGCGGGGTTTCCTCGGACAGGAACACGTAGCCGTCGATGAAATCGAGCACCTCGACCGGCAGGTCCTCGAACCGCTTGCGGCGGATCAGCAGGAGGATCGGGAAGTCGAGGCCGCGCCGGCGCATCAGATTGATCAGCGCCGCGGTCTTGCCCTCGAGACCCTTCTTGCCCCAGTCGACCACCATGCAGCCGATCGCCGCATCGGTCTGCACCGCGATCTCGGCATCTTCCAGTTTGCGGGCGCGGACCACCTCGAAGCCGGAGCGCTCGATTTCGGCGATGATCTGGTTGAAGCGGATGCCTTCGAGGTCGTCGGCCTCGAAAACCGGCGCCGCGAACAGGAAGTTGAAGCGTTTGAAATAGTCCATGCATGTCCCCGAAACTGGTCCGCTGAACCTGTCTGCACAATTCATGACAAAGAGATGACGGTCCCTCTGCGACGCCAAGCCCGATGGTCAAATTCGCGTCCACGCGCTGAATTCCCGATATTGCCAGCTCTCGGAAAGGAAGGCGTCATGCCCCAGCCTGCCAAAGATCCTGCCAGATCCAGCGTTGCAGACCATTTGACCGCGCTCGAGCGGCTTGCCCCGCTGATTGCCGAGCAACGGGCGGATTTCGATCGGGAGCGCCGGCTTCCCGACGCCGTGGTCCGCGCCCTGGCCGAGGCCGGAATGTTTCGGCTGTATCTGCCGAAAGCGCTGGGCGGGCCGGAATTCTCGCCGCTCGACTTCATGACGATCGTCGAGGCGGCCGCCGCGCTCGACGGCTCGGTCGGCTGGCTGGTCGGTAATGGCGGCGGCATGAGCCGGGCCGGCGGCTATCTGCCGGAGGAGGTGGTGCGGGGCTGGTTCGCCGATCCGCTGGCGTTCATCGCGAGCGCCACCGGGGCGATCGGGACGGCGGTCGAGGTCGAGGGCGGCTATCGCGTCAGCGGACGCTGGCCGTTCGGCAGCGGCGCGCCCCACGCGACCAGGTTCATGGGGCTGGCGAGCGTCAAGGGGCCCGACGGCAAGGACAGCCCGCCGATCTGCTGCTACGTCGATCGCGCCGACGTCCGCCTCCACGACACCTGGTTCGTGTCCGGACTGCGCGCCACCGGAAGCTGCGACTTCGAGATGCAGGACTGTTTCGTGCCTGACAGCCACACCCATCCGCTGGTCGACTTCAAGCCGACCCAGCCGGGTATCCCGTACCGGCTGCCGGGGCTCGCGGCGTTTTCCTGGACGGTCTCGGTCGTGCCGCTCGGGATCGCGCGCGGCGCGCTCGACGCCTTCATCGCGCTCGCGGGCAAGAAGCCCCGGCTCGGTGGCGTCGGCCAGCTGCGCGACGGTGAACTGGTCCAGTCGATGGTCGGCCGAGCCGAAACGGCGCTGCGCTCCGCGCGGGCGCTGCTGGTCGAGGACATGACGGAGCTGATGGCGGCGAGCGAGGCCGGAGGCGAGCGGCTGATTGAAGCGCGGCTGCTGCACCGGATCGCCTGCGCCAATGCCGGCGAAACCGCCGCGCGTGTCGTCGAGATGATCGCGGCGGCCGCCGGCACGGCCGCGATCTTCGAGACCGGTACGCTGGAACGTTCGATCCGCGACGTCCAGGCCGCGATCAAGCATGTCGCGATGACCCCGATCAGCTACGGGCTGGTTGGCCGCGTAAAACTCGGCCTGCCGCTCGGCACGACGCGGTTTTAAGCAGGGCCGCCGGCGGTGCAGGCTTCTTGCGTCGAGCGGTCAGGAAGCGACCGGCACCAGGCCGTAGCGCAGCATCGTCTCTTTCATCCTGGCTGGATCGGGCGCACCCCCCGCCATCAGGGCCGCCATGTCCTTGAAATATTGCGGTCCGAGCGCGCCGGGGCTGAGGAGGCAGAGGCAGGTCGCCGGACCGTTCGAGCGGTTGGTGAAGCCGTGCACGACACCGCGCTTGATGAACACCGACTCGCCGGGCCCGATGTGGATCTCCTTGCCGTCGACCCGCCAGGTCGAGACGCCCGAAAGCCCGTAGATCGTCTCGTCCCAGCTCTCGTGATAGTGCGGAATCGGCATCCGGGCATTCGGTTGCAGCGTCATCTCGAACAGATCGACGCTGCCGCCGGTGGTCTCCTTGCTCTGCAGGAATTTGAGCTGCAACGTACCGAAGTCAATCAGATCGGGCATGACGGACTCGCAAATGGTTCGGGTGCCCACGATAGCGGACGGCGCCGAAGGAAGCCAACGGCGCGTGCAGCCCGGACGCGCGATGCGATGTCCGGGCCGGATCTAGTGATCCCGCATTCCGCTCATGTCGGCTCCGCGCCGGTGCGCTCAGTAGACGAGGTTCGTACCCGGCGGCTTCTCCAGTGCGGCTGCCAGCGTGCGATACTCCTCGCAGTCGGTGCCGCAGATCTCGCCGATCCGCTGCAGATGATACTGCGCCTGGTCGCGGTTGCCTTGTTCGATCTGCCACAGACCGTAGTAGTTCCACGTCAGCACGTGGTTGGGATCGGCCTTCAGCGCGCGCTCGTACCAGACCTGCGACTGCTTGTAGTCGCCGAGCTTGCGATAGGAGTAACCGATCAGGTTCGCGACATCAGGATGATCATCGCGGCCGAGCGCGTGCAGCTGATCGATCGCGGCGGCGTAGTCGTTGCGTTCGTAGATCGTCGCATAGGCCGCGCGATAGCTGTCGCGGAATGCCGGATCATCGAAGCCGGATTGCTTGATCGGCTTCTTGACCCTGTGCGTGGTCTTTCTGTCCTTCTGCTGGGGATAGGCCGGCGCAGGCGTGCTGTAGCTCGACCCGTAGAAGTCTCCGCCGCCCGCTCCTCCTCCGCCGCCACCACCACCTCCACCGGCGGCGAGGGCAGTGTGCGGTGGGAACAGGATGATCGGCGCTGTCAGAAATGCCGTAAGCATTGCGAGCTTCATCGGTGACTTGATCATGCGCACCTCCCGACTAGACGTGGACAGTCATTGATCTGAAGCACTAACTCCCGATCGCGAGAGACATTCCGCGCGTTCTGAAAAATTGTTTGCCGATGCGGCAATCGCACTGTCGCTTCCGAACGTCGCGCGTGCACGTGCGCCGAATGTTTTGTTCGCACCATCGAATGGCGGAGTGGAAACTAACATCGGTGTTAGAATTGGGCCGGTCGCACATGGGCAGTGTGAAGGGCAGGTCAGCGTCAATGCGTGTAGTCCGGATGAGCGAAGCGATATCCGGGATCTTTCTTTCCGCATATCGCGGAGCCCGTCATCGGGCGCGCATGTCGCGCGAGCCGTTGACTCATGCGGGCTACAACCGCCGTTACTTCCGCCGCTACTTCTGCTCCAGGTACCAGGCGCCGTCCCAATCCGCCGCCGGCAGATTTTGCCTGAACGCTGCGACGCGTGCCTTCATGGCGATCGACGGGCCGTCGCCCGGCGCCGCAGCCAGTGCCGCAGTGAAAGCTTGCTCGGCGTCGTCCCAGCGGCGGTCGCGATAGGCGGCGAGACCATCGGCGTAGCGCTGCCGCAACTCGGTCTGCGCCGGCGTCAGTTGATCCTTCTTGCCGAGTATCTCGAACACGGCGACCGGCTGGGTCTGGCCGACGGCGACGAGGCGGTCGATCTCGCGCAGCTCGATGGTCGCGGCGCAGGCGCTCGCGGTGGCTTCCGAGATCAGGCTGCGGCTGCCGTAGAACTTGTTGGCGCCTTCCAGCCGCGAGGCGAGGTTCACGGTGTCACCGAGCACGGTGTAGCTCATCATGAATTCGGAGCCGATGCTGCCGACCAGCACTTCACCGGTGGCGATCCCGATCCGGATGTCGCAATCGGCCGGGATGGCGCGCACACCGAGCAGTTCGGGCAGATCCTTGCGCAGCTGGTTGACCTGGCCGATCATGTCGATGGCGGCAAGCGCGGCCAGATGGGTCTGTTCGGCTTCCTCGACGAAGGGGGCGCCCCAATAGGCCATGATGGCGTCGCCGATATATTTGTCGATGATGCCGCGATGCGCATGGACCGGCGCGGACATCGTCGACAGATACAGGTTCATGATCTTGACGAGGCCGCGCGGCGTCACGCCTTCGCTCAGGCTGGTGAAGCCCTTCATGTCGCAGAACATCACCGTCATGATGCGGCGCTGTCCTTCGGTGGCGGCGATCGCCGGCTGCTCGAGCAGGCCCTCGGCGATCCGCGGATTGATGTAGCGGCCGAAGGTCTCGCGGATGCGCTGGTTGTGACGCAGCGTCTCGATCATGCGGTTGAAGGCGGCGGAGAGCTGGCCGATCTCGTCCTGGGTCGTGATCGCGATGGTGCCGTCGAGGCGGCCCGCCTCGACCTCGCGGGTGCCTTCCAGCAGCCGCATCACCGGGCGCGTGATGCCGCTGCCGACCAGCATCGCGAACACGAAGCCGAGGATCGCGGCAATCGCGGTCACGACACCGGAGATGATGATCGCCCGCTGCTGGGCACTCATCACCTTCGCGGCGGCCGAAGCGACCTGCGCCAGCATGTCGGTGCGAATGCCTTCGATCTTGTTGTTGAAGTCGTCGCGCAGGACGTCGGCGCGGAGCGTGGTCGCTTTCGCGGCCGCGAAGTCCTGGGCGTCGAGCTGGTCGAGCAGCGTCTTGTTCTCGGCGTTCAGGCGCATCAAGAGATCGTTGACGGCATTGTCGATGCGGTCATCGAGGCGCCCGAGGGCGGCGTTGTCCGACGGGGTCGAGGGATCGGCGATGATCGAATCGATCAGCACGCGCGCCGCATCGGCCTCGCGTTTGATCGTCGGCTCGATCTCGTCGAAGGTCTTGCGCGCCGCGTCGTAGCCGCTGGCTTCCCCCGGCGCCTGCATCTTCGCCATCATCATCCGGCGCATCGCCAAAGACCGCTCCAGCGAGCGGATGTTGACGCGGGCGAGATGACCATAGGCGGGGATGTAGCGGTTGGTGAGCTCATCCAGGAGATGGCCGACCTGGCCCGCCATCACCATCGAGAGCAGCGAGGTGATCACCGCGAGGACGATGAGTCCCGCGGCGATGCCGACGATCTTCTGCCTGATCGAATTGCGAAACATGCCCAGCCCGGCCGCAGCTGCAATAAGCGGATCACCCCCGCCATGGCGGCGAACCAGCTAATAGAGTTCCGCGGCCCGCGGTGCAAGCGACCGGCGTGGCCTGTCCCGTCGCCGGGCGGCGGCTGGCATCGGGGGCTAGCGCAGTCCTTCGTAGACCATCAGGCCGCGCGCGATTGCGAGCTTGCGCAGGGTCCGCGGCACCAGCCGCTCCTGGGGATGCAGGTAGCGCCACGAGGTCAGGACGAGGTCGTGCAGCGGGGTGACATCGTCCTCGAACGGGGCGAGCAGGCCGGTCAGGCTCGCCGGCATATGGACGCGGGCGGTGAAGGGCAGCAGCAGCAATTCAAGGTGCGCCTTGGAGCCGGTTTCGGTCGTGGCGGTGACACCGGCGATGGCCGGCAGGGTCTCTTCGACGACACAGGTGATGATGTCTTCGATCTCGCCGCGGCTTTCGCCGGTGAAAAGGGCGGAAAAGCTGCGGTTCTTGAGGTCGCAGCCGAGCAGGGCGGAGGTGCGGGTGCCGGCGACGCGGAACGGAAAGCGGGTTTCGCCGTCATAGGACAGCACGAAGATGTCGGACAGCAGCTCGCGCACCGCGGACGGTTCGAATTCACTCCGGTCGGGTGCACGCGCAGTGCCGCGCTTCGCATTCCAATAGGCGAAGAATTCGCGGCTGGAGCTGTGTTTCATATAAAGAACCTTGCCCGGCACCTGGCTCGGCGGGACACATCTGTCCCGGTTTTGCTCAGGCGCCTTCCCTTCTCTGTTGTGCAGGGAAGGCTGTGCAGCGTCCATGCCGTGGCCGCGGTTTGGGCGGCTTATCGGCAGCTTTGTGTTGTTAACGTAAATTTAACTATGTTCTTGGCGTCGGTGGAACCTGCGCGTAGGGTCCGCGCGTTCCCGTTTGCCGGCTGCCCCAAGCGCCGGCGTGGTTGGTACATAGGTGGCGTCAAACAGTTTGGTCACCGTGCGGGGAGGGGTGGGGATGTTCTCCCGATCCCTCTGGGGCACGAGAAGACCAGCCGATCAGGGAGGGCGTTCTCAGCGCCCTCCCTTTTCTTTGTCCCGATCGCTTTTGTCTTGATCCTGGTGCCGCGGGACACCCCGTGTCCGATTTCGGGATTGTGCACTTGCACAGCGGTATGAAAGCCGCCTATCTGGGATGCACAGCCGCGTGCGAGGTCGCCGACCCCTTGGACTCCCATCCCGAATCCCCGCTCGAGCCGCCGCCGGAGGCGCCGCGCGAGCCGATCCTGACCTTGCCGCCGGCGCTCACCGCCTACATCCTCCTGATCGCGGTGATCCATCTGCGGGTGCTGCTGCCGCCGGAGATGGAAAACTGGACCATCGACGTCTTCGGCTTCATCCCGAAGCGCTACGATTCGACGCTGCTCGACATCACCTTCCCGGGCGGAGACGGCGCCAAGGTCTGGACCTTCGTCACCTATTCGCTGCTGCACGCCAACCTCACCCATATCGGCTTCAACGTGCTGTGGCTGCTGCCGTTCGGCAGCGCGCTGGCGCGGCGCTTCGGCGCGGTGCGGTTTTTTGTCTTCATGGCGGTGACGGCGGCCGCAGGCGCGCTCGCGCATCTGTTGACCCATGAGCACGCCATTGCGCCGATGATCGGCGCGTCAGCCTCGGTGTCGGGAACGATGGCGGCGGCGATGCGCTTCGCCTTTGTGAAGGGCAGCTTCCTGTCGTTCAGCCGCGGCGATGCCGACGCGGCCGCCAAGGTGCCCGCGCTGTCGCTATGGCGGGCGCTGCGCAATGGACGGGTGCTCGCGTTCCTGGCGATCTGGTTCGGCGTCAATATCCTGTTCGGCGCCACTTCGCTGTCGCTCGGTGCTGAGGACGCGAGCGTCGCCTGGCAGGCGCATATCGGCGGCTTCCTCGCCGGGCTGTTGCTGTTCTCGCTGTTCGATCCGATTCCGCGTGCGCGAGATGATGCTGCGGATGCGTCGTCGCTGGACCAGTCCGGCCGCGTCTGATCGCCGCTTGCGGCTCGGTTCGAATTCCTCCATCATCTTTGCGACACAGAACAAAGCGGGCCGACACATCGAGCCCAGCTACCGACCGCGCCCCGAAACCGAAATCTGCGCGGAACTGTTGATTGAAGACTCTGGCGAACAGGCTCGACCCCGCTGATGCGGGGAGCGAACGGATTCAGGGAGACGACAATGACGGTACGTTCCATTCTCGATGCAAAGGGCCATCAGGTCATGAGCGTCGCGCCCGGCGCGAAGCTTTCGGCCGCGGTCAAACTGCTCGGCGAGCGTAAGATCGGCGCCGTGCTGGTGATGGAGCAGGGCCGGATGGAAGGCATCCTGTCGGAGCGCGACATCGTGCGCGTGCTCTCAGAGCGCGGCGCGGGCGTGCTGGAGGAACCGGTGAGCGCGGTGATGACCAAGAAGGTCGTGAGTTGCCGCGAGTCCGATACCGTCAGCGGCCTGATGGAGATGATGACCACCGGCAAGTTCCGCCATCTCCCTGTCGTCGAGGACGGCAAGGTGGTCGGGCTGATCTCGATTGGCGACGTCGTCAAGCGCCGCGTGCAGGAATATGAGCACGAGCAGGAAGCGCTGCGCGACTACATCAAGACCGCCTAAGCGCTACTTCCCGGTGGTGCCCGTGCCGTTGGACGGCGGCACCAGGATATCGATGGCTTCCTCGATCGCTCCGATGGCGCGTTCGGCCGCGCGAATGCCGTGCGCGATCAGGTCGTCGGCGCGGTGGAAGTCGAACCAGCCGATCTGGCCGACGCGCGGCGAGATCAGCATGTCGGGCGGATCGCCGGCGAGGCGCGCACGGGTGATGCGGTCCTGCATGATGTTGAAGGCGTCGACCATGACGCTCGAGATTCCGGGCCGGCTGGCGCTGCCGAAAAATTCCCGCTTCACGGTCCGTTCGGCGGAGAAGAAGCGGCCGAACCGCCGCTTCGGCGGTTCTGGCTCGATCTCGGCCTCGGCAGTCACCGCGACCGTCACCTCGGGCGCGGCGGACGGCCCGTGATTGTAGATCGTGGTCGAGTGCGCGAACACGTCGCTGGAGAGGTTCGCCGCAATGACAATCTCGGCGCCGAGGGCGCGGGCGGCCGAAACCGGCACCGGATTGACCAGCGCGCCGTCGACCAGCCAACGGTCGCCGATCAGCACCGGCGCGAAGATGCCTGGCAAAGCGTAGGAGGCGCGCATCGCGTCGACCACACGGCCTTGGGTCAGCCAGATCTCGTGCCCGGTGCGGACTTCGGTTGCGACGCTGGCGAACTTGACCGTGAGGTCCTCGATCATGACCTGGCCCAGCGCGGCCTCGATCTCGGCGGCCAGCTTGGCGCCGCCGATCAGGCCGGAGCCATTGAGGCGGATGTCGAGGTAGCCGAGCACGCTGCGCGGCTGCAGGCTGCGGGCCCACTGCTCCAGCTTGTCGATATGGCCGGCCGCATAGGCGCCGCCGACCACTGACCCGATCGAGGTGCCGACCACGACGTTGGGGACGATGCCATGGGCGAGCAGGGTCTTGATGATGCCGATATGGGCAAAGCCGCGTGCGGCGCCGCCGCCGAGCGCAAGCCCGATCACCGGCCGGCGAACCGTTCCCAGTCCTACCTTGTCGGGGCCGTCGGAGCTCTTTTGGCCTCGGCCCATCCAGCTATCCAACACGGCAAATCTCCTGCCAGCGCGAGACTAGGCCGCGCGGCATCGCTGCGCCAGCGTCGTCCGGTTTCATGGTTATTCCCCACAGGCATGATTCATGCCCCGGGTGGACCGCGGTAGGCAGGGAATGTGACTTGACCGCGACAATAGGACTAACATCGGCTTGATCGAGCGGTTCCAAACCGGGGACGGCGGCCCCGGGACTGTGACAAAGCATTGGACGAAGGCTTGAATTTGCCGCGTTTTCGTTGAAAAGCATGGTGATGACTTCAAGGGGCAACGGCATCGGCGGATGCGGGCGGGGCATGCGGCTCCTTCCGCTATTGACGCTTGCGGCATTTTTGCTGGCCCTGGTCCCGACTTCGGTGTCGGCGCAGTTCTTCAGCGACCGGCCGCCGCCAATCCCGCCTGCCTCGGTTCCGGATGTACCGTCCGGCCCGGCGCTCAATTTGGCGCCGCCGTCCGGACCCGGTTCGGGGCCCGTTCTGCCCGGTCCGCTGACCCAGCCGACCATCGTCCAGCCGTCGATCGCGACCGTGCCTCCGGTGACGCCGCCGGCCGGCTCGCCGACCGCCGGGCAGGCGGTGCTGTCGCTGACGGCGCGATACGGCAAGGACCTGCCGGTGATCAATGCCGGGCTGGTGTGGCGGGTGTTCGCCGACAAGCCGGATGACAACGGCACCTACAAGCTGATCCGCGAGGAGCGCGGGGCGACGCCCAACGTCGTGCTGCCGCCCGGCAACTATGTGGTCCATGTCGCGCTCGGTCTCGTCAGCGCGGTCCGCGCCGTCAGCCTGAAGTCGGAGACCGACCGCGAGTCCTTCGTGCTGCCGGCCGGGGGCCTGCGGATCGAAGGCCGGGTCGGCTCCAGCAAGATCCCGGCCAACCAGATTTCATTCGCGATCTACAAGGGCAGCCAGTTCGACGGCTCGGACCGTGGCCCGCTGGTGCCCAACGTGTCCGCCGGCGACGTCGCGCTGCTGCCGGAGGGCACTTACTACATCGTCTCCAACTATGGTGACGCCAACTCGGTGGTGCGCTCCGACATTCGCGTCGGAGCGGGCAAGCTGACTGATGTCACGGTCACGCATCGCGCGGCCGTGATCACCCTCAAACTGGTCAGCGAGAAGGGCGGCGAGGCGCTCGCCAACACCGCATGGTCGGTGATCACGCCGGGCGGCGACGTGATCAAGGAATCGATCGGCGCGTTCCCGCGCGTCGTGCTCTCCGAAGGCGAGTATCGTGCGATCGCCAAGAACGAGGGCAAGGTGTTCGAGCGTCCCTTCAACGTCGTCAACGGCGTCGATGGCGAAGTCGAGGTCGTGGCGCGCTGACGTCCGACCGCGCTGCATTCATGCAGCTGTCATAGTCTCTAACGTGAACTAACCATCGCGCCAGTTTGAGCTGTCATAATCGCTGGCGGCGACGCACGGGCTCGCTATTTTTACATGGCGTTAAGCCGCGGCATGACTTGGATGCCACGGGGACTAAAGCGCGCTGAGTTCAAATTGTGTCGTCATCGCGCCTTGGCTTTTTGCTTGAGCATGATCCCATCGGAAAGCTGTTTCGCACTTTCCGGATCATGCTCCGGCGTTTGCGTGAACGGGGCGTGCCATGATCATGGCCAACAAGAATTCAAAGACATCGGCCAAGTTCAGTTCCGAGATGTTCGCCGACGTTCCGGTCCTGCAACGCAAGTGGCAGGCGGCAGTCCGTCCCGGTGAAAAGCTGCCGCACTATGAAGACGTGATGCTCGGCAGTCTCGGCCGGCTCGCCGATCACATCGTGCTGCTGCGGAACGTCGATGGCGTGCTCAGCGTCTCGCACACCGGCCGCTACGTCCAGACCTGGCTGAACGACGAGCGCTGGGACATTCCGCTCAGCGCGCTGCCGCCGGACTGCGCGACGGCATTGACCGAAGCCACCGCGAATGCGCGCGAGAACTGCCGGCCCTATCTCGCGGCGGCGCATTGCGTGCGCGACGGTCTGGTACGGACCTTCGACGTGCTGGCGCTGCCGACGCGGTCGCGCTGGGGCGGCATCCTGGTCGGCGTCTATGTCAACGAGCGCAATGCGCAGTACAATCTTCTCGATACGATCTTCTCGGCCACCGATGAGGGCGTGCTGTCGCTCGCCGCGATCCGCGACGCGCGGGGCGAGGCGGCCGACTTCCAGATCGTGCATCTCAACCAGGGCGCCGCAAGGCTCCTGATGCAGCCCGCGAACGAATTGCTGTGGCGCCGGCTCAGCGCCGGCGGCAATCCGCTGGCGGCGCCGGCGGTGATGAACCGCCTGCGCGGATTCGTCGGCAGCGGATTCGTCGGCAACGGTCCCGGCGGCCAGTTCGAGATCGACAGCGGCGATCGCTGCCTGCGGCTCGGCGTCACGGCGTTCGGCGACATGCTGTCGCTGACCGTCTCCGACGTCACCGCGCTGAAGCAGCGCGAGCAGTCGTTCCGTCTGCTGTTCGAGAACAACCCGATGCCGATGTGGGTATTCGACGCCGGCACGATGGAGTTCCTCAGCGTCAATGACGCCGCCGTTCAGCACTATGGGTACAGTCGGGAGAGATTTCTCGGCATGACGCTGCGCCAGATCTGGCCGGAGGATGAGTGGGCCATGCACAGCGCCGCCTTGCGCGAGGTCGGCAACGTCTATCAGTCGAGCCGCGACTGGCGGCACATCAAGGCTGATGGCACCGAGATCCATGTGCTGACCTTTGGACGCAGGGTGGCGTTCGAGGGCCGCGACGGCTATCTGGTCGCGGTGGTCGACATCACCGAACGCCGTGCCGCCGAAGCGCGGATCGCGCACATGGCGCACCATGACGGTCTGACAAACTTGCCGAACCGCGATTTTTACCAGGAGCGCCTGCGCGAGGCGCTGGAGCGCGGCCGCTCCGGCAATCGGCGCGTCGCTGTGATGTGCATCGATCTCGATCTGTTCAAGAACGTCAACGATTCCTTCGGGCATCCGATGGGCGACCGGCTGCTCAAGCTGGTGGCGGAGCGGCTGCGCGAGGTGGTCCGCGACGACAACGTGGCGGCCCGTCTCGGTGGCGACGAGTTCGCGATCGTGCTTGCCGCGGATGTCTCGCCCAACGAAGCGAGCGCTTTCGCCGAGCGGCTGATCGATGCCCTGAGCGCGCCCTACAAGATCGACGGGCTCGAGGTCGTGGTCGGCGCCAGCGTCGGGATCGCGCTGTCGCCGGGCGACGGCACGACGTCGGAGGACCTGATGCGCAATGCCGACATGGCGTTGTATCGCGCCAAGTCCGACGGCGGCGGCGTGCATCATTTCTTCGAGCCGGAGATGGATCAGCAGGCGCAGAAGCGCCGCGACATGGAGCGCGATCTGCGCGCCGCCTTCAGCAACGGCGAATTCGAGCTGCACTACCAGCCGCTGGTCGACATCGCCGCCGACCGCATCAGTGGCTTCGAGTCACTGCTGCGGTGGCAGCACCCGCAGAAGGGCATGATCTCGCCCGCGGAGTTCATCCCGGTTGCGGAAGACATCGGCCTGATCGTCGCGCTCGGCGAATGGGTGCTGCGCGAAGCCTGCACCGAGGCGATGAAGTGGCCCGCCGACGTGAAGGTCGCGGTCAATCTGTCGCCGGTGCAGTTCCGCAGCCGCAATCTGGTCCAGGCGGTGATTTCGGCGCTGGCGCATTCCGGCCTGTCGGCGCGGCGGCTCGAGCTCGAGATCACGGAGTCGGTGTTTTTGGCGGAGACCGAGGCCAATCTCGCCATCCTGCATCAGCTGCGCGAGCTCGGCGTCAGCATCTCGATGGACGATTTCGGCACCGGCTATTCCAGTCTGAGCTATTTGCGCAGCTTCCCGTTCGACAAGATCAAGATCGACCGCTCCTTCGTGAAGGACCTCGCGCGGCGCTCCGATTGCCTGGCGATCGTGCGCGCGATCTCGGGCCTCGGCCGCAGCCTCAAGATCACCACGACCGCGGAAGGGGTCGAGACAACAGACCAGCTCGACTGGCTGCGCGCCGAAGGCTGCAACGAGGTCCAGGGGTTCCTGTTCAGCGCCGCAAGGCCCGGGCACGAGATTGCGGCCCTGCTGCGCGGCTTTGCGGAGCGCGCGTCGAAGGCGGCTTAGGCGCGTTCAACTCGTCATGCCCAGCAATGACGACGGAACTCGTAGCCCGGGTGAGCGAAGCGACACCCGGGGCGAGGGTCCCGCATATCGCTGCGCTCATGCGGGCTACATAGCTTCAGAAGAGTCTTTCGGTGGATCGATTGCCGGGTCGAGCCCGGCAATGACAGGTTTACGGTTTCAGAACCGCGTCACGATATCCGACAGCGCCGGGCGCGGGCGGTCCTCGCTCGGCTTGGTCGGCGTCCCGATGTGAATGAGCCCGGCGAGCTTCTCGTCCGGTTTCAGGCCGAGACCGTCGAGCACGTCGCGGTCGAAGGCGAACCAGCCGGTCAGCCAGCAGGCGCCGTAGCCGAGCGCGGTCGCCGCGGTGACGATGTTCATGGCGCTCGCGCCGGCCGACAATTCCTGCTCCCACGGTGGCACCTTCGGGTGCGGCTTGGTGAAGGAGACCACGCCGATCACCAGCGGCGCATCGGTCAGGCGCTTCTTCTCAACCTCGATGTCGGTCGTGGGCGCGCCGGGGTTCTTGCGGGCAAACACCTTTGCGATCACGTCGCCGGCGCGGGCGCGGGCCTCACCCTCGAACACGATGAAGCGCCAGGGCGCCAGCTTGCCGTGGTCGGGCACGCGCGCACCGATGGTCAGGATAGTCTCGAGCTCGGCCGCGGACGGGCCCGGGCCGGTCATCTCGCGCGGTTTCATCGAGCGGCGTGTCTTCAGGAGTTCAATGGCATCGGGCACGGAAATGTCCTTCAAGTGGAGTCGTGCCCCCAAGATGGGGGCACGACCAAGCCGACGAAAGCCAGTTTAGACCGATTGTGAAGATCAGGCGACCGATCGCGCCCGTTTCACGTCCGGTGGTGTCGCTTCATCCACTAGCGCTGCGATCGCCTCATCGGTCGGCATCACGGTCTGGCGCTCGCTGCCGAGGCGGCGGACCGAGACCGAATGCGTCTCGGCTTCCTTCTTGCCGACGACGAGCAGGGCCGGGATCTTGGCCAGCGAGTGCTCGCGGACCTTGTAGTTGATCTTCTCGTTGCGCAGGTCGATCTCGACGCGGAGGCCGGCGCGGCGCGCCGCGGCCGCCACCACCTTGGCGTACTCGTCGCCCTCGGAGGTGATGGTCGTGACCACGAGCTGGGTTGGCGCCAGCCAGAGCGGGAAGTTGCCGGCATAGTGCTCGATCAGGATGCCGATGAAGCGCTCCATCGAGCCGCAGATCGCACGGTGCACCATCACCGGCGCCTTCTTCGAGCCGTCGTGATCGATGTAGAACGCGCCGAACCGCTCCGGCAGGTTGAAGTCGACCTGGGTCGTGCCGCATTGCCAGTCGCGGCCGATGGCGTCGCGCAGAACGTATTCGAACTTCGGCCCGTAGAACGCACCTTCGCCCGGGTTGATCTCGGTCCGGATCCGGTTGCTGCCGTTGGCCTTGATCTCCGACAGCACGGTCGCCATCACGCGCTCGGCGTGATCCCACATCTCGTCGGTGCCGACCCGCTTTTCGGGCCGCGTCGAGAGCTTGACCGTGAGCTCGCCGTCGAAGCCGAAATCGGCGTAGGTGGACAGGATCAGCTCGTTGATCTTGAGACACTCGTCGGCGAGCTGCTGTTCGGTGCAGAACACATGGGCGTCGTCCTGGGTGAAGCCGCGCACCCGCATCAGGCCATGCATCGCGCCCGACGGCTCGTAGCGATGCACGACGCCGAACTCGGCGAGCCGCAGCGGCAGGTCGCGGTAGCTCTTCAGTCCGTGCTTGAAGATCTGCACATGGCCGGGGCAGTTCATCGGCTTCAGCGCGAACCAGCGCTTGTCCTCGGCCTCGTCGCCGGCGGACTGCGCCGCGAACATGTTCTCGCGGTACCAGTCCCAATGGCCCGAGGTCTCCCAGAGCACCTTGTCGAGGATCTGCGGCGCGTTGACCTCGCTGTAGTCGCCGAGCAGCCGGCGTCGCATATAGGCGATCAGCTGCTGGAAGATGGTCCAGCCCTTCGGGTGCCAGAACACCACGCCGGGGCCTTCCTCCTGGAAGTGGAACAGGTCGAGCTCGCGGCCGAGCTTGCGGTGATCGCGCTTCTCCGCTTCCTCGATCTGCTTGAGGTAAGCGTCGAGGTCCTCCTGCCTGGCGAATGCGGTGCCGTAGATGCGGGTCAGCATCGGATTGTTGGAATCGCCGCGCCAATAGGCGCCGGCCACCTTCATCAGCTTGAAGGCGTTGCCGATCTTGCCGGTCGACGTCATATGCGGGCCGCGGCAGAGATCGAACCAGTCGCCCTGGAAATAGATCTTGATCGGCTCGTTGCCGGGAATCGCGTCGACCAGCTCGACCTTGAAGGCCTCGCCTTTGTCGCGGAACACCTGCTTGGTCTTCTCGCGATCCCAGACTTCCTTGGTGAACGGCTTGTCGCGCGCGACGATCTCGCGCATCCGCTTCTCGATGGCGGCAAAATCTTCCGGGGTGAACGGCTCGTTGCCGAAGAAGTCGTAATAGAAGCCGTTCTCGATCACCGGGCCGATCGTGACCTGGGTGCCCGGCCACAGCGACTGCACGGCTTCGGCGAGCACGTGCGCGGCATCGTGCCGGATCAGTTCCAGCGCGCGGGGGTCTTCACGGCTGATCAACTCAATCTTGGCGTCGGCTTCGATCGGATCGTTGAGATCGGCGAGCGTGCCGTCGAGCGCCATCGCGACGGTGCGCTTGGCGAGCGAGGGCGAAATGCCTTTGGCGATGTCGAGGCCGGTGGTCCCTTTCGGGAAATCGCGCCTCGCTCCATCAGGGAAGGTGAGGGCGATCTTGTTCACGGGTTCTGCGGGCTTGAGGTTGGAGAGGCTGTACTGGAATCCGGAACCGGATTTGGGCGTGTCTGCCATCGATGTCTCCTGTAGCTCACTCCTGCGAACGAGCGCAGGTAAGCGGAAAGCAGCGGTATAGCAGGGGATTTGACGCCTGCAATCCGGCAATATCAAGAAAATGGGCCTCCGGCCGCACCGATTCGAGAGAAGCTCGCCTGCACCTGACGGCACCAAGCGTTGCGACGCTGCCGATCATCGTCTAACGTCGAATGTCCACTTTCCCGCCATCGTGCGATCCGCAAGGTTCATGTTTTCCCGTCTCCTGCTTTTCGTGGCGTTGCTTCTGGTCCCCTGCGTCTTGCGGGCGGAAGAAGCACCGGTCGAGAAGGCCGGCTTTGCGAAAAGGCTGACCATCTATCTCGCCAAGGGCCCGGCGAATGCCTGCGGCGCCGGTTGCGATCGCTGGATCGCGATCGAAGGCGAGATCGATCGGAATGCCGCGGCGCGGATTCGCAGCTTCCTGCTTGCCGTCAAGGACCCGCAGCTTCCGATCTACCTCCATTCGCCGGGCGGAAACGTCGAGCAGTCCTATGCGATCGCGCGGTTTCTGCGTGCACGCAAGGCGATTGCCCGGGTCGGCCGCACCAGCGTGCCGGCCTGTTCCACGGGCACGCAGATCGACGCCGCCTGCGAGAAGATCAAGGCTGTGAAAGGCGAGGTCGAGGCCGAACTCACCACGCGCAACGCGATGTGCGTTTCGGCCTGTGCCTATCTGTTCCTGGGCGCGACCGATCGTGAAGTGGCGCCCGACTCGGTGCTCGCGGTGCATAACTCCAGGCTGATGTTCGTGGTCCACGGCAATCCGCCGCCGCAGGTTGTCGCCGACTTCAGGCGGCGCGAGATGGTGAGTGCCGATCGCGATCGCAACCTGTTCCTCGCGGCGATGGGAATCAGCCATGAGCTCAGCGAGCTGATCCGGACGGTGAAGTTCGAAAGCCTGCACGTGCTGACGCGGCCGGAGCTCTATCGATTTGGAATCGATACGCGGCCGTTGCCGGAGACGCTGTGGGCGGTGGAGAAGGAAACCCGGCCCTATGTCCGCAAGATCGCGCAGCAGAGAAAAGGCGACGGCAGCTCGTTCCGCATGATGGAGTGGCGGCTGTTCTGCGAGAACAGGGATCGCGGGCGGCTGATGTTCGTGCGCGAGTTCGACGAGGGCGCCGTCGGCAAAGGCACGGTGGTGATGATGGCCGGCGCCACCAAGGCGATCGCATTCGGCAGGTTGCCGGCGCGGTTCGGCAAATACGAGGTCTGGAGCGACCCGGTGGGGTCGGACATCGTCAAGACGATGCTGGCGGTCCCGCATCTGCAGATCGGCGAAAGCACGCCGTTGTCGGACGGCAAGGCCGATCCCAAGTCCGATATCAAGTCCGATCTCAAGCCTGACTTCGCGACATTCGATCTCGACACGACCGGGCTGGAGCAGGGCTGGACGCAGCTATTGGCGTCGTGCCCGGCAACGAGCGCCGGCCCGAAGCCTGCGAGCCCGTTGCCAGCCGCTGTGTCGCCGAGCGTCAACGCGGTGCCGGCCGCATCGCCGTCGCCATGAGCGCAACCGGCGCCATTCGATCACGTGCCATCGATCACGTGCTATGCATTTAGATGCAGTTGCATTGATTTCGGGGTCTGCTATCAACGCGGCGTGAAACGCTTCGCTCCCACCGCATTGATGCTCGGCAATATCGTCACCGGCTGCTCGGTGCTGGCGCCGGCCGGCATGCTGTCGGAGCTGTCCAACGGGCTCGGCGTCACGATCCACGCCGCCGGTCTCCTGATCACCTTCGGCGCGATCGTGCTGTGCGTGGGCTCGCCGGTGACGGCGTGGCTGACCAGCCGGTTCGAACGGCGGGCGCTGCTGACGGCGACGCTCCTGGTGCTGACGCTGACCAACGCGGCATCGGCCTTCGCGCCGGATTACGACAGTCTCTTGATCATCCGCCTGGTCATGCTCGCGGTCGGTGTCCTCTACACGCCACAGGCGGCAGGCACCGCGGCGCTGATCGTGCCGGTGGAGAAGCGCGGCAGCACGATCGCCTATATCTTCCTCGGCTGGTCGCTCGCCGCTGCAATCGGGCTGCCGTTGATCACCTTCATCGCAAGCCGTTACGGTTTTCGCGTGACCTATGGCGCGATCGCGCTGACCGGGCTCGTGAGCTGCCTGCTGCTGTGGTGGCGGTTGCCCGGCGGGTTGCATGGCGCGCCGGTCGACCTGAGGACCTGGGCCGATCTCGGCCGCAATCCGACCGTCATCCTGCTGCTCTCGATCACGACGTTGCAGATGTCCGGCCAGTTCGTGGTGTTCACCTTCATGGGGCCGCTGCTCGGCAAATTGACCGGCGCCAACGCGGACGCCGTCGGCATCGTGTTCGCGCTCTACGGCATCTTCGGGTTCGTCGGCATTGCGATCGCGACTCGCATCGTGGATTCCTGGGGGGCCTGGAAGACGTCGGTGCTGTTCACGGTGCTGCTGCTCGTAGGCGTTGCCGGCTGGGCGCTGAGCGCCGGTGCCTACGCATTGATGGCCGCCTCGGTTGCGGTGTGGGGCCTCGGCTTTGCGTCGACCAATTCGATGCAGCAGGTTCGTCTGGTCGGTGCGGCGCCGACGCTCGCGTCGGCGTCGGTCTCGCTCAACACCTCGGTGCTGTATATCGGCCAGGCCATCGGCTCAGCGGTCGGCGGATTGCTGTTCGCGCGCGAATGGCTCTACAGCGCTGGCTATGTGGCCACGGCCTTCGTCGCGGCGGCCCTTGCGGTCGTGGTCATGACGCGGCCGCGGCCGGCCGCGCGCGCTGCCGCCGCTGAGTGAGTTAATCGGCGATCCGGGTCAGGAACGCCTTGAAGCTCACGCCCGGCAGTTGCAGGGCCTCGCCCTCGAAGTCGACCATGTCGCCGTTCGCGGTGCCCTTCAGCATCAACGTGATTATGTCGGTCCCGAACAGCGGCCGGAAGGCGGGATCGGGATTGTGCCGCTGGGTCGAGACCTTGACATGAATGCCGTCACCGCGGTCGGTGTAGTTGCCGACGAAGGCAAAGGCCGAGTTGCCGCCGCGCAGCTTGCCGCCCGTCGCGTAGAGCACACCGGTGCCGGTGCCGTGAACGGTATGAAATTCGAGCTTGTACAAGCCTTCCTGCAATGCCCACCCCCGAGAAAAATATCTGTCCCAATGGTTGAAGCCTATGGTGCATGCGGGATGCAGACAATGCCGCGCGGCGCAGATCGCTCGGTGGTCAACACCACATGGGGTGAGGTCAGCGCCTGGTCCGGGGCTCGGCGCTGTGGCTGCTCGCTCTGCGCGTCACCACTTCACGCTCTGGCTGGGCACGATGAATGCCGTCGTGCTCGGCTTGTTCGGATTGTGGGTGAAGTAGCCGTAGGCGGCAACGATCACGAGGAGCAGGGCAAGCACGGCCAGCAAATCGATCTGCCGGGGATCGTGCCCATTGTGGCTGAGTTTCCAGCGCATTGTTGTTTCCTCCCCAAGGGGACGATGAAACAATGCGCCAAATATCGCCACAGTTCCGCCGGAACAGCTATGCGCGTGGCGTTTGGGAGCGCCGCAACAGATCAAGCGTCGTTGACGCCGCGCCAGCGGCCGTAGCGCCAGGGCAGATACCAGTGTGCCCCCGGCGGCCTCGTCTGCGGGACATTATCGATGCCGGAGGTTCCCCAGGGCTGGCAGCGCAGCAATCTTGCCAGCGTCATCCACCCGCCGGCCCAGAGTCCGAAGCGCTCGATCGCTTCATCGCCATAGACCGAGCAGGTCGGCAGATGCCGGCAGTTGTAGCCGACCAGCGGCGACAGCGTGTGCCGGTAGATCCAGATCAAGGCGCGGCCAAGGTTGCGCGGCATGCGGCGCATGGTGGTGGCACAGTCCATGCATCGCGGATGGTGTGTCGTTGAATGATCGGTCGGTGACATACGCAAGTATGTACGTAATCTTGCGGGGGTTCCAAGCTAAGGAACTGTTCAATTGCAGATATTTACGCCACAGTTGGCCACTATTGCACAGCACCGGTCGCGCTGCAGCAAGGGCTCTATGGACGGTCCAAGGCAGCAACGCTACCGTTCCCATTACGCGCCGATGACAGATTCGTGGCGCATTGCCATGGGGCCATTGCCACCGCTCGCATCACCAAGGGCTTGGGGGAAGGAACCAAATTGAGGCTCGCGAACTCGCTTTCATTGCGCAGTTGGGTGCTCACCGGCGCCGTTGCCCTTTGCTTCGCGGTTTCCGGCACCGCCGCATGGGCGGGTAACTCCACGCAGACCAGCTCGACCCTCGAAGAACGCAAGCTGCCGATGAAGTTCAGCTGGATCGCCTGCCAGCCGAATTGCCGCGGCTGGGTGTCGGCGGTCGGCATCATCACGGCCGATAGCCCCAAGGAATTCGACGAGTTCGCGCGCAGCCGCCAGCTTGGCGGCGCTACCATCGTGCTCGACTCCAGCGGCGGCTCGGTCAACGACGCGATCGCGCTCGGCCGCCGCTTCCGCGGTCTCGGCGCTCTGACCACGGTCGGCACCAGCGTTGTCAATGCGGCCGCGCAAGGCGACCGCGCCAGCGTGCTGCCGGATGCCTATTGCGAGTCGATGTGCGTGTTCCTGCTGTTGTCGGGCAAGACGCGCTATGTTCCACCGGCCGCGCACATCCGGGTGCATCAAATCTGGATGGGCGATCGCGCCGATGACGCCAAGGCCGCCAGCTACACCGCGCAGGACCTGATGATCGTCGAGCGCGATATCGGCCGTCTTGCCAAATACACCTTCGAGATGGGTGGTGCGGGTGAGCTGTTGTCGCTCGCACTCAGCGTGCCGCCGTGGGAAGATTTGCACGAATTGTCGGCGACTGAATTGCGGCTGACCAATCTCGTCACCACGGATGCAGTCGCCGACGTGCTGCCGCATCAGGACAACGCAATCCCGGTCGCCGATGCGAAGCCGAAGAACGCCGATCGCTTCGCGAGCAGCGCGATGGAAGGCGAGGCGCTGCCACAGGCCGCGAAGGCGACCAAGACCGCCGAGGCCGTGGTGCCGACCGGCGGCACCGCAGCGCCGGCGCCGGTCCAGCCTTCGCAGTAGTCTAGGTTGGCAGTAAGGTTGAGGCTGGCGGTCGGGCTTACGCCGGCTGCTTTGCCTTGGCCTCGATCTGGCCGATCGCATCGACCACGGCATCAAAAGTCAGCAGGGTGGAAGCGTGGCGGGCCTTGTAGTCGCGCACCGGCTCGAGCAGCGCGATGTCGGCCCATTTGCCGCCCTGCGGAGGCTGGCCGTTCTCCTTCAGCATCTTGCGGACGGTCTCGCGCAATTCGCGCAGCTCATCCGCGGTCGACCCGACCACATGGCTTGCCATGATCGAAGAGGAAGCCTGGCCGAGTGCGCAGGCCTTCACGTCATGGGCGAAGTCCGTCACGACGGGGCCGTCCATCTTGAGGTCGACCTTGACGGTCGAACCGCACAATTTCGAATGAGCGGTGGCACTGGCGTCCGGTTCGGCCAGCCGTCCGAGGCGCGGAATATTGCCGGCCAACTCAATGATCCGCTTGTTATAAATGTCGTTCAGCATGGGGGTAGATGCCTGGTTCCGGCTGCGCCGGGCGCTCTTGGCGGCTGGGTCTCACCGTCCTATATATGAACCGCATCGTCCGAAACATAGCCCGGCTATGCTTCCACCGCGGGCCACTTGCGCCGCGGCGGTGCTACAAAGATGGGACTCAGGCGCCCGGCGGTTCGACGATCCGCCCCGTCTGCCCGGTGACACATCCGGTCCAAGGGCAAATGCCAGGGCCGGTCGAACGGAGAAGACATGGACGCCTTGATCAAACCGATTCGCCCCAACAAGCCGGCCGACGCGAAGGCCAGCGAGCTCGACCCTGCAGAATTCATGGCGGCGGCCGTCCGTGCCGATCAGCCGCGCCCGTCGCGGGCGGAGGCCGAGGACGCCGTGAAGACGCTGCTCGCCTATATCGGCGAGAACACCGGCCGCGAGGGCCTGCTCGACACGCCGCGCCGCGTCGTCGAGGCCTATGACGAGCTCTATCAGGGCTATCATCAGTGCCCCGCCGAGGTGCTGAACCGCACCTTCGGCGAGACCGCCGGCTACGACGATTTCGTCCTGGTCCGCGATATCGAATTCACCTCGCAGTGCGAGCATCACATGATGCCGTTCTACGGCAGGGCGCATATCGCCTACACGCCGGTGGAGCGCGTCGTGGGTCTCTCCAAGCTGGCGCGGCTGACCGACATCTTCGCCCGCCGCCTGCAGACCCAGGAGCATCTCACCGCGCAGGTCGCGGCCGCGATCGACGAGGTGCTGAAGCCCCGTGGCGTTGCCGTGCTGATCGAGGCGGAGCATACCTGCATGTCGGTGCGCGGCGTCGCCAAGCATGGTGCATCGACCTTCACCAGCCGCTTCACCGGCATGTTCCGCGACAATCCGGCGGAGCAGCAGCGTTTCCTGTCCCTGGTGCGAGGACCGAGCCGGTAACCTCGCGTTTTCTCGAGCGAGGTTTTCCGTGTCCGCATCGACCCACGATCACGACCGCGAAGAAGGGCTGGCCTTCCAGCCCAAATTCGACGCGACAGGTCTTGTGACCTGCGTCGCGACCGATGCCGCGACCGGCGACGTGCTGATGGTCGCGCACATGAACGACGAAGCCCTGCGCAAGACCATCGCGACCGGCGAAGGCTGGTACTTCAGCCGCTCGCGCAATGCGCTGTGGCGCAAGGGCGAGAGCTCGGGCCAGACCCAGCGCGTGATCGAGATCCGGATGGATTGCGATCAGGACGCGGTGTGGATCAAGGTTGAGCAGATCGGCGCGGCCTGCCACACCGGACGGCGCTCCTGCTTCTATCGCGCCGTGAAGGGCGAGGGTGGCAATGTCAGCCTGGCCTTCGTCGACGCCGAGCGGCTGTTCGATCCGGCGCAGGTCTATCGCAAATAGCGCATGGATATGAATCAATTGCGACGCGTCGAGCTGAATCAAATTCGTTGCGTCGCATTCAAGCCGCGGCGCGTCGAAGCATTGAGCTCCGTTGCTCGCCCTCTCGCGATGTGCCTATAATTCCCCATCGTCGTCGCGCTGGGGGTGAACTGTGGCGCATCGTCTGATACCGCTGCTTGCGCTTCTTGCCTGGGCTGGGTTGCCGATCGGTGCGGCGCAATCGCAGACAACCGAGCGCGCACCCGACACCATGGCCGCCCGCGTTCTTGCCTGCGCGCCCTGTCACGGCGCCGAAGGCGAGGGCACCAGCGACGTTTATTTCCCGCGCCTTGCCGGCAAGCCGGCCGGCTACCTCTATAACCAGCTGATCGCGTTCAGGGATGGACGGCGGAAATATCCGCCGATGAACTATCTGCTGGAGTTCCAGACCGACGATTATCTGAAGAAGATCGCCGAGTATTTCGCTTCGCTCAGGCCGGCATTTCCGCCGCCGGTCCCGCCGGTCGATAGCAAGGAGATCCTGGCGCGCGGCGAAGCGATCGTGAAGAACGGCGACCCGCAGCACGGCATTCCGCCCTGTTCTGCCTGTCATGGTCCGGCATTGGGCGGCATGGAGCCCGGCATTCCGGGCCTGCTCGGCTTGCGCGCGGCCTATATCAGTGGCCAGCTCGGCGGCTGGCGCTACGGCACGCGGACCGCGCTCGCCCCCGATTGTATGCAGATCGTCGCGAGCCTGCTGACGGAGGACGACGTGAAGGCCGTGGCTGCCTATTTGTCGTCGCGTCCGGCGCCGGCAGATCCGTCCTTCGCGCCGCGAGGCAGCCTTCCGATGCCGCTGGAATGCGGCAGCGAACCGCACTGAAGGGATCGTGCCGATGTCGCGAACCTCCACTGGACTGCTGGTCGGACTGATGCTGGCATTCGCGCCCGTCGCCGCACGCGCGCAGCAGAAGGCGGCCGATCCGGCCGTCATCGCCAAGGGCGAGTATCTTGCGCGCGCCGGCGATTGCATCGCCTGCCACACGGCGCGCGAAGGCAAGACCTTCGCCGGCGGCCTTCCGATGAAGACGCCGTTCGGCACGCTTTACACCTCGAACATCACGCCCGACCCGCAAACCGGGATCGGCACGTGGACGTCGGATCAGTTCTACCAGATGATGCATAATGGCCGCTTTCCCGATGGCGGGCTGGTCTATCCGGCGATGCCGTTCGCGTCCTACACCCAGGTGACGCGCGAGGACAGCGATGCGATCTACGCCTATTTGCGCACCGTGGCGCCGGTCAGGCAGCTCAACAAGCCGCATGACCTGACATTCCCGTTCAACAACCGCTCGCTGATCCTCGGCTGGCGCACGCTGTTCTTCAGGGAAGGCGAGTTCAAGCCGGATCCGGGCAAGTCCGCCGAGTGGAACCGGGGCGCATATCTCGTCGAAGGGCTCGGCCATTGCGGCATGTGCCATACCCCGATCAACGCGCTCGGCGGCAGTTCGCAATCGCAGGCCTTCGAGGGCGGCCTGATCCCGATGCAGAACTGGTACGCGCCCTCCTTGACCTCGAACAAGGAGACGGGCCTCGGCGACTGGACGATCGAGGAGATCGTCGACTATCTGCGCAAGGGCGTCTCCGCCAAGGGCGCCGTGTACGGGCCGATGGCCGAGGTCGTCTACAACAGCCTGCAATATCTCAATGACGACGACGTGCACGCGATGGCGATCTATCTGAAGAGCCTTGCGCAGCGCGGTTCGCCTGAGAAGCCGTCGACGCCGCTGCCGTCGGCCGAGAGCAGCCTGCTGCTCTCCTTCGGCAAGCCGATCTATGACCGTGAATGCGCGAGCTGCCATGGCGCGACCGGGCAGGGCATGCCGCCGGACTATCCGCCGCTCGCCGGCAACCAGTCAATCCAGATGGTTTCCGCCGTCAACCCCATCCGCATGGTGCTCAATGGCGGCTATCCGCCGGGCACATCAGGCAATCCGATGCCGCACGGCATGCCGCCATTCGCGCAGAAGCTGTCGGACGACGAGGTTGCGGCGGTCGTGACCTACATTCGAACGGCGTGGGGCAACCGCGGCGAACCGGTGTCGGCGCGGCAGGCCAACGAATTGCGTGCAGCAACGCTGAACTAAAGCATGATCCGGAAAAGTGCGACGCGGTCTTCCGAAAAGATCATGCTCAAACAAGGAGCCAGGGCGTGATGACGATTCAACCTGATCCCATCGCGCTCTAGGGGAAAGCGATCATGATCAACTCATCTTCGCCGCAACCGCCTGCATCCGTCTCGGAAGACGAGGCCGTCGAGACCATCGTTCGCGCGGGCCCGAGCGGCGCGGTCGCGGTCGCAGGCGTTGCGACGGCCATCGTGGTTGGCTTGTGGTTTGCGTTCTATCTGCTCGTCTTCCTGCCGCGGAGCGCTCCCTGATGGCGACCGAGACGGACCATAGCCCCGGCGAGGCGGTTGCCGCACGGATCGAGCGGCGCTGGGCGACGCTGTCGATCGTCATCGTCGGCCTGCTGGTCGGCGTGGCGGCCTATATCGGCATTCATCAGGCGACGATGCCGCAGGGCCGGGTCGAAACCGCCGATCCCAAGGCGTTGCATCTGTCCGGCGAATTCATCGAGAGCAATCTCGGCAGCGAAATGGAGGCCGACGGCTCGGTCACCGTGCGCGCCATCGGCCAGCAATATTCCTTCACGCCGCAATGCGTTGTGGTGCCGGCGGAGACCCCTATCACCTTCCGCGCCACCAGCGCGGATGTCGTCCACGGATTCCTGATCGAGGGCACCAACATCAACACGATGCTGGTGCCGGGCTACGTCACGGCCCTGCCGGTACGCTTCAAGGCGCCGGGCGATCACGTGATGCCATGCCAGGAATTCTGCGGCATCGGCCACCAGGGCATGTGGGGCAAGGTCAAGGTGATCGACAAGGCCGCGTTCCGCGACATGGCCGCAGCGAAGCGGAGGCTGACCTGTGTTGACTAACAGACGGCTGATCGCGGCGCATTTCTGGCTCGCCTTCATCGTGTTCGGCGTCGCGCTGGTGCTCGGCGCCTGGCAGATGTTCGTGCGCAGCCCGTTGAACGCCTGGCACTTCAACCCGGAATTCTACTATCGCTCGGTCACCGCGCACGGCTCGGCGATGGGCTACGTATTCCCGACGCTGATCGCAATGGGCTTCGGCTACGCGATCACCGAAGCCTCGCTGGAGAAGGCGCTGGTTGGACGGCGCTGGGCCTGGGCCGGCTTCTTCCTGGTCGCCGTCGGCGCCGTTGTCGCGATGATCCCGGTGTCGCTCGGGCTCGCCTCGGTGCTCTACACCTTCTATCCGCCGATGGTCGGCAATCCCTTCTATTACATCGGCGTCGTCATGGTCGTGGTCGGCTCATGGATCTGGGTCGCGTTGATGGTGACCAATTTCGTGATCTGGAAGCGCGACAATCCGGGCAAGCCGGTGCCGCTTGCGATGTACGCCAATGTCGCGGGCTCGTTGCTCTGGGGCTGGACCGCGGTCGGTGCCGCGCTGGAAATCCTGTTCCAGATCCTGCCCGTCGCGCTCGGGCTCAAGTCCACGATCGATGCGGGGCTGGCGCGCGTTTTCTTCTCGTGGACCCTGCACGCCATCGTCTATTTCTGGCTGATCCCGACCTACATCGCCTACTACACGATCTTCCCGCGCGCGATCGGCGGCCGGCTCTTTAGCGACGCGATGGCGCGGATTTCGTTCATCCTGTTCGTCGTGGTGGCGATGCCGATCGGCGTGCACCATCTGTTTGCCGATCCGCAGGTCGGTGCCGGGTTCAAGTTCATGCACTCGGTGTTCACCGGCCTCGTCGCGCTGCCGACGCTGCTCACGGTGTTCACGATCTGCGCATCGGCGGAGATCGCGAGCCGCCTGCGCGGTGGCCGCGGCGCATTCGGCTGGGTCGGTGCTCTGCCGTGGTCCAATCCGATCATGCTGGCGACGGCGCTGTCGCTGGTCATGCTCGGTTTCGGCGGCGCCGGCGGCCTGATCAACATGAGCTATCAGCTCGATGCCGCCGTGCACAACACGCAGTGGATCACCGGCCATTTCCACCTGATCTTCGGTGGCGCCATCGTGATCATGTATTTTGCCATCGCCTATGATCTGTGGCCGCATCTGACCGGGCGGGCGCTGGACAGTTTCGGCATGATGCGCACGCAGCTCTGGCTGTGGTTCATCGGCATGATCGTGACCACCTTCCCGTGGCACTATGTCGGTATTCTCGGCATGCCGCGCCGCATGGCATATTATGACTATGCCAACCCGGCGATCTCGCCGCAGGCTTTCTCGGTTGTGATGTCGGTGATCGGTGGGTTCATCCTGCTGCTGTCGGGGCTGCTGTTCCTGCTTGTGCTGATCCGCGGCCAATTTGGCGCGCGGGGCGAGGCGGGTGCTTACCGTTTCGCGGTACCGCTGCACATGCCGGCGCGGATTCCGGTCGCGCTCAACTCGTTCGGTCTCTGGCTCGCATTGATGGTCGGTCTCACCGTGGTGAACTATGGCTTCCCGATTGTGCAGCTGATGGCGCTGAAGGAGACCAGCGTGCCTGCGGTCTATGTCGGAGCAGGCCGATGAGTGATCAGCCGCTGTTCTCCCCGCGCAATCCGTGGTTCGGCATCAGCGTCGGCGTCACGGCCGCCATTGCCGTGCTGTCGGCCATCGCTGGCCTGATCTGGTTGCCGCTGGCGCAACCCAACCTCAAGCTTGCAGGCGTCTGGGACGCGATCTGCAGCGCCGCCGGCGTGCCGCGTGCCGCCGTGCAGGAGGCCGGCGTCAAGCCGGATTTCAAGACCTCCAACGTTGTCATGACGTCGGAGATGCTGACCAAGGTCGATCAGGTCTCGATCGGGCGGGGCGCGACGCTGGCGCAGCGTTGCGCGATCTGCCACGGACCGCAGGGCGTCAGCGACGCCCATTCACCGAACCTTGCCGGGCAGTTTGCCGCGGTGACGTACAAGGAGCTCAACGACTTCAAGTCCGGCGCGCGGGTCAACGTGGTGATGAGCCCGTTCGCGGCAGCGATGAGCGACCAGGACATGAAGGACGTTGCGGCCTATTACGCCTATCTGCCGCGGGTGCCTTCGGACAATCTGGATACCGGGCGTGCCGCGCCGGCGGTCGTGGTGACGGGGGCCCCGATGCGCAACATCCCGCCTTGCGGCTCCTGCCACGGCGACATCGACAACAAGGCGGGAAGCCCCTGGCTCGGCGGCCAGTCGGCGGTCTACATCAAGGCGCAGCTCGAGGCCTTTGCGTCCGGGGCCCGCCGCAACGACATCAGCCAGCAGATGCGCAACATCGCCCGCCAGATGACCGCCGAGGAGATCGACCAGGTTGCGCACTACTACGAGGCCCAGCCCTGAGCCGGAAGTCTTAACGCGCCGTTAACCATAATTGCGGCAAGTTGAACGGACATGGGTGCCGATTGCCGGCGCCCGGCAAGGCACCCGATAGATGGCGGTCGACCTCTTCAATGCGACGGCTTCGGCAGGTGTCGATGCTTCGCGCCTGAAGGTCGCCGGTTCGATCAAGCAGGCGGCCGCGACCACCGGCACCAGCTTCGAATATTTGCTCACGACCGCGAAGATGGAATCCAATTTCAATCCGCGGGCGGGCGCCACGACCTCGTCGGCGCATGGGCTTTATCAATTCATCGACCAGACCTGGCTCGGCACCGTCAAGGAGGCCGGAAGCCAGCTCGGCTACGGCCAGTATGCCGACGCCATCACCAAGAACTCCGACGGCAGCTATTCGGTCAGCGATCCATCCGCGCGAAGCGCGGTCATGAAGCTGCGCGACGATCCCGATGCGGCGTCGTCGATGGCGGCGGTGCTGACGCAATCCAACAGCTTCAAGCTCACCGGCACGCTCGGCCGTCGTCCGACCGATGCCGAGCTCTATATGGCGCATTTCATGGGCGTCGGCGGCGCCGGCAAGCTGATCTCGAGCGCCGAGGACAGTCCGAGCGCCAATGCGGCTGCGATGTTTCCGAAGGCTGCGGCCGCCAACCAGTCGATCTTCTATGACAAGTCGGGCAGCGCGCGCAGCGTCAGCCAGGTCTATTCGGTGTTGACCACACGCTACGCCGCGGCTGCGAATTCAAGCGACACGCGCACGGCCTTTGCAGCGGCGGGCGGCGGCACCATGAGCCCCAATGCGATCGCAAGCGCTGCGCCGACACAGGCGCAGGCCATGGACACTGCGTCCTATCTCTCGACCTTCCCGAATGCCCGCGCGGCCTCATCAGCCGGTGCGACCTCGGCCGTCGCATCGGCGCAGCCGGCGCCGGCCTTCCGCTCGCTCTACCAGGGCGGCGACCGTTCGGAGCCGATCTCGCCGGCGGTGCAGGAACTGTGGGGCAATTCCGCATCGCTGACCACATCGGCGACGCCAAAGGTCCGCGCGCCCGGGCGGCTTGATCTGTTCAGCGACCCGAACGGCACCTACAGCAGCGGCTAGCGCCGTCTTGCTGCACGCGCGAAGCCCTGCGCCGTGGCCGTCTTAACGAAACGTCAATAATCCCAAACGTTTATGGTGAACCCTTTGTTAAGCGTCATGGTTTATTTTTCCTTGTAGTGGCGTCGTATGTCGATGCCGTCTCGTTGCGTAAGCCGGCAGGACCATGATCGTTCGGCAGTTCATTAGTTGGATTAGGACCGCACCAGCGGGCGAGCGGGCAGAGGCGACGCGGGCGTTGGCCCGGGCCTGGCTCATTTCGGATCTCACCGAGGACAACCGCATCGCGGCCGAAGGCGCGCTGCTGATGCTGCTCGACGACCCGTCGCCGCTGGTGCGACAGGCGATGGCCGAGGTGTTTGCATACAGCGCGGAGGCGCCGGCTACGATCGTGCAGGCGCTGTCGGCCGACCAGCCGGCGATCGCGCTGCCGGTGCTGGAGCATTCACCGCTCTTGATCGATGCCGACCTGGTCGACATCGTCGCGACCGGCTCCGACGAGATGCAGTGCGCGATCGCGCGCCGCGCCAATCTGCCGGCCTCGGTCGCCGCGGCGATCGCCGAGGTTGGCTCGGCGGCGGCTGCGCTCGAGCTGATCGAAAATCCATATGCCGGCCTCGCGCCATTCTCCTGGGACCGCATCGTCGAGCGCCACGGCCATCTCGCCGCCATCAGGGAATCGATGCTGCAGCTGGAAGATTTGCCGTCGGCGACGCGGCTCGCGCTGGTCGCAAAGCTCTCCGACACGCTGGCGCAGTTCGTCGTCGCGCGAAACTGGCTCGGCGCCGACCGCGCCGACCGCATCGCCGGCGAGGCGAAGGAGCGCTCCACGGTGAACATCGCCGCGCGTGCCTTCGGCGACGACATGCAGAATCTGATCACGCATCTGCGCGCCACTGGCCAGCTCACCGCCGGGCTGATCCTGCGCGCGCTGCTGTCGGGCAATCTCGACCTGTTCGGAGCCGCGCTCGCCGAACTGTCCGGACTGCCCTATGGCCGGGTTTCCGCGCTGTTGAACGACCGCGGCGGCAACGGCCTGCAGGCGCTGCTGCGGCGCGCCGGCCTGCCGGAATCCACCTACGCGGCGTTCCGCGTCGCGCTCGAAGCCAGCCACGAGGTCGGCTATGTCGACAGCGGCGACGGTGCGGCGCGGCTGCATCGCCGCATGGTCGAGCGTGTGCTGACCCATTGCGAGACCGATCATTCGGCCGCCGAGCCGCTGCTGATCCTGCTGCGCCGCTTTGCGACGGAATCGGCCCGCGAGGATGCGCGCATGTTCTGCGAGGAGCTCGCCGCGGAAGACGCGATCGCGGTGCTGCCTTACGACGACGATCTGATCGCGGCCTGAAGGCCGCGTTTCCCGAGATTGACGATAGTTGAAGCCGTGGCCGCCGCCGCGGCGCGCTGTTATTCGCCCGGCACAATGCTCGGCGCGAGGATGGCCTCGAGATGCTCGGGGCGGTCGCGGTTGGCGTGGGTCAGGAACTCGTCGGCGATGCCGCGGAGCTGCTTGCTCAGCACGCCGGCCACGACCGCGGTGTCGAGCTTGGTGCGGTTCCGTACGATCGCCTGAACGGCATTGATGTGGTGCGCGATCAGCTGTTGCGGCACCGCGGCGAGGTCAGGCGCGTGCTCGATGATGCGGCACAGGCTCTCGGCCGCCGCCGCCGCCGAGGGATAACCGAATGTCGCGGCATCGCCCTTGATGTCATGCGCGGCGCGGAACAGCTCCTCGCGCGTCCTGTCGTTAAAACCCTCGCGCTGCACCGTGTCGTGCGCGGCGGAGAGGCGGTCGGCCTCGATCGTCATCCATTCCTTGAATTCGCCCGACAGCCCGGCGAGCGCCTTTTCGGCGCGGCCGACCGGATCATCGAGATCGCTCTCGGGGACGCGCAGCAGCACCTTGCGCAGCGGGTTCGGCTGCGTGATGACATGGTGGGTGCCGAAGCTCTTGACCTCGATCGTCCCGGGTTTGTCTTTCGCCATGGCGATATCCTAAATGCTCGAGCGCGCCTTCTCGAGCAGCGACGGCTGTTGCAGGATTTCGACCTCGCCGCTGCCGCGGCGTTCGGGGCCGATATAGGTGTTGGTGGTGTTGCGGCGGCGGTCGGGGCCGAAATAGGTCTTGGTCTTGATGAACGGGCGCGGATTGGCGACCACGTTCATGATGCGCTGGTAGAGGCCCTTGGCCGAGATCGGCTTGGCCAGGAATTCGGTGACGCCGGCATCGCGCGCCACGGTGACGCGGCGCTTCTCGGAATGGCCGGTCAGCATGATGATCGGCGCGTAGGGATTGCCCTTGGATTCCGGCTGCCGGATCATCTGCGCGAGCTCGAGCCCGTCGAAGATCGGCATCGACCAGTCGGTGATGACGATGTCGGGCACGTAATGGGTGTACATCTCGAGCGCGGTCGCGCCGTCCTCGGCCTCATAGACCTCGCGCGCGCCGAACGAATGCAGCAGCGTCCGCAGGATGCGGCGCATGTGCGGATTGTCGTCGCAAATCAAAAATCGCAGCTTGTTGAAATCGATGCGATACATGGTCCGGTCCCGAACGGGCATACCGGGCCAATGCGGTATTACCCAGCGTTAACCATATCCCGCCCGGGGTTAATGATTGGTTGCCGGGCAGGGTGGGGCGGCGCGCCGTCAGTAGCCGAACTGCTCGCGCAGGATTCGCTCTTCGAGCGAGTGGCCGGGATCGAACAGCATCCGCATCGCGATCGTCTTGTCGGAGAGCACCTCGACGCGGCGGACGTCGCGGACCTCGTCATGGTCGGCGACCGCGGCAACCGGGCGCTTCTCGTCCTCGATCACCTCGATCACCACGAAGGCGGAGTTCGGCAGCAGCGCGCCGCGCCAGCGCCGCGGCCGGAACGCGCTGATCGGGGTCAGCGCCAGGAGCGCCGCGTTGATCGGCAGGATCGGCCCCTGGGCGGAGAGATTGTAGGCGGTCGATCCGGCCGGCGTCGCCACCAGGATGCCGTCGGCCATCAGCTCGGGCATCCGCTCATGCTCGTCGATCAGGATGCGCAGCTTGGCGACCTGGTAGGTCTGCCGGAACAGCGCGACCTCGTTGATGGCGTGGTGCAGATGCACCGCGCCGTGGATGTCGGTCGCGCGCATCAGCAGCGGATTGATCAGCGACTCCCGCGAAGCGGCCAACCGCGTGCGCAGATCGTGCGTCGAATATTCGTTCATCAGGAAGCCGACGGTGCCGCGGTGCATGCCGTAGATCGGCTTGCCGCTGCGCATGTTGGCGTGCAGCGTCTGCAGCATCAATCCGTCGCCACCGAGCGCAACCACGACGTCGGCATCGGCGGCCGAATGGTTGCCGTACATCGCGGCCAACTGCTCGAGCGCGGTCTGCGCTTCCGCGCTGGCGCTGGCGACGAAGGCGATCTTGTCATACCGCTTGGAGCTAGCCATCGCTCACGAACTCGTTTGGCACGGAACACGCCGCGCTCGTCTATACATCCCGGGCGGCCTTGTCGAGATGGTCCCGTGAGAGACCCGATGCCCGACGGGTGCCGCCAGACTAGCGCAGTTCGCTGGTGATATGCGTAAATGTCGGCCCAGGGAGTGAACGGCATGGCTAACAGTTTTGCGACACAGCTCACCGCGGCGTTGCTGGTGGCCTGCCTCGCAACCGCGGTGCGGGCCGACGACGAGACCCCGCAGCCGTCGCCGTCGCCGAGCGCGCAGGCCCCAAGCGGTCAGAACCCAAGCGGCCAGAAGGGACGGGCAGGGCGCGGCGAGACCGGCTCCGGCGCCAACGCCGCGGCCAACGCGCCTGCCGCCGAGCAACACCGCCTGCCGCCGGATTCCACGACCAAGCAATCGGTCGCGCTGCCCGGCCGCACGCTCGCCTTCAGCGCGACCGCGGGCTCGATCCGTGTGTTCGACGACAAGGGCGAGCCGCTCGCCGACATCGCCTACACCTCCTATCAGCTCGACGGTGCCGAGAAGGCGAGCCGCCCGGTGACGTTCCTGTTCAACGGCGGGCCGGGCTCCGCGTCCGCCTGGCTGCAATTCGGCAATGTTGGGCCGTGGCGACTGCCGTTCGACGGAGCGGTGGCCTCGGCCTCGCCGGAGCTGCAGCCGAATGCGGACACCTGGCTCGATTTCACCGATCTTGTCTTCATCGATCCGGTCGGCACCGGCTACAGCCGTTTCGTCACCACCTCGGAGGATGCGCGCAAGCGCTTCTTCACCGTCGATGGCGATGCCAATTCGGTTGCGCTGGTGATCCGCCGCTGGCTGGAGAAATACGACCGGCTGACCTCGCCGAAATACGTTGCCGGTGAAAGCTATGGCGGCATTCGCGGACCCAAGGTGGTGCGCAATCTGCAAATGCAGCAGGGTGTCGGCGTACGCGGCCTGATCCTGATCTCGCCGGTGCTCGATTTCCGCGACTATACCGGCTCCAGCCTCCTGCAATATGTCGCGAGCCTGCCGACCATGACGGCGGTCGCGCGGCAGGCGAAGGGGCCGGTGACGCGTGAGGATCTTGCCGACGTCGAGAGCTACGCGCGCGGCGATTTCCTGCTCGATCTCGTCAAAGGGCAGGCCGACACCGAGGCCACCGCGCGGCTCGCCGACAAGGTCGCGAGCCTGACCGGCATCGATCCGGCGGTGAGCCGCAGGCTCGCCGGCCGCTTCGACATCGGCGAATTCCGCCGCGAGTTCGATCGCAAGAACGGCAAGGTGACCGGCCGCTACGATGCCTCGATCGAAGGCTTCGATCCCTATCCGGACTCCAGCTCCTTCCGCTTCAACGATCCGTCCGGCGATCCGCTGATGGCGCCGCTGACCAGCGCCGCCGTCGACCTCACGACGCGCAGACTGAACTGGCGGCCGGACGGTTCGTATCATCTGCTCAGCGAAAGCGTGAGCAAGGGCTGGGAGTTCGGCCACGACATCAGCCCGCCGGAATCGGTGACGCAGCTGCGCCAGATGCTGGCGCTCGACCCCAAGCTGAAGCTCCTGATCGGTCACGGCCTGTTCGATCTCGCAACGCCGTACTTCGCCTCGAAGATCATCCTCGACCAGCTGCCGGCCTTCGCGGGTCCGGGCCGCACCAGGCTCGCGGTCTATCCCGGCGGCCACATGTTCTACTCCCGCGACGGCTCGCGCCAGGCATTCCGCAAGGAGGTCGAGGCGCTGGTGAAGTGAGGGCCGGCGTGGCGGCATGGGTTGCGCCGCTGGCGCCACGTATACCGCCGTCGTCCCTGCGAAAGCAGGGACCCATACGCCGCGGCGGATGCTGTAGGCGGGACTCGTCGTTCCAACGTCGCGCATCAATTTACATTGGTGGTTATGGGTCCCTGCTTTCGCAGGGACGACAGTGAGTTTGTTGCGCCGCCCGCTGCAAACATTCTCGTCGTCCTGGCGAAAGCCAGGACCCATAACCACCGAATTCGACTATGAACGAGATCGTGGCCCCAGCGTCGCGCAACAACTGCTATTTGGGGTTATGGGTCCCGGCTTTCGCCGGGACGACAGCGAATGTGTTGCTTGGCCAGTGAGTCATACATCCGCGTTCTCGAGACATGATCTTCCGAATTGCACCGGGTCAATTGGTCTCAGCCATAGGTCTCCACAATGAAGTCGATCAGGGCGCGGAGCTTCGGTGTCATCTTGCGGTGCTTCGGCCACAGGATCTGGCGCGCGCGGGCTTGCGTCGAGTAGTTCGGCAGCAGCACCTGCAGCCGGCCTGCGGCGATATCGTCGGCCAGCAGTTCGTCGCGCATCAGCACGATGCCAGCGCCGGCCAGCGCCGCATAGCGGATGCCGAACGCGCTGTTGATGAAGAAGCGGCTCGCGACATCGACATGCACTTCGCCCTCCGGTCCGACGAAGGTCCATCGCTGCCCGTCCGACCAGCCGGGATAGCGCAGGCATTCATGGTGGGTGAGATCTCCCGGATGCGTTGGTGTGCCGCGTTCGGCGAGATAGCTCGGCGCGGCGCACACCACTCCTGTGTAGGGCGACAGCGAGCGCGACATCATGGTGGAGTCGGTCAGCGTGCCGACGCGGATCGCGGCGTCGAGGCCTTCCTCGAGCAGATCGACCATCCCGTCGCTGAGCACGAGGTCGACCGAGACTTCCGGATATCTCTTCATGAAACGGACGAGCGCGGGCGCCAGGCTGTACGACCCGAAGGCGACCGAGGTCGCGACGCGGAGCTTGCCGCGCGGCGCGCTCAAGGCCTCCTCGACCAGCGCATCGCCGGCCTCGGCCTGTTCCAGCAACTGCTTGCAGTGATCGAGATAGCTGCGGCCGAGCTCGGTGAGACCCTGCCGCCGCGTCGACCGGTTGATCAATTGCGAGCCGAGCCGGTCCTCGAGAAAACGGATATGCTTGCCGATCATGGTCGGCGAGATCCGCAGCTCTTTGGCCGCCGCGGTGAAGGAGCCGAGATCGGCGACACGGGCGAACACGGCCATACTGGTCAGTCGGTCCATGGATTATAAACCAATGGTTATTTCATTGCGCATCATCGCGCCGCTTATGCGGCGTTGGAATTGGATTTATTACCACGAGTGAGCAATCGGCGCGAATGGGCGTGCGATCGCTTTGGAATGTCGCGGTTGCGCCCGGAGGGGCGCAGTCCGGGCGGGTCTCGAACCAGGACAGGAGTGTCAGGATGCCTTTCCAGATCATGATCAATGGGACCAGTCATTCGGTCGATGCCGATGGCGATACGCCGCTGCTGTGGGTGCTGCGCGACGTGCTCGGCATGACCGGCACCAAATTCGGCTGCGGCATGGCGCTGTGCGGCGCCTGCACGGTGCATCTCGATGACAGCGCGGTGCGCTCCTGCATCACGACGATCGACAGCATCGGCGACTCCAAGATCACGACCATCGAGGCGGTCGGCAACACGCCGGCCGGCAAGAAGATCCAGGACGCCTGGCTCGCGCATGAGGTGCCGCAATGCGGCTACTGCCAGTCCGGGCAGATCATGTCCGCCTCGGCGTTGCTCGCAAGCAAGCCGAAGCCGACCGATGCTGACATCGACGACGCGATGTCGGGCAACATCTGTCGCTGTGGGACCTATGTCCGCATTCGCGAAGCCATCAAGCAAGCCGCGCAGTCGGGAGGTTGATCATGACGCTGATGAACAATGTGTCTGAGCGCTCCGCCGATCTGTCGCGCCGCAACTTCCTTCGCGCCAGCGCGATCGCAGGCGGCGGCCTGCTGCTCAGCGTGAGCCTGCCGTTCGCGAGCCGCGAGAGCGGAGCCGTGGCCGCCGGTGACTTCGCGCCGAATGCCTTCATTCGGATCGGCGGCGACGGCAAGGTCGTGCTCACCATGCCCTATGTCGAGATGGGGCAGGGCACCTACACCTCGATCCCGATGCTGATCGCCGAGGAGCTCGAGATCGGCCTGACGCAGGTGCAGCTCGAGCACGCGCCGCCGAGCGACAAGCTCTATGCCAACCCGCTGCTCGGCGTGCAGGCCACCGGCAATTCGAATGCGATGCGCGGCGCCTGGCAGCCGATGCGGAAAGCCGGCGCCACCGCGAAAGCGATGCTGGTCGCGGCCGCGGCGAAACGCTGGAACGTCGAACCCGGCTCGTGCCGCGCCGAGAACGGCGAGGTGCATCATGCTGCGTCGGGACGAAAGCTCGGTTACGGCGAACTGGCGGCCGATGCGGCGCAGATGCCGGTGCCGGAGAACGTGGCGCTGAAGAGCCCGGCCGAGTTCAAGCTGATCGGCACGCCGGCCAAGCGGCTCGATACGCCCTCCAAGGTCAACGGCTCGGCGGTCTACGGCATCGATGCACGGCCACCCGGCGTGAAGGTCGCGACGCTGGCGCAGTCGCCGGTGTTCGGCGGGCGGGTCAAGCGCGTGGATGATGCGGCGGCAAAGGCCGTCAACGGCGTGCGCCAGATCGTGAAGCTCGATGACGCGGTCGCCGTGGTGGCCGATCACATGGGGGCGGCGAAGAAAGGTCTCGCGGCGCTCACGATCGAGTGGGACGAGGGGGCTCACGCCAAGCTCGCCACGTCAGATATCGCGCGCGAGCTCGAAGCCGCCACCACGAAGCCCGGCGCGGTCGCGCAGAATATCGGCGACGCCGACAAGGCGATGGCGGGCGCGGCGACCAAACTCGAGGCGACCTATCAGCTGCCGTTCCTCGCCCATGCCACGATGGAGCCGATGAACTGCACCGTGCATGTTCGCGCCGACGGCTGCGAAATCTGGGTCGGCAATCAGGCGCTCTCGCGCGTGCAGGCGGTAGCCGCGAAGATGCTGGACCTGCCGCCCGAGAAGGTGGTGGTGCACAATCATCTGCTCGGCGGCGGTTTTGGCCGCAGGCTCGAGGTCGATGGCGTCATTCGCGCCGTGCAGATCGCAAAGCAGGTCGATGCGCCGGTCAAGGTGGTGTGGACCCGCGAGGAGGACATCCAGCACGACATGTACCGGCCGTACTGGTGCGACCGGATTGCGGTCGGTCTCGATGCATCGGGCAAGCCGGTGGCCTGGAACAATCGGTTCGCGGGTTCTTCCGTCATTGCGCGGTGGGCGCCGCCGGCGTTCCGCAACGGTCTCGATCCCGACACGACAGAGGGTGCGATCGATCTCGTCTATGACATTCCGAACTTCCACGTCGAATATGTCCGGGTCGAGCCGCCCGGCATTCCGACCGCGTTCTGGCGCAGCGTCGGGCCCTCGCACAACGTGTTCGTTACCGAAAGCGTGATCGACGAGATGGCGGCGGCCGCCAAGCAGGACCCGGTCGATTATCGCCGGGCGTTGCTCGGCAAGTCGCCGCGCGCCAAGGCGGCGCTCGAGCTCGCGACGGCCAAGGCCGGCTGGGGCGGCAAGTTGCCTGCCGGGCGCGGCCGCGGCGTGTCGCTGCAATTCGTGTTCGGCAGCTACCTCGCACAGGTCGCCGAGGTCGAGGTTGCCAAGGACGGTTCGGTCCGCGTCCACCGCGTCGTCTGCGCGATGGATTGCGGCACCGTGGTCAATCCCGACACGGTGCAGGCGCAGCTGCAGAGCGGCATCAATTTCGGGGTCACCGCCGCGCTCTATGGCGAAATCACGCTGAAGGACGGCCGCATCGAGCAGAGCAATTTCGACAGCTACCAGATGCTGCGGATCGATCAGGCTCCGGCCATCGAGGTCCATATCGTGCCGAGCACCGAGCCGCCCGGCGGCATGGGCGAGACCGGGACATCGGGAATCGTGCCTGCGATCAACAATGCGATCTTCGCGGCAACCGGCAAGCGGCTGCGGAAGATGCCAGTCGATCCGGCGGTGTTGAAGCAGACGTGACCGATTGAGGGATGGCACAGCTGTGCTTCGCGGGCCGAGGGTGACTTCGGCTCGCGCGCGGCACCGCATTCTCGCGACATGATTGTCCGAGTTCTGCTCTTCATTCCGCTCTCTCGCTTGAAGAGGGCGCAGGGAAAGCCGGGTGCCGATCGCACCCATGAGTCCGGTGCAACAAAAAGCACGGGAGGTAGGGCCACAGGTGTAACCGGAGCAATCCCGGCCTTCCCTGCACGATGGCCTTACGGGTCTTGTTCTATTGCCTCGACAGGCGGGGTCTAGCCCTCGCGCCGGAACTGGCCGAGTTCGTGCAACAATGCAGCCCCGGTCCGCAAGCCGCTGTAGAAGCAGTCCAGCGTCATATTTTCGTTCGGCGCATGGTTGGCTTCGTCCGGATTGGCATAGGGCGTGACGAAGGCGGGGATGCCCAGGAGCTTGGTGAAAACGTAGTTGGGCAGACTGCCGAAGCCGGCCGGTATCAGCAGCGGCTCCTGGCCATGGGCGGCAACGAAGGCGCGGCGCAGCGGCGCGGTGTAGGGCGAGGCGATCGGTGTCTTCGAGGGCTGCATTCCCATGTCTGCAGCGACGAACTCGACCTCGGGCGCATGCTTGGCGACGTGAGCGCGGACCTTGCGCAGGATGTCCTCGGCGTCCTGAGCCTCGACGAGACGGATGTCGCATTTGACGACGGCCTCGTTCGGCAGCACCGTCTTGGTGCCGGGGCCGCCATAGCCGCCGTGGAAACCGTTGATGGTCAGCGTCGGCTGGAAGCAGAGACGCTCGTAGAAGGGGCGGTCGGCAGGCGCGTCGAGGCGCTTCAGTGCAAGGCTCGCTTTGACGGCCTCGATATCGAGCGGCAGGCGCTCGATCGCCGCCAGTTCCTCAGCCGCCGGTGGCTCGACGGCATCATGCAGCCCCTCGATGGTGATCTCACCGGCCGCGTTCTTCATCGTGCCGAGAAGGTGGACCAGCGTCCAGATCGGGTTCGGCACGACGCCGCCGAAGTTGCCGGAATGGACGTCGCGGCTGGCATGGCGGCAGCGCAACTCGAAGGAGACGACGCCGCGCGAGCCGAATTTGATCGTCGGTGCGCCGCTGGCATGACGCGGGCCGTCGGCGGTGACGGCAAGATCGGCCTTCAAAAGATGCGCGTTGGCGCGCACGAAACCGGCGATGTGCGGGCTGCCGATCTCTTCCTCGCCCTCCAGCAGCAGGATGACGTTGCAGGGCAGTTCGCCGTGCACCTTGAGATGGGATTCGATCGCCAGGATCTGGGCGAGGTGCTGGCCCTTGTTGTCACCGACGCCGCGTGCATAGAGCCGGCCGTCCCGGATCGTCGGCTCGAACGGCGGCGATATCCATTTCTCGAGCGGGTCGGCCGGCTGTACGTCATAGTGTCCGTAGAGCAGGACGGTCGGCTTGCCTGGTGCCTTCTCCCAGCGCGCCACCACCATCGGATAACCCTCCGTGAGAACAAGGCCGGCTTCGAGGCCGATCCCTGTGAGCATCTCGACCAGCAGGGCGCCGACCTCAGCGATGCCGATGTTCTCGGCGCTGATGCTCGGATGGCGCAGATAGGCGATCAGGCGCTGCAGGAAGCTGTCGCGGTTGGCTTCGATATGAGTGAAGACGGCAGCCAATGCATCGGAAGAAGCCATGATGAGCACCTGGCAATGGAGCGGTCGTCGCACCGGAAGACGCCGGCGCGATCAGCGTCGGATTGCGCGAGTGCTTTACCTCCCGCCAAAGAGACAATCAACGGGAGACGTCAATCGCCATCGGCGCGACAACAACTACGTCCGCCATGCCCTGCGAGCGATCAAGCTCGCGCCGGTATCGCTAACGCTCACGGCTCCACGGGAAGAGCGAGGCCGGGAAATCGGCCGCGTAGCGGTGACCGATCGGCGGGCGGGGCTCCTCTTGTGGAGGATTCGGGTCAGGCTCGATCACCTTCCTGTAAAGATGCCAGGTCGCATGACCAAGCACCGGCAGAACGACGCAGAGACCGACGAAGAATGGCAGCGAGCCCACGGCGAGCAATACCGCAACGATCAATCCCCACGCGGCCATCTCAATTGGATTCATCATCACGGCCCGTATCGAGGTACGGATCGCATCGATCGCTGTCGCATGGCGGTCGAGCATCAGTGGAAACGAGACGACGCTGACGCACAGAGCAACCAGGGCGAACAGGAAGCCGACGCCGCATCCGACGACGATGAGCGACCAGCCTTCGGGTGTCGTCAACACGCGCTCTGCGAAATCAGGGATGCTCGCAGCCGGAGCATAGCCGAAAGTCGCAATGTAGATCGCGTCCGCGGCGGCGATCCAGACCCCGAACAGAACGAACAGGAGAATGCCAAGTTCGAGCATGGCGCCGAACGACGGCGCGCGCAGCACCTGCATTGCATCCCAGGCTCCTGGCTCCTCGCCCCGCTCGCGGCGGCGGCTCAGTTCGTAGAGGCCCAATCCGGCGAAAGGACCGATCAGGGCGAAGCCGGCGGCGAGTGGAAACAGCAGCGGCAGCACCGAATAGCCGATCACAAGTCTGAACAGGACAAGTCCGAGGACGGGGTACATCACGCACAGGACGATGGCGTGGGTCGGGATGGCCTTGAAGTCTTCCCAGCCGAGGCGCAGCGCGTCGCCCAGGTCGGAAAGGCTGATCTTGCGAACGACAAAGGCAGTCGAGACGCCAAACAATTGCAGTTTGGGTCGTGCGAATACGGTGGTCATGGTTCCGGTCTCCTTGCTTGTGCCCGCAGGGGAACGGAGCGCCATCAACACACGCACATCCGCCTCATGCGCGAAAATCGCGACTGAGTCCGGCAAATCAGATTCAACCAGAAGGAGCTTGCCGGACGACATCTGTCGCAACCGGTCCAATCAAACTAGTCCGATACGCAGCAGAAGCAAGATGGCGAACGCGGTCGGGAGAATTGTGCAATCGCACAAGCCAGCTTTTGCGATGCACCATCTGATGGCGGGTCCCGATCGGTGCTCTCCGGCACGCAATGCATTCGCGCCAACGCGCGCCGGACAGAGGTGGGACATACTCCTCTATTGACGCCGGGCTCGACGAGTACCATCTTGAATGATCTGAACGCCCCCAAGCTCCGATGAGATTGCGGCCGTGACGTTGATCCTTTGTCATGATGTCCCAGCGTCGCGACCGGCAGAATGGGCGAGGCAAAAGGCACGGTGATGGTGTACGTGGCACCATACCTTTGACACCATACCTTTGACGTGAGCTCCGCCCTTTCGTTCGTCTCCGTAGCCTTCAATGGCAAGGAGGAATGAGGGATGGCTGTCGCGCTCGTACTGCTCCTGGTTGCGGTCGCCTCGGTGCTGTTTCATATCTACAGCCCGTGGTGGTGGACGCCGATCGCCTCAAACTGGCGTTACATCGACGACACGATCAATCTGACGTTCTGGATCACCGGTGCGGTTTTCTGCGCGGTCATCGCGTTCATGGCCTACTGCGTGTTCCGCTTCCACCACAAGGAGGGACGGCGGGCCGCCTACAATCCCGAAAACAAGAAGCTCGAATGGTGGCTCAGCATCGTGACGGCAGTCGGTGTCGCCGCCATGTTGGCGCCCGGCCTGGTCGTCTGGCACCAGTTCGTCACCGTTCCCGACGACGCGACCGACGTCGAGGTCGTTGGACAACAGTGGATGTGGAGTTATCGGCTTCCGGGAAAAGACGGCCGGCTCGGCACGTCAGATGCGCGCCTGGTCAGTCCCGACAATCCTCTGGGGTTGAATCCCAACGATCCGAACGGACAAGACGACATCGTCGTTCAAAGCGACGATCTGCATCTGCCGGTTGGGAAGCCGGTGAAGGTGTTGCTCCGCTCGATCGACGTTCTGCATGATTTCTACGTGCCCGAGTTCCGGGCCAAGATGGACATGATACCGGGCTCGGTGACCTATTACTGGTTCACGCCCACCCGCACCGGAACGTTCGACGTCCTCTGTGCGGAGCTGTGCGGTACCGCGCACGCGCAGATGCGGAGCAGGGTCGTCGTGCAGGAAGCGAAAGAATACCACGCGTGGCTCGAGAGGCAGCGGACGTTTGCGGAGTTGTCAGGGAAGCACGACGTCGCGAAGGCCGCGTACAGGACTGGTCGCGAATGAACATGCCGACGAGGATCAGCCGGATATGAGGTGAACTCGTCGCTGAGCGGAAGACCAAGGAGGCTATTCCGATGGTCGATATCCCGTTTGATGAGGTTGCAGGCATCCCGCCCGCCGAAGTAGGTGAGGTCGAGCTCTATCACCCGCACAGCTGGTGGACGAGGTACGTCTTTTCGCAAGACGCCAAGGTTATCGCCGTCCAGTACTCGATCACGGCGATGTCGATCGGAATGGTTGCGCTGGTGCTGTCGTGGATGATGCGGCTGCAACTGGGATTTCCCGGCACATTCTCCTTTATCGACGCCAATCAGTACCTTCAGTTCATCACCATGCACGGCATGATCATGGTGATCTACCTGCTCACGGCGTTGTTCCTCGGCGGCTTCGGCAACTACCTCATCCCGCTGATGGTCGGCGCGCGGGACATGGTCTTCCCCTACGTGAACATGCTGAGCTACTGGGTCTACCTGCTCGCCGTGCTGGTGCTGGTCGCGACGTTCTTCGTGCCCGGCGGGCCGACCGGCGCAGGCTGGACGCTTTATCCACCCCAGGCGATTCTCTCCGGTACCCCCGGGCAGGATTGGGGCATCGTCCTCATGCTGGCCTCGCTGATCCTGTTCATCATCGGCTTCACGATGGGCGGGCTCAATTATGTGGTGACGGTGCTGCAGGCCCGCACGCGCGGCATGACGTTGATGCGGATGCCCCTGACGGTGTGGGGCATCTTCACGGCTACCGTGATGGCGCTGTTGGCCTTCCCGGCGCTGTTCGTCGCCTCGGTGATGCTGTTGCTGGACCGTCTCCTGGGAACCAGCTTCTTCATGCCGACGCTGGTCGAGATGGGCCAGCTGACGAAGTATGGCGGCGGCAGCCCGATCCTGTTCCAGCATTTATTCTGGTTCTTCGGCCACCCCGAAGTCTACATCGTCGCCTTGCCGGCCTTCGGCATCATTTCCGATCTGATCAGCGTCCACGCGCGAAAAAACATCTTCGGCTATCGCATGATGGTTTGGGCGATCGTGGCAATCGGTGCGCTCAGCTTCGTCGTATGGGCGCACCACATGTATGTGAGCGGCATGAACCCGTATTTCGGGTTCTTCTTCGCCACCACGACACTCATCATCGCCATTCCGACTGCGATCAAGGTCTACAACTGGGTGCTGACGCTGTGGCGCGGCGACATCCATCTCACGGTGCCGATGCTGTTCGCGCTCGCGTTCATCATCACATTCGTGAACGGCGGCCTGACCGGACTGTTTCTCGGGAACGTGGTTGTGGACGTTCCGCTGTCGGACACGATGTTCGTTGTCGCGCACTTCCACATGGTGATGGGTATCGCGCCGATCATGGCCGTGTTTGGCGGGATCTATCACTGGTATCCGAAAGTCACCGGACGCATGCTCAATGAGGCGCTTGGACGCTTCCACTTCTGGGTGACGTTCATCGGGGCCTATGCGGTCTTCTTCCCTATGCACTATCTGGGCCTGCTCGGGATGCCCCGCCGCTATCACGACATCGGCGAGACAACCTTTGTCCCGGCATCCGCGCATGACCTCAATGCGTTCATGAGCGTGGCGGCGCTGATTGTCGGCTTCGCCCAGCTTGTCTTCCTGTTCAATCTCATCTGGAGCCTGCTCAAAGGAAAAGAGGCTGGCAGCAACCCCTGGGGAGCAGCCTCGCTGGAGTGGCAGACACCGGAAACCCCGCCCGGACATGGTAACTGGGGCAAGGACCTCCCGATCGTCTATCGCTGGGCCTACGATTACAGCGTGCCGGGCGCTGCGGGGGACTTTGTGCCGCAAAATGAACCGCCGGCCGGATTGGCGACGCAGGGAGCCCATCCGTGAGTGCCATCATCCTGTTCACTGTTACAATCGCAGCGATCGCGGGATGGTGGCTCTCGCAGCAACGGCTGGCGGCCAAACCATGGCTCGAACAAGGAGTGGACGTCGATGTTCGCGGGGAGCGCGGTTCGTCCGTGCCGACGGCGAAGATCGGACTGGGCGTATTTCTCGCGGTCGTCGGCTCGTTGTTCGCGCTCCTGATCAGTGCTTACTCGATGCGCAACAGCATGGTGGACTGGCGGGAGCTGCCCCTGCCCAGGCTGTTGTGGTTCAATACGGGCGTCCTGATCATCAGCAGTGTGGCGCTGCAATGGGCGTACATGGCCGCGCGACGCGACGATATTGACGGCTTGATCGTCGGCCTGCTGATCGGCGGAGCATCCGCCGTGACCTTCCTGGCCGGGCAGCTATTAGTCTGGCAGCAGCTGAAGGCCGCCGGCTATTTCGTGGCGTCCAATCCGGCCAATTCCTTCTTCTACCTGATCACCGCGGTGCACGGACTGCATCTGATGGGCGGTCTGGTGGCGCTCGGCAGGACGACCGCCAAGGTGTGGCGTGGCGCGCCGATGATGCAGATGCGCCTGAGCGTGGAGCTCTGCGCCATCTATTGGCATTTCCTGTTGTTGGTCTGGCTGATCTTGCTCGGTCTGCTGACGGGCTGGACCGACAATTTGGTCGACATCTGTCGCCAGTTGCTCACCTAGCGAAGGCGGGAAGCGATGACGGAAACCACACTTGCACCCCCCCAGACGTCGCCCGGAACGATACCCGGATTGCGCGGCATCGCCGCCGACTGGGCCTCGGACCAGCGTGCCTTCAAGCACGTGTCCTGGGGGAAGGCCATGATGTGGATCTTCCTTCTGAGCGACACCTTCATCTTCAGCTGCTTCCTGCTGTCGTACATGACGGCGCGAATGTCGACGACCGTGCCGTGGCCCAATCCCAGCGAAGTCTTCGCGCTCAATCTCGGCGGCAAGCACATCCCGCTCATCCTGATCGCGATCATGACTTTCATCCTGATCAGCAGCAGCGGAACGATGGCGATGGCCGTCAACTTCGGTTACCGCCGGGATCGCCTCAAAACGGCAGCCTTGATGCTGGCCACCGCGGCATTTGGCGCGACGTTCGTCGGAATGCAGGCCTTCGAATGGACCAAGCTGATCATGGAGGGCGTGCGGCCGTGGGGCAATCCATGGGGCGCGCCGCAATTTGGTGCATGCTTCTTCATGATCACCGGCTTCCACGGCACCCACGTGACCATCGGCGTGATCTTCCTGATCGCCGTCGCGCGAAAGGTTTGGCGGGGAGACTTCGACGTCGAGCGGCGTGGCTTCTTCACGAGCCGGAGGGGGTATTACGAGATCGTCGAGATCATGGGCCTGTACTGGCACTTCGTCGATCTGGTGTGGGTATTCATCTTTGCCTTTTTCTATCTCTGGTGAGGTTGGCGCATGACAAACGCAGCGGTACATGTGGAAGGGCAGGCAACGCAACATGGGCTGCACGCGTATGTGCACGACGCAGTCGCATCAGGAGCCTCGCACGCCAAGGGCCAGCAGCATCCGATCAAGCTCTATCTCGTGGTCTGGGGATGGCTGTTCGTGCTCAGCACTTGCTCATACCTCGTCGACTTCTTCGGCATCCATGGCCATCTCCGCTGGTCACTGATCCTGCTGTTCATGGTGCTGAAGGCCGGCCTGATCGTTGCCGTGTTCATGCACATGGCCTGGGAGCGGTTGGCGTTGGCCTACGCCATCCTGTTGCCGCCGGTGCTCGTGCTGGTTTTTGTAGGGATCATGGTGTTCGAATCCGACTATACGCACCTGCTTCGGGTCATGTTTTTCGCGCCAGCGAGCTAGAAGCAGGACGGCTGAGAACTCGCCACGTCATCTGGGACTCTGCGAAGAAGGCCTTCAACCGATGGCCTTTTGAGTATCGAACTGACGAGGAATCAATCTCGTGCAAATCAATCGTTCAATTCTTCGCCGGAGCTATACCAACATCGGAGACTACGTCGCACTGACGAAACCGCGCGTCATGTCGCTGGTCGTCTTCACCGCACTGGTCGGTCTCATGGTCGCACCAGGGGGCATCGATCCCGTCACCGGCGTCGTTGCTCTTGCTTGCATAGCTGCGGGAGCCGGCGCCGCAGGTGCGCTCAATATGTGGTACGATGCCGACATCGATGCGGTGATGGCGCGGACCGCCATCCGTCCAATCCCCGGCGGCCGTGTATCGCGCCCGGAAGCACTGGTTTTCGGATTGATGCTCGGGACGTGCGCCGTCCTGGCCCTCGGCACTTTGCTGAACATGGCCGCTGCTGCACTCCTTGCTTTCACGATTTTCTTCTACGTCGTCGTCTACACGATGTGGCTCAAACGCCGAACACCGCAAAATATCGTCATTGGCGGTGCCGCTGGCGCACTCCCTCCGGTGATCGGCTGGGTCGCGGTCATCGGAAGCGTCGGGCTCGAGCCGCTCATCCTGTTCTTGATCATCTTCCTTTGGACGCCACCCCACTTCTGGGCATTGTCGCTCAATCTTGCCGGAGAATATGCCCGCGCCGGTGTGCCGATGTTGCCGGTTGTCGCCGGCAAGACTGAAACAAAGCGCCAGATTCTTCTCTATAGCGTGCTTTTGGCTCTGATCTCGCTGCTACCCTATGCACTGGGATTCGCGGGGGGCATCTATGGCGCGGCCGCGGCGATGCTGGGAGCGATCATGATCTTTCTCGCATGGCAAGTGCGTCGAAGCCACGACAAGGAGAGGCGGCCAGCTCGTCGCTTGTTCGTGTTTTCGATGCTCTATCTGGTGCTTCTTTTTGGTGTGCTGCTGTTGGATGCCGCACCCTACGCCCAGTCCTACTAACGCGACGCATTCGAATCGACGGCCGCGGGGCTTACTTCATGCTGGCCCCGGCGAGACCGGGCTTGCCTAGCCGACAAACCGAAACATCTTCGCCGCGGGAGCGTGCGCCGCCGGGCAAATCAGTGGCGGGGGCTCAGGCTGCCCCTGATCCGCCACAGCATGCGCCGCGCGTCTGCACCGGAGGGCAGGGGACCGTCCCGTAAGAGCAGAACACGCAGCAATCCCCGGCAAGCGGCTTGAGGCGGGTGCCGCAGCCGCGGCAGTCGTAGAAGAACTGGCAGGCATCGGTCGGCATGGTTTCGGTCGCGGCGAATCCGGAGGCCGGACAGGTCAGGGTCGAGACGAGTTGCATGGGCCGCGGGTCCGTTGGTCAGTCCCTCATGTCATTTCGGCGATAGCACAGGTCAAGGCCCCATCTGGCAAGATTGTGGTCGGCGGCCGCCAAAGACGGGCTCATCCAGCCGGGATGAAGCCGCAAACTGTCGGGATGATGTGCGAACTGAGCTCGACCCGTCGCGGCTTCGAAAATATTCGTGGTCCGGCCGATCGGGCTGTAACCAAACCGGTCGCCTCAGCGAACCAGACCATAGAAGCGCTGCATGACGACCGCGGAAAACGAGCTCAAGCCACTGATGCTTGCCAGCCAGGATGGCGACGCGGCGGCCCACCGGGCGTTGCTCGAGCGCCTGAGCCGGCATTTGCGTGCCTACTACAAGAGCAAGCTTGCGAGGACCGGCCGCGGCGCGGCGGAGGCGGAGGACCTGGTGCAGGAGGCCGTGTTGGCAATTCACCTGCAGCGGCACACCTACGACCCGGCACAGCCACTGACGCCCTGGGTGCACGCGGTCGCGCGCTACAAGCTGATCGATTTCCTGCGTCGCACGCGGGCCTCGCGCGCCGACGTGCCGATCGATGAGGCCGACGACATCACAGCCCATGACGACCATATCGGCGCCGAGAGCAGCTTCGACCTCAGGCGATTGCTCAAGCAATTGCCTGATAACATGCAGTGCGCGATCGCGGCCGTAAAGCTCGATGGATTGAGCGTCGCAGAAGCGGCGCAGCGGTGCGACATGTCGGAATCCAGTGTGAAGGTCAGCATTCATCGCGGGCTGAAGGCATTGGCCGCGTTGATCGCCGGGAGGACGAAGCCATGAAGACCGATGAACTCATCGCGGCGCTGAGCAACAATGTCGAGCCGGTCGATCGCCGGCTGGTCGGCCGGGCCGTCGCTATCGCGCTCGGGCTGGCGCTGGTTGCCGCGCTTGGCCTCGTGTTTGCCGGGCTTGGCGTCCGCGCCGACCTGACCACGCCGCGTGCCGTGACCTTCCTCTTTTTGAAGCTCGCATTCGCGCTGGCGACTGTCGGCGCGGCGTCGGTCTATCTGACCCGGCTGGCGCGGCCGGGCGGCGAGCGAAAGATCTCGCTTGGACTGGCCGCACTCCCGTTCGGGGCGATCATGCTGCTTGCCGCCATCAACCTCGGACAGGCGCCCAGCTCCCACTGGGACAGGATGGTCATGGGAGACCAATGGCTCGAATGCCTCATCTCGGTTCCGATCATCGCGATCGTGCCGTTTGCCGTGGTGATCTGGGCAGTCAGAAAGGCGGCGCCGACCAACCTGGTGCAGGCGGGGGCATTCGGCGGCCTTGTCGCAGGCGGTGTGAGCGCCGTCGCCTATGCACTCCACTGCACCGATGACTCGTTGCCCTTTGTCGCGCTGTGGTACGGCGGCACGATCGTGCTGTGCACACTTGCAGGCGCGGCATTGGGACCGCGATTGCTGCGCTGGTGAAAGGCAGTGATCGGACCTCTCACGTCGGCGTGAGCGTGTAACCGGGGAAACATCGGCTCCGAACTCATGATCAGAAGCGCAAATCAATGCGCTTCAGGAAAATGATGGAGCCGATGATGTCGATCAACAAATGCCTGCTTGCCTTCTCAATCCTCGCGCCGCTTGCGGTGGCGTCGGCAACCGCGCAAGCGGGCCCGACCGCCTCCGACAGGAGGTACCTACCCAACGAGGCCGCAGAAACCGCACCGGCGGCTACGGTTGCGGCGCAACGCGACCCGATGTCTGCATTCGGCTACGATCCGGGAGCGGCGCGCTTGCAGCCGGCGAGCGTCCCGGACGCAGCCCGGACGCCGTGGCGCTATCACGGCGGCCCGAAGTCTCGATAGGCGAGGCATGCGGGCGCCAAGCCGGGATGAACGATTAACCACCCAATCTCCCGCTAGTGCAGTTGTGAACAGGGTGACCTTTTCAGCGCCCGTCCTTTGTGAGACTGTCGCGACATGAATGTTCGCCAATTGTTCAGATTGCTGCTCGCCGTCCTCGTGACGGCAGGCCTGACAATTGCGCCGCTGGCGACGCCCGCGGCGGCCGGATCTGCGCTGACCGGTATGAGCCAGATGGCGGACATGTCGGACATGGCGGCCGATATGCCGTGCTGCCCCGACAAGCAGAACAGCAATGATTGCCGGGATTGTCCGCTGGTTGCGATTTGCATGTTGAAGGTCCTGCACGAGGGACCATCGACCGTCGGCCTCGCGGTGCGGCCGTCGACGCAGCTGCAATTGCATCCGCATGACGATCTGGTCGCTGACGGGCTGGTCCGTCCGCCTCCCGACCATCCTCCTCGACATTTGGTCTGACTGGCGCCGCAAGCGCCGGTTGCTGCCGCGCGACCTTTGGGGCGCGTGGACGTCGCGTGCCGCGCAAGCGGCAGACCAAATCCAATCGAGGAATAAAACGAAATGACGTCGTTCAATACGCCGCGTGCCGTAGCGGCCGCGCTCATCGGCCTCGCGCTGACTGGCACCGCCACTGTCGCGCTCGCCGACATCAAGGACTACGAATTCCAGCTCGTCGACCAGACGGTTCAGGCCGGTCCGGACAAGGTTGTCACCGTCCGGCTGACGAACACCAAGACCGGCAAGGCCGTACCTGACGCCGTGATCTTCGCGACGCGGCTCGACATGGCCCCGGACGGCATGCAGGAGATGGCCACCAAGGTCACGCCGATGCCGGGGACCGAACCCGGCACCTATCGGTTCAAGGCGAATTTCGGCATGGCCGGGCGCTGGCAGCTGTCGCTCGGCGCGAAGGTGCAGGGCGAGACCGGCACGGTCGAAAGCAAGCTCGTGGTCACGGCCGGAAAATGAACCGGCTCGCTCTGGCAGGCGTTGCCGCTGCGATCGTTGCAGCGGCAGGCGTCGCATATCTCGGTCGCGGCGTGCCGCCGTGGCCGGGCGCAAATCTCGTTGCTCCTGCTGCGCAAGCGGCGGAAGCCGGCGCGCCGATCTATTTCCGCGATCCGGACGGCAAGCCGTCCTACTCGCTGACGCCGAAGAAGACGTCTGACGGCCGCAACTACCAGCCCGTCGCCGCCGGCGCCGATCTCAGCTTCGACGAGCCGGACGCGCCAATGTCGATGCCGGCGGACGCCAAGGGCGCGCGCAAGGTCAAATATTATCGCAATCCAATGGGGCTTCCCGACACCTCGCCGGTGCCGAAGAAGGATTCAATGGGGATGGACTACATCGCGGTCTACGACGGCGAGGACAGCGACGACGGCTCGATCACGCTGTCGCCCGGAAAAATCCAACGCACCGGCGTCAAATCCGAAGCGGCGGAGATGCGTCGCATCCGCACGCTCGTGCGTGCCCCCGGCACGATCCAGCTCGACGAACGGCGCGTCTCCGTCATCGCGATGCGGGCCGAGAGCTACGTGCAGAAGGTCGCCGACATCACGACCGGCAGCCGGGTGACCAAGGGGCAGCCGTTGATGGAGATCTACAGCCCGGCGGTGTCGTCCGCCGCGGCCGAATATGTCGCGACCATGACCTCGAAAGCGATCGCGAATATCGAGCCCTACGGACGCGGCTCCAAGCAGCGGTTGACCAATCTCGACGTTCCCGAGTCCATCATCGCCGAGATGGAGAAAAGCCACGCGGTGCCGCTCGCGATCCAGTGGCTGTCGCCGCGTGACGGCATCGTGTTGCAGCGTTCCGCGATCGAGGGCATGCGTGCCCAGCCCGGCGACGTGCTGTTCCGGATCGCTGACGTCTCTGTCGTGTGGGCACTGGTCGATGTCGCCGAGCGCGATCTCGGCAACATCGTGGTCGGGCAGAAGGTCGCGGTGCGGGCCCGCAGCTATCCCGGCCGCGCGTTCATGGGCCAGATCAGCGTGATCTATCCGCAGGTCAACAAGGACACGCGCACCGCGCGGGTGCGGATCGAACTGCAGAATGCCGATCTAGCGCTGCTGCCGGACATGTATGTCGACGCCGAGATCGACATTGGCAGCGCGGCGCCGGTGCTGACGGTGGCGGAAAACTCCATCCTCGACACCGGAAGCCGGCAGACCGTGCTGATCGACCGGGGCAACGGCCGGTTCGAGCCGCGTGAGGTCAAGCTCGGGCGGCGCGGCGACGGCTATGTCGAAATCCGCGACGGGATCGCGGAGGGCGATGCGGTCGTCACGTCGGCGACCTTCCTGATCGATGCCGAAAGCAACCTGAAAGCCGCGATCAAGGGCTTCGCCGAGGCCGGCGCTGCGCAAGGGGCAACAGCCGACGGCCAGATGACGGACGGAGGCCGGCCATGATCGCCCGCATCATCGCCTGGTCGGCGCGCAACCTGCTGTTGGTGCTGTTCGGCACCGGCTTTGCGGCTGCCGCGGGTCTCTACGCGTTGCTGCATCTGCCGCTCGATGCGATCCCCGATCTCTCCGACACCCAGGTCATCGTCTACACCGAGTATCCCGGCCAGGCGCCGCAGGTGATCGAGGACCAGGTCACCTATCCCCTGACCACGGCGATGCTGACGGTGCCGAAGTCGAAGGTCGTGCGCGGCTTCTCGTTCTTCGGCGTCTCCTTCGTCTACGTCATCTTCGAGGACGGCACCGACATCTACTGGGCGCGCTCGCGGGTGCTCGAGTTCCTCAACGGGGCGGCGTCGCGGCTGCCGGCCGGCGTGTCGCCGACCATCGGTCCCGATGCGACCGGGGTGGGGTGGGTCTACCAATATGCCGTGATGTCGAAAGAGTTGAATCTTGCCGACACCCGGACCATCCAGGACTGGAATCTGAAATTCGCGCTCGCCAGAGCGGAAGGCGTCGCCGAGGTTGCGAGCGTCGGCGGCTTCGTCAAGCAGTACAATGTGATCCTCGATCCGCAGCGGATGCGCGACCGCGGCATCACCATGCAGCGGATGCGCGATGCGATCCGCGCCAGCAATGCCGACGTCGGCGGCCGCACCGTCGAGCTCTCCGAATTCGAATATGTCATTCGCGGCAAGGGCTATCTGAAGGACATCAACGATCTCGGCAACATCGTGCTGAAGACCGACAACGGCACGCCGGTGCTGCTGCGCGACGTCGCCCGCGTCGAGCTCGGCCCCGACGAGCGGCGCGGCATCGCCGAATTGAACGGCGAGGGCGAGGTGGCGAGCGGCATCGTGCTGCAACGCTTCGGCGTCAATGCCCTCGACGTGATCGAAAACGTCAAGAAACGCTTCAACGAGATCGCGACCAGCCTGCCGAAGTCGGTCGAGATCGTGCCGGTCTATGACCGGTCCAACCTGATCTATGCGGCGATCGACACGCTCAAGCGCACACTGTTCGAGGAGAGCGTCGTGGTCGCGCTGGTCTGCTTCGTGTTCCTGCTGCACGTCCGCAGCGCGCTGGTCGCGATCCTGATGCTGCCGGTCGGCGTGCTGATGGCGTTCGGCGCGATGAAGCTGCTCGGGATCGGCTCCAACATCATGAGCCTCGGCGGCATCGCGATTGCGATCGGCGCCATGATCGATGCGGCGATCGTGATGATCGAGAACGCGCACAAGCGCCTGGAGCGGGCCGAGCCCGGCCGGTCGCGGGTCGCGATCCTGATCGAGGCCGCGGCGGAGGTGGGACCGGCGCTGTTCTTCAGCCTGCTCATCATCACCGTGTCGTTCATGCCGATCTTCACGCTGGAATCGCAGGAGGGGCGGCTGTTCTCGCCGCTCGCCTTCACCAAGACGTTTGCGATGGCGGCAGCGGCGCTGCTGTCGGTGACGCTGGTGCCGGCGCTGATGGTGATCTTTGTCCGCGGCAGGATCGTCCCCGAGCACAAGAATCCGATCAATCGCTTCCTGATCTGGATCTACCGTCCGGTCATCCACGGCGTGTTGCGGGCCAAGACGCTGGTGATCCTGCTCGCGCTCGCAGCGATCGCCGTGACGGTCTGGCCGGCCCGGCAACTCGGCACCGAGTTCATGCCCGACCTCAACGAGGGCACGCTGCTCTACATGCCGACCACGCTGCCGGGGATTTCGGTGACCAAGGCGGCCGAGCTGCTGCAGATGCAGGACCGCATCATCCGCAGCTTTCCCGAGGTCGTCTCGGTCTACGGCAAGGCCGGCCGCGCCGCGACCGCGACCGACCCGGCGCCGTCGGAGATGTTCGAGACCGTCGTCAACCTCAAGCCGAAACAGCAATGGCGCAAGGGCCTCACGCTCGACGGCCTGATCGCCGAGATGGACAAGGCGCTGCGATTCCCCGGCGTCTCCAACGCCTGGACCATGCCGATCAAGGCGCGCATCGACATGCTGTCGACCGGGATCCGCACCCCCGTCGGCGTCAAGGTGATCGGCCCCGATCTCGCGGTGATCGACAAGCTCGCCCGCCAGATCGAGCAGGTCGTGAAGGGCGTGCCTGGCACCTCGTCGGCCTATGCCGAGCGCGGCCTCGGCGGCTACTACCTCGAGATCACGCCGAACCGCGAGGCGTTGTCGCGCTACGGCATCGCGGTGCAGGACGTGCAGGACACGATCGCAACTGCGCTCGGCGGTCAGACCGTGACCACGACCGTGGAGGGGCGGCAGCGCTTCACCGTCAACATGCGCTATCCGCGCGACCTGCGCGACAATCCGGGCGCGATTGCGAGCGACATCCTGGTGCCGATGCCGGCGGGCGGCGCCGTGCCGCTCGGCGAGGTCGCCGATATCACGCCGGCGCGCGGGCCGACCACGATCAGGACCGAGAACGGGCAGCTTGCGACCTACATCTATGTCGACATCCGCGATCGCGATCTCGGCGGCTATGTCGCGGATGCGCAGCGCGCGGTGCAGGCCGCCGTGCAGTTTCCGCCCGGCGCCTACGTGATCTGGAGCGGTCAGTACGAATATCTCGAACGCGCCGCGGCGCGGCTCAAGATCGTGGTGCCGGTGACGCTGACAATCATTTTCCTGCTGCTCTACCTCAACTTCCGCTCGGTGGCGGAGACCATGATCGTGATGCTGTCGCTGCCGTTCGCGCTGGTCGGCGGGCTCTGGCTGATGTGGGCGCTCGGCTTCAACCTGTCGGTTGCGGTCGCGGTCGGCTTCATCGCGCTGGCCGGGGTCGCCGCCGAGACCGGTGTCGTGATGCTGATGTACCTCAACCAGGCGCTGGCCGAGATCACCGCGCGTCGCGTCGCCGAGGGCCGCACGATCGGTCGCGACGATCTCAACCACGCGATCATCGAGGGCGCGGTCGAGCGGGTGCGGCCAAAGATGATGACGGTGGTTGCCATCATGGCCGGGCTGCTGCCGATCATGTGGAGCACCGGCACCGGTTCCGAGATCATGCAGCGCATCGCGGTGCCGATGATCGGTGGTATGATCTCGTCGACCTTGCTGACGCTGATCGTGATTCCCGCGATCTTCGCCGTCGTGAAGGGCTTGGCGCTTCGCACGAGGGTGCCGGAAGCGGATGTCGTTGCGCCGGTCGTGCGACCGCGTGTAGCAGGGGTTGCGAATTCGTCGGCTGGTTCAAACCGGATTGAATGATACCCTGCGGGGGTATATAGGATGGCGGTTCGCGGTCAACTGATTTGCTGTCGGGGTGCGGGCGAGGCGAGTTCGGGGCGATCACGCAAGTGTTGGTGCGATTGACGAGGTCAGGGCGGATACGGGCGGGATGTTCCATCATCCTGGCCTATCTGTTTTGCGTCCTCGCGCCGTCCGTCGCGCTCGCGTTCGGGGCGCCGTTTCCGTGCCTGACCGATGAGGTCCAGCCGGCCGCCGCGGTACAGGTGCATGATGCCTCGATGGTGCATGCGGATGGCGCCGCGCACGATCATGCCGCCCACGATCATGGCGGCATGCATATGCATCACGCCGCCGATGGCGCTGAACCACCGGTGAAGCACAGCCACGACGGCAAGAACGCGCCGGGGCCGTGCTGCGCGATGATGTGCGTGTCGGCGCTGCCGGCCGATCTTCCGTCCGTCGCTGCTCCCTTGCACCCGATCGCGACCCGTCTCGCCGAGGCCTTCCAGAGCCTGCACAGCGAGGCGCCCGCGCGGCTCTATCGTCCCCCCATCGCCTGATCCTCAGCTGACATCGTGGCTGCGCCGCGCGCTCGCGTGCGCATGCCTGTCATTCATCTGACGATCGGGACAGATCCATGTTTTCGCATTTCGGGGCGAGACTCGCCGCCGTGGCCACACGGCTTGGCAACAGGCTTGGCCGGCGTACGCCATCCACATTCTTGTCGCGGATGGCCGCCGCCGTCATCGCGGCCGCGCCGCTCGCCGGCTGCATGGCCGACGGCCGGCCGCTTGCCGTCGCAGGCGATCCGGCAAACCCGTCGGCGGGCAGCGCCAGCGTCGGCGACCGCTCGACGATCGCGCCCTACAGCAGCCTGCGTCCGGCGACGCCGCTGCCCTGGCGCGCGCGCAACGACGGCGTGACGCCGCCGACCAATTCGAATCGGTAGGAGGGCGCCATGCGACATCTGGCCATCGTGCCGATCCTGCTGCTGACATCCGCGCTCGCGGGATGCGCGTCGTTCTCGCCCGACAGCGGCATGGGCGTCGTCTCCGAGGTGACCGAGCAGGCGATCGGCAAGGACGTTGCCTTCGTTCGCACCAAAGACGAAGCCACGACCGTCGACGCCGCGGTGAAGCGGCTGCTGGCGCGCGACCTGACCGCGGATGCCGCCGTCCAGCTCGCGCTGCTGAACAACAAGGGCTTGCAGGCAGCCTATAACGATCTGGCGTTGGCGGAGACGGACCTCGTCGCCGACCGCCTGCCGCCGAACCCGACCTTCTCGTTACAGCGCATCACCGGAAACGGCGCCAGCGAGGTCGAGCGGCAGGTGGTCGGCGACATCCTGGCGCTGGCGACGCTGCCGGCGCGCTCCGAAATCGCGCGCGAGCGCTTCCGCCAGGCACAGCTCAAGGCCGCGCTCGCTACCCTGCGGCTCGCTGCCGAGGTGCGGCGTGCCCATGTCGCTGTTGTGGCCGCGAACGAGACGATCGCGCTGCTGACGGATGCGAAGGCGACTGCCGAATCGACCGCGCAGCTCGCCAAAAAACTTGGCGAGACCGGCGGCATGAACAAGCTCGACCAGGCCCGCGAGCAGGTGTTCTACGCCGAGATCACGGCCGACCTCGCCAGCGCGCGGCAGAACGCGGCGAGTTCGCGCGAGCGGCTCGCGCGTCTGCTCGGGCTCTGGGACGGCGATCTCGGCTTCCGACTCCCCAGCAAATTGCCATTGCTGCCGAAGCGGCCACTGGAACAGCCGTCGATCGAGGTCGCGGCGGTCGGTCATCGCGTCGATCTGCAGATCGCGCGGATGGAGATTGTCGCGCTTGCCAAGGCGCTCGATCTCACCGAAGCGACGCGCTTCGTCACGCTGCTCGATGTCGCCGGCATCGACAGGCGGACGCGCGATCCGGAAGGCCCGCCGTTCAGGGAGCGCGGCTTCGACGTCCAGTTCCAGATCCCGATCTTCGACGGCGGCGAGGTGCGGGTGCGTCAGGCGGCCGAGACCTACCGGCAGGCCATGAACCGGCTGACCGAGAAGGCCATCAATGTCCGCTCCGAGGCGCGCGACGCGTACCGCGTCTATCGCTCCACTTACGACATCGCGAGCCACTACCAGCGCGAGGTGCTGCCGTTGCGGCAGATCATCACCGAGGAGATGCAGCTGCGCTTCTCCAGCATGCAGGTCGACGTGTTCGCGCTGCTGACCGAAGCGCGGCAGCGGCTCGGCTCGCTGCGCGCAGCGATCGATGCCAAACGCGACTTCTGGCTGGCGCAATCCGACCTGCAGACCGCGATCAACGGCGGCGGCCCGGCGGCCGCGCCATCGACACCATCCGCCATCGCCTCGACCGCACCTGCGGCCGGCGATCATTAAGAGGAGACGTAGATGTTTTCACGTCGAGGATTTTTGGGGAGCGCGGCGCTGGTCACGGCAAGCGCGGTCAGCGGCCGCGTCCAGGCTGCCGGCATTCCGGAAGCGCAGACCATGGACAGAGCGGTGATGCAGCCGCCGCTGCATCCGTCGAGCGGGCCCGACTACCGGCCTGTGGTGACGCTCAACGGCTGGTCGCTGCCATGGCGGATGAACGGCGACTGGAAGGAATTCCATCTCGTCGCCGAGCCGGTGGTGCGCGAATTCGCCCACGGCATGAAGGCCAATCTGTGGGGCTATAACGGCCAGGCGCCGGGACCGACCATAGAGGCGGTCGAAGGCGACAAGGTCCGCATCTTCGTCACCAACAAATTGCCTGAACATACCACGGTGCACTGGCACGGCATGATCGTGCCGTCAGGCATGGACGGCGTCGGCGGCCTCAACCAGCCACACATCAAGCCGGGCAAGACCTTCGTCTACGAGTTCGAGCTGAAGCACAGCGGGACCTTCATGTACCACCCGCATTCCGACGAGATGGTGCAGATGGCGATGGGCATGATGGGCATGTTCATCGTGCACCCGCGCGATCCGGCGTTCCGTCCCGTCGACCGCGACTTCGTCTTCATCATGAGCAGCTATCTCATCGACCCCGGCACCTATCTGCCGAAGGTCAATGAGATGACCGACTTCAACATGTGGACCTGGAACAGCCGCGTCTATCCCGGCATCGATCCGATGCCGATCCGGCTCGGCGACAGGATCCGCGTGCGGATCGGCAATCTGACCATGACCAACCATCCGATCCATGTGCACGGGCACAATTTCGCAGTGACCTGCACCGACGGCGGCTGGGTGCCGCAGAGCGCGCAATATCCGGAGACCACGACCGACGTGCCGGTCGGCGCCGTCAGGACGTTCGACATGCTCGCCGACAATCCGGGCGACTGGGCGTTCCACTGCCACAAGTCGCACCACACCATGAACGCGATGGGCCACGACGTGCGCAATTTCATCGGCGTGTCGCGTCAGGATCTGGCGAAGGCGGTCGGCAAGCTCGCGCCCGACGCCATGGTGATGGGATCGACCGGCATGGCGATGGGCAACATGGAGATGCCGGCGCCCGACAACACGCTGCCGATGATGACCGGAACGGGACCGTTCGGGCCGATCGAGATGGGCGGCATGTTCACCGTGATGAAGATCCGCGAGGGGCTCGGCCGCGACGATTACGCCGATCCCGGCCCATACAACTATCCGCCGGGCACCGTTGCCTATGAGGTCGAGGCGCCAGTGGCCGAGCCCGCGCGGCAGCAACCGGCCGCGCCCGAGCGGAAGAGCAAGCCATCGATGAAGGGAATGAAGATGTAGCGGATCGACGCGCCGTCCAACGAAAAGCAAGCAACAAACTCAGAATGGAGAATCCAATGAATCACCGCACCACGATCGGCATCGCGCTCATTGCGCTGTCGATCACCGCGGCGCCGTCGCGCGGTCACGAAAAACACGGTCACCAATCCTATTCGGCCGGCGAGCCCGGCGATCCGAGCAAGCCGTCGCGCACGGTCGAGGTCGAGATGAAGGAGATGGAGTTCACGCCGTTCCGCATCGAGGTCAAGCGCGGCGAACAGATCCGCTTCGTGATCAAGAATGCCGGCACCGAGGATCACGAATTCCTGCTCGCGACCACCGAGGAGAATTTGAAGCATGCCGAAGTGATGAAGAAGCATCCGCATATGGAGCATGACGATCCGAACGGCGTCCGCCTCGCGCCCAAGAAGACCGCGGAGATCGTCTGGAAGTTCACCAAGGCCGGAACATTCGAATATTCCTGCCTGATCCCCGATCACCGCGACTACGGGATGACCGGCCGCGTCATCGTGAAATGAAACCAGCAACGAGAGAAAGGACGACAACGATGAACAGGATGATCCGGATTGCAGCCGCAGCTTTGCTGGCGCTGACATTCGGCGGCGCTTTCGCGCAGGCCGCAGCCATCAACGGCGAGGTCAAGAAGATCGACGAGGGCGCGGGCAAGATCACGCTCAAGCACGGCCCGGCCAAGAGCCTCGGCATGGACGAGCCGATGACGATGGTCTACCGGGTCAAGGATCCCGCGCTGCTCAAGCAGGTCAAGGTCGGCGACAAGGTCAAGTTCGAAGCCCAGGAGGGCGACGGCGGCTACACCGTCACCGCGATCCAGAAGGCGAAGTGAGGCGACACCCGTATCGTCGCTTCGCGCGCGATGGGCTGTCGGCTGAAGCGCAGCCGGCAGCCGCAACTAGCACGAGACATGATCGTCAAAGCAGAGCTGTTCCAGGCGGATCGGCTTGAATGCGTTGCACGGGTGGACTTATCCTGTGGTCTGGAAGGACAAGCCATGAGCGATTGCTGCGAGCAGAAGACCTCCGAATGCTGTGCGCCACCGCCGCTGACGTTGCCGAAGAAGGCCGGCGCGCCGGCGTCGGATCGCAACCTCACGGCTGATGCGTGTGGCTGCTCGGGCGGCGTTCCGGTGTTTGACGGCCTCGATCCGCGCTACAAGCGCGTGCTCTGGACCGTCATCGCCATCAATGGCGCGATGTTCCTGACCGAGATGATCGCGGGTCAGCTTGCCGGATCGCAGGCGCTCAAGGCGGATGCGCTCGACTTCCTGGCCGATACCGTCACCTATGGGCTGAGTCTTGCGGTGATCGGCGCCGGCCTGCGGATGCGTGCGTCGGCGGCGCTGCTGAAGGGCACTTCGCTGAGCCTGATGGCGCTCTGGGTCGTCGGCTCCACGGTCTACCAGACCCTCATTCTCGGCGTTCCGAAGGCCGAGGTGATGGGCGCGATAGGGACGTTGGCGCTTGCGGCGAATCTGTCGTCCGTTCTGCTTCTGCTGCCCTACAAGAACGGTGACGCCAATATTCGCTCGGTCTGGCTCTGCTCGCGCAACGATGCGATCGGAAATCTCATCGTGATGGTGGCCGCGCTCGGCGTGTGGGGAACGGCCACCGCCTGGCCCGATCTCGCGGTCGCCGCGGTGATGGCGATGATATTCCTCACCTCGTCGGTGCAAATCCTGCGGCAGGCGTGGGCCGAATATCGCGAGGCGGCGCTGCGCAGCCCGACGGCGGCGCATGGCTGATTGAGTCGCACCTGCCCGTGTGCTGCTGCCCGAGGCGTGGCAAGGGCGCGGGAATTCGCCTTGCATTTACCTTAAATGATGGTGCCGGGGGAACGTCCGCGGCAGCGGCGCGTTGCTGTGCATCATTCATGCGCAGAAGGCCCCCTCCATGACAGTCAACGCGGCAATACTGATGGCGGCATTGGTGCTATCGGGAACCGTGTTGGCGCAGAGCTCCGGTCCGTCGGCCGGCTCAGCGGGGGCCGGGCAGGCCGCCAACATCACCACCGGCCAGGCGATCAACACCAGCAAGCAGACCGGCGACGGCGGCCTGCCGATCGCGAAGGCCGCGCACCCGGCGAAGCCAGCTGACGGCAGCACGGTCGGCGCGAGCCGCCCGCAAAAGCCCGACCGGCGCCTCGAGCACTACCCGTAGGCTGCGCTCCACCCATCCTGCGGCTTTACGGCGCAGCAAAAAGCCGGCGGGTCCTGCATGACCGCGCCGGCTTGATGTTTGAACGGTTCGCCTGCTCAGTAAACCAGGCCGGTGCCCGGGGGCTTCTCCAGCGCTGCGGCGAGCGAGCGATATTCGTCGCTGCTGGTACCGGCGAGCTGGGCGATGCGGTTGAGGTGGTATTGCGCCTGATCGCGGTTGCCCTGTTCGACCTGCCAGAGGCCGTAATACTGCCAGGTGCGCACATGGGCCGGGTCGGCCTTGAGTGCGCGCTCGTACCAGATCTGCGAGACCTTGTAGTCGCCGAGCTTGCGATAGGAATAGCCGATCAGGTTGGCGACGTCGGCACGGTCATCCTGACCGAGCGCCTTCAGCTGGTCGATCGCGGCGGTATAGTCGTGCTTGTCGTAGATCGTGGCATAGGCGGCGTGATAGCCGGCCAGGAACTTCTGATCGTCGATCGCGGAGCTCTTGTCCTTCTTCGCCTTCTTGCTCTTGCTGCCGCTGTCGGAAGCCGGCGGGGAGGGATTGTCGCCGCCTGCGGCGTAGGCCGAGATGACCGGCCCGGCGGCGAGCGTCATCGAGAGCACTGCGAGGCCCAAAAATTTCGTCGTCCTGCTCATTCCTGGTTGCTCCTGATCGTTCCTGATCGTGCTCGGTAATCCTACACCCAAGCCTGCTGACTTGAACACCCGAGGGTGCAGAACATTCCCGCCTGGTCCCACGATTGCGTGATCCTCGCCGGTGGGGACGGCCAACATGACCAAGATGTCATTCACATGAATGAATACCGTCAGCGCCCTTCAGAACGGGTTCAGTGCGCGGCCCATAAGGTCACGTGCATTGATCGGTGAGGCCGACCATCCGGCCGGAGACCTCTCGATCCCGCAGAGGAGACCACCATGCTGAAGACGATTTCCGCCGCGCTGCTCGCCATGTCCGTGATCGCAGCGCCCGCGCTCGCCGCTGAGGCCGGCAAGACTGCTGCGCCCGCGCCGGTGACCACGACCGCCCCGGCGACCAAGGCCGCTCCCGTCATCAAGAGCGAGCAGCTGCCGTCGAAGGTGCGCAACGCCAACGCCAAGATGCACCACAAGCACTATCGCCATCACCGCCACCACAAGCACATGGGCATGCTGAAGGTGAAGGCGCCGAAGCATGCGACCAAGCACATCCATGCGAAGGTCGCCACCAAGCACGTCGTGCCGGCCAAGCGCGGCTGATCAAGCGCGGCTGAGCCTGATCCGAAGGGCGTCGTTCGATCCACATTGCCCCGCTGCGCCCTTGGGATGCAGAACCGGCCCGTCCGTCCATTGCTTCCCCAATGGCGGCGGGCCGGAGTGCGTCGGGGCTTCCGTTGCGACGCTGGGCGCCGGCTCGGCAGGAACAAGCGAGTTGCGAATTCCCCGCCTGGCGGTTTATGAGACGCGGCCGGGGACTCATGAAACAGCGTCGTTTGCGGACTTCATCAAAACTGGCGGCGATCCTGCTGCTCTCGATCCCGCTTGCCGGCTGCCTCACCAGCGACGACGGCGGAAGCTCGACCACTTTCACCGACGATCGCGGCGTCGCCAACCAGCCGTTTCCGGACCGGTACCGCGACCAGATCCTGGCCTTCATGCGGACCTACCTGAACAATCCGGTCGGGGTCCGCGAAGCCGGGATTGCCGAGCCGGTGCAGCGCACGGTCGGCGGCCGGCTGCGCTACGTGGTCTGCCTGCGCTACAGCGCAAAGGATACCGACGGCAATTACCGCCCGGCCCGGGAGCGCGGCGTCCTGTTCGTCGACGGCCGGCTCGACCGCATCCTCGACAACGCCGCCGAGCCCTGCGCCGGCGCGTCCTACGCGGCATTTCCGGATCTGGAAAAAATGGCGCGCTAGGCATGATCCGGAAAAGTGCGAAGCGGTTTTCCCTCGCGACAAACGCGTAGCGTTTGCGCGGAGATCATGCCCAAACAAGGAGCCAAAGCGCGATCTCATCGCGCTTTGGGGCACAGCGGGCCGTCGCAGCAGCAAGCCTGAGCAGACCGTTAGCGAACTCCGATCACTTTTCGGGGAGCGCTGAACTTCACCTTAGCCGTTTGCGACTTACATACAGCCGAAATGCGGCTGCTTAACCCGTGAAAAAAACCTTCTGTGCCAAGGAACAAACGGGCGTTGTTGCGACCCTGTCACAGGTCGGAAACATCACAGGTCAGGCATTGCCCCAAAGCAACCTAATTGGCGTCACGTTGTTTGGCTTAACAGCGCAGCGTTCGTAACGGGGATCAGAGATGAAGACGTTCTTGCTCGGCACAGTCGCGCTGGCCGCCCTTGCGGGCCCGGCATTTGCGGCTGATATCCCGGCCCGGACCTATACCAAGGCACCGCCGCCCTATACCGCCCCGGCGCTCGTCTACAACTGGACCGGCTTCTATATCGGCGGTCATGTCGGCGGCGCGTTCACCGACGGCACCAATCTGATGGGCAGCGACGCGCGCTTCATGGGTGGCGTGCAGGGCGGCTTCGACTATCAGTTCGCGCCCAACTGGGTGATGGGTGTCGAGGCGCAGTACTCTTGGCTGCCGAGCTCCTCGAACAATGGCCTGACGTTCCCCGCCGGAACGGTCGTGACCGGCAATACCGACCAGCTCGGTTCGGTGACCGGCCGCCTCGGCTACACCTGGGGTCCGGCGCTGCTCTACGCCAAGGGCGGCTACGCCTGGCGCGACAACAACAACATCACGGCGTCGGTCGGCGGCGTGCCGGCGGCCTTCACCACCGATGGCGGTCACAAGGACGGCTACACGGTCGGCGCGGGCCTCGAATACATGTTCGCCCCGAACTGGTCGGCGAAGGCCGAGTACCAGTATTACAATTTCGGCAAGACGACGTTCACCAGCGGTCCGGCCGACGTTGTCGGTGCGAGCTTCCGGAACGACGAGCACACCGTCAAGCTCGGGGTCAACTACCGCTTCGGCTGGGGCGGTCCGGTGGGCTCCCGCTACTGATCGCGTCGTCGTATCATCGAGATCGAAAGGCCGGCCTTCGGGTCGGCCTTTTTTGTTGGCCTGCCGCTTTGTTGGCCTGCCGCGGGCCCGCGCACCCACATTCACCCGATGTTCAGGCCTGATCGTGCAATGCAAAAAATAATTCCTGCATTGCACGGAACTTTCATCGTGATGCGCTATTGTGGGATCGCCGGGCTGGTGGACAAACAAACATGCGTAGCTTTGCGTTAGGGCTGATCATCTCTGCGGTCTCTGTGCCGTGCTTTGCCCAGACCATCCTGAAATCCGAACCCTTGGCGCTTGCGCCTTACGAGGTCGTGTTCGTGCAGGACGCCTCCTGCACGGCCGGGAAGGTGCTCAAGGTGACCGGGTCGATCCGCGGTCTGCATCGGCGGAAAATCTGCGTGTCGCTCGCCGCCGAACAGGCGTCGCTAGCGACGGCGACGCCGTAAGGGCAACACGACGGCCGCATCGACATCCGGTCCGCGCCTGCGCACCGGACGACCAACTGTCCCTCAGTTCAACCGCGGCTCCAGACGCGCTTCGCGATCGGCATCGGCCTTGTTCTTGACCGGGTCCTCATTCGGCTCGGGCTGGCACGGCCGGATCTCGTAGTCATTGTCCAGCACCGGGCGCGGCGAGGACTTCTCCTCCTCGGAGACGGTATCCACCACCAGGCCCGACTTCCGGGCAAGCTTCCAGACATCGGCCTCGGTCGGGTAGGCCTTGCTCAGCTTGGCGTCTTGGTAGAATAGCGCGTACGGCATTCGTCGTTTCCCCAAACAACCGACAACGCCAGGGCCCCGTCCCGGGTTTCACACGAGATCGCCGTTCCGATCACGGAACCGTGAGCTGGATTCGGGCAAGCATCTGAAAACATGAGTCATTTCGGACCTTTTGCCGGAGGGCCTGAGTCCTTAATGAGCGGTAAACCCCGGAAAAAAGAATCTCTGGGACTCCTCGGGTAGAATCGCCGGATGCTCCGAGCCATGAGAGCGATCCACCAGCCCCCCTACGAACGCGTGCAGCTCGCGCTTGCGGTTGTGCTGCTCGCAGCCTGTGCCGCCAACGTGGCGCTGGTCTGGTCGTGGCTCTAGGGAAATTTGGCTCCAGCCAAAGCCTGTATGTAGCGGCCCACGCGAAAACGCCGTGGCCGCGCGACGCCTGTAACGATTGACGGCCCAGCCATTCCTTCCATCATTGTCGGCAGAAGTGCCCGCTGCGGCCTGCGCGGACGGGCCGCGATCGGGGGGGAGCTGTCATGATCGAGATGCTGAAGGAACGGGTCAATTGCGACGCCGGCCTGGTGCGGCGCGGCCGCTACCTGACCACGACTTTCCTGCTCGAGATCGGCAAGGCCGCCTGGCTGATCGCGATCCATGAGGGCCGCATCGTCGCTGTGACGAGGGGCCCGTTCGTGATGCCGTCGTCGTCCTTCGCGCTGCGCACCTCGGACGAGGAGTGGGACCGGTTCTGCGAAAAGCGGCCGCCGCCGGGCTCGAACGACCTGATGGCGCTGATCAAGCGCCGTGTGCTGAAGGCCGAGGGCGAGCTGCAGATCTTCATGGCGAACCTGCGTTATTTCAAGGAGGCGCTCGGCAAGCTGCGCCGCGAGGGAGCGGCCGCATGAGCGCCAGATTCGAACCGATCATCGGCCGCTACATGCATCTCGAACTGTCAGGCCGGGCGCACCGCGTCTATGTCGAGGAGGCCGGCGAGGGCACGCCACTGCTCTGCCTGCACACCGCGGGCGCCGACGGGCGGCAATATCGCGGCCTGATGAACGATCCGCGGGTCACGCGCAACCATCGCGTCATCGCCTTCGACATGCCCTGGCACGGCAAGTCGTCGCCGCCCCAGGGCTGGCACGACGAGGAATACCAGCTCACCTCGGCGCAATACACGGCGATGATCCTGGCCGTGATGGAGGCGCTCGACCTCGACAGGCCGATCGTGATCGGCTGCTCGATCGGCGGCCGGATCGCGCTGCATCTCGCGCTCGAGCATCCCGAACGCTTCCGTGCGATCATCGGCCTGCAGGCCGGCGCGCATGTCGATCCCTATTACGACCTGAATTTCCTGCACCGGCCGGACGTGCATGGCGGCGAGGTCGCGGCCGCCATCGTCTCGGGCCTGGTCGGGCCCGACGCGCCCGACAATGAGCGGTGGGAGACGCTGTGGCACTACATGCAGGGCGGGCCCGGCGTGTTCAAGGGCGACCTCTATTTCTACAAGATCGACGGCGATATCCGCGCCCGCGTCGCCGAGATCGACACCCAGCGCTGCCCGCTGTTCCTGCTGTCGGGCGAGTACGACTATTCCTGCACGCCGGAGGAGACGCTGGCGGTGGCGAACAGCATTGCCGGCAGTGAGGCCACCATCATGAAAGGCCTCGGGCATTTCCCGATGAGCGAGAACCCAAGCGAGTTCGCAAAGCATCTGCTGCCGGTGCTGCAGAAGATCGGCGGCCGCTAGAGCGTTTTCAAGCGAAGTGGGTACCGGTTCGCGCTCAGAAAACGCGTCAGAACAAGGAGCGCCGCCCTCGACCTCGTATGGCGCGGTGTGACAGACTGCGCCATCGCACGAAAAGGTTACGCGGGAGGTCTCCATGCTTCCGAAGGCTGAAGCGGCGTATTTCGCGATTGCCGACATTTCCGGCTACACCAACTTCCTCGCGGCGGTCGAGCTCGACCATGCGCAGGACATCATCGCCGATTTCATGGACGTGGTGGTGAAAGGGCTGCGCCCGCCATTTCGCCTCGCCAAATTCGAGGGCGACGCCGCGTTCGTCTACTCGACCGGGACAATCGACGGCTCGCTGCTGCAGGACGCGATCGAGGGCGCCTATTTCAAATTCCGCCGGCGGCTGCGCGACGTTCGCCAGGCCTCGACCTGCGAGTGCAAGGCCTGCGTCGCGATGGGCGATCTCGATTTCAAATTCGTCGTCCATCACGGCGAGATGGTGAAGCAGAAGATGGGCGGCCGGGAAGAGCTCGCCGGGCGCGACGTCATTCTGGTCCACCGGCTGCTCAAGAACAGCGTCGGTGAGAAGCTCGGCGGCCGCGCCTACGCGCTCTACAGCGACGCCGCGATCCGCGCCATGGGCGTCGACCCGGTGGCGCAAGGTCTCATCCCCCATCACGAAACCATCGACATCATCGGCGATGTGACGCTGTGGGCGCGCGATCTCGAAACGGCGTGGCAGCATGACGACGCGCAAACGCGGATGGAGGTGACGCGCGAAGACGCCTACGCGATACTGGAGTTTGACATCGCCGCGCCGCGGCAGACGGTGTGGGAGTTCATCACCGTGCCCGGGCAATGGCGGAAATGGTGGGACGCCGACGACATCATCGAGGAGTCAGGCAAGGGGCGACGCGGTGTCGGCACCAAAAATCATTGCGCGCACGGCAACCATACCAACGTCGAGGAGACGCTCGACTGGCGTCCGGTCGACTACTTCACGGTCGGCATCACGCTGCCGGTGCCCGGAGCCCCGCGCATCATCATGACCCGCGCCGTTCTGGACGGCCCGGACGGAACGTCCCGCTTCGAGCTGCGGATCGCCAAGCCGAAGCCGAAGGACAAGGCGTTCCTCGATGGCGCCGCGGCCAAATTCGCCGAACGGATGACCCAGGCCGTGGCCGGCCTGCGATCGATTTTGGAAGGCAAGCAGCCTGCTGTCGACGCTGTGGAGGAGCCGACGCCGGCTCGATCGAGCGGACGCTTCCTGACCGAGCCGGTGAAACCGGGCGCGCGCGGCTGAAGGTCAGCGAACGATTCGGAGATTAAAGGGGGCCGGTTACTTGCCGGAGCGCGGCAACTCGCTGTTGTCGCGGATCGCAGCGCGGACCTTGGCCATGGTCGTGGTGCAGTATTCCTCGCGCTCCTTGAGGAAACGCTGCTGCTGCGCGCGGAAATTGGCCACCCGCTCGCGCACCTCGGATCCGAAGTCGCCGCTGATGTCGAGCTTGGCAAATTGCGGCGGCTGCGCCGGCGGCGGGACTTCCACGACGGTCACCGTCAAAGGCGGCGGCGCGGGGGGCAGGCCCTCGAGCACGGTCGGCACCGGCAGCGGCGGCGGCATGACCACCCTTTGGACCTCGGCCGCAGGCTTGATCTCCAGGGCGGGCTTTGCCTCCACGGCGGGCTTTGCGTCAAAGGCTGGCTCTGCGTCAAAGGCTGCCTCGACCGACGCGGTGGCGGGCAGCGGGGCAGGTGCTGGTGGCACGGCGGTCCGCGGGGCAGCCGTCGGCAGCTCGGCGTCGGGCAGCTTGCCCTTCACCGACTGTACGAAAGCCATTGTCTGCGCGATCAGGAGATCGCGTTCCTTCATCCACTTCATGGCGCACCTTGAGCGCGCGGATTGCATCAGAGCAACCCCGCGGAATCAAGCACTCGCCATCATGATGGTTGATGAAGACGCCTGTTTTGCAGGCGCGGTGACAAAATTGTGACGTGCCTGGGCGCGAGGGCGGTCAGCGCTGGCGGGGATTGGTGTTCGGGACGAACGGGGTACCGACGATCCGGACCGGCGTCTGGGCCGGTGCTTGGCTTGGGACCGGCGCCTGATTCGCGGCCGGCCGGGGCGCGGCGCTGGCCGGCGCGGGCGCCGGATCGAGCAGGGCGACGATGCCGGCGGCGGCCACGCTCAGCAGCGTGAAGCTGCCCAGAAAGAGTAAATTGCGGTTGATTTCGCGAACCCTCATGCGGGGAAAATCGCGTGAGGGCGCATAATGTTCCGAACAAATCCTCAGACGCTTTCGCGCGGTTTGGCGGCAGGCTTTAGAAAGTGCGTCAAGAGCAGACCTGAAAGCTTGGGTCGTCGGTCTCGCGAGGTGCTTCCTGGCCGCGATCGGCCCGGTGCGCCGGCGGGAGCGGGCGGGCTGAGCCTAATGAGCCATCGCCTGGGCAGGTGCCGGTTCGATGCTGCGGGCTTCGATCTGGTCGGCGTAGCGGCCATACTCCTCGGCCATTTCGAGCAGCTTTTCGCGCACCGCGGCGTCGGTGACCTGGCGGGCCAGCCGTCGCGCCTGATCGGACTGGAAGCGATAATGGGCTGTGTCGGACATCGTAGGCTCCTCACACATGTGTAAGGGCCGTCCGGCAAAGGTTCATCGAGCCGTCATGGAGGGAAGACGCCATGAAGGGCAGGCGTCATTGAAGGGTGTTGGGCCGATCGGTCACCGTAGCCGTAACCGGGTGGCCGGCCTTGTCCTCGCGGACCTCGACCTCGAACCAACCCATCTCCTTCAGCTCGCGCGCCTTCTTCTCGGCCGCGTCTTCGCTGTCGCGCTTCAGCACGATTTGACTGGTGCCGTCCCGGGCAAGGATCAAATAGGTCATTGGCTGAGTCCCATCCTACATTCTGCATACCGCGTTTCGGGCTGCAAGGACAGAAACAAGGCAAGGGATGGGGGATGCTACGGGGACGATTCCACGATTCCTGCCAATGCACAGGGCGTCCGGCTGTTCCCGGCTGCGGTCGATATCGACCGGCTAGGCTGGATGATCGCCGACATCCGCGGCGCGCTTGGGTTGCGTTTCGCGAAGCATGCTGAGATGACGGTCATCATCCAACCTTGCTGGCGAGCGAGCGAGGCTCATTCGACGAGTCACCCGTGCCTTGCGTACTCCCGTGCGTGCCGTAGACGGTGTGAGCCATCTCGTGGAGACCGGAAGACTACGGCCTCCGTTAAACGTTGTGGGTAATCCAAGCGAGTCTCTTTGATTGAACCGCGAATACATGCTCGGCTTGGTCAAAGGACAACGCGCGGCGCAAGCCGTGTCGATATGGATGGAGGACTCGATGCCCAGGCACTTCGGTTTGAAGGCAACACCGGCGGCGGCACGGTCGGCATTCACGGGATCATCAAGAGATTTGCAGCAGCGGACTGCGTCGGCATCTGCGTCGAAGAACCGTGCTGCGGTCAGTTCGCCGCCGACAAAGTCCGCTTCGCCATGCTCGGAGCTGCCGTATTCTCCGACGAGCTGGCGGGGCTGCTGCGGTCGACGGTCGATCTCGGCCGACTGAAGCTGCGCGCGACGAGGCCTGGTCCGCCGGTCTTCATGGCTCGGACGGCTCGTGCTTGTCGCGCTTCAGGTCCAGGCGATCGATGCGTTCATCGATCAGCCGATTCAGTCGCTCGTCGCGCAGCTTGTCCTTCCTGTACAGCCCGCCATGCAGGCGATAGGCAACCAGGAGCAGGACAACGGCAACGCCGACGAGATAGTAGGACCAGTCCATTATCAGAACCGCGTCTGGCCGTGTCCATTGTGAAACAGCGAGCTTCGGCAACTCTGCCAAGCAGCGCGACCGGCGGCTCGTCAGCACAACCGCAAGGTCGGCTCAGTTGGCGCCCGCGAGGATGAACAGATTGTTGTAGACGGGCAGTGCAATGAGGGCCACCACATAAGCCATTTGACGTTCGCTGTTGCCGTGCCAAAGCAACCATATCACGAGGTAGGTCAATCCCAGTTTGGCAACAAGCCACCATTCACCCAGCCACTCCTGGGTGAGCCACATGAACGGGTTCAGCTCGCCCATTCCCCGCTGCAGGATCTCGTTGGTGGTGATGAGATCCGAGTAGCCCATCAGCAGGGCAGAGACCAGCAGCATTGCCTTCAGCAACGACGTCCTCACCCGCAACTGCTTTTCCGTCATCCGGTGCCTGCCCGAAATCCGCTTGTGGCTCCCTGTTGCGCAATTTTGCGGGATGTTTTCGGCGAGTGCAAGCCTCCACCACCGGTTGTCCAACGCTCCGGCCTCCAAAGCGACCACGTTGGGTACCCCGTACCGGGCACGGTCAACTGACCCGCTTCATTGATTTCGTGAAAAGATGGTGCCGGCTGAGGGGATTGAACCCCCGACCTTCAGTTTACAAAACTGCTGCTCTACCGCTGAGCTAAGCCGGCGACACGGGTATGATTTGCGCGCTCGCATAGCAGACTTGGTGCGCCGGGGCCAGAACCTGAAGGCCAGAACCCGGGAGGTTGGGATCGACCCTTCGCCTCCACCGGCCAGGCGGCAAAAAGGCGGCCCGAAGGCCGCCTTTTGCGCGTCAGCGGTTCGCCTGAGCTACTGGCAGGGATGTCGCAGGCCGTCGCCGCCGCGGAACCAGGTGCCGGGGGTGCAGACAAAGCCGTTCTGCCGGGCATATTCCTCGCCGCCGATCGGGGTGCGGGCATAGTCGGGGCCGCCGAACGGGGCGGTCGCGATCGCAGCCGCCGTGCCGACCGCGCCGCCGACCACGCCGGCCGCGGCGTCGACGGGCCCGAACGGGCCAGGGTCAACCCGATTGTAACTGTCTTGCCAGCCTGGATTCTGCCAGTCGCGGTCCCGCCGGTAGATATGATGGCGATAGGCGGTGTCTGATCCCATCGCCTGGCATCGGGCGTCCGGATTGGCGTTCGAGCAGCGCATAGCCGTGGCAATCGTCTGTTGCGCCATCGTGGGGCCTGCCAGCACGGATGCGAGCAGGGCCGCTGCGCCAAGGAAGGCACCGTGGATTTTGAATCGTGTCATGCGAGATTCTCCTCTTGTCGTCGTGGAGAGCTAATCTCGCCGTGCCGCGACCGTTCCGACGCGGTCTTGCCCTGCGTTCAAACCAGTGTGAAGTTCCGTAACTCTCGCGCATGATGCGTCCCGGATGATGCGGTCTTTAACGAGAATTGCATGCACACTGGTGACGTCGACTACGCTGCCGGCGACGCCAGTTTGCGCGGCTATCTTGCGTTCGAGGACCGCGGCGTGAAACGTCCGGGCGTGCTGGTGTTCCACGAAGGGCTCGGATTCGGCGATTTCGCGATGGAGCGGGCGCGCAGGCTTGCCGAGCGTGGCTATGTGGCGTTCGCCGCCGACATGTTCGGCGAACGGCGGCAGGCGGCCGATCTGCAGCAGGCAATGACGCTGATCGGTCATTTGCGCACCAATCCCGCTACGCTCCGCGCACGTGCCCGCGCCGCGCTCGCGACGCTCACGGCATTGCCCGAGGTCGACGCTACCCGTTGCGCGGCGATCGGCTTCTGCTTCGGCGGCACGGTCGTGCTTGAGCTCGCACGCGACGGCGCCGATCTCAAGGCCGTCGTCAGCTTCCATGGCGTGCTCTCGACCACGCAGCCTGCGGCAGCGGGTAGGGTGAGGGCGAGCGTGCTGGTATTGACCGGAGCCGACGATCCGCTGGCGCCTTCCGACCAGGTCGCGGCGTTCGAGAATGAGATGCGCGCCGCCAAGGTTGCCGACTGGCAGGTGATCAGCTACGGCAACACGCTGCACGGTTTTGCCAACCCGGCCGCCGACGGCTCGATCATGAAGGCGGCGCTCTACGATGCGCGGGCTGACCGCCGCGCCTGGTCGGCGATGCAAGGCCTGTTTGACGAGGTGCTGGTTTGACGAGGTGCCGGCCTGACAAGGTCAGCGATGTGGTGTTTGATCTGCCGTCACGCGCCGGCGCGGGGGATTGATGTTCGGAATCTTGAGTCTTGGCTTTCTGCTCGGCATGCAGCATGCGCTTGAGCCGGATCACATCGCGGCGGTATCGAGCATCGCGGCGCGCCGTACCCATGTCGGTGACATTGTCAAGCACGGCCTGACCTGGGGCCTCGGTCACACGCTCACGCTGTTCGTCTTCGCCGGCGCCGCGATCCTGCTCGGGCACGCGATCCCCGCGACGGTGGCGCAGCCGATCGAGACCGCGGTCGGCGTCATGCTGGTCGGTCTCGGCGCGCATGTGTGGTGGCGGCTGTGGCGCGATCGCGTGCACTTCCACACCCATTCGCATGGCGACGGCATGACGCATTTCCACGCCCACAGCCATGCCGGCGAAACCGTGGCGCGTGCGTCCACCGTGGCGCTTGCGTCCACCAGCCCGCACGTCCGCACGGCGCACAGCCACGCCCACGGCTTCCGCTGGCGGACGCTGCTGGTCGGCCTGATGCACGGCATGGCGGGCTCGGCGGCGCTGTTGGTGCTGACGGTGTCGCAGGCCCCAAACCCGGTGATCGGGCTCGGCTATGTTGCGCTGTTCGGCGTCGGCTCGATGATCGGGATGGGCGTGCTGTCCAGCGTGATCGCGGTGCCGCTCGCGGCCTCCGCGCGCTGGCTGACCTGGGCCAATCGCGGCCTGCAAATGGCGGTCGGCGCGGTCACGATTGCGATCGGCATCCACTCGATCATCGAGAATGCCTTCACCTGACGCAGCAACGGCTCTTTTGAGCATGATCTCTTCGGAAAACCGCTTCGCACTTTTCCGGATCATGCTCCCGCGCCGGACCGCCGTTAACGATTTCTGATCCCGCACGGCCGCATTGACCGGATGCCGATGCTTACGCGTTAGGCTTACCGCCAGTTTGGCCCGCGTCCTTAACCCTTCCGCCAAGCCGTTGGATTAGGCTGCGGGTGGAACAATTCGGGACGCTGGGTAGAACATGCGCGGAAGTCTTGCGCTGGCGATATTGGCTGCGATGACCTCGACGGCGCTGGCCGGCGGCGGTTTCGACATCGTCGTGCCCAATCGCCCCGGCGTGCCCATCATCATCAATGGCGTCGACGCGTCCTACGCCGTGGTCGAAAGCGCGATGGGGCTGGCCCGCAACGACTCGATGGTGCCGACCGTCTATGGCGGCCGCCCGATCGATCCCCAGCCGAATGTCGGCCATTATTATCCGAGCCTCGGCCACATGCCGGGTTACGGCCGTCTCGAGATCGAGCCACCGGCCAACCGCCGCCTGCCGCAGCCGGCCGAGAGCTATCATGAATCGTGGTCGGCCCGGTCAGCGCCACTGCCGGCGCAGTCCAGCGTGCCGGTCGATCCGCCGCCGGTGATCTACGCGCCGCAATTCAACGGGCCGCAGCCGCTGCCGGGACCGGTCCCGCGGCCACCGCGTCCCCGAGGACCCTAAATCAACTGCTCCAAATCAACAGCCCCTCGCGGGGCGCCTTCATAGCCACCAAGAGCTAAGCGACGAACAGAGAGACCATCAGGAGAGAGTAATGCGTCAAATGATCAAAGGACTGATTGCGGCCGTGGCCGTCATGGTGACCGCGCCCGCAATGGCGTGCGGTTTCAACCCTTGCGGTGCGCCGGTTTATGCCGCGCCTGCCGTGACCTATGGCTGCGGCGGCTGCGGTGGCTACGGCTACGGCTACGGCTATGGCGGTTACGGCGCAGTCGAACGCCTGCCTGACCCGGATGCGGCCTACCCCGATGCAGCGCAGCAGTACTATTACGTCAACCAGGGACCGAGCTACGCCGGCCCGGGCAATTGGGCGCCGCGTCCGTACTACCGCCAAGGCTATGGCCGCCCGTATTACGGCTATCGCCACTACGGCTACCGCCATCACTATCGGCACTACGGCTATCGCTACGGGTACGCGCCGCACCGCTACGGCCATCCGGTGCTGCGCCGCTACTACTGATCCAACGATCGATCGAAAAGATATCAGCGCCCGTTCGCGTCAAGCGAGCGGGCGTTTTCGCTTACATCAGCCCGAGCCGGCTGGCGCCGATATAGAGCGCGAGCACACAGGCGTTCGAGACGTTGAGGCTCTTGATCTCGCCCGGCATGTCGAGGCGGGCGACGACGCGGCAGGTCTCGCGCGTCAATTGCCGCAAGCCCTTGCCTTCGGCGCCGAGCACCAGCGCGATCGGCTGCTGCAACTGAACCTTGCCGAGATCCTCGGTGCCCTCGCTGTCGAGGCCGACGGTCTGGAAGCCGTGGTCGTTCAGTTCGTTCAGCGCGCGCGCCAGATTCTGCACGGTCACCATCGGTACCAGCTCGAGCGCGCCGGAGGCGGACTTCGCCAGCACGCCGGTCGCCTCCGGGCTGTGGCGGGCGGTGGTGACGATCGCCTTCACCGCAAATGCCGCTGCCGAGCGCAGGATGGCGCCGACATTGTGCGGATCGGTGATCTGGTCGAGCACCAGCACGATGCCCTCCTGCGCCAGCGTGTCGATGCCGGGCGAGGGCAGGGGATCGGCCTCCGCCAAAAGGCCCTGATGCACGGCATCGGGGGTGAGGCGCCGGTCGATATCGCCGGGCCGGACGATCTCCGGGGTGACCCGGGTCGCGATGTTTTCGTCGGCAAGGCGCTTGGCGGCGTTCTCGGTGAGGTAAAGCTTGCGGATCTGGCGGTCCGGGTTGGCAAGCGCGGCCGCCACCGTGTGCCAGCCATATAGAATCACCGGCCCGTCGGAACCGGATTCGCGCTCCCGCCGGGCCGGCGGGCGGCCGAATTTCGGCCCTTTTTGGAAGGGTTTACCGCCCTTGCCTCGGAAATTGGGTCTGCGGTCGCGATCACTCATGTGAGGCTTGTGTCACGGCTCCCGAATATTGGCAATTTAACCGGCAAATAGGCGGCCCGCTTGGTTGACTTTGGGGACCGCCTTCGCCCATAAACGCGCCCGACCGCGCACCCGTTTGGGGTCGGCCGGTTATCAGCGTCATTTCGATGACCCGGTCCGCCGCCACTCGCGCGGCCGGTCTGATGCTGTTGGACGGGGGAGTGTCCCGAGTGGCAAAGGGAGCTGACTGTAAATCAGCCGCCTCATGGCTTCGCAGGTTCGAGTCCTGCCTCCCCCACCAGCGTTTTCAATAAGTTACATGGTGGGTGCTTCCCAGTTGCTACGTGCTTCCCAAATTTGGGAAGCGCATGGGAAGCATTGCAAAATCGACGCTACGCAGCGCGACTAGCGGCCCGCTGTGCAATCCAATCGTCGATCTCGGATTCGATCCAGCCAACACGGTTCTCGCCAAGCTGAACGCGCCTGGGAAATTTGCGCTCGGCCTCCAGCGTATAGAGATGACGGCGGGTGTAGGTGATGCCGCGAGTGTCGTTCAGTTCGCAATATCGAAGCAGCTTGGCCGGCTTTCGATTGTCGTTGGCAGCTAAGGGTGACGTCAAAATTGGCTCCTTTGAAAAATAGAAACCGCTCGCGCTAAATCGCACGAGCGGGGCGTGAAGCTGGCAGACGTTCAGTTTGTCCAAGCTGGCTCAAGGTCGGAATTGAGCCAGGTTTGCGGACGGACGAAGCCGGGCCATTTGACCAGCGAAGTTTTGTCGCCAGCTTCAACAACGACGCCCGTAACGCATTCGTCATTGCCAGCTTCAACAACACCTTCACCGAACTGCGGTGCCCAGCGGGACAGCTCATCGGCGCGATAGAAGGCTTCCTCGGCTCGCGTGATCCGCGCGACCATGTAGCCATCTTCACCGCCACCGATGATCGAAACGACTCCATCTGTGGTTCTGGCGTACGCGCCGGCCTCGAAAGAGCACGGCTCAGCGCCGGAACGACCCGGTTGGATGCTCACATTCATGTCTACTTACCCCAAAGGACCGACGCGTCCCGAGCGCAATGTATGGCACATTGTCGCCAAGAAAGCAACTAAGTCATTGAAATAGCTTAATAAGTAGGATCGACGGTCCTATCAGTCAGAACATCCTGAAGAGATGAAGCTTTCGGCTACTTGCCTTGATGTTCTATTTTTGTTCTTATCAATCTCGATCCTTCGAAGGGGCCGAGAATGCCAGACCTCGATTACATCCGGCGAGAAATCGAACACATGCGCGTCCAGGTCGGACGCCAGCGCAGGGAGATTCTTCAGCTGCAGAGAGCGGGTCTTTCGACAGCCTCAGCCGAGCAGCTGCTTGGACGGATGCATACCAAAATTGATGATCTTTGCGTTCAGCGGGATCGGCTCAAAAAGGAAATGCCCAAGCCCAAGAACGCGCTTGGCGGCCGAAGCTGGTGATGCAGTCAGGTTGCCAGCATTAGCAAAATTGCGCTGCAGGGTTACTCTGCAAAAGTAATCGCGGAAAATGACGACGCGTGAACTACTTATGCACATAGCGCTGGACGGCGATAGAGAAGATTATCGGCGCGAGACCAAATGTAAATTTTCTATGAAGAATTTTTCGTATCGCACTGTCGCTTGTGACACGCGTGAATCTGCGCGCTGATTCAAAACCTTGCTTTCGCAACTCTGCGTCGGCAACACCGCAACAGTCGCGAAGAGTCTCGACCCCCGTCGAATCCACGGATTGTCAGAAAATTCCCTTGGTGTAACTGTCGTTTCTGCAAGGACGACTTGAATCGCCCTTTGAATCCGAAGGGTTAGTTCGAAATCTCTCGAAGCCAGCTAAGTCGCGCGATGTCGTCTCGCGCCACGGAGAAACTCGGTCATGTCAGACAAGCTGTTGGTTAGTTTGTGGGGCCTGAGCATCAACGCTGAGGGCCTTTGGGCGATTGGTGCCGCAACGATCATTGTGGGTATGGTTGCAGCGATCGTTTTCGCTCGGTCCACCTTGAGCAAGCCGCACTCAATTCGTGGTAGTACGAAGGATGAAATCCATTGAACACTTTAGGGGCGTCTGATGTTTGGGTGGCGAAAGAAGCCGGACGTAGTGCTTGAGCCGCGTGTCGAAGAGTTCCCCGACGAAGCTGAAAAGGTGGTGAAGATAAAACACTTCTGCTGGATGGGTAAAATGAGTGCGGATGCGTACGCCGGTTTTTCAAAGGAAGAACGCAAAGAAGAGTTCGGCCAATACGAATTGAACCGCTATCAAAAGATGTTGCTCGAAGCGACCAATCTGGCCCGTGAGCTACGTGATGAGTTCTACCGCGACAGCGCTTTGCATTTCATTATCGGCCTGCTCATGGCTTTTGGTGACGAGGCCCAAGCAAAGAAGCTCTACTCGGTCATCGAAGTGGACATTATCCAAGACGCGATACTGAAGGACTACCCACGCCTCGCGGCAAGGTTTTAGGTGGTCTCTTTCCAGGCGGAGAAACAGCCGAAAGCCATAAAGCCCGGGATGCTCCATAGCGGTAAGTCAAAAAGCCAATCGATGATTTTCTGTGCGCCAACCCACGTTGTAGAGGGTACGTGCCAGCCTAGAAATTGAATGCCGTACGAAATCGGAAGCGGCGTCCAATGGCCGGTCTGAAGCCACAGGACCGCTTGGTAGGCGGGTACACATGAACCGATCAGCAGAAAGCCAACGCCCATCCAAAGGGCGCTCTTGTCCTCTTCGCGCGGTTTGACGTTCGCGAAGTATTTTAGAACCTCTTTTTCTTCAGGTGTGGTCATAAGAGCCCCCAAACTTGGAGCACATCTTACAACCACAACGGCAGATTCCTAGGCCGTGAATTCGCGCCCATGTGGCGTGGGCCTCATCTCCATACGCTTGAACTCGCGCAAATAACTTCGGCCCATGGCAAGCCGCTCCCGCCGCGTTGATGCCTTGTATCTTTCGACGGCAATCTTGAAGTCGTTGTAGCCCTCATGGCCCGGTTCAGGGTGAGAATCCCATACCTCGGGATCGGAGAGCGTCATGAGAGTTTCCCACGCCCTCATTTCAGGCGAGTACGTGCTTGTAGCGCGACTGTAGAGGATGATGCTGAACCCGATGCCAGTCCTTGCGTGAACCTCATCCGGCTCCATTTGTGCTTCCGGGTCCTTGTCCGCGTGCTTTAGAAAATTTGAGATCGCGTTGAACTTGTGCCAACCAATCTGCTCAATAAGTTTCGAAAGCGGTCTCTCGAAACCATCGTTGGCGATAGTCGGATAGATATCCCACAGGAGCCTGAACGAAGCGCGGGACAGCGTAATCACCGAACTTAGGTCATCATCGTTCAAATAAAGTCGGATGGCGCAATTTAGCTGTCGCTTCGCCGCTTCTAGCTTTGATATTTCCATTCTGAGATTCCGAAGTCGAATGCAGAAGATTCTCTTAGGGCTTCCGGTGTCCTCGATACCATAGACCAGCCTGTCCAAGTTCTATCCCGCATATTGATCCCAAACGGTAGACGCCAACTCTCTCAATTAACAAGCCAGAGTCAGGAAGAGGGAAGCGGCGGCCTACGGGCCGCCCCATTGTCATTGTCTTGTCCGGTAAGGTGCTAGGCGGTTCGGAGTTGGCGATGCAGTGGTCCGACGACAACGCCGACAAACCACCTTCGGCGTGGGGCTATCAGCCCGTCCACGCAATCATCTTGGCGATCGACCAGTATGCGGAGTCTGCTCTGGGGCACCGGAACTCTTTTTGAATAAGCCGCGCTCAATTGGTGGTAGTAGAAAGGTGGATATTTCCTGAGGGCTACTTTATGGACGTTGATAGGTTTTTGAAGGCCAGTGTCGATTTGTATTACTCGGCACCCGGCTTTTTCAACTATAGCATTCCGATTCTCATCGGTGGATACCTTGGATTTCTCTGGGCCGGATATGGATTCGGCAAATGGGTCCAGCAGTCGGAAATAGCGGGACTAAAAGCTACCAACGATGCGGGCAAAGCCCAGAATGACGCGCTGAAAGCGCAGAACGATGTCGGAAAGGAGAGGGCGATCGTTATGGAGGAGCGTCTGAAGCTGGCGAAAGAACAGCAGGATATCTCAACGAAAGAAGCTGCCGCGCTGAAAAACGAACTAGGAAAACTGAAAGGGCAGATTGAAAGCAGGGCACCGCAGCTCGAACTCCAAAATTCCACATCGGTTATCGAAGGCAATTTAAACCGCCTGATAGGCGCCAGCACCGCTGCCTCACACTATCTTGGACATGTAAGCACGGGATTCGACGAAAATGGTCGGCTAACCTGGAGGCCCATACGTCCTGACGAGGAGGAAAAGCTTCTTGGTCTGAAGCCTAAAACTGGCGCCCCTTCTCCAAAGCGCTGAGGTTCATATGCCAAAGGATGAGAAGATTCAGGTAGAGTTCGGCTTCAGTCCCGTTGAAGTCTCGCACCCGCACATGAAGCAGTTCTTGGAGTTTCTTGAGGACTTCAACAAAGAGACGGAGCGAGGCACGGCATTGGCCGCTACGGCCTTCATTGATGACCTACTAGAACGCACTCTCGTGGCGTTTCTAATTCCCAACGATAGTGGTCAGGCTCTGACGAGCGGCTTCAACGCTCCACTGGGCACCTTCGCTGCCAGGATTGCAGCCTGCCACGCTATGGGTTTGATTTCAGAAAGCGAGTTCAAGGAGTGCCAGATTCTGAGAAAGGTAAGAAACGAGTTTGCTCACAGGGTCAGAATGTCCTTCGATGATCCAAAAGTGAAAGGACTCTGCTCTGGCCTGACCTTGTTTGGTGAGTGGGAGGACGGTCAGCCGCTCTTACCAAGAGTTAAATTTAGCATGTCAGCAATTGCGATCATCATGAACCTAACGAACCGCCCATATCATGTTGGCCAGCAGGCTTTAAAATATCGCGATTGGAAGCGTTAGTTTGACCAACCTCCTTGCGCTACGAGCTCGCGCAGCCTGGCGCGGGCGACTAAGCGAACTTGACGCTAGTTACTATCAAGGAGTTAAGCCGTAAGCATCAGAATTGCGAAGCAACAGAACCTCAGTAAGGCAACTAGAGCGAGAGTCGAAGACCTACTTAAGCGAACGCCAATCCATTCGCCCATTCTTCAGTAACGTATGATGTAGACACGCCGGCATTCGCTGCTGCGCGTCCCACGGCCATGATGCTGGCCACGGCCGGGTCGATGCGGTCGATCGACCTCGCTTTATGCGGACGCCGGTTACCGCTGGCGTCTTCCATGAACACCAAGTTGCCGACTGCCCAGCGCAGCAGTGGGTTGCCACCGTGAACTAAGCGCCGCTCGAATAGGGCTTTCTCAAATTCGATGACAGGCGCAGCAAACGTGGCAAGGTTCTGCGGAAACTCAGCAACGGGCAGGCCGTCTTCGGCTAGCGAGTCCATCATCTGCCGTGCCGACCACCGGTCAAACGCGATTTCCTGCACGTCGAAAAGCTCGCACATTTCACGAATGGCGGACTCTACAACGCTAAGATCAACAGTGTCACCCGGAGTGGGGCTCAAATAGCCCTGATCCCGCCACAGGACGTATGGCACGTGGTCAACATCCGATCTTTTTCGGATGCCTTCCTCCGGAGCGAACGAACGGACGTGCAAGGCGTACCGGGGTGACGGCTCGTTGTCGTTCGCTGGCGTCGGCATCTGAATGCAGGCCGTCACTGCGGTGAGATCGGTTACCTTACTGAGATCGGCCGCCAGCCACGCCTTACAGCCCTCAAGGTCCGCGATATCAAACGTCTCGCTGCCTTCGTCCCATACTGCCAAGTCAAACGCGGGAGATGCTGCACCATCAAGCCACATGCCGAGGTGCAGACGCTTGAATACTTCCCGCTGCGCCGGCCTGTGTTCGGCTTCTCGAACGAACTTCCGTAGTCCGTCCATGTCTGGGTAGCCATGGGCGAGGCCAGGATTTGTATCCCGCCATACCTGCTCGTCCCGCCAGTCCGCGCCATCAGCAGCCTGAAACAGAATCGGCAGGAACGAGTCGTCAATGACCGTGCCATCAGCAACGCGTTTCGCGTACTCGTACATGTCCCACGCAATCGTGGTCTGTCCAACGCCGGCCGTGGTTGCGATGAATAGGAGCGAACCGGGTGTTTTGTTCAGACCGGATGTAATGGCGTAATAAAGGTCACCCTTCTTGAACTCGTGAAGTTCGTCCACAAAGGCAAGGTTCGGTGTGCGCCCGTGGGCAGTGGCGGCATCGGCCGACATGGCCCGATACTGAGCGCCGGACTTCTCGTGCGTGATCCTGTTGTTGGTCGACTGAACACGGGTTGCCTCCACCAGGCGAGGATGGGCGGCAATCATGCCTGCCATCTCATCAAGCGTTAGCCGTGCCTGGTCGCGATCGTTGGCGATCGACACCGCCAAGCCACGCGGCACGCGCTCTGGTCCGACGGTGTGCAGCAACTCGATCGCGGCGGCGAGGGTCGTCTTCCGGTTGCCGCGTCCTATCAGCATGAAGACGGTTTTGATGCGCCGCTGCCTGTTCGGAAGGGTGTCACCGTAGATGCGGCGAACAATCCGTTCCTGCCACGGGTCAAGTTGAAACTGTTTCTTGGGCAGGTTGCTCTTGGGGTGCCGAAGAGCCTTGATGAACCTTACTGCACGCTCGCCGTAGCCGTGAGGGTCGGGTAGGGGGCTATTGTCAAATATCCATGCCAGCGAATTCGTCGGTGTCTTCATCGTCGGTAGCGCCGCCTTTATTCTTTGAGCGACTAGCTGGTGTGATCCCGCATTCAGCCGCGAGCCGTCTAGCGGCCTCGATATTCTCTTTGAGCAATGTTGTTTCTGGCCGGCGTTTCGACTCACCGGTTGGGCTGACGTATGTCAGGCCAGACCTTTGAATGACGGCTTCGGATTCGCGGATGCGAGCAACGGCCAGGCAATAGGACTCGACGGTGGATAGTTCGTGCGTCGCTAGGCTTCTGGCCTTCACGAGCGCCGGCACGACGCGCGCCCATTCAGCCTTGGCGAACTTGGGCAGCCACCTAGGCGCCGCTGGTGCCGTTTCTAGTGCGCCGGATAGGGCGGTTATGTTAGGCTTGCGGCCTTTCATTGTGGAGCTTTCTCGCAATTCGAATGACGCCGGGCTCTAACCAGATGTCGGAATACGCGGTAGTGACGGTCGGTGCAGAGGATGTTTGGCCTCCTGCCAAGTTTAACGATCTGGAATCGGCCTTTCGTCATGCAATTAGAATCGCAAAAACGTTTAAGGGTGTAACGGGAAGTCCGCGTTTTCAGGTCATCGGACCTGGCTCCGATCCCGGCGTCTGGTCGGTGGACGGACTTTTGTTCATGGAAGACGTAATTGACCAGTTTGCCCCTGTGACTGGTGGCTGAAATCTCCAATTCGGCAAAATACCGAACTTTGGACCCATGCGGTCAGGGCTCCCTTTAAGCAAAGTTGGCGAGCCGTACCGGGGTGTGCCCAAAGCCACCATCCTTTTTAGCGGTCTTGCGCGAGTGGCATGGATGACAGAGCCAATGCAGGTTGCTCGGCTCATCGGTACCGCCAGCATTGCGGGCTAGCTTGTGGTCCAGGTGGAAACCGGGCTTCCATGGCCTAGAGCAAGCCGCACAGGGCGTGTGCGGCGTAGCGGCCCTTAGAACCTGCCAGTCCGTGCCATAGCCTCGCTGGCTCGCGCTGGGCCGTGCTGCCCGCCTTCGTTGCTGGCATGCGCAAAGCGCACCACCGGCCACGCGGAAACCACACGGGCAGATGCGTGCGTGCTTCATTAGGTTTGCCGTTGAGAGTGTCGAAATGCGTGGTATCGGTGATACGGATTGTCGACCGGGATGATGATGGCAACACCTACGGATGTGGCGGACTGGATGCTAGCCGAGTTGCTAAAGCGTGAGCCAGATGGCTTTCGCCAGAACGATGCCGCGATAGCTATTCAACGGCGCTTTGGCGAGGCTTATGTTTACCGAAACGCCAACTTCAATCTCGCCATAGACAAGTTGGTCCTGGCGGCGTTTCGTCACCTAACACGAGATACGGTGGTGTGGGATAGAGAACGACGGCACTGGCGACTACGACGGCCAGACGACACGCCGGGCAAGCGACAGTATTAAGCCCGTTGACGATTCTACGCGTAGTGATGGCTAGTGCGGGGATGACGCACTAGCCGTGACCGCTCGGCGAGGATTTGAGACTCGCTCTGTGGTTGTTGGATATCTGAGCCACCCGGTTACACAGGTCGAGGGCGGATGACCCGGGCTATCCTTAGCCCTTTGCCTTCCCTCGAATTAGATTACTACTGAGGCGGGTTCGGCGTAGGCGAACTAGCCGGATTACCCTGAACCCACATGCCCGCAACAAACAGATTGCCTGTATTGTTGGAAGGGGTGATCGTCGCCTGAATGTATCGCTTCGATCCGATGTAGCCGATCTTGCGGCATTCGATATCGTCAGCAAACGTGAAGCTCGCTAACGCTGGCGTTCCGGTCAAATCGGTTGCAGCAACTGCGTTCGCGCCGGCCATCGCGGGATCGTTCGATTCACTGATTGTCAGGGCGAACGTCGCGTCCGCATCCGTCAAAGTGCCTGTGACAAGTGCCAGCACGGCGGAGCCGAAACCAAGCACGTCCAGAATGGTGGAAACCTGGGCGGTGTTGTCGGTGACTGCAGCGGCCGGAGCAAATGCCGGCTTGAAGTGCACCTGATTCATGAGATCGCGCAAAAATAAGTCCTTCGAAAATGAAACAGAAAAGGGGCCGGGAAGGTGAGTCCCCGGCGCAGGATATTAGGTGGTCGAGATTTTCAGCTTGCGAAGCGCTTCTGCCTTACCGACACCACCGGCCACACGTCGGCGCCCATGGAACCGGGTCATGCCGTTGGTGGCCTGCGAGTAGGGGTCACGAAGGACCGAGAGCGAGATGCGATCGAAGATGCGATAGCCCTGCGAAAAATCGCCGAACACGATGGGAGTAGTGTTGGCACCGATATCGGGCATATCGGGAGCTTCGATCACAGGGCGACCCAAGATCGTCGTGACAGGGGTATTGTCCAGTCCGGCAATATTTACGAGGTAGCGGCCCTGTCCGTCCTTGAACTTCCGAACCGTGCTCAATGTGGTGCTATTCATCATCCAAACACCGTTGGCGCGATACGGCACCTTCACGGCATGGAAGAGGTCAATCAACGGGTCAGGCGAGGTTACGTTGCTAGCGCCGCCAGAGGGCGTGTAAGCGATCGTGGTGTCTGAAAGGAAACCCGTGGGTGAAAGCTGGCTGGCACCGCCGACGAATGCCTTACCTTCCTCGTAGCCGAATTCTTCACCGAATTCGAAAGAGAGCAGCGAGTTAATATCGAAGGCGCTATCTTCAAGCGTGGAATTCGCAACATCGACATAGGCCGCAAGCTCGCAAACCGTGTATCGGTTCTGGCCGAACGTCACGGTCGTTTCTGGACGCGCACCGGTTTCACCGACCCATGCCGCAGTCATGCCGCCAGTTCGCTTGGGCCAAATCACGGCAGGCGAGCCAGTCGGCAGTACGCGAGCCACCTGACGAACAGGCGAATATAGGACGACGTTACGATCGAGTTCTGTATTGAACTGGTCAGGCGCCAGGTAACCGCCAGCCGTGTTGTCGGACACGCGGAGCGACTTAGCTTCCTCACCCAAGGCTTCAGGGCCGCGTCGAATGAATTTCTCAAACGCCTTGGTTTCGGCTGTCGGTTCCTTGTTGTCGTTGGCGTGCGAGCCGGGGCGGTTGAGTTTCAGTTCTAGATCGTCAATCCGCTTCTTAAGCGCGGCCTCGTTGTCGTTGGCGGTCTTCTTGTTTGCCTCAAACGCAGCCGTCATATTGGCAAGAGCGGTTTCAATCGCCTTGGTTTCGTCACCTTCGCTCTTGGTCTCAAGTCGCAATGAATTCGTGTTCAAAAATGTAGTCCTAATGTAGGGCAGCAGTAGCCCGGTTGATTGCCTGTAAAAGGCGAGAAAAATCCGTGTGCTTCACACGACTAATGGTCGCACTGGGCAGCATTGGAAACGTGACGACCGAAATTTCGTGAAGTTCAAGTTCGTTCAGCAATCGAACTTTTTTGGTTTGATCGTAGCTTTCTTTCTTGGTTCGGTAGCCAATCGAAAGACCATCCAACGCACCGGCTTTGAGCAGGGCGTAAGTCTCGCGACCTTTGACTGTTTCGAGGATCAACTGACCTGTGGCCTTGAGGCCGCGCGAGTCTTCCTCGATCTTCGTCCATACTCCGATAGGTTCTGACGTGTCATGACCGCGAAGCATTTTCACTTTGGCGGCCGGCTTGCTTTTCAGGCTCTTAGTGAAGGCGCCTGGCTGAACAGAATCTCCGCCAAGATCGGTGAGTCCAAACAAGCTGGCATAGCCGGTGAAAGTGCCGTCTTCCGCGACGGCTTTAATATCGAATTCGAAACAGTCGCCTGTTTCCTTGGTGGTGGTCATGCCGCTTGTTTCTCCGGCGCGTTGTTATCGTTGGCTGCATTTGGTGCTGCGCCAACTGGTTCGTTTAGGGTCTCGCCACCCGCAATCGGTGCGCGGTTTTCAAGCGCACGAGCCTCGTTTGCGAGAAGATAGGGGCCGCCGACGGCCTTCACCATTGCGGTTGTGCGGTCCTGGAGGTTGGCCGCTGTGAGTTCCGACGTATCAAATGCAATGAACGTGTCGATTCGCTCTTCTGTTGTCAGAAGTGATCGGCTCAAAGCGCCGGTCCAGTTCACGAGCCACGGTCCAAGCGTAAAGTCGATAAAGTTTCGTCCCAGCTCTGCGGCGTTTGCCCAGGTGACTCGGCCAAGCTCGCTCAACAAATGAGGCGGCACCCGGAAGGCGCGCGAAATCTCGTCAAGCTGAAATCTGCGAAGTTCAACGAACTGCATGTCAACGCTGTTGAACGCGAGCGGCTGAAAATCAGTTTCGCTATCGAAGATAGCGGTACCGCCCGAAGATCCAGCGTTGTGGCTGGCTTGCCATTGTCCCTTGATGCGCTCTAGCTGTTCCTTGGTGAGCTTCTGACCCTTAAATTTTAGGATTCCGCCAGGCCGTGCCGCGTTGCCCATGAGCCGTGCCGCGTGGCCTTCTAGCGCCAGAGCCAGCGCGATTGCTTCACGTGCGCTCTGAATTGGCGCAATGCCAGTGAATCCGTTTGTTGACAGCGCCTTGATATGGATGATGTCGGTGTAGGGGTATTTGCGCCGTTCGCCAGCTTGATTGGTGATTTCGTACGTGGGCTCACCGCTGTTGATGTCGACCGTTACAGCGACCGACGTAGGAATAAGCCGCAGTATCTCGCGGACCTCACCGCCGACGCGATTTACGAAGGCGTATGCGTTGCCGTGCAAGAGGGTGTCGACTTGCATCTGTAGGCGAAAGTCGTAACTGCTTGTCCAACCGTTCGGCTCGAAATAAAGAAGCCGGTAAAGTGGATGATCCTTTGCCACGGTCTTGGCGGTGCCGTTGCCCTTCAAGATATTGACCGGCAGCGAAGCCACCGACTCGGCGATAACACGCACCGCAGCGTTCACGGCAGGAACACGAAGCGCTGTTTCCGGGCCGACGTTGACACCGGAGAGAGTAGAAACTCCCTGGCCGAATATCGCAGCTAGGAGCGGGTCGCTAAGGTCGTACGTCGCAGACTTGGTCCCAAACCACCTGAGGGGATTAAGCTGCATACGCGGCGCCTCGAATTCCAAGGTCGGCGCCGATCTGCGCAACTACACGGCCGGGAATCTCAATAGAGCGTCGGACGGCCAACAGGGCGTGCTGTTCGAAGATGGTACCATCGGCATAGAAATGCTCACCGTGACCGTCGCGATCATGCAGAATGACTTCCGGCCACGTCTGCACAATGCGTAGGGTCCTCTCGGCTTCATCGCGGTCGCCAGCCCATATGCTAGTGACCCATGCCTCAATCGCGTCGCCGGCCTTGTCGTGTTCGGCTTCAACAAGCCGCGTGAGGCCCGAATATTGATTCACGGTCGCTGGCGCCTGGCGAACCTTGTCGGCGGCAAGGGCGAGGAGGATGTTGGCCAGGTCGATCGGCTTGGCGATGGCGCCGCGCCCAAGCTGCAGAAGGCCAGCGTTCTGAACCTCGCGTGCCGTTTGCTCGACTTTGGTTCTTGATAAGTTGGTCCGGTCAATAATGGCGCGGACCATCGTCGCGACGGTGCGCGTCATAATGGAGTCCAGTTTAAAAAGTTGCGGAGTTCGAATTCAAAAAAAATAGCCAGACGCACGGGCGGTCAGCCGAGCGCTGGCGTTAAGGCAATAAAAAACCCGCCGAAGGGGCGGGTGTCGGTGTCCTTGAGACACCTTCGGCAGGCAACTACATTATGCGCACAGAAATGTACAAAAAGCAAGTTGAAGTGACCGCACCAAGGTATATCGTTGATAAAGCTAACGTTTATTACAGGCGTTTTTCCAGTATTGGCGTTTCGAAATACGACTGAATAAAGGCGAATACTTTCGGCGGGGGCAGGCGCATATCACCGTAACTATCCGGTAGCCGACTGTCTCGGCCGCCAATGAGTGCAGGTTTAGGAGAGCCTCGGGATCACCTTTTGGTGGCCTCACGCAAAACCGACGCTTGCGATCTAAATGCGTTTTTTCGCGCGAAAGTCGCTCCAAAGATATCGTTGATTGATGAGCGGCGAACGAAGCAAGGAGTAGACCGGCCTCTCGGCAAGAATCCATCTTTGGTTGTCCTTGTCCGTGGCGTATAGTGTTTCCATCCACTGGCCGGGGCCTCAATAAATGCCCAAGATATTCGTCTCCTACCGAAGGGGTGATCTTCCCGATCTGGTAGATCGGATTATCGACCATCTCGGCTCCCATTTTGGCAGGGAGGAGGTTTTTCGAGACATCGATGGCATTGAGCCTTCAACGGATTTCGCAAAGAAGATTGGAGAGGCACTACGTGAATGCAAAGTGCTCGTAGCGTTGATAGGTCCCGATTGGACGGCCATTACGCCAGACGGAAAGCGCAGGATCGACCACGAGGATGACTGGGTTCGCCTTGAATTGTCGGTCGGAATGACAATTAACCTCCCCGTCGTGCCCGTAATACTCAATCAAGCCGCGTTACCGGTCGGAGAAGCGTTACCCAGCCAAATCCGCAGCTTGAATCAACTCCAAACTCTTCGCCTCGAGTCGGGCAGAACCTTTCCAGCGGACATCGCCAAGCTGATATCCGCTATCAGCCGATATGCGTCGGATGCGCCGCAATGCCGCGCTGACGTTGAGTCTACTCGAACCTGGTTCGCCGCCTTTTTGGCGATAGGAAAATTGAAGATATCTCTTTCAATTGTTGCAACGTGTCTGTTCCTTGTTGTTGCCGCAGGTCTGCTCATCGGCAGAACTACGAACACGGACTATAGTGCGACTGCGACGCATGTTATCAAGGCTGGGAAGCCCGTTGGCATTACCAACTCGACAAACTCAACGGTGCGATAGCAATTCTTGGCATCTTGTCGCCAGCGACGGCCCCCGGAAAGCGCCAACCCGGTTGTAGCCGGGTTGGCCTGCAGTTTTTATAAGGCCGCGTACTCGATGCGCCCCATTGCTTTGACGGTAGCCAGCAGAGTCTTACCGTGGAAATCCGACGTGTCTTCTGGCTCTAGTATGCCGGTGGCATGCCGCACCTGCGCATAGAATTCCTGACCTTCGCTCTGCGCATCTTCGTCGGCAGATAGAAGTTTGAAGGCATGTGAAAATTCAATGCCCTCGTGGATTCCCTCCTCAATGCGATACGCCAATATTAACGGTCGTTCTTCGCTGAAACTGCTGCCAGTGATTTCACTTGCAACAATCTTGACCAGATGCCGCCCGATCGGCGTTTTCGGTGACAGACCTGACTTGCCGATCTCATTTGGCTTGCCGGCCTTGCGCGGGCCATTCTCTCGTTTGCGGGCTATAGCCGCCTCCTTGGGGTTTTCGTACGGCTCTGGCAAGTCTTCTAGATATCGCTCTTCTGCGAGCCAGACGTGTAGGTGCTTCCACCACTTCCGTTCGGTGCCTGTTTGCTCGTAGTGGGAAGCCCAGGCAGTGGCTTTCGCCACGAGGTCGGTATGCAGCGCAGATGACGGCGCCAACGCTCTGTACGCGGCCTGTGCCTTGGCACGATGGTGTTTGCGAGGAAAGGCAGCCCAAAGCTCTTCGAAGCTTCCCGGGTCCACCGCCGAAGCCGCCGGGTCGGCCTCTAGGCCGGACACGGGCGGTGCCGCAGGCACGGCGGGGGTATCTTCATTCCTACTTACCGTAAGCCCGCTTGTCAGCGGGTTACGTAAGTAGGATTCGGTATCGTCAGCAATACCGCTAGAAGCGCTAGAGGTATCGTCAGCGATACCGCGAGGGGTATCGCCTACAATACCGCTAGTAGTGGTATCGCCCGCAGTACCTCTAGAACCGTCATTAGAGGTATCGTCCGGAGAACCTCTAGAGGCGCTAGCGGTATTGTCCACGAAACCGCTATCAGAATGTCCGTTTAGTTTTTTGTTTTTTGCAAGAGGTTTATTGTTTTTTGCAAAATCGAGTTCTAGGCCATATTCCGTTGGCCGGGTACCGACGCCCTGCCGAATGATGCTGAGTACGCCTTGATCGACGATACGTCGCAAGGACGCAATAATATTTGGGCGAGTCGCGGCGGTGGCCTGTTGCAGATAGCGAAGGCTGACTCGGGCGTTTCCGTGCTTGCTCCAATAGCGGTCGATAACGTGGCTGGTAATCATCATATCCAAGCGCGTGGCCCACGGCGCGTCAATGACGGCACGGAGCAATTTGTATTGGCTCAGAAGAGAACCCGGGTCGGTGGCCGTCGAACCGACGGCTAACGATTGCTTCATCTGTCTGCGATCAAGCGCGAGTCAGATTAGTGTGCAGGTTGTCGAACCATGCCGCAAACGTGGCAGGATGCGTACGAAAGCAAACATCACGGTTTGCGTCGGTTACAGCAGCTAGGAAGTGGCTGTCGCTCTCGTTGTAAAACGGTGCGATCCTTTCCCACATTTGGTCTGTAATTTCGATTTGGGATTCAAGTTCAAGCAATCTCTGCGCTGCTCGATCGTTGCGCGGGTCTTGAGGGAAGTTCTTTTGCTTGACCTGGCGCCAAGACGAGGTGCCGATAAAACGGTTGGAGCAATAGAAATGAAAATCTTCTCTGGTATTGGTCATTACGTCTTTTCAAAAATGATGATGATGAAATTCCCGCAAATCGGCGGGTCGATTGCAGCGCAAGAGAAAAAGCCGGGCGTTGCGGACCGGTGGACGACTCGTTAGCCTGTATTGCCACCCAGCTTAATGTGCGGTTCGGCCGGCTCGATCTTTTGTTCGTCAATGGAAGCCGCAACGATATCGCGGCTGTACACCTTGCGGTGCTCCGTCCCATCAAATTCAAAGACGAAGCTAAAGGGTGACCATTGCTTTGAGAATTCAGACTCTTCTATGCCGTCGGTGCCGTTCAGTTCGGCACTGAATAGGTTGATCTGAGCGTTGGGTGGAATCACTCCCGCGTCTCTGACGGGCACCAGCATTACGTTGCGTCCATCAACGACCTTTATGGTCGCCTCTAGACGCACTCCCGTGATGCCAGATATCAAGTATGCATTGTTCAGTTTTATTTCTGTGTCGCCAATATTCTTCCCTTCGATGTTGATTGAAATAATGTCTCTCCCGCCATCACCTCGCGGTGACCAACGAAGATGCGGAATTGCTGCCCACGCGAGTGGCGTGCCTTCCAACTTCCGTTCGGCTACTTCGTACTCATAGATAATGTTGGGCCGGGCCGGTTTCGCAGAACCGAATTGCGAAGTTCTGATGAAGTCGGCGGGAATACTGACTGGCCCGCTATTCGGGTCCGGTGCCCTCCCATCGTAGGTGACGATCAATTCGTCACGAGCATTCAAGGTCAATCGGAAATTCGCGACTGTCGGCGTGCGGGTCCCGTATATCGTGACCTCCAGGTCACAACTCTTAAAGCCGGGGATGTAATACATGTACTCGTCTTTGCCCGGCTCGAAGAACATTTGTAGTGTTGGGTCTCCGTCTTTACGGGCACAGACGCTGATCTTTTTTGTTTGTCCGGGCCTAAGATGAAACGGGCCGCCGCCATCTCTCTCTCGATTTCTTGCAGTCCGCAGAGGTAGTGGAAGATTCGGTTTATAGATGGTGGTCATGTCGTCGACTTGGTTGCCGTGCGGGCCAGACGATCGAATCGGCCTCATGTCTGTGATTACCGCTAAGCAGTTCTGCAGGTCGTCTCCCGAATCGTTCTTGATCTCAAATTCAAAAACGCGACTGTCCATGAGCGGAAGAAACCCGCATTGGAAATTGACGACCTTGATCTTGGCACGAAGTTGGTCTTCGAGTTCGGCTATGCGCAACAAGTGCGAATTGCGTCGGTCGAGCCATTTCTTCGACCCATCCAGAATGATGATTGCACAAGCGGCCGCGACAAATGCCAGGCCCATGATGACGGATGGCGGAAGACCCTTGAACCATGAAAGCCACGCGCTCACGAGGGCCGCCGCTGGCGGGCAAACGTATTGTACAATCGTCCACAGGTTTGAGGGAGAAAATAAATCCTTCAGCCAAGACATACTTTGTCTCCACGCCCGAACTCTAAGATGAGTTGCGAAGCCAGACGATACGCGATTTGCGGTCCATGTTCAGCCTGCCTTCACGGCCTTTATCACATGTTCCTCCCATTTGGTCAGCGCGGCAAGCTTCTGACGGAGATAGTTCGCGTTGTTGTACACGCGATCCATGTCCTTCTTTGAGTGGTTCAGAATCGACTCCGAAACTTCACCCATCACGTCTAGGTCTTCGGACATTTTGGTTTTGCCGGTGCGCCTAAGATCGTGGAGAATCCACGGCTCGTTGAATTTCACAATTTCGTCGAGCTTCTCTTTCATGTGCGTGTAATTGGCAAAGCCAGTGTCCCACCTGCCAAATACCATCGTTCGATCGTCAAGCTTGCGTGACGATATTATTTCGTAAGCAAGCGGGGCGAGCGGGATGATGTGCTTTCCGCCCTTCTTGTTCTTGACGCGGCTCTTCGGAAACTCGACTCGCTTCTCAGCGAGATTGATTTCCGACACCCGCATGCCGCCAATTTGGCTCTCACGCTGCAGGGTCAACACCATAAGCTTAAGGACGTCGCGTTCGTCGTCGGAAAACACGTCGCTGGCTAGAGCGGTCCAAAGACGCTGCAGTTCGCTAGCACTTAGTTCGCGGTCGCGTTGAACCTCTGGAGCCTTGTTCGTCTTGTCGACTGGATTATGGGTGCAGTGGCCTTCACCGATCGCCCAATTGAAGAATTTGGACAGAGCGGAACGAGCGCGGTTCATAGTAGTTGTGCCCGTCTTGCGGATTTCCGCCAGTTGTAGGGCGACGTCAGTAATCTGTATGTCGTCCAGCGGCATGCCGTGGAGCGCCTTGAAGTGGACGTTCAACGCGCGCTTGTTATCGTTGTAGTACTTCGGCGCCCATTCTGACTTGAAGGCTTCAAGGAAGGGGTCAATGTAAACGTCGAAGGTCTTAGCCGCTTTGGCCACCGCCTTCTTCCGCTGGGTCGCTGGATTGATCTTTTGGGCGACTAGGTCAAATACGGCCTTCGCATGGACCTTGGCGTCAGTGAGGCTCACCTTACTGGCGTTGCCCAGCGTGGTACGACCAGACTTCGTGCCGATGCGGTATTGAGCAACATAGTATTTCCGTCCACCGCTGCGCACCCGTAGACCGAAGCCGGGCATGCTTTCGTCAAACTCGATATGGTCGGACTTTCCGGCTGGCGCCTTGAATGCCCTGACGTTGGCTTCGGTGAATTTCATGTAGGCGGCCCCTCGAATTGGGAAGCATATGGAAAGCACTGAGAGTGCGTCCGACTGCTTTCCAGCTCCCAATAATCAGCCACCTTTCCATTATGGCCGCGAAAAACGCAAGGGGAGTGCTTCCCAGTGCGCACCACTTCCTATTGAGAATCTGACTGTAAATCAGCCGCCTCATGGCTTCGCAGGTTCGAGTCCTGCCTCCCCCACCAGCCTTCGCTCGCTTCGCGAGCTACGGCTGGGCAAGCCAGCAAAAACTCCATCGTAGCGAAGTGAGCGAAGGCTTCCGCGCCGAAGCCCGGAGGGCGAAGGCGGGCTGTATCTGACGCGCACCAACTCCCACTCCATATGCGCGCACATCTCCACCAGCATCTTGCTGCCGCAGGCGCCACTCACCCTCGCAAACCACGCCGCAGCAGCTTGGCGAAATCCAGCGCCATCTGCGACTGCGCCTCGTGCGTCGGGGAGAGGATCGCGATCTGGTACTGGATCTTCGGCTTGAACGGGCGGATGGCGAGGCCCTCGGTGAAGGGCTTGCTCACCACCGGATCGACGATGCCGACGCCGCGGCCCTCAGCGACGAGCTGGCACGCGGTCGAAAAAAACTCGGTCTCCGCCACCACGTTCCAGCGCGCGCCATATTCGGAGAAGGCGGATGCCAGTTGCTGGTAGATCGGATCGCCGCGAAACAGCGTGACGAACGGGACGCCGTCGAGGTCATCAGGGGTGATCTGCTTCAGCTTCGCGAGCGGATGCGCATGCGGCAGCATGCACACGCACTCATACGAGAACACCTCCATGTGCGAGGTCGGATAATCCAGCGGCAGCTCGGCGACCGCGAGATCGAATTGCTGCGTCGAGATCAGCTCGCGGACGGTCGCGGAATTGCGCGTGATGATCTTGATCTGCAGTTCGGGCTTGTCCCTGGCGAACTGCGACAGCAGGCGCGGCAGCAGGTTGATCGAAATGCTCGGATAGGCCGCGATCGCGAGGTGACCGCGCCGCCCGGACCTGATTTCGGCCGCAACGCGCGACGCGTTCTCGGCGGCTTCGAGGGCGCGCGCCGCCTCGACATAGAACAGCTTGGCTTCCGGGGTCGGTTGCAGGCGGCCGCCGCGGCGCAGGAACAGATTGAGGCCGGTCTCGTGCTCAAGGCCCGCGATCATCGTGCTGATGCCGGGCTGCGACATGCCGAGCAGTTCGGCAGCCCTTGTCATGGTGCCGTGGAGCATCAGGGCGCGGAAGCATTCGAGCTGTCTGAGGCGCATGAGCGACTATACGAATCTGCTATAATGGACACAATTAATATTATTAGAATTACATGACGAGCGGTGCTCCAATGGCGCGCAACGAGCCATTGAGGAGGCACCAAATGAACGCAGCGACCATCGATCTGACCGGCGCCCGTCTGATTCCGGCCCGCAATGGCGTGGCGGCTCGCCTGGACGCGGGAGCGACGGTCGTGGTCGTCAACACGCATGGCAAGCAGGTGGTCGATACCTGGGCCTTCAATGCCCGCGACACCGGCGAGTTCATGTCGATGGAGCACAGCCGTGCATCGATGCTGCGGCTCATCCCGCGCGTGGGCGACACGCTGACCACCAACCGGCGCCGCGCGATCCTCACCTTCGTCGCCGACACCACGCCGGGAATCCACGACACCTTGATCGCGGCCTGCGACATTCACCGCTATCGCCAGCTCGGTGCGGTCGGCCATCACGACAATTGCACGCAGAATCTGGCGCACGCGCTCGAGAGCGTCGGCCTGTCGGCTGCGGTGACGCCGGCGCCGCTCAATCTGTTCATGAATGTCCCCGTCACCGACAATGGACAACTGGACTTCAAGTCGCCCGTCAGCGAGGCCGGGCAGTATGTGGCGCTGCGTGCCGAGATGGATCTGGTCATCGTGTTCTCCGCCTGTCCGCAGGACATGGTGCCGGTGAACGACATGCGGCCGACCGACGCTCATTTTCTCATCGCCTGATCCAGGCCGCGCGGAGAACCGATCATGCGCAAGCTGCCGCCGCTCAATGCCGTCCGCGCGTTCGAAGCCGCGGCGCGTCACGAGAGCTTCACCGCCGCCGCCAATGAACTCTGCGTCACGGTGACGGCGATCAGCCACCAGGTCCGGCAGCTCGAAGCGATTCTGGGCCACAAGTTGTTCGAGCGTTCCGGCCGCACGGTCGTGCTGACCGCGGAGGGCCATGCGGTGTTCCCCATGCTGCGCGACGGCTTCGACCGTATGGCGAGCGCGTTCGCCGCGATCCGTCCGCCGGCCGATGGCGATGCGATCACGGTATCAACCACGCGTGCCTTCGCCGAGCGCTGGCTGATGCCGCGGCTCGCGCGCTTCAACGCGGCGTTTCCTCACCTCGTCGTCCACATCGATGCGACCGAGGAGGTGCGGAAGCCGGGCGCCGACGGCGTCGATCTGGCGATCCGCTACGGACGCGTTGATCGCGCCGGCGAGACATCTGTGCTGTTCAGCGATCGCTACATTGCGGTTGCGGCGAGCGCGATTTGTCCGCCCGGTGTTCGTCTCGGCATTGACGACGTCCGCTCGCGCTCGCTGCTGGCGTTCCGCTGGAAGAACGCCGCGCTGGATTCGCCGGCGTGGTCGGCCTGGCTCGCGGGGGCCGATCATGATCCCGGCCGGGACTTCCGCATCTCCTGGTATAGCGAGGAGCCGCTGGCGTTGCACGCCGCCGAGCGCGGGCTCGGGCCGCTATTGTGCAGCGATGCGCTGGTGGACGAGCAATTGCGTCAGGGCACGCTGCGCCGGCTCGACGGTCCCGCGCTTGCGGGCTTCGCCTATCGTCTTGTCGATGCGCCGAGTGCTACCCGGCGCAAAGCGGCGTTCATCGACTGGCTGCGGGCCGAGGCGGCCACCTTTCGTGCGGCTCCCGAACAGGTCATGACACGGGCTGCGTGAAATAGGGCAGGGTCTCGACGCGGACCTGGTAGGTGCCCGCCTTGACCAGGCCGTCGAGATGCGCGGCGATGTCCTCGAGCGATGCGAACCAGACCTTGCGTTCGGCAACGACCCGCTCGAGCCAGCGCTCCACCACGCGCCAGCGGGCGAGCCGGCCGGTCAGGAACGGGTGCCAGATCCCCATCCAGAATCCGCCGGCCTCATAGGCCGCCTCGAACTCCTCGAACGAGGCGGCAAGGCCCTCGCTCGGCGATTTGACCGGCATCATGTAGCCGATCTCCGCGTAATGGGCGAAGGGCGGCCAATCGTCCGATCCCCAGTGCGGCGGCATCTCGTAGAGCGACCCGCGCGCGGTGCGCATCTGGTACGGGATGTCGTCGGCCATCAGCGACGAATCGTAGACAAAGCCGTGCTCGATCAGGAGGTCGATCGTGGTCTGGTTGGCGTTGTAGACCGGTGCACGGTAGCCGCGCGGCTTGCGCCCGGTCATCGCGACATGAATGTCCAGCGCGCGTTCGAAGGCTTCGCGCTGCTGCGCCGAGGAAATCTCGGTCGGATCCTCGTGGATGTAGCCGTGATGGCCGATCTCGTGGCCGCTCTTGAGGATCGCCTCCACCGCATCCGGATAGCGCTGCATGGTCCAGGCCGGCATGAAGAACGATTGCTTCAGGCCGAGCCGGCGATAGGTCTCCAGGATGCGCGGCACGCCGACGGTCGGCCCGTAGCGTCCCATCGTGATCGGGTAGAGCCGGTCGAAGGAGTCCTTCGGCCGGGCGATGTGGATCAGACTGTCGGCGTCGACGTCGAACGTGATCGCACAGGCGCAACGCGCGCCGTTCGGCCAGGGGATGGGATTCTTTATCATCGGATCATCCTCGTGCAGCCGACAGGCATGGGCGCATCATTCCGCCGCGACATTAACAGGCTCGTCGATTCCAAGACACTGCCGGACCAGCACGGGGATCGCGGCAAAGGCGTCGGCGAGCGAGCGCCGGTGGCGTTCATCGTTGAACTCCTGGTAGTCGACCGCGATCAGATGGCTCTCCTGCACCCCGAGATAGTGCGCGCAGGTGAAGATGTGGGTCTCCAGATGGTTCATGGTTTCCCGCACCCCGCCGGGGCCGAAGCCGAATTCGCCGCGCGAGCTCAGCACCACCAGCGTTTTGCCGCGCATGATCGGCTCGAGCGGAAAGTCGCCGCGCGCGAGATCGAAGCTGAAGGTCTTGTCGATGCGGATCACCTTGTCGAACCATGACTTCAGCGCCGCCGGCATGCCGTAATTGTGCATCGGTGCGCCGATGACGATCACGTTGGCGCGTTCAAGCTCGTCGATCAGTTCGTCGGAGAGACGCAGCTCGTCGCGCTGCTCCGCGGTGCGGTCGCCCGGCGCGGTGAACGCAGCGGCCACCCACGCCTCCGTGATGAGCGGCGGCGGAGCGCGGCCGACGTCGCGCGAGATGATTGTCGCGCCGGGCTCGTGCGTCAGCCAGTGCTCAATAAACGAATTGGAGAGTTTTCGGCTGACCGAACGGTCGCCGCGCGGGCTGGCATCGATATGCAGAAGGGTCGTCATTCCTGGCCTCGGCTGATTGGGGGCAATGCGTCGGCTTCACAATGACCGAGTGCCAGGGGCGGCGTGATTGACGAATCCGGCAGCTGAGTTGAGAAAATCTCAACAGTGAAGCGGCGCGCCATGATGACGCGGTCTGCGAGCGTGATCGCGGCGGGATCTGTCGCCATTCAGCAAGCAAACTTCACTCTCGACGCCGTCTCAACCCGGCTTGAGGATTCCTCATTATCGCCTTAACGCTGCCTGCTGCTCAGATGCCCCATCCGGCCCAAACCAACGCGCCGGACAAACGGGGGAAACATGTTGCTCAAGCAGACACAGCTTCCGGTGCAGGATGAGGCCGGCTTCGATGCCCACGGAATTGAACCGGTGCCGGCGGCGCACCGTACATCGTCATCGTTCGATCAGTTCTGGATCTGGACCGGCGCGAACATCGCGCCGATCAACTGGGTGCTGGGCGCGCTCGGCATCCAGCTCGGCCTGAGCCTGCTGCAAACGCTTGCCGTCATCGTTGTCGGCAATCTGTTCGGCGCGGCCCTGTTTGCCGCCTTCTGCCTGATGGGACATCGCACCGGCGTGCCGCAGATGGTGTTGGGCCGGCTGGCGTTCGGCCGCCGCGGCGCCTATCTGCCGGCATTGGCGCAGGTGCTGATGCCGATGGGGTGGGTCGCGATCAACACCTGGATCGTGCTCGACCTCTGCATGGCGGCGCTCGAGCGGATGGGGATTGGCGGCGGTATCGAGCTCAAATACGCGATCGCGGTGCTGGTGATGCTGCTCCAGATCGGCATCGCGGCCTGGGGCTTCAACGCCATCAAGGTGTTCGAGCGCTACACCATGCCGTTCATCCTGCTGATCATGGCGGTCATGACCGCGCTTGCTTTCCTGCGCGTCGATATCAAGTGGCAGTCGGCCACCGTCACTGGCATGCCGGCATTCGCCGCGGCGACGCAACTGATGACAGCGATCGGCATCGGCTGGGGCATTTCATGGCTGACCTATGCCTCCGACTATACGCGTTTCACCAGGCCATCGCTCAGCGCCGCCAAGGTGTTTCGGGCGACATTCCTCGGCATGTTCCTGCCGACGGTCTGGCTCGCTTTCCTCGGTGCGGCCATTGCATCGGCCGGCGCCGGTTCCGATCCGTCGAAGCTGATCATCGCGGCGTTTGGCACGATGGCGCTGCCGGTGCTGCTGGTGCTGCTGCATGGCCCGATCGCGACCAACATCGTCGTGATCTATTCCGCGGCGCTGTCGTCGCTTGCGCTCGACCTGCGGCGGCCGCGCTGGGTGATCTCGGTGCTGTCCGGGCTGATCGCCTCCGCGATCCTCTACGGCTTCCTGCAGTCCGGCGATTTTGCCCATGCCTTCGACAATTTCATGGTCGCCCTGATCGTCTGGATCAGCCCATGGGCCGGCGTGACGCTCGCCGACTTCTACCTGGTGCGACGCGGCCGCATCGATGTCGCCTCGCTCTACGAGGAGCCTGGTCGGGATCGTGATTTCAACTGGGCCGGGCTGATCGCCTTTGCTGCCGGCTTCGCGGCGGCGTGGGCCTTCCAGATGGGCACGATCAAGGCCATGCAGGGGCCGCTGGCGCTGGCGACCGGCGGGGTTGACCTGTCGTGGCTCACCGGCATCGGCGTTGCGATGGCGAGCTACCTTGCGCTGCATCGGCTGTTTGGACGCCCGCTGGCGCGGAGCGTTCCGTCGCCGGCCGCGGCGTCGATCGAACCCGCGCCCACATCGACCTGACAGGGGCACGCCTTGCGCCCGCTCACTCGATCCGCGCGAACAACTCCACCAGCGTCTCGCGTAGCCAGCGCTGCGCGGGGACGGTGTCGTTGCGCTGGTGCCAGAACAGGCTGACGATGCGCGGCGGCGCCGGCAGCGGCACCGGCGCCGCATGCAGATGAGGCGCATGACGGGACTGCGCGCTGAGATCGCGCGGCAGCACCGCGATCAGGTCGGACTGGCGCACGATCTCGTAGGCGGCGTTGTAGTGATTGACTGTCGTGACCAGATTGCGCGACAGCCCGCGCGAGGCGAGGAACTGGTCGTAGGTCGGCAGCGTCTTGCCGGCGAGGCTGACATCGACATGCTTGGCGCTGAGGAAGCTGCGGGCGTTGAGCCGCTTCCTGTTCGCCAGCGGATGATCCCGCCGCATCATGCAGGCATATTCGACGGTCCATAACGAGCGTGAGCGGATCGCGGCCGGCGGCTGCTGCGCCTCGTTGACATAGACGCTCAGCACGCAATCGACCCGGTTGTCCTCGAGCCGGTCACCGATCTCGAGGATGGTGTTGGGCAAAGTGTGGATGCGCGCGGAAGGCGCGATTTCGCCGAAGCGGTTGATGAGCCGCGGCATCACCAGCGAGGACACGTAGTCAGACATCGACAGGCTGAACTCCGCCTCGGTGCGCCGCGGATCGAAAGCGTCCTCGTCGAGCGCGTGGCGGACGTGCTCCAGCGCGTCGCCGATCGGCTGCCACAGCGCCACCGCGCGCTGCGTCGGGCGGATTCCGCTGGCTGATCGTACGAACAGGGGATCGCCGAGCGCGTCGCGCAAGCGGGCGAGGGCGTTGCTGACGGCGGGCTGGGTCATCGTCAGCGCGCTCGCGGCGCGGGTGACGCTGCCCTCGGTCATCAGCGCCTCGAAGACTTTCAGCAGGTTGAGGTCGAGGGTGCGGAAGGACACGAGCAATATTCACAATGGTGATGTGCCAGATAACAATTATAAATTATTCCCATAATATTGATTTGTCTATCATTCCCCCGGACCGACCTCGCGGCGCGTGCCGACCGCGGGGCGGAGGGGGGCTATTTCATGTCGATGATTTCGGCGCGCATCGAGCGCCTGCCGTTCGCGCGTTTCCATGTGCACCTGCTGCTGATGGGCGGCCTGGGCTATCTGTTCGACGCGATGGATGCCGCCGTTCTGGCGTTCATCCTGCCGGTGCTGCGCACCGCCTGGGGGCTCACCAATGTCGAGACCGGCGTGCTCGGCAGCAGCACCTTCGTCGGCTATCTGTTCGGCGCGCTGCTCGCGGGGACGCTGGGCGACCTGATCGGCCGCCGTGCGGTGATGATGTCGGCGCTCGCGCTCTACAGTGCGGCTTCGCTGGTGAGCGCGACGGTGGACAGCTGGCCGGCGTTCTTCGCCGCGCGCGTCGTCGCCGGCATGGGCACTGGCGCTGAAAGCGCGATCATCGCGCCCTATCTCGCGGAATTCGTGGCGCGGCGTTACCGCGGCGCCTTCACCGGCGCGCTCGCCGGCTTCTTCTCGTTCGGTTTCGTCGCCGCTGCCTTGCTCGGCTATTTCATCGTGCCGGCCTACGAGAATGGCTGGCGCATCGTGCTCGTGATCACCGCCATACCTGTCGTGATGCTGCTGTGGTGGCGGAGGTCGCTGCCGGAATCGCCGCGCTGGCTGGAAAGCCGCGGCAGGGTGCAGGAAGCCGAAGCGGTGCTCGACAAGGTCGAGGCCAGCTTCGCGCGCGAGGGCCGCGTGCTGCCGCCGCCGGTCGTCGAGCCGGCTGCGCCTGCCGTATCGTCGGGAACGCTGCTGAGCAATTTTGCGGCGCTGTTGGCCGGCCGGCAGGCGCGGATCACCACCATGACCTGGATCATGTGGCTGTCGATCACGTTCAGCTATTATTCCTTCTTCGTCTGGATTCCCGGCTTGCTGGTGCAGAACGGCATGAGCATCACCAAGAGCTTCGGCTATTCGCTCGCGATGTATTGCGCGCAGGTGCCGGGCTATTTCACCGCCGCCTTCTTCAATGAGCGGATCGGCCGGCAGTCCACGATCGCGACCTACATGATCCTCGGCGGCGCCAGCGCGCTCGGGCTCGCCTTTGCCGCGAGCGACGGACAGATCATGGCGGCCGGCCTGCTGCTGTCGTTCTTCATGAACGGCACCTATGCCGGCGTCTATGCCTACACGGCCGAAGTGTTTCCGACCGCGATCAGGACTACGGGGGCAGGGCTCGCATCCGCCATCGGCCGCATCGGCGCGATCATTGCACCGATCCTGGTCGGCTATCTCTACCCGAATTTCGGCTTTGCCGGCGTGTTCGGCGTCACCACGACCGTGCTGTTGATCGGTGCCGTCACCGTCGTGCTGATGGGCGTGCCGACGCGTGGCCGATCGCTGGAAGACATCGCAAGCGAAGCTGCGTGATCGCGGCCGCTGTATCTCGACAGGAGACCCTTATGTCCACGACCCTCTTCAAGAATGCCGCGCTGCTCGATCCGCTGCGCTCCGATCTGCTCGAAGGGCACCACGTGCTGGTCGAGGATCGCCTGATCAAGGAGGTCTCCGACCGGCCGATCGAGGCCTCGGTCGATCGCGTCATCGACCTCAAGGGCAAGACCCTGATGCCAGGCTTGATCGACCTGCATGTGCACGCGGTCGCGGTCGAGCTCGACCTGTCGCAGCAGGCGCGGATGGCCAACGTGCTGGTGACGCTGCGCTCGACCATGCTGCTGCGGGGCATGCTGAAGCGCGGCTTCACCACCGTCCGCGATGCCGGCGGCGCCGGCTATGCGCTGAAGCAGGCGATCGACACTGGCCTCACCGACGGTCCGAGGCTGTTCGTCTCCGGCCGTGCGCTCAGTCAGACCGGCGGCCATGGCGACGGACGCGCACGCTCGGACTATCTGGCCGACCCGACCTGCTCCTGCTGCGTGCGGGTCGGCGCGATCGCGCGCGTCGTCGACGGCGTCGATGCGGTGCGCAAGGCGGTGCGCGAGGAACTGCAGATGGGCGCCGACCAGATCAAGATCATGGCGTCCGGCGGCGTCGCGTCGCCTACCGATCCGATCGGTGCGTTCGGCTATTCCGAGGACGAGATCCGCGCCATCGTCGCGGAGGCCAAGGCGCGTCACACCTATGTGCTGGCGCATGCGTACACCGCCGAGGCGATCGAGCGCGCGGTGCGCTGCGGCGTGCGCACCATCGAGCACGGCAATCTGGTCGACCTTCCCACCGCCCGCCTGATGGCGGAGCAGGGCGCCTATGTGGTGCCGACGCTCGTCACCTACGAGGCGCTGGCCACCGAAGGCGCCAAATACGGCCTGCCTGCGGCGAGTGTCGCCAAGGTCGCCGACGTGCGCGACGCCGGCTTGCGCTCGCTCGCGATCTATCGCGAGGCCGGCGTCAAGATGGGGTTCGGCACCGACCTGCTCGGCCCGTCGCAGCGGCTGCAGAGCGACGAATTCCGGATCCGCGCCGAGCTGCTCGGTGCGCAGGCCGTGATCCATAGCGCGACCATTGTCGGCGCCGAAGTGCTCGGCATGGAAGGCAAGCTCGGCCGCATCGCGCCGGAGGCTTTTGCCGACCTGCTGGTGGTCGAGGGCAATCCGCTGCGCGAAGTGACCTGCCTGCTCGGCCAGGGCGAGCACATCCCGCTTGTCATGAAGGCCGGCAAGGCCGAGGTCGACCGGCTGGGCGGGTAGACGGGGAAGAGATCAGGTCGAACGGGTGCGCTAACCTGCCGCCGCAGGGGCGCACGGCCAAAATATCGAAAACAACCCCATGCAAAGTAGCCGGCGGCTGCCGGCGAACACGGCAGCTTGACTCGTCGGGCAAATCGGCGGCATTATTCCATTATTCAGAAATCGTGCAGCTTCGTTCGTCTCGACCCCGCAAGCGGGAGAGGCGCAGCCTTCCTGAGACCGCTTCAATCCGATTTCATTGCGCTTTGGTCTTCCGGCCTCACCACACCACGCGGAGGCCGGCAGTGCTCTTGTAGCTGTGGTTGTTGCCGGCATCCTGCAGGCTGGCGCGATAGGTGGCTTCGCCGAACAGCGTGTAGCGGCCGTTGGCCCAGCTGTAGCTGCCGCCGCCGCCGACGCTGCCCCAGAGCCGGTCGTTGGCGCTGGCGAAGCTCGTGCCCGCGACATCGACATTGCTGCCGTCGAGGAACTCGTAGTGCAGATTGCCGATCGCGTAGAGGTCGGAGCGTGCGCCGTCGCTCCAGCTCTTCTGGTGATTGAGCGACAGCCCGACGCGACCGAGCAGGCTGTCGGCATTGCCGAGCGAGACCAGCGCGCCGAAGCGGTCGGTGAAGCCGTCGAACTCGACTTTGGAATAGGCGAGTTGCGCCTGCGGGGTCAGCGAGAAGCCGTTGCCGATGGTGATGCGCTTGCCGCCTTCCACGCTGAACGCATAGCCGAGGCCTTCATTGCCATGGGCCATGCTGCCGACGAGGTCGGAGGTGAGATCGCCGCGGTAGAACATGGTCTGCATCTGGCCGTCAAGATAGACGCCATTGTCGCCATACCAGGTGGCGGTGGCGCCGACGCCGATGCCCTCGGCGCGGATGCGGCCGTTGCCGAAGAACGAATTCACGTACGCTGTGGTCAGCCCATACTGCAACGTCAGGCCGACGATCAGGCGGCCATAGCTGTTCTCGAGAGCGAGGCCGTCGAGCCCGGCCTGCGCCTTGAAGTCATCGCTGTTGGCGGTCGAGCCTGTGATGTTCGACGGCCGCAGGCTGGATTGACCGCCCTCGACGCGGCCCCAGAACGCCGATTGCGTCCATGAACTGTCGGCCTGCGCCGCCGGCGTCACGCCCATCCGCGCCATCGCCTCGCTCGGGCCGCCGCCGCCCCAGTAGCGGTTGCCGACGCGCTCCTGCATCGACGGCGGCGCGTTCATGCCGAGCAGCACCTGGGCGTAGTTCTCGTAAAGCGGCACGCCGGGCTGGTATAGCGGCGTCGGCGCGGCCGGGTCGCTCGACGGCACCAGGGTCGAGCGCAGATACCAGTCGCCGTCGGTCGGCGTCGCGACGCCGTTCTTCTGCAAGGTATAGGCATAGGCGCCGGCGACGATCGCCTGCTGCCCCTGCAGCGAGTAGTTGCCCGCCAGCGTGAATATGCCGTTGGAGGCGCCGGTGACGTCGATCAGCTTGATGCCATCGCCGGTCTGCGCGCCGCCGCCGCCGGCATTGTTGATCCGCACGGTCGAGCTGCCCGACGTGCTGCCCGCGACCAGGCGGTCGGTGGCCGAGCCGTCGCCGCCGAGCACGGTGTTGAACAGCAGCGTGCCGCCATTGCCGGCATAATTGCCGGCAACCGTCAGCGTGGTGCCCGGCGTCGTGCCGAACTGCAATGTGCCGGCATTGCTGAAGCCGCCGATGGTCTGGTTGAACCCGTTGAGGTCGATCGTGGTGCCGGCGCCGGCCGTGACGGCAGATGCCGCGCTGAAGGCATTGACCGCGCCGGCGCGCAGCGTGCCGCCGTTCACTGTGGTGGCGCCGCTATAGCTGTTGGTGCCGGACAGCGTCTCGGTGCCGCCTGCGAACGTCAGCCCGCCAGTGCCGCCGATCGCGCCGGCGAACGTGTCGTTGGCATTAGTCAGCGTCAGCGTCTTGGCGCCGAGCGCAACGCTGCCGCTGCCGGCGAGGCTTTGGATGCTGGTGCCGGTCCCGGCGAGGCCGGAAATGTCGAACGCGGCATGCGTCACCACGCGGGAATTGCTGATCGATCCTGCGCCCGTCAGCGCCAGCGTGCCTGCGGTGATCGTGGTCACGCCGTTATAGGTATTGGCGCCGGACAGCGTCTCGCTGCCGCCTGACAGCGTCAGCCCGCCGGTGCCGCCGATTATGCCGGAGAACGTGTCTTTCGCGGCCGTAATGGTCAGCGTCTTGGCGCCGAGATCGACGCCGCCGCTGCCCGACAGCCGCTGGATGCTGGTGCCCGCGCCGGAAAGGCCTGCGATGCTGAACGTGCCGTTCGCGATCACTTGGCTGGAGGCGGCGATCGAGCCCGCATCGGTCAGCGCCAAGGTGCCTGATGTGATCGTGGTCGCGCCCGTATAGGCCTGGACACCGGAGAGCGCCTGCGTGCCGCCGGTGAGTTGTAGCCCGCCGGTGCCGCTGATCGTCCCGGCAAAACTGTCATGAGCGTTGGTGAGGATCAGGTCCTTGGTGCCCAGCGTGACGGTGCCGGCGCTGCTGCCGGCGAGGCTCTGGATGTGGGCGTTGGTGTCGGGGGTGAGCGAAAGATCGAAGATTGCGTTATCGACCACCCGGCTCGAACTGGCGAGCACATTCCCCGAGCCGGCGGCCGACCCCAGTTGCAGCGTGCCTTGCTCGATCACCGTGTCGCCGGTGTAGCTGTTGCCGGCGCCACCGAACCTGAAGATCCCGTTGCCGGTCTTGGTCAATCCGCCGACGCCGCTGAAGCCAACGGAGGCGATAACGAGGAACCCGTTGCTGTCGATGGTCAGTCCGCCCGCGGCGATGTTGTTCTGGGCAGCCGTTCCGCTGGTGAGGGCGGCGGTATTGGCGGCCGCGCGGATGACGGCGTTGTCGTAGTTGGCCTGACCGCCCGCGTTGAGAATGCTGATGCCGAAGCCACGCTCCACCAGCGTGGCGTTGCTGACGTTGAGGGTACCAGTGCCGGTGCCGCCAGGGCTGGTGACGACGAGCCTGCCTGCTGCGACAACGGTCGCACCGTTCTCGATGTTGAGGGTGTTTGTGCCCACAGCGGTGATATTAAGGATGCCATTGATGATCCACTGCGATCCGGCTCCGGTCACGGTCACGGTGGACGTCGTGCCATTGGTGTTGCCGATCGAAAGCGAGTTGCCGGTGGTTGTCAGTGTCGCGCCGTTTTGAATTGTGAGGTTGGCATCCACCCCGGCCGTGACTCCGCCGAACTTGAAGTTACCCGTTGTGCCCGTCGCTCCAGCGGCCACGCCGAGGACGATGTTTGAGGTTTTGTCGACGGCGACCGCGCCACCCGCCGGCGCCGTTCCGCCGGTCCAGTTCGAGCCGACCGTCCAGTCGTTGCCGGTGGCGCCGGTCCAGCTCTGCGCCGCGGCGGACCGCGGCATCAGTGCCGAGAGCGCGGCCACCGAGGCGCTCATCAGCAGCAGGCGCTGGAAGTGCGCGCGGGTGCGGGACGGCGATGCAGTCCGGCGTAGATTGGGTGGATTGTCATCCGCGTGTCGCGGTTTCGTCGCAGCCCCGATGCATTCGCGCATGGTGCTTTTGCCCCTTGTTCTTGCCGCGGCCTGGCAGGTTGCATTCCGGCAAACCTTCGCCGGCGGCGGATGCGTGTTACGTTATGTGACTCACTGTGAGCAGACAAATGAAGGTTGTATCGTTTACTGCGAAACAAAACGCAGTGTGCCTGCAATGCAACGTCCGCGCGTTGCAATTAATCGATCGCTAACCAGTTGGGTTGCGCCCGGCGACCCGGACGGAGCTTGGGCAGGCCGACAGCATCTCAGCCGTCGCCCGCCATCACGATACCGCTGGCGGCGTTGACGTTGCCGGGCGGAAACACACATATCGTCGTGCCAATCCCAGCCGCTCCGGAGTCAGCCATGAACGCCCCCAACATCGAGTCCGTCACGCCGCAGTCCGATGGCGACGTTGTCAGCTGGTTGACCAACGAGACGCGTGACCAGCGCTTTATCGACAATATTTTCGCCGAGCTGTGCATCCGGCTGCAGCGCACGGGCATTCCGCTCAAGCGGGCGACGATGAACCTCCTGATCCAGCATCCGCAATGGCTCGGCGCCCGGATCATCTGGGCCGACGGGAAACGCGAGGCCGAGATCACGCGGGTCGACTACGATGTCCAGCAGCGATCGGAATATATCGGCAGTCCGGTCTACGAAATCCATCAGGGTGCCGACGAGGTGCGCGAGAAGCTCGAACGTGACCCGTCGCAGGGCCGCAAGCACGCGCTCTATGACGACATGCGCGCGCAGGGCCTGACCGATTATGTGGCGTGGCCGCTGCTGCATACGCTCGGCAAGCGGCATGTCGTGACCTTCGCGACCGACCGTGCCGGTGGTTTCGATGATGCGCATATCGCCAGCCTGAAGACGGTGCTGCCGGTGCTGGCGCTGGTCAGCGAGATCCGGATGAAGAACCGCCTGGCGCGGACGCTGCTCGAGACCTATGTCGGGTCGCATGCCGGCGAGATGATCCTGGCCGGCGCGACGCGGCGCGGCAGCGGCACGACGGTCCGTGCCGCAATCATGATCTGCGACTTGCGGGATTTCACCCGGATATCGGACTCGTGGCCGCGCGATGACGTCATCGATCTCCTGAACGACTATTTCGACGCGATGTCGGAGCCGATTACGCGGCATGGCGGGGAAATCCTGAAATTCATCGGCGACGGCCTGCTCGCCATTTTCCCGCTCAGCGATCCCAAGGCCTGCGCCAACCTGCTGCACGCGGTGTCCGAGGCGCGGCTGGCGATGGCGGCGCTCAGCGAACGGAACGGCATGATGGGCCGGGCGCCGATGAATTACGGCATCGGCGTCCATGTCGGCGACGTCATGTACGGCAATATCGGATCGCGCACCCGGCTCGACTTCACGGTCATCGGTCCCGCCGTGAACATGGCATCGCGCCTCGAAACGCTGACCAAGCAGTTGAAGAAAACGGTGCTGCTGTCCCGTGCCTTCGCGGATCTGGTCGAGCACGATTTCGCGCTCGAACATGTCGGCGAGCATGCGGTGCGCGGCTTCAGCGAGCCGATCGAGCTGTTTGCCTATAGCGGCTGAAGAATCTCAGGCCGGTGTCGTCGCCTGCGCCGGCGCAGCCCGATCGATGAATCCTTTGGCGAGGGCGTGATAGACGCCCTCCTTACAGATCAGGCGCGAACTCGCATGCGCGATCAGGGCCGCGGCCATCAGCGGCACCACCATCGCGTGATTGTCGGTCATCTCGGTGACGATCACGAAGGCCGTAATCGGCGCCTGAACCACGCCGGCGAAATATGAAACCATGCCGAGCAGCATGATGGCCGCAAGCGGCGCGCCGTGAAACAGCGGCGCGATGTTGGAGCCGAGCCCGGCGCCGACCGCGAGCGAGGGCGCGAAGATGCCGCCCGGCATGCCGCTGATCGAGGCAAATGTGGTGGCGAGGAATTTCCAGACGCTGAAGCTCGCGGGCAATTGTGACCCGGCTTCCAGCGCGGATTTGACCTGCTGATATCCCGTGCCGTAGATCGCGCCGTCGGAAGCAACTCCGCAAATCGCCGCCGCAAATCCGCAGATCGCCGCAAAGCCAACCGGATAGCGCTTGATCGCGCGTCCGACCGGATTGGCAAATCCGCGCGCCATTGCGATCAGGATGCGGCTGAACAGGCCGCCCGCCAGACCTCCGGCCACGCCGCAGAGCGGGACCGCGAGCCAGTCGGCGCCGTTGCGCAGGGCCGTCGCGCTGGTGCCGAAATAGGTGTAGTTGCCCATCAGAGCGAGCGACGTCAGGCCCGCGGCGATCACCGCGCCGATGATCAGGCTGGAGGTTCGCGTCTCGAAGGCGCGGCTCATCTCCTCGATGCCGAATACGATCCCGGCCAGCGGGGTGTTGAAGGCAGCCGCGACGCCCGCGGCCGCACCGGCGAGGATCAAGCCCGGTTGACGCCGGGGCGAGAAGCGGCCGAGCGCAAACATGATCGACGCGCCGATCTGCACCGTTGGTCCCTCGCGCCCGACCGACGCGCCACACAGCAGGCCGAACAGGGTCAGCAGAATCTTGCCGGCGGCAATGCGCAGCGAGACCAGGCTTTCGCGCGCGGTCTGGTCGGTCAGATGGCGTGCAGCGATGGCCTGCGGGATGCCGCTGCCCTGAGCGTTCTGAAAAAAGCGGTTGGTCAGGTAGACCGACAGCGCGAAGCCCATGGGCGTCAGCACCAGCGAGGCATAGCGGACATGCGACACCAGTGCGGAGAAGGCGACCTGCGCCAGATCCGCGAGCTGTGCGAGCGCGACAGCCGCCGCGCCGACCGCAATGCCGCCCAGCAGGAAGATAGCCCGGCGCTGCCAACGCGCGGAAACGATTCTGAACAGCCGCCTCTGGCGGTTGGAGGGGAAGCCCATTCTGACGCAATTCCGGCTGATGTCGTGGTCCGGTCCGGACGGATCACGTCATTCCTAGCACGCGTCGGTGGTGGGTGAAGCTCAACAAATCAGCAAGGCGTGCCTGCGCAGCCGCCAAATGCCAAAGCCGAAATCTGTGCTTTTCCGCGGGCAGCAGGTATCCCGCCGTCTATCTCCGGCGCTGCTGCTTCCTTGGAAACAGCCGATCGCGGATGTAGCGCGAGGTCGGCGTCAGGCGAAGTCCGCGCGGCTTCTGCCAGGCGGCGCGGTCGATCTCCTTCTTGTCGCCGATCGCGAGCCTTCCCTTGGCGTTCTTGGCGATGAAGATCGCATCGCTCATCCTGCGGCCGGAACGCTTGTTCTTGGCCGTCACTTCCTTCCACAGGCTGAGCCTGCCGAGCTTGAGCTTCGGCAGCTCTTCCTTGATCTCACGCTTCAGGCAGTCCTTGCCGGTCTCGCGCGCACGCCTGCGTCCGCCGGGGAACATCCACAGCCCGTCAGATCGACGTCGGACCAGAAGGACCTTGCCGCGCTTCGCGGCAACCAGTTTGGAAGACTTCGTCATGTACTGCGCAATGATCGAAACAGAATCGACCCCATTTTAATTTGTCTATTTGAGTAGACAAGTTCCAAGGGCGAATTGTTCCACAGTCTTGTGTCGACCGTTTGTCTGTGACGGATGGCCGGAGCGCTGAGGAAACGCTGACGACCCGATCCTCGCAAGAGGAGGCCGAAGTGAAGAGGCGGCCCGCTGTGGCGGTCTGTCGCGGCTTCACTGCGAAGGCTTGCGCGCGTTCGCCGTGATCCCGGCTTCCGCGTTCGTCGTGGCTCTCTGATCTCGCTTCATCGAACATCCTCACGTTGAGTTCGTGAAAATGGTGATCCTCCTGGTTCCCGCGGCAGGAACCGGGCACGGACTTCGATGACAAAAATCCATGACAGGCAGGCTCCGCCGCTTGACTGTATGTTCTTGTTTTGTTCTAATTGCCCTCCACCGTGAATAGGAGGCCGCCATGGACAACCGTATCAGCGAAATTCGCAGGCAGATCAGGGCGCTGCGCGTCAGCATGCTCGAGGCCGAGGCCATCGTGCGACAGCAGATCAACCGGGATGAGGACTGCGCCTTCGTGGCCGGGGACCTCCTGAAGATGCGCCTCGTGATGAGCCGTCTGGTCGAGGAGCGGGGCATGCTGGGCGACCGCGAGCCGATCATCGTGCATGCGAGCGTTGCTCCACGCCGCCGCGCCGCGACGCCGATCTTCCTTCGCGCGGCGAAGCGAGAGCTCGTCGCCGGCGAAGCGCGTGGGTGATGACGCACCCAGGATGCAGCGGCTGCGCGCCGAGTTGCGCGAGCTCGACGCATCCGTGAACCGGCTCAGGCAGGCCGGACGCGATAGTGCATCGGCGCAGCTTCTGCTGTCGCGCAAGCGCGCCGAGCTGGAGGACGTGATCTGCCGGAGGAAAGATGAGAGAGCCGCTTCGGTATTTCCACGACAGCGATGATCATGCGCCCTGGATCAAGGCGCTGGCCGAGGTCCGGCACATGGCGACGCGGGAAGGCTGGTGCTTTCACCACGTGCAGGCGATCATCGTGGCGATCGACCAGTATGCGGAGGCCGCGCTTGGCAACCGCGAGTTCTTCCTCAACCGCCCGCAGACCGTCGGCCCGCTGCGGCGAGGCGAGGTGCCGTAGAACGCAGCATCGCGTACGGCAATTTCGCGAGCTGGCGCTGCCGCATCACCGCCGTCTGCTGACGTGCTCAAGGCAATACATCGGCGGGATGCTTGTCGCGATGCTCGACATATTCGACGCGGGTCTGGTCCGGATGCAGCACCAGCATGTTGCGGCCGGTCGGGACCGGCTTGGGGGCCTCGAGTATCTTGGCGCCGACGCCGGGGAGATGCGCGGCGAATGCGTCGATGTCGTCGACCAGAAACGTCAGATGCGTCGCCGTGAACGGCTTCAGGCTCCGTTCCGTCCCTGCAATGAACAGAATCGAGGCGACCTGCGCCAGCCTGAGATCATATTCGGGATAGTCGAAGCGAAGCCGCGTCGGCTGGCCAATCAGGGCTTCGTGGAAGGCCACGGCCTCGTCCAGGCCCTCGAGCGGCAGGTAACGTCTCGCCAGGATATTGAGTATCTTCATCGCCAGGTCCTGATGTTCTCGTGTTGTTGCTGCGACCGCCATCCGGTTCAGCCAGACGACGCGACAAGGCGCGCCGCCGCTTGCGCAGCGCCGCGATCGCTCGATCGATCTGGTCGAGCTTCTCCTGCATCACGGCGGAGCAGCTCACGCGCGCGCCGCGCCGGCCGTCTTCAAGCGCGGTCAGAAGATTGCGGAGCTCGCGGGTCGAGAAGCCCGCGGCGATGAGGTCTTTCACCCACGCAGCCCGTTCGATCTCCAACACAGAGTAGCTTCGATAGCCGTTCGAATTCCGGCGCGGCACGATCAGGCCAGCCGACTCATAATGCCGAAGCGCCCGTGCACTCACGCCAAGATGGTGTGCCGCCTCCTGAATCCGCATCGCGATCTCCTGTCGGGGGTCGGCCTAGCACCTTCCCATTAACGTCAATGTCAAGCGCCGTGTTGCGGGGCCGCACCGGGCGCAGCCGCTGAACTCCGTCAATCCGCCGACACGGACGCAGGGGCCAAATGTCCCGGCCTGCCTGATCAGGCCGGGATGGCCAATCCGCTGCCGGCGACCTATCGTGACGGTCCGCGGCCGAATCTGAGGCGGATCGTTCATCGCCGGGTCATCTACATCAGGCCATCGTCAGCGCCGCACCCGCGAGGGGCGGCGGCACATTTTTCGGAGGAGGTTTCGGATGATCAAGGGCTGGCAGATTGCGACGTCGGCGCTCGCCATCGTCGTGATGGTTGCAACGCTGGGCGCAGAAGCCAACGCGGCGCAGTGCGGCAACGGGCCCGGCGGATTCGAAGCCTGGAAGGAGCAGTTTGCCGGCGAGGCGAGGGCCAAGGGCGTCGGCGCCACCGCGATCGACGCGTTGATGCAGGCACATTACGCCAGTGCGACGATCGCCGCCGATCGCGGCCAGCGCAGTTTTGGCCTGTCGCTCGAGCAGTTCATGGCCAAGCGTGGGTCTGCGACCATCGTGGCGCGCGGCCGTTCGCTGAAGCAGTCGCAGGCGGCGCTGTTCGCCTCGATCCAGCAGCGCTATGGCGTGCCGCCGGGACCGCTGATCGCGATCTGGGGCATGGAGAGCGGCTTCGGCAGCCAGCGCGGCAACCAGAACATGCTGTCGTCGATCGCGACGCTTGCCTATGACTGCCGCCGTCCCGAGTTCTTCACCGACCAGCTCTATGCCGCGCTGAAGCTGATCGACCGCGGCAGTCTATCCGGCAGCACGCGCGGCTCGATGCATGGCGAAATCGGCCAGACCCAGTTCATGCCGAAGAACGTCCTCGCCTATGGCACCGGCAATCTCGACGTCGCCGCCAACGCGCTGAGCTCGACGGCGAACTTCCTGCGCGCCAATGGCTGGCGCGCCGGCGCCGGCTATCAGCCCGGAGAACCCAATTTCGCGGCGATCGAGGCGTGGAACGCGGCAGGGGTCTATCAGAAGGCGATCGCGATCATGGGACGGCAGATCGACGGCGGCCAATGAGCGCAGGGCCAAGTTCTTTCACTCCAGGTTCCTTCACCGCCTGTTAACGCAACGGTGCCCAGATCGTTGCGGTGAAACGGAGCGAGTGGAGACAGGCTCCATGCTCAAGAACGGCACCTATGCGGCATGGTTCCGAACGTCGCTCGCCGACGGTACCGGCATCGTGCACGTGGCCGATGGCAGGCTGTGGGGCAGCGATGCCATCATGCTCTACAGCGGCACCTATGAGGTCGACGGCGAGCGCTTCTCCGCCGTTCTCACGGCCAGGCGGCACTCCGAGGGACATGCGACCGTGTTCGGCACCGACGATCTCGTGGTGCGGCTCGAGGGTATCTTCAGCGGCGCGATCGCGACCTGCAAGGGCAGGGCTGATGCCGTGCCCGATCTCGCCTTCGAGGTGACGCTGATGCCGAGCCACGAGGTGACACCCGAGCCGCCGCCGGATCTGCCGCTGCCGAAGTTCGATCCGAGCAAGCTGCCGAAATTGCCGAAACGCTCCAGCCGTTGAGCGGCTCTCCGGGCGCGATCTCTACGCGTCGCTTGGGCCCGCGGTTTCCGGAAACGGTGCGCCGGGGGTGTAGCGCTTCAGCGCGCGGATCTCGTAGACCGCCGACGGGTTGACGCTGCGCAGGTCGCGCGCCGCGGCGATCGCCTCGGCTTCATCGGCGCAATCGATCACGTAGAAGCCCAGCAGCTGCTCCTTGGTCTCCGAGAACGGGCCGTCGATCACGATGCCGTGGCCGGGCCCGCGCAGGGTGCTGGCGTTGCGGGTCTCGCCGAGCCGTGCAGCCGGGCCGAGCCGCCCCTTCAACCGTTGACGGACCTCGCGCAGACCCGCCATGACGGCTGCGTCCTCATCGGCGCTCCACGACTTGACCTCGGCTTCGACGTGATAGGCCAGGATGGCATAAAGCATCTCGTGAGCTCCTCATTTCTGTTGCGGCAGGCCCAAGGACGGCCCAAAGCCGGCCACGCCGACATTTCATGTGTAGCGGGCCGGCCGGTTTTTGTGCTGCGACAAGGTATCCCGCCGGCGGCATGGCGGCGGCGAATCGCGCGGCCCGAACAGCCAAAAAAGGCGCGGCGGAATCGCTTCCGCCGCGCCCCCGGATTTGTTGTCTCGCTGGTCAGGGCTGAGAACGCCCCGATGCCAGGCTGATTACTCAGAGCCTAGCGGGCGATCCCAGCGAGGTGACAGCGCTTGAGACAAGACACTAGATCACCTCCTTTCTTTGTTGGTGGGACCAGCAATATAGGTGGCGAATCTGCCGCTGTTAAGGCCGCCGTCCGCCCCATCCCGGCCAGGAACCAGTGCATTACGCGAACATATTTTCGTTTACCGGCGCATAAGGACGCCCGCCGAGGCAGTTGAGACGGCCGTCCGGCCGTGTTAGGTGATCGCTCGATGCGGGTGTAGCTCAATGGTAGAGCAGCAGCCTTCCAAGCTGAATACGAGGGTTCGATTCCCTTCACCCGCTCCAATGATTTCAGGCACTTGCAGCTTAGCCAGCCTGCCGTTCGGACAAACCGGCTGGTGCTCGTTCGGACAAATTATCAGGTTTTGTTCGCTTGCTGGATGTGTGACGGGCGATGCGATTGAACAAGAGCTTCTTGTCAAGACTGATTGGTGTCAGTGAGGCCGACATTGTTGGCCTGGAAGGAATGACATTCGCACTTGCCAACGCCACGGAGGAAATGGCGTCGTTCAAAGGGCTACTAACCAGCCGGGTTAAGACGAAGGTCCAAGCGCTCACCCAAGCGCTGATCACGGAAGATGATCTCGGAAAGGTCATTCGGGCTCACATTCACATCGAACATGAACTGTACGATTTGATTTTTTTTGCTGCTCCATGTCCGGAACAGTTGTTGAAGTCTAAGGACATGGAATTCTCGGAAAAAGTGCGCTTAGCGCTCGTACTTGGACTGAATGCCGAACTGAAGCCTGCACTAACGGCTGTATCCAAATTGCGAAACAACTTTGCCCATCGGATAGACATGAGGCTTGAGGAGAAGGCTGCAACGCAATTGGTTGATCTGTTGCCGCGGAGAGTTAGCGATAGATTTAAGAAAATTTTGAAAGAAGCCCTTTCCGAATTGACGGTTCGCGCACTGAAAGGAGAGGGGCTTTCGTACTTTCGCACGCAAACGCAGATTTTGGTGTTTTTCCTAGGGCTGTTCGATGCGGTCGCCGAAGAGCGGCATCGATTGGCGTTTGAAAAGCTCGAAACGATGGCTTGGCACTAGACGGATGGTGCGCCGAGCCCACCTTATTGGACAACGATGACCGCGCCATCCGTGAACTTGGCCGCCGTGTCGGACGCCGTTCCTGAGCCCTTGCTGGGCGATCTGGCGGCCAAGATGGCGGCGCTCGATCCGGACGCCTTGGCATCGACCTTGGCCGTGCGCGCCCGCGAAGTCGCGGCGGACGGCCTGCGTTACGATGACGCGACGGATTTCGTACGCGCATTGATCGGGGAGTTGCAGGGCTATGTCGATGAACCCGAGGTCATGGCGGCTGCGCTGGCCGAACTCAAGCGCCGGGAGCGTAGCAGCATGCATTAGGTTCGGCTCGGCAGCCGATGCGCCACAAACCGGCGACGTGATTACTTGAGTGAGGGCGGCTGTTTCGATCCGATCATCAAGACGGGCGCACCTTGAATAGTGGCAATGTTGAAAGCCACCCCACTTTGTTGCAGCACGTCATTCGAGTATGGGACGTTCGCCGCCGTGAAGGCCGCTCTCAACGATTTCGCCCCAGGCACGTCCGCAATTGAAATTCCAAACATGATCATGCCGCTTGGCTTTACCGCACCGGGAGCGACTTGCCATTTCGCCTTGCCGAGTATGTTGCCGATTTGAATGGCGAGATAGAGAGCTTCAGGATCGCCGTCTGTGTATCGAAGGTTAACTGATCCCGGAGCTTTAGAGAGTTCCGCTTCCAGTTTTTCGGCCACATCGATTGGAAGAGTGCGCCAAGTGACCGCTTGCTTCAGTCTCTCCGTTTCCAGTCTCGCATTGGCAGCCTCTTTCTCAAGAGCGGCTGCCCGCTCGTGGGCCTGTCCAGCCAATTCATTGGCATGGGCGGCCTTTTCTTCGGCGTGAGCTATGCCTTCCTCCGCGCTCTTGTCGAAGAAATATGCTGCGCCAAGGGTGGCAATCGCGGCGATTGCGGCGCAAATCCAAGCAAAGAGAGCAGTCATCGCCATTTCAACCTCAGATAAGTATGTATCAGCGGTATCACGCCTGAGATGGGCTCAGGCGCAGGAGGGAAGCCACGACGCGATTTATCCCCAGCCATTGGCGTGGGTCCTGTAACCAAAAGCCAATGCGGTCGGCGCTTGCGCGTCTTAGAACCCTAAGTATAAAATCCTATAGGGGGTTGATATAACTCCGGCTGAGGGGTTGTCAGTCTGATTGTGGGCAAACGTGCGACCGCAGAAGTTGCATCGCAGACTACGTGCATCTATTCTCGGTTGGGTGTTTCCTTACGAGTATTTTCAAAAATGTATTGCGGTATCCGATGGCACCGGGTTTTTGCGGGTGCCGGATTGAGCCTCGCCCTCGTTGCGTTCGCAGCGCTCAGTGCAACGGCACAAACGGCAAGCGGCGGTGACAAGCAAGAACAGACGATCTATCAATCAATCTGCGGCGACACGCACAGTCACGACGTAGCGGACTTGTGCGAGCAGAAGCGCATGTCGAGCGCGGCCGAGCGCGCCGCTGACTACGCATATTGGCAGCTTTACATTAGCGCCGTTGGTCTTGCGGCTGTAGTGGTCTCGCTTGCGTTTGCCGGTATGGGTGCGTTCGCTGCTAGAGACGCTGCCAAGATCGGGACACGGGCCACTCTCATCGCTCGAAATGCTGAGAGGCCCTACGTTGTCTCAATCAACCCGATGATCTTGGAAACCAGACGCAACGTTGGCAAGGACTATGACCCGGTCTTGGTGCGGGACTTTCCTACTGTTTTAGATATTCACTTTGACCTGAGTAACGTGGGCCGAGGGGGCGCGGTAATTCTTGGTTACGGCATCAATCATGAAGTTTGTGCTGCAAGTTCGCACGGCAGCAAGGACCTCATCACGCGCGATGGGTTTGGCGGCTTCGTGCTGTCTCCTGGAAGCGTTTTGAAAGTCGGAGGCTAGCTTCCACAACTTCGGCATTGACGAAGATGAATTTCAAGAAATCGAAACTACGCAAACGAAGACCCTCTACGTGTTTGGCTACCTTCGGTATGCCGATCTGTTCGGAGTGATCCGACGAACGGGTTTCTCCTATGAGGCACATTTCAACTCGGGCTCCTTCGGCCCACTAGTGGTGGACGCATCAAATCGTTCGCTTTGGTACGACGTGGAAGAGGCCGGAACTAACCCGGCCGCGCGGATATAGGTTATCGAATGAACGGCAAGCAGAACCTACCAGGGCTGACCCCTGCGTGGCTGATATCACTCGCGATGGCTTTGGGCTGTGTGATCGTTGTTATGATCCCTGCCTCCATAGCGACAGGGGACGCTATAAAGTCGTCGGATTGGATCGGGTTTTCGGGAAATGTTGTTGCTGGTGCTGTGACGGTGGTAGCCGCGATCATAGCGTGGTTCGCGGTTCAGCGACAAATTGAAGCCCAAGAGCAGGCGCAAGGACGTGCCCGCGAGCAGCAAACCACGGACCTCGCGAGCATGCTCCATGCCGAATTGGCGCACGTAGTCGCGAGGTGCTGCTTCGATTGTGAAAGCCCATGGAAGAAATATTGGCCGAAGAATGCTACCCCCGGCAAAATGGGGCCGGTGAAGCTACTGAAGTTCGTCCCCGTCGAGCCGGTGATTTATCTTTCAACAGCGGGACAGCTCGCTCTGCTCGGAGGCGCGGCCCAGCATTTGATGGAATTTCACTATCGACTATCAGCTCTACGCCGTGAGATCGAAAACACAGCTGGCAGCGCGGACGCGTCTACGAAACTCGTCGAGGAGGGGGCGTTGAAGCTCGTGGCCCGCCGGTTTCGTGAAACCCTACAGCCTGGGGCGAGAGCGCTCGATGCGCTTGCACCTCTTGCGCGAGGCCCGATCGCGGCGGAAGCCCTCGCTCGTGCTCTATACTACGAAGCAAGGCCGCACGAGGACCTTAACAAGACGCTTAAACAACGGATCGACGAACTCTTGCTCATTCGGATAGAGTAGAATTCTCTTTTCGGTTCAAAAGGATCGGTAGCCGCATTTTGTCCGAATAACCCTTGAAAGTATTCAGCCGCCGAAACCCTTCCAAGCTGAATACGAGGGTTCGATTCCCTTCACCCGCTCCAATGTTTTCAATCACTTGCGGCACTGCCTCGACTCCATTCGGACGAAGGTGCAGCCGCTCCTTCGGAAAAAATCCGCGCTTTTGTTCGCGCGGCGCGGCGCTTCCTGGTGCCGGCAGGTCACGCCGAGCGCTGGAGGGGGCGCGCTGCAATGGCGTGCGGCATCCGTATTGAACTCGGCCCAAGATAGCGGCGACCAATTGTCGGTAGACTGGAGGATCACGACATGCCCGACTGGATTCTCGCGCCGATCTGTGTGGTCGCACTGGGCGGCTTTATCTGGTTCGCGTTTCGACAGGGTTTCAGGGTCAAGCCCGACGAGAACAACCGCGACCACCCGACTTTGCCCCTAGGGCCGGACGGGTCGTGGCGCTAAGGGCGGCGTCGAGCGACAGGTGCTGCCGGCGCCACACCTGCGTGACCCATGCTCGTGGTGAGATCGTCATGCGGCCGAGGGTGCCGAGGATGGGTGTCAACGGCGTCCCTTGCGGTCGGCGACCCTACGCCTTTTGGCGGCATGCCGATCGTCACGTGAACCTTCCGCCCAGATGTGTAGACGTAATAGCTACCGGGATTTTGCATTTCCTTCCTGGGGCTAGAGCCGACGCCGTCCGCATGCATTTTAAGCGGGCGGTGTTGTGCTGATGTGAACCATCGCCCCGTCGCAGCATCCCGCTCCCGCGCGCGGAGGCGGCCCATGAAGCGGATACCTACGAGCGAAGCGATCATCACCGTCGCCTTGTTGGTGATATTCGCGCTCGTGATCTGGTTTGGCGCCATGCCCTGAGACTCGGGCGCCCGGCGCAACGAGCCCGAGAAATCCCGACGGGCCGGATGCGCAGGGTGTTTGGGACCGCGATGCTGACGGATGGCGCTGTCAGGGGAGCGAAACGACTCGCAGGTTGTTGGTGCTTCCTGCCTGCCCAAAGGGAATGCCGGCGACAACGACCAGCAGGTCCCGGCTTGATGCAAACTGCTCGGCATGCGCGAGAGCCGTCGCGCGCTCGACCATCTCCTCATAGCTCCCGACATCGTCGGAAAGAACGCTGTGCGCGCCCCAGAGCAGGCACAAGCGGCGCGACACTTCGCGGCTTGGGGTGATGGCGAGGATCGGCAGGCTCGGCCGCTTGCGCGCGACGCGTGCGGCCGTGGTGCCGCTCGAGGTGTAGGCCACGATCGCCGCGGCGTGAATGACGGAGGCGAGATCGGCGGCGGCCGTTGCAACGGCATGCGGCGGCGTCTGCTCTTCGCCGGGCTGGGTCGCCTCGACGATCGAGCGGTACATCTTGTGCTGCTCCGTGCTGCGGATGATGCGATCCATCATCTCTACGGCCTCGCGTGGATAGCGGCCGGTTGCAGATTCCGCCGACAGCATCACTGCGTCCGCGCCGTCATAGATCGCGGTCGCAACGTCGGAGACTTCGGCGCGCGTCGGGGTTGGCGCTGCGACCATGGAGTCCAGCATCTGCGTGGCGACGATCACGGGCTTCACCGCGAGACGGCAAGCCCGCACCAGCTCCTTCTGGCGCCCGGGCACGTCCTCATGTGGAATTTCGACGCCGAGATCACCCCGCGCAACCATGATGGCGTCGCAGAGCTGGATGATGTCGTCGATCCGCTCCAGCGCTGCCGGCTTCTCGATCTTGGCCATCAGACCGGCGCGGTCGCCGACGAGGCCTCTCGCCTCGATGATGTCGGAGGGCTTCTGCACGAAGGACAGGGCGACCCAATCCACGCCCAGGTTCAGGCCGAACTCCAGATCGAGGCGGTCCTTGGTGGTGAGCGGCGAAAGGTCGAGCACCGTCCCCGGCAGATTGACGCCCTTGTGGTTCGAGATCGTGCCGCCGACGATCACGCTGGCTTCGATGAAATCGTCACCGAGCCCGACGACGCGAACCCGGACCCTGCCGTCATCGATCAGAAGGTCGTGGCCGGGAGCCACGGCGGCAAAGATTTCCCGATGCGGCAGCGGAATCGAGGTTCGCCCGCCATCCGATCCGGACAGCACGAACCGGATGGTCTCGCCGGCCGCCACTGTAATCCTGCCATCGCGCAAGGTGCCGACGCGGATTTTCGGACCCTGAAGGTCCATCAGAATGCCGATCGGTCGGCTGACTTCCTGTTCCAGCTTTCGGATCGCGGCGTGGATGCTTGCGTGGTCGCTCTGGGTTCCGTGGCTGAAGTTGAGACGGAAGGTATCGACGCCGGCCAGCAGCAGCGCCTTGAGCATCTCGGGGGAACTGCTGGCGGGGCCGACGGTTGCGACGATCTTGGCCCGTCGATGACGACGCATGGGTCACCTCATTGCTGGCTTGCCGGCTGCGATCAGCACGGCGCGGATATCGTTGACATTGGTAAGCGTTGGGCCGGTGCGCACGAGATCTCCAAGGCGGTCGAAGAACGAGTAGCTGTCATGGGCTGCCAGATAGGCCCGTGCGTCGAGCCTGCTCGCGGCTGCGCGCCGCAGCGTATCCGGACTGATCAAAGCTCCAGCCGCATCTTCCGTTCCATCAATACCATCGCTGTCTCCGGCAATCGCCCAGATATCGGACGTACCGGACAGGGCGATGACAAGCCCCAGCAGGAATTCGGTGTTGCGGCCGCCGCGCCCCGCCGGCCCGCGTCCGATCGTCACCGTCGTCTCTCCGCCGGACAGCAGCACGGCGGGGGCAGGGCCGGGCTGCGCACGGCTTGCGACCGAGCGGGCGATGCCCGCCATCACGGTTCCGAGTTCGCGGGCCTCGCCTTCGATCGCGTCTCCAAGGATGATCGGGGTCAGGCCTTCACCCCGGGCGGCGCCGGCCGCAGCATCGAGCGCATGGAACGGCGCGGCAAGGATACGGACATCGGCCTCGATCTCGCCGGGTTTTGGGGTCTCGCCGGCTTGCGCAAGGACAAGCCGCGCCGTGTCCGGCAGGTCGATTGCAAACCGGTTCACGATCTCCTGCGCATCGGCTTTTGTGCTGCTGTCCGGCAGCGAGGGACCGGAGCCAATCGCCGCGGGATCGTCGCCGGGAATATCTGAAATCACGAGCGTCGTGACGTGGGCGGGGCGGGCGGCGAGCGCCAGCCGTCCGCCCTTGATCGCGGACAGATGTTTGCGGACGACGTTCATCTCGGCAATCGTTGCGCCGCTTGCGAGCAGCGCCCGGTTGACCGCCTGCTTGTCGGCGAGGGTCATCGGGGATGCGGGAAGCGTCATCAGGGCCGAGCCTCCGCCGGACATCAGGGCGATGACCAGATCGTCCACTGAAAGTCCCTGAACGGCATCGAGCATGCGAAGGGCGGCGGCCTTGCTCGTGTCGTCAGGCACGGGATGAGACGCCTCGAGCACTTCGATGCGGCCCGCGCGAACTGAATGGCCGTGGCGCGTGACCACGGCGCCTGAAAGGTCGACATCGGGCCAGGCCGCGTCGAGGCCTGCGGCCATCGCGGCCGAAGCCTTGCCAGCGCCGACGACGATGCATCTGCCCTTCGGCTTTGCCGGCAGGGCGCGCGCAATGGTTATCCTTGGATCGCAGCTGGCGATGGCAGCATCGAAGATCTTCCGGAGCGCCGTCCGAGCCCGCAAGTCCGTCCAATCAGTGTTCAATCGCCGCGCTCCGGCCAGGTGCAGGCGCGATTGCGGCCTTTGCTGTCGTCTCACTGCCGAGAATGAACGCGCGCCGCATCGGCTTGATCACCAGCAAGGCGGTGAGGGCTGCGGTGGCATTGAGCGCAACCGCGACGATGAACACGGCCTGCCAGCCGAGCTGCGAGGAGATGATGCTCGCGAGCGGCACGAGCAGTGCCGCCGTGCCCTTCGCCGTGTAGAGCATGCCGTTGTTGGTGGTTGCGTATTTGGCGCCGAACGTGTCGCCCGACGTCGCCGGAAACAGGCTGTAGATTTCGCCGAAGACGCCGAAATAGATCGCCGTGGCCAGCACGAAGACAACCGGAATGTGGCCGTAGGTGGACAGCGTCAGCAACATCAGCGCCGCAGTCGCGAACGCGATGAACATCGTGTGCTCCCGGCCGATCGTGTCGGAGACCCAGCCGAAGAACGGACGGCCGAAACCGTCGAACACACGATCGAGCGAGATGGCAAAGGTCAGCGCCGCCATCTGGAAGCCCGCCAGGGTGACCGGCGTATCCGCGATCTTGAAGTCGTGGGCGATCGGCCCGATTTGCGCAGCGGTCATCAACCCGCCGGAAGCCACCATGACGAACACGAGGTACATGACCCAGAAGATCGGCGTGCGCAGGACCTGGGGCGGCGTGTAGTCGATTGCGCTCTGCGGCAGATTGAGCTGCTTTTTCCTGGGAGCCTCGACGCCATGGGGCGGGCGGACGAACCAGGCCAGCAGGAGAACGATGAGGCCTTGCCCGATGCCGAACGTCAGGAAGGTGCTTTGGTAACCGCTGGCGGCAATCATGTTGGCGATCGGCACGACGGTGAGGGCTGCGCCGGCGCCAAAGCCTGCGGCGGTCGCGCCTGCGGCGAGGCCACGCCGGTCCGGAAACCATTTCAGCGCGTTGCCGACGCAAGTGCCGTAGACGGCGCCGGCGCCGATGCCTGCGACAACAGCGGCTGCATAGAGCATGATGAGAGAAGAGGCGTATGAGTTCAGCACCCAGGCCAATCCGATCATCAGCCCGCCGAACATGATCACGATGCGCGGGCCGTATTTGTCCACGAACCAGGCTTCGACCGGCACCAGCCATGTCTCCGTCATCACGAAAATCGTGAAGGCGAGCTGGATAGCCGGACGGCCCCAGTGAAATTTGGCGTCGATCGGGTCAACGAACAGCGTCCACCCGTATTGCAGGTTGGCGATCATCGCCATGCAAACGATGCCGATCGCGAGCTGGAGCCAGCGGAAGCCGCCGGGCGACGATGCCGCTTTCGTGCTGGAGATCATGTGCGCTCCCAAAAGAGATGGTGGTCGTTTGGTCCGGCTGCGTCGGGCTGTCGTCCTGCCGCCGGCTACTGACGAAATTCGTTGGTCAACTCGCCGATTCCGTCGATCGCGACGGTGACCGTATTGACCGGCTCCTTCATCACTCCGACGCCGATCGATGTCCCGCAGCAGATCAGATCGCCCGGCAACAGCGTCATGTCGTGTGAGATCTTGCTGACCAGCGCCTGCGCGCTGAAGATCATGTCGGCGATCGGGTAGTTCTGGCGCTCCACCCCGTTGAGGATGGTGCGCACGACAAGGCGTGCGGGGTCGACGCCCGAGGCAATCACCGGACCGAACGGGCCATATCCGTCAAAACCCTTGGCCCGCGCCCATTGCGGGAAGGTCGGGTCGCGATTGAGGATGTCGGCGGCGGTGACGTCGTTGGTGCAGGTATAGCCGAAGATGAAGCCGTCGGCCTGTTCGGGTGTGACGGCCGTGCAGCTCTTGCCGATGACGATGCCGAGTTCGCCTTCGTAGGTCGTCTTGCCATCGTAGCCCCGGGGACGCGTGATGACGGCGCCAGGCGCGGTCACGCTGGTCTGCGCCTTCAACAAATACAGCGGTTCGGCCGGCTCAGGTGATTTCAGCTTCGCCGCCAGCGCGTGGAAATTATTCCAGAGCGCGACGATCTTGCTCGGCTCGGTGGGCGCGAGCAGCTCGACATCGTCAAGCGCCAGCGTCTGTCCGGTCGGTCGTGTCTCGCCGAACATCTCGCCCGTGTGCACGGCGATGCCGGACGGGGTGAGTTGCCCGAAGCCGATTTCGGCATGGTGGCGGAAGCGGACCCAGCGCGTCACATTGGCCATCGTGATCACGCCACCGCAAGCGATTGTGCTTCGACGCCGGCCGCCCCGTCATAGAGGCCTGCCAGTCTGGTGCGCTGCGCGACCAGCGCCAGCACCGCATCGAGAGCGGGCGTCGCAATCTCTGTCATCCGGCCCATCTCCTGCACTACGGTGATCAGCGGATCGATCTCGACGGGACGTCCACGCTCGAGATCCTGCAGCATCGAGGTCTTGTGCGCGCCGACCTTGCGTGCGCCCTCGATGCGGCGTTCGACATCGACCCGAAACTTGACGCCGAGGCTTTCCGCGATCGCCTGGGCCTCCAGCATGATCGCCCTGGACAGCGCGCGCGTGCCGGGATTGGTGCAGATCACATCGAGGGTCGCGTGGGTGAGGGCGCTGATCGGGTTGAAGCAGACATTGCCCCACAGCTTGAGCCAGATCTCGTCGCGGATGCGGTCGAGGACCGGCGCCTTCATGCCCGCTGCCGCGAACAAGGCGGCAAGCCGCTTGACATCAGGTGTGATCTCACCGGAGGGTTCGCCGAGCGGAAAGCTGTTGCCGTAGACGTGGCGGATCACGCCGGGCGCCTCGATTTCGGTGGCGGGATAGACCACGCAGCCGATGGCGCGCGCGGGGTCGAGCTCGTTCCACTGCCGTCCGCCGGGATCGATGCTCTCGAGCGCCGATCCTTCGTGCCGTCCGCCATGCTTGTAGAAATACCAATAGGGAATGCCGTTGACGGCGGTGACGATGCGGGTCCGCTCACCCAGCAGGGGGCGCATCGGTTCGATGACGCCGGTGATCGAATGCGCCTTGAGGCAGATGATGACGAAATCCTGCTCGCCGAGTTCGGCAGGGTTATCGGTACAGCGAGGGTGCACCACGCGCGCCTCGTCGCCGATCAGAAGCTTCAGGCCGTTCTGCCGCATCGCGGCGAGATGAGCGCCCCGCGCGACCAGGCTGACATCGGCGCCAGCGCGCATAAATTCGACACCGAGATAGCCGCCGATGGCACCGGCGCCGTAGATGCAGACCTTCATGAAATCCTCTCGAGCAGAGTGGGGACACAGCATGAGCCGCAACGGCTCGAACCGGGTTGCGTGGCAATGGCCTTGGGAGAATCCGTCACGCCGCGCAGGCGGCTTCCTCCAATGCAAAGCCAATGTCCCGCATGCTCACGACGCCGACGAGCCGGCCGTTGTCGATGACGGGGATATGGCGGATGTCGTGACGCACCATCAGACGCTCGACATCGGTGAGCGCGTCCTGCGAAGTGCAGGACACCAGCGGCCGCGGCGAAATGAACTGCGCGACTTTCGCGGCGAGGCCGCCCGTGCCGCGCTCGGCGATCACAGCGACGACGTCGCGCTCGCTGAACATTCCGACCACGGCGGCGTCGACGCTGCGCGAGGCGTTCCTGACCACGAGTGCGCCGACATTGCTCGCGTACATCAGGTTCGCCGCAATGCTCACGGTTTCCCTTGAGCCGATCGTCACCACGTGCGCACTGTTGGTGCGAAGGATGTCCCCGACATACATGGCATGGTCCTCCCGGTTGCATCATTGGGTCGTTAAGAAACAATCGTGGTATACATTATCCCAGAAGTCAAACAAAAGAATCACCGTGCTTTGCAGGAACAATGGCAAAAATGCTGACCTATCCTTCGGTTCTGCTGCCTTGACTCAAACGTGGTTTGGTATGCCATATGCCAATTGTGACGCTCGTTGTCGGCGAGCAATTTCGTTCTGAACCGCAACCGGTTAGGGGCAGGTCGTGATGAAAAGAGAGCCGATCCGGCGCAAGCCGTCCGATCCCGATTTTCGCGCGCAGCCGGATCAGGACGCGCGAGACGGCGGCGTTCAATCGGTCGATCGCGCGATGCAAATCATGGAAGCGCTTGCAGAGGATGACGAAGGCTATCGGCTGACCGATCTTGCGATCCGCATCGGCTTGCCGCCGTCGACGGCTCACCGGCTGCTGACGACGCTGGAGAACCGCAGGTTCGTGCAGTTCGACCGCGAGGAGTCCAAGTGGCACATCGGCGCGCAAAGCTTCGTGGTCGGCTCGACCTTCATGCGACGGCGCAATTTTTCCGCGCGGGCATTGCCCTATCTGCGCAAGCTGCGCGACCAGACCAGGGAAACCGCCAATCTTGCAGTGGTCGATGATGATTCCATCATCGTCGTATCCCGCATCGAAAGCCGGGAGATCATGCGTTCGCTGACCAAGGTCGGCGGACGCGTGGCGTTGATCGCTTCGGGCGTGGGGAAGGCGGTGCTGGCCGCGTATTCCGATGCCGACATCAACGCGATCATCCGCCGTCGCGGCATGCCGCGCCTGACGGAAAAGTCGATCATTCGGCCGGGCGAGCTGTTTCGGGAATTGGAGACCGTGCGACGCCAGGGCTATGCGGTGGACGACGAAGAGGCGCGGCTCGGCCTGCGCTGCGTGGCCGCAGTCGTCTTCAACGATTGCAGCGAGCCGTTCGCCGCGGTTTCGGTGTCGGGGATGGCGGATCGGCTGACCGACGCGCGCTTGCCGGAGATCGGCGCCATCGTGCACCAGATCGCAGCTGAGCTCTCGGCAGAGCTTCGCGGCAGCAGCCGCACGCAACCGTAGCGGGCGCAAGGCCTGCTGCTGTTCTCGGCTTTGCCGGTTTCCATTGTTTCGCAGGCGCTAATCTCTTGGAGAGATGCAAGAAATCGCAAGCGCTGCCACTGGGCGGAAAATCCAATCGATTGCGTTGAGATCGATGATCGCGGGCCTGATGATCATACTCAGGCCAACTCATAGCGAAGCGGGATCATCAGATGAAGATGCGAGCAATCGATGCAGCAGTGCGCATTCTCGAACGCGAGGGGATCACTTGTGCGTTCGGCGTTCCCGGCGCCGCGATCAACCCGCTTTACTCCGCGCTGAAGCGCAACGGCTCGATCCGGCACATTCTGGCGCGCCATGTCGAAGGCGCCTCGCACATGGCGGAAGGCTACACCAGGGCGAAAGCGGGCAATATCGGCGTTTGCATCGGCACGTCGGGCCCGGCCGGAACCGACATGATCACCGGCCTCTATTCAGCGATCGCGGATTCGATTCCGATCCTCTGCATCACCGGTCAGGCGCCGCGGGCGCGGCTCTACAAGGAAGATTTCCAGGCCGTCGACATCGAGGCGATCGCAAAGCCGGTGACGAAATGGGCCGTCACCGTGCGCGAGCCGGCGCTGGTGCCGCGCGTGTTCAGCCAGGCCTTCCATATCATGCGGTCGGGGCGGCCGGGACCGGTGCTGATCGATCTTCCCGTCGATGTGCAGCTGGCCGAGATCGAGTTCGACGACGAGACCTATTCGCCGTTGTCGGTCTATAAGCCTGCGGCGACACGCAAGCAGATCGAGAAGGCGCTCGAAATGCTCAACGCCGCCGAGCGGCCGCTGATCGTGGCCGGCGGAGGCGTGATCAACGCCGATGCATCCGAGCTCCTCGTCGCCTTCGCCGAAGCCGTCAACGTTCCGGTCGTCCCGACGCTGATGGCATGGGGCGCCATTCCGGACGATCACGCGCTGATGGCCGGCATGGTCGGCTTGCAGACTAGCCATCGCTACGCCAACGCCACGATGCTCGAATCCGATTTCGTGCTCGGCATCGGAAACCGCTGGGCCAACCGGCATACCGGTTCGGTCGAGACCTACACCAAGGGTCGCAAATTCGTCCATGTCGACATCGAGCCGACACAGATCGGACGGGTCTTCAATCCGGACCTCGGCATCGTGTCGGACGCCAAGGCCGCGCTGGAAATGTTCGTGACCATAGCCCGGGAGTGGCGGAAGTCCGGCAAGCTGCGCGATCGGCAGGCCTGGCCTGCGGCCTGTCGCGACCGCAAGCGCTCGATGCTGCGCAAGAGTCACTTCGAGAACATCCCGATCAAGCCGCAGCGCGTCTACGAGGAGATGAACAAGGCGTTCGGCCGCGAGACCTGCTACGTGACGGTGATCGGATTGTCGCAGATCGCGGGTGCCCAGTTCCTCAACGTCTATCAGCCGCGCAACTGGATCAACGCCGGGCAGGCCGGTCCGCTCGGCTGGACACTGCCTGCTGCGCTCGGCGTGCGCGCCGCCGATCCCGATCGCGACATTGTCGCGCTGTCTGGTGATTACGACTTCCAGTTCCTGATCGAGGAGCTCGCGGTCGGAGCGCAGTTCAATTTGCCCTACATCCACGTCGTCGTGAACAATTCATATCTCGGGCTGATCCGGCAGGCGCAGCGCGGGTTCGACATGGACTATCACGTCCAGCTCTCGTTCGAGAACATCAACGCACCCGAGATCGGCGCCTACGGCGTCGACCACGTGACCGTCGCGGAGGGGCTGGGCTGCAAGGCGATCCGTGTAACGGATCCGAACGAGGCACAGGCCGCGTTCGCGACCGCGCGCGAGTTGATGGCCAAGTATCGCGTGCCCGTGGTGGTGGAGTTCATTCTCGAACGGGTCACCAATATCGCGATGGGAACGGAGATCGACAACATCGTCGAATTCGAGGAGGTGCTCGATCTTCCGCTCGATGACGTGCCGAGCGCACAACGATCCGGCACGCTATTGCCGGCTTGACGACCTCATTCAGCGCTGCCCCAAGCGGAGATACCACCCGTGCCTCAATTTGCCGCCAATCTCACCATGCTCTTCAACGAGCTGCCGTTCCTCGATCGGTTCGCAGCTGCCAAGGCCGCCGGCTTCAACGCAGTCGAGTATCTCTTTCCGTACGAATTCGAAAAGGGCGCCTTGCGGGAGGAATTGGCGCGCTGTGGGCTGACCCAGGTGCTGCACAATCTTCCGGCCGGCAATTGGGCTGCCGGCGAGCGGGGCATCGCGATCCTGCGCAATCGGGTCGATGAGTTTCGCGACGGCGTGGTGCGCGCGATCGACTACGCGAAGGCGCTGGATTGCCGGCAGCTGAACTGCCTGGTCGGCATCGCTCCGGCCGGCGCTGATGCGGCAGAGCTGCGTGAGGTCCTAGTGTCCAATCTGCGCTTCGCCGCCGGCGCGCTCGGCCAGCATGGCATCAAGCTCCTGATCGAACCGATCAACACGCTCGATATTCCCGGCTTCTTCCTGAGCCGGACGGAACAGGTGGTGCAGCTCATTGCCGACGTGGGCTCATCCAATTTGTTCATCCAGTACGACATCTATCACATGCAGATCATGGAAGGTGATCTGGCGCGGACCCTGCAAAAACATCTCGACCGGATCGCGCATGTCCAGCTCGCCGACAATCCTGGCCGTAACGAGCCGGGGACCGGCGAGATCAACTATCCCTATTTGTTCAAGCATCTCGACAGCATCGGATATCGCGGCTGGATCGGATGCGAATACAAGCCGCGGACGACCACGCTCGAGAGCCTTGCCTGGCACGCCGCGCAGACTTTCGTGACCTAGAGCTCTCCCGTTCCGATTGAATCGGAATGGAGTTCTGGATTTTTGCTTTGACGCGTTTTCTCCACGCGAAGCGGTATCCGCTTCGCAGGAAAACATCCAATCCGCCTGACAGGAGCGACGACAAATGAAAGACATAGGATTCATCGGGCTCGGCACCATGGGACGTCCGATGGCGAGCCACCTCCTGGCTGCCGGCTATCGCCTGTTCCTGCACGACGTCGCGCCGCTTCCGCCGGACCTGATTGCCGCCGGCGCCGTCGCTTGCGAGTCCGCGAGGCAAGTGGCGCAGGAAGCGGATGCCGTGATCATCATGGTGCCGGATACGCCGCATGTCGAAGCCGTGCTGTTCGGTCAGGGCGGCGTCGCGGAGGGGGTGTCCAAGGGCATGATCGTGGTCGATATGAGCTCGATCTCGCCGCTGGCGACGAAGGAGTTTGCACGGAAGATCGATGCGCTCGGAGCCGACTACCTCGACGCGCCGGTCTCCGGCGGCGAGGTCGGTGCAAAGGCGGCAAGCCTGACCATCATGGTCGGCGGGCGGGAGCGGGCGTTCAACGCGATGAAGCCGCTGTTCGACGCGATGGGGAAGAATGTCACGCATGTCGGCGGCAATGGCGACGGCCAGACCACCAAGGTTGCGAACCAGATCATCGTGGCGTTGACGATCGAGGCGGTGAGCGAGGCCCTGCTGTTCGCGTCCAAGGCGGGCGCCGATCCCGCGCTGGTGCGCAAGGCGTTGATGGGCGGCTTTGCCTCGTCCCGGATCCTTGAAGTGCACGGCGAGCGCATGCTGAAGCGCAATTTCGATCCGGGCTTTCGCATCGAGCTGCATCAAAAGGATCTCAACCTCGCGCTGGAAGGCGCACGGGCACTCGGGTTGTCGCTGCCGGGCACAGCGGCCGCCCAGCAATTGTTCAACGCCTGTACTGCGCTCGGCGGTAAGGCCTGGGACCATTCCGCAATTCTGAGGGCGCTGGAGGTGATGGCTAGCCACGAGGTGGCGGCTGCCTGAGCTTCATGCAATGATCACGGTGCCGAACTGCAATGGCCAGTCCTGGTGACGAGATCGACGGCCCGGCACCCGTATCTCAAAGAGCGGTCTCTGGCGCCTTGACACGGTAAGTAAAAATATTATTACATACCGTGCTTGGGAGAGACGGCTGATGTTGCAGACAAAACGAAGCTATGGCGGCATGGTGACCGCGCCGCACCACCTGGCGGCGCAGGCTGGACTCGCGGTCCTGTCGGAAGGTGGCAATGCCATTGAGGCGATGATCGCCGCGGCCGCGACGATTGCCGTGGTCTATCCGCATATGAACGGCCTCGGTGGCGACAGCTTCTGGCTGGTCGGCCGCGCCGGTTCGATGCCGGTCGGGATTCAGGCTTGCGGACGCGCCGCGATGGCGGCGGATCGCGGCTGGTATCGCGAGCGTGGCTGCAGCAGCATTCCTGGCCGCGGCCCGCTGGCCGCGCTCACCGTTGCCGGGACCGTCGATGGCTGGCAGAAGGCCTATGAACTCAGCCGCGATCGTCATGACGGCCGGCTGCCGATGGCGCGGCTGCTCGAGCCCGCGATCCGGCATGCCGAGGAGGGCGTGGCCGTCACCAGCACGCTACACGAGAACATCCGCAAGAAGCGGCATGAGCTCGAAGGTGTGCCCGGCTATGCCGAGGTTTATCTGCCGCAAGGCACCCCGCTCGCGCTCGGTGCGCGGCTGCGGCAGCCGCGTGTCGCCGAGACGCTGCGGCGTCTGGCCAAGGCCGGGCTGTCTGATTTCTATCGCGGCGAACTGGCGCGCTCGATGGCGGCCGACCTCGATCGGGTGGGGAGCCCGCTGCGGCTCGCTGATCTGGAGCGGCATCAGGCATCGCTGGTGACGCCGCTGTCGGTCGAGGTGTCCGGACACAAGGTCTTCAACATGCCCCCGCCGACGCAGGGGCTGGCCTCGCTCCTGATCCTGGCGCTTTATGCCCGGCGCATCGCTGGCGAAGCCGATGGCGTCGATCATCTGCACAGGCTCGTCGAATGCACGAAAGCAGCGTTCCGTATTCGCAACGGCCATGTGACCGATCCCGACTACATGAAGCGGCCGGCCGCTGAATTCCTGTCCGAGGAGTCGCTCGCCGCGCTTCACGAAACGGTCTCCGACCGCCGCGCCGCGCCGTGGCCCGATCCGTCCAAGCAGGGCGATACGGTGTGGCTTGCTGCGACCGATCGCAACGGACTCAGCGTCAGCTTCATTCAAAGCGTCTACTGGGAATTTGGTTCGGGCGTCATCCTCCCCGAGAGCGGAGTCACCTGGCAAAATCGCGGAACGAGCTTCAGCCTCAGCGAGACCGATACCAATCGGTTGGATCCGGGACGCCTGCCGTTCCACACGATCCAGCCGGCGATGGCCGAACTCGGCGATGGGCGGCTGATCTCGTTCGGCACAATGGGCGGAGAGGGCCAGCCGCAGACCCAGGCCGCCATCTTCTCCCGCTACGCTATGCACGGCCAGGAGCTGCAGTCCGCGATTACGGCGCCGCGCTGGCTGCTCGGTCGCACCTGGGGAGAGGAAAACAACAATCTGAAGATCGAGTCCCGCTTCGATCCCGCGATCATCGACCGGCTCCGCGCGCTCGGCCACGACATTCAGGTGACCGGCCCGTTCGAGGAGATCATGGGACACGCCGGCGCGATCGTCTGGCATCCGGACGGCCTGATGGAAGGGGCCAGCGATCCGCGCAGCGACGGCGTCGTTGCGACCCGCTGAGGGGCACTCCCGGCGCATGATCCGCACGACACCGCGTCGTGCGGCTGACCTCTTAGCGTGACGGCTTGCCGAGGCGCGCCGTCGCCTTCGATCCTGCTGACTTGTCCTTGCGTCCCCCGGCAGGGGCCGTCAGCCAGGTCAGGATCATGTCCTGCGCATGCTCGCGGCGCAGTTCAAGCCAGTCCGACGCGCCGAGGTCTTTGTCGAACATCGCCGACAATGTGTACCGGTTAGAAACGTGGAAATAGCTCATCGCAGTGATTGAGACATAGAGCTGGATGGGATCGACGTCACCGCGAAACAGGCCCGCTGCCACGCCGCGCCGCAGAATGCTTTCGATGCTTGCAACCAGGGGCAAAGTGAGATCGGCAATCTTGCGCGACTTGCGCATATTGCGCCCGCGCTGAAGGTTCTCGGTGTTGATCAGCGCGATGTAGTTCTGGTGCTGTCCGAAGAAGGTGAATGTGAAATCGATCAACCCGCTCATTGCGGCGATCGGCTCGAGATCATCCAGGTTCAGCCGCTGTTCGGCCGCGCGAATTTCGGTGTAGACGTCCTCGAGGACGGCTATGTAGAGCCCGTTCTTGTCGCCGAAATAGGCATAGAGCAGGCGCATGTTGGCCTTGGCGCGCTGCGCGATGGCCTCGACCCGTGCGCCGCCGAGGCCATTGTGACAGAACTCGAAGGTCGCGGCGCGCAGGATCGCTTCCTTGGTGAGCGCGGAGTCGCGAGGCCGCTTTCCGCGTGTGGTGGTGCGGGTGGGGCTGGTCGGTGCTGTTGTCTCTGTCACGGCGTCAACCTTGCCTGGGCTCGGGTATTCACGCAGGGCACGTCCGCATCAGGCCACATCGGGCAGCGGACCGGTTCCCGGCGCAAGCAGCTGGGATTGAGATCGGCATTGCGACTGTTCGTCAAGTGCGATTCCTCCATGTTCACTGCTTCCGGGCGCCGGCCGCCACCATCGCACCGGCGTGCGCGACGAGCCGGCCAGCCTTGTAGACATCGCGTGGCTTGGGACGAGCGACCACGGCCTCCTGGACATGCCGGGCATCCAGCACGACGAAATCCGCGATCCCGCCGACCGTGAGGCCGTAATCCTTGAGGCCAAGCGCGCGCGCTGCGCTGGTCGTCACCATGTCAAACGCCGCGGCCAATTGATCGTCCGTGTTGAACCCTGAGCGATAGCCGACCATCATTGCGCGTTCGAGCAGGTCGCCGTCGCCGTAGGGCCACCAGGAATCGCGGATGTTGTCGTTACCTGAGAACACGGTGACACCGGCATCGCGAAGCAGCAACACGGGCGGAAATGCGTGCGCACCGGGAGCATTGGTGAAAATGGCGACGCCGGCCTCGGCAAGCTGCTGCGCGGTACGCTGAGCCACGTCGCTAGCCACTTCGCCGAGCGCGTAGGCATGGCTGATCGTGACCTTGCCGCCAAGACCCGACGCTTTGGTTCGTCGCGCGATCTCCTCGATCTCCGAGATACCCTGCAGACCGCCGTCATGCAGGTGAATATCGATGCCAACGCCATGCCGCTCGGCGATCCCGAAGACGACGTCGAGATGCCCGGCGACGTCACCATCATGGCCTGCGGGATCAAGCCCGCCGACCAGATCGGCGCCGGCGCGAACGGCTTCCTCGAGCAATCTGGCCGTTCCGGGCGACGTCAAGATGCCGCTCTGGGGAAACGCGACGATCTGGATCGAAAGCTTCTCCCGGTGCGCCTCCCGCGCGGCGGCGATCGGTTCGAAATGTCGCAGGCCGACCTCGGCATCGACATCCACATGGCTGCGCATGTGAGTGGTGCCCTGCGAGACGCAAAGGTCGATCAGGGCTGCGGCCCGAACTGGGATCGGCTTGGCGCCGGCGAGCGCTTCCTTCTCGAATTTGACGCGCTCGCGCACATTGAAGCCCGCGGTACAGGGCCGGTGCGGCTTCCAGTCGTCGCCGATGAAGCATTTGTCCAGGTGGATGTGACCTTCGACCATGCCGGGCAGCACCAGCCGCCGGCCAAGATCGCGCCTTTCGCCGACTGCGCCGTAGCTTTGCGGGGACGACGCGATCGCCACGATCTTGCCGCCACGGACGGCGATTTCGACCAGCTGGCCGTCGGTGAGCCGCGCGTTCTGAAAGAGTGTGTCGATGGCTGTCACTTCAAGTCTCCAGTTTCTTATGTCGGCACGATGCCGTCGGGCAGGGCGCGCGAAAATGCCGCGATCTCGCCGGCGGTGGTGATCCAGATGTCCTCGCGCCGTGCGACGATCGCCTGCAGGGCGCGTCGCAGCGGCCGCAGCCGGTGGGGCTGGCCGACCAGATATGGATGCAGCGCGATGCCCATCACCAGCGACTGCTTGGTGGATTGCGTCAGCATCTCCTCGAATGTGTCCGTGATCATGGCCGCAAACTGTTCGCCGCTGTCCTTGCGCCCGACAATCGAGGGGATGTCGTTCAGTTCCTGTGGATAGGGCACGGACAGGATCCGCCCGCCATCCCTTGTCGAGAACCACACCGGCTGATCGTCCATGCACCAGTCGAGCAGGTATTGGTAGCCCGCTTCGGCGAGAAGGTCCGGCGTGACGGCTGATTGCGAGATCCATGGACCGAGCCAGCCGAGCGGCCGTCGTCCCTCGGCCCGCGCGATGACATCCGTCGCCTCCGCGATCAGTTGCTGCTCCTCGGCAGGTGCGAGCACGCCCTGCCGTTCGGAATTGGTCCGTCCATGGCCGACAACCTCGTCGCCGCGCACGCGAAATGCGTCCATGACTTCCGGGCAGTAGTGATAGATGCTGCTGTTCGCGAGCACAGAGACCGGCAGTTTCAGTTCATCGAACAGATCGATGAGCCGCCACACGCCGACCCGGTTGCCATAATCGCGCCAGGCGTAATTGAGGACGTCCGGATGTGGACCGCCCGGGCAGAGTTCGGCGCCGAGTCCATCGCCGAAAGCGAAATGCTCGAGGTTGAGCGCGATGTAGACCGCGAGCCGCTTTCCGTTTGGCCACACGAAGTCGGGGCGGCGCGTGATCGCGCTGTAGCGGTAGCGGTCATGCGAGAGCAGACCGCGCGCTGGATCCGCCGCTTGCGCGGATGTTGCACCGCCGAGAACGCCACGTGAGGTGGCCCGCTCCGGTTCCGCTCCAGTCTCCCGTTGCATTGCAATCTCCATCCGGCGCGCGATCAGCAGCTTGACATTCGTCAATTTGTGAAGAAAGTTTTTACTTCCGTCAAGGCCGCGGAGACAGCGGCAGCGGACCAGAGGCGGCTTGGGAGCCGTCGGAGCGGGAGGAATTGCAGAAATGAGCTACGCTTGTACCCCCATCACCGGGTTGTGCCGCCGCGTTGTCTTGCAGGGCGCGCTCGCCATTCTCATCGGCGCTATGCCGCTCGCGGAGCGGGCACGGGCCGCCGAGCCGATCAAGATCGGCCTCGTCACCGCGCTGTCGGGGCAGTCGGCGCGCGCCGGCGAAGCATTGACCCGCGGCGCCACGATTGCGATCGAGGAGATCAACGCGAAAGGGGGCGTGCTCGGCCGTCCCCTGGAGCTGGTGCGCCGTGACGATGAAAGCAATCCTGCGAAGGGGCTGACCGCAGCGCGCGAACTGATCCAGCGCGAGAAGGTCGCGGTGCTGCTCGGCGGTCTCGATACGCCCGTCCAGCTCGCGATCGTGCCGTTCGTCAACAACGTCAAGATGCCATTCGTCGTGCCGTGGGCGGCCGGGACTAACATCACGCAGAACGGCGCCGCGTCCAACTACGTATTCCGCGTCTCGGCGATGGACGACGAGGTCGACAAGGCGATCGTTGCGTTCGCCGGCAAGACCTTCGCAGCGAAGAAGCCGGGCCTCATCCTCGTCAACAATCCCTGGGGCGAATCGAACGAGCATGGCCTGCGCGCAGCGCTGAAGGCGGCCGGGATCGAACCGGCGGGTGTCGAGAAGTTCGAAGGGAACGACGTCGACGTGGTCGCGCAATTGTCCCGGCTCAAGCAGGCCGGCGCCGACTCCCTGTTCCTGGTCGGCAATGTCGGTCCGTCCTCGCAGGTCGTGAAATCGCTCGACCGGATGGGCTGGGCGCCGCCGATCGTGTCGCATTGGGGACCGGCCGGCGGCCGCTTCACCGAGCTCGCCGGGCCGAGCGCCGAGAGCGTCGTCTTCGTCCAGACCTACAGCTTTTTCGGCAACCTCTCGCCGGTCGGCAAGCGCGTGCTCGCCGAGTTGCAGGCGAAGTATCCGGACATCAAGGGACCGGCGGACGTGACGCCCGCGGTCGGCTTTGCCAACGCCTATGACAGCGTCCTGGTGATCGCCGGCGCGATCCAGAAGGCCGGCAGCACCGATCCGACCGCCATTCGTGACGGCTTCTACGGAATCGACCGGCTGGAAGGCCTGATCAAGACCTATGAGAAGCCGTTCGCCCAGGACAAGCACGATGCGCTGACGGCGCAGGACTACATCTGGGCCCACTTCGAAGACAATCACATCCTGCCGTTCAAGAACTGACGGTAGCGGTCGTCCAGCAAGCAGATCGGGGTGATCATCGATGTCGTTTCTTTCGGCGATAATAACCGGAATGGCGCTGGGGAGCATGTACGGTCTGCTCGCGCTGGGCTTTCACGTCACGTACGCCGTATCCGGCACGGTCAACTTCTCGCAGGGCAGCTCGATGACCCTGGGAGCCGTTGCCGGATACTTCTTCCTCATCGTGTGGGGCTGGCCGGCCGCGATCGGCATCCCCGCGGTGTTGCTGGTCTGCGCGGTTTACGGCGTTCTGATTGAACGCTTCGCGGTTCGTCCGTTTGTGCTGCGCGGGTCGGACAACTGGCTGATGGCGACCGTTGCGGTCGGCATCATCATCGACAATGTGATGCTGTTCGTGTTCGGCAAGGAGCCGCGCAGCTTCCCGTCGATGCTCGCGGCCAAGCCGATCCAGATCGTGGAGGGCGCAGGGGTCTACCCGCTGCAGCTCCTGATTCCCGTGGTCGGCCTGTTGCTTGCGCTGGCGCTGCATCTGATCACCCGCCGCACGCGGCATGGCGTCGCGATGCTTGCGGTGGTGCAGAATCCCAATGCCGCGCGGCTGATGGGCATCAATGTCAGCGGCGCCATTGCCGCGAGCTACGCGGTGTCGGCGATGCTGGCGGGCGTCGCTGCGCTGCTGATCGCGCCGCTGTTCAACGTCTCGTCCGAGATGGGCACGCTGTTCGGCATCAAGGCGTTCGCCGCCGCGATCATCGGCGGCCTCGCCAACGCCTGGGGCGTCATGCTGGCTGGATTGTGTCTCGGCCTGATCGAGGTTTTCGCGACCAACTATCTCGGCTCGGTCTACACCCAGATCATCACGTTCGCTTCCGTCATCATCATCCTCGTCGTCATGCCGCACGGGCTGCTCGGCCGAGCTGGAGTTAAGAAGGTATGACCTCGCGCGCCTCCCTTCTCGTCGCGGTCGCGGCGTTCGCGATTGCCATCGGTTATGCTGCGGTCGCGGACAGCTATTCGGTGTTCCTGATCGCGACGATTTCGCTGACGGCGATCGGCTGCATCGGCCTCAACGTCCTGCTCGGCCTCGCGGGCCAGATCTCGCTCGGCCATATCAGCTTCATGGCGATCGGTGCGTACACCACCGTACTGCTGATGGAGAAGGCAGGCTGGCCCTACCTCGCCGCGACGGCAGGGGCCATCGTGCTGGTCAGCATCGTCGGCGGCCTGCTCGCGATGCCGGCGCTGCGCGTGCGCGGGCCGTATCTCGCGATGGTGACGATTGCCTTCGGCTTCATCGTCGAGCATGTCACGATCGAGTGGCGCGATCTCACCGGTGGCGGCAACGGCCTGATGCTGAGCGCGCCGCCGAGCGTGTTCGGTTATGCGTTGTCCGAGCGTTCGCTTGCCATCGCCGGCGTCGTGCTGGTGTTTGTTGGTCTCTTCCTGTTCGAGCGCCTGAAGCGCAGCGGCTGGGGCTATGCCATGCGTGCCGCCCGCGATACCGAGGTCGCGACGCGCTCGCTCGGCATCGATCTGGTTCAGGTCCGCGCCGTGGCCTTCGTGATCTCGGCGGCCGCGATGGCGCTGGCCGGCGCGCTGTTCGCACCGCTGCAGGGCTATATCAGCCCGAGTTCGTTCCCGTTCCTGCAATCGGTGCTGCTGTTGTTCGCGGTGATGGTCGGCGGCGCCGGCTCGGTGCTCGGTCCGGTGATCGGCGCCGCGCTGGTGGTGCTGCTGCCGGAAGCGCTGTCGGATCTGGCGGAGTATCGCCTGCTGGCGTTCGGCGTGCTGTTGTTCCTCGTGCTGCGCGCCGCGCCCTCCGGCATCGTTGGCCTCGTGGAGCAACTCGCGGCAAGAGTCCTGCCGGCGCGCAAGCCGGTGGCCGAGCCCGCGATCGCGGCGGCGGAAGCCGATGCGGCGATCCTCGAGACCCGCAGCGCGGTGGGGCTCGACGTGACGGATCTCTCGATCTCGTTCGGCGGCGTGCGCGCCGTCCAGGGCGTATCGTTCAAGGCGGCGCCCGGTGCCGTCACCAGCATCATCGGTCCCAACGGCGCCGGCAAGACCAGCGCGCTCAATCTGCTCTGCGGCTTCTACCGGCCGCAGGCGGGGACGGTGAAGCTCGGCGATCGCGATGTCACGGGCATGACGTCGCATTTGCTGGCGCGGGTCGGCGTGGCGCGCACGTTCCAGACCACGCAGCTGTTCGGCTCGCTCACGATCCTGGAAAACATCCTGCTGGCCGAGCGGGTCGGCCGTCTCGGCGGCGTGGTCTCCGCGCTGCGCAATGCCGAGACCGAGGGTTTCGCCCGGTTCCTGCTGCGCTTTGCCGGTGTCGACGGCGATGTCGATCGACTTGCGGATTCGCTGTCCCATGGCGAGAAGCGGCTGGTCGAGATCGCGCGCGCGCTCGCGCTGCGGCCCCGCATCCTGCTGCTCGACGAGCCGGCGGCGGGCCTCTCCAAGGGCGACAAGCAGCGCCTGACCGCACTGTTGCGCCGGATCGCCGATCTCGGGATCGCCGTCATCATCGTCGAGCACGACATGCCGATGATCATGTCGCTGAGCGATCTCATCGTCGTGCTCGACGGCGGCAAGCGCATCGCGATTGGCGATGCGGCGGCGATCCGCAACGATCCGCTGGTCCGCAAGGCCTATCTCGGCGATGCGACGGCCGGTGAGAAGAGCCGCGCGCCGCGGCCGGCGCGGCAGGGCACTGCACTCGAGGTCAAGACGCTCGATTCGTTCTATGGCCTGTCGCGCGCCTTGAACGGGATCGATCTGGTGGTCGCTCCCGGCGAGGCGGTCGCCGTGCTCGGTGCCAACGGCGCCGGCAAGACCACCCTGATGCGGTCGATCGCCGGTCTCGAGCCGCCGCGCTCCACGGGCGAAGTGCGGCTCGCCGAGACGCGCATCGACCGGATGCCCGCACATGTTCGTGCCCGCAATGGCGTCGTGCTGGTGCCGGAAGGGCGGCAGGTGTTTCCGGAACTGACGGTGAAGCAGAACCTCCAGCTCGGCGCCTATGCCCGCAAGGGAATAGACCTCGATGCCGAGATCGAGGCGATGTTCGTGCGCTTCCCGCGGCTGAAGGAACGCATCGACCAGCGCGCCGGCCTGCTGTCTGGAGGCGAGCAGCAGATGCTTGCGGTGGCGCGCGGGCTTCTGACCGGGCCGAAGATCTACATGCTGGATGAGCCGTCGCTGGGATTGGCGCCGCTCGTGGTCGATGAACTGTTCGCGTCCTTTGAGCGGCTGCGCAGCGAGGGCATGACCATCATCGTGGTCGATCAGATGGCAGGCCACGCGCTCGCGCTGGCGGACCGGGCCTATCTGCTGGAGACCGGCGCGATCCTGAAGAGCGGCGCCGCCGACATCATCGCCGAGGATCCGCTGCTCGAGGCGGCCTATCTGGGCGGTGAGGCCCAGGCCGGCGCGACGCAGCGGTTCGCGGCCCAGGCACGCTGAGGGAGGCGAGGGCGGATGTTCGTTGGAGGGCACGAAGCTGACGGAAGGCAGGCAGGTCGCGTGAGTGCGCCCGGCGAGCAGCGTCCCGAGCCCGCAGCGACGATCTGTGCCGATGTGGAAGTGGGGCTCCTCGCCGACAGGGCGCTTCGCGATCGCGCCGCGGGCCAGGTCGTCGCCGTGTTCGAACGTTCGTTCTACGCCGTGATCGACGGAATCTGGATCTGCGTTGGACGGAGCGGCATCGGATCGGGTCCGTTGCACGTGGTCGGCGACTTCCGATGGTCGGGACTTGTGGTCGGCGACCCCGTGCGGGTCGCGGACTCCATTCTGTGGATCGGAGCGACGCCGCTCGCGAATCTGGCCGCGCGGTCCGTCTGGGCGCCGCCCGCCGCACCACACTGGTCTACGGCCAGCCTGCGACGCGGCCTTGATGCTGTCGACGAGGTGTGGGGCGGTGATCTGATTACGGAAGGCCTCGCTGTGGCCGGGTCCGGACGTGCTCCGGGCGACGCCTCTGCGCTGGTTCGGGCCGCCATGCCCGGTCTCGCAACGCTGGAGCTAATCCTCGCATGCTCGGACGACGATGCGGATCGCGAGTCCGGGCTTGCCAGCCTGATCGGTCTCGGGCCGGGGCTTACGCCGTCCGGCGACGACCTGATCGGCGGTGCGCTGATCGCGCTGGCAGCGCTCGGACGCATCGAATGTCGCGATGCATTGTGGGACGATTGCCGCGCACTGCTCGACGGCACCAACGACATCAGCCGAATCCATCTGCGCGCGGCGGCGCTGGGTTACGGCGCGGCGGCACTGCACGCTGCCATCCATGCAACGATGAGCGGCGAGGCCGCCGGATTTCGTCGCGCCCTCACGGCCCTGACGGCGATCGGGCATACATCCGGACTGGATGCATTTGCCGGCAGTCTGATCGTCCTGCGCCACGCCCTTCGCGAACGGTGACGCCGTTGCAGACCGAATTTCGAGTTCTCCCAGACTGCTCCGAACGAAGTTCGGAGCACTTTTTTTTAAGGCGGATTGCGCTTCGGCCGGTCCGCTGTTCGAGCGGATACGGAAACTCGCATTTTCCGGGAATCCGGTCTTGACGAAGTAAGTGTTTTCTTATTTACTCGAGACAACGAAAACGAACTTGTTAGGGCGGAGACGATGACGGATCAGGATAGGCCGCAGTATCAGCAGTTGCTGGCGCGCAAGGTCGAAGTCGTGAATGTCGGGCTTGAGGGGTTCGTGAAGGACCTCCGCGACTGCGGCATCGACGTCGTTCACGTCGACTGGAAGCCGTCGGCGGGCGGAGATCCGCAGATGGCGGCCCTGCTCGCGAAGCTCGGTGTGTGAGGGCGCACCGATGAAACTGATCGAAGACGCAAACCAGCAGGCGCTCACCCGGATCCTCGAAGGGGAGCCGCGGCTGATCGACATCGTTCCCGCCCGCGAATTGATCCCGGGCCTGCGCGAACGGATCATCCTCCACGCCGGACCACCGATCTCCTGGGACAGGATGTGCGGTCCGATGCGCGGTGCGGTCGCCGGTGCCATCGTGTTCGAGGGATGGGCGCAGGATCTGCCGACTGCGACCAAGCTTGCCGCCAGCGGCGAGATCGAATTTCACCCCAACCACCATTTCGGGGCAGTCGGCCCGATGACCGGCATGACCACGATGTCGATGCCGCTGTTCGTGGTCGAGAATGCGCGCTTCTCCAACCGCGCCTATTGCGCGATCAACGAGGGGCTCGGCAAGGTGATGCGCTTCGGCGGCAACGACGCCAGCGTGCTGAAGCGGCTCGCCTGGTTGCGCGACGTGTTCGGGCCGACGCTCGGCAAGGCGATCCGAGCTGCCGGCGGCATCGACCTGAAATCGATCGTCGCGCGCGGCCTGTCGATGGGCGACGAGCTGCATCAGCGCAATCTGGCATGTTCGAGCGTCTTCCTGCGCGAGGTCGCGCCCTGGATGGCGCGAACCTCGATCGACAACGCCGTTCTCGCCGAATGCCTCGCGTTCATCGGGCAGAACGATCAGTTCTTCCTCAACATCGCGATGGCGATGGGCAAGGCGATCACCGATCCCGCCAACGGCATCCGGGGTTCGACCATCGTCACCACCATGTGCCGCAACGGCACCGATTTCGGAATCCGCGTCAGCGGGCTCGGCGAGCAATGGTTCACCGCGCCGGTCGAAATGCCGGAAGGGCTGTATTTCGCTGGCTATTCCGAGAAGGACGCCAATCCGGACATGGGCGATTCCGCGATCGTCGAGACGATCGGTCTGGGCGGATTTGCGATGGCGGCGGCGCCGGCCGTCGCAGGCTTCGTCGGGGCCGGCGCACCGTCCGAGGCCGGCAACTTCACCCGCTCGATGGGCGAGATCACGGTAGCGCAGAATCCGGAATGGACCATCGCCGCAATGGACTTCGCGGGCGTGCCGACCGGCATTGATATCCGTCTGGTCGTCGATTCCGGCGTGGTGCCCGTCATCAACACAGGCATCGCGCATCGCGAGCCCGGCATCGGCCAGGTCGGTGCCGGCGTGGTCAAGGCGCCGTTGGCGTGCTTCCAGCAGGCGATCGTCGCGATCGCCAAGGATTTGGGTGTGTCATGAACGTCGTTGTCCTGAACGAGGTCCGCAAGGGATTCTATCTCGACTCGGTCGCGCTGATGCGGCTGTCGCGCGAGGTGGCCGGCTCGCCCGGCGTGATCGAGGCGGCGTTGATGATGGGAACTCCGTCGAACGCGGCGATCATGCGCAATGCGGGGCTGCTGGAGGAGGGCACTGCCGTGAAGGGCAATGACCTCGTGATCGCGGTCAAGGCCGAGTCCGAGTCCGCTGCCCGCGAAGCTCTCGACAATGCGATCAAGTCACTCGACAAGCCGAAGACCCAGGGCGAGGCGCAGGCTGCCTGGCGACCGCACTCGATCGCCGCTGCGGTGAAGGTCAGGCCGGAGATCAATCTTGCGCTGATCTCCGTGCCCGGCGAGTTCGCCGCCGCCGAGGCCCGCAAGGCGCTCAATCGCGGCCTGCATGTCCTGATGTTCAGCGACAACGTGTCCCTCGAGGACGAATTGTCGCTCAAGCAGCAGGCGCGGGCGGCCGGCCTCCTGATGATGGGGCCGGATTGCGGAACCGCCGTGATCGGCGGCGCACCGCTGGCGTTCGCCAACAAGATCAGGCGCGGCAGGATCGGCATCATCGGCGCGTCAGGGACCGGAACGCAGGAGGTCTCGTGCCTGATCTCGGAAGCCGGCACGGGAATCTCCCACGCCATCGGGGTCGGCGGGCGCGATCTGAAGAAGGATATCGGCGGCATCTCCACGCTGATGGCGATCGATGCATTCGAGTCCGATCCGGAAACCGATCACGTGGTGCTGATCTCGAAGCCGCCGCATCCCGATGTCGCCAAATCCGTGCTTGAGCGGATCGGCAGAAGCCGGAAGTCGTACACCGTGTGCTTCATCGGTGCTTCGGAGATCGAGCTGCCGCCGAACGCCCGCTTCTCGCCGACGCTGAAGGGCGCCGCGGAGCTGGCGCTGGGAGACAAGAAGATCGGCGCGGGCTTCGATGCGAGCGCTGTCGCATCACGGCTTCCGCGGAGCGGCCGAGGCGGGATCGAGGGCTTGTTCGCCGGCGGAACGCTGTGTGCCGAAGCTCAGGTGATCCTCGCTGCCGCAGGTCGGAAGGTGGCGTCGAACGCCGCAATCCCCGGCGTGGTCAAGCTCGGCGTGGAGCCGAATGCCGGACGGGACCGGCTGATCGACCTCGGCGACGACGAATATACCCGTGGCCGGCCGCACCCGATGATCGACCCGTCCGTGCGCGACGATGCGTTGCGTGCTGCGCTCAGGAATCGCGACCTTTCGGTGGTGCTGCTCGATCTTGTGCTCGGCTATGGCGCGCACGCCGATCCCGCCGAGCATCTGACGAAGATCGTCGCCGATCGCGGGCAAGATGCGCCGGCGTTGATCGCGTCGGTCGTCGGCACGGAGCAGGATCCGCAAGGGCGCTCCGCGCAGGTCAGGAAACTCGAGCAGGCCGGAATCCTCGTTGCGCCGTCGAACGCGCAGGCGTGCGAGCTCGCGGTTGCCATCGTCCAGAATGCCGGGAGGTAAGGAAATGCGTACACTCAATGACGTGCCGCGTCGCCTGGTGGTCGCGATCGGTGGCAATGCGGTTCACCCCGAGGATATCAGGGGCACTTCCCAGGAGCAGAAGTCCGTCGCGCGGATCACTGCGGAAGCGCTGCTGCCGCTTGCGCAACTCGACAATGAGCTGGTCATCACGCACGGCAACGGCCCGGTCGTCGGCAAGATCATGATGCGCCAGATGCTGACGATGAGCCGAATCCCGCCGATGGACATGGACATCTGCGTCGCGCACAGCCAGGGCGGCATCGGCTATCTCCTGATGCAGGCGATCGAGAATGCCCTGCGCGAACAGGGCAACCAGCGACATGTGGCAAGCCTGCTGACCCAGGTCGAGGTGGACAAGGACGATCCCGCGTTCAAGAATCCGACCAAGTTCGTCGGACCGTTCTTCTCCGAGGACGAGGCGAAGAAGATCAGCGCCGAGCTCAATTGGGCGATGCGTGAGGATTCCGGGCGAGGCTGGCGTCATGTCGTGCCGTCGCCGAAGCCCAAGCATGTCTGCGACATCTCGCTGGTCGACGCCTTGGTCAAGCGGGGAACGATCGTCATTGCGGGAGGCGGCGGCGGCGTCCCCGTGGTTCGTGACGCGAAGGGCGTGCGCACCGGCGTGCCGGCGGTCATCGACAAGGATCTGACGTCCGCTCATATCGCCAATGTGCTTGGCATCGAAGAGTTGCTGATCCTGACGGCTGTTCCCCGCGTTGCGGTGAATTTCGGCAAGCCGAACAAGAAGGAACTGGACCAGGTCAGCCTCGAGGAGATCAAGGCCTATCACCGCGAAGGACATTTTCCTCCGGGGAGCATGGGACCCAAGGTCGATGCGGCAATCCGGTTTCTCGAGGGCGGCGGCAAGCGCGCGATCATCAGTCACCTCGATTGCGCCATGGCGGCGCTGCGGGGCGAGACGGGGACGCACGTCGTTCAGTAACCACCGGGATCGGCGCATCGGCGGGATATTCGCCCGCGCCTCACCGAGTTGAAGCAGTTGAGGCGCGTCGGCGCCTCATTCTGATCAAGCAATCGAGCTGGCCGCCGGCTCAAGCTCAGACACAAGACAAGCAACCGGCCTGCGGGATTCAAGGGAACGACAAGGCAATGGCCATTCAATCCAGCATAAAGGCGAACCTGTACAAGGATTCCGTGTCGTTGATGCGGATTTCCCAGGTCACGGTCGCGCGGACCGGCGTGCAGCGGGTCACGCTGCTGATGGGAACGCGCAGCAACAAGGAGTTCCTGCAGCAGGCCGGGCTGATGAGTCCGGCGCTGGAGAGCGCCAAGCCGGGCGACATCATGATCGTTGTGGCGGACGATGCGACCGACAAGCTCGCCGCCGCGGAGCGCGAGATTCATTCCCAGATCGCCGGCGAAGAACCGAAGGGCGGATCGACTGAAGCCGCGGCGGAAGCACCGCCGCGCTCGATCTCCGGCGGCGTCGCGATGGCCCATCATGCCGACCTCGCATTGATCTCGGTGCCCGGCCCCTATGCCGCCGCCGAAGCCCTGAAGGCGCTGCGCCAGGGTCTCAACGTGCTGCTGTTCAGCGACAACGTCCCGATCGAACAGGAGCGGGCCATCAAGCGCGTTGCGGCGCAGAAGGGCCTGCTGGTGATGGGACCGGACTGCGGCACGGCCATTATCAATGGCGTGCCGCTTGGATTTGCCAACGTCGTTCGGCGGGGCGTGATCGGGCTCGTTGGAGCGTCCGGCACGGGCCTGCAGGAGGTGATGTGCCAGATCCATCGTCATGGCCAGGGCATCTCGCAGGCGATCGGCACCGGCAGCCACGACGTTTCAAGCGAGGTCGGCGGCATCACCATGTTGCAGGGCCTGGAGCTGCTGGCCGCCGACGCGCAGACCAAAGTTGTGGCCATCGTCTCCAAGCCTCCCGCGCCCGATGTCCAGAAGCGGGTGATCGAGCGCGCTCGCGCGATCGGAAAGCCGGTCGTGATCTGCTTCCTCGGCGGCGAGCCGGCCGCGTCGGCCGGCAATGTTCACCGCACATCCTCGCTCGAGGAGACCGCGCGGCAGGCCGTCGCGCTTGCGGGCGCGCGCCAATCCGGAAGCGACGAGCAGTCCATCGAAGCGTTGGCAACGAAGGTTTCTGCGTCGTTGGCGCCGTCGCAGCGCTACCTGCGCGGTCTCTACTCCGGCGGAACGTTTTGCTCGGAAGCCCAGACCATTTGGCGGGCGGCGGGCATTCGTGCCCAGTCAAACGCGCCGCTTGCCGGCGGAGATCGTCTGGCCGACCTCGAAGAGAGCCACGGGCACACGGCGATTGATCTCGGCAGCGACGAATTCACGGTGGGACGTCCACATCCGATGATCGACTATGGCGTGCGGATCGAACGGCTGCTCAAGGAAGCGGACGACCCGACCGTTGCCTGCATCGTCCTGGACGTCGTGCTTGGTTACGGCAGCCACCCCAATCCGGCCGAGATCCTGGCTCCGGCGATCCGCCGGGCGAGGGCCGCGGCGCGCGCTCAGGGGCGGGAGCTTCCCGTGGTCTGCTTCGTCTGCGGCACGGGTTCAGATCCGCAGCCCTACGAGACCCAGAAAGCCATGTTGGCGGACGCCGGCGCGGAGATGGTCGGCAGCAGCACCGGCGCAGCCCGTGCCGCACAAGCCATCGCGAGCCGCATGGCCGCGGACGACAGCGCCACAGCGCGCCGTGCGATGCAGGGTGGAGAACGATGATGAACGCAGCCCCTTCCGCGCTCCAGAACAAGACATCGGTCATCAGCCTCGGCGCCTCCGGCCTCGATCGCGGCGTCGAGAGCAGCGGTGCCCCGCTGGTGCGTCTGCTTTGGCAGCCGGTCGGCGACGGAAGTCCCGAGGTCGCCTGGAGCCTCGCGCAACTGGTTGGCGACGCCGGCGATGCCGACTGCCTCGGATCGCGGATCGATCGCGCCAATGCGGAGGTGCTCGAGCGCATCCTGACCGCGCAGCCGGTATGGGTCGACGTCGCGGCGCACGCATCCGAGGTCTGGCCGGACATGGGCCGGACGCTGCTCCACGCCGGTCCGCCGATCGCCTGGAACGACATGTGCGGCCCGATGAAGGGGGCGGTCGTCGGCGCAATTCTCTACGAGAAATGGGCGACGACCCAGCAGCAGGCCGAGCAGCTCGTCGCGGCAGGTGGCATCCGCTTCGCGCCGTGCCATGAATTCGGCGCGGTCGGGCCGATGGCCGGGATCATCTCGCCCTCGATGCCGCTGTTCGTGGTGGAGAACCAGACCACCGGCAATCGCGCCTATGCGCCGATGATGGAATCCGGCGGCGCCAAGACCCTGCGTTTCGGAGCCTTCGCGCCCGAGGTGATCGAAGGCCTCAAGCTGATCGAGAATGTGCTGGCGCCATGTCTGAAGGCCGCGGTCGCCGGCATCGACGGTGGATTGCCGTTGAAGCCGCTGATGTCGCAGTCGCTGCACATGGGCGACGACGTGCACAATCGCAACACGGCCGCGACCCTGCTGCTGTATCGCGCCGTCACGGAATCGCTGCTCAAGTTCTCGATCTCGCGCGATCTGGTTCACGAGACGCTGCGGACGATCGGAGCTGACGACATGTTCTTCCTCAGCCTGTCGATGGCGGCATGCAAGGCGACCATGGATGCCGCGCACGGCGTGCCGTTCAGCAGCATCGTCACCGCAATGGCGCGCAACGGCGTCAATGTCGGCATCCGGGTCAGCGGGCTGAACGGGCAATGGTTTGTCGGTCCGGCCGACATTCCTGTCGGCCTGTTCCTGCCCGGCTTCAGCGAGGCCGATGCCAATCCCGATATCGGCGACAGCGCCATTACCGAGACCGCGGGACTGGGTGCGTTTGCGATGGCGGCGGCTCCGGCGATGGTGCAGTTCGTCGGCGGCACGCCGCAGGACGCGCTGCGTTACTCGCGCGAGATGGCGCACGTCACGATCGGCCGCAATCCCGGCTTCACCCTGCCGATGCTCGATTTCATCGGAGCGCCTGTCGGCATCGACGTCCGCAAGGTCGTGGACGAGAGCAGGCGGCCCCTCATCAACACTGCGACCGCGCACAAGGAGCCGGGCATGGGAATCATCGGCGCCGGCGTCGTACAGGCTCCGATGAAGTGCTTCGTCGACGCCGTCGGCGCATTGGCGGCGACGGCCGGGAGATGACGTTGCCTCGAGTTTGAGAACGACGGCGCGGTCGCGCCGCCGATTGAAAAAATGCCGCAACAAGCAATGCGGCGACACCGGGAACGAACAGGAGGAAACACATGAACGGTACCCGTCGTGCATTTCTGCAAACAAGTCTGCTCTCGGCAGCCTTCATCGGTTCATCGGGCCGGCTCGCCTTCGCCGACGATGCGAAGCCGCTACGCATCGGTATTCTGATTCCGGGCTCGCGGGCCGACCATGGCTGGATGGAGTCGGCCTACAACGGCATGAAGGCGGCCGAGCAGCGCCACGGCAAGAATGTCGTGATCACGTCGATCGAGAACGTCAAGTTCGCCGACATGGAGCAGGCGCTCGTCACGCTCGCGACCAAGAACGACATGGTGATCGGCGCCGCGGGGCAGACCCAGGCATCGGTGCTCAAGGTCGCCAAGCGATTCCCGAAGGTAAAGTTCTCCATCGTCGGCCCGACCGGACAGCCGACCGAGAACGTCGCGCAATACGACGTGCTGCAGGCGCAGATCGGCTTCGTTGCCGGCGCGGTCGCCGCGATGATGTCGAAGAACGGCGCGGTGAGCTACGTCGGCGGGCTTGAGATCCCGGCCATCGTCAACACCGGAACGGAATTCGCGAACGGCGCCAAGCACGTCAAGCCGGACACCAAATGCTTCGTGACCTACACCGGCGACTTCGACGACGTCGCCAAGGCGAAGGAAGCGACCCTTGCCGCGATCGCGCAGGGGGCCGACGTCCACTACAACATCCTCAATCTCGGCGTGCGCGGAATGGAGCAGGCGGCGCGCGATAAGGGCACCAGGATGATCGGGAGCTATACCAACTACTGCTCCGACAACAATCCGCTCTACATCGCCTACACGGTCAGCGGCATCGGCTTCATGGTCGAATATGCCATCGACCAGGCCGTCGCCGGAACGTGGCACCCGGAGTACAAGCAGTTCGGCCTCGCCATGGGGCCGCGCTCGGCCGACATCGAGATCTGCGCCGGAGCAACGCCTGAGATCCAGGCCAAGATCAAGGAGCTCAAGGACGACCTGCTGTCGAGCAAGATCAAAGTCAAGGTGGGCTGACCCGTGGCTCTTCTCGAACTGTCTGGCCTGACCAAGCGCTTCGGGGCTTTCACCGCGCTCGACGACATATCGCTGCTGATCGAGCGCGGCGAGGTGCATTGCCTGCTTGGCGAGAACGGCGCCGGCAAATCGACATTGTGCAACCTGGTGTTCGGGGTGCACCGGCCGGATGCCGGCACGATGACGCTCGGCGGCGAGCCGTTCGATCCGCGCGGCCCGGCGGAAGCGCTGCAGCGCGGCGTCGTGATGGTGCATCAGCATTTCAGCCTGGTGTCCAACATGAGCGTGGCCGAGAACCTGATGCTCGGCCGCGCCAACGCGGTGTTGAAGCCGCAGGACATCATCGTGCGGATGGAGCAGCTCGCAGCGGAATACGGGCTCGAGATCGACCCCGGGGCGCGGATCGATGAGCTTTCGGTCGGCGAGCGGCAGCGGGTCGAGATCATCAAATGCCTGCTCGGCGATCCGCAATTGCTCGTGCTCGACGAACCGACGGCCGTCCTGCAGCCGGACGAAATCGATGCGCTATTGGCGATCTGTAGCCAGGTGGCGCTGCGCGGCAAGTCCGTGATCCTGGTGACGCACAAGCTCGGCGAAATCAGCCGCGTGGCTGATCGCACGACGGTGCTGCGGCAGGGCCGCATCATCGAGACCGTCCCGATGGACGGTGCCGACATCCGATCGCTGGTGCGCTCGATGGTCGGCCGCGACGTCCAGTCGGCAGGTTCGGTGCTCGCCGCCGCGGTCGACGTCGAGGGCAAGACGCCGGCGAAACCCGCAGACGCGGCCGGTCCGGCGTCGGCGGCCGAGGCGGTGCTGCAGATCTCGGACCTCGTGTATCGCGACCCGCATGGCGTGCCGCGGCTCGACGGCCTGAGCCTCACGGTCGGCACCGGCGAGATCGTCGGGATCGCGGGCGTCGAGGGCAACGGCCAGACCGAGCTCGGACTGATCCTGGCCGGGCTCGCCTCGCCAAGCGCCGGCGCGATCGTGGTCGGCGGCACGCCGGTGGGCGGTTGCACGCCGCAGGAGATCACGGATGCGGGTGTCGGCATCGTTCCCGAGGATCGCCATGCGGTGGCCTGCATCAGGGAATTGTCGGTGGCCGAGAACCTGTTTCTCGGCGCCATCGGAAAATTCAGCCGCTTCGGGCTGCTCGACAAGTCGGCGCGCCGCAAGGCGGCGGACGCGATGATGCGCGACTTCGACGTACGGGCGAGCAGCCCTGATGTTTCGATGGCGAGCCTCTCCGGCGGCAATCAGCAGAAAGCGGTGCTGGCACGCGAGCTGTCGCTCGACCCGCTGGTGTTCCTGCTCGCCGCGCAGCCGACGCGCGGCCTCGACGTCGGTGCGATCGAAGCCGTCTACAATCGCATCCGTGCGGCACGCGATGACGGCCTCGGGGTGCTTTTGATCTCCAGCGAGCTCGAGGAGCTGATGGCGGTGTCGGACCGGATCGCGGTGATCTACCGCGGCAAGCTGGTTGGCGAGCTCGCGGCCGGGTCGTTCAGCCGCGAGGCGATCGGAGCGATGATGTCGGGGCATGCGCATGTCTAGGTTGGCCATGGTTATGAAGAATCCGAAGCTTGCGCGGGTCGCAAAGGGCGCGAGGCTCGAGCTCGTGCCGTTGCAGGTTCTGGTTCCGGTGATATCGACCATTATCGCGCTCGGGATCGGCCTGCTCATCATCGCCGCCACTGGCGCATCCGTCCTCGAGGCGATCGAAGCCTTCTGGGACGGCATGGCGGGAAGCGATTTCAACATCGGTGCTTCGATCAATCGCGCCATCAGCCTCGCGCTGGTCGGTCTCGGCTTCATCTTCGCCAACCGTGCCAACCTGACCAATGTGGGCGGCGAGGGGCAGATCGCGATGGGCGGCATGTTCGCGACGGCAGCGGCTCTGCACGGCGCCGGCGACCTGCCGTTGGGACTGGCGTCTATCGTGCCGCTCGCCGTGGGGACTATCGCGGGAGCCGTTTGGGGCGGCCTGGCGGGCTTCCTCAAGGCGGCACGCGGCACCAACGAGGTCATCAGCACATTGCTGTTGAGCTTCATCGCGCTGCCGCTCGTGTACTGGTCGGTCGAATCCTTTCACCTGCTGCGCAAGCCGATCAGCGATGTGTCGTCGCTGCCGGAATCGGCGGAGATTCCAGATTCGACCAAGCTGCCGCTGCTGTTCCCGGACAATGGATCTCCGCTCCATATCGGTCTGCCGATTGCGGCGATCGCCGTCGTCGTGGTGTGGCTGGTGCTCAAGCACAGCACGCTCGGTCTGCGGCTGCGCGCCGTCGGCTTGAATGCGACGGCCTCCCGCCGCGCCGGCATGCGAACTAGCTTCTACGTGATCCTGGCCATGACGGTCTCCGGCGGCCTGGGCGGTCTCGGCGGCGCGATCATGATCCTCGGCCAGCAGTTCTATCTGACGAGCGATTTCTCGTCCGGATACGGATTTGACGGCCTGGTGGTCGGCTTGCTGTCGCGCGGCTCGGCCGTCGGCGTGGTGATCGGTGCGCTGCTGTTCGGCTTCCTGCGATCGGGATCCATCAACATGGAAATCTCGGCGCATGTCCCGTCCGCCGTCGTCCTGATCTGCCAGGGCCTGATCGTCATTGTCATTGCAGGCTCCGCAATCCTCACCAACCGAAAGGTGACCCGATGATTGACGAACAAATGGCCGTGTTCATCGGTTCCGGACTTCGTCTTGCGGTTCCGATCATCTTCGCCGCAACCGGCGAGATGCTGAGCGAGCGCGCCGGCGTGCTCAATCTCAGCCTCGATGGCATGATGCTGATGTCGGCCTTCACGGCGGCGCTGGCGTCGTGGGCGACCGGCTCGCCGCTTCTCGGCGTGGCGGCCGGCGTATTGGTCGCGATGGCGGTTGCCGCGGTCCAGGCCGTGCTGAGCGTGACCTTGCGCGCCAATCAACTGGTGGTGGGGATCGGATTCAACATCCTGGCGCTGGGAACAACCACGTTTCTCTACCGTGAGATCTTCGGGCCGCTGTCGCGCGATCCGATTCCCGGTTTCGCGCAGCTCAATCTGCCGTGGCTTGCCAGTATCCCGGTGATCGGGCCGGCATTGGCGAACCAGACCGGGCTTGCCTATGTCAGCATCCTGATGGTCGTCGTGACCTGGTTGATCCTGAAGTACACGTCGTTCGGGCTGGCGGTGCGGGCGGTCGGCGAGGATCCGCGCGCCGCGGACAAGGCGGGCATCAGCGTCGCCAGGACACGTTATCTCGGCGTGCTCTACGCCGGTGTGCTGGCGGGCCTCGGCGGTGCGTTCATGTCGGTCGCGGACAGCAATACGTTCACCGAGAACATGACCAAGGGAGCAGGCTATCTCGCGATCACGGCGGTGATCTTCGGCGGCTGGAATCCCTGGTACACGCTGGCGGCATGCCTGCTGTTCGGCTTCGCGACCGCGTTGCAATTCCTGGTGCCGGCGCTGCAGCTCGATGTGCCGGTCGCGCTGCTGTTGCTGCTGCCATATCTGCTGGCGCTGGTCGCCATCGCGGGCTTCGTCGGCAAGAGCAGGCAGCCCTCGGCCCTGACCATTCCGTTCGAACGCGGCGGCTGATCGCAACAGACTTCAAGAAAACATAGGCAAGAAAACATAGCCAAGGGAGGAAAGTCCGATGACCAGTTCCACTTTAGCAAAGGCCGCGGAATCCGCCGCGCCCAACGCCGCCAATCCTCTTGGATCCGCTCCCGGCTACAAATGGCTGGTCGACGACAACAACGTCAACATGGCGATGGCGCCGCCGCCGCCCAGGGCGGTCACGATCGACGCGCAGCCGCAAACGGTGACGGTCGATCTGCACCGCACCGCTCTCATCGTCGTCGACATGCAGAACGACTTCTGCGCCAAGGGAGGATGGGTCGATCATCTCGGCCTCGATCACACGCCGGATCGGGCGCCGATCGAGCCGCTGCAGAAGCTTCTCCCGGTGTTGCGGAACGCCGGCGTGCAAATCATCTGGCTGAATTGGGGTAATCGGCCCGATCTGAAGAACATGGCGCCGAACCAGCTCCATCTCTACAAGCCGAAGGGCGTCGGCATCGGCCTTGGCGAGCCGTTGCCGGGCAGTGGCGCGCGTGTGCTGCAGAAGGACAGTTGGGCCGCGGCCGTTGTCGACGAATTGAAGCAGGAGCCCGAGGACATTCACGTCGACAAATACCGGATCAGCGGCTTCTGGGACACGACGCTGGATAGCATTCTGCGCAATCTCGGAACCAAGACGATCCTGTTTGCCGGCGTCAACACCGATCAATGCGTGCTGCATTCGCTCACCGACGCGAATTTCCTGGGCTACGGTTGCCTCCTGGTCGAAGACTGCTGCGCAACGACCTCGCCGGGCTACTGCGTTGAGGCAACCCTGTTCAACGTCAAGAAATGTTTTGGCTTTGTGACGCATTCGTCGGACGTCATCGAGGCCATTTCAGGAGCAGATCCAACGGCGTGACAGATCGGTCGCGCTCCGAGTGCACACACTAGCCTTGTGACGCCGCTTGCGATTCTCGTCCACCTGATCCCAGGCGCGGCTCGGTCCCGGCCAGCAGCCGCTGGATGTTGGCGCGATGGCGCGCGATCACGTAGAGGCCACCTGCGATGACCAGCAGGCGATAGGGCAATGGCTGCTCCAAGGCGCAGACCAGTGCGATCGCAGTGAGCGCCGCCATCATCGAGCTCAGGGAAACAATCCGGGAAATTGCCAGCACGCCGGCAAAGGCCGTGGCGGCGCCTAAACCGACGGGCCAGGACAGCGCCAGCAACACGCCGAGCCCCGTCGCTGCGGATTTGCCACCGGTGAAATTCAGCCAGATCGGACGGCTGTGGCCCAGCAATACCGCAAGTCCGGCCAGGCAGACCGCCCAGGGCAGCAAGGTTTGCAGATCGATCGCCGTCGGTGGCGTGACGGACGGTAATGTCCCGAGCCAGGGATAGAACCAGCGGGCAAACGCGATCGCGCCGGCACCCTTCAGCACATCGACCAGCAGGACCGCCAACGCGGGCCACTTGCCCAGGGTACGCAAGACGTTCGTGGCCCCGGTAGACCTGGAGCCGTGCTCCCGGATGTCGATGCCTTTGAGCAGTTTCCCCGCGAGATAGCCCGCTGGTATCGAACCGAGAAGGTAGGTAGTCGCCAATCCAGCCGCACTCGCGATCCAAAAAACCATAGGCTTCTCCTCGATGCGCCAGTGTCAGGCAAGCGTCAGCCGGAGTCTACCTCCATGCGACGGCCGAAACCGTGGATACGAGGGGTGGATTCCCTTGCCCGCTCCAATCCTCTTTGAAATAGGCTGGCCGCGCGATAGATACCGCGTCGACATGCCGATCGAGCGGCGATGCTGCCGCGACGGAGACAGGACACGGAATGACGACGCAATCAATCGAGATTCGCCGCCTCTTGCCTGCAGACGCTGCGCTTTATCGCGACATCCGTCTCGAGGCGCTGCGCTTGAGTCCCGAGGCGTTCGGCAGCGCGTATGAGACGGAGAGCGTGCATCCCGTCGAATGGTTCGCGGAGAGGCTCGCGCACGGGGCGGCGATAATTGGGGCGTTTCGGGGCGGCGAACTCGCCGGCATCGTCGGCTTCATCGCGGCGCAAGGGCCGAAACAGCAGCACAAGGGCATGCTGGTTGGGATGTATGTGCGGCAGCAGGCGCGACGCGCCGGTGTCGGCCGGCTCCTGGTCGATGCCGTGCTCGAGCTCGCCGCGCAATCGGTCGAGCTGGTGCAGCTTGCCGTGGTGAAGGGCAACGAGCCGGCCTGCGAGCTCTACCGGCGCGCCGGCTTTGTCGAGTACGGGCTGGAGAGGCATGCCCTGAAGATCGACGGCCGCTACTATGATGACATCCTTATGGTGAAGGATCTGCTCGGGGGCGCCTGACGTCGCACAAGGTGGAGTGTCACAATTCAGGCGGCTCGTTGCGATAGCCGCACATCCAAGCTTAGGGCCACGCATTCATTTGCTGTCATCGCCCCGGGGACGCTGCCATGCCGAAAGTCGATCTGACAAAGGTGCCGGAACGCAAGGGGACCGGCTATCCGGCCGAGTTCGCCGCACCGTGCGCGGAACGAATCCGGCAGCGCCTCGGCGACGCCGGCGGGCTCGCCGATTTCGGCGTTAATCTGATGCGGCTGCCGCCGGGCAACTGGTCGAGCCAGCGCCATTGGCATTCGGACGAGGACGAGTTCGTCTATGTGCTTGCAGGTGAGGTGGTGCTGATCGAGGACGGCGGCGAGACGGTGCTGCGCGCCGGCGATTGCGCGGCGTTCCCGAAAAATTCCGGCAACGGGCACCATATGATCAACAGGTCGCAGATGACGGCGACCTATCTCGAAGTCGGCTCGCGCTCGCGTGCCGACGTCATCACCTGTTCCGACATCGATATGATGAGCCCGAGCTCCGACGGTCGCTTTCTGCACAAGGACGGCCGGCCGTACGAATAGGCCCTGGACCGCAGGCCGGCCCGAAATCCGGCGTTGCGGATTGGCCGGCGAAGGACCAATCTTCCGGCCAGGGAGATTTGGTCGCGTCCATGACGGAATGGTATTTCATCTGGATTGATGGTCCGCGCGGACCCGAGCCGCAGAAGTGGTCGTCGGACGCGCTGTGGGGGCAGGTGGCCCGTCAGGATATCATCGTCCGTTTTCCCTTGAGCGATCGCGAGGCCGGCCTGTCGCTCGATCAGCTGGCGCGGCTGCATCCGGTGCCGCAGTGAGCTGCGCCGCGAGAGCGTGCGGCAGTCTCACACCACCAGCCGTCCCTCGCGCTCCGCGACTGTGATCTGCGCTTCCGTCCCCGAGTTGAAATCGAGCCGGTCGGCCTCGATGCCGTCGCTGAAGATGACGCCATTCTCGGGCATCAGCGAGCGCACGCTGAGGCGCTCGGCGCGTTCGAGGCTGCCACAGACGAGCGTGACCCGCGAGGTGCGGCTTGGAAACGGCTGGCCCGACGGTGTTCTTTGCGCGCACGTTCAATCCGCCGGGTTGACCGTCAAACCGAAAGATCGAAGCCCGGCGTCGCAACCTCGGTCAGGAACGAGGCCAGGAACATCTTGCCGAACACGTGCTTGGCCGCGGGTGTGCCGATCCTGAGCCGGCCGGCGCTTGTGGCCGCTGCGAGTTCGGCAAGCGTCGGCGCGGCGAGGCTGGTGTCGGGTGCGGCGCGCGGCGCTGTCGCGGATGCGCTGAACAGTACGCCGGCATAATAGAGACGGGAGAGGGCGCGGACCAACCGCAACCGGGCGCGCAGCGCCTCGTCGAGCGGGCGGCCGAGCCAGGCGCGATGCAAAACCGCCTCCAGCTCCGGCGTTCGCGCGAAGCTGTCGCCGACAACAGCGAGATCAACCAGCGGATCGGTGCGATAGGCCGATTCCCAGTCGATCATCCAGAGCCTGTTGCCGTCGAACAGGATGTTGGCGGGAAGCGAGTCGTTGTGGCTCGAGACCGAGTTCGCCTCATCCCAGACATAGGCCGCGCGAATGCGTTCGAGACGCTCGTTGCATCGGTCGAGCACGCCGGGCGCGAACAGGCCGGTGCGACAGACATGAGCCCAGAGCCGAGCCACGATATCGGGATAGCGCACGAAAGCCGGAAAGGTCGGCGTCGCCTGCAACCGCGCCAGTAACTCGCCGAGCGCCTTTGCCAACGCCGGCGGGCCGCCGGGATAGCTACCGAGCGGCTGCCGCTGGATAAAATCCATCACCGCGACGCGCGACGCTTCGTCGACGTAGTAGAGTCGCGGTGCGATGCCGGCCTCGGCCGCGATACGCAACGAAACATATTGGTACGGATTGCGCAGTGGGCTCGGCCCGCCTTCGATCCGTAGCAAATAATTCTTGCCGCCTGCATCGATCCGAAACAATCGCGCCGACGTGGCGCCGCCTGAGATCGGCGTCACGGCGTCGATCGCTGCCCTGCCGATCACCTCACGCAGCGCAGCATGAGCTGCATCGCGCTGTTCCGACTGAAGCGTATCGAGATTACTCATGCACAAAAAGTTAGCATGACGGCTATGCGTTCCGAAATTGCATTGATGCAGCGTTCTCGATCTATTGCTGGTCGCGCGCGACGAAGCATGAAACAATGCCGCAAAAATCATGTCGGGAGAAAACTTGATGTCGTTCGAGCGGGGGTTGCATTGCGCCGTTGCGTGCAGGATCGTGAGGTGCAGATCATGGATCGCGTTGCCATTATTCTGCCTGATCAGCACGTTCGGAGTAATGCATGACGCCGTCGCGAACGAATCCATGGCGATCGTGGATGCGCGCGTACCGGCTGCCGACAAAGAAGGCGGAGACCTTCCCTTGACGATGACGATCAGGAATGAGGCCGACAGCGCCGACGCGCTGCTCCGTGTCCGCTGCCCGGTCGCGAATTTTTCCGAGCGCCACATCGTCGATCGCGGCGAAGGCGCGCCCGCCATGCGCTCGATATCCAATATACCAGTCCCGGCCAAGGCGACGCTCGAGCTGAAGCGCGACGGCTATCACGTCATGCTGCTGCAGTTGCGTCAGGCGCTCGCGCCCGGCGAGACCTTCAAATGCGCGGTCGTTTTTCAGAAAGCTGGAACCATCGAGACGGAGGTGCAGGTCCAGAAGTGACCCAAGACAAGTGAAGACAAGTGACTAAGGAAGGCGGCGGGCGGCACAGCCGATCGCCGGGACGCAAGGCTTCTCGCGCGACCGCCCGTATGTGACGGGCGGTTCGATCAATGAAGAACGCTGGATCCGGAGGAAATGAACGCATGACAAGGTTGAATTGGGTTAAATCGCACATGCTCGCGGCGGCGGTAGCATCCGCCGCGACCTTCGCGGGCTCTTTCGCGCTCGCCGACGATGTCAACCAGGAGCGTCTGCTCAATGCTGACAAAGAAGCAGGCAACTGGCTGCACCATCACAAGAACTATTCGGCGACCCGCTTCTCGTCGCTGGCGGATATCAACAAGGACAACGTCAAGAACCTGAAGGTCGCCTGGACTATGCATCTCGGCGGCGTCGAGGGCGGCGGAATCTGGGGGCACGGCGGCCTGGAGGGAACTCCGATCGTCGAGAACGGATTCATGTACGTCACCGACGGCTGGGGGTCGGTCTACAAGATCGACGCGCACGGCGGCAAAGGCGTGCTGCTCTGGAAGATGGATCCCAAGACCGACCACGACTGGGCCGGCGCGGTCGCCTGCTGCGGCGTCGACAACCGCGGCGTCGCGCTGTGGGACAACCTCGTGATCTCGCACACGCTCGATGGCCGCCTGATCGCGACCAACAAGGAGACCGGGCAGGTCGCCTGGCAGCGTCAGGTCGCCGATCCCGACAAGGGTGAAGTGATCACCGGCGCGCCACTGATCGTCAAGGGCATGGCGATTACCGGCGTCGCTGGCGCCGAATACGGCATTCGCGGCTGGATCGCCGCGACCGACCTGAAGAGCCAGAAGGAAGTGTGGCGTACCCACACCATCCCGGGCAAGGACGAACCCGGTTCCGAGACCTGGAAGGACGACAAGAACGCCAAGGCGAGCGGCGGCGGATCGACCTGGGTCACCGGCAGCTACGACCCGTCGACCAACACCATCGTCTGGGGCGTCGGCAATCCCGGACCGGACTGGGACAATGAGTACCGGCCCGGCGACAACCTCTACACCGACTCGTCACTCGGTCTCGATGCCGACACCGGCAAGATCAAGTGGCACTACCAGCACACGCCGAACGATCCCTATGACTATGACAGCGTGGCGGAGAACGTGCTGGTCGACGTCCCCGGTCCGAACAACACGACGCTGAAGCTCGCGCTCGAGGCCGACCGCAACGGCTTTGCCTATGCGGTCGATCGCAACAGCGGCAAGTTCATCTGGGGTCTGCCCTTCGTCAAGAAGGTGACCTGGACCAAGGGACTCGATCCCGAGTCCGGCAAGCCGGTGGAGTATGATCCGAAGCAGGGCGTGCAGAAGTACAACGCATCGGTGACGCCGAGCCGGACCAACAAGGAGACGGATATCTGCCCGGGCAACATGGGCGGCAAGAACTGGCCGCCGACCGCCTACAATCCGACCCTGAAGCTCTGGTACATCCCCGTCATCGAGAGCTGCAACCACATCAAGGTCGAGGAGATGACGCCGGACAAGGTCAAGGCGCGCGAGTTCTTCACCGGCGGCGGGCCGAGCCAGAACGTCAAGATCACCGGCAGCGTCACTGCGATCGACGTCACCACCGGCAAGGTGGCGGGGAAGGCGGAGACGCAATTCCCGAATCTCGGTGGCATCCTGGCAACGCCTGATCTCGTGTTCTCCGGACAGCCGTCCGGCGAGGTGATCGCCTATGATGCGAAATCGCTGCAGCAGCTCTGGCAGTTCAACACCGGCGGTGGCGTCAATGCGCCTCCGATGACGTTCTCGGTGGACGGCAAGCAGTATGTCGCGATCCTGGTCGGCCTCGGCGGCGCCTGGGACAAGTGGTTCATCGACGCCACGCCCGAGCTGAAGCGGATGCAGCCGGGCTCGATGCTCTACGTGTTCGCGCTCTGACATCGCAAGCGCGGGAGGCCTCAGCGAGAGGCCTCCCGCGTCGATCTGGCCGAGAGAAGCAAGACAAGAAACAGAACAAATGAAACAAACATGGCTGGTTGGCGCGTGGCTCGGCTGCGCGCTGGTGACGGGATTTGTCGGTACCGTGCACGCACAGTCGGCAAGCGATCCGACCGATGCGGGCAAGGCGGTGTTCAAGCGCGGCAATTGTGTCGGCTGCCACAAATGGCACGGCAATGGCGGCGGCGGCTATGGCGGCGACGCGCTGTCGCTGCGCAAGACCGAGCTGACCCGCGAGCAGATCATCGAGACCGTGACGTGCGGGCGGCCGGGCACCGGCATGCCGTTCTTCGTGCGCGGCTCTTATGACACCACGAAATGCTACGAGATGACCCGGCAGGATGTTGCGGATCGCATGCCGCCCGAGGCGAACGTGTTCCTGCGGCCCAACGAGATCGAGGCGGTCGCCGATTACGTGCTCGCCCACGTCAAGGGCAAGGGTGAGCCGAACTATGACGAATGCATCGCCTTCTTCGGCGACGGTTCGCGTGTCTGCAATATCTACAAGGAGGCCGGCCACGCCGCCGCGTCGTCCGACCAGAGCGAGAAGGCAAAGCCATGAGCAAGCAGGGATCGGCAATCCGCGGGTTGGTCTTCGCCGCGTCAGTCACCGCGGCGGTGCCGGCGATGGCCACGGCAGGTGACCTGCGCGACATCAATGTCGGCATGGACATCAGCAGCGTTCCCGACGCGGGATACATCAACCTGACCTGCGTCGGTGAGAAGACGCACCGATTGGCGGAATGGGCGCAGTGGGCGGCTTGCCCGGCCGGACCGGACCAGCTGCGCGGCATCCGCTTCGAGTATGACCGCGAGACCGCGCGGGAAGGCACCATGGTCGGCGGCCATCCCGCGATCCTGACCGTGATGATCGACAAGGACGCCAGGATCGCGGCGCTGACGATCGAGACCGATCCGAAGGCGCGGCTCTATCTGCGCAAGAAGGCGTTCCTGCTCGGCCTGCAGGCGAAGTCGCGCTACGGCGAGGACGGCTGGACCTGCTCGGAGGCGAAGCCGGGCGCCGGCAAGCAGGAGGTCGGCGGCGTGTTCGTCGACGAGACCTGCAGCAAGACCGCCGATGGCCGGACGGTCCAGATCGAGCGTCACCTCTATCGCGAGCCGAACAAGGAGCTCAAGGACATGACCGACGAGACCCGGATCACGATTCGCCGCGCGGGGTCGTAGGAACATCGATTGGGCGCGTTTGCGCCGCGTAGCCCGCCCGATCTTAGGTCTCGATCGGCGCTGCGTCGATGTCGATCTGCGGCAACAGGCCGGGAGACTGCCGTTCGACCAGCTCGCGCATCTTTCCGATGATCGCTTTGGCTTCCGCCGAGACGATCGAGCTCGGGCCTGCAACGGTGATGACAAGCGGAGGCGTCTGGTCGGCCTCGGTCAGCCGCATCGCAATCGCGCTCAGGCCGGGCGTGCCCATGTCGCGCGTATAGGCGAAGCCCTGCCGGCGGATCGTCGCCAGCGCATGCTGGATATCGCCGAATCGGACGGCGGATGACGGTGCTTCCTCGGCGTTGATCCGCTGCACGATCCGCCGCGCATCCTCGTCGTTCATCAGGCTGAGAAACACCCGACCCGGGGTCGAGTGAGTCAGGAGCCGCCGCGCGCCGGGCTCGAGATAATAGCGCACCGGTGTCGTGCCCTGCAGCACGCGGATGTACTGGCTGTAAAGCTGGTTGCGCGCCACCACGAAGGTGGTCAGCCGCGTCGCCTCATGCAGCTCGCGCGTGATCGCATCGAGCGTGACGCCCGGCAGCCTTTCGCTCGTGAGCCAGCCGCCGAGCAGGGCGATGCGGACCGTCGGCCGGTAGGTGCGCGCCTGCCGGTCGTGGTCGAGATAGCCGAGCTCGACGAGGCTCTTCAGCAGTGCCGACGTGCTCGACGGCGGATAGTTCAACCGGCGCGCGATCTCGGTCATGGCCGCGGGCCGTTCGATCTCGGCAAAATACTCGAAGATGCGGAGCACGCGATGCGCCGACTTGACGATTGACGGATCGGGGCTGCCGTCGGCGGCGCGAAACAATTCGTCATGCCGGTTGGCCTCGATCACCATCGCCGCGGGATCGTCCGCTTGCGTGCGCACGCGGTCGGCGACGATGCGCCTGCGGCCCCGCCGGGACGGGGGCTGGGTATCGGAGCGAACTCCCTTCATCTCTGGCCGCTCGTGTCCTTGAACGCAGCGCATACTTGGTGCGCTGCAACATTCATTGTCGCCTTCTCCTGTCGAATGTGCAGCGAAACCAATGAAGGTCAAGCGTCCGCGGTGCAGCATGACCGGACGTACGATCCGCGCGCGACCGGCATTTCTTCCACGTATCTGAAATTATTCTCGCAAGCTGCTCCGCCGATGGACATCGCCGCGATCGTTCCCGATGTTGCAGGCGAAGTGTGTACACCGAGCGATGACATCCCGCGCACCGGCACGGCTGCTGCGACGTCATCCCGAACAAGGAGAGCCTCGATGCAGATGAGCGCGCGCGACCTTCGCAGCTCCAACGATGCCGCCGATCCGGCCCGCCACATCTCGCATGATTGCGCAGGCCTCAATTTCTATGATCTCGATCGCGGACTTCGCGGCCTTCTGGGGCTCTATCTGGCGCGCGAGGATCGCGAGCGGCTGGAACCGCATTTCCGCCGCCTCGGCGAACTGGCAGGAGGCAGGCTCGACCGGCTGGCACGGATCGCCGACAAGCATGCGCCGGTGCTCAATCCGCGGGACGCCTACGGCCGCGACGAGGACTGGATCGACTATCACCCGGCATACCGCGAGATGGAGGCGATCGCCTTCGGCGATTATCAGTTTCACGCCATGAGCCATCGCGCCGGTGTGCTCGGCATGGACCGGCCGCTGCCGGCCGTGGCCAAATACGTGTTCCAGTATCTGTTCGTGCAGTCCGAGTTCGGGCTGATGTGCCCGATCAGCGTCACCGACACCTCGACGCACCTGATCCGCAAATTCGGCTCGGACGAGCTCAAGGCCTATCTGCTGCCGAAGATGCTGTCGGACGACATGGCGACGCTGTGGAAGGGCACACAGTTCATGACCGAGCGCGCCGGCGGCTCCGATGTCGGCGCCGTCGAGACCGTTGCGCGCCGGGATGGTGACGTCTGGCGTCTGACCGGCGACAAATGGTTCTGTTCGCACGCCGATGCCGACGTCGCGCTGATGTTGGCGCGGCCGGAAGGTGCGCCCGATGGCACCAGGGGGCTCGCGCTGTTCGCGCTGCCGCGCCGCCTGAAGGACGGCCGGCGCAACAGCTACCGGATCGTCCGCCTCAAGGACAAGCTCGGCACCAAATCGATGGCGTCAGGCGAGATCCGGCTCGACAACGCGGTTGCCTATCTGGTCGGTGATCCCACGCAGGGCCTCAAGCAGATGATGGAGCAGGTCAACCTCTCGCGCCTGTCGCACGGCGTGCGCGCCGCTGCGATGATGCGGCGTTGCGTGAACGAGGCTGTCGTCAGCGCCTCGTCGCGGGTGGCGTTTGGCCAGCGCGTCATGGATTTTCCGTTGCTGCGCCGCCAGCTGATGAAGTTGATCGTGCCGACCGAGCAGGCGCTGTCGGTGATGCTGGTGGCCGCGCGCGCGATGGACGATGCCAGCGCCGGCTCGGCGCAGGCGAGGGATCTGCTGCGCATCCTGACGCCGCTGTTGAAGTACCGCGCCTGCCGCGACAACATTCCGGTCGCCACCGGCGCGATGGAGGTGCGCGGCGGCAATGGCTACATCGAGGAATGGGTGCAGCCGCGGCTGGTGCGAGACGCCCATGTCGGCGTGCTCTGGGAAGGCACCAGCAACATCAACGCGCTCGACATCATTTCGCGCGCCGTCGGCAAGAGCGGCGCGCATCGGGCGCTCGCCGCTGTCCTCCAGTCGCGCCTCGAAGAGGCGAAGGCGTTGCCGGAGCCGTTCCGCGAACGCCTGCGCGTCGCGCTCGATCGGGCGATCGGCTTTGCCGAACGGGTGGCGGCCGATCCCGGCTCGGAGCACACCGCGCGGCTGGCGGCGAGCGCGCTCTACCATGCCACGTCGGCCATCACGCTCGCATGGGAAGGATCCCAGCCGGAGGTCGATGCGCGGCGGCTCCTGCTGTCGCGCTTCGTGCTCGAGCATCGCCTGACCGCGAAGGACCCGCTGGCGCCGGTCGCCGACGCATGGGAGCGCGAGGCCATCGATCTGATGCTGAGCAATGCGCCGGTCACATTCGGTCAAGCGGTCAGGTCCCTGACAGCCTGACTACAAGAGAACAAAAAACATCGCGGGGAGGTCTCTATGCGATCGATTGCGGCCGCGCTCACGGCGGTCTTGTGTCTGGCTGCGGTTGGGTCCGTGAGTGCGCAGGTGTCCGGCGACGTGGTGCGCATCGGCGTCATCAACGACATGTCGGGACTCTATTCCGATCTTGGGGGCGAGGGCTCGGTGGAGGCGGCCCGGCTCGCGATCGAGGATTTTGGCCCGACCGTGCTCGGCAAGAAGATTGAGCTGATGTCCGCCGACCATCAGAACAAGCCCGATATCGCCTCCGGCATCGTGCGTCGTTGGATCGACGAGAACGGTGTCGATTTGATTGCCGATGGCGGCAATTCGGCGACGGCGCTGGCCATTCAGGCCATCACCCGCGAGAAGAAGCGCATCTTTGTGATTTCTGGGCCTGGTAGTTCCGATCTTACCGGAAAGCAGTGCTCGCCTTATGGGTTTCATTTCACCTACAGCACTTACGCTGAAGCCTCCGCCGTCACCAGGGCCATGCTCAAGAAGGGCGCGGATACGTGGTTCTTCCTGACCGCGGACTACGCCTTCGGCCATGCGCTGGAGCGTGACGCATCAAGCTTCGTCACGACCGCGGGGAGCAAGGTCGTTGGCTCGGTTCGCCATCCGCTCGGTGCGTCGGACCTATCGTCGTTCCTGCTTCAGGCACAGAACTCGAAGGCGAAAGTCATCGCATTGGCGAACGCGGGCGGCGATACGGTCAACAGCCTAAAGCAGGCTTCGGAGTTCGGCATCGGAAAATCTGCCGACCAGAACATCGTCGCTCTTCTGATGTTGATCACGGACGTGCATTCGCTCGGCCTTGAGGCGGCGCAGGGCATCATCTACGCGACGTCGTTCTCGTGGACCCAGAACGAGGCAACCCGGACCTTCGGTCATCGCTTCATGGCGCGTCGGCGCGGGCAGGCGCCGACCATGATCCAGGCCGGCGTCTACAGTGGAGTGATGCATTATTTGAAGGCAGTGCAGGCGGCCGGAACCGACGATCCTGGCGCCGTAGCCGCCACCATGCGCAAGCTTCCGGTCAACGATTTCATGACGCAGAATGCACAGATCCGCGAGGATGGGCAGATGATGCGTTCGATGTATTTGGTCCAGGCCAAATCGCCATCCGAATCGCGCGAGCCTTGGGATTACGAAAAGGTGATCGCGACGATTTCGCCGGACGAAGCCTGGCGGCCGCTCGCGGAAGGCGGTTGTCCGTTTGTGACGAAGGCTCAGTGACGTTTGCGTTCGCAGCGCTCGATCGTTTTCGAGCGAAGTGGACGCCGGTTCGCGTAAAGAAAACGCGTCAGAACAAGAATCTGGAGCTTCGGTTCTGATTCAATCAGAACCGAAAATGCTCTAGTGCCGCGCCAGCAGCACCACGATGATCAGGGCGAGGATCGCGCACAGCACCTTCCAGAAGGTCACGGGATCGCGGTCGTGCAGTGATTTGCGGGTCGCGACGGCGGGGCCGGCCCAGGTCGCGCCGTTCTCCAGCTCGTGCGCGAACTCGATGGCGTCGCCGAAGCGTTGCGCGGGCTCGATACTGAGCGCCTTGCCGATCACGGCATCGAGCCAGGCCGGCAGGTCCGGCCGGTAGCGTGACAGCGGCGCCGGCTTGCCGAACCGTGGCCGCGAGAACGGCTCGATCTCGCCGAACGGGTAGTTTGCGGTGAACATCCGGTAGACGGTGACGCCGAGCGCGAACAGGTCGGAGGCCTCGTCGCCGGCCTTGCCGCCGAACAGCTCGGGCGCCATGTAGCTCGCGGTGCCCGGAATGTCCTCGGCGGGGAAATCCTCCAGCAGCGGAACGCGCGCGACGCCGAGATCGACGAGGCGCAATCCGCCGTCTTTCAGCAGGATCACGTTATCGGGCTTGATGTCGCGATGGATGATGCCGGCGCGGTGCAGCGCCGTGACCGCGCGCACCAGCTTGGTTGCGATCGCGATACCCTCGGTGAGCGACAGTCGCGGCGCGCGGCCAAGCCGCTGCTCCAGCGTTTCGCCCTCGTAGAGCGGCATCGCCGAATAGAGCCTCGTCTGCCGCTCCGCCGGCACCTCGATGATCTCGCCGATCCAGAGGCTGCGGACGCGCGCGGCGACCCAGGCCTCACGCACGAAGGCGAGGCGGTAGGAGCCTTCGCTGGCGACCCGCGGATGCGGAAACTTCAGCACGACCTCACGGCCGGCGCGCCTGTCGGTCGCCTTGAACAGGCGGCTGTAGCGTCCATCCGACAGCACGTCGGAGAGCGCGAAATCGTCGATCGTGTCGCCGCTCTCCGGCAAGTCCAAAATGGGCAAGGTCGCGATCGCATGGGTGAGGTCGTCGCGATCCGCCGGCGGCAGGTCGACGACGTCGAGCACCAGCGCGGTGGTGTTGTCGCTGCTGCCGGCCGCGAGCGCGGCATCGACGATGCTGCGCGCCGATTCGTCGGGCGGCGTGCGCTCCTCCAGCAGCTGCTGGAGGCGGGAATCAGAGAGTGCGCCGTGAACCCCGTCGCTGCAGATCAGGAGACGGTCATGCTGGCGCAGTCCGACCGAGGTGTAATCGAAGCGGGCGAACTCCTCGAAACCTATGGCGCGGTTGAGCAGATGGGCGAGGTCGCCGCGGCCGGCGATATGGTCCTGCGTCAAGCGTTCCAGCCGTCCGTCGCTCAGGCGGTAGGCGCGGGTGTCGCCGATATGGATCACATGGCATTGCCGCCGCGACAGGATGATCGAGGAGAACGCGCAGGCCATGCCGCTGCGCGCGGCATCGACGCGGCCCTGTCCGTAGATCCAGCTGTTGGCGGCTTCCAGCGCCCGCGCGGCGCGGCGGCGGACGCCGAGCGTCTCGGGCAACGAATAATAGGCGTCGATGAAGCTGCGAACCGCGACCTCCGCGGCCTCGCGTCCACCTTTGTGGCCGCCGACACCATCGGCGACCGCAGCCACCACGTCGCGATGCAGCGCGCCCGGCTGGCCGAGGCCGGCCGCGACATAGTCCTCATTGGCGGCGCGCTTGCCGGTCTCGCTGGCGAAACCGACGCGTACGCCTAAATCGTGTTGCGCGCCGTTCGCCACGTCCTAGCCCGTCTTCTTTGGAGCGAGCCGTCAGACGCGCGCTCCCGACACCGCGCCCCAGGTGGTGCGCCAGCGGACCTTGACCATGGCAAGTCCGATGAAGCCAAGCAACGCCAGCGCGCCGAAGAACAGGAAGCCGGCGCCGAAACCGCCGGTCATGCCCTTGGCGAAGCCGAGCGTCTGAGCGAGGAAGAAGCCGCCGATGCCGCCGGCGCAGCCGACCAGCCCGGTCATCAGGCCGATCTCGTGGCGGAAGCGCAGCGGGATCAGCTGGAACACCGCGCCATTGCCCATGCCGAGGGCCAGCACGCCGATCGAGAACAGCAGCACCGAGATCCAGGCGATGCGCGGCAGCTCGGTCAGCGCCCAGCCGCCCGCAGCCGGCGCAATCGGGCCCTCCGGCATGAAGGCGATCACGAGATAGGCCGCGACGACGACGCCAAACAGGATCGACAGCGAACGAATGCCGCCGATGCGGTCGGCAATCATGCCGCCGACCGGGCGGAAGCCCGAGCCGAACGCGACGATCAGCGCGACCAGCATGCCGGCCGCGACGCCGGAGACATGATACTGCACGGTGAAATAGAGCGGCAGCGCGTTGGCGAGGCCGACAAAACCGCCGAAGGTGATGAAGTAGAAGAACATGAACCAGCGGCTGTCGGAATCCTTCAGCAGCGCACCGTAGGCCTGCAGCGAGATCTTCTTGCGCTCGCCCGGCGCGTCCTTGGCCGCGACGGCGTAATAGGCGAGCACCATCAGCATCGGAATCAAGAGGCAGCCAAATACGGCCTGCCAGCCCCAATGTTCGGCAATGCTCGGTGCGAGCAGCGTGTCGAGCACGACGCCCATATTGCCGGCGCCGGCGATCCCCATGACCACGCCCTGATATTGCGGCGGATACCAGCGGCTCGCCTGCGGCAGGGCGACCGCGAACGAGGCACCACCGACGCCGAGTGCAAGCCCGAACAGCTCGATCGCGAGCTTGCTGGTCAGCCCGAAATGCCACACCGACGCGGTCGCGGCGATCACGACGAACTGGGCGATGATGCCAGTGCGCTTGGCGCCGATGATGTCGGCGAGAATGCCCATCGGCACGCGGAGCAGCGCGCCGGCCAGCACGGGGATGGCGACCAGGGTGAACTTCTCGTTCACGGCCAGGTTCATGTCGCGCGCGATGTAGACGATCAGCGGTCCGAGCGCGACCCACGCCATGAAACTGATGTCGAAGTACAGGAACGCGGCGAGCAGGGTTGGCCAGTGACCTGCCTTCTTGAACTCGGCTAGCTTCATCGCAACGTCTCGCGCTGATGCGGCGGAGATGGCCGCTGACGTGCGACTCTCTCGGGCGCAGATAAATCGAATGTGGGTGAATGCGTGAGCGCGCTCGCCGTTGAGACGCACTCCGTCGAGAGGTCAGGTCAGCAATTTGCGTGCCATCGAATCGATCGCGTCGCTTTGCCTTGCAGTCGCAAGACGTTGCCGCGAGATCGCGAACCTGGTCCGGCGATCGGAATTGGCGTGGCTTGCAGCAAGCGCCGCCGCACAAACGCGCATGCTGATGCTTTCTTGTGCGATGCGCCATGGACGCGCGATGGCGCATCAATTGCGGGTTCACGATTGCGGCCGCGGCCGCTGATGCTGTGCTGCACAAGAGATCATCGGCGTGGCTAAAAATTCGGCCAGGCCGCCGCGCGCCGCGGCATCAGTCACATGTGAGGTCGCAGGAAACCTGTTGATTTTGCTACCAGATTCGTTCGTGCCGAGTTGGCACGCGTTTTGAATATCAATCAATAACGGAACATCGGTCGTCATCGAAGACGGTCTGCGCCCGCGGCTGGGCTTCCTACAACTCCAAACCTTTATCGGTGCCCATCAACGACGCACATCGCGTCGCTGCGTAGCGCCGTCGGAATTGAAAGGCAGACCATGCTCGACAAAGTGACCAAGCAGAAGCTCGTGGTGATCGGCAACGGGATGGCCGGCATCCGCACGGTGGAGGCGCTGCTCGAGCGCGCACCCGATCTCTACGACATCACGGTGTTCGGCTCCGAGCCGTACGGCAATTACAACCGCATCCTGCTGTCGCCCGTGCTCGCCGGCGAGAAGACCGTCGACGACATCATGCTCAACACCGTCGACTGGTACGAGGACAACAACATCACGCTGCGCAAGGGCGAGACGGTCTCCATGATCGATCGCCGCACCTGTGAAGTCGTCACCGATGCCGGCGACCGCGTGCCCTATGACCGCCTTTTGATCGCGACCGGCTCAAACCCGATCATGCTGCCGCTGCCGGGCAAGGACCTGCCGGGCGTGATCGGCTTCCGCGACATCTATGATGTCGACCGCATGATCAAGGCCTCGACCGACTATCGCAACGCCGTCGTGATCGGCGGCGGCCTGTTGGGCCTCGAAGCCGCCAACGGGCTGATGAAGCGCGGCATGAACGTCACGGTCGTGCATCTGCTCGACACCTTGATGGAGCGCCAGCTCGATCTGGTGGCCGGCGGACTGCTGCGCAAGTCGCTGGAAGAGCGCGGCATGGTGTTCAAGATGCCGGCGCAGACCCAGGCGATTTTGGGCGAGGACCGCGTCACCGGCGTGCGTTTCGGCGACGGCACCGAGCTGCCGGCCGATCTCGTGGTGATGGCGGTCGGCATCCGCCCGAACTTCGAGCTCGCCAAGAAGGCCGGGCTTTATTGCGAGCGCGGCATCGTCGTCTCCGACACCATGCAGACCTATGACGGCCGCATCTATGCGGTCGGCGAATGCGTGCAGCACCGCCGTCAGACCTACGGCCTCGTCGCGCCGCTGTTCGACCAGGCCAAGGTCTGCGCCAACCACCTCGCGATGAAGGGCTTTGCTACCTATGACGGCTCGGTCACCTCGACCAAGCTGAAGGTCACCGGCATCGACCTGTTCTCGGCCGGCGACTTCGCGCCGGGGCCGGACAAGGAGGAGATCGTGCTGCAGGACGCTAACCGCGGCGTCTACAAGCGCATCATCCTGAAGGACAAGAAGATCGTCGGCGCCGTGCTCTATGGCGACACCATCGACGGCCCCTGGTACTTCCAGCATCTGCGCGACGGCACCGACGTCTCGCACATGCGAGAACGCTTGGTGTTCGGCGCCGCCAATCTCGGCGACGGCGGCGTCAACGGGCAGAATTCGGTTGCCGCGATGAGCGACGAGACCGAGATCTGCGGCTGCAACGGCGTCTGCAAAGGCGCGATCGTCAAGGCGATCTCCGAGAAGAAGCTGTTCACGCTCGACGACGTCCGTGCCCATACCAAGGCGTCGTCGTCCTGCGGCTCCTGCACCGGCCTGGTCGAGCAGGTGCTGGCCTTCACGCTCGGCGGCGACTATTCGGCGGCGCCGAAGGTCAAGCCGCTGTGCAAATGCACCGATCACAGCCACGACGACGTCCGCCGCGTCATCGTCGAGCAGCAGCTCAAGACCATTCCCGCCGTCATGCGTTTCATGGAGTGGAAGACGCTCAACGGCTGCCATTCCTGCCGTCCGGCGCTCAATTACTATCTCCTCGCGACCTGGCCGGGCGAATATCGCGACGACCAGCAGTCGCGCTTCATCAACGAGCGCGTCCACGCCAACATCCAGAAGGACGGCACCTATTCGGTTGTGCCGCGGATGTGGGGCGGCGTCACCACGCCGAGCGAGCTGCGCGCCATCGCCGACGTCGCCGAGAAGTTCAACATCCCGACGGTGAAGGTCACCGGCGGCCAGCGCATCGACCTGCTCGGCGTCAAGAAGGAGGACCTTCCGGCGGTGTGGGCCGATCTCAACGACGCCGGCATGGTGTCGGGCCATGCCTACGCCAAGGGCCTGCGCACGGTGAAGACCTGCGTCGGCTCGGAATGGTGCCGGTTCGGCACCCAGGACTCCACCGGCCTCGGCGTCAAGCTCGAGAAGTTCATGTGGGGTTCGTGGACGCCGGCCAAGGTCAAGCTCGGCGTCTCCGGCTGCCCGCGCAATTGCGCGGAGGCGACCTGCAAGGACGTCGGCGTGGTCTGCGTCGATTCCGGCTACGAGATCCATTTCGCCGGCGCCGCGGGCCTGCACATCAAGGGCACCGAGTTCCTGACCAAGGTCGAGACCGAGGACGAGACGCTCGAGGTGATCGTGGCGCTGACCCAGCTTTACCGCGAGGAGGGCTGGTATCTCGAGCGCATGTACAAATGGTGCGACCGCGTCGGTCTCGAGCAGATCAGGAAGCGGGTGGTCGACGACATCACCAACCGCAAGGCGCTGTTCGCCCGCTTTGCCCATTCGCAGCAATTCGCGCAGACCGATCCGTGGGCCGAGCGCGCCAGCCGCGGCGTCGACCGCAACGAGTTCGCGCCTCTTGCCGAATTGGAGCTCGCATGACCAACTGGATCGAAATCGGCGCGCTCGACGACATTCCGCGGCTCGGCTCGCGCGTGGTGCGCACGCCGGGCGGCAACATCGCGGTGTTCCGGACCGAGAGCGACGAGGTGTTCGCGCTCGATGACCGCTGTCCGCACAAGGGCGGGCCGCTGTCGCAAGGCATCGTGCACAACAAGCGCGTGACCTGTCCGCTGCATAATTTCGTCATCGAGCTGGCGAGCGGGCAGGCGGTCGCGCCCGATGAAGGCTGCACGCATACTCATCTGGCCAAGGTCGAGAACGGCGTTGTCTGGCTGTCGGTGCGGCAGGCGGCGGCGGTGAGCTGAGCGGGCAGGGATCGGCCAGCCATGTCCGTCAAGACCACGTGTCCCTATTGCGGTGTCGGCTGTGGCGTCATCGCGTCGAGGGACGCGGCGGGCGCCGTTCGGGTCGAGGGAGACAAGCAGCATCCGGCCAATTTCGGCCGGCTCTGCAGCAAGGGCTCGGCGCTCGCCGAGACCATCGATCTCGACGGGCGTTTGCTCGCGCCTGTCGTCGACGGCGCGCCGGCGGGCTGGGATGACGCGCTCGATCGTGTCGCCGATGGCTTCAGTCGCGTTATCCGCGAGCACGGACCTGACGCGGTCGCGTTCTACGTCTCCGGCCAGCTCCTGACCGAGGACTATTACGTCATCAACAAGCTCGCCAAGGGCTTTGTCGGCACTGCCAATATCGACACCAATTCGCGGCTGTGCATGGCCTCCAGCGTCGCCGGGCACAAGCGCGCGTTCGGCAGCGACACCGTGCCGGGCTGCTACGAGGATCTCGAGCAGGCCGACCTGTTGGTGCTGGTCGGCTCCAACGCCGCGTGGTGCCATCCAATCTTGCACCAGCGCATGCTGGCGGCGAAGGAGAAGAACCCGGCGTGCAAGATCGTGGTGATCGATCCGCGCCGCACCGCGACCTGCGAGGGCGCCGATCTGCATCTGCCGCTGCGCTCCGGCAGCGATTCCGTGTTGTTCAACGGGCTGTTCGCGTTCCTTGCCGGCAGCAATGCGGTCGATCGCGGCTTTGTCGGCAATTGCACGACGGGAATCGTCGACGCCCTCAAGCAGGTGGCCGGCCAGACCCTGGCGCAGACCGCTGCGACGTGTGGGCTGAGCGAAGGCGCGGTCGGGCTGTTCTTCGACTGGTTCACCCGGACCGAGCGCGTCGTCACGCTGTACTCGCAGGGCATCAACCAGTCGTCGAGCGGCGTCGACAAGGTCAACGCCATCATCAATTGCCATCTGTTGACCGGACGCATCGGCCGTCCCGGCATGGGGCCGTTCTCGCTCACCGGCCAGCCCAACGCGATGGGCGGCCGCGAGGTCGGCGGGCTCGCCAACCAGCTTGCCGCGCATATGGAGCTCGAGAACCCCGCGCATCGCGAGCTGGTGCAGCGGTTCTGGCGTGCGCCTGTGATTGCGGAGAAGGGCGGGCTGAAGGCGGTCGACATGTTCGATGCGATCGCCGATGGCCGGATCAAGGCGGTGTGGATCATCTCGACCAATCCGGTGGTCAGCCTGCCCGATGCCGACCGTGCGCGCGCCGCGCTCGACGCCTGCGAGCTCGTCGTGGTGACGGACTGCATGCGCGACACCGACACCACGCGTCACGCCGACGTGCTGCTGCCGGCGCTGGCGTGGGGCGAGAAGGACGGCACCGTCACCAATTCCGAGCGCCGGATCTCGCGGCAGCGGCCGTTCCTCGCCGCGCCCGGCGAGGCGCGCGCCGACTGGCGGATCATCTGCGACGTTGCCGCCCGCATGGGCTATTCCGGCTTCGACTACGCGTCAGCCGCAGAGGTGTTCCGCGAGCACGCCGAACTGTCGGGCTTCGAGAACAACGGCCAGCGCGATTTCGACATCTCGGCGCTGGCTGCGCTCGATGACGGCGCCTATGACGCGCTGGCGCCGGTGCAGTGGCCGGTGACATCGGACCATCCGGCCGGCACGCCGCGGATGTTCGAGAGCCAGAAATTCTTCACGCCCGACCGCAAGGCGCGTTTCGTGCCGGTCGCGCCGCGCGCGGCGCGGCATGCGACCAGCCGCGATTTTCCGCTGGTGCTCAACACCGGCCGTATCAGAGATCAGTGGCACACCATGACCCGGACCGGGAAAACCGGTCGGCTGCTGTCGCATATCTTCGAGCCCTATGCCGAGTTTCACCCCGAGGATGCGCGTCAGGCCGGCCTGCAAAACGAAGGACTGGTGCGGCTGACGAGCAGCTGGGGCGAGATGATTGCGCGCGTCGTGGTCAGCGCCGACCAGCGCCGCGGCTGCGTGTTCGTGCCGATGCACTGGAACGAGGAATTCGCCGGCGAGGGCCGCGTCAACGCGCTGGTCAATCCGGCGGTCGATCCGCTGTCCGGCCAGCCGGAGTCCAAGCACACGCCGGTCAAGGCCGATCCTTACGCGCCGAAATGGCACGCCTTCATCCTGAGCCGCGATGCGATCAAGCGTCCGGCAAGCGGCTATTGGGTTTACGGCAAGGCCGGCGATTGCACGCGGCTGGAGCTTGCGCTCGACGTCCGCCCGGAGAGCTGGCGCGACTGGGCGCGCGCGCAGCTCGGCCTCGAAGGCGTCGAGATCGAGTGGATCGCCTATCGCGATCCGGCCGCGGGCCGCTTCCGCTACGCGGCGGTGCGTGACGGCCGGCTCGAGGGCTGCGTGTTCATCGCGCCCGATCACGTGCTGCCATCGCGGGCGTGGCTCGCCGGGTTGTTCGCAGAACAACAATTGTCGGCCAATGCGCGGATGGCGCTGCTCGCGGGGCGGCCGTTCGGCGCGGGCGAAGATGTCGGGCCGATCGTCTGCTCCTGCTTCGCCGTCGGACGGCACCAGATCACGGCCGAGATCAGGAAGGGCGCCGGCAGCGTCGAGGCGATCGGCCGCTGCCTGAAGGCCGGCACCAATTGCGGCGGCTGCAAGCCCGAGATCGGCAAGCTGATCGGCGCCACCGCGCAGGCGCGACAGGCGATCGCGTCCTAAAGGCCCGGCGCCGGCTTGAGCCGAGCGAATGAACGCATGATCCGGAAAGTGCGAAGCGGCTGTATTCATTGCGTATTGCCGGAAGACGTGCAATAGTTTCCTCAAGAAACTTCAGATAGCGTTCGTTCAGATGGAAGCCGCAATAAAAGATACGGTTTGCAGTATCTGGCGCTGCAGTTGCGATTCCATCAGGTTTCGGTTGATTCCGCACAATTCATTCATCGGTTTTCCGGCACTTCGATCGAAGTGCCACGTTGCGTGCGCCAATGATTTAAGGCTGAAGGCCGGCAGGTGACCGAAGGTCGGGCCGGCCCGATGAAGCTCCCGCTGCGGGCGATCGTGGAGCTACGAAGCAGCGGCGCACGATAGGATATTACTGCAAGAGATTTTGAGACCAATTGGGACGCGACCATGGATGTCGAGGAATGGTTGCAGGAGCTGGGCCTCGAACAATATGGAACGCTGTTCCGGGCGAACGAAATCGATGCCGAAGTCCTGCTTGAGCTGACCGAGATCGATCTTGAGAAGCTCGGCGTGCCGTTGGGGCACCGCAAGCGCCTGCTCAAGGCGATCGCGAAATTGAGCGCCACGGAAAAGGCGGAGGTTTCGCAACCGACGTCGGCCGAGCCGAGCCCGCGGGACGCCGCGGAGCGTCGTCAATTGACTGTCATGTTCTGCGATTTGGTTGGCTCGACCGCGCTGTCGGCGCGACTCGATCCCGAGGACATGCGCGAGGTGATGCGCTCCTATCAGGACGCGTGCTCCGGCGTCATCGCGCGCTATGAAGGTTTCGTCGCCAAATTCCTGGGCGACGGTATCGTGGCTTATTTCGGCTATCCGCTCGCACATGAAGATGATGCCGAGCGCGCCGTGCGCGCCAGTCTCGAAATCGTTGCCGTCCTTGCCGGGCTGGAGACGCGGGCTGCCGACCTGCTTCAAATCCGCATCGGTATTGCGACCGGGGTCGTGGTGGTTGGCGACCTCATTGGACAAGGCTCCGCGCAGGAGCATCCGGTGGTCGGTGACACACCAAATCTCGCCGCGCGGCTACAAAGCGTAGCCCACCCCGGCAGTATCGTGGTGAGCGAGCAGGTGCGCCGCCTGGCCGGAGGCACGTTCGATTACGAGGATTTGGGCGAGCTGACGCTCAAGGGCATCGCGCCCCCCACGCATGGCTATCGCATCCGCGGCATAAGCAAGACGGTCAGCCGCTTCGAAGCCGCCACCTCCGCGGGACTAACGGCCCTGGTCGGGCGGCACAGCGAGGTTTCGCTGCTGCAAGACCGCTGGGCCCAGGTGGTGGAAGGAACGGGGCAGGTGGTCTGCCTCAGCGGCGAGGCCGGTATCGGCAAGTCGCGCCTGGTTCATATGCTGCGCGCCCATGTGTCGGCCGGTCACGCGCTGTGCTTCTCGGCCAGCGGCTCGGCGTACCACCAGAACACCGCGCTGCACCCGGTTATCGATCTCCTGCAAGGGCTGCTGGGATTTGAGCCCGGCGACGACGCGCCGGCACGCCTGGCCAAGCTGCATCAGGGCCTCGCCTTGCATGGTCTCGGCGACGCCCGCATGGCGAGCGTGTTCGCCGCCTTGCTGTCGCTTCCCAGCGAAGCTGGCCAACCCGCCGCGACGGCCGGCACGCAAAAGGAAACGCTGGAAGCGATCCTCACTCTGTTGCTGGCGCTGGCCGCACGCAAACCGGTCCTGCTTGTGGTCGAAGATCTGCATTGGCTGGATCCTTCCACGCTGGAACTCCTGGGCTTGCTGATCGATCAGGTGCCCACGGCTAATATCCTGTTGCTGACCGCGGCCCGACCCAACTTCCAGCCGCCCTGGGGTGCGCGGCCGCAGGTCAACGCGCTGCGCCTCGGCCGGTTGGCGCGCAGCGAGATCAGCCAGCTGGTGCTGCAGGTGACGGGTAGCAAGCCGCTGCCGGCGGAGGTGCTGGAGCAGATCATCAAGAAGACCGATGGCGTGCCGCTATTCGTCGAGGAATTGACCAAGACGGTGATGGAACTCGGTCTGCTTAGGGATCTTGGCGAGCGCTACGAACTCGTGGGGCCGCTGACCCCACTGGCCATTCCGGCCACGGTGCATGACTCGTTGATGGCGCGCCTGGACCGTCTATCGACGGCCAAAACTGTGGCCCAACTTGGCGCCGTGCTGGGGCGCAGTTTTGCCTACGACCTGTTGCATGCGGTGGCGAAAATGGACGAGGCGACGTTGCGCCAGTCGTTGCAGCAGCTTGTCGTCGCCGAGGTGTTGCAGCAACACGGCCTGCCGCCCAGCGCCACCTACACCTTCAAGCACGCGCTGGTGCAAGACGCCGCCTATGGCTCCTTGCTGCGCAGCACGCGCCAGCTGTTTCACCAGCGCGTCGCCCAGGTACTCGTGGAAAGCTTCGCCACCCTTACGCAGGGACAACCCGAGGTGCTGGCCTATCACTACACCGAGGCTGGCCTGGCCGCACAGGCCATCCCGCAGTGGCAGCGCGCGGCGCAATTGTCGGTCGGGCGCGCGGCGCATCGCGAGGCAATCAGCCAGTTCAATGCGGCGCTCGGATTGTTGGCCGGCCTACCCGCAGGGTCCGAGCGGTCCAGGCAGGAACTTGAGGTGAGGCTCGGTCTCGGACCGGCGCTGATGGCGGCGCGCGGCTATGCGGCGCCGGAGGTCGAGCGGACCTACGAGCGGGCACGCGAACTCGCGAACGAACTGGGCGAGGCTGAGCAACGGTTCACCGTCTTGTTCGGGCTGTGGCGCTACTACTTGAACCGCGCCCGCCTGGCCACGTCGCGCGGTCTCGCCGAGCAACTCATCGCCTCGGCTGAGGAATCGAGCGTCGACACACAGTGGTCGATGGCGCGTTATGCGATGGGCACCACTCAATACTACCAGGGCGAGATCGAGCCCGCCGCCGCCAACCTGGAACAAGCCGCGGCGCTGTACGACCCGCGGCAGCATGTCAGTGTAGCGGCCAGCGACCCGCGCATCACCAGTCTTTCCTGCGGCGCCTGGGCGCTGTGGCATCAGGGCCTGGCCGACCAGGCCCTGATGCGCAGCGAGGAATCGGTGCGATTGGCGCACGAATTGTCGCATCTGCCGAGCCTCGCCCACGCCTTGTACTACGCCTCGCTGCTGCATCAGTTCAGACGGGCCGCGGATCGGGCGCGTGATTGCCTGCAGCAGTTGATGGCCTGCTCCACCGAGCGAGGCTTCTCCTACTGGGAAGCGCGCGGCTCCGTGCTTCAGGGCTGGCTGTTGGGCGAAGAAGGCCACACGGCCGAGGGCATCCGCACCATGCTGCGCGGCATCGAGGCGGTGCAGGCGACCGGTGCCGAACTGGCCCAGCCGAACTACTTGGCTATGCTGGCCGAACTGTATCTCAAGAACGGCGAAGCGGCCGCGGGGTTGCGCGCCGTGAACGACGCATTGGAGCGCATCGAGCACACCCTCGAGCGCCGCTGGCAACCTGAACTGCTGCGCCTGAAAGCCGAACTGCTGCTCGCCGAAGACGCCGGCGCGGCGGATGCCGCCCGGGACAGCCTGCACCAGGCGCTGGCCCTGGCGCGTCGGCAGAATAACCGGTCACTGGAGTTGCGCGCGGCGATGAGCCTCTATCGCCTGGAGCGCCGTCACCGGGGACGGTGCGACGGGCATCAACTGCAAACCGCCTGTTCCGCCTTCACCGAAGGGTATGACGAACCGGATCTACGCGAAGCCCGTACGTTGCTCCAAGCATCATAAAAGGGAAATAACGCCATGGAAGAGTCGCTGCTGCATGATCTGGGCGATGAGGCGCTGGACCCGATCATCAAGGAGTATGTCCAGATCGTCCAACGGGGATTGCCGCGACCGGCGCGCCCGCAGGACGTGATGATTGTCGGCGCCGGCATGGCCGGCCTGACTGCGGCGTATCTTTTGCGCAACGCGGGCCACCACGTGCGCATTCTGGAAGCCAACACTTATGTCGGGGGCCGCGTGCATACCTTTCGCTCCTTCAGCAGCGATCTCTATGCCGAAGCAGGTGCGATGCGGATCCCGAGCCAGCACCAGCTGGTGAGTGCATTCGCCGATCTGTTCAAGCTGCCGCGTGAACCCTTCTTCAATGTCGACATCGACCCCGCGACCCGCGACGCTGCCGACCCGGTGTCGCGCAACAATGAATGGCTGTTCGTCAATGGTGTGAAGATCAGGCGTAGCGCCTACACCGCCGGCCAATTGAACTTCCCGCTGCCGCCGGGCGAGAAAGGCCAGACCGCGCAGCAAATGCTGGACGCCGCGCTGGCGCCGCTGCGCGATTTCATCAAGGCCGATCCGGCGTCGCGATGGCCGGTGGTGATCGAGCGCTTCGGCGAATTCTCGGTGCGCCGCTTCCTGAAGGAACAGACGCTGTATTCCGAGGAAGCGATCGAGATGATCGTCGTGCTGAACAACCTGGAATCGCGATTGATGACGTCCTTCGTGCAGGCCTTCATCGAGCTTGCCATCATCAATGACAAGGTTCGTTACTGGCAAATTCCCGGCGGCAACGACTTGTTGCCGCAGGCCTTCCTGCCGGCGCTGAAAGACAGCATCAGCTTTGGCCAGCGCCTGAGCGCGCTGAGCTGGGACGGTAGCGGTGTCAGTCTGCGTACGACCAGTGGCGAGACCTTCAAGGGCGACGCGGCCATTGTCGCGATCCCCTTTTCCAGCCTGCGCTTCGTGCGCACTGACCCGTTGTTCGTGCCGCAGCGCCGGCGCGCCATTCGCGAATTGCACTATGACGCCGCCACCAAGGTCTTGCTCGAATTCAGCCGCCGCTTCTGGGAGCAAGACGACGACATCTACGGCGGGGGCTCCACCACCGACCTTGCCAACCGCTACATCTACTACCCGAGCCACGACATGGGCTCCAACCGGGGCGGCGTCGTGCTCGCGAGCTACGTCTGGGGCGAGGACGCCTTGCGCTGGGACTCGCTGACGGAGCCCACGCGCCTGCAGTTCGCGTTGGACGGCATCTGCGCATTGCACGGCGAGGGCGTGCGTAAACTGTATGTGGGTGGCACCAGCAAGAGCTGGATGCAGGATCCTTTCGCGTGCGGCGAGGCGGCCATCTTTGCGCCGGGGCAGTTCGAGATGCTGATGCCCTACCTGCTCGAGCCGGAAGGCGGCAAGATTCACTTCGCGGGCGAGCACACCTCGCTCAAGCATGCGTGGATCGAGGGCGCCATCGAGTCCGGCGTGCGCACCGCGCTGGCTGTCAGCGAAGGGCGCAAGCCGGCCGCGGCCCAACTGGGTGTCATGCGATGAACAAGCCACCCAACGCCATCGAATTCGTGCTCGGCGCGCTCAAGCAGGAAGGCATCAGCCATGTCTTCATGGTGCCCGGCGGATTGATCGACGGCTTCCTCACCGAGTTCGGTGACGTCACCGGCGTGAAAGCCATCGTCGCCGCCCATGAAGGCGGCGCGGGCTTCATGGCGGACGGTTATGCGCGGGCAAGCGGCAGGTTTGGCGTATGCCTCGGCATCGGCGGGCCGGGCGCGGCCAATCTGGTCGCGGCGCTCGCCAATGCCTATGCCGACGAGTCGCCGATCCTCGCCGTGACCGGTGAAGTGCAAAGCGACTGGGAAGGCCGCGGCTCATTCCAGGACGGCAGCGGTACGGGCATGAACGACGTCGCCCTGATGCGGCCGGTGACAGCGTTCGCCCAGGAAGTGCCGGCGGTCAGTCTGCTGCCGCATCATTTGCATGTCGCCTTGCGCACCATGGTGGGGGACTCGCCGCGGCCGGTCTTCCTGAGCCTGCCGCAAGATCTGCACGAGCGGCCCGTGACCGAGGCCTACCGCCCGCTGCAATACGGCCCGGCAACGCCGCCGCGTGTGCTGGACCGGGAAACCGCGGCCGCCGCGCGAGCGTTGCTGACGGCAGGCCCGCGCATCGCCATTCTGGCCGGAAACGGCTGCGTGAGATCCGGCGCCACGGAGGATCTCGTGCGGCTTGCCGATAGCTTCGGCATTCCGGTTGCCACCACATTGCGCGCCAAGGGCGTAATCCCGGAAGACCATCGCCTGTCGCTGGGCGTGTTTGGCTATGGCGGGACTCGCCATTCGACACTGGCTTTGACGCCGGACGACGACACCGGCCCCAACCCGCCGCCGGCGGCCGACGTGAAGGCCGACGTGCTGTTGATCCTGGGCTCGGGCCTGAGCCAGCGCGACACCATGTCGTGGAGTCCGAACCTGCCGGCGGTCACCGTACAGGTCGACATCGACACTTGCGAGTTCGGTCGCGACTATGCGGTGACCGGGTCCGTGGTGGGCGACGCGCGCGAGTTTGTGCGCTGGATGTTGGACGACGAGCCCGTGCGCAGCACTCTCGCCGGCACCCGGGCGGCGCGAGATGCGTGGACCGCGCGCATACGCGCGATGCCGCGCCTGTACGATGTGGCCAACACCCGCAGCAATGCGGTGCCCATCCACCCGGCGCGCGCCGTTGCCGACCTGCGTCAGGTGGCCCCGCGCGACTGCGTGTTGCTGGTCGACTCCGGCGCGCATCGGGTCTTTGGCGGGCATTACTGGCAAAGCCATGGGCCCAGCGCCTATCTCACCGCCACCGCCATGGCGCCGATGGGTTGGGCCATTCCCGCGGCAATCGGCGCCAAGCTGGCGCGGCCGGAGCTGCCCTGTGCGGTGATCACCGGCGATGGCTGCATGCTGATGCACGGCATCGAGATCCAGACCGCGGCGCGTCACGGTCTCGCTATCGTCTATGTCGTGATCAACAACGGCGCCTTGGGGAATGTCTACCTGCGCGCCAAGCAGATGAGCCCGGCCGCAGCCGAACTGTCCCTGCTTCGCACCCACGACTGGGTGCAATTTGCGCGCTCGCTGGGTGCCGACGGCGTGGTGGTGGAGCAGCCCGGCCATCTGGTCGGCGCCTTCGAGCAGGCCTTTCGTTCGGGCGGCACCTTCATCGTCGATGTGCGCTGCGACCGTGACGCCACCACGCCCGTGGGCCCCTGGAACCGCGCCAAAGGCGCGTCGCTGGACTGAAGCCATGGCACAATTGCCCGACCCGACGCCGGATCTGGACGACGAGGGCCGCGCCATCTATCGGCGCCTGGCCGGCCCGCGCGGCGGGCTGCATGGCATGTATTTGGCGCTGATGAATAATCCCGTGCTGGCTGAGCATATCGGCAATCTCGGCAGCTACCTGCGCTTTCATGGCCTGCTCAGCGCCGACGTGCGCGAACTCGCCATCCTGGCGACGGCGCGCGGCCTCGGCGTGGCCTATGAATGGGAGCAACATGCGCCGATCGCTCTCGCCGCCGGCGTGCCCCAGGCGGTGGTGAACGCCTTGCAGGCTGGTGATTTCGCAGCTCCGCCCATGAGCGCTCTCTACCTCGACATTTGCAGCGCGGCCCGCCATGTCGTGGCGCAAGAGTCTCTGCCCGACCTGCTGCAGCAGCGCTTGCAGCAGGCGTTGGGCTTGAAGGGCGTGGTCGAACTGGTGGCGCTGTGTGGCTTCTACCGCTGCATCGCCACCGTCGTCACGGCCTTCGACGTAGCCCTGCCCAATCCCGGACCGCCGCCGTTCTGAGACGGTCCCGTACAAGCCGTAAATGTCGAACCTTGGGAGCTCTTGATGAACTCCCGGAAGCGCGATCACGATTCAACTTCATCGCGTCCTAGCAGCCGCGGCAGATGCTCTTCAGCTTGCTGTTGAGCAGGCGGTCCTCCTCGTCGGAGGCCGCCTTGGTGTAGGGGTCGTCGGCGTGGTGCTTGTCGGCGGCAAATCCGCCGCCGCGACTGGCGCCGCCGGCATGCATGCCGTGCAAGCCGCCGCCATGGCCGTGGCCGCCGCGCGCATCTGCCGGCGGCATTGCGGCCGCAACCAGGGTCAGCAGCCCGACTGTTGCGATCGTCCGCATGATGTCCTCCTCGTCGCGGTAAAGTACCGCTGACGCTGGGGCAAATCGGTGTCGGCCAACTTCACAAATTCGCGTGGCGGCAATCGGCCCGATACTCGCGGCCGGTTCCCCAAGGACCCCCGCCGCTGCGCCACACGGGGATGGCTTCATGCCGACAATGCAGTGCTCGCGGCAGCAAAATGGTGTATCCGCAAGCTCTGGCGCGCCCAGGAGACGGGCAAGAAACGGGCAACACACGGTCCGGCGCCGGATAATCAAGATTTAGCAAGATTTCGGAGGAACGTTCATGTCGGCTCTGCCACTTTCGGGCATCAAGATTCTCGACCTGACGCGGGTGCTCGCGGGCCCGCTGTCGGCCCAGATGCTGGCGGATCTCGGCGCCGAGGTGATCAAGATCGAGCGGCCCGGCGGCGGCGACGACGCCCGCGCCTTTGGCCCGCCCTATCTTGCCGATCCCGAAGGCAGGGCGAACAACAACAATTCGTTCTACCTCTGCGCCAACCGCAACAAGAAGTCGGTCACCGTCAATATCGCCAAGCCCGAGGGGCAGGCGATCATCCGCGAGCTCGCCAAGTCGGTCGATGTGATGATGGAGAACTACAAGGTCGGCGACCTCAAGCGCTACGGCCTCGACTATGACACCATCAAGCAGCTCAACCCCGGCATCATCTATTGCTCGGTGACCGGCTTCGGCCAGACCGGTCCCTACGCCACGCGCGCCGGCTATGACGCGATCCTGCAGGCGATGGGCGGCCTGATGAGCGTGACGGGCCATATCGACGGCGAGCCCGGCGCGGGCCCGATGAAGGTCGGCCCCTCGATCGTCGACTACATGACCGGCATGAACACCTCGATCGGAATTCTGTCGGCGCTCTACCATCGTGACGCCAACAACGGCGAGGGGCAGCATGTCGACGTCTGTCTGTTCGACACGGTGATCGCCTCGCTGTCGCATTGGCTGCAGATCTACCTCGTCAACGGCAACATGCCGCCGCGCCGCGGCACCTGGGGCAATGGCGGCATGCCGGCCGGCGTGTTCCGCTGCACCGACGGCGAGCTGATGCTGGTGGTCGGCAATGACGGCCAGTTCCAGCGCACCTGCGCCGTGCTCGGCGAGCCCGAGCTCGCCAACGACAAGCGCTTCGTCAAGAACAACGACCGCGTCGTGCACGGCAAGGAGATCATGGCGATCTTCGCCGGCCTGTTCCTGAAGCATCCGGTCGCCTACTGGCTGGACAAGCTCGAGGAGGCGGGCGTGCCGTCCGGCCCGATCAACAATTTCGAGCAGGTGTTCAACGATCCGCACGTGCAGTCGCGCGGCATGCGGGTCAAGGTCGATCATCCCTTCGAGCCCAACTTGTCACTGATCCGCAACGCGCTGACCTTCTCGGGCACGCCGATCACCGACTACCGCGCCCCGCCGCTGTTAGGTGCCGACACCAAGGACGTGCTGGCGACCATCGGCTATGACGACGCCAGGGTCGAAGGACTGAAGGCGCAGGGGATTCTGTAGGCGCGCGCCGGAGCCACGGGCGGTCCGCTCTTCCCGTCATCCTGAGGCGCGAGCGGAGCGAGCCTCGAAGGATGAATCGGCCACCAGCCGGGCCGTGCATCCTTCGAGACGCGCTTCGCGCTCCTCAGGATGACGGGGAGAGGGCTGTTTTGTCGGCTACAACACTTCGACCTATATCGAAGCATCATTGACACGAGCCTGCTAGATTGGCGCCATCGATCCCTTATCGAAGGTGCCAATCATGAAACGGGAAGTGGTCCGCGTCGAACCGATCTCGAGCTGGCTGGAGCGCTGGAAGGCGCCGGCGTCGGCGGTCACGCGCGCCGGCAACATGGTTTTCGTCTCCGGCCTGCCGCCGTTCGATCCGGCAACCGGCGAGATCGCCGCCGGCGCCTCGATCGAGCGGCAGAGCGAATTGGTGATGGAGCAGCTCAGGCAGTGCCTCGAGGCGGCCGGCGCGTCGTTCGACAACGTGATGAAGTGCAACATCTTCTGCACCTCGGCAAAGCACTTCGCGACCTTCAACGCGATCTACCGGAGATATTTCGCGGATGACCTGCCGGCGCGAATCTTCGTCTGCATCCCGGAATGGACCGGGCCGTTCGATATCGAGATCGATTGCATCGCGATGGTGTAGCGCACGATCAGGAAAAGTGTGAAGCGGTATTCCGTCGCGACAAACGCAAGGCGTTTGCGCGGATCGTGCTCAGAAGAAAACGAAAGCGCGATGGAAAATCGCGCTTGAGGGCAGGGCCTCTCACAAATCCTGGCGCGTCAGCCGGCCGTGCACCACGACCGGCCGCAGCGCCGGCTTGCTCGGCACGTCGCCCATCGTCAGCGCCATCACCGAGACCGTGACCACGCGATCGATGATGGCGCGGACGTCGTCGAGATCGCATTTGCCTTCGGACAGCCGCAGCAGGCGCTCCTTCTCGCGGATGGTGTGATGCGCCATCGCGAGCGCGAAGTGCAGGCCCCAGTACAGTTCGGTGTCGTCACGGCCCGGCATCGCGCGGCGCATCGCGGCGGCGAATTTGCGCAAGTGATCGACCTCGCGGTTCTTGATGCGGCGGATCGGCGGTACGGACTCGATCGAGGCGCGGATCATGAAACGCGCCGCGGTCGAGCCCTCGCGATCGGGCCCGAGGCAGCCGCGCAAAGTGGGGCCGACGAGGGCGCGCATGATGTCCTCGATCGAGGCGCGTCCGCCGCCATTTTCCTCCGCCGCCTTCAATTCATTGAGACGTTCGCGGTTGGTCTGGATACTGCGGGTGACGAACAGCTCCGCGATCAATTCGTCCTTGGAGCCGAAATGATAGTTCACCGCCGCGAGGTTGACGTTCGCCTCCGCGACGATGTCGCGCAGCGTGACGTCGCCGAAGCCGCGGTCGGCATAGAGCCGCTCGGCGGCGGCGAGAATGGCGGATCGGGTCTGGTCGCTGGCCATGGTCTTGAGCCTTTCCGTTATTCCGCGGTGCGCCGGGGAATGACGAAGACGACGGGGAGTTGCATTTCAAACATTTGTATGAAACTATCGTTTGAAGAGCCGGAAATGTCAATCCGCTGATCGCGGGGCGGCGTTCTGGCACACCACCGCCGCCGTTTTCGCGAACGCCCTTGCGGGCCGCGGAGGCGGGGTCAACAATGTTGCCCAAACGGCCAAGGCCCAGTTCCGTGGCCCCAGTGCAAAGCCCAAGTCTAGGAAACGAGGAGCGTCCCATGGATTTCACGATGTCGGCCAGGCAGAAGGAATGGCTTGAGCGCGTTCAGGCTTTCATGAAAACGCATGTCCGCCCCGCCGTGCCGATCTACGACAAGCAGGACGCCGAAGGCCCGCGCTGGAAGGTGATCCCGATCCTCGAGGATCTGAAGAAGAAGGCGAAGGCCGAAGGCCTCTGGAACATGTTCATGCCGCCGTCCTCGCATGAGGATGACGAATTCCACGGCGCGGGATTGAGCAACCTCGAATACGCGCTGCTGTCGGAAGAGATGGGCCACATCTCCTGGGCGTCCGAGGTCTTCAACTGCTCCGCCCCCGATACCGGTAACATGGAAGTGTTCATCCGCTACGGCACCAAGGAGCAGAAGCGCAAATGGCTGCGTCCGCTGATGGACGGCGAGATCCGCTCCGCCTTCCTGATGACCGAGCCGGCGGTTGCGTCGTCTGACGCCACCAACATCGAGACCCGCATCGAGAAGGACGGCGATCACTACGTCATCAACGGCCGCAAATGGTGGTCGTCGGGCGTCGGCGATCCGCGCTGCAAGGTCGCGATCCTGATGGGCAAGACCGACTTCAACGCCGCCAAGCATCAGCAGCAGTCGCAGATCCTGGTGCCGCTCGACACCCCCGGCATCAAGGTCGAGAAGATGCTGCCGGTGTTCGGCTTCGACGACGCGCCGCACGGCCACGCCCAGGTGCTGCTCGAAAACGTCCGCGTGCCGAAGGAAAACATCCTGCTCGGCGAAGGCCGCGGCTTCGAGATCGCGCAGGGCCGTCTCGGTCCGGGCCGCATCCATCACTGCATGCGCACCATCGGCAAGGCCGAGGAGGCGCTGGAGAAGATGGTGAAGCGGCTCGCCTCGCGCACCGCGTTCGGCAAGAAGATCATCGAGCACTCGGTCTGGGAGCAGCGCATCGGCGAGGCCCGCACCGACATCGAGATGAACCGCCTGCTGTGCCTCAAGGCCGCCGACATGATGGACAAGGTCGGCAACAAGACCGCGCAGGCCGAGATCGCGATGATCAAGGTCGCAGCGCCCAACATGGCGCTGAAGATCATCGACCAGGCGATCCAGGCCTATGGCGGCGGCGGCGTCTCCGACGAGGCCGGGCTTGCCAAGGATTACGCCCACATCCGCACGCTTCGCTTGGCGGACGGTCCGGACGAGGTGCACAATCGCGCCATTGCCAGACTTGAACTTCGGAAGTATGCAAACACGTCGCACTGAGCATGATGCGGAACGCATGGCGTTCGCGCTGACATCGTGCTCAGAATGAAAAAGAGAAATCAGGCTGGCACGCCAGCCTGATCGCGGCAGCGCCCGGCGGTGCTGCCAAGAAAAATGAGTTGAGGGAGCGTCACCGTGGCGGACGGCGTCAGGAAAGACGAAGAATTTTCCGGCACAAGGGAAGTCGAGGAGCGCCATCGTATCAACGAGGCGAACCTCGCGGCCTGGATGCAGGAACACGTCGAGGGCTATCAGGGCCCGCTCAAGGTCCTGCAATTCAAGGGTGGCCAGTCCAACCCGACCTACAAGCTCGAGACCCCCGGCCGCAATTACGTGATGCGCCGCCGTCCGTTCGGTAAATTGTTGCCGTCGGCCCATGCGGTGGATCGCGAGTTCCGCGTCATCGCGGCGCTCGGCAAGCAGAATTTCCCGGTCGCGAAAGCCTACGCGCTGTGCACCGACGATGCGGTGATCGGCTCGGCCTTCTACGTCATGTCGATGGAGGAGGGGCGGGTGTTCTGGGATCCGACGCTGCCGAGCCAGCAGCCCGAGGCGCGCCGCAAGATCTTCACCAGCAAGATCGAGACGCTGGCGAAGCTGCACATGCTCGATCCCGAAAAGATCGGCCTCGGCGATTTCGGCAAGCCCGGCAATTATTTTGCGCGCCAGGTCGACCGCTGGACCAAGCAGTATCGCGCGTCCGAGACGCAGCACATTCCCGAATTCGAGAAGCTCGCGGAGTGGCTGCCGAAGACGGTGCCGGAGCAGAAGCGCGTCTCGGTCGTGCACGGCGACTATCGCCTCGACAATATGATCTTCCACGCTACCGAGCCGCGGGTGCAGGCGGTGCTCGACTGGGAATTGTCGACGCTCGGCGATCCCATGGCCGACTTCACCTATCTGTTGATGCAGTGGACCATGCCGGGCCTCGCCAATGCCGACCTCAAGGCGTTGAACATTCCGAGTCAGGACGAGGCCGCGCAGATCTACTGCGACGTCACCGGCATGGCTGTGCCGGATCTGAACTGGTACTTCTCCTACAACCTGTTCCGCCTCGCCGGCATCACGCAGGGCATTGCGGGCCGCGTCCGCGACGGCACCGCCGCGAATGCCAAAGCCCTCGAGTCGGCCAAGCGCACCGTGCCGCTGTCGCAGGCGTCATGGGAATACGCGCAGAAGGCCGGCGCAACCTGATCCGAAAACGCGGCGCGATCCCCCAGGGTTCGCGCCGCTTCTGCGGGCTGCGGCATGTTTCCGCATTGTAGCCATCTGTGACTTGAGTTCGCTGCGCCGCTTTGGCAAGTCAGTCCGGTCCACGCCCGCCCTGGTCCTGATCGGACACTTTCGCCTTGGCCCTTTCCTCGAATCTTCGCGGCAGCCTGTTCATGGCGGCGGCCATGGCCAGCTTCACGGCCAACGACGCCATCACCAAGGCGGTGTCGGCGGAGCTCAACATCGGCGAGATCCTGCTGGTCCGCGGCCTGGTCGCGATGGTGCTCGTCGCAGCACTCGCCTGGTACCGCGACGCGCTGCGCAGCCTTGGCGCACTGCTGATCTGGCCGGTCGGACTGCGCGTGATGGGCGAGATCGGCGGCACGCTGACCTATCTCTCGGCGATTTCGCAGATCCCGCTCGCCAACGCGTCGGCGATCTTCCAGGCGCTGCCGCTCGTCATCACGCTGGGCGCGGCGCTGGTGTTCGGCGAGCCGGTCGGCTGGCGGCGCTGGCTTGCGATCGCCGCCGGCTTCATCGGGGTGCTGGTCATCGTGCGGCCGGGGGCGGAGGGCTTCAGCCAGGCTTCGCTTCTGGCGCTGGCGTCGGTCGGCTTCTGTGCGGTCCGCGATCTCGCCACCCGCCGCATCCCGAAGGCGCTGCCGACCGTGTTCATCACGCTGCTCACCACCGTGACGGTGACGACGGCCGGCGCTGCCGTTCTGGTCCCGCTCGGCGGCTGGAAGCCGCCGTCGGGCCACGCCCTCGGCCTGCTCACATTCGCCGCGGTGCTGATCCTGATCGGCTACCAATGCATCATCGTGTCGCTGCGCACGGGCGACATCTCGGCGGTGGCGCCGTTCCGTTACTCCGCGCTGCTGTGGGCGATGCTGCTCGGCTATTTCGCCTTCGGCCACAGGCCCGACGTCCAGATGCTCGCAGGCGCTGCGATCATCGTCGCCTCCGGCCTCTATGCCTTCTACCGCGAGCGCAAGCGCGACAAGCTCCGCCCGGCCGCGACGGGGCCGGGCCTGCCGCCGGACGGGTTGTGAAGATTTGTAGGGCGGATTCGCGCAGCGTCATCCGCCCTACGGCTATCGCAGGTTCAAGGCCCGATATTCGGGCATGACGAAAACAACCGCCTCAGCGGAGACCGCCCGTCACGTGCAACGTTTCGCCGGTGATGTAGGAGGCATCGTTCGAGGCGAAGAAAGCCACAGCGGCTGCGATCTCCTCGACCTTGCCGATCCGTGCCAGCGGCGTGGTGGATTCGATCCACTTGCGCATCTCACCTTCGGCAAGGCCGGCGGAAACGACGCCTTCGGTAGCGATCATGCCGGGGTTGACGGTGTTGACGCGGATCTTGCGCGGCGCCAGTTCCTTTGACAGCACCGAGGAGATCGCGTCCACCGAGGCTTTGGTCGCGGTATAGACGGCGGTGTTCGGCGGCGCGATCGTCGATACGCCGGAGCTGATATTGATGATGCTCCCGCCTGCCGTATTGAAGTGCCGCGCGGCTTCCTGCGACACCAGCAACAGGCCAAGCACATTGAGATCGAAATGCTTGTGGAAGTGCTCGGCGGTGATGCCATCCAGCGGCGCGAACTCGTAGAGGCCGGCATTGTTGACCAGGATATCGATCGGACCGAACGCCTTGACGGTCTCAGCCACCACCGACTTCACCTGGCCGGCGTTGGTGAGATTGCCGTGGACGGCGATGGCTTTGCCGCCCTTGCCGGTGATCGCATCCACGACACGCTCTGCTGCCTGTTTGCTGGCGCTGTAGTTGACAGCAACCGCGGCTCCCTCCGCGGCGAGCCGGACGGCGATCTCCGCGCCGATGCCCTTTGACGCGCCGGTTACCAGCGCCACTTTGCCCTCGAGTCTTTTGCTCATCTTGTTCTCCATTGCCCGCGCGGATGCGCAAGTTGTTCAATAGTTCAGTAATAGTGAACTATTGAAGCTGTTCAAGGGCAGCGCTATATATTTCGTGATGGTGCAGTTCGTTCACCCGTCGCGTGAGGACATCACATTGGCCGGAGTGCTGGCAGCACTCGCGGACCCGATGCGGTTGAAGATTGTCAGGGGCCTGCTCGAGCAGGGCGATTGCATGTCGTGCACGGCCGCGGCGCCGTGCCCTGGCATGGCCAAATCGACGCTGTCGAACCACTTCCGCGTCCTGCGCGAAGCCGGCTTGATTCAAACCTCGAAAAAAGGCGTCGAGCATCGCAACGTGGTGCGCGAAGCCGATATCAATGCGCGCTTTCCCAAATTGCTCAAGACGATCCTGGGATATCCGGAACAGAGTGCGTAGGTCGGGAGCGAAGCGATACCCCGGGGCAGTGTTCCCGCATGTCGCTCCGCTCGTGCGGGCTACGGCTTCTGGCGCCGCGGCTTTGTAGGGCGGACTCCGCCGACGGTGCGGCAGCGCAGGAGCGGCGGGTTACGCTTCGGCTAACCCGCCCTACGCACTGAACATCAGTGAATGCCGGTGAATAGCCGGTTCCAGCGCACCGAGGACGGCCAGTGCCACACTTGCCATGCCGGCGCGTCATTGCCGATCGAGAAGAAGATCACCTTGGCTTGCCCGATCAGGTTCTCGAACGGCACGTAGCCGACCCCGCCGCGCGCGGGCGGCACGCGGCTGTCGGCCGAGTTGTCGCGGTTGTCGCCCATCGCGAAGAAATGCCCCGGCGGCACCACATAGACCTGTGTGTTGTCGTATTCGGAACGCTCGATGCGATCGAGCGTGTCGTAGCTGACCCCGTTCGGCAAGGTTTCGCGCCAGCGCTTGACGCGGACCGGGCGCGGTCCCTCGTCGCGATCGACATAGTCATCGACCCGCTCGCGCTTGACCGCGGTGCCGTTGATGTACAGCTGCCCGTCGATCATCTGAATGCGGTCGCCCGGCAGGCCGATCACGCGCTTGATGAAATCAACGGAGTCGTCGCTCGGCAGCCGGAACACCACGACATCGCCCGGCTTGGGTTCGGAGCCGAAGATGCGGCCCGAGAACAGCGGCGGCGAGAAGGGCAGGGAGTAGTGCGTGTAGCCGTAGCTGTATTTCGAGAGAAACAGGTAGTCGCCGACCAGCAACGTCGATTCCATCGACTCGGACGGAATGTTGAAGGACTGGAACAGGAACGTGCGGATGACCAGCGCGATGAGCAGCGCCTGCACGGCCACGCGGAAGGTTTCCGCCACTCCGCCTTGCTGACGTTCTTTCTCGGTCGACATGGTCCCGGGTTCCTGTTTCACGCCTTACGCATCAGAGTATCACTTCGCGCAATGCGCAATCAGCTCTGTAGGGCGGATTAGCGAAGCGTAATCCGCCGTCTGTCCGCGGATGGCGGATTACGCCTTCGGCTAATCCACCCTACACATGACCGCATCACTTCGCACAATGCGCGATCAGCCGTGCGACGAATTCGCCGCAAGCCTCGAGCTGCGACATCTCGACGAACTCATCCGGCGTGTGCGCCTGCGCGATAGAGCCGGGGCCGACCACCACCGACGGCACATCGGCCATGCTGACGAACAGGCTGGCCTCGGTGCCGAACGCGACCTTGGCGTGGTCGTTGCGGCCGGCGAGCTGCTTGGCGAGCGTGACGATCGGCGCGTCCGCCGCGGTGTCGAGCGCGGGGTAGTCGAGGATTTCCTCGAAATCGATGCCGCACTCCGGATGCCGCTTGCGCATGTCAGGCTCGATCTCGCCTTTCGCCCAGGCGATGATCGCGTCCGTCACCTGCCGGGACTCGGTGATGCCGATGCCGCGGCATTCGAACTCCACCACGCAACTGTCGGGCACGATGTTCAGCGCGGCGCCGCCATGCACGATGCTGGTGAGCAGGGTCGAGTGCGGGACATCGTAGAGGCTGTCTTGCTCCGCATCCGCGGCCAGCAGCGCGGCGCGGCGGCGAATTTCGGTGATCAGGTCGGCCGCATATTCGATGGCGTTGACGCCGTCGGGCGCGATCGAGGAATGCCGGGCAAGCCCGCGGAACGTGGCGCGCACGCCATGCTTGCCCTTGTGGCCGATGATCACCTGCATCCGGGTCGGCTCGCCGACGAAACAGCCGAGCGGCCTGATCGGCTTGCGTGCGACGTCGCGCAGCATCGGGCGCACGCCGACGCACCCGATCTCCTCGTCATAGGAGATCGCAAGATTGATCGGCGTCTTCAGATCGGCCGCGAGCATTTCCGGAACCATCGCGAGACAGACGGCGACAAACCCCTTCATGTCGGTGGTGCCGCGGCCGTACAGCCGCCCGTCACGCTCGACGAGCTCGAACGGATTGTGGCTCCAGTCCTGTCCCGCGACCGGCACGACATCGGTATGCCCCGACAGCACCAGCCCGGCTCTGTCCTCGGGGCCGACCGTGACCCACAACGAGGACTTCTGTCCGGTGTCATCGACGATGCGCTGTCCGCTGACGCCAAGCGAGGCGAGGTAGCGCTCGATGTAGTCGATCAAGGGCAGGTTGCTGCGGTCGCTGATGGTGTCGAACGCGACGAGGTCGGCCAAGAGCTTGCGGATACGGTCGGGGCGTTGGTTTTGCATTGCCTGTTCGTGTGCGAGGGAGTGTGCGAGGAATTGCTGATGTGCCGGCGATCCTGCCAGCAAAGTATAACAGCTGGTTTGCCTGCCGGGCCCAAGCAATATTCGGGCCGCTGCCGGACGTTATTGCGAGGCGACGTCGGTCGCCCCATGCGCGTCGGATGTGATGTCGTCCAGGCGAAAGCCAGGACCCCTTACGCCAAGTGGCAATTGTTATGCGGCGCTGGGGCCGTCGTCCCGTTCATAAGCAAATGCGGTGGTTATGGGTCCTGGCTTTCGCCAGGACGACGATGGTGTGCAAGGCATCCACCGCTGTCTTCGCCCGGCTTGACCGGGCGATCCAGGACGCAGCGGCCTCTCGGCTGAAGCACTGGCGTCTCTGGAATACTGGGTCACCCGCGTGCGCAGGTGATGAAAGCGAATACGCTGTTTGACATCTTGAATTGCGGCCCATCCTCATCGTCGTCCTGGCGAAGGCCAGGACCCATTACCCCAAATGAGAATTGTTGCGCGATGGTGGAACGACGAGTCCCCTTCACAACATCCGCTGCGGAGTATGGGTCCCTGCTTTCGCAGGGACGACAGTTGTGGGTGTGGCGCCGCCGTTGCGTTATAGGAACATGCGGCACCGCGAACGGAGAGCACCGTTGCTAGATCGGCTTGCCCGTATACGGCATCGACGCGGTGAGGCCGCCGTCGACCGGGATGGCCTGGCCGTTGACGTAGGACGCCTCGTCGCTCGCCAAAAACAATCCCATGGCGGCGAGCTCGTGCGGCTGGCCGGCGCGCTTCAGCGGATTGAGCTGGCCGATCTTGTCCTGGGTGCCGCGCTCCTTGGCGCGATCGAACACCGGCTTGGTCATGCCGGTCTCGATCAGGCCCGGGCAGACCGCGTTGATGCGCACGCCGGTGCCGGAGAGCGAGTAGGCGGTGGTCTGCACCAGGCTGATGACGCCGGCCTTGCTCGCGCCGTAGGGATGTCCGCTGGCGCCCGACTTCAGGCCCGCGACGGAGGCGGTGCAGACGATCGAGCCGGAACCCTGCTTGGTCATGTGCGGGATCGAATGCTTGATCGCGAGGAACGGGCCGATCAGATTGACGCGCAGCACTTCCTGCCAATGTTCCGGGGTCTGGTCGGCGAGAGGCACGAGGCCGCCGCTGACGCCGGCATTGGCCCAGATCGCATCGAGCTTGCCGTACTTCGACAGCGCCTTGTCGATGAAGGCCTTCACGTCGCTCTCCGAGCCGGCATCGGCGGTGACGGCTTCGACGGTGCCGCCGGCATCGCGCACCAGCTTGGCGGTCTCGTTGACGCCCTCGGTGCGATCGACCGCGATCAGCTTGGCGCCTTCCCTGGTGAACAGCAGCGAGGCGGCGCGGCCGATGCCGCTTCCAGCGCCGGTGATGATGACGGATTTGCCTTCGAGGCGGCCCATGGTTTTTCTCCCTGTTCACGTGGTTAGTTCGAGTGATCCTTGGCGCGTCTGCCGCGCGACGGAATTCAAACAAAATTTCAAACGTCCGAAGCACTTGAGGCGATGTGCGGCGTGACGTACAGCGACGGGGGACACTATTGAAGGGCTCATCCGATGTCCAATCCAGACAAGCCTAACGTGACGGTGACGCGGTGGTGGTGGGTTCGCCACGCGCCGGTGCGCAGCGACGGCGGCAACATCTACGGACAAGAGGATATCGACTGCGACACCGGCGATATCGAAGTGTTCGAGGCGGTCGCCAAGATGCTGCCGCGCGATGCGGTCTGGTATTCGAGCAACCTGAAGCGCACGCACAAGACCGCGGAAGCGATCTGGGCCGCCGGGTTTCCGAAGCCGGCCAACATGATTCAGGAACGCGACTTCGCCGAGCAGCATCTCGGCCAGTGGCAGGGCATGAACCGGGCCGCACTGCTCGCGCGCCAGCCCCCCGGCAGAAGCTGGTTTGCCGACGTCAACGAGCCCGCGCCCGGCGGCGAGAGCTTCATGGACCTCTATACGCGGGTCTGCCGCACGATCGTGCGGATCACGGCTGCGGAGACGGGCAAGAACATCATCGCAGTCGGCCATGGCGGCGTGATCCGGGCTGCGGTCGGTCTCGCGCTCGGCGGCCAGCCCGACCGAGGTCTGTCGTTCGACGTCGACAACGTCTCGGTGACGCGGCTCGATCACATCGCAGGCATCGGCCTGTCGACCTGGCGGCTGCCGATGGTGAACCAGCAGCCCTGGATCGCCGATCCGCGCCATGCCGCGATGCATCAGCCGTCCGGACCTGAAGTCCGGCCGGCAAGCAAGCTTGCGTGATTGCCGCTATCGCAACACCGGAACGCTGCCTAAGCTGAACACAGAATTCAAACGCCTTACATCAGGGAGAGAAACATGACCTTGTTCGACATGAAGGGAAAAGTCGCCGTCATCACCGGTTCGACGCGCGGCATCGGGCTCGCCATTGCCGAGCGCATGGCCGAGCATGGCGCCAAGGTCGTGATCTCCTCGCGCAAGGCCGACGTCTGCGAGCAGGTCGCGGGCGACATCAACGGCAAGTTCGGCAAGGGTACTGCGGTCGCGATCGCCGCCAACATCTCGTCGAAGGAAAACCTGCAAAATCTGGTCGACGAGAGCAATCGCGCCTTCGGCAAGATCGACGTGCTGGTCTGCAACGCGGCGTCGAACCCGTATTACGGTCCGCTCGCCGGCATCTCCGACGATCAGTTCCGCAAGATCCTCGACAACAACATCGTCGCCAACAACTGGCTGATCTCGATGGTGGTGCCGCAGATGATCGAGCGCAAGGACGGCTCCATCATCATCGTGTCCTCGATCGGCGGCCTCAAGGGCTCGACCGTGCTCGGCGCCTACGCGATCTCGAAGGCCGCCGACATGCAGCTCGCGCGCAACCTCGCCTGCGAATATGGCAAGCACAATATCCGCGTGAACTGCATCGCGCCGGGCCTGATCAAGACCGATTTCGCCAAGGCGCTGTGGGACAATCCGGACACGCTGAAGGCCTCGACCGCGCGCTCGCCGCTGCTGCGCATCGGCGTGCCCGACGAGATCGCGGGCGCCGCAGTGTTGATGGGCTCGCGCGCCGGCGACTTCCTCACCGGCCAGACCATCGTGATCGACGGCGGCGCGACGATCAGCTGACGCGCTCTGTTGGTGCGCAGAGCGCGCGACACACTCAAGGTGTCATCACCCGCGAAAGCGGGTGATCCAGTATTCCAGAGGCAGTCATTATTGAGCCGAGGGGCTGCGGCGTACTGGACGCCCCGCCTGCGCGGGGCATGACAGTGTTGGATGTCGAGGGAGGCGTGCGCGCCTCACTCCACCGCCGCATACACGCCGTTGCGCACCAGCGAGCGGGTATATTCGCGCTGGCCCGGGCCCTGCATCATGAAGACCGCGATGAGGTCTTCGCGCGGATCGATCCAGAAGAACGTGCCGGCCATGCCGCTCCAGAAGTACTGGCCGACCGAGCCGGAGAACGGAGCGATGCCCTGCTGCATGCGCACGGCGAAGCCGAGGCCGAAGCTGTGGCCGGGCGACACCAGCGTGCCCTGGACCTTGACGCCGGCGCCGAGGTGGTCGGAGGCCATGAATTCGAGCGTCTTGCGGCCGATGATCCTGGTGCCGTCGAGCGAGCCGCCGCCCAGCAGCATCTGCGCGAAACGGGCATAGTCCATCGTGGTCGACACCAGTCCGCCGCCGCCGGATTCCATCGCCGGCTTCTCCAGCATGTTGAACAGCTGCACCTTCTCATTGGTCCAGGGATCGTTGGCAAAGGCCTCGGCGAGGCGGCCGGCATTGGCCTCCGGCGTGTGGAAGGCGGTCTCGTTCATTTGCAGCGGCGAGAGGATGCGCTCGGTGAGGAATTCGCCGAGCGTCCTCCCGCTGACGACTTCGATGATGCGGCCGAGGATGTCGGTGGAGCGGCTGTAGTTCCACTCGGCGCCGGGCTGGCAGATCAGCGGCATGCCGGCGAGCATGGTGGCGTGCTCGGCATTGGTGATCTTGCGGCTGCGCAGCCGCGACTGCTGGTAGAGTTGCTGCACCGGGCCGTTGCCGGTGTGGTCATAGGTCAGACCAGAGGTGTGGCGCAGCAGGTCCTGGATCGTCATCTGCCGCTGCGCGGGGACCAGCTCGAGCTTGCCGTTGTGCTCGACGCCGACCTTGGTCTCGGCGAATTCGGGGATGAATTTCGCGACGGGGTCGTTGAGCAGGAAGTGGCCGTCCTCCAGCAGCATCATGATGCCGACCGAGACGATCGGCTTGGTCATCGAGAAGATGCGGAAGATCGTGTCATGCGTCATCGGCGCGGAGGCCGCTGGGCTTTGCCGGCCAATCGCATCGAACCAGCCGATCTGGCCGCGCCGCGCCACCAGCACCGTGAAGCCGGGCGCGGTTCCCTTGTCGACCTCGCGCTTGAAGGTGTCGGACAGTGCCTGCAGCCGCGTGCTCGACAGTCCGATCGATTCGGGCTTGGCGAGGGGGAGGGACGGGGTGGTTTGGCTGGCGGCCTGCTTGGTGGCGGTCTGGGCGTTCATGGTCTCTCCCGGGTTCTTGATTCTTGCGGCGGAGCGCCGACGTGAACTGGTGGCCGAAGTCTGGCGCAGAAGTTTTGCAATGAACAGAAGCTTCACCGCTTCGCCCTTGCAAACCGGCCATGCCCTGTGCTTGAAACGGCGCGAACCGGCGGCGACGCAGGTTCCCTGCAGGAGTGTAGCTCAATTGGTAGAGCACCGGTCTCCAAAACCGGGGGTCGCAGGTTCGAGCCCTGCCACTCCTGCCAGATTTTCCCCAATCATTTGAACGTGTTGGCCGAGGTCCTGGACCCCGGCCATGATTGTGTTCACTCACTTGATGAGCGGGCAGCCGCCGTCCTTCAGCGGCCGGAATGCCTGGTCGCCGGGCACCTCGGCGAGCACCTTGTAGTAATCCCACGGCGCCTTGGATTCCTCAGGTCTCTTGACCTCGAACAGGAACATCGAGTGCACCATGCGGCCGTCCTCGCGCACCACGCCATTGTCGGTGAAGGCGTCGCGGACCGGGGTCGCGCGCATCTTCGCCAGCACCGGCCTGGTCTCCCTGGTGCCGGCGGCCTTCACCGCGTTGAGGTAGTGCAGGGTGGCGCTGTAGGTCGCGGCCTGGTTCATGGTCGGCATCCGCTTCATGCGCTCGAAGAAGCGCTTGCCGAAGGCGCGGGTGCGGTCGTTGAGATCCCAGTAGTAGGCCTCGGTGATGATCAGGCCCTGCGCGAGCTTCAGCCCGAGGCTGTGAATGTCCGAGATGAACATCACGATGCCAGCCAGATTCTGCCCGCCCGCGACGATGCCGAATTCGGCGGCCTGCTTGATCGCATTGATGGTGTCGCCGCCGCCATTGGCGAGGCCGACGATCTTGGCCTTCGACGACTGCGCCTGCAGCAGGAAGGAGGAGAAGTCCGGCGTGTTGAGCGGATGCCGGGCGCTGCCGAGCACCTTGCCGCCGGCGGCGCGGACCACATCGCCGGTGTCGCGCTCGATCGAGTGGCCGAACACGTAATCGGCGGTGATGAAGAACCAGCTGTCGCCGCCGTTCTTCACGATCGCGCTGCCGACGGTGTGGGCGTTGGCGTAGGTGTCGTAGGTCCAGTGCAGCGTGTAGGGCGAACAGGACTTGCCGGTGATGTCGGAGCTCGCCGCATCCGTCACGATCATGATCTTCTCGAACTGCTTCGACATCTCCATGCCGGCGAGTGCGGTCGCCGAGGTCGGCATGTCGATGATCATGTCGACGTTCTCGGCCTCGTACCATTTGCGGGTGATGGTGGCGGCGACGTCGGCCTTGTTGAGAGCGTCGGCGGTGACGAGCTCGATCGGCTTGCCGAACATCGAGCCGCCGAACTCCTCGATCGCCATCTTGGTGGCTTCGACATTCCCGGCGCCGCCGATGTCCGAATAGACCGACTGGAAATCGGTCAGCACGCCGATCTTGAGCGGTGTCTGTTGCGCGAGCGCGGGCCCCGCCAGCGCGGCGGCGATCAGGCCGGCCGCAGACAGACTCGTGACGATGGATTTCATGGTGATGCGCCTCCCCAGGGTGTTCTTATCGGCTTGTCCGACAAAGCTAGATTTGCCCGGTTCCGGTGTCAATTCCGGCCGATCAGGTGCGACAATCCGGCCCAGAATTGCCTATTTGACGCTCCAAAGGCCTTCGCTTATCCTTTGTCCGACAAACGACAATGGGGAGCCCGAGGTGTCCGCCACGCCGCTGTTCCGGCGCATCGATGTCGCGCCGGCCTACCAGAAGGTCGCGGACGCGATCGAACGCGAGATCATCAACGGCCGGATCAAGCCGGGCGAGCCGATCGGCACCGAGCAGCAGCTCGTCGCGCAGTTCGGCGTCAACCGCTCGACCGTGCGCGAAGGCATTCGTGTGCTCGAGGAGGGCGGGCTGATCCGCCGCGATTCCAGCCGCCGCCTGCAGGCCTGCCTGCCGCGCTACAACAAGCTCGCCACGCGGCTGTCCCGCGCGCTGATCCTGCACGAGGTGACGTTCCGCGAATTGTTCGAGACGTCGATGACGCTGGAAGTCGCGAGCGTCGAGGGCGCGGTGGAGCGTGCGACCGAGGCGAACATCGCCGAACTCGCCGGCAATCTCGAGCGCAGCGCTGCGGTGGCCGGCAATCCCGCCGATCTCGCCGAGCTCGATGCGGAATTCCACGTGCTGATGGCCAAGGCCTCGCAGAACCGCGTGCTGCAGCTCGCCCGCGAGCCCGCCGCGCAGCTGTTCTTTCCGACCACCGAGATGATCGTTGGCGGCGTGCCGGAGGGCGGCGCGCGCCTGGTCGAGGCGCATCGCCACATCCTCGATGCGATCACGCGGCGCGACAAGGAGGCCGGCGTGCTGTGGACCCGGCGGCATTTGCAGGACTGGCGGCGCGGCTTTGAGAAGATCGCCTCGCTCGATCGCTCGGTCGAGCACACCTACATGGAACATGCCTACGCCGCCCGGCAATAGCGATGGCGCGGCGAAAACAACACAACGACAAAAAGCACATTCGGGAGGGACAAATGAGCGGAGACATCGCAGCAACCATCCAGCGCGCCCGCGAGCACAGCATCGGCGATCTGTTGCGCCGGTCGGCCAAGCGCTACCCCAACAAGACCGCGCTGATCTGCGGCGAGGTGAGCTGGAGCTTCGCGGAGATGGACGCGATCTGCAATCGGCTCGGGCGCGGCTTGCTTGCGCTTGGCATTGCGAAGGGCGATCGTGTTGCAGTGCTGTCGCGCAACTCGCATGGTTTCGCCGCGCTGCGCTTCGCGGTGGCGCGGATCGGCGCGATCCTGGTGCCGATCAACTTCATGCTCAATCCCGACGAGATCAATTTCATCCTCGCCAATTCCGGCGCGAAGCTGCTCGCGGTCGGCCCCGATTTCGTGGAGACCGCGCACACCGCGGCCGCCAAGGGCTCGGCGGTCGAAACCCTGATCTGGCTGCCCGGCGAGGATCCGGCCACCGCGCCCGACGGCATCACGACGTTCGACAGCCTGCTGCACAGCGACGCGTCGGCGCCGGAGGCCTCGGTCGACAGCCGCGATCCCGCGCAGATCATCTACACCAGCGGCACGGAGTCGCTGCCGAAGGGCGCGATCCTGACCCATGAAGCCGTGATGTGGCAGTATGTCAGCTGCATCATCGACGGTGGCATGGCGACCGAAGACACCGTGCTGCACGCGCTGCCACTTTATCACTGCGCACAGCTCGACGTCTTCCTGGGGCCCGCGATCTATCTCGGCGCCACCAGCCTCATTACCGGCAAGCCGGTGCCCGACAACGTCCTGGCGCTGATCGCGGCCCACAAGATCAATGCGTTCTTCGCGCCGCCGACGATCTGGATCGCGATGCTGCGCTCGGGCGCGTTCGATCGCACCGATCTGTCGACCCTGCGCAAGGGCTATTACGGCGCCTCGATCATGCCGGTCGAGGTGCTGCTCGAATTGCAGCGCCGGCTGCCCGACGTGAAGTTCTGGAATTTCTACGGCCAGACCGAAATCGCGCCGCTCGCGACCGTGCTGGCGCCGGAGCACCAGCTGCCGAAGGCCGGCTCGGCCGGCAAACCCGCGATCAATGTCGAGACGCGGGTGGTCAGGCCGGACATGACCGACGTCGGGGTCGGGGAGGTCGGTGAGATCGTGCATCGCTCGCCGCATCTGTTGTCCGGCTACTACAACGATCCGGTAAAGACGGCGGCAGCGTTTGCCGGCGGCTGGTTTCATTCCGGCGATCTCGCGACCGTCGATGCCGACGGCTACATCACCGTCGTCGACCGCGTGAAGGACATGATCAAGAGCGGCGGCGAGAATGTCGCGAGCCGCGAGGTCGAGGAGATGATCTACCGGCTGCCCGGGGTGTCGGAGGTCGCGGTGGTCGGGCTGCCCGATCCGCGATGGATCGAGGCGGTAACCGCGATCGTCGTGGTCAAGGCGGGCGAGAGCCTCGATGCCGAGGCCGTGATCAAGCACTGCGCGGCGTCGATGGCCCATTTCAAGGTGCCGAAGCGGGTCATCTTCGTGGATGCCCTGCCGAAGAACCCGAGCGGCAAGCTGCTCAAACGCGAGTTGCGCCAGCGCTACGTCGGTGGCGCCACGCTGGATCAGGCGGTCCAGAAGAGCTTTGTCGGATAGACCGGCTATTGGCCAGTCGTCGCAGGCGCCTTGTCCGACCACTCCGGCGGCAAGCCAAGCTTGCCGGCGGCCATGCCGATCAGGCCGGGGTTGCGGCCGAACGCCTCGCAGGCCGCGTATTTCGGCTTGCCGCCGAGCGAGGCGCCGATCTTGTCGAGTGACGGCAGCTGCGGCGGCTTGCCGAACGGTGTCGCGCCGGTGACGACCAGCTTGCTGAAATCGTCGCTGAAGGAGGACGCAAGATCGTAGGCGTCAGCTGCGCTCGAAGCCCGCGGCGTGTTGGTGAATGAATTTGCGCCGCGCGCCCAGACCATCGCCGCTTGCTGATGGCTGGCCGGATCGCGCACCTCGGCTTCGACGGTGAGGCTGCCGAGACCGACCGGCAATCGCGGTATCGGGACGGGCACGTTGGCGCTGAGCGCGGTCGGCAGAAAGCCGATCACCGTGGAGGCGCCCGCGGCGACCTCATCGGTGGGCGCCGCCTGGGTGACGAGCGCGTGCGCGGTCAGATCGGCTGGCTGATCGGGAGCGACGACTTGGAGCCGATCGCTGAGGCCGACGCAGAGCGAACGGTCGATCATGTTGGCGACGAGGTGCCGCTGCTCTTGCGACAGCGTCGGCGAGGCCGACTGCGCGAAGGTCGTCGGCACGATCCGCACCGTCTTCGCGGCGAGCACGTCGTCCTTGTTGACGTGAACCAGCGATTTCGCGAGCAGCCCGTCGGATGGGGTCAGCTTGTCGTAGGATGCCAGCGATCCGCCCGTGGTCATCGGCGCGCTGGCGCAGCCTGACAACAGCGCCATTGCCGCAACTCCGGCAAGCGAGGACGACCGAACATACCGGCGATCGAGCTGCGCCCGGCCCGTGCGCTGCCCATCAGTCGCAGCACCCGGTAGAAACTGGATTCTCATATTGCCCCTCGAACGACCGCTCACCCCGGAAACGATCGCATGTCACGATAGGGCGGGGCCGCCGAGACCGGGATTAAGAGATATTAAGTCAGTTATAGACCGCGAAACCGTGCGACCTATTTGAGCCACATTTGGCCGTGCAGGCTTAACAAAACGCTATATTTGCTCGCTGCGCATCCGAGGCCGACGCCTCTAAAATGCCGTGATGCAAATCCTGGAATACGATCTCGTGGCTCTCCCCGTCAGCAACGCGCACATTCTCTGCGTCGAGGACGACGCCGATATCGCGCGCATGCTGGCCGAGGTGCTGCAGGACAACGGCTTCAGAGCGGTGCTGGTCGGTTCGGCCATCGAGATGGATGCGTTGCTCAAGCGCGAGAGCTTCGATCTCATCGTGCTCGATGTGATGCTGCCGGGCGAGGATGGACTGAGCATCTGCCGGCGCCTGCGGATGTCGTCCACGATCCCCATTATCATGGTGACGGCGCGGGGCGAGGATATCGACCGCATCCTCGGCCTTGAGCTCGGCGCCGACGACTACGTCACCAAGCCGTTCAATTCGCGCGAGCTGGTGGCCCGCATCCGCGCGCTGTTGCGTCGGGTCGAGAGCGGCGCCGCGTCGCGCTCCCGGCCACGTCCTTTGACCTTTGCCGGATGGCGCATCAATCCGACCACGCGCGAACTGCATGACCCGGCCGGCGTGCGTATCACGCTGACCGGGGCCGAGTTCGATCTGCTGCTGGCGTTCTGCCGCAATCCCGGCCAGGTGCTGTCGCGCGAGCAACTGATCGAGCAGGCCTTTGGCGGTTTGATCGCATCGGTCGAGCGCAGCGTCGACGTCCATATCAGCCGCATCAGGCAGAAGATCGAGCCGGATCCGAAGGACCGCTCGATGATCAAGACGGTGCGGCTCGGCGGCTACCTCTTCACGCCTGCGGTCGAGCAGATATGATGGGGTGGGTGCAGCGGCTGATGCCGCGCAGCATCGCTGCGCAGATCATGAGCCTGGTCGCGCTGTCGGAACTGATCGGCATCACGCTCGCGGCGGCAGGCATCATTTTTTTGTTCGATTCTCCCTCGGTCAACGACACGCAGAAGTTTCTTGCGGGGCGGATCGCGGAGGTCGCACAGCTCCTGCGCTCCACGACGACGCCAACCGAAGCGGATGGGCTGCTGGCCGCAGCGAGGCGCGGCGGTCTCGATGTCAGGCGCGTCGCGTTGAGCGAACTCGTGCCTCGGACGATCGGAGAGACGCGGCCGTCCATGCGGGCGTTTCGGCAACTGGCGGCCGAGCCTGGAATTGAGTTGCTGGAGGAATTGCGTCATCCGGCAGGCTCGGCGTCACAGGTGATCGTGAAGCTCGACGACGGCCACGCGCTGATGGCCGACGTCGCGACCACCGGCCGCTTTTGGTCCTTTGTGCTCCGTCCGGCGGCCGCGATGGCGACTATCGTGTTGATCTCGATGCTGTTGCTGTCGGTCTATGCGGTGCGTTGGGTAATCGCACCGCTGGCCGAAGTCGCGCGCGCCGCGACGTCGTTCGGCCGCTCGCCGCGGGCTCCCGAGGTGCTGCACCGGCGCGGTCCGCTTGAAATCGCCCAGGTTGCCGACGCGTTGAACGATATGCGCACCCGTATCGCTGCGCTGCTCGACGACCGCACGCGGATGCTGGCCGCCATCAGTCATGACCTGCGGACGCCGCTGACGCGGCTCAGGTTGCGCTCCGAGCGGGTACGCGAAGATGCACTGCGCACGGCGATGCTAGCTGATATCGCCAAGATGACGCGCATGATCAACGAGACGCTGGAGTATCTTCGCGACGATGCGCGCTCGGAGGCGCTGTCGTGCATCGACCTGCCGAGCTTTCTGCAGACGATCTGCTCGGACTTTGCCGACACGGGCCACGCGGTGTCCTATTCCGGGCCGGCGCGACTGCCCTATGTCTGCCGGCCCCGTGCGCTGTCGCGGGCCGTCACCAATGTCGTGGAGAACGCTGTCAAGCACGGCAGCTTGGTCGTGGTGACGCTCCGCCTTACGGAGGCCGACCACGTCGAGATCGAGGTGGCCGACGATGGTCCCGGCATCCCGCCGGCACTGCACGACAGGGTGTTCGAGCCCTTCTTCAAGGCTGACAACGCACGACAGGACGGCGGCTTTGGGCTGGGACTGTCGATTGCCCAGGATATTGCCCAACGTCATGGCGGCAGCATCGCACTCAGGCTGCGGGAGCCGAGTGGATTGCTTGTATCGATGCTGCTGCCGCCAAAACCCGCCCTGGCCTAGACGAGCGACGGTTATCTCGGCAGCAAGCGGGGATATCGCCGGGCGCCGGCTAAGCCCTTGATTTGAGAGGCCCCGCTCCAATCTGCCCGAGTGGGGCCCCGGGTAGGGCGCACCCCGCCGACCTTGACCTTTGGCCGGTCTCGCAGTAGATACCCGGCACTCGCAGCCGGCCCGCTTTGATCGCGGATATCCGGCGCGGCCTAATTCCCCGAACATTCGAGCTCGTTTGTCGGCTCAACCTTCCAAACGAGGGCTGGGTCCGCAAGGTCGGCTGTTCGGATTCCTTGAAACGTTGCAAATCGTCCGGAGACGGACGCGGATCTCACGATGGCTTTCAGCCCGTTCAAATTCCTGCAGGAAGTGCGCTCGGAGACCAACAAGGTCACCTGGCCGACGCGCCGCGAGACGACCATCACCACCATCATGGTGTTCGTGATGGTGGCGCTGGCCTCGATCTTCTTCTTCGCCGCGGACCAGGTCATCCGCTACCTCATCACCCTGGTATTGGGCATCCACTGATGAGCATGGGAACTCAATTGATGGACAAGCGCTGGTACATCGTTCACGCCTATTCGAACTTCGAGAAGAAGGTCGCGGAATCGATCCGCGAGCAGGCCAAGCAGCGCGGGCTGGAAGAGCTGTTCGAGCAGGTGCTGGTGCCGACCGAGAAGGTCACCGAGGTGCGCCGCGGCCGCAAGATCGACGCCGAGCGCAAGTTCTTCCCGGGCTATGTGCTGGTGAAGATGAAGCTGACCGACGAGGCGTTCCATCTGATCAAGAACACCCCGAAGGTGACCGGCTTCCTGGGCGCTGAAAACAAGCCGATGCCGATCTCGGAATCGGAGGCGATGCGGATCCTGCACCAGGTGCAGGAGGGCGTGGAGCGTCCGAAGGCGTCGGTGTCGTTCGAAATCGGCGAGAACGTGCGCGTGGCCGACGGCCCGTTCGCCTCGTTCTCCGGCGTGGTGGAAGAAATCGACGAGGCGCGCTCGCGCGTGAAGGTCGCGGTGTCGATCTTCGGCCGCGCGACCCCCGTGGAACTGGAATTCGGTCAGGTCGAAAAGGTGGTCTGACCGGACGGCGTGGGGTATATGCCCCGCGTCAAGTGAGAGGCCGTGGGAGGGAGGAGGCGGTCGCCAGCCCCTTCAACCGAACCACGGAACCTGAAACCGCCGGCACCGTCCGGCACAACAGGAGTGATAGATGGCAAAGAAAGTGACCGGATACCTGAAGCTTCAGGTCCCGGCCGGTGCGGCGAATCCTTCGCCCCCGATCGGCCCCGCGCTTGGTCAGCGCGGTCTCAACATCATGGAGTTCTGCAAGGCGTTCAACGCGCAGACCCAGAAGGAAGAGAAGAATACCCCAATCCCGGTGGTGATCACGATCTACGCCGATCGTTCGTTCACCTTCGAGATGAAGACGCCCCCGATGTCGTTCTTCCTCAAGCAGGCTGCCAAGATCCAGTCCGGCTCGAAGGCGCCGGGCCGCGACAAGGCCGGCCAGGTGACCAAGGCGCAGGTGCGCGAGATCGCCGAAAAGAAGATGAAGGACTTGAATTGCGACACCATCGAATCGGCCATGAAGATGGTCGAGGGCTCTGCCCGTTCGATGGGTCTGGAAGTTGCGGGGTAACGGGCCATGGCAATCGGAAAGCGTTTGAAGAAGGCCCGCGAGGGTGTCGATCGCGAGAAGCTCTACCCGCTCGCGGACGCCATCAAGATGGTCAAGGAGCGCGCCAAGTCGAAGTTCGACGAGACGATCGAGATCGCGATCAATCTCGGCGTCGACCCGCGCCACGCCGACCAGATGGTCCGCGGCGTCGTCAACCTGCCGAACGGAACCGGCCGCACGCTGCGCGTCGGCGTGTTCGCGCGCGGCGCCAAGGCTGAGGAAGCCAAGGCCGCCGGTGCCGACGTCGTCGGTGCCGAAGACCTGGTCGAGAAGGTGCAGGGCGGTGCGATCGACTTCGATCGTTGTATCGCTACTCCCGACATGATGCCGCTGGTCGGCCGCCTCGGTAAGGTGCTCGGTCCGCGCGGCATGATGCCGAACCCGAAGATCGGCACCGTGACCATGGACGTCACCAACGCCGTGAAGGGCGCCAAGGGCGGCTCGGTTGAGTTCCGCGTCGAGAAGGCCGGCATCGTGCAGGCCGGCATCGGCAAGGCCTCGTTCTCCGAGGACAAGCTGGTCGAGAACGTCAAGGCGCTCGCGGATGCGGTCTCCAAGGCGAAGCCGGCGGGTTCCAAGGGCACCTACATCCAGCGCGTGGCGGTTTCGTCCACCATGGGCCCGGGCGTGAAGGTCGAGCCGGGCACGATCCTCGGCTGAGGTCTGTGGCCGTGACGAGATAGACAGGGCGGGATCGGGCAACCGGTTCCGCCCTTTGTTTTGCCGGAGCGCTTTCGCGCGAAGTGGCCACCGGCTCGCGTGAAGAAGACCCGCCAAGACGAGAATCCAAAGCCTCGTCCCGATTCAATCGGAACGGAAAAGGCTCCAGGTGAAGCCTCTCGCAGGAAACAACAGCAATGCCCGATAAGGTCCTGGTCTATTCGCGCTTTCCGAGAAACGAACTGGTGCGCTTCGGCGAGCGCTACGAGCTGCTGAATGCCGCGGGCAAGCGGCCGACCGAGATGTTTTCGGCGGCGGAGCTTGGCGAGATCCGGGCGATGATCACGGCGGGCGGGACCCCGCTTGGCGGCGAGGCGATGGACTTGCTGCCGAAGCTTGGCGCGATCATCTGCTACGGCACCGGCTATGAGGGGATCGATCTTGCCGCCGCCGCCAAGCGCGGAATTGCGGTCGGCCACAGCCCCGGCGCCAATGCCGCATCGGTTGCCGACATCGCGGTGACGCTGATGCTGGCGGCGACGCGCCGCCTGCCGGTCGCCGACAACTATGTCCGCAGCGGCGACTGGATCGCCGCCAAGCCGTCGCCGATGATGCGGCCGCAGGCCGGCATGCGCGGCCGCAAGGTCGGCGTGTATGGTCTCGGCGAGATCGGCCGCAAGATCGCGGCGCGGGTCGCGGCGTTCGAGACCGAGGTCGGTTATTTCAGCCGGTCACGGCAGGACGTGCCGTATCAGCACTTTCCGAGCCTCGAGGCGCTCGCCGACTGGTGCAGTGTGCTGATGATCGCGGTGCGCGCCGGCGCGGACACGGTTCACGCCGTCAATGCCGACATCCTGCGCCGGCTCGGCAACAGCGGGATCGTGGTCAATATCTCGCGCGGCTCCGTCATCGACCAGAAGGCGCTGGTCGCGGCGCTGACCGATGGCGCAATCGCCGGCGCCGGCCTCGACGTGTTCGCGAAGGAGCCGCACGCGCCGGACGAACTGACGGCGCTGCCGAACGTCGTGCTGTCGCCGCATATCGGAGGCCACACCCTGGAATCGCACGTGGCGATGCAGGACTGCGTGCTCGCCAATCTCGAGGCGTTCTTCGTCGGCAAGCCGTTGCCGTTTGAGGTAAGGGGCGCCTGAGCGGGAACCGGTTCCGGCCTCGGAACCGGTTCCCCGGCTGCAATGTGAAACTGGTCTGAAATTTGCTCTTGGCAAGTAGCGCGGGACCGGTTACATAGCGGCTTCCGGGCGTGCTGGCACTTGCTGGCATGTCCGTGCTCGCATTCCGAAAACCTGAGATGATAGGAGATCATTCCTTTCCGCATGCCCGCAAGGATGCTCGAAAGGAAGGAAACCCGTCGCCTCCAACGGAATGAGAGCAGGGCGTTCGGCCCCGGCCGATAGCCCGATCCTGTCCGAGACTGCAGGCGCCCGCGAGAACTTCGTGTTTTCAACGGCTTAATCGCATGGCCTGCATAGACGGGTGAAGACCGGATTTTGTGCTCCACGTCGCGGCCTGTTCGCGGCTGGGAGGCTGGTTTGGTTCGAACCTCGACAGCCCATGGCCGCAAGGCTCTGGGAGGGCAGGCTTCTAGATGTCGTCTTGCCCGGCATGTCCGAAGGGTCTTGCGCCCAACGGATCAGGTTTAGGGCGGGACGATGGGTGCAACCCGGCGGTCCTGCCTTCGCGGAAAGGCCGCCAACCGGAAAGAGCTTGCTGTGGAACGAGCGGCAAAAAAAGAGGCGGTCGGACAGCTCAACGAGGCCTTCAAGGCCACGAGCGTTGCGATCGTCGCTCACTATTCCGGCCTCACCGTGGCCCAGATGCAGAAGCTGCGCATGCAGATGAAGCAGGCGGGTGCGTCGGTGAAGGTCTCGAAGAACCGTCTCGCCAAAATTGCTCTTGAAGGCACTGACGTCGCTGCCATCGGTTCCCTGCTGAAGGGGCCGACTGTGATCGCTACTTCGAACGATCCGGTCGCGGCGCCAAAGGTTGCCGTCGAATTCGCCAAGGCGAACGAAAAGTTCGTCATCCTTGGCGGCTCGATGGGTAAAACCGTCCTGAATGTCGACAGCGTGAAGGCGCTTGCCTCACTGCCGTCGCTCGACGAACTGCGCGGCAAGATCGTGGGCCTCATCGTGGCGCCGGCGACCAAGCTCGCTCAGCTGTCGAACGCGCCTGCGGCCAAGCTCGCACGCGTCATTCAGGCTCATGCCTCAAAGAGCGAAGCGGCCTGACCCTTCGCTAATCTCAAAACCTGGTTCGAACCAAACGTTTAAGGAAACAGATCAATGGCTGACTTGCAGAAAATCGTCGACGACCTCTCGAGCCTCACCGTGCTCGAAGCCGCCGAACTCGCCAAGCTCCTCGAAGAAAAGTGGGGCGTCTCGGCCGCTGCCGCCGTCGCGGTTGCCGGCCCGGCTGGTGGCGGCGCTGCCGCTGCTCCGGCTGAAGAGAAGACCGACTTCACCGTCGTGCTGGCTGCCGCCGGCGACAAGAAGATCGAAGTCATCAAGGAAGTCCGCGCCATCACCGGCCTGGGCCTGAAGGAAGCCAAGGACCTCGTCGAAGGCGCTCCGAAGCCCGTCAAGGAAGGCGTCAACAAGGACGAAGCCGAGAAGATCAAGGCCCAGCTCGAGAAGGCTGGCGCCAAGGTCGAGCTCAAGTAATGCGCGATCCGGGAGCGCCGCAGGGCGCTCCCGGGCCTGCAAACGGCGTGCGACAGGTTGTCGCGTGGCGCGTCGGACACAAAAAAGTGTGGGGATCCGTGGACTTAACCCTCGAATCTCCTTTATTGCCATCCCATATCGGGTTGGCAGCAGAAAAACACGGTAGGCGGCGGGGGCGGCAGGGCACCCGGCGGAAGCCGTTGGGAGACAGTCAGATTTCGGGCTTTTTCAGTCCGTAAAGCGGAGCGTTTGGACGAGCGGGTGCAGTGATGCGCCTCGCGCGTCGTTTTGCGTTTTGGAGGCGATGGGGCCAGGCCGGGGATTTAATTCCTGACTTTGCGCTTCGTTCCTTCGGGACGATTCGAAATTCAACCCGGGGGCGATGGCAATCGCGTCCCGGAAGGTTCGCCCCACAAAGGCGACGAAAATGAGAGGCCACGATGGCGCAGCAGACATTCACCGGTCGCAAACGCGTACGCAAGTTTTTCGGTCACATCAAGGAAGTCGCCGAGATGCCGAACCTCATCGAGGTTCAGAAGGCATCCTACGACCAGTTCCTGATGGTTGACGAGCCGGCCGGCGGTCGCCTCGACGAGGGCCTGCAGGCAGTATTCCGCTCGGTATTTCCGATCTCGGATTTTTCGGGCACCTCGATGCTCGAATTCGTCCGCTACGAGTTCGAACAGCCGAAATATGACGTCGACGAGTGCCGCCAGCGCGGCATGACCTTCGCTGCGCCGCTCAAGGTGACGCTGCGCCTCATCGTGTTCGATATCGACGAGGAAACCGGCGCCAAGTCGGTGAAGGACATCAAGGAGCAGGACGTCTACATGGGCGATATCCCGCTCATGACGATGAACGGCACCTTCGTCGTCAACGGCACCGAGCGCGTCATCGTCTCGCAGATGCACCGTTCGCCCGGCGTGTTCTTCGACCACGACAAGGGCAAGACCCATTCGTCCGGCAAGCTCTTGTTTGCCGCGCGCGTGATTCCGTATCGCGGTTCCTGGCTCGACATCGAGTTCGACGCCAAGGACATCGTGTTCGCGCGCATCGACCGCCGCCGCAAGCTGCCCGTGACCTCGCTGATGTACGCGCTCGGTCTCGACGGCGAGCAGATCCTGTCGACCTTCTACAAGAAGATCACCTACAAGCGGACCAAGGACGGATGGCGCGTGCCGTTCGATGCCAACCGCTTCCGCGGCTACTCGACCATCAACGACCTGATCGACGCCGACACCGGCAAGGTGGTGCTCGAGGCCGGCAAGAAGCTGACCGTGCGCAGTGCGCGCCAGATGCAGGAAAAGGGCCTCAAGGCGCTGCGGATGTCGGACGAGGAACTCGTCGGCAACTATCTCGCCGAGGATCTCGTCAACCCGAAGACCGGTGAGATCTACGCCGAAGCCGGCGAGGAGATCACCGAGAAGTCGCTCAAGGTGCTGAACGAGCAGGGCTACAAGGACCTGCCGCTGCTCGACATCGACCACGTCAATGTCGGCGCCTACATCCGCAACACGCTCTCGGCCGACAAGAACATGACGCGTGAGGACGCGCTGTTCGACATCTACCGCGTGATGCGTCCGGGCGAGCCGCCGACGCTGGATTCGGCGCAGGCGATGTTCCAGTCGCTGTTCTTCGATGCCGAGCGCTACGACCTCTCCGCGGTCGGCCGCGTCAAGATGAACATGCGCCTCGAGCTCGATGCGCCCGACACCCATCGCACGCTGCGCAAGGAAGACATCCTGGCGGTCATCAAGACGCTGGTCGACCTGCGCGACGGCAAGGGCGAGATCGACGACATCGACCACCTCGGCAACCGCCGGGTGCGCTCGGTCGGCGAGCTCATGGAGAACCAGTACCGGATCGGCCTGCTCCGCATGGAGCGCGCCATCAAGGAGCGCATGTCGAGCGTCGATATCGACACCGTGATGCCGCAGGACCTGATCAACGCCAAGCCCGCGGCTGCCGCGGTGCGCGAGTTCTTCGGTTCCTCGCAGCTCTCGCAGTTCATGGACCAGACCAACCCGCTGTCGGAGATCACCCACAAGCGGCGCCTGTCGGCGCTGGGCCCGGGCGGTCTGACCCGCGAGCGTGCCGGCTTCGAAGTCCGCGACGTGCATCCGACGCATTACGGCCGTATCTGCCCGATCGAAACGCCGGAAGGTCCGAACATCGGTCTGATCAACTCGCTGGCGACGTTCGCGCGCGTCAACAAGTACGGCTTCGTCGAGACGCCCTATCGCAAGATCAAGGACGGCCGGGTCACCGACGAGGTGGTCTATCTGTCGGCGATGGAAGAGGGCCGCTACCGCGTCGCGCAGGCCAACGTGCCGCTCGATGCCAAGGGCCGCTTCACCGACGATCTGGTGGTCTGCCGTCATGCCGGCGAAGTGCTGCCGGTGACGCCGGACAAGGTCGACTACATGGACGTGTCGCCGAAGCAGCTGGTTTCGGTCGCCGCGGCGCTGATCCCGTTCCTCGAGAACGACGACGCCAACCGCGCGCTGATGGGCTCGAACATGCAGCGCCAGGCGGTGCCGCTGGTTCGCGCCGAGGCGCCGTTCGTCGGCACCGGCATGGAAGGCGTGGTCGCCCGTGACTCGGGCGCGGCGATTGCCGCGCGCCGCTCGGGCGTGATCGACCAGATCGACGCCACCCGCGTCGTGATCCGCGCCACCGAGGATCTCGATCCGACCAAGTCGGGCGTCGATATCTACCGGCTGATGAAGTACCAGCGCTCCAACCAGTCGACCTGCATCAACCAGCGTCCCCTGGTGAAGGTCGGCGATATCGTCAAGAAGGGCGACATCATCGCTGACGGTCCGTCGACCGATCTCGGCGAGCTCGCGCTCGGCCGCAACGTGCTGGTCGCGTTCATGCCGTGGAACGGCTACAACTTCGAAGACTCGATCCTGCTCTCCGAGCGGATCGTGAAGGACGACGTCTTCACCTCGATCCATATCGAGGAGTTCGAGGTGATGGCCCGCGACACCAAGCTTGGTCCTGAGGAAATCACCCGCGACATTCCGAACGTTTCGGAAGAAGCGCTGAAGAACCTCGACGAAGCCGGTATCGTCTACATCGGTGCGGAAGTCCGCGCCGGCGACATCCTGGTCGGCAAGATCACGCCGAAGGGCGAGAGCCCGATGACGCCGGAAGAGAAGCTGCTCCGCGCCATCTTCGGCGAGAAGGCCTCCGACGTCCGCGATACCTCGCTGCGCGTGCCTCCGGGCGTGCAGGGCACCATCGTGGAAGTCCGCGTCTTCAACCGTCACGGCGTCGACAAGGACGAGCGTGCGCTGGCGATCGAACGGGAAGAGATCGAGCGTCTGGCCAAGGACCGCGACGACGAGCAGGCGATTCTGGACCGCAACGTCTACAACCGCCTCGCCGAGCTGCTGGAGAACCGCCAGGGCATCGCCGGCCCGAAGGGCTTCAAGAAGGATACCAAGATCACCCGTGCGGTGCTCGACGAGTATCCGAAGTCGCAGTGGTGGCTGTTCGCCTCGCCGAACGACAAGCTGATGGCCGAGATCGAGGCCATGCGGAAGCAGTACGACGAGTCGAAGAAGGGCCTCGAGCAGCGCTTCCTCGACAAGGTCGAGAAGCTGCAGCGTGGCGACGAGTTGCCGCCCGGCGTGATGAAGATGGTCAAGGTCTTCGTCGCGGTGAAGCGCAAGATCCAGCCCGGCGACAAGATGGCCGGCCGTCACGGCAACAAGGGCGTGGTGTCGAAGATCGTGCCGATCGAGGACATGCCGTTCCTCGAGGACGGAACGCATGCCGACATCGTGCTCAATCCGCTCGGCGTGCCTTCGCGCATGAACGTCGGTCAGATCCTTGAGACCCATCTCGGTTGGGCCTGCGCCGGCCTCGGCAAGCGCATCGGTCAGACCATCGACGCCTACTATCAGAAGCAGGATCTCAAGCCGTTGCGCGAGACCCTGAAGAAGATCTATGGCGAGGATGAAACCATCAAGTCGCTGAACGACAACGAGCTGGTCGAACTCGGCCGCAATCTGAGCCACGGCGTGCCGATCGCAACGCCGGTGTTCGACGGCGCCAAGGAAGCCGACATCGAGGAGATGCTGAAGCTCGCGGGCTTCGACGCCTCCGGCCAGTCGACCGTCTATGACGGCCGCACCGGCGACCAGTTCGATCGCAAGGTGACGATGGGCTACATCTACATGCTCAAGCTGCACCATCTCGTGGACGACAAGATCCACGCGCGTTCGATCGGTCCGTACTCGCTCGTCACCCAGCAGCCGCTGGGCGGCAAGGCGCAGTTCGGCGGCCAGCGCTTCGGCGAAATGGAGGTCTGGGCGCTGGAAGCCTACGGCGCCGCCTACACGCTGCAGGAGATGCTGACTGTGAAGTCGGACGACGTCGCCGGCCGTACCAAGGTGTACGAGGCGATCGTGCGCGGCGACGACACCTTCGAGGCCGGTATTCCGGAATCGTTCAACGTGCTGGTCAAGGAAATGCGCTCGCTCGGCCTCAACGTCGACCTGCACAATTCCAAGGTGGGACCGGCGTCGACGTCGGAAGCGGCCGAGTAACGCGATGATTTACGCCCGGCGCGAAAGCGCCGGGCCTTCGCGCTCCGCTCGGACGTTGAGTGGGGCGCGCGTTGAATAAAAGTTTCGAATTTGCTGCCGGTGACGATCGGCACGCGAGGAGAAGACCATGAATCAAGAGATTATGAATCTTTTCAATCCGACGACGCCGGCTCAGGTCTTCGACCAGATCCGGATTTCGATCGCGTCTCCGGAGAAGATTCTGTCCTGGTCGTACGGCGAGATCAAGAAGCCGGAGACCATCAACTACCGCACCTTCAAGCCGGAGCGTGACGGCCTGTTCTGCGCGCGCATCTTCGGGCCGATCAAGGACTACGAATGCTTGTGCGGCAAGTACAAGCGGATGAAGTACAAGGGCATCATCTGCGAGAAGTGCTCGGTCGAGGTGACGCTGTCGCGCGTCCGGCGCGAGCGCATGGGCCATATCGAGCTGGCGGCGCCGGTCGCCCACATCTGGTTCCTGAAGTCGCTGCCGTCGCGCATCGGCCTCTTGCTCGACATGACGCTGAAGGATCTCGAGCGGATCCTCTATTTTGAATACTACGTCGTTCTCGAGCCGGGTCTCACCGCGCTGAAGGACCGTCAGTTGCTGTCGGAAGACGAGTATCTGAAGGCGCAGGACGAGTACGGCCAGGACAGCTTCACCGCCATGATCGGCGCCGAGGCGATCCGCGAACTGCTGAAGGGGCTTGAGCTCGAAAAGCTCGAGGCGACGCTGCGTGCCGACATGGCGGAGACCGACTCCGACATCAAGCACAAGAAGCTCGCCAAGCGTCTGAAGATCGTCGAGGCCTTCCGCGTCTCCGGCAACAAGCCGGAATGGATGATCATGACGGTGGTGCCGGTGATTCCGCCGGACCTGCGTCCGCTGGTGCCGCTCGACGGCGGCCGGTTTGCGACCTCGGACCTCAACGACCTGTATCGCCGCGTCATCAACCGCAACAACCGCTTGAAGCGGCTGATGGAGCTGCGTGCGCCTGACATCATCATCCGCAACGAAAAGCGCATGCTGCAGGAGGCCGTCGACGCACTGTTCGACAACGGCCGCCGCGGCCGCGTCATCACCGGCGCCAACAAGCGCCCGCTGAAGTCGCTCGCCGACATGCTGAAGGGCAAGCAGGGCCGGTTCCGTCAGAACCTGCTCGGCAAGCGCGTCGACTATTCGGGCCGTTCGGTGATCGTGGTCGGTCCCGAGCTGCGCCTGCATCAGTGCGGCCTGCCGAAGAAGATGGCGCTCGAGCTGTTCAAGCCGTTCATCTACTCGCGGCTCGACGCCAAGGGCCTGTCCACCACGGTGAAGCAGGCCAAGAAGCTGGTCGAGAAGGAGCGTCCGGAGGTCTGGGATATCCTCGACGAGGTGATCCGCGAGCATCCGGTGCTGCTCAACCGCGCGCCGACGCTGCACAGGTTGGGCATCCAGGCGTTCGAGCCGGTGCTGATCGAAGGCAAGGCGATCCAGCTGCATCCGCTGGTCTGCGCCGCCTTCAACGCCGACTTCGACGGCGACCAGATGGCCGTGCACGTTCCGCTGTCGCTCGAAGCGCAGCTGGAAGCGCGCGTCCTGATGATGTCGACCAACAACATCCTGCATCCGGCGAACGGCCAGCCGATCATCGTGCCGTCGCAGGACATCGTGCTCGGCCTCTACTACGTCTCGATCATGCGCGAAGGCCTGCCCGGCGAGGGCAAGATCTTCGGCGACATGGCCGAGCTCGAGCACGCCCTGCATTCGAAGGTCATCCACCTCCACACCAAGATCAAGTACCGGTGGGAAGGCCTCGACGAGGAAGGCAAGATGTCCAAGCGGTGGATCGAAACCACCGCCGGCCGCGTCATGCTCGGCAACCTGCTGCCGAAGAGCACCAAGATCTCGTACGACATCATCAACAAGCTGATGACCAAGCGCGAGATCTCCGGCGTGATCGACCAGGTCTACCGTCACTGCGGTCAGAAGGAGACGGTGATCTTCTGCGACCGCATCATGGCACTCGGCTTCTACAACGCCTTCAAGGCGGGCATCTCGTTCGGCAAGGACGACATGGTCGTGCCGGCGTCGAAGTGGAAGATCGTGGATCAGACCCGTACGCTGGCGAAGGATTTCGAGCAGCAGTACAATGACGGCCTGATCACCCATGGCGAGAAGTACAACAAGGTCGTCGACGCCTGGTCGAAGGCCGGTGAAGAAGTCGCCAAGGCGATGATGAAGGAGATCTCGTCCACCAAGAAGACGGCGGCGGGCGCGGATGCCGACATCAACTCGATCTACATGATGGCGCACTCCGGTGCGCGTGGTTCGCCGGCCCAGATGCGCCAGCTCGCCGGCATGCGCGGCCTGATGGCCAAGCCGTCGGGCGAGATCATCGAGACGCCGATCATTTCCAACTTCAAGGAAGGTCTGTCGGTGCTCGAGTACTTCAACTCGACCCACGGCGCTCGCAAGGGCCTCGCGGACACCGCCTTGAAGACCGCGAACTCCGGCTACCTGACCCGCCGTCTGGTCGACGTCGCGCAGGACTGCATCATCACGCAGACCGATTGCGGCACCAAACTCGGCATCAAGATGCGCGCCATCGTCGATGCCGGCACGGTCGTTGCCTCGCTCGGCTCGCGCATCCTGGGCCGTACGGCCTGCGATGACGTGCGCGATCCCGCCACCAACGAGGTTGTCGTCAAGCGCGACACGTTGATGGAGGAGACCCATGTCGACGCGATCCAGCAGGCCGGCATCCAGGAAGTGAAGATCCGCTCGGCGCTGACCTGCGAGCTGGTCAACGGCATCTGCGCCAAGTGCTACGGCCGCGATCTGGCCCGCGGCACCCCGGTGAACCACGGTGAGGCCGTCGGCGTCATCGCGGCACAGTCGATCGGTGAACCCGGCACGCAGCTGACGATGCGCACGTTCCACATCGGCGGCGCCGCCCAGCTCAACGAGCAGTCGTTCGTCGAATCGAACTTCGACGGCAAGATCGTGATCAGGAACAAGGCGATCGCCCGCAACAGCGAAGGCAACCTGGTCGCGATGGTGCGCAACATGGTCGTTGCGATCGTCGACGCCGACGGCACCGAGCGTGCAACCCACCGTATTCAGTACGGTTCGAAGATGCACGTCGACGAAGGCGACATGGTCAAGCGCGGCCAGCGCATCGCGGAGTGGGATCCCTATACCCGCCCCGTGCTCACCGAAGTCGAGGGCACGATCGGTTTCGAGGATCTGGTCGAAGGCCAGTCGATCTCGGAAACGCTCGACGAGTCGACCGGTATCGCCAAGCGCGTGGTCATCGACTGGCGCACGACGCGCGGCGGTTCGGACCTGCGTCCGGCCATCGTGGTCAAGGGCAAGGACGGCAAGGTGATGAAGCTCGCGCGTGGCGGCGATGCCCGCTACATGCTGTCGGTCGACGCCATTCTGTCGGTCGACATCGGCGCGAAGGTGATGCCCGGCGACATCCTGGCGCGTATCTCGACCGAGAGCGCCAAGACGCGTGACATCACCGGCGGTCTGCCGCGGGTGGCGGAACTGTTCGAGGCTCGCAAGCCGAAGGATGCGGCGATTATCGCGGAGACCGCGGGAACGATCCGCTTCGGCCGCGACTACAAGAACAAGCGCCGCATCTCGATCGAGCCGATGGACAAGACCGAGGAGCCGCGCGAGTACCTGATCCCGAAGGGCAAGCACATCCACCTTCAGGACGGCGACATCGTCGAAAAGGGCGATTTCATCGTCGAAGGCAATCCGGCGCCGCACGACATCCTGGCGATCAAGGGCATCGAGGAACTCGCTGCCTATCTGGTCAACGAAATCCAGGAGGTCTACCGGTTGCAGGGCGTGCTCATCAACGACAAGCACATCGAGGTGATTGTCCGTCAGATGCTGCAGAAGGTCGAAGTCACCGATCAGGGCGACACCGACATGATCTCGGGCGAGCAGGTCGACAAGATCGAGTTCGACGCGCTCAACACCAAGGCCAAGGAGGAGGGCAAGAAGCCCGCCACGGGGACGCCGGTTCTGCTCGGCATCACCAAGGCGAGCTTGCAGACCCGCTCCTTCTTCTCGGCGGCGTCGTTCCAGGAGACCACGCGCGTGCTCACCGAAGCTGCCGTCAACGGCAAGGTGGACCCGCTCGAAGGCCTCAAGGAGAACGTCATTGTCGGCCGCCTGATCCCGGCCGGCACCGGCGCCTCGATGGCGCGGATTCGCGAAGTCGCGGTCAAGCGCGACAAGCTGATCCTCGACGAGCGCGAGAAGCAGCAGGCGGCGATCGTGCCGACGGCTCCGGAAGCGGAGCCGCTGGCGCTGCCGCCCGCGGAATAGGCATCCGCAAGACTACGGTAGTCAGCGAGAGGGCCGGCGTTCTGCCGGCCTTTTTGTTGCTTTCTTGCCTTGCTGCGGTGCAGGGACGCAGTTTGTTCATCTTCCCTTCAGGCAAAAAAGTGCCTTTGCTAGGGTGACTTAGACCGGCTGTTTGGCTCGTGCCGGAGACGACGGAATCGATATGCTCGACTTGGCGATTGTAGGCGGCGGCCCCGGGGGGCTGATGAGCGCCTGGTATCTGAAGCGCAAACTCGGCGACCTCTGCCGCATCACCATCTTCGAGGCGTCGAACCGTCTCGGGGGCAAGATTGTCACGCGCAAATTCGACACCGCGCCGGCGATGTACGAGGCCGGCGTCGCCGAGATCTACGATTACTCGATGACGGGACCCGACCCGCTGCGCGAGCTGATCCAGCATTTCGGCCTGCAGACGATCCCGATGGATGCCGAGCAGGTGCAGCTCGACGGCGAACTGCTGGCCGACGTTCCCGGCATGCGCCGCAAATACGGCGGCAAGACCGCGGCCGCGATCGAGGCGTTCCGCAAGCGCTGCAGCGAGCTGGTGTCGCCGATCGAGTATTACGAGGGCGTCGGCGCCCACGACAACGAACATCCGTGGGCCTACAAGACCGCTGAGCAGATCCTCGACGAAGAGGTCGAGGACGTGACCGCCAAGCGGTTCTTCAAGGTGATGGCGCGCTCCGACCTCGCGACCGAGAGCCACAACACCAACGGCCTCAACGCGCTGAAGAACTACGTCATGGATGTCGACGGCTACATCGGCCTGTATTCGATCCAGAACGGCAACGAGCAGCTGATCGATTGCCTGCGCTCGGAGGTCAGCGCCGACATCCAGCTCAACCATCGCGTCCTCAAGGTCGGCAAGACCGCAAGCGGCCGCTATCAGCTCAACATGATGAACGGCAAGGGGCCGGAGACGCGCGACTTCGACCTCGTGCTGGTCTGCCTGCCGCATTCCTGGCTCGCGACCATGCGCTGGGACGGCGAACAGCTGCGCAAGTCGATGGTCAAGCACGTCGCCTATTTCGATCGTCCGGCGCACTATCTGCGCGTCTCGATCCTGTTCGACGAGCCGTTCTGGGGCGAGAAGATTCCGGGCGCCTGGTTCATGTCGGAGGCGTTCGGCGGCTGCTGCGTCTACAATGAGGGCGCGCGCCACGATGTCGGCAAGCACGGCGTGCTCAACTGGCTGATCGCCGGCTCCGACGCGCTCGCCTTCGCCAATCTCAGCGATGAGGAACTGATCGACGCCGCGCTGAAGTCGCTGCCGGCCTCGCTCGGCGATGCGCGTGCGCATTTCCTCGAGGGCAAGATCCATCGCTGGCTGTCGTCGGTCAACGCGCTGCCGGGCGGCCTTCCGGTGCGCGACGTCATGACCAACCACCGTCCCGATCCGAAGCAGCACCCCGGCATCGTGGTGGTCGGTGACTATCTGTTCGATTCGACGCTGAACGGGCTGCTCGATTCTTCCGATGCGGCGACCGACATCATCGTCACCGAGATGATGCGGCTGCGCCGCGCCCGCGCGCAGGACGAAGGCGCGCTGTCCGACAAGATCGACCGCAACTATTTCGAGAATTATCGCGGCGCCGGCCCCTACAGCGAGGTCTGGCGCAACTTCACCGACCCGGCCTATCTGACCGACCTGATCAAGACGGTGTGGGGCAGGGCGAAGGGCTACAAGCTGCTGATCGCCGGCTCCGCCAGCGGCGAGCTGGTCGGCGCGCTGCGCGAGCGCGGCATCGATGCCTGGGGCATCGAGAACAACCGCTTTATCCACGGTAAGACGCCGAAGGCGCTCAAGAAGTACAACAAGCTCGGCTCGATCGCCGACATGCCGTTCAAGGACAATGAGTTCGACTTCGTGTTCGAGACCTCGCTGTGCCATCTCGGCGAGAAGCAGGTCGTGCGCGGGGTGCGCGAGCTCAACCGCGTGGTCAAGACCGGCGTCGTGTTCGCGTCGGTGACCTCGGACATGGCGCCGGCGGTGATCGATCGCTACGACCTGCTGCGCGGCGTGAAGAAGCTCGGCACCTGGTGGGAATGGTCGGAATTGTTCTTCGGCAACGGCTTCGACCTGTCGATGCACCGCCGCGACTGCACCGATGCGCTGTGGACGTTGACGCTTGCCGCCAACAAGGGGCCGGGGCAATGGTACGCCGACTCCGACAGCCTGCGCTATTCCTTCTTCGACAAGGTCGAGGCGGATCACGACGACTAGCGGCAGCGACTGACGGCACCGGCTAGCGGTCTTGCGCAAGGCGAGCGGCCCCGCGTCAACCAACGTCAAACGGCGGCCGTGCCGTGATCCGAATCCACGGGACCGCGCGCCCCGCCGTTCCAAACGCTTTGCCGAATTCATTGTGATCGCATAGGATTGTACCAGCAGCATTCGCCGCTGCGGTTTCGATTTGCGGTCATGCCGGCCGTGGAGCAACGGTTGGTTTCATGGCGCCAAGACCTCCTGCATCAGACGATCCGAATCGATCGGCGGCCGACGATCCCGAGCTGAAGAAAAAGTCTGCGGCAGCGGCCGGTCCGCCTGCGGCAACGGCCTCCGCCAAGCCCGCCGCCGCGCCGGCCGATGACGACGATGATGAGGACGAGGACGACGAGTTCGAGCTCGACGACGATGATGACGAGGACCTCGTCGTCTTCACCGCCAGGGAAGCCGCCGGCGCGCTCTCCACGATCTTCAGCTTCGTCAAGCCGATCCTGACCAACTACAAGAAGCCGCTCGCCTTCGTCGCGATCGGCGTGCTGGTCGAGACGTTGTTCAACGTCATCATGCCGCTCAGCCTGAAATTCCTGATCGACGACGCGCTCGGCGAGGAGGATTTCCAGGCTCTTTACAAGATCCTCGGCGTGCTCGCGGTCGCCGGCATCGTCACCTCGATCATCGCGGTCTGGTACGAGCGCTGGGATGCGCGGCTCGGCGCGGGCATCATCGCCGACGTCCGGACCCGCATCTTCGACCACGTCCAGAACCTGCCGTCAGCCTATTTCGCCCGCACCAAGCGCGGAGAGATCCTGTCGCGTTTCTCGATCGATCTGTCGGCCTTCGAGGGCTCGGTCAAGACCTTCGCCAACAGCGCGGCGCTGCCGGGCCTCGAGCTGATCGCCGGCATCATCCTGATGCTGTTCCTGAACTGGCAGCTTGCCGTGGTCGCCTTGCTGGTGTTTCCGATCACGCTGATCGGGCCGCGCATCCTGACGCCGAAGGCGGTGCTGGCCAATTACGAGCAGAAGCAGAACGAAGCCGCGCTGCTCGGCATGGTGCAGGAGAACGTCGCGGCCCAGGCGGTGGTCAAGGCGTTCAACCTGCAGCGCCGGGCGCTCGGCTGGTTCACGCTGCGCAACCGCGACGTCCGGGCCAAGGCCGCCTCAGCCATGTTCCTGTCCACCATGGTGGAGCGCACCGTCACCATTTCGGTGCTGCTGCTTCACCTCGTGGTGCTGGCGATCGGCGCCTATCTCGCCACCAAGGGGCAGATCACGGTCGGCACCTTCGTGACCTTCGAGAGCGCATTCTGGGAGGTGTCGTACAACATCGCCCATCTCATGCATTTTATCCCGGTGTCGATCCAGTCTGCGGCGGCAGTGCGGCACATCCAGGAGCTGCTCGACGAGCCGACCCGCGGCGCTGACCGCCCCGGCGCGCCGGATCTGCCGCGCATCACCAACGACATCTCCTTCGACCGCGTCACCTTCCAGTATGAGGGGGCGCAGACGCCGGTGCTCGACAATCTCAGCCTCAAGCTCAATGCCGGCAAGAGCATTGCGATCGTCGGTCCCAGCGGCTCCGGCAAGAGCACGCTGATCAACCTGATCCTGCGGCTCTACGTGCCGGACGAGGGCCGCGTCGCGATCGACGGCGTCGACATCCGCCGGGTGACGCGCGAGTCGCTGCGGGCCAGCATGGCGGTCGTGTTCCAGGAGAACATGCTGTTCAACATGTCGATCCGCGAGAACATCCGGCTCGGCAAGGAAGGGGCCACCGACGCGGAGGTCGAGGACGCCGCCAGGAAGGCCGAGATTCATCGCTACATCATGAGCCTGCCGCAGCGCTACGACACGCCGGTCGGCGAGCGCGGCGACACCTTGTCCGGCGGCCAGCGCCAGCGCATCGCGATCGCGCGCGCGATCATCCGCAACCCGTCCGTGCTGCTGCTCGACGAGGCGACCTCGGCGCTCGACCAGACCACGGAGGCGGCGATCAACCGCACGCTGCTCAAGGTCGCCGAGGGTCGCACCATGATCTGGTCGACGCACCGACTGGCCTCGGTGGTCGAGATGGACGAGATCATCGTGATCTCCGGCGGCAGGGCGATCGAACGCGGCTCGCACGAGGAACTGCTGGCCCTGAATGGCGTCTACCGCAGGCTGTGGGACGACCAGGGGCATGTCCATCACGACGCGGACGACGAGGATGACGACGACGCGGACGATGATGAAGATGACGAGGATGAAGACGACGAGGATGAGGACGAAGACGAGGCGTGAGTCCCGCGCCGCGTCGCCGGCGATGGCCGGGCGCTAGAATCTTGTTTGACGCGCTTTCTTCACGCGAACCGGTATCCACTTCGCTCGAAAACGCTCCTGCTGATCACGCCTCTACGCCCTGTCTGCGGCGTGCGGACGTTGCCGGAAGTGATTGGCGGACCGTGTCGCTGACGCCGCCTGCGGGCGGTGCAGGCGGCGCAGCGTGCCCCGGCCGAGATAGCCGAGGAAGCGTGCCCAGCGCTGGGCTTGCCAGTAGGGCCCGCTGCCGATCGACACCTCGCGGAAGTTGAATGCCTTGGCATTCGACCAGGCATCGCACTCCGTCTTGACCGGATCGTCGTAGAACGCCGTGATCTTCTCCTCGCCCATGCCGTCGGTCGCAAGCCAGGCCGGGATATGGACATTGCAGAGCTGGGACACGTCGGTGAACACCTTGTCGGTCCCGGTGCCGGTGACGGGGCAGGTGCTGGCGAAGGCATCGCCGACCAGTACGACGCCGGCCTGCCGATAGCCGGTGCTGACATAGACGTCGGCGGGCCTGATCTTGATGTCGCCGACCACGTCGAACTCACCGGTGAGCCGGCGCAGCCGCGGCAGCGCAGCGTTCAGCGTCTCGACCGGATTGCGCCGCATCGCCCGCAGCCACGGATCGTCGGCCGGGCGGTAGGTGAAGAGGTTGGCGCGCATCCGGTTTCCGACCGGAAACAGCGTGATGTAGGGGATGCGGTCGCTCGGCCGCTCCGAAAAGTAGGTCATGGCCGCGAACGGGAAGGCGGGGCGGCCGACGGGGATGAAATCGAAGCCGATCGAGATCGAATGGCAGAAGCTGGTCACCAGCCGCTCGATGCCGAGCATCCGGCGCAGCCCGACATTCAGGCCGTTGGCAAGCACCACGAGCCGCGCCGAGATCTCCTCGCCGCCCGAAAGCACGAGCCGCTGCCGCTCGGAGCTGGTCGCGACATTGACGACCTTGTCGCGGATGAATTCCGCCGGCCCGGCGATCTCGGCCCGAATCGCAGTGATCAGCGCGTCGTACATGATGCCGTATTGCCGGCTCGGCTGCCGGTCGAGCAGATGGCCGAATCGCGCGATCCAGTTCTCGCCGTCGAGCGTCGCCGAACGCAGCACGGATTCGGCAATTCCGGTGCGGGCGAATCGCGCGAGCTGGAGGTCGCCGCCGACCTTTTCGACGCGGAAGTCGAACGGATAGACTTGGTGGGGGTCGATCAGGACGGTCGGTATCCCGGCACGGCCGAGCATGGCGGCCGCGGTCGAGCCCGCAAGACCTCCGCCGATGATCGCGATGTCGGTGTACCGCATGACGTTTTCCGTGGCCGTAGACCGCAATTTTTGCGCTGCGAATGGCAAATAAAGGCTTAGTTTCGAAATTCGCCTTCGGGTCCAAGTTGGGGAGAATTGTTTCTAATCATATTTTACCCGGATATAATATGATTCCGTTGGCGTGCCGGAGATTCGGATTCGGGCGAGGGGAGTCGCAGACGCTGTCATATTTCGGACGTCCGACGAGTGCCGCGAAATGCGAAATCTGCAAGCGCCAGAGGCGTTTCTTTGCTTGTCGTTTTGCTTGACTTCACTATCTCTCGATTATACAAGGCGCTCACTTAACGACAGGCGGTGAGCTACGCCAGCGTCGGAACGGAACACCCCAAGGCCCTTTTTCAGGGCCGGCCGGGCACCAACCTCGACGAATGCCGCTCAAACGCTGTCGATGATAGCTAGGCAATGCCAGGACGATTTTGGTTCTCTTGAGCACGTCCTCTTGAGAGTGAATTCGGATGCATGACCTCGGTGGCGGACCGGACAGCGAACGCTGAACGGTTCGGAATCGCGGTCCTCTGTGGCGTCGATGCGCTTTCCGCTCAGTGATGAGTGGTTGGCGCGATTTCGCTTTGCGCGGGTGTTTGTTCCGCGTCGAGCGGGCCGTACGGGACGGCTAGTCCTGAGAAGAAATTTGCGGAGCCATTCAAGGTTTCCGCGCGAACTAAAGGGTGAAGGCTGCATGCCGACGATCAACCAGCTGATCGCAAAACCACGTGAAGTGCAGAAGTCGCGCAAGAAGGTGCCGGCGCTGCAGCAGTCGCCGCAGAAGCGCGGCGTGTGCACGCGCGTCTACACCACGACCCCGAAGAAGCCGAACTCGGCGCTTCGTAAGGTCGCCAAGGTGCGCCTGACCAACGGCTTCGAGGTGATCGGCTACATCCCGGGTGAGGGCCATAACCTGCAGGAGCACTCGGTGGTCATGATCCGCGGCGGCCGCGTCAAGGACTTGCCCGGCGTGCGCTACCACATCCTCCGTGGCGTGCTGGATACCCAGGGCGTCAAGAACCGTAAGCAGCGTCGTTCGAAGTACGGCGCGAAGCGTCCGAAGTAAGCGGGAAACGATCAGATGTCGCGTCGCCATTCTGCTGAGAAGCGTGAAGTTCTTCCGGATCCGAAGTTCGGGAACATCATCATTACGAAGTTCATGAACTCGGTGATGTACGCCGGGAAGAAGTCGGTCGCCGAAAACATCGTCTACGGTGCGCTCGGCATGATCGAGGCCAAGACCAAGCAGCCGCCGCTCGGCGTGTTCGAGCAGGCGCTCGAGAACGTGATGCCGACCATCGAGGTCCGTTCCCGCCGCGTCGGCGGCGCGACCTACCAGGTGCCGGTGGAAGTCCGCACGGTGCGCCGTCAGGCGCTCGGCATCCGCTGGCTGATCTCGGCCGCCCGTGAGCGCAACGAGAAGACCATGACGGAGCGTCTGTCGGCGGAACTGCTCGACGCCTCGAACAATCGCGGCAACGCCGTCAAGAAGCGTGAAGACGTGCACCGGATGGCGGAAGCCAACCGCGCCTTCTCGCACTATCGCTGGTAACGGCGAAACACGGAATTTAAGGAACAGCCTATGCCTCGCGTTCATGCCATAGAGAACTACCGCAACTTCGGTATCATGGCGCATATCGATGCCGGCAAGACGACGACCACCGAGCGCATCCTGTATTACACCGGCAAGAGCCACAAGATCGGCGAAGTGCACGAAGGTGCCGCGACGATGGACTGGATGGAGCAGGAGCAGGAGCGTGGCATCACGATCACTTCGGCTGCGACCACCGCGTTCTGGAACGGCAAGCGCCTTAACATCATCGACACCCCCGGCCACGTCGACTTCACCATTGAGGTCGAGCGTTCGCTGCGCGTGCTCGACGGCGCCGTTTGCGTTCTCGACTCCAACCAGGGCGTCGAGCCGCAGACCGAGACCGTCTGGCGCCAGGGCGACAAGTACAAGGTTCCGCGCATCGTCTTCGCCAACAAGATGGACAAGACGGGTGCCGACTTCTTCAAGTGCCTGTCCGACATCGTCGACCGCCTCGGCGCCAAGCCGATCGCGATCCAGCTTCCGATCGGTGCCGAGAACAACTTCAAGGGTCTCGTCGACCTGGTTGTCATGAAGGGCATCGTCTGGAACGATGAATCGCTCGGCGCCAAGTTCGACTATGTCGACATCCCGGAAGACATGGTCGAGCAGGCCAAGGAATATCGCGAGAAGATGGTGGAAGCCGCCGTCGAGCTCGACGACGATGCCTTGGCTGCCTTCCTCGACGGCAAGGAGCCGGACGAGGCGACGCTGAAGCGCCTGATCCGCAAGGCCGTGCTGACCGGTGCGTTCTATCCGGTGCTGTGCGGCTCCGCGTTCAAGAACAAGGGCGTTCAGCCGCTGCTCGACGCCGTCGTCGACTATCTGCCGTCGCCGGTCGACGTGCCCGCGATCAAGGGCATCGACGATGACGGCAACGAAGTCGTGCGCCATGCGGACGACAAGGAGCCGCTGGCGCTGCTCGCGTTCAAGATCATGGACGACCCGTTCGTCGGCACCATCACCTTCTGCCGCATCTATTCCGGCGTGCTGCAGTCGGGCACCGGCGTGGTGAACTCGACCCGCGAGAAGAAAGAACGTATCGGCCGCATGCTGCTGATGCATGCGAACAACCGCGAAGACATCAAGGAAGCCTATGCCGGCGATATTGTCGCGCTGGCTGGCCTGAAGGAAGCGCGCACTGGTGACACGCTGTGCGATCCCGACAAGCCGGTCATCCTCGAGAAGATGGAATTCCCGGAGCCGGTGATCGAGATCGCGATCGAGCCGAAGTCGAAGGCCGACCAGGAAAAGCTCGGCGTGGCGCTCGCCAAGCTCGCTGCGGAAGATCCGTCGTTCCGCGTGTCGACCGACCAGGAGTCCGGCCAGACCATCCTCAAGGGCATGGGCGAACTGCATCTCGACATCAAGGTCGACATCCTCAAGCGCACCTACAAGGTCGATGCCAACATCGGCGCGCCGCAGGTGGCGTTCCGCGAGCGCGTGACCAAGAAGGCCGAAGTCAAGTACACGCACAAGAAGCAGACCGGCGGTACCGGTCAGTTCGCCGAAGTGTCGATCGTCGTCGAGCCGAACGAGCCCGGCAAGGGCTATGAGTTCGAATCGAAGATCGTCGGCGGCGCGGTGCCGAAGGAATACATCCCCGGCGTCGAAAAGGGCCTCAACAGCGTGATGGGCTCCGGCGTCGTTGCCGGCTTCCCGGTGGTGGACGTCAAGGTGCAGCTGGTCGACGGCAAGTATCACGACGTCGACTCGTCGGCACTGGCCTTCGAAATCGCGTCGCGCGCCGCGTTCCGCGAGGCGCTGACGAAGGGCAAGTCCGTTCTGCTCGAGCCGATCATGAAGGTCGAGGTGGTGACCCCGGAAGACTACACCGGTTCGGTCATCGGTGACCTGAATTCCCGGCGCGGCCAGATCCAGGGCCAAGACATGCGCGGCAACGCCAACGTCATCAACGCGATGGTGCCGCTCATGAACATGTTCGGTTACGTGAACAACCTGCGCTCGATGAGCCAGGGTCGCGCGACCTTCACAATGCAGTTCGATCACTACGCCGAAGCACCGGCGAACGTGTCGGCTGAAGTCCAGAAAAAGTTTGCTTGATTGTCGTTGGTTAGCAACTAACGACTGAACGGAGAGTCAAATGGCCAAAGCAAAATTCGAGCGTAACAAGCCCCACTGCAACATCGGCACCATCGGTCACGTCGACCATGGCAAGACCTCGCTGACCGCAGCGATCACCAAGGTGCTTGCAGAGACCGGCGGCGCGACGTTCACCGCCTACGACCAGATCGACAAGGCGCCGGAAGAGAAGGCGCGCGGCATCACGATCTCGACCGCGCACGTCGAGTACGAGACGAAGAACCGTCACTATGCCCACGTCGACTGTCCCGGCCACGCCGACTACGTCAAGAACATGATCACCGGTGCCGCCCAGATGGACGGCGCGATCCTGGTCGTGTCGGCTGCTGACGGCCCGATGCCGCAGACCCGCGAGCACATCCTGCTCGCCCGCCAGGTCGGTGTGCCCGCGCTCGTCGTGTTCCTCAACAAGTGCGACATGGTCGACGATCCGGAGCTGCTCGAGCTCGTCGAGCTCGAGGTCCGTGAGCTGCTCTCGAAGTACGAATTCCCGGGCGACAAGATCCCGATCATCAAGGGCTCGGCGCTCGCCGCGCTCGAAGACAAGGACAAGACGCTCGGCCACGATGCCATCCTCGAGCTGATGCGCAACGTCGACGAATACATCCCGCAGCCGGAGCGCCCGATCGACCAGCCGTTCCTGATGCCGGTTGAAGACGTGTTCTCGATCTCGGGCCGCGGCACCGTCGTCACCGGCCGTGTCGAGCGCGGCATCATCAAGGTCGGCGAGGAAATCGAGATCGTCGGTATCCGCGACACCCAGAAGACCATCGTCACCGGCGTCGAAATGTTCCGCAAGCTGCTCGATCAGGGCCAGGCCGGCGACAACATCGGTGCGCTGCTCCGCGGCACCAAGCGCGAGGAAGTCGAGCGTGGCCAGGTGCTGTGCAAGCCCGGTTCGGTCAAGCCGCACACCAAGTTCAAGGCTGAAGCCTACATCCTCACCAAGGAAGAGGGCGGTCGTCACACCCCGTTCTTCACCAACTACCGTCCGCAGTTCTACTTCCGCACCACCGACGTGACCGGCGTTGTGCACCTGCCCGAAGGCACCGAGATGGTGATGCCGGGCGACAACATCGCGATGGAAGTGCACCTGATCGTGCCGATCGCGATGGAAGAGAAGCTGCGCTTCGCGATCCGCGAAGGCGGCCGCACCGTCGGCGCCGGCGTCGTCGCCGCCATCATCGAGTAAGGGTGGATCAGTCAGTTTGCAGCGGGTGGGTTCGCCCACCCGCCGCTCACCACTCGCTATTCGCTAATTGAGCGACGAAGAAAGAGATACGGCAATGAACGGCCAAAACATTCGCATCCGTCTCAAGGCGTTCGACCATCGAATCCTCGATACGTCGACCCGTGAGATCGTGAACACGGCGAAGCGCACCGGTGCGCAGGTTCGCGGACCGATTCCGCTGCCGACCCGCATCGAGAAGTTCACCGTCAACCGTTCGCCGCACGTTGACAAGAAGAGCCGCGAGCAATTCGAGATGCGCACTCACAAGCGCCTCCTCGACATTGTCGACCCGACCCCGCAGACCGTCGACGCGCTGATGAAGCTCGACCTGGCCGCCGGTGTCGACGTCGAGATCAAGCTCTAAGGTTTTGGATTTTTACGTCCGCCGCTTGCGGACAGAAAGACAGGAAGCACGCCGATGCGCTCCGGAGTGATCGCACAAAAGGTCGGGATGACGCGGGTCTTTACGGAGACCGGCGAGCATATCCCTGTGACCGTGCTGAAGTTGGGCAACTGCCAGGTGCTGGGCCACCGCACGACCGAGAAGAACGGCTATGTCGCTCTTCAGCTCGGCTCGGGCGCCCGCAAGACGGTGTACATGCCGAAGGCCGAACGCGGCCAGTTCGCGGTCGCCAAGGTCGAGCCGAAGCGCAAGGTCGCCGAGTTCCGCGTGTCCGAGGACGCGCTGATCCCGGTAGGCGCGGAAATCCAGGCGGACCATTTCGTGGTCGGCCAGTTTGTCGACGTGACCGGCACCTCGATCGGTAAGGGCTTCGCCGGCGGCATGAAGCGCTGGAACTTCGGCGGTCTGCGCGCCACCCACGGTGTGTCGGTCTCGCACCGTTCGATCGGTTCGACCGGTGGCCGTCAGGATCCCGGCAAGACCTTCAAGAACAAGAAGATGCCCGGTCACATGGGCGTCGATCGCATCACCACGCTCAATCTGCGCGTGGTTTCGACCGACGTCGAGCGCGGCCTGATCCTCGTCGAAGGCGCCGTTCCCGGCTCCAAGGGCGGCTGGATCTCGGTGCGCGACGCGGTCAAGAAGCCGCTGCCGAAGGAAGCCCCGAAGCCCGGCAAGTTCAAGGTCGCCGGCGGTGAAGCTGCCGAGGCTGTAGCCGAGAAGGAGGGCGTGTGAGATGGAACTAAAAGTCACCACCCTTGAAGGCAAGGACGCCGGTTCGGTTCAGCTGTCGGACGAGATCTTTGGTCTCGAGCCGCGCAAGGACATCATCCAGCGTTGCGTGCAGTGGCAGCTCAACAAGCGCCAGGCCGGCACGCATAAGGCCCAGGGCCGCGCCGACGTCTGGCGCACCGGCAAGAAGATGTACAAGCAGAAGGGCACCGGCGGCGCCCGTCACGGCTCGGCCCGCGTGCCGCAGTTCCGCGGCGGTGGCCGTGCCTTCGGTCCGGTGGTTCGCTCCCATGCGACCGACCTGCCGAAGAAGGTGCGCGCGCTCGCGCTGAAGCATGCGCTGTCGGCCAAGGCCAAGGACGGCGGGCTGATCGTGATCGACAATGCGCAGCTCGAGGCCGCCAAGACCAAGGCGCTGCTCGGTCACTTCTCGGGCCTCGGCCTGACCAATGCGCTGATCATCGACGGTGCGGAGCTGAACAACGGTTTCGCGACCGCGGCCCGCAACATCCCGAACATCGACGTGCTGCCGATCCAGGGCATCAACGTCTACGACATTCTCCGCCGCCACAAGCTGGTGCTGACCAAGGCTGCGGTTGATGCGCTGGAGGCGCGCTTCAAATGAAGAACATCGATCCGCGCCACTACGACGTCATCATCTCGCCGGTCGTGACGGAAAAGGCGACGCTCGCCTCCGAGCACAACAAGGTGATGTTCAAGGTCGCCGGCAAGGCGACCAAGCCGCAGATCAAGGAAGCGGTCGAGAAGCTGTTCGACGTCAAGGTGAAGAGCGTCAACACTCTCGTTCGCAAGGGCAAGACCAAGGTGTTCCGCGGCAATCTCGGCTCGCAGTCGGACTCCAAGCGCGCGATCGTGACCCTTGAAGAGGGCCACCGCATCGACGTGACTACCGGACTATAAGGCGCAACGACGATGGCATTGAAAACCTACAATCCCACGACGCCGGGCCAGCGCCAGCTGGTCATGGTCGATCGTTCGGCGCTCTACAAGGGCAAGCCGGTGAAGACCCTGACCGAGGGCAAGCTCGGCAATGGCGGTCGCAACAACACCGGTCGCATCACCGTGCGTTTCCGCGGCGGCGGCCACAAGAAGGCTTACCGCACCGTCGACTTCCGCCGCGACAAGGTGGACATGCCGGCGGTCGTGGAGCGGCTGGAGTACGATCCGAACCGCACCGCGTTCATCGCGCTGATCAAGTATCAGGACGGTGAGCTGGCCTACATCCTGGCGCCGCAGCGTCTGGCGGCGGGCGACACCGTCGTCGCCGGCAACTACGTCGACGTGAAGCCGGGCAACGTCATGCCGCTCGGCAACATGCCGGTCGGCACGATCGTGCACAACATCGAGCTGAAGATCGGCAAGGGTGGCCAGCTGGCACGCTCCGCCGGTACCTATGCCCAGATCGTCGGCCGCGACCAGGACTACGTCATCGTCCGCCTGAACTCGGGCGAGCAGCGTCTCGTGCACGGCCGTTGCCGCGGCACGATCGGCGCGGTCTCGAACCCGGATCACATGAACATCTCGATCGGCAAGGCCGGTCGTACCCGCTGGCTCGGCTGGCGTCCGCACAACCGCGGCGTCGTCATGAACCCGATCGATCACCCGCACGGCGGTGGTGAAGGTCGTACCTCGGGCGGTCGCCACCCGGTTACTCCGTGGGGCAAGCCGACCAAGGGCAAGAAGACCCGCACCAACAAGTCGACCAACAAATTCATTCTCCTCAGCCGCCACAAGCGGAAGAAGTAAGGAACGCCGGACATGGTTCGTTCAGTCTGGAAAGGCCCGTTCGTCGAGGGTTCTCTGCTCAAGAAGGCAGATGCCGCGCGCGCGTCCGGCCGTCACGACGTCATCAAGATCTGGAGCCGTCGCTCCACCATCCTGCCGCAGTTCGTCGGCCTGACCTTCGGTGTCTACAACGGCCAGAAGCATGTGCCGGTGGCGATCAACGAGGAAATGGTGGGTCACAAGTTCGGCGAGTTCTCGCCGACCCGGACCTTCCACGGCCACTCGGGCGACAAGAAAGCCAAGAAGGCTTGAGGAATAGACGATGAGCAAACCAAAGCGCGAACGTAGCCTCGCGGACAATGAGGCCAAGGCCGTCGCCCGCATGCTGCGCGTCAGCCCGCAGAAGCTCAACCTGGTGGCGCAGCTGATCCGCGGCCGCAAGGCTTCGGCTGCGCTCGCCGACCTGCAGTTCTCGCGCAAGCGGATCGCGGTCGACGTCAAGAAGTGCCTGGAATCGGCGATCGCGAACGCCGAGAACAACCATGACCTCGATGTCGACGATCTCGTCGTTGCCGAGGCGCATGTCGGCAATGGCATCGTGATGAAGCGTTTTGCTCCGCGCGGCCGTGGCCGTTCGGGCCGTGTGTTCAAACCGTTCTCGCACCTGACCATCGTGGTTCGTCAGGTCGAGGCCGAGGCAAGCGCCTAAGAAGGGCGCAGGAGAAGACGATGGGTCAAAAGATCAATCCAATCGGGCTGCGTCTCGGCATCAACCGGACCTGGGACTCCCGTTGGTTCGCCGGCAAGCAGGAATACGGCAAGCTCCTGCACGAGGACGTCAAGATCCGCGAGATCCTGCACAAGGAGCTCAAGCAGGCGGCTGTCGCCCGCATCGTGATCGAGCGCCCGCACAAGAAGTGCCGCGTGACGATCCACTCGGCCCGTCCGGGCGTCGTGATCGGCAAGAAGGGCGCCGATATCGACAAGCTGCGCAAGAAGGTTGCCGACATCACCTCGTCGGACGTCGTGATCAACATCGTCGAAATCCGCAAGCCGGAGCTCGACGCGACCCTGGTCGCTGAATCGATCGCCCAGCAGCTCGAGCGCCGCGTTGCGTTCCGCCGCGCCATGAAGCGCGCCGTGCAGTCGGCGATGCGTCTCGGCGCCGAGGGCATCCGCATCAACTGCTCGGGCCGTCTCGGCGGCGCCGAAATCGCGCGCATGGAGTGGTATCGCGAAGGTCGCGTGCCGCTGCACACGCTGCGCGCCGACGTCGACTACGGCGTTGCCACCGCGTTCACGACCTTCGGCACCTGCGGCGTCAAGGTCTGGATCTTCAAGGGCGAGATCCTCGAGCACGATCCGATGGCCCAGGACAAGAAGATGGCCGAGGGCGACAACACGCCGCGTTCGCGCCGCGACGCCGCTTGAGGCAAAGCAGGAATTTGAGGGCTTAAAGCCATGATGCAACCTAAGAAGACGAAGTTCCGGAAGGCGCATAAGGGCCGTATCCACGGCGTTGCGACCTCTGGCGCGACGTTGGCGTTCGGCCAGTTCGGCCTGAAGGCGATGGAGCCTGAGCGCGTCACCGCCCGTCAGATCGAAGCCGCCCGCCGCGCGCTGACCCGTCACATGAAGCGCGCCGGCCGCGTCTGGATCCGGGTGTTCCCGGACGTGCCGGTGTCGAAGAAGCCCGCCGAAGTCCGCATGGGCTCCGGCAAGGGTGCGCCGGAATTGTGGGTGGTCCGGATCAAGCCGGGCCGCGTGATGTTCGAAATCGACGGCGTGCCGGTGCAGACCGCCAAGGAGGCGCTGTCGCTCGCCGCCGCCAAGCTGCCGATCAAGACGCGCTTCGTTGCGCGCATTGCGGAGTAATCGCCATGGCCGAGATGAAAGTTGAAGACATTCGCGCGATGAGCGACGACCAGCGGGACGACGCGGTCCTTAACCTGAAGAAGGAACGCTTCAACCTGCGTTTCCAGCGCGCCACCGGGCAGCTGGAGAACACGTCGCGGATGCGGGAAGCCCGCCGCGATATCGCTCGTATCAAGACCATCGCCGCGCAGCTGCGCGCGAAGAAGAAGTAAGGGGCCAGCTATGCCGAAACGTACTCTGCAGGGCGTGGTCGTGAGCGACAAGCAAGCCAAGACCGTGGTGGTGCGCGTCGATCGCCGCTTCACCCACCCGATCTACAAGAAGACGATCCGCCGTTCCAAGAACTACCACGCGCACGACGAGGACAATCAGTTCAAGCCGGGCGACATGGTCTGGATCGAGGAATCGAAGCCGATCTCCAAGCTGAAGCGCTGGACCGTGGTCCGGGGCGAACACAAGAAAACGGCCTGATTACTTCGGCCTGGCCGAAGACATTCAGGGAAATTTTGGGCGCGCTAAAGCGCAGAAAGAGGACGAGGTGCATCAATGATTCAGATGCAGACCAACCTCGACGTGGCCGATAATTCAGGCGCACGCCGTGTCATGTGCATCAAGGTTCTTGGAGGTTCCAAGCGCCGCTATGCCACCGTGGGCGACGTTATCGTTGTGTCGATCAAGGAAGCCATTCCGCGTGGCAAGGTGAAGAAGGGCGACGTGATGAAGGCCGTCGTGGTCCGGGTCCGCAAGGACATCCGCCGCGCCGACGGTTCGGTCATCCGTTTCGACCGCAACGCCGCCGTGCTGATCAACAATCAGTCCGAGCCGGTCGGCACCCGTATCTTCGGGCCGGTGCCGCGCGAGCTGCGCGCCAAGAACCACATGAAGATCATTTCGCTTGCGCCGGAGGTGCTGTGATGGCCGCCAAGATCCGCAAGGGCGACAAGGTGATGGTGCTCACCGGCCGCGACAAGGGTCGCACCGGCGAGGTGTTCGAGGTGCGTCCGGACGAGAACAAGGCTCTCGTTCGCGGCATCAACATGGTGAAGCGTCACCAGAAGCAGAGCCAGACCCAGGAAGGCGGCATCATCTCCAAGGAGATGCCGATCGACCTGTCCAACATTGCGTATGTCGGCAAGGACGGAAAGCCGACCCGCATTGGGTTCAAGATTCAGGCCGATGGCAAGAAGGTTCGTGTTGCCAAGAGCTCGGGAGCAGAGATCGATGGCTGAGACAGCTTACACGCCGCGTCTGCGCGCGGAGTATGACAAGAAGATCCGCGGCATGATGACCGAGAAGTTCGGTTATGCCAACGTGATGCAGGTGCCGCGCCTCGACAAGGTCGTGCTCAACATGGGCGTTGGCGATTCCGTCAACGACCGCAAGAAGGCCGAGACCGCCGCTGCCGAGCTGAGCCAGATCGCCGGCCAGAAGGCGATCGTGACCTATTCGCGGATCGCGATCGCGACCTTCAAGCTGCGCGAGAACCAGCCGATCGGCTGCAAGGTCACGCTGCGCAAGGCCCATATGTACGAGTTCATCGACCGCCTGGTAAACGTGGCGCTGCCCCGCGTCCGCGACTTCCGCGGCCTGAACCCGAAGAGCTTCGACGGCCGTGGCAACTATTCGCTCGGCATCAAGGAGCACATCATTTTCCCCGAGATCGACTTCGACAAGGTCTCGGAAGCGCGTGGCATGGACATCACGGTGTGCACCACCGCCAAGACCGACGACGAGGCGCGTGCCTTGTTGACCGCTTTCAATTTCCCGTTCCGGCAGTGAGTAGCTGAGGCAAAGCCACTCAAACGCGGATACCCAGGAGCCAAGCATGGCAAAGAAGAGTTCGATCGAGAAGAACAACCGGCGCAAGCGGATGGCGAAGAACGCCGCCCCGCAGCGCGAGAAGCTGAAGGCGATCATCGCCGACAAGACCAAGCCGATGGAAGAGCGCTTCGCGGCGACGCTGAAGCTCGCCGAGATGCCGCGCAACTCGTCGCCGACGCGCATCCGCAACCGTTGCGAGCTGACCGGGCGTCCGCGCTCGACCTATCGCAAGAACAAGCTCTCGCGCATCGCGCTGCGTGAACTCGGCTCCAAGGGCCTGGTTCCCGGCCTCGTGAAGTCGAGCTGGTAAGGAGGGTCGGAACAATGTCTACGCACGATCCGATCAGCGATCTCATCACCCGCATCCGCAACGCGCAGATGCGTTCGAAGTCCAAGGTCTCGAGCCCCGGCTCGAAGATGCGCGCCAATGTGCTCGAAGTGCTGAAGTCCGAGGGCTACATCCGCGGCTACGCCAGCGTCGAGCATGCCTCGGGCCGCAGCGAGCTCGAGATCGAGCTGAAGTATTTCGACGGCGAGCCCGTCATCCGCGAGATCGAGCGGGTGTCGAAGCCGGGCCGCCGCGTTTACGCCTCGGTGAGGAACCTGCCGCGCGTGAACAACGGTCTCGGCATTTCGGTGTTGTCGACGCCGAAGGGAATCATGGCTGACCACGAGGCGCGCGACGCCAACGTGGGCGGCGAAGTTCTCTTCACGGTGTTCTGAGGAAGGATTTTACGATGTCACGTATCGGCAAAAGGCCGGTGGCGATCCCGTCGGGTGTGACGGCAAGCGTCGAGGGCCAGACGGTGAAGGTGAAGGGGCCGAAGGGCCAGCTTCAGTTCGTCGTGCATGACGACGTCGAGGTGAAGTTCGAGAACGGCCAGGTCAAGGTCGCTCCGCGCGTCAAGACCAACCGTGCGCAGGCGATGTACGGAACCGCGCGCGCGCAGGTCGCCAACCTCGTCGAGGGCGTCACCAAGGGCTTCGAGAAGAAGCTCGAGATCACCGGCGTCGGTTACCGTGCCGCGATGCAGGGCAAGAACCTGCAGCTCGCGCTCGGCTACAGCCACGACGTGGTCTACGCGATCCCGGAAGGCATCACCATCGCGGTGCCGAAGCCGACCGAGATCACGATCACCGGCAACGATCCGCAGCGCGTCGGCCAGGTCGCCGCCGAGATCCGCGCCTACCGTCCGCCGGAGCCCTACAAGGGCAAGGGCGTGAAGTACGCCAACGAATTCATCTTCCGCAAGGAAGGCAAGAAGAAGTAACGGAGCCGGTCATGTCACTCAAGGTTACGAATGCCCGGCGCAAGCAGCGCGTCCGCCTTGCGCTTCGCCGCTCGGCAGGCGGCCGTCCGCGGCTGTCGGTGTTCCGCTCGTCCAAGCACATCTACGCCCAGGTCATCGACGACCAAAAGGGCGAGACGCTCGCGTCCGCCTCGTCGCTGGAGAAGAACCTGCGCGACGCCGGCAAGACCGGCGCCGACATCGATGCGGCGAAGGCCGTCGGCAAGCTGCTGGCGGAACGCGCGGCGCAGAAGGGTGTCAAGGAAGTCGTGTTCGATCGCGGCGCCTACATCTATCACGGGCGCGTCAAGGCGCTCGCGGATGCGGCGCGCGAAGGCGGATTGAGCTTCTAAACTTTACGAACGATTACCAGGATAGAGGCGTCAGGCCTCCTAGAGATTGGAAAACACCATGGCAGGTGAACGCGAACGCGGCGGACGCGAACGGAGCAGGGATCGCGAGGAGCGCGACAGCGAGTTCGTCGACAAGCTCGTCCACATCAATCGCGTGGCGAAGGTCGTCAAGGGCGGCAAGCGCTTCGGCTTTGCGGCGCTGGTCGTGATCGGCGATCAGAAGGGCCGGGTCGGTTTCGGCCACGGCAAGGCGCGCGAAGTTCCGGAAGCAATCCGCAAGGCGACCGAATCTGCGAAGCGGAACCTGACGCGGGTCGCGCTGCGCGAAGGCCGCACGCTGCATCACGACATCGCCGGCCGTCACGGCGCCGGCCGCGTCTATCTGCGTGCCGCTCCGGCCGGTACCGGCATCATCGCCGGCGGCCCGATGCGCGCGGTGTTCGAGACGCTCGGCATCCAGGACGTGGTGGCGAAGTCGATCGGCTCGTCGAATCCCTACAACATGGTTCGCGCAACGTTCGACGCGCTGAAGCATCAGGATTCGCCGCGCTCGGTGGCCGCGCGCCGCAACATCAAGGTCTCCACCCTGCAGTCGCGCCGCGTCGGCGGTGACGCCGAAGTGGTGGCGGAATAACCCCGCGCGATTAGCCAGCGCGCTATTTGGAGTTACTGTCATGGCCCAGGCCAGCAAGACCATCAAGGTCGAGCAGATCGGCAGCGCAATCCGCCGCCATCACTCGCAGCGTTCGACGCTGATCGGCCTCAAGCTCAACAAGATCGGCCGGGTTGCCGAGCTGCAGGACACCCCTGAAGTTCGCGGCATGATCAGCAAAGTCCAGCATCTCGTCCGCGTCGTCGGCGAGTAAGCAGAGATAAGGAGAAGGGCGATGAAGCTCAGCGATATCGCCGACAACGCCGGCTCGCGCAAGAAGCGCATGCGTGTCGGCCGTGGCATCGGTTCCGGCAAGGGCAAGACCTCGGGCCGCGGCGGCAAGGGCCAGACCGCGCGTTCGGGCGTCCGCATCAAGGGTTTCGAAGGCGGCCAGATGCCGATGCATCGCCGCCTGCCGAAGCGCGGCTTCAACAACATCTTCCGGCTCGACTTCGCCGAGATCAATCTCGACCGTCTGCAGGAAGCGATCGACAACAAGCTGGTCGATGCAAGCGCGACGGTGAACGTCGAGTCGCTGGTGAAGGCCGGCGTGCTGCGCCGCGCCAAGGACGGCCTGCGGCTGCTCGGCCGCGGCGAGATCAAGACCAAGCTGACCATCGAAGCGCACGGCGCCTCCAAGTCGGCGATTGCTGCGGTCGAGAAGGCCGGCGGCTCGGTCAAGATCCTGGCCCCCGCCAAGGACGAAGGCGAGGCGGCGTAACATCTGCGTCATTGCCCGCGGCCTGCGCGGGCAATCCGCAGATCGAATGATGGACTTATCGAGGCCGAGCACCAGATAATGTCCGGTGTCTGCCGACGGCCCGAGAGAACGAGTTTCTTGGGGGCGTCGGCGAAGCGGGCTCCGGGAGAAAGCCGAACATGGTCTCAGCAGCCGAACAACTTGCCGCAAACCTCAATTTCGGACAGCTGGCGAAAGCCGACGAGCTGAAGAAGCGCATCTGGTTCACCCTGGGTGCGCTGCTTGTTTATCGGCTGGGCACCTATATCCCGCTGCCGGGCATCGATCCCAACATCTGGGAGCAGGTGTTCCGCAGCCAGTCCGGCGGCATCCTCGGCATGTTCAACATGTTCGCCGGCGGTGGCATCCACCGCATGGCGATCTTTGCGCTGAACATCATGCCGTACATTTCGGCATCGATCATCGTCCAGCTGCTGACCACCGTGTCGCCGCAACTCGAGGCGCTCAAGAAGGAAGGCGAGGCGGGCCGCAAGACGCTGAACCAGTACACCCGCTATCTGACGGTGATCCTGGCGCTGTTCCAGTCCTACGGCATCGCGATCGGCCTCGAAGGCGCCGGCAATGTCGTCAGCGACCCCGGCATGTTCTTCCGGATCTCGACCGCGATCACGCTGACCGGCGGCACCATGTTCCTGATGTGGCTCGGCGAGCAGATCACCTCGCGCGGCATCGGCAACGGTATCTCGCTGATCATCCTGTCCGGCATCGTCGCCGAGCTGCCGTCGGCGCTCGCCAACATGCTGGAACTCGGCCGCCAGGGCGCGATGTCGACCGGCTTGATCCTGATCGTCATCGTGATGGCGGTCGCCGTGATCGCCTTCATCGTGTTCATGGAGCGTGCGCAGCGCCGGCTGCTGATCCAGTATCCGAAACGCCAGGTCGGCAACAAGATGTTCGAGGGCCAGTCCTCGCATCTGCCGCTCAAGCTCAACACCTCGGGCGTGATTCCGCCGATCTTCGCTTCGTCGCTGCTGCTGCTGCCGACCACGGTTGCGAACTTCAACGCCGGCAAGGGGCCGGAGTGGTTCCAGTGGCTCACCACCCAGCTCAGCCACGGCCGGCCGCTGTTCCTGCTGATGTATCTCGCGCTGATCGTGTTCTTCGCCTTCTTCTACACCGCGATCGTGTTCAACCCGACCGAGACCGCGGACAATCTGAAGAAGCATGGCGGCTTCATTCCGGGCATCCGGCCCGGTGAGCGCACCGCCGAATACATCGACTACGTGCTGTCGCGCATCACGGTGCTCGGTGCGATCTATCTCGCGATCGTCTGTCTTATTCCTGAAATTCTGATTTCCTACGCCTCGGTCCCGTTCTACTTTGGCGGCACTTCGCTCCTGATCGTCGTCAGCGTAACGATGGATACGGTGTCGCAGGTGCAGGGCTATCTGCTCGCTCATCAGTATGAAGGGTTGATCAGGAAGTCGAAGCTCAGGGGAGGCCGCCGCCGCTGATCGCGGCGCGGCTTCAAACTCAAAACACAGGTGTGCGGACGTCGCCCACCTAGCCGGGGGGCGAAACAGATATGAGATTGATCCTTTTGGGGCCGCCGGGCTCGGGCAAGGGAACCCAGGCGCAGCGGCTGGTGCACCGGCATGGCATCGTTCAGCTCTCGACCGGCGAGATGCTGCGCGCGGCCGCTGCCGCAGGCACTCCGGTCGGCTTGCAGGCCAAGGAGATCATGTCCAATGGCGGGCTGGTTCCCGACGAGGTCGTGGTGGGAATCATCGCCGACCGAATCGAGGAGCCCGACGCCAAGAAGGGCTTCATTCTCGACGGCTTCCCGCGCACCGTGCCGCAGGCGGAGGCCCTCGACGAGCTGCTCCGGAAAAAGCACCTCAAGCTCGACGCCGTCGTCGAGCTGCGCGTCAACGAGAGCGCGCTGCTCGCCCGCGTCGAGAAGCGTGCCGAGGAAACCCGCGCGCGCGGCGAGGAAGTGCGCCTCGACGATACGCCGGAAGTGCTGACCAAGCGCCTGGCGCAGTACCGCTCGCTGACGGAACCGCTGATTCACTATTACTCGGAGCGGCGGAAGCTTCTGACGGTCGACGGCATGATGACCATCGAGCACGTCACCCGCGAGATCAACCGGATCCTGACTGCGCTCGGCGCGCTGGAACCGAAGGAGCACGAGGAAGCCAGGAGCGCCTCGAAGGCGTCCAAGACGGCCAAGAAGACCGCGAAGCAGCCGACCAAGAAGGCAGCTAAATCGGCCAAAACGGCCGCCAAACCGGCCCGTAAGGCCGCCAAGGGGGCCTCAAAGCCGGCCTCCAAGGGCAAAGCTGCCAAGAAGGCGAAGCAGCCGGCCAGGAAGACCGTGAAGAAGGCCGCAAAGCAGGCCGCCCGTGCCGCGAATGCCCGGAAGGGGGCAAAAGCCGCCAAAAAGGCAGCAAAAAAGCTCACGAAAAAGCGAGCTAAACGCTAGGAGCGGTTGACGAAACCGACATGAATCCTTTAATAAGCCCCGCATCCAAGTTGGATAGTTTTATGACGATGCCGGGCCCCGAAGGACATGAGGGGAAGGGCGTCGTGTTCGCGTTTGTGGACACAAGCCCGCAGAGAGCAAGAACTTGAGAAGCCCGCATCCGTGATGGATCGGCGACAGGAGAGAAGTCCGTGGCCCGTATTGCCGGCGTCAACATTCCTACCAACAAGCGCGTGCTGATCGCGCTTCAGTACATCCATGGTATCGGCCAGAAGAACGCGGCCGACATCATCGAGAAGGTCAAGATCCCGGCGGACCGTCGTGTCAGCCAGTTGACCGACCAGGAGGTCCTGCAGATCCGCGAAGTCATCGACCGCGACTATCTGGTCGAGGGCGACCTCCGTCGTGAGGTCGGCATCAACATCAAGCGGCTGATGGACCTCGGCTGCTATCGCGGCCTGCGTCATCGCCGTGGTCTGCCGGTGCGCGGCCAGCGCACCCACACCAATGCGCGCACGCGCAAGGGGCCGGCCAAGGCGATCGCCGGCAAGAAGAAGTAAGTTTTACGAATTGCAGGTGGGGGGTAGCGAATCGAAAATTCGCTACTCGCCATTTGCGTTTTGAGGTGTAGCCGCTGGCACTACGGCGGCGTTGAGATCACAGGAAAGGTTTGAAATGGGCAAGGAAGCCACCCGCGTACGTCGCCGCGAACGCAAGAACATCGCCTCCGGCATCGCGCACGTGAATTCGTCGTTCAACAACACGACCATCACCATCACCGACGCGCAGGGCAACACCATCGCCTGGTCGTCGGCCGGCACGATGGGCTTCAAGGGCTCGCGCAAGTCGACCCCCTATGCCGCGCAGGTCGCGGCCGAAGACGTCTCCAAGAAGGCGCAGGAACACGGCATGCGCACGCTGGAGGTTGAAGTGGCCGGCCCGGGTTCGGGCCGTGAGTCGGCGCTCCGTGCGCTGCAGGCTGCGGGCTTCACCGTCACCTCGATCCGCGATGTGACCACGATCCCGCACAATGGCTGCCGTCCGCGCAAGCGTCGGCGCGTTTGATCTGTAAATCGCGGGCGGCATCTTGCCGCCCTGCGATCGTTTTCGGAATTGACCGCGCGGACTGTTCCGCGATCTCCAACGCCAGGTTCGGCCATTCGACGGGCCCAACGACTGGCCCATGGGTGAACAAGTGACGATCCAGAAAAATTGGCAAGAACTCATTCGACCGAACAAGCTGCAGGTGACGCCGGGCTCGGACGCGAGCCGGTTCGCCACCGTGGTCGCCGAGCCGCTCGAGCGCGGCTTCGGCCAGACGCTCGGCAACGCGCTGCGCCGCATCCTGCTGTCCTCGCTGCAGGGCGCGGCGGTGCAGTCGGTGCATATCGACGGCGTGCTGCACGAGTTCTCCTCGATTGCCGGTGTCCGTGAAGACGTCACCGACATCGTCCTCAACATCAAGGACATCTCGATCAAGATGCAGGGCGAAGGCCCCAAGCGCATGGTCGTGAAGAAGCAGGGCCCGGGCGCCGTCACCGCCGGCGACATCCAGACCGTCGGCGACGTCACCGTGCTCAATCCCGACCTGCAGCTCTGCACGCTGGACGACGGCGCCGAGATCCGCATGGAGTTCACGGTCGCGACCGGCAAGGGCTATGTCGCCGCCGAGCGCAACCGTCCCGAGGATGCGCCGATCGGCCTGATCCCGGTCGACAGCCTGTTCTCGCCGGTCCGCAAGGTCTCCTACAAGGTCGAGAACACCCGTGAGGGCCAGATCCTCGACTACGACAAGCTGACCATGACGATCGAGACCAACGGCGCGATCACGCCGGAGGACGCGGTGGCCTATGCTGCACGCATCCTGCAGGATCAGCTCAACGTGTTCGTCAACTTCGAAGAGCCGCGCAAGGAAGTCACGCAGGAGATCATCCCCGATCTCGCGTTCAACCCGGCATTCCTCAAGAAGGTCGACGAGCTCGAATTGTCGGTGCGTTCGGCAAACTGCCTGAAGAACGACAACATCGTCTACATCGGCGACCTCGTGCAGAAGTCGGAAGCGGAAATGCTCCGTACCCCGAACTTCGGCCGCAAGTCGCTGAACGAGATCAAAGAAGTGCTGGCCCAGATGGGTCTGCACCTCGGCATGGAAGTGCCGGGCTGGCCGCCGGAGAACATCGACGAGCTCGCCAAGCGCTTCGAGGATCACTACTGATCCGATTCAATCATCATGGCCGGGCTCTCCCGGCCATGATTCCAACGGGCGAACGCAGGCAGCCCACCTGAGCAACATGTCCGACGAACCGTCGCGGCAGATTACAAAGTAAGGAATAGTCAATGCGTCACGGCAAGGTTCATCGGAAGCTCAACCGCACCGCCGAGCATCGGCGTGCGATGTTCGCCAACATGGCGGCCGCGCTGATCAAGCACGAGCAGATCGTCACCACGCTGCCGAAGGCCAAGGAGTTGCGGCCGATCGTCGAGAAGCTCGTCACCCTCGGCAAGAAGGGTGGGCTGGCCCTGCGCCGCCAGGCGATCTCGGAGCTGCGCGATCTCGACCAGGTCAAGAAGCTGTTCGACACGCTGGCGACCCGCTACAAGGACCGCCAGGGCGGCTACACCCGCATCATCAAGGCCGGCTTCCGCTACGGCGACAACGCGGCGATGGCCGTGATCGAGTTCGTCGACCGCGACGTCGATGCCAAGGGCCAGGACTCCGGTCCGACCCAGGACAAGGAAGCCGAGGCGGCGTAAGCCGCTCTTGAGCCAAGGTTTTGAAAATGGCGCCCTCGGGCGCCGTTTTTGTTTGGCCACGGTCCATCCCAGTCGTCATCCTGGCGAAAGCCAGGACCCATTACCCCAAATCTCAATTGTTGCGCGACGCTGGGGCTCAAATCCTTCTCATAATCACCTGCGGTGGCAATGGGTCCTGGCTTTCGCCAGGATGACGAGGTGTGTTCTACCTCCTCACGCGTCGGTGAGATGCAATTGCGGTGCATCGTGCCGCGCCCGATATCTCGGTCAGCATCAATGGAGATGAAGCCATGAGAATCGACCTTTCCGGAAAGACTGCGCTGGTGACCGGCTCGACCGCGGGCATCGGCAACGCCATTGCGAGGGGGCTGGTCGACACCGGCGCCGAGGTCGTCATCAACGGCCGCAGTCAAGCCAAGGTCGATGCGGCGGTCGCCGCGATCGAGAAGGCGGTGCCGGGCGCCAAGGTCCGCGGCATTGCCGCCGACGTCTCGACATCGGCCGGCTGCCGGGCGTTGCTCGCGGCGCTGCCGGACGTCGACATCCTCGTCAACAATGCCGGCATCTTCGAGCCGAAGGGCTTCTTCGACATTCCCGACGAGGACTGGAGCCGCTTCTTCGAGGTCAACGTGATGTCGGGCGTGCGGCTGTCGCGCGGTTACATGCAGGGCATGCTGAAGCGCAACTGGGGCCGCATCGTCTTCATCTCCTCGGAATCCGGCCTCAACATCCCGACCGAGATGATCCATTACGGCACGAGCAAGACCGCGCAGCTGGCGATCGCACGCGGGCTCGCGCAGCTGACCCGCGGCACCGCCGTCACCGTCAACTCCGTGCTGCCCGGACCGACCATGTCCGAAGGTGTCGAGACCTTCGTCAAGGATCTTGCCAAGCAGAACGGCCAGTCGGTCGAGGAGGCGGCCTCCAACTTCGTCAAGCAGCACCGGCCGACCTCGCTGTTGCAGCGCTTTGCCAGCACCGAGGAGATCGCCAACCTTGTCGTCTATGTCTGCTCGAAGCAGGCCTCCGCGACCAACGGCGCGGCGCTGCGCGCCGAGGGCGGCATCGTCAACACCATCGCCTGAGGCGCGGCCATGTCAGCCTATGTGATTTCCGAGGTCGACGTGAGGGACGCCGCAGGCTTCGAGGCTTATCGCACGATCGCGGCCAAGGCGATCGCGCAGTATGGCGGGCGCTATCTCGTGCGCGGCGGTGCCGCCGAAGCGGTCGAAGGCGGACCGCCGCCAAAGAACATCATCGTCGTCGAATTCCCGTCGATGGCGCGGCTGCGCGAGTGGTACGCGTCACCGGAATACGCCGAGGCGCTCAAGCATCGGCGGACCGCGTTGGACCGCCGGCTGATCTTCGTCGAAGGCGTTGTGCCGAGCTAGGCTTTGGCCCCGTCGAGGAACTCGCTGAAGCCCGAGGGCCGATAGGGGCCGAAGCATATCTGCTCCAGCACGCCAATTCCTTTCCGGTCGCCCTGGCGGGCGCGCACCACCTGTTGCACGTGCACGTTCTCGCGAGCCAGCGGATCGAGCGTTGCAGGATCGAACGACTCGCCGCCGATCTCGAGCTCACCCTTCCACATGCCCTGGCCCCATTGCGGATGACCGTAGCCGAGGCCCTTCATCTGGAATTTCAGGATCGGGTCGAGTGCGATGGTCGAGGTGTGACCGTCGATGTCGACCAGGTCGATCTCGGCTGACTGCGCAAGGCGCGTGTTCGGGACGTATTTGACGCGGTGCCGCGCGGTTGCCATGCGGCGGTCGCGCCCATCGACGACGCTGGGGATCTCGGCCTCGCTTCGGTAGAGCGGCGCGGTGATGCCCTCGCGGACCAGCGCCTCGCCCTGCGTCCCGTCGAAGAAGATGGCGTGCGAGATGTGGTCGTCCCAGACCAACGGCGCCCAAAGGAAGAACACGCTCGGCGGCGGCATCGGCGCGCCGCCGACGTCGCGTTCGCCGACATTGCGAACTCCCCAGGAGCGATCCTTGGTCCCGTAGCAGGTGTGATTGTCGACCTTGATCTCGCCGTCGGGGTGGCGCACGACGCCGCTCCAGCGGCCGAACTGGTCGAACCGGGTCGAATCCATCGCGCGGCGGTCGCCGGACCAAAGCGTCTGGCGCGCTTCCTGGATCGCGGCCGTGCGCGCGGAGAAGGTCAGGTCGCAGGCGAGGCCCGTCGCATTGTCGTCGAGCACGACCCGCGTCCGCCGCATCGGTTCGATGACCTCAAGCCTGAACGGGCCGACCTGCATCTCGGTGCGTTCAAGCGGCGCCCGCCGCGAACCGTAGAAGCAATGTTGACGTCCGCCGCGCTCCACAACGCTGAAGGCGCAATCGAGGATCTTGCGGTGCGGGTAGATCGCGATGCCGATGCCGAAATAATACGCGCCGTCCGCGGTGTAGCCGTTGAACCAGGTTCGGTCATAGACATTGCGGTCACTGGTCGAGGGAACCGCGATCGGCTCCGGCGTCTGGTGGATGGGGAAGTCGTCCAGTTTGTTGAGCACGCCGATCCCTTTCGCTGTCTTGACGCGTTGTCTTCACGCGGACGATTTCGCTCGATAGCGCTTCAGTCCTGCCAGTATGAAAAACTGTCGTGGTCCAGCGCTTGCGCGCAGGCGCCACGGGTCATTTTCAGGAACAGTGCGTCGCCCCGCTCGGAGCGCTGGACGCTGAGCGCCGAGACGACGCCCATCATGATGCCATGCAGCGTGTAGCGCCGGTAATCCCGCCAGCAATCATCCCAGCCATAGTCCCGCACGCCGCGCCGGATCAGCTCGGAATGATAGAACCGCACCAGGTCGGCTTCATGGAGCCGCCGTTCGGACGGATCGATACCGGCCGACAGGAAATAAGCCACGTCGACGATGCCTGGCCCCACCGTCAGCGTCTGCCAGTCCAGCGTGGCCATCGGACGGGTGTTGCCGCGCACCTCGAACAGCATGTTGTCGAGCCGGAAGTCCGCATGCTGCAGCGTTCGCGGCACCGATCGATCGGACTGGTAGCGCGGTATCGCGTCCGGAAGCCGGTCGATCAGATCCAGGAATTCCGGCTCGATCACGCCGTGATATCGCTCCTCGTAGTGACCGATGATGCCGGGCAGCACCGCGCGAAGATCCCTGCGCCGGCTTGCGGCGACCACGAAGCATTGCACCGCGTCGAGCGTCGGGTCGTTCCATCGCGGCGCATGCAGCGCGGCGGCCTCACGCATCGCCGTCAGGCAGTCCGCGATCGCGCATCCGGCGAGCTGGTCGCCCGGGCGTGCGGGCGCCAGATCTTCCAGGATCAGTGTGAAGTCGTCGGTCGCCGGATCGATTTCGGCGAGGATCGGCCGCGGCGTGTGAATGTCGACGGTGGCCGCCAGCTCGCGATAGAACGCGACCTCGCGGACATAAAGCGTGTGCGCGGAACCGGATCGGCGGCTGTCGGGATCTGCGGCCGGGAATTTGCCGACGACGCTTGCGGGCGCGTTCGGCTCGTCGCCGTCATAGCTCAGATGAAATCGATAGCTGTCGCCGACGAGGCCATTGCCGACCGGCTTGCAGGCGAGATCGACGACCCTGACCTGGTCGATCACACCGGCTGCGCGCAGCGCCCGCGTCATCCACTCCGGATCGATCCGCGACGGATCGGCCGTGAGCAAACTCATCGGTTTCCTCCCATCGCCATGTATCCCTTGGGGCGTCACCACCGTTCCGGCCGCGTCTCGCGCGGCCGGATTGAGGACGGGGTGATCGTTGCGCAAATCATACAGGCGATGTCATGGCTTTGGCAAAGCCACGCGCCGGCCTGTGGGGATATCTCGCGAATTGGTCGGTGCGTAGGGCGGGTTAGCGTTAGCGTAACCCGCCGTTCGCAGAGCAAAAAAGGTGGTGGGTTACGCTGCGCTAACCCACCCTACGCATTTGTGCTTACCAGCCCTCCAGCACGATCTTGCCGCGCGACTTGCCGCTCTCCAGCAGCGCATGGGCGCGCTTGAGGTTGGCGGCGTTGATGGTGCCAAAAGTCTGGTCGAGCGTGGTGCGCAGCACGCCCTTGTCGATCAGGTCGGCAACGTCGTTCAGCAGATGATGCTGCGCGATCATGTCAGGCGTCTGGAACGACGAGCGCGTGAACATCGATTCCCAGTGCACCGACACCGCCTTGCCCTTGAATGCGGCGACGTTGAATTCGGCGGGATCGTCGATCAAGCCGAACTTGCCCTGCGGCGCGATGAAGTCGGCGATCGACTTGTAGTGCTGGTCGGTGAAGGTGAGGCTGGCGACGAGGCCGACCGGCGGCAGCTTGAGCTTCTCGATCTGCTCCTTCATCGGCTGCGAGTGGTCGATCACCGCATGCGCACCGAGATCGCGGCACCACTTCTGAGACTCCGGCCGCGTCGCGGTCGCAACCACGGTCAGCCCGGTGAGGCGGCGCGCAAGCTGGATCAGGATCGAGCCGACGCCGCCGGCGCCACCGGTGATCAGCAGCGTGCGCGGATCGAGGCTCTTGCCCGGCACTGCGCCGAGCCGGTCGAACAGCAGCTCCCACGCGGTGATCGAGGTCAGGGGCAGGGCGGCGGCCTGCGCGAACGACAGCGATGCCGGCTTGTTGCCGACGATGCGCTCGTCCACCAGATGAAATTCCGAATTGGTGCCCTGGCGCTGGATCGAGCCCGCGTAGAACACTTCATCGCCGGGCTTGAAGAGCGAGACGTCGGGCCCGACGGCGTCGACCACGCCGGCCGCGTCAAAGCCGAGGATCTTGTAGCTGCCGTCGGTCGGCGCCGCGCGCTTGCGCACCTTGTAGTCGACCGGGTTGGCCGAGATGGCCTTCACCGCGACGCGGATGTCGCGCCCCTTCGGTTCGGGCTTGGCGATCTCGAAATCGACGAGCGAATCCGCCGCCTCGATCGGCAGCGATTTTTGATATCCGACGGCCTTCATGCCTGGTCTCCGTGGTGGGCGATTGCCTGCCGCCTTAACTGTCGTGCTGGCGTCCTTTTGGCAAGTACTGTAAAATCAGGGAACTAGTCCCTGTTTATATACTATTGGGAAATTACCGATGAAACGGAAGAATTTCGCTCGCCGGCCGGGCTGCGCGGTCGAGGCGGCGCTCGACCTGATCGACGGCAAATGGAAGGGCGTGATCCTGTATCACCTGCAGGCCGGCACCCAGCGCTTCGGCGAGTTGCGGCGGCGGATGCCCGGCATCACCCAGCGCATGCTGACCAAGCAGCTTCGTGCGCTCGAGGACGATGGCCTCGTGAACCGCAAGGTCTACGCCGAGGTGCCGCCGCGGGTCGAATACACGCTCTCCGAACTCGGCGAGAGCCTGCGTCCGGTGATCGATATTTTGAAAGCCTGGGGCGAGGGCCATCAGGAACGGCTGTCCTGCGCGCCGGCGCCGGAAGTCGTCGTGAAGAAGTCGAAGCGCGCGGCCTGACAATTTGTAATGAAGAAGGCCGGGAGCGGCGTGTCGCTCCCGGCCATTGTTATCGGCGCTGATCAGATCGTGTCAGAACGCAACCTGCGTGCGCAGCGCGACCGCGTCGAACTTCGAGCCGGCATCCACGGGCGAGGTCGCCGAAGCCTGCTTGGCGATGTCGCCGTGCAGGTAATTCAGCATGAAGCGGACGTTGTTGTTGACGTACCAGTTCAGCGCGGCGGTGTAGACGGTCTGCCGTCCGCCGGCGATGCCGACGGCCTGGCCGACCTGATCGTTGAGGTTCATCATGCTGACCCGGCCGGCGATTTCCCACGCGCCGATGCCGCCGCCGGCAAGCGAGAACGGATCGTGCGGTTTGATACCGCCGTAGGAAGCCGTGGCCGGATTATAGGCGTGGTTCTCGCCGGTCAGCACGTAGCCGACCTGCGCGTAACCGCCGTCGAATTTCAGGCTCGGCGCGCCGAACGGCGGCAGCCCGGTATTCGCGGAGCGGTCGACATTGAACCAATAGTACTCGCCTTGCGCGATGAACGGGCCGTAGGTCGCTGCCGCCTCGACGCCGTAGACCTGCGCGCCCGAGACGTTGGCGATCGCACCGGTCGAGATCAGCGTCGTCGGGTCGATGCGCAGCTCGGGCCGGTCGTTCAGCGTGAGCGTCTGCGCCTGCGTCAGCTGATTGCGCGGCGGCTGCACCAGCCATTCCGCATCGGCGCCGATATGCACCGAATAGTCCTTGCCGCTGATCGGATTGCCGGCGACGCGGACCACCGCGCCATACTGCTCCGATGATCCGGCCGGGGTGACGCTGGAGGCCGAGTGAATCTGGCCGGTGGTCGGTCCGGTGGCATAGCCGCCGAGCCAGAGCTGGTCGTTCCACCAGCGGGTGCCGATGGCGGAACGGAAGTCGCCGGCCGCGACGTTCTGCGCGATGATGCCGGCCGAGGCGCGCTCCATGAACAGGATGTCGTTGGAACTGGTCGACTCGTCCATGGTCCAGAGCAGGTCCATGATGCCGCCTTCGATCGCCATCTTGCCGCCGAACGGCTTCAAGCCGGTGTAGCTCAGATACGCATTTTCGACGCCGGAGGTGCCGCCGCCGGGCAGCGATCCCGGTGCCGCACCGCCGAAGCCGTCGGACGAGCCGCCGAAGTCGTAGATCAGCGCGTAATTCCAGTCGCCGAAGAACTTGCCGACGATGCCGATGCGGGCGCGGCGGAGGTTCTCGCCGCTGTCGAGCTTCTGCGGCGAGGTACTCGCGGTGTTCGGACGATAGTCGTAACCGCCGACATCCCAGTGCACGCGGCTCGTGATCGCAACGCAGTTCTGTTCATCCGCAGTACAGATCGTCGGCCGGTTGTTCGGCAACGTCACCACGACGCCCGACGGCGCGACCGGGCCCTTGACCGGGATCGCGGCGTTGGCGCTGGCGACCCGCGCGGCCTTGGCGTCCGCCGCCTTCGCGTTGGCGTTGGCGCTGGCTGCGGTCGCGGTATTGGCATTGGTCTGCTTCTGCAGCTTGTCGAGCTTCTGCTCGAGCATCTTCAGCTGCTGCTTCAGCAGCGCGATCTCCGCGTCGCTGCCGCCTCCGGCCGATTGCGAATAGGCCGGCGAGGCGGCGAGCGCCCCTGCGAGCCCGATGGCGATTGCACCAACTTTTGTCGCACCCATTGTGCACCCCTGTTGTGTTTGAATTCCCCACTCACTCACTGAAACGTCCTAGGAGTTGATCGTGACTGACGCACGACAGCGCCGCCTGGCATCGCAGTTCCGCTTGTTGTCCGCAGGCAACAAGCGGAGCGGCGCAGTGAGATGACAGTCATCATAGAAGTTTGGCGGCGCGCTTCAACGCGGCTGCCGCCGGTTTTGCACCGGTCCCGCGGGGGACAGTTATCCGGCCGGGCGCCCTTCAATTGCCCGGCGAACACGCCTATATTCCGGCGTTTCCACGAGAGGTGAGAATGCTCCGACCTGTCCGCTTCGCTGCCATATCCGCTCTGTGCACATTGGCTTTCATGGGGAATCTGTCCCCGTCCGCGGCCCAGGACCGCCGCGTGCCGTCCTCGCAGGCCGAGCTCCAATTGTCCTATGCGCCGATCGTGCAGCGGGTGCAGCCGGCGGTGGTCAATGTCTACGCTGCCAAGACCGTGCAGAACCGCAATCCGTTTCTGGACGATCCGATCTTCCGCCGCTTCTTCGGCGTCCCGGGGCAGCAGCCCGAGCAGATGCAGCGCTCGCTCGGCTCCGGCGTGATGGTCGATGGCTCCGGCCTCGTGGTCACAAACAATCACGTGATCGAGGGCGCCGACCAGGTGAAGGTCTCGCTCGCCGACAAGCGCGAATACGAGGCCGAGATCGTGCTGAAGGACAGCCGCACCGACCTTGCGGTGCTGCGGCTGAAGGGCACCAACAAGGAGAAGTTCGCGACGCTCGACTTCGCCAATTCGGACCAGCTGCAGGTCGGTGACGTCGTGCTGGCGATCGGCAATCCGTTCGGCGTCGGCCAGACCGTGACGCACGGCATCATCTCGGCGCTGGCGCGCACTCAAGTCGGGATCACGGATTATCAATTCTTCATTCAGACCGACGCGGCGATCAATCCCGGCAATTCGGGCGGCGCGCTGGTCGACATGACCGGCCGGCTCGCCGGCATCAATACCGCGATCTTCTCGCGCTCCGGTGGCTCCCAAGGCATCGGCTTCGCGATCCCCGCCAACATGGTGCGGGTGGTGGTGGCCTCCGCCAAGAGCGGCGGCAAGGCGGTGAAGCGGCCATGGCTTGGCGCGCGGCTGCAGGCCGTCACACCGGAGATCGCAGAGACACTCGGGCTGAAGCTGCCGACCGGCGCGCTGGTCGCCAATGTCGCGCCGAACAGCCCGGCGGCGAAGGCCGGGCTCAAACTGTCCGATCTGATCGTCGGGATCGACGGCACGCCGATCGACGATCCCAACGCGTTCGACTACCGCTTCGCCACCCGTCCGCTCGGCGGCAACGCGGAGATCGAGGTGCAGCGCGCCGGCAAGCCGGTGAAGCTCACCGTGCCGCTGGAGACCGCGCCCGACACCAACCGCGACGAGATCGTGCTGACCGCGCGTTCGCCGTTCCAGGGCGCCAAGGTCGCCAACATCTCGCCGGCGCTGGCCGATGAGTTGCATCTCGACGCCGGCGCCGAGGGTGTCGTCGTCACCGAGCTCGCCGATGACGGCACGGCTGCCAATGTCGGCTTCCAGAAGGGCGACATCATTCTTGCCGTCAACAATGAGAAGATCGTGCGCACCAGCGACCTCGATAAAGTATCGAAGGCGGGGTCGCGGATCTGGCGCATCACGCTGGTGCGCGGCGGCCAGCAGATCAACGTGACGCTCGGCGGATGAGCCCAAAGAAACCGCAGGAAGCCAGCAATCTCTTTGCCGCGGCGGGGATGGAGCAGGACGCGCCACACCCGCTGCCGGACCGGCTGCGCCCGCGCACGCTGGCCGACGTCGTCGGCCAGGATCACATCCTCGGTCCCGATGGCGCGCTGACCCGCATGCTGGAGACGCGCACGCTGGGTTCGCTGGTGTTCTGGGGACCGCCCGGCACCGGCAAGACCACCGTGGCGCGGCTGCTGGCCGACGCGACCGAGCTGCATTTCGAGCAGATCTCCGCGGTGTTCTCCGGCGTCGCCGACCTGAAGAAGGCGTTCGACGCCGCGCGTGCCCGGCGCGAGACCGGCAAGGGCACGCTGCTGTTCGTCGACGAGGTACACAGGTTCAACCGCGCGCAGCAGGATTCCTTCCTTCCGGTGATGGAGGACGGCACCGTGGTGCTGGTCGGCGCCACCACGGAGAACCCGTCCTTCGAGCTCAACGCGGCGCTGCTGTCGCGTGCCCGCGTGCTGGTGTTTCATTCGCTCGACACGGCCGCGATCGAACGGTTGTTTGCCAATGCCGAGAAGATCGAGGGCAAGACCCTGCCGCTCGATGCGGAAGCGCGCGCCGTGCTGGTGCGGATGGCCGATGGTGACGGCCGCGCCTCGCTGACATTAGCCGAAGAGGTCTGGCGCGCCGCGCGCAAGGGCGAAGTGTTCAACGCCGAGCAGTTGCAGGCCATCCTGCAGCGCCGCGCGCCGATCTACGACAAGTCGGCCGATGGCCATTACAATCTGATCTCGGCGCTGCACAAGTCGGTGCGCGGCTCCGATCCGGACGCGGCCCTGTACTATCTCGCGCGCATGCTCGATGCCGGCGAGGACCCGCTGTTCCTGGCGCGGCGCGTGGTGCGCATGGCCGTCGAAGATATTGGCCTGGCCGATCCGCAGGCATTGGCGGTCTGCAACGCTGCCAAGGATGCCTATGACTTCCTAGGCTCGCCGGAGGGCGAGCTCGCGATCGCGCAGGCCGTGGTCTATCTCGCCACCGCGCCGAAATCGAACGCGGTGTACACGGCGTTCGGCGCTGCGATGCAGACCGCAAAGCAGGGCGGCTCGCTGCTGCCGCCAAAGCACATCCTGAATTCGCCGACCAAGCTGATGAAGTCGGAGGGCTATGGCTCGGGCTATCAATACGATCACGACGCGCCCGACGCGTTCTCCGGCCAGGACTACTTCCCGGAAGCACTGGGCCGCCAGACCTTCTACGACCCGCCCGACCGCGGCTTCGAGCGCGAGATCCGCAAGCGGCTGGATTACTGGAACAGGCTGCGCAAGGAGCGCGGCGGGAGCTAGGCCGCGTACTTATGAACTAACCGCGTGAATCGAAGTCCGCTTGTCCCCAAGAGCGGCGCGAAAGCGGACGTTGCCGGACTTCCGATAAGGGCCAAAAGCGGAAATCGAGCGTTCATTATTCACGCTCGAAAATCCGAACGCGTTTGTTTCCAACCCATTTGCCAACGAATTCAACATCCCCCTTATCAGTGCTCGCAAACTGACCCGCGATGTAGAAGTGCCGTTTCCCTGCGACCAGTAGTGAATTCCGGGAAACTAAGCCGCCACACATCCAGCCGCCGAGATTGACGACAAAGGTCTGCCCTTCGGAGACACCCTGTACAGCTTCGAGGACCCGTACTTTCACAAGTGGTGTCGTTCCCCAAGCATCGCCTTCCGCCCATCGTGGGGGCAGGAGATCGATGGGCTCGACAACTGCGACCACGGACTGTTTTAGTGCAGTCGAAGGCAATCGATCCAGAAGTGTATGAGGATATTCTATAGCAGATGAGCACGCATCAGCTGGCTGAACCATTGCCAACGTTATCAGCAGGTAGAATAGAAGGTGTTGCCTCATAATGTTGCGATGGTACTCGCGCGCTGTCGCCATTGCCAGCCGTACGAACCGGTAGCGCGAGGCGGTGCCCAATGTCCGCTGTGGGTCATGAACGACAAAACTCAAGGTAAGCACAATAGGTCCGCTTTCGGGTGCACAGCGACCAGTTGAGCCTGACAGCCGAGCCATTGACAGGCTCGGCGCCAATTACCTTGCAATTGTTCAACTCGCGTCAATCCGGTGTGGCTGCGCCTTAATGAGTCCGCGTGCTAGCTAGGCCGCATACTCATAAATCAACCGCGTGAATCGATGTCCGCTTGTCCCCCAAGAGCGGCGCGAAAGCGGACGTTGCCGGACTTCCGAGAAGAGCCATGAACCGACATTGATGGTGAATGCATAAATCTATGTTAGCTTCGCCATCGCTTCGAGCGCGTTGATATTCAAGGAATTGATGGAATGAAGTTCGCGTTCTGCGTTTTCCTCGCTGCGATTACGTATGCCACGTCCGCGGTCGCGGATGTCGCAAACGATAAGCTCTGTATTCTCACCAGTTTAAACTTACTTACGGAGCCGCCAGGAGGAGCGGTGTTCGCGGACGGAGCGGCGATCCACAGCGTACGCGCGCTGCCACCGCCACCCAAGTACGAAACGGCGGCCCCCGTTCTGTCGAAGGTGGTAGAAATCATAGTTGAAACAGACGGCCTCGATTGGAAGTACTGGTACATTTGTACGACGCAGCCTAGCCAACAACCCGTGGTCAAGCTGATTTTCTGGGCTACTCCCCAAGCAAATTGAATTGATCCGCCGCGCGGCGGCAAACCGCCTGAATAGCGTGCATCAACCTTGGGCGAGGGACACTCGCATGTTTCGGAATATTAGAAATATATCCCTGAGTTGCCCGACGTGTCAAGTTGCCCGGTCGAACGCCGGCCGCCACCGCTACTGTGCATGGGGTTGTTTTCGATATTTTGGCAGCGCCCGCTGCGACGGCAGGTACTTCATCTTGCTCTGGCGCGTCACTTGACGCTCTTCACAAACGCCAAAATCTCGTCGGTCAGCCGCGTGTCCGGGGTGTTGATCGCATAGACCTCGGACATATGGCTATGCTGCGGCAGCATGAAGCTGCGGGCACAGCCGCTCGGCCGCTTGCAGCTGGCCTGCTTCAACAGCTCGAACTGCTCGACGAAGCGCGGCGGATCGAGCTCGGCCGCGGTGATCAGAAACGGGATCGGGCTTGTGAGGAGGCCTTGCAGCGAGGAGCGTTCGGCGTAACGCGACGGATCGGGGCCGTAATAGGCGAGCTCGGCATTGCCGGCGGGCGAGGCGGTCAGATCGTAGATGCCCGACACCATGATCGCGCCGGCAAGCCCGCCGCCCTTCACCTTGTGGAATTCGCTGTGCGAGACGTAGCTCGCGACATGGATCGCGCCGACCGACTGGCCCATCAGGAAGATGCGGCTGGGGTCGCCGCCGCGGGAGCCGATGTTCTCCGCGACCCACTGCACGATGGCGCCCATGTCTTCGGCGCCCGCCGGCCAGGGAAAGGCCGGCGCCAGGCGGTAGGTGGCATTGACGCCGACAAAGCCGCTCTTGGCGGCCCACAGCATGACGTTGTCGTAGAACGGACTGCCGGGGTTGCGCTTGCTGCCGGCAATGAAGCCGCCGCCGTGGATGTAGATCAGCACCGACCGCGGCAGCGACGTCGGGTCTGGCGTGAAGACGTCGAGCAGATGGCGGTCGGCGGGGCCATACTTGACGTCGCGCTCAACCTTGACGCCCTGATAGGGCTCCTTCTGCTGCAGCGGCGCGTAGAGTGCGGCCGTCTTGGGCTGGTCGACGACGCGGCCGAGTTCCAGGAGCTTCCAGGCCAGATCTTCCGGCATCGGGCCTTGCTGGGCCAGCGCCGGGCCGGAGAGCATCAGGGCCGCCGCCAAAGCCGATACCGCCAGTCTCATTCCAAGCCCCTTCCATGGCTCCCCACGATTGCCCGCAAGCGGCCGAACATGGCCGATGTTGCGCCGGATTTGTACCGATTTCGCCGTGACGATTCGCGGCATTTGCGCTACCCACGGGCTTAACTTCGGAGTTGCAACCCCATGAGCCGCCGCGTCAAGAGACCTCTCCGCCCAGCCGCCGACCGCGCCAAAGGCGCGCGTCCCCATCGCGGCACGGCCGCCGAGCGGGGGCCGGCGCATCGTGCGGGCGGCAAGTCGGCAGCGGTGCGCCTTGGCGACAAGCAGCGTACGCCGAAGCCATTCGTCCCCGAGCCGGAGAAGAGCGTCGCCGAGCCGCCGCCGCTGCCGACCAAGGTGCAGACCGTGGTGGTGACGGCGGACGAGGACAACATGCGCGTCGACCGCTTTCTCGAGGCGCGTTTCCCCGGCCTGTCGTTTTCCCACATCCAGCGCATCGTTCGGAAGGGCGAGTTGCGCGTCAACGGCAAGCGTGCGGACAGCAAGGACCGGCTGGAAGAAGGGCAGAGCGTCCGCATTCCGCCGCTGCGGCTCGATACGCCGAAGGCGGCCGCCAGCCTGTCTGAAGCGGCGAAGAAGACCCTCCAGGACCTCAAGGACATGACCCTGTTCGAGGACGCCGACGTGATGGTGCTGAACAAGCCCGCAGGTCTGGCGGTTCAGGGCGGCTCCGGCATCACGCGCAATGTCGACGACATGTTGGAGGTGATGCGCGACGCCAAGGGACAGAAGCCGCGGCTGGTGCATCGGCTCGACCGCGAGACCTCGGGCTGCCTCCTGATCGCCAAGACGCGTTTCGCTGCAACCGCCCTGACCGGCTCGTTCCGCCATCGCTCCGCGCGCAAGATCTACTGGGCGCTGGTGGCCGGCGTGCCGAAGCCGAAGCAGGGCCGGATCTCGACCTATCTCGCCAAGGAGGAGAGCGAGGAGGACAGCATCATGCGGATCGCGGCGCATGGCGACGAGGGCGCCAGCCACGCCGTGACCTATTACGCCGTGGTCGAGACCTCGGCGACGAAGCTCGCCTGGGTGTCGCTCAAGCCGGTGACCGGCCGCACCCATCAGTTGCGCGCCCACATGGCGCACATCGATCACGCGATCGTCGGCGACCCCAAATACTTCAACAAGGAAAACTGGCAGCTGCCGGGCGGCCTGCAGAACCGGCTGCATCTGCTCGCCCGCCGCATCGTGATTCCGCACCCGCGCGGCGGCGTGATCGATGCCACGGCGCCGCTGCCGCCGCATATGCTGCAATCCTGGAATCTGCTCGGGCTCGAGGCCGATCGGTTCGACCCGATCGAGAACGCGCCCGAGGAGTGACGGCGGACGCCGCCTCCCGATATCCGTCGCGGACAGCAAGAACGATCAAAGCGGCTCATCGCGCCGCGGCTATGTTGCCGCGCGCCGGGCACCGCCGGCATGCACCCATCAAAGAGGCTGTCCATGACCGGGACCTGGTTACGCATCGCGCTTTTTCTCATTGGCTCGGCTGTCGCCTCTGCGGCGGCACATGCCGAGACCGTCGTGCTCCGCGGCGGCACGCTCTACGCATCGGCCGATGCGGCTGCGCTGCCGGATGCGGCGATCGTGATTACTGACGGCGTGATCAGCGCGGTCGGCAAGTCCGGCGACGTCAAGCTGCCCTCGGATGCGCGCCTGATCGATTGCAGCGGCAAGACTGTCGTTGCCGGGTTCTGGAACAGCCACGTGCATTTCACGGAACATGTCTGGCACAACGCCGGCGAGGCGCCGGCCGCACCGCTGACGCAGCACATGCAGGAGATGCTGACCCGATGGGGCTTTACCACGGTCTGGGACCTCGGCTCCGATCCACGGAACACGCTGCCGCTGCGCAAGCGCATCGCAGCGGGTGAAGTCGCCGGTCCCAACATCCTGCTCGCCGGCAACGTGTTTCCAAAGGGCGGGCATCCCGTGTACCTGCCGCCCGAAATCCAGCTTCCCGAAGCTGCGACGCCGGAGGAGGCCACGAAGTGGGCGCGCGACTGGCTCGCGATGGGCGAGGACGGCATCAAGCTGTTCACCGGCGCGTTCATGGGCGATAAACCTGTCATCAACATGGATCCGGCGATCGCCAAGGCGGCCGTCGACGTCGCGCATGCGCAGGGCAGGCCGGTGTTCGCGCATCCGCAGAACAAGATCGGCGTCGATACGGTGATCGCAGCAGACGTCGACGTGCTCGCGCACACCACGCCCAGCGAGCGGAGCTACACCGACGACCAGCTGGCGCGGTTCAAGGCGCAGGGGACGGCGCTGATTCCGACGCTGTCGCTGTTCACGACGGTGGTTCTCGACCCCAACGTTACCAACCGTCTGGTGGCCGCGACCGTCAACCAGCTCAAGCAGTTCTCCGAGAATGGCGGCACCGTGCTGTTCGGCACCGATGTCGGCTTCACCACGCTGTACGACACCACGCAGGAATTCCAGCTGATGCACGGCGCGCTGTCGGAACGCCAGGTGCTGGCCTCGCTGACGACCAACCCGGCGCGGTTCTTCAAGGCCGCTAAGAAGGGCAGGGTAGCGCAGGGCTTTGACGCCGATCTCGTGGTGCTCGACGGCGATCCGCTCAGCGACGTCGCCAATCTTGCGAAAGTGAGCACCACCATCCGCGCGGGTCAGGTGATCTATCAGAAGCCGTGATAGCCGGCTGGAGAACTCGTAGATCGAACGCAGTGTTGACCCGCGAAGAACCGGTTCAAAGCGGTCAAACGTGCAAATCCGCTTGGCTATCCCAACGGATCACTTTGATTTCGTCGCATGAAAAAACGCCATGAGAGCGGATCGTTGACTCCGTGATTTTTTGAGCGCCTACTTCTGGTTGCCGACTAGACAACTTGAAACAGTAAGGTCGAAATCGGGAAGGAGGAGCCGATGTGGCCACCTTCGATCGCGGAACAAGCGGAGCGGCCTTTCATCTCGACCGGGCGCCTGCCCGAACCCGAGATGGTGCAGGAGCTCGTTTCTCAAGCTCATCTGCGCTTCAAGTCGAACAGCGATGGAAACAATTCGCAGGTTTACCCGGCACTAGCTAGGGTGCCGAGCGAACTGTTCGGCATCTGCGTGGCCGGCACTAGCGGACGCATCTACGGCGCCGGCGATATTGAGTACGAATTCTCGATCATGAGTGTATCGAAGCCATTCGTGTTCGCGCTCGTGTGCGAGGCGATCGACCCCGACGAGGCACGCGTTCTGGAACAAGGGCTGGGGCGGATTCGTGTGGCAGCTTCTGCTCGGGGTGCTCTACCTCGAACGATGCCCTAACGACGGAGAGTGGACATGCCAGGATTGAGCAAAAGCGTCAGCGTTTCGGCACTGGTCGCGTTGATTGGGACGGGCCTCGTTGGCTCGCCACCGGCGCGAGCGCAGCAGGATGCCGGCGTGCTGTTCCAGAACGTCCGAATTTTTGATGGCAAGAATGGCGCTCTCTCCGGGCCGTCCAATGTGCTGATCCGGAACAACAAGATCGAGAAGATTTCGACTGCGGCGATCACGGCCGATGCCCAGGTGATCGCGGGCGACGGACGAGTGCTGATGCCCGGGCTGATCGACGCGCATTGGCATGCGATGCTGGTGCGTCCGACGCCGGCGGCCGCGATAGCTGGCGACGTCGGCTACACCAACCTTCTTGCGGCCGCGGAAGCAACGGCCACGCTCATGCGAGGCTTTACCACCATTCGCGACATGGGCGGACCGGCCTTTTCCCTCAAGCGGGCGATCGACGAGGGCCTCGTTGCCGGTCCTCGCATCTATCCATCCGGTGCCATGATCACCATCACCGGCGGCCATGGCGACTTTCGGCAGCTGTCCGATCTGCCCAGAACGATCGGCGGCATGCTCAGCCGCATGGAGCGGATAGGCGGCGCCATGGTCGCGGACAGCCCGGATGAAGTCCGCGTGCGCGCGCGCGAGCAGCTCATGCAGGGGGCTTCGCAGGTCAAGCTCACGGCGGGCGGCGGCGTGGCGTCGCCGTTCAGTCCGCTCGATGTGTCCACTTTCACTGAACCGGAGCTGCGTGCCGCGGTCGAAGCCGCCGAGAACTGGGGCACCTATGTCGCCGTACACGCCTATACGCCGGTCGCGATCGAGCGATCGATCGCAGCGGGCGTCAAGTGTATCGAGCACGGTCACCTGATGGACGACGCGTCGGCCCGCCTGATGGCCGAGAAGGGAATTTGGCTAAGCACTCAGCCCTTCCTCGATCTGTCGGGCGCCAGTGCCCTTGGACCTGCGGAGCAGGACAAGATGCGGCAGGTCGTTGCCGGCACCGACAGGGTCTACGGTTTTGCGAAGAAGTACAAGCTGAAGACGGCATTCGGCACCGACGTCTTGTTCTCGAAGGCGCTTGCTGACCGGCAAGGTGCCATGCTGACGACCCTCACGCGATGGTATACGCCGGCCGAAGCGCTCGCGATGGCGACATCGACGAATGCCGAGTTGCTCAGTCTGTCCGGGCCTCGAAATCCATATCCGGGCAGGCTAGGCGTGGTGGAGGAAGGCGCGCTGGCCGACCTTCTGCTGGTCGATGGCAATCCGATCGACAACATCAAGCTGATCGAAGATCCGGCAAAGAACTTCCTGGTCATCATGAAAGATGGAAAGGTCTACAAGAATCTTCTTGGTGGTGACCGCAGCAGGTAGACGAACGTGATGACAAGGCGAGCCCGGCCGCTCGGTCGACAATGCGCCGCTGCTCATTGTCGCGCGGCGCCGGTCTATTTGGCGGGAAGGCGCAAGGTGGCGAGATCCGAGCCGACGATCGTCGTGCCGGTAAATCCGCCTGCCTCGGCGGCGGCGCGATAGTCCGCTTCGGTGAGCGCGCCACCGGGGACCTTGTAGGGGCCGTGATGCGTTGCCCCGACCTGCGGCGCGAGGTGGGTCAGCATCAGATATTTGGCGCCCACGCGTTGTGCCATGGCGCCAAGGTCGGGCGCCAGGCTTTGGCGGTAGAACACGCGCGGCGGCATGCCGCTGTCGCGCTCCGGACCCATGATGGGATGCATGGTCGAGTGCACGATCACGTCGGCGCCTCGTGCCAGCTTCTCGACTTGCGCCGACGTCGAAGTCGGGCGCGGCGGAGCGGCGCTGTCATTGCTGGCATCGCCTCCGATCACGACGCTGCCGACCGGCGTGTCGACGCGATAGGAGGCATGGCCCGCGATGTGGGTCGAGCGGATCGCGCTCACCCGGACCTCGCCCTTCGACCAGATCACCTGCGGTTCGTCCGTTGGCTCGAATGTGATGAGATGCACAAGCTCAGCCGGTCCGCCCGGCAATCGTTTGCTGTTCTCTGAAACCCGCTGCGCGATTTCGCCGGACTGAATGAAGGCGTCGCCGATATGCGCGACAAACTTGCCGCAGCTCAGGGTGAAGCCGAGCGGCGAGGGCGCATCGCTGCTGCAGACGACATCGAGCTTGTCCCCGCCCGAATTCCAGTTCCAGCGCGCGAGCAGGAGGTCGACGAGGCCCTCGGTGTGATCCGAGTGCATATGCGTGAGGAAGACGGCGTCGATCTGGCCGGGTTCGATGTCCAGTTGCGACAGCCGCAGTTCGGTGCCGCGGCCTGCGTCGAACTGCAGCTTCAGCGTTCCGCAATCGGCACTGTCGTCTCCGTAGCGCACGAGTGTGCCGGCGCCCGCGACGCCATTGCGCAGGGCGGGGCCGCTCATCGTGCCGGTCAAGGTGACGAGCAGGCAGGGCGCCGATTGGGCCGGAAGCGGCAGCAGCAGCCAGATGACGGCTAGCAGGGGTATCGGAAGAATGAAGTGCCACATGCGGTCGGCTCCCGCGTCGTTCCGGTCTTCACCGAGACTGCCAAAGTCCACGCCGCATCTCAACGCTCGGCGGCGCCGCATCGAGGTGTTGTGATCGCGCGGCCGGTCGGCCTCGCCGCACGCTGCGGCAAGCTCAAAGCATCAGCTTGTAGCCGACATGGCTGCCGACGAATCCCAACCGCTCGTAGAAGCGGTGCGCGTCGGGGCGCGCCTTGTCGGTGGTCAACTGCACGAGATCGCAAGCTCTCGCTTTGCATTGGTCGATCGCCCATTCGAACATCCGTTGCCCGACGCCCGAGCTGCGGTGCGTCTCGGCAATTCGGACCGCCTCGATCTGCCCCCGCCAGGCGCCCAGGCGTGCCATTCCGGGAATGAAGCTGAGTTGAAGGGTCCCGATCACCTGGTCGTCGAGGGTTGCCACGACCAGCAACTGGTTGCGATCGGCGAGGATGGCATCGAAAGCGTCGACATATCGTGGGTTCGGCGGCGAGCTTGCATCCTCGCGCTGCTGCCCCAGCACGTCGTTGGCGAGGAGGGCGATGATCGCCGGAAGGTCGGCGGGCTGAGCCTGGCGGAAAGCGACTGACGTCATTGAGCAGGATTTCCATGGAGATGAGATCGGTGTCGACAGACATGTTACAGGCCCGATCGGTCGATGGATATCCAGCAGGGCGTAGCCCGGATGAGCGAAGCGATATCCGGGGCCACCAGTTCCCGCATATCGCTGGCGCTCATGCGGGCTACAAGGGCGGTTGACCTGGTCGGCAAACGAAATCCGCCGGCCTTTCGGGCCGGCGGATTGTTGTGTCGCGAGGTGCGGTCGTCAGTGGTCCCAGCCGCCGTCATGATCCCAGCCGCCGCCATGGTGATGGCCGCCGTCGTCGAAGTCGAAGAAGTCGAACAGATCGCTGAGTGCCGGGCTGTTGACCGGAACATAGGGATTGCCGGGCGCCGCGACCGGGTTCGGGAAGTTGTCGCGGCTGCGGTTCGTGATCGGCTCCAGGCGCCAATTCCGCTCGATGAACTTGATGATCGAGACGTGATCGGCATATTCATGCGAGATGTGGCCGTGCCGCGTGAACGGCGATACCACGATCAGCGGAATACGTGTGCCGTCGCCGAAATAGTCGAGCGGCTGCACATAGCCGGAGTCGAAGTAGCCGCCGCCTTCGTCGAAGGTGATGAAGATCGCGGTGTCCTTCGCATAGTCCGAGGCCTGGACCTGGTCGACGATCTTCTTCGCGAAGCCTTCGAACAGATTGAGCTTGGAGGACGACGGGTGACCGTCGGTAAAGCCGCTCGGCTTGACGATGGAGACCGCCGGCAGCGAATGCTTGGAGAGGTCGGAGTAGAGATCAACCGAGTCCTTGATATGGGCTGCGACCTGGTCCGGGTGCGACATGATCGAGGTGTCGTACTGGAACGGATTGCAGATGTTGCAGTACTCGTCCGCGTTCGGACCAGCGACACCCCAATTGAGCTGGTAGGGATCGTTGACGTAGTTGTTCCATTGGTCGCCGTAGTACTTCCAGGAGATGTTCCGCTCGTTCAGGCTGTCGCCGATGCTCTTGCGGGTCGACGGCGGGATCGTGAACGGGGTGTTGGACGGGTTGGTGTCGGTGTAGGCGTTCTTGCCGTTGCCGAAGTAACCCGGATTGTAGTTGTTCAGGAGATAATAGTGGCCCAGCTCGCAATTCGCGTTGATGTGGATCCCCTTCAGATAGTCCAGGATCGGCTTGACGCCGGGCTGGCTCGGATCCGAGCAGTCGCTGTAGGAGCCGCCGCCGGACACCGGGCTGGTCTGGAAGGGCGGTGCGAAGCCGCCATTGCCGCCGGCGCCGTAGCCGTCCTCGGTGTACCAGTTGTTGGTGCCGGAAGCCGGGTTCGGATTCTCGATTTCATGCACGATGCCGGCGTCGGGCGTGCCGCCGAACACCTGCGTGCCGTTCGGCGGCACCGCGGCGTTGCCGTAGGTGTCGCTGAAGTAGAGCATGTCGGCATGGCCGAACATGATGTGGTTGGCACCGGTGCCGCCATTGACGGACTGGTGGAAGTTGTCGCTCATCGCATATTTCTGCGCGAGCGAGGTGAAGTAGGGCACGTCACCCTTCTGCACGTTGTAGAAGCCGAGCGCCGTCGAACCTTCGCCCGTGGTCGATGCCGTCGGCGAGTATTCCGTGGAGAAGTTGGAAGGCTGCGCCGCGCCGTTGGCGCCGGCGCCGACGGTGACTTCGACCCAGGCGAACAGATTGCCGCCGCAGCCCGACGGATTGTCGCGGCTGGCCGCCGAGTGGTTGCAGTTGAGCTGCTGCCACATCTGGTAGAAGCGATGCACCGGGCTTGCCGAATAGGAATCGTAGGGCATCGCATCGGTGTTGGTGAGCTGGAACGGACCGGCCGGCAGCGCGCTGACATTGGTGATGCGCTGGTCGGGGGTCTGCGAGGACTGGCCGGTGCCGCCGGACAGCAGGAACTGGTAGTACTCGGACGGCAGGCCGGATTCCGACTGCTGCGCAAGCGCGAGCGACGCCTCGCAGGTGGTGATCGGCGAGCTGCCGCATTTGTTCGGGATGTAGGAGACCTTGGGGCCGCCGACCAGCGGAGCCGGCAGTTGATCCTTGGGGAAGTTCTGCTTCGGCGGGCTCAGCAGGAACGCATCGTTCAGGCCGGTATCCGTCGCCGCCTGCTGATGCGCCTTCTCGAAGTTCGGCCCGGGGATCGCATTCTTGTTGTGATCGAGCTTGACGATGCCCTGCGAGAGCAGGTTGAACACGCTCTCCTCGCGCCGTTCAGGCACGTAGGTCGCGAACACGTGGTCGAAGCTGCGGTTCTCGCCGATGATGACGATCACGTGCTTGATCGGCGACCGCGTCTCGTGTCCACCGTGGTGATTCCAGTCCTCCGCAAGCACCGGGCCGGCGGTGAACTGACCCAGCGCAAGCGCGCTGAGGGTAAGGCGGCAACATTGCAGCCAACGTGACCTGTGCTTGTCGCGCATTAAAGCTCTCCTTTTTGCTGATTGAACGGCTTGGTCGAACTTGCGGTGTCTCGCGGCACGACCCTGATCCGTCCCATCATGCCGCCGTCCTCATGCTCAAGGACGTGGCAGTGGTAGACGAAGGTGCCGACGATGTTGGGATCGCGAAAATCCATGCGCAGGCGCACGCTCGGATATTTCAGCATCCGGCCGTTGTAGTAGGGGACGTTGACGGTATCGCGCAGGAACGGCTCGTTGACTGCGACGCCGGACCAGTCGAGCAGCTGGAAGTGCAGCTGATGGATGTGGAAATCGTGCAGCTCCATCGAGCGGTTCTCGATGATCCAGTCCTCGACGTCGCCTTGCCTCACGGTGATGTCGGGAATGTCCGATTGCGGATCGAACGGTTTTGGCGTCTCGCCGTCGACGGTCATGAAGAACTTGGTCGGGCTGTTCGGATCGTTCGGATTCTCCGGTTGCTCTGAGAAGAACAGCTTCCTGACGCGCACCGGCGCGACGTTCCCGACCCACGGCCGCTCCGGGCGCGGCAACGGCTCGGCGTGAGTGGGCAGCGCGGCCTGCGGCTCGCCGGCATCGACTGAAGCCGTGATCGCCACTAGCGCACGGTTGGGATCGTTCTCGCCGGCAGGCCCGGTATCGACCGCGCGCGTCACCAGCAGGGCCGAGCTGCCAGCCGGCGGTCCCTCGACGATGAATTCGGCACGCGAACCCGGCGGCAGGCCGATATGGTTGACCCATTGCACCGACGGCGAGGGGCTGCCCTGGAACTGCAACGGCACCCCATCGAGCCCGACGATGCCGATCTGCTGCGGCGCACGGCCGACCAGCAGAGCGAGGTTGAGATAGGTGATCGCGGACGCGTTCAGCACCCGCCAGAGCTGCCGCTCGCCTGGCTTCATCGTCAGCCGGGCCGGCGGATAGTTCGGATAGGGCACCGGCACGAAGTTGACGGAGAGATCCTTCGACGGCTTGCCGAAGCCGGTGCCGGAGTTGGCGACGTCGCCGTCATTGTCGAGCTGGCTCTTGGTCATGACCGGCTCGGATTTCGACGGCGGCGCGTCGGGATTGACGAGATCCTGGTCGCGGATCACGAGCACGCGCTCGGGGAGGCCTGCGAGCGACGGATCGGCGCGCTCGATGCCTTCGATGATGATGGCGCCTGAGGCGCCGCCGAGCACCTGCGTCTTGCTGAAGCCGTGCAGATGCGGGTGATACCAATAGAGGCCGGGCGGCGCGTCGTCCGGAATGCGCAGGCGGTATTCGAACGGCGCGTCGTCGGGCTGGATCGAGGTCTTCAGCACATCATCCTGATGGCAGACCGGCGGCACCGTCAGCCCGTGGAAGTGCAGATTGGTCGAGATCGGCGTCATCGCGCCGCTCTCGCAAACATCGGCTTGCTTTCGCGTCGTGCAGATCGGCGCGCCGGCGAGCGGGCGGTCGATCGCAGGCGTTGCCGTATCGAGGTCGACGAGGTCGTTCTTGAAATGGATGACCAGCTGGTCGCCCGGCTTCAGCCGCAAGGTCGGCGACGGCTTGCCGTCCGGCGTCAGATAGCAATAGCGGCTCGTGCCATCCGGCAGCTTCTGATCATGGATACTGAGATCGGTTTCGAGCACGCCATCGCGGCTGCGCAATTCGGCAGATTCCTCGATCGCACTTCCGGGCTCCGGCCGCGCGCAAACATCCTGCTGCGTGCGCGGCGCATTCTGAAGGCCAGTTGCGCCGAGCCACGCCATTGCGCCGCTCACAGCAAGCCCGAGGCAAGCCGCAACGATGCCACAACAAACGGTCGAAAGTCGTCGTGCCACGCCGCCCCGCCAATACGTCGCCACTGGCGCGCAAGCGCGCACGGACGCCACGCGTGACGTCAGTTCACGTCTTGCGACCGCAATGGTCGACCAATGCTTCTGTTTGGTGTCGCGACGCTAGCCGCGCGTTGTTGCCGAAATCTGGCAAGTTCTTAACACGCAGATGACAGCATCTTGCGGCACTTCGACGCAGAAATGCGCGCGCCGTTCAAACCCGCTGTGCGATCAATCGGATGCACCATTCGCGGACTGAATTGCGGAGAAAGCAGGACGCGCAGGTAGCCGACAGATTTTTTTTCGTCACTGATCACATCGCGCGCTGTCGTGTTGACGATCGGGATTAGCGCCTGAACTGCGCCAGAAACATCCGCAATGAATCGTGCGGGCTCTCGACGTCCGCAATCACCCAGCCGTCGGGACCGTTGACGACGATGAAGTTGAGCGTGACCGCGCGGCCCTCATTGTCGAATGTCACCGTCACGTCGGTCCTGTCGAACTGCCGCCGCGGAATTGCGATCGAGATCGGGCCGAGCCGCCAGGTCGGGCTCTGCACCAGGAAATCGTAGGGGGCGTCGTGCAAGGCGGTCCAGGCGCCGCGCAGGGGGGAATCGAAGAATTGGCGGGCCGTTTCGTCGTCGCGCGGCAGGCCATTCGAAAACGCGGCGCTGCCTTTGCCATAATGGGCGTAGACGTTGCGGATCAGCGATTCCGGTGTGCGGAACCCGGCATCGGTGGCGGCGGCTCCGAAAACCGTCGCCACCAGCGAAAAACCCGCGAGGAATTTGCCGCGTCCCATCAGCTTTATTTGCCGTTGCCGCTGGCATATCTTGCAGGGAAATCCTCCCAAGCGAAAGCCGGCCGGCGCAATGCGCGAACTCTTCGACGACGTCCCAGACCAATCCCCGCTCGACCCGCAGGAGGCGGTGCGCCGCCACATCCGCAGGCCCCAGCGCAAGCGGTTCTACACCAGCGTCGGCGTGGCTGAGGCCGATGGCGGATTTGCGATCACGCTCGACGGCAAGCAGATCCGCTCGCCGTCCGGCAAGCCGATCGTGGTGCCGAGCCGCGCCATTGGGGATGCGGTCGCAGCCGAATGGAATGCGCAGGGCGAGACCATCGATCCCATGACCATGCCGCTGACGCGCCTGGCCAACAGCGTCATCGAGGGGGTGATCGATCGCGTCGACGAGGTCGCCGACGATGCGGCAAAATTCCTCGGCAGCGACCTGCTGTTCTATCGCGCTGGCTATCCCGACACGCTGGTGGCGCGCGAGGCCCGGCATTGGGACCCGATCCTGTTCTGGGCCGCCGATGCGCTCGGCGCCCATTTCGTGATGGCCGAGGGGGTCATGCATGTCGGCCAGCCCGAGCCCGCCATCAAGGCGGCGCGTGCGGCGTTCCCGACCGATCCATGGTCGGTCGCGGCGCTCCATGTGGTGACGACGCTGACCGGCTCGGCGCTGCTGGCGCTGGCGTTGGCGCATGGCGTCCGCGACGAGGACCAGGTCTGGGCCGCCGCCCATGTCGACGAGGACTGGAACATCGAGAAATGGGGCGTCGACGAGGAGGTCGCCGCGCGCCGCGCCGCCCGCCAGGTCGATTTCAAGGCCGCCGCCGGCGTCCTGAGGGAGTTCAGGTCGGCTGCCGGTTAACGAGGGGTTTACGGCGCCGGGCTAGCCTGCGGTTTGACCCTGCCGCCTGGCCGAGACCTCCGACATGGCTATCGCCGTCAATCCCGTGCTGCCGGTGCTCGCTTCGAAAGAGGCGGACAGCGTTGCGCCCGACCTCACGCTGGAGGCCGGCAGCGTCGTCAATGCGCAGGTGCTGAAGGTGTTGTCCGCCGACCTGGTGCGGATCGCGATCGCGAGCCTGTCGATCGACGTCCAGACCGAGGTGCCGCTGCAACAGGGCCAGAACCTGCAGCTTGCGGTATCGCAGACCAGCGACGGCATCCGCCTGCAACTGGTCGGGCCGGGGGCTGACACGGGCGATGCCGTGCAATTGTCGCCGGCAGCGGCCAACGTCACCGCTGCTCCGCAACCCGTCGCCACGGCGCCGAAGGCCGTGTTGACGCCGCTCGAGCGCATCACCATCACCGCGACGGCGCAGCATGCGGCCGCCGTCCAGGGCAGCCAGGCGCCGCTGTTTGCCAACCTTGCGGCGGTCGCTGCGGCCAATCTGCCGCCGAAGCTGCAGGCTGCGATCGCGCAGGTGCTGGCGCAGCAGACCGGCCTCAACGAGAATTTGAGCGGCGATGCCGTCAAGGCGGGATTCCAGAAATCCGGCGTGCTGCTGGAGGCGACGCTCGCCGCGGCCGTAGCACCCGCGGGCGGCGGCGCGCCCGACTTGAAGGCCGCGCTGATCGTGCTGCGCCAGGCGCTGACTTCGCTCGGCGCCGGCGATGCCACAAGGCCCGCGTCCACGCCGCTGCAGCAGCCGTCGCTCGCCAGTGCCGGCACGGCGCCGAGCATCGTGCCGCCGTCAATGCCCGAGCTCGAGGTTCAGGAGATCCTGCTGCCGCAGGCGCGCGTGCCGATTGCCGAGGATCTCACCCGCGGCGCCACCCGCCTCGCAGGCGCGCTCGCGGATGCGCTCGATGCCGGACCGTCATCCGGCGGCGCGCTCAATCTCATTCAGGAAGCGTTGCATGAGCTCGGCAACCCGGCACGGCAGGGCGCCGCGCCGCGGGAGATGCTGCCCGGCGACGTGCCCGCACGCGGCAGCACGCCGCCACCGCCGTTTCCCGGCGCGCTGCCGTCGGCCCAGGCCGTTGCCGAGCCGTCGATCGCACCCGGCACGCCGCTTGCGACCGCTGCGCATCGCCTGCTGGAAAACACCGACGCGGCGCTGGCGCGGCAGACGCTGCTGCAGATCGCCTCGCTGCCGGACCGTGGCGACGGCATGCGCCCGCAGCTCGACGCCATGGTGCCGCGCTGGAATTTCGAGATTCCGTTCCTGACCCAGCAGGGCACGGCGATGGCGCAGTTCGAGATTTCCCGCGACGGCGGCGGCAACGAGGTCGAAGCCGCCAAGGGGGTGTGGCGGGCGCGCTTCACGCTCGACGTCGAGCCGGCCGGGCCCGTGCACGCGCTGGTCTCGCTGAACGGCGAGCGCACCTCGGTGCGGATGTGGGCCGAGCGTCCTTCGACCGCCGCGCAATTGCGCGCCGGCGCTTCCGAACTGAGCCTGGCGCTGACCAGGGCAGAGCTGACGCCCGGCGACATCGAAATCCGCGACGGCAGCCCGCCGCAACCTGCGCCGGCGCGCGCCGGCCATTTCCTGGATCGCGCATCATGAGCGAGACGCCGAACCAGCTCGCGGTCGCATTGCATTACGACCACGCCGGCGCGCCGCGCGTGGTGGCAAAAGGCAAGGGCGCGATCGGCGCCAAGATCATCGAGGTCGCCAAGGCTAACGACATCCCGATCGAGGAGAACGAGGTTTTGGCCGGCGCGCTCTCCAATGTCGAGCTCGGCGACGAGATCCCGGCCGAGCTCTACAAGGCCGTCGCCGAGGTGCTGGTGTTCGTGTTGCGGATGTCGGGCAGGGCGCGGTAGCGATAGCGCTTCAAGCGAAGTGGGCACCGGTTCGCGTGAAGAAAACGCGTCAAACAAGTGAGGCTCATTGCCATCCTTTCACCACGATGACATCAGCATCGTCGTCAACCCGAATTGACCAGGTCTCGTCGTGATCAATCGCCGCCATGCGCTCGGTCTGTTTGCTGCCGCCACCATCCTGCCGTCGCGCAGCTTCGCCAATGTGTCGTACCAGCGCAGCGAGTTTCGCGAGGATCTGCAAAAGCGGTTCTTCGATCTCGGCACCGAGGGCACCTTCGTCGGCTACAAGATCGAGGACTATCTGATCATCGCGAGCGACAAGGTTCGCTCGGGCGAGGGCAGGCTGCCGGCTTCGACCTTCAAGATCCCGAACGCGCTGATCGCGCTCGAGACCGGCGTGGTGCAGGATCCCGACAAGGACGTCTTCAAGTGGGACGGCACAACGCGCAGCATCGAGGCCTGGAACAAGGATCACACGCTGCGCTCGGCGCTCGCGGTGTCGGCCTTCCCGGTGTTCCAGGAAATCGCCCGCCGGATCGGCGAGGAGCGGATGCAGAAGTATCTCGACGTCATCGACTACGGCAACCGCGACATTGGCGGCGGCATCGACCAGTTCTGGGTGACGGGAAACCTTCGGATCGATCCGGTGCAGCAGATCGATTTCCTCGACCGGCTGCGCCGCGGCGTGCTGCCGGTCGGCAAGCGCAGCCAAGAGCTGGTGTGCGACATTCTCCCGGTGACGAAAGTCGGCGACGCCGTCATTCGGGCCAAGACCGGCCTCACCGACAAGGAGCACGGCGCGCTGGGCTGGCTGGTCGGCTGGGCCGAGAAGGGCAGCGAGGTCACCGTGTTCGCGATGAACATGGACTGCAAGACCCAGGCGCAGATCGATGCGCGGATGAGCGTGACGCAGCAATGCCTCACCGACATCGTCGCGCTGTGACGGGCTGACCTGCGTACGCTGCGACTGGTAGGCGCGCCGCCGCTCGATTAGCATCCTCCGATAAAAGCAAAACCGGAGGAAATCATGCAATCGGCTTCGATCTGGCTGTCGTCACTTACGCTGGCCGCGGCCGGCGGCTGGCTCGCGGCCACAATGTTCTCGGCGCCGGCCACCAGCAAGGAGCCGCGCTTCCCGCAGCTCACGATGGATCAGCTCAACGACCAGCAGCGGCCGCTCGGCGAGGCGATCATGAAGGTGTCGAGCGTCGGCATCGGCGGTCCCTACAATCCGATGATCAGGAGCCCGGTGCTCGGCCAGCGGCTCTACGATCTGTTCTATTACCTGCGCTGGCAGACCTCGGTGCCGACCAAGCTGAACGAGTTCGCGATCCTGATCATCGGCCGGCAGTGGCGCTCGCAGGTCGAGTGGTTCGCGCATGCGCCGCTCGCGGCCAAGGCCGGCTTGTCGGCCGATGTCATCGCCGAGCTGAAGGCCGGCAACCGTCCCTCGAAGATGGCCGACGACGAGGCCGTGGTGTACGATTTCGTCACCGAGCTGACCACGACCAAGAAGGTCTCCGACGAGACCTATGCGCGGGCCAAGGCAATCTTCAACGACCAGCAGATCGTCGATCTCACCGCGCTCGCCGGCAATTACGTGATGGTCGCAATGCTGCTGGCGATGGCGGAAGAGACGGTGCCGCCGGGCAAGGAAGAGCCGTTCAAGGTGGGTGAGAAATAACGAGCGTCGCGTCGATCAGGCGCAAGCTAGCGCCCGATCGCGCGCTGTAAGGCCGGCATCAGTTTCGGGTCGCGGCATTGCGCGACGTTGAAGCGCATGAAGCCGGTGGCCGATTGTGTGGTGCTGAACACGTTGCCCGGCGCCAGCACGATGTTGTCGGCGAGTGCTGCGCGCGCCACGTCGGCGGAGTCGCAGCCGTCGGGCAGGCGGCACCAGAGCTGGAAGCCGCCGCGCGGCATCAGCCACGGCTCGATGCCGATGCGCTGCAGCTTCTCGCCGACGTCGCGGCGGGCGCGCGCCAGCCGCCGGCGCAGCTCCTCGACATGCTTGCGGTAGAAGCCGGTCGCCAAAACGCTCGCGATGATTTCGGTCGCGACCGCGCAGGGGCCGCCGAACCCGGTCGCGACCTGCAGATCGACCAGCTGCTCGATCCAGTCGGCGCGCGCCGCGATGAAGCCGCAGCGCAACGATGCCGACAGCGTCTTGGAGAAGCTGCCGATCCGGATCACGCGGTTCAGTCCGTCGAGCGCCGCGAGCCGCGCCGACGGCTCCGGCTCGAAATCGGTAAAGATGTCGTCCTCGACGATGGTGAGGTCGAAGGCTGCAGCCGCGTTCAACACGCGGTGCGCGGTCTGCGGCGACATCGTCGCGCCCGTTGGATTGTGCAGACCGGACACGGTGATGTAGAGCCGCGGCCGCTCGGCGTCGAGCACCGCCTCGAAGCTTGTGATATCGGGCCCCGATGGCGTGTAGGGCACGCTGATGAGCTTGACCTGATGGGCGCGCAGCAACGCCCGGAAATTGAAATAACAGGGATCGTCGACCAGCACCGTGTCGCCGGGCCGCAGCAGGAAGCGGCAGATCAGGTCGATCGCCTGGGTGCCGGACATCGTGAGCAGCACCTGCTCGGGCGACACTTCGAGACCTTCGTCGGCGAACCGCGCCATCAGCATGCGGCGCAGCGCCAGCGAGCCGCGCGTCGCACCGTAATCGGCGAGCACGGCGTCGTCGGCCCGCGCCAGGCCGCGGAACGCGCGCCGCAGCGCCTCGGTCGGCATCCAGTCGGCGGGCAGCCAGCCGCAGCCCGGTTTCAGCGCGCCGCTCGCGGCGTCGAGCGATTGCCGCGACACCCAGAACGGATCGACGGCGCGATCGTGCTGCGGCTGGTCCCTTGTGAGCGCCAGCGGCGGCAGCGCCGCGGACGAGACATAGAAGCCCGAGCCTGGCCGCGCCCGGATCAGGCCCTCGGCGGCGAGCCGGTCATAGGCCTCGACCACGGTCGAGGGCGCGACGCCCATGGTCGCGGCAAAGCTGCGGATCGAGGGCAGGCGGTCGTCGGCGGCGAGCGCGCGGCTCGCGATTCTGGCGCGGATCGCGTTCATCACGTCGGTGGTCCGGGTCGCCTTCGGCGCCAAAACGGCGCGATGATTGGATGGCTGCCGCAAGTGTTTGCCTACCTTAAAGTGTATGCCTACCTTTACCCATACAGTTTGGCGATATTGTACTGATCCGTAACTGCCTTGGCCAGCCCGCCGCCGCTATCCTCGCCTGCGAAAGACGAGGTGCGCGATGAGCGATTCGAAGACATTGTCGGGGAAGTCTCTGTCGGGGAAGTCCTGGGCGGGCGAGGGGCGCAGCAGCGCTTCGCTGGAGGGCTGGGGCAGCGGTTTGCTCGGCGTGATCATCTTCAGCGGCTCGCTGCCGGCCACCCGCGTCGCGGTTGCCGGGTTCTCGCCGCTGTTCCTGACCTCGGCACGCGCGGCGATCGCGGCGCTGCTCGGCGCGGCACTGCTGGCGGTGCTGCGGCAGCCCTGGCCGCAGCGCAAGGACCTGGTGTCGCTGACCATCGTAGCCCTCGGCGTCGTGATCGGCTTTCCGCTGCTGACCGCGCTGGCGCTCCAGCACATCACCTCGGCGCATTCGATCGTGTTCATCGGGCTGCTGCCGCTGTCGACCGCGGTGTTCGGCGTGCTGCGCGGCGGCGAGCGGCCGAAGCCGCTGTTCTGGCTGTTCTCCTGCATCGGCAGCGCGACGGTCGGCGCCTTCGCTCTGTCAGGTGATGGATCGGCGTCGCTGACCGGCGACTTGTTGATGGTCGCCGCCATCATCGTCTGCGGCCTCGGCTATGCCGAGGGTGCTGCGCTGTCGCGCCGGCTCGGTGGCTGGCAGGTGATTTCCTGGGCGCTGGTGCTCTCAGTGCCGGTGGTGCTCGTGATGACCATCATGACGCTGCCGCCGAGCTGGCAGGGCATCGGCGCGCCGGCCTGGCTCGGGCTCGCTTACGTCTCGATCTTCAGTATGCTGGTCGGCTTCGTGTTCTGGTATCGCGGCCTTGCGCTCGGCGGCATCGCCAGCGTCGGCCAGTTGCAGCTGTTGCAGCCGTTCTTCGGCCTCGCGCTGGCCGGGCTGCTGCTGCATGAGCCGGTCGCCTGGTCGATGATCGCAGCGACCATGCTCGTCGTCGCCTGCGTCGTGTTCGCGCGCCGGTACGCTTGAGGCTAGAGCGGGATGACTTTCGTCGAATCATCATCCCGCTCTGTCCCTTTGTTTGATTTCTCCCTGTGACTTGGCCGAATTGTAAAGCGCGCGCTAACCATGCCAAGCGGTAATTCATGCCGCCGGGCGCACCGGCCCGCACTGTTACGGATCAGGTTTCAGCGATCCTTAAATTCAGCTGCTCACCATGCGCGTCGACGCGACACGAGGGGGCCGATGCCATTCAGGTTGATTGCGCCCGACGCGGTCAGGTCGGAAAGCCAGCGCGCACTGCTGACCTATTGGGATCAGCTGTCGGCCGGCCGGCCATTTCCCGCTTTCGCCGAACTGAAACCGGATCCCGCGATGCACGATCCCCGGCAACTCGTCGCATGGGCGGTCGAGGGCGAGGGACGTCTGCGCAAATTCCGCGCGATGTATCAGGGCGAGCATGTCGCCGAGGCGTTCAATTCCGCCTGGGCAGGCAAGACCATGGAGCAGGTGGTCTCGATGTCGCTCCGGCGCATTACGCTGACGCCGGCGAAGCAATGCGCGACGAGCGGCTGCGCGGTGTACATGGTCTTCTCGACCATCGATGCCAACGATCGGCAAGTCGATTGCGAGCGGCTGCTGCTGCCGTTCGGCAGCGACGGCAAGACGGTCGAGCATCTGCTCGCATCCCTGCAATTGACCGTGGTCGGAAGCAGACCCCGCATCCTCAAGCATTTCGACATGCAGGCGGACGTGCGGTTGCAGGGCAAGATCCGCTCCGGCTTCTCGACCGGCGCGACCAGCGAGGCCGCCGGCGACCAGCGCAGGGCTCTCAGGCGCAACGTTGCGCGGGCAGCGCGCATCAGCTTTGCCCGGCGCAGCATGACCTGCATCGTGCGCAACCTCTCCGCGACCGGCGCTGCGGTCGAGGCGACAAATCCCGCTGTCATCCCCGACAGCTTCCGCCTCGTGCTGGAAATGGAGACGACGGAGCGGCATTGCCGCGTGATCTGGCGCAGGAAAGGCCGGATCGGCGTTCGGTTCAGCTGAGCTTTCCGATCCGCCCGAGATGGGTGTAGCCAAACCCTCTTGAGTATTTCAGCCCGTAGCCGAGCGCGCGGTCGATCCCGATATGTGCAAGCCAGATCATCGCGATCGAGAGCACCAGCGGTCCTTCGCCGGCAAAACCCAGCGTCATCAGCGCCACCGGCGCCAGATAGGTGTGGGCGGCGTTGTAGGCGATGGCGCCGGCCCGCGGGCTGATCAGGTAAGCGGCAAAGCTGATGTCCGGCACCAGGAACAGCAGGACGTAGACCAGCCAGGAACCCTCCCACTTGTAGTAGAGCACGGTCATCCCGACGAACAGCACCAGCCCCTCCAGCCGGAGCAGGGTGCGGACCCCGCCCGTGGCGGCGCCGGTCTCGGCCGTGGTCGTATCAGTCATCGCTGTCTCCCCAGATGTCGGAAAATCCTACCGTTTTTGCGCCCGAACCCGGTCACAAGCGCCTTTCCGGTTCCGAAATGGCCGTGCTAAAGCCATTCCGAACCAAGCGGGACACCGGTTCGCACCGGGACGCGGACTGTAGCTAACACGGGCGGAAACAAATGAAAGACATCCTCGACACCCTCGAAGAGCGGCGCGCCGGCGCCAAGCTGGGCGGCGGCGAAAAGCGCATCGAGGCGCAGCACGCCCGCGGCAAGCTGACCGCCCGCGAGCGGATCGAACTGCTGCTGGACAAGGGCTCGTTCGAGGAATTCGACATGTTCGTCGAGCACCGCTCGATCGAGTTCGGCATGGAGAAGACCAAGATCCCCGGCGACGGCGTCGTCACCGGCTGGGGCACGGTCAACGGCCGCAAGACCTTCGTGTTCGCCAAGGACTTCACCGTGTTCGGCGGCTCGCTGTCGGAAACCCATGCGCTGAAGATCACCAAGCTGCAAGACATGGCGATGAAGGCGAGGGCGCCGATCATCGGCCTCTATGACGCCGGCGGCGCGCGCATCCAGGAAGGCGTCGCCGCGCTCGCGGGTTATTCCTACGTGTTCCGCCGCAACGTGCAGGCCTCGGGTGTGATCCCGCAGATCTCGGTCATCATGGGCCCCTGCGCCGGCGGCGACGTCTATTCGCCCGCCATGACCGATTTCATCTTCATGGTGAAAAACACCAGCTACATGTTCGTCACCGGCCCCGACGTGGTGAAGACCGTCACCAACGAGGTGGTGACGGCAGAGGAACTCGGCGGCGCCTCGGTGCACGCGACGCGCTCCTCGATCGCCGACGGCGCCTTCGAGAACGACGTCGATGCGCTGTTGCAGATGCGCCGCCTGATCGACTTCCTGCCGTCGAATAACACCGACGGCGTGCCGGAATGGCCGAGCTTCGACGATATCGGCCGGGTCGACATGTCCCTGGACACGCTGATCCCCGACAATCCGAACAAGCCCTACGACATGAAGGAGCTGATCCTGAAGGTGGTCGACGAGGGCGACTTCTTCGAGATCTCGGAGACCTTCGCCAGGAACATCGTCACCGGCTTCGGCCGCATCGCCGGCCGCACGGTCGGCTTCGTCGCCAACCAGCCGATGGTGCTGGCGGGCGTGCTCGACAGCGATGCCTCGCGCAAGGCCGCGCGCTTCGTGCGGTTCTGCGATGCCTTCAACATCCCGATCGTCACCTTCGTCGACGTGCCGGGCTTCCTGCCGGGCACCGCGCAGGAATATGGCGGCCTGATCAAGCACGGCGCCAAGCTGCTGTTCGCCTATTCGCAGTGCACGGTACCGCTCGTCACCATCATCACCCGCAAGGCCTATGGCGGCGCCTTCGACGTGATGGCGTCCAAGGAAATCGGCGCCGACATGAACTACGCCTGGCCGACCGCGCAGATCGCCGTGATGGGCGCCAAGGGCGCGGTCGAGATCATCTTCCGCTCTGACATCGGCGACCCCGACAAGATCGCCGCCCGCACCAAGGAATACGAAGACCGCTTCCTGTCCCCCTTCATCGCCGCCGAGCGCGGCTACATCGACGACGTCATCATGCCGCATTCGACGCGGCGGCGGATTGCCCGGGCGCTGGCGATGCTCAGGGATAAGAAGGTCGAGATCCCGGCGAAGAAGCACGACAATCTTCCGCTATGAGGGCGGCGTAGGGTGGGTTAGCGCAAGCGTAACCCACCACCTTCGTTGGGCAGCTTCAGTAGCTTATGACGAGTGGTTCTCGAGTGAGCAACGATGGGGATTGACGAGGAACGAAAGAAGGTCTGCGACGCCTGGCGGCAGGCGTTCTTTCTTTTAGTATCGAGGCTCCTTACCTCCTGAAATCCCCAGATAGTCGAGACGTCTGGTGTGCGGCCTATTTGCCACATTTCGGCGGTCCGAAGGGCATGGTCCTTGGCTTACTCGATGGCCCTAGTCATGGGGTCGATGAGCGACTGAGTTCTGCCGCCGACGCGCACGGACTGTACCAGAGCTTCATTAACCCCAAGATCTACGAGAGCTATGATGAGAAAGTGTTCAGGGAAGCCTTGACTGACTGGGGATTCTTCGGAGACGAGGAGCGCCGTCCCATCTGGTTACGATAATAGTAGCGAGTACGCGGGGAACGAAGTTGGCTTCGATGTCTCGGTTGATGTGCTCCGCGGCGGGGAATGCTCACACTGACCCGCCCTACAGGTGCGAATCCGATGACCGAAGACGATCCGACCGACGAGATTTCCGAGATCGAAGCGCAGATCGAGCAGCTTGCCGAAAGCGCCGAGCGGTCGCGGCGAATCATCCTCGGGTCGAAGGTGGCAATCGCCGGCGGCTTCGCGTTGTTGTTCGCCGCGCTGCTTGGGCTGTTCAGTTCTGGTGAGACCGCGGCGCTCGGATCGATTGCGCTGGTGCTCGGCGGCATCGTGTCGCTCGGATCGAATGTCAGCACGTTGCGGCAGACCGAGGCCGCGATCGCGACCGCCGAGGCACGCCGTGCGCGACTGATCGGCAACATCGATCTTCGGCTGGTTCACGACGTGCCGCTGAAGCTGATGTGATGGCAGAAGCGGGCGAGGGTACGCGCATGATCGAAACGCCGCGCCTTCGACTTTACCATTGGGACGATCGCCATCGCGACGCATTCGCGGCGATGCATGCCGATGCTGACGTCATGGCGGACTACGGCGGACCGCTCGGCCGGGCGGACAGCGACCGGAAGCTCGAGCGGTACGTTGCCGCGCAGCGCGACCACGGCATATCCCGATGGGCCGTCGAGGACGTCGACGGCGCGTTGCTGGGCTATGCGGGCGTGATGCCGCGATTGTCGGGAGATCATCCGCTCGGCGCGCATTTCGAAATCGGCTGGCGCTTCACGCGCAGGGCCTGGGGGCATGGCTACGCGACCGAGAGCGCCAGCGCGGCGCTGCGGCACGCAATTCATGACGCCGGGCTGCGCGAGATCGTGTCCTTCACCGGCCCGGACAATGCGCGCTCGCAGGCGGTGATGGCGCGGCTCAAACTGCTGCGCGCTCCCGCGCGTGACTTCACGACGCTGACGCCGCGCGGCGAGCCGTGGCGCGGGCTGGTCTGGACCGTGCCATCGGGGGGGCCGCGCGATTGATTTGCCTTGTCACAAAGCTCGGACGATGCCGCGAGAACGCGGATTTATGACTTACAGATCTCGCCACATATTCAGTGTCGTCCCGGCGAAGGCCGGGACCCATAACCACAAATGCCGCTTATCGCGCGACACCGGAACGACGAGTCCCCACACAACTCCTGCTGCGGCGTATGGGTCCCGGCCTCCGCCGGGACGACAGCGGGAGGAGCGTGCCCCTACTTCGCCGCCAGCGGCACATAATCATATTCGCCGACGCCCTGCAGGATCAGGAACGTCAGCGACGTCGTGCCGGCGTTGGTGACGAGATGAGGGCGGGTGGGCCTCACGGAGTAGACCTCGCCTGGCTTGAGGTGCACTTCCTCCTTCGGTTCCTGCAGGAACAGCCGCATCCGGCCTTCCAGCACGTAGAACGTGTCGGAGATGTTGCTATGGGTGTGCCACGGCACTTTCTGGGTCGGCGAGAGCTGCAACTCCATGATGCGGAAGCCGGGGCGGGCGGCGTGCTGGGCGCGGCGCTCGACTTCGTAGAGGTGGCTGGCATCCTTGATCGGTTGTCCTGACTTCATGGCGGCCTCCCGGAGATGTTCTTGTGATGCGTGATGCTAGTTCCGATCGACGGTTCACGAAACCGGTGGAATGGGCATGACGGGCAAGACGCAGCAGCGGGCGTGATGCGTAGGGCGGGTTAGCGTCAGCGTAACCCGCCGTCCTTGTTCCGCGCCGACGGTCAGCGGGTTACGGCTTCGCCTAATCCGCCCTACAGAACGTTGGAGGAGGAGGCATTGTCGTGATGGTTGTGTGACGTCACGCGAACGCGAATGCGGCCGCGCGGCATTGAACTCCATGAAACGTGAATGCGCGGTTCAGCGAGCGTTCAGGTCGCGGCGAAAAGACTGGCTGACGCAGTTGATCCCGCTCAGCAACAAAGGGAAACGCTCATGGAACGCCGGAATCTTCTAAAGATGGCCTTTGCCGTCGCTACCTGTGCGGCCGCCTTCGCAGCAACCGTGCAGGCAGCGCCGCTCGCACCGCTTCCCCTCAGTCGCGAGGCACATTCGCCCGTCGATCGCGATGCGCAACCGGCTGTCACCACGGGCGACGAGGTTGGTCGCTTGAAGCCCGAACAGGTGCACTGGCATCACCGCCACTGGGGCTGGCATCATCGGCACTGGCACCACCGCCATTGGGGTCGGCACCACCGGCATTGGCACCACAGGCATTGGGGCTGGCGCCATCATCATTGGCATCATCATCACTGGCGCCGCTGGTGATGTCGACGTCACGACGAAAAAGAAAAACCCCGCGCGAAGCGGGGTTTTGTTGTTCGGAATGCGCCGCGGTCAGATCGGGCGGCAACGGCCGTAGCGCCACATGAATCCGTAGGGGCAGGTGCGGACGCGCGGCGCCACCACGACGGGGCGCTCGACCACGACCGGCGGGCGAACGACAACGGCGCCCGGAGCGACGACGACGGGGCCGCGGTTCCTGACGCAGCCTCCATACGGACCGCGGTGCCAGCCGGGGCCGCAGCCACCGGCAGCGTCAGCGGCGCTGATGCCGGCGAAAGCGGTCGTCACCAAAACTGCTGCTGCAAAAAGATACTTCATGACTTCTCCTTCTTAATGGGCCGCGCGCTGCGGCGCCGCAACAAACTTGAGATTACCGATTCGCCCGGCCGGATCATTGCAGAAGCCGTGCCCGATGTCGTCGACCATAATGTTGCGGACTGAATGCGACATGAATGTTGCGCATCACGCCTGCGTCAGTGCGTCGCAATCACGCTCAGCATCGTTTCAAAATATTTCGCGAGGCGCGCATCGGACGAAGCGCACAGCGGCGAGGACACCAAATATATCGGAGAGCGAGACAAGCGAGACCGGAGCCGAATGACGCGCCAGCGCTGACCTGAACGCGCGATGTTATTCGCTCGCGCCGAACAGCGCGGCGAACCGCTTCTCGCCGTTGCGCGAGAAATTGACCACGCGGCTGCCCGGTGCAGCATCGCGCGCCGCCCATTTCAATTCGGTGAAGCGGTCCATCATGGCAGCGCCGAGCGTGCCGGCGAGATGGTGCCGCCGCTCGCTCCAGTCGAGGCAGGCCTTGCACACCGGGCGGCGCGGATGTGTCAGCGCATCGGCGTCGATCTGCAGCTCCTCGGCCATGAAGCGTTTGCCTTCGCCGGTGAGCTCGATCGCCTGCTTGCTCTGGCGCACCAGCTTCTGCCGCTTCATGCTGTCGAGCATCTGCACGCCGAGATCGCCGGCGAGATGGTCGTAGCAGATGCGGGCACGGCGCAGCGCCGGATCCTTCGGCCCGGTGCGCACGCGCATATGGCCGGCGCGGGCGGCGATGCCCTGCAGGGCTTCGAGCACGTCGGCGACGTCGGGGTCGGAGAGCCGATAGTAGCGATGGCGGCCCTGCTTCTCGGGCTCGATCAGGCCGCCGGCCTCGAGCTTGGCGAGATGCGAGCTCGCCGTTTGCGGCGTGATGCCGGCCTCCTGCGCCAGCTCGCTCGCGGTCAGCGCGCGGCCGGTCATCAGCGCGGTCAGCATGTTGCAGCGTGCGGGATCGCCGACCAGAGCGGCGATCCGGGAGATGTCGGGTCCTGCTTTCATAGTTCGATGATAGCCGAAGCATCAAGGTCGAGCAAGGAGGTAGTGTCCATCGTGCCCGTCGCCCGCAATGACGAAATACCAGGAGACCCGAATGACCGTCACCGTGTTCATCCGCTACCAGCTCGATCCGTTCAAGCGCGTGATGTTCGAGGAGTATTCGCGGAACTGGCTCTCGATCATCCCGCGCTGCGGCGGCGATCTGCTCGGCTACTGGATGCCGCATGAGGGCACCAACAACATCGCTTTCGCGCTGATCTCGTTCGAGAGCCTTGCCGCCTACGAGGCCTATCGCGCGCGGCTGCGTCAGGACGGCGAGGGCGTGGCGAACTTCAACTTCGCGGAACAAAACCGCTTCATCCTCGCCGAGGAACGGACATTCCTGCGCAAGGTCGAGCTATAGTCGCACCACAACAACAATGCGCGGAGGCGCCCATGATTGCCGTGATCTTCGAAGTCTGGCCGAAGGCTGAGCACCGGGAGCTCTATTTCGACCTTGCCGCCGAGCTGAAGCCGATCCTGCAGGAGATCGACGGCTTCATCTCGGTCGAGCGGTACGAGAGCCTCACCGAGAAGGGCAAGTTCGTGTCGCTGTCATTCTTCCGCGACGAGGCCGCGGTGGAAGCCTGGCGCAACACGGTCGAGCACCGCCGCACCCAGGCCAAGGGCCGCGCGCGGATCTTCGAGAATTACCGGCTGCGGGTCGCGAGCGTGATGCGTGACTACGGCCTGAACGAACGCGATCAGGCGCCGAAGGACAGCCGCGCGGTGCACGAGCCGAAGCTCTAGCGCGCGCAGATGCGCGTGCCTATCTCTGCGCGGCCAACGACTCTAGGGAGCGACCAATGCCACTGCCAACTGCTGACAAACGAGCCGCCTTCAAGAAGCTGCATGAGAGCGGGTGCTTCATCATTCCGAACCCGTTCGACGTCGGTAGCGCCCGCGCCCTGCAACATCTCGGTTTCAAGGCGCTGGCCTCGACCAGCGCGGGCTTTGCCTGGACCATCGCCAAGGCCGACAACCGCGTCACGATCGACGATGTCTGCGACCACCTCACTGCGATCTGCGCGGCGGTCGATATTCCCGTCAACGCCGATTTCGAGGGCGGCTTCGCGGTCGAGCCGGACAAGGTCGCGGTCAATGTCGCGCGCGGCGTCAAGACCGGCGTCGCCGGGCTCTCGATCGAGGACTCGACCGGTGATGCCGCCAATCCGCTGTTCGAGCACAAGCTCGCGGTGGAGCGCATCAGGGCGGCACGCAAGGCCATCGATGCCGACCACAGCGGCGTGCTGCTCACCGGCCGCTGCGAGGCGTTCCTGTGGGGCAAGAAGGACCTCAATCTGGTGATCGAGCGGCTGCAGGCCTATTCGGAAGCCGGGGCCGATGTGTTGTATTCGCCGGGCATCTCGACCAAAGAGGAAATCTCCGCGGTCGTGAAGGCGGTGGCGCCGAAGCCGGTCAATCTTTTGATCGGCGGCGCGTCCGACCTGACACTGCAAGCGGTCGCCGACCTCGGCGTGCGCCGGATCAGCGTCGGCGGGGCGCTGGCGCGGATGGCCTGGACCGGCGTCATGAAGGCCGCCAAGGAAATGGCGGAGAAGGGCACCTTCACCGAATTCGCCAACGGCTATCCCGGCGGCGAGCTCAACAAGATGTTCAAGTAGACTTCGCGCGCAAAAGAGCGGCGGGCCGCTTGGGCCCGCCGCTCGCGCCTGGTCAGTGTCGTTACGCGTTACTTGGCATTCTCGGCCGGCGGGGCGGCCGGCTTGTCCATGTCCGACTTGTTCATGTCAGACGGCGGGTTCGCCGGGCTGGCTGGCGCCGCGCCCGTGGTCACGCCGGGCTGGCTATTCGGCTTCGGCGTCACGTCGCGCATGCCCGGGGGCGGCGCGGCCGGGTTGATCGGCTGCGTTTGCGCGGTCTGCGTCGGCGGCGTCGTGCCGGCCTCGTGGACCGACGTGTTGTTCAAGCCGTAGAACAGCGCGCCGAGCACCACGGCCACCGCAACTGCGAACATCGCGACCTTGGTGCTGCTGGTCGGTCCCTCCTGGAGTTCCGGATCCGGCTGCAGCTCGTTGTCCAGGCTGTTGAAGCGCGCCTGACGGCGGATTTCGTCATCGGTCAGGTTGGCGCGATACGGATCGTCAGGGTTGTAAGCCATTTCAAAGTTCCTCCGTTAGCCCCCCAAGGCTAAGCGCGTAGGCTAAACGCAGGAGACAATGGCTGGCGCGTGAGGATGTTCCGCGCCAATGTTGCAACCTGTTCATGCTGGAACCGCCGATCCCTAGAGCGTTTTCGAGCGAAGTGGATACCGGTTCGCGTGAAGAAAACGCGTCAAAACAAGAATCTAGAGCCCCGTTCCGATTCAATC